>JAWKIW010000001.1:0-613869 GCA_041394145.1 Acidimicrobiales bacterium
GCAGCATGGCGCCGGTCCGGCGGCGGCACCAGCCCGTCCGATCGATGTCGGTGCCGCAGGGGGCACCGCGTAGGCTCGGCGCCATGTTCGGCCCCGTCGACACCGACCTCGACCTCGTCGCACTCGAGGCGCGCGCCCTCGATCGCTGGCGCGAGCACGACGTCATCGACACGGTGCGGAGGCTGCGCAAGGACGGCGAGCCGTGGATCTTCTACGAGGGCCCGCCCACCGCCAACGGCCGTCCGGGCCTGCACCACGTCTGGGCCCGGGTCTTCAAGGACCTCTACCCCCGCTTCCAGACGATGCGGGGCAAGCGCGTGCCCCGCAAGGGGGGGTGGGACTGCCACGGGCTGCCGGTCGAGCTCGAGGTCGAGAAGGAGCTCGGCCTGTCGACCAAGCACGACATCGAGGCCTACGGCATCGCCGAGTTCAACCGCCGGTGCCGGGAATCGGTCACCCGCTACGTCGGGGACTGGAGCCGCCTCACCGAGCGCTCCGGCGTGTGGATCGACACCGCCGACGCCTACTGGACGCTCACCAACGACTACATCGAGTCGGTCTGGTGGCTGCTGCGCCAGATGTGGGACAAGGGCCTGCTCTACGAGGGCCATCGGGTCGTGCCCTACTGCTCACGGTGCGGCACCGCGCTGTCGAGCCACGAGCTGGGCCAGCCCGGGGCCTACCGCGACGTGGTCGATCCCTCGATCTACGTGCGGTTCCCGCTCGCCGACGACGACGCCGACCTGCTCGTGTGGACCACCACGCCGTGGACGCTCGTCTCCAACGTGGCCGCGGCGGTCGGCGACGACATCGAGTACGCCCGGGTCCCCGCCGAGGTGTTCGGGGCGCAGGGCCGCGACCTGATCGCCGCCGTCGCCCGCCTGCCCGAGGGCGCCGAGGACCGGATCGTGGCCCGCTTCCCCGGCACCGAGCTGGCGGGACGGCGCTACCAACGGCCCTTCGAGCTGCTCGAGGTCTCCGATCCCGACCTCGCCGACCGCTCCTGGCGGGTGCTCACCGCCGACTTCGTGAGCACCGACGACGGTTCCGGCATCGTCCACCTGGCCCCCGCCTTCGGCGAGGACGACGCCCGGGCCTGCCGGGAGCAGGGGCTTCCCGTGCTCAACCCGGTCGACGGGGACGGCGCCTTCGACGAGCGGGTCACGCCGTGGCGGGGCGTGTTCGTCAAGGACGCCGACGCCGGCATCATCGCCGACCTCGACGGCCGGGGCCTGCTGGTGCGCGAGCTGCCCTACGAGCACAGCTACCCGCACTGCTGGCGGTGTGGGACGCCCCTCATCTACTGGGCCAAGACCTCGTGGTTCGTGCGCACGTCCGAGCAGCGCGACGTGCTGCTGCGGGAGAACGAGAGGATCGGCTGGCACCCGCACAACATCAAGCACGGCCGCTTCGGCAACTGGCTCGAGGGCAACATCGACTGGGCGCTGTCGCGGGACCGGTACTGGGGCACGCCGCTGCCGATCTGGCGCTGCGACGACTGCGGCACCGACACCTGCATCGGCTCGGTGGCCGAGCTGGCCGAGCGCACCGGCACCGACCTCGCCGACCTCGACCTGCACCGCCCCTACGTCGACGACGTCACCTTCGCCTGCACCGGCGACGGCTGCACCGGCACCGCTCGCCGGCTCGAGCCGGTGCTCGACGCCTGGTTCGACTCCGGCTCGATGCCCTCGGCCCAGCAGCACTACCCGTTCGAGGGCGACGAGGCGTTCGAGGCCGCCTTCCCCGCCGACTTCATCTGCGAGGCCATCGACCAGACGCGGGGGTGGTTCTACTCGCTGCTGGCCGTCAACAGCCTCGTGTTCGACTCGACGCCGTACAAGAACGTGGTCTGCCTGGCCCTCGTCGTCGACGAGCAGGGCCAGAAGATGTCCAAGTCCAAGGGCAACGTCATCGATCCCTGGGACATCTTCGGCTCGCTCGGTGCCGACGCCCTGCGCTGGTACTTCTTCTCGGCGGGCCAGCCGTGGACGGCGCGCCGCGTCTACGAGGAGGGCATCCGCGAGGCCACCCGCCAGACGCTGCTCACGCTGTGGAACTGCTTCTCGTTCTTCGCCACCTACGCCGACCTCGACGGCTGGACGCCCGGTGAGGAGCCGACGGCCCCGGCCACCCACGTGCTCGACCGGTGGGTGCTGTCCGAGCTCGACGCCACGGTCGCCGAGGTGACCGCCCACCTGGAGGGCTTCGACGCCTTCGCCGCCGCCAGCCGCCTCAGCACCTTCGTCGACGACCTGTCCAACTGGTACGTGCGGCGCAGCCGGCCCCGGTTCTGGAAGAGCAGCGACCCCGCCGCCCACGCCACCCTGCACGAGTGCCTCGTCACCGTGGCGAAGCTGCTGGCCCCGTTCTGCCCGTTCCTCGCCGACGAGATCTTCACCACGCTCACCGGCGAGACCTCGGTGCACCTGGCCGACTGGCCGACCCCGGCCGGTCGCACCGATGCCGACCTGGCCGCCCAGATGGCGGCCGCCCGCCGGCTGGTGGCCCTCGGCCGGGCGGCCCGCACGGACTCCAAGGTGAAGACCCGCCAACCCCTCCCCCGCGCCCTGCTGCTGCACCCGGGCATCGACCTGCACGGCGAGGTCGAGCAGGAGATCGTCGGCGAGCTCAACGTCAAGCGCCTCGAGGACATCGACACGCTGTCGGGGCTGATGCGCTGGACGGTCGTGCCCAACTTCAAGGCGCTCGGACCCAGGCTCGGCAAGCGGGTCAACGACGTCAAGGAGGCGCTCGCCGCCGCCGACGGCACCGCGCTGCAGGCCGAGCTGGAGGCCACCGGCGCCATCGAGGTGGCGGGCGAGCGGCTCGGGCGCGACGACGTCGAGCTGCGGGCCAGCCACCACGAGGCGTTCGCCCTGGCCGAGGACGAGGGCTGGGCGGTGGCGCTCGACCTCGAGGTCGACGACGACCTGCGGGCCGAGGGCACGGCCCGCGAGCTCATCCGGGCCCTCAACGACCTGCGCAAGGACGCCGGGTTCGCCATCGCCGACCGGATCGAGCTCACGCTGCAGCCCGACGAGGCGCTGCGCCCGGCCATCGAGGCCCACGAGGCCACCATCGCCGCCGAGGTGCTGGCGACGACGCTCACCTTCGGGCCCGGCGAGGCGAGCTCACCGTCGACGGCCTGCCGGTGCGGGTCACGCTCACCGCGCCTGAGCACGGTCGCGCCCCGCCGTGCTCCCGGCGGCCGGCGACCGGCAGGCTCCACCTGCTGGGCGGCTATCCGAGGGCCAGCGCAGCCGGGAAGACCAGGGCGGCGAACAGCAGAGCCAGCAGGGACATGGCGATCACCTCCACGGGCGCCACCCCGAGGCCCCGGGCAGCAGAGCTGCTCGTCGCTCACAGGCCGGGCTCGAGCGGTCGAGTCCGGCTCGGCAGCCTAGGAGACCACCGGCGCCGAGACTGGAGCGGCTACTTCTTGCGGAACAGCCCACCCTTCTTCTCGTCGGAGACCTCGAGGTCGTCGTCGAAGAAGCGGCGCATGGCCTCGTCGTCGCCCCCCTCGGCCGGGGCCTCGGCGGCGACGATGGGCACCGCCTGCGACGGCGTGGGCTCGCCCGCGGCCGCCTGCACCGCGCTGATCGGCTGGGTGGGGGGCCACCCGCCGCGACGTCGTCACGCGCGGGCTCGGGGCCGGCTCCTTCGCCGCCTCGGGTGCCGGCCCGCCGGCCGCCGGCGCCTCCGGCCCCTCGTCGTCGGCGTCGGCCGACTCGGCCGGCGTGGCGGGAGCCGGGGCCTCCTGCAGGTCGCCGACCGTGGTGGCCGGCCGCGCCGCCGGCTCGGCCGCGCCGACCGCGACCGGTGTCGGGCCGGTGGTCGGCGCCGGTGCCGACGTCGCCGGCGACGGACGGACCGGCTCGGCGGCCGACGACGGATCCGGGTGCACGACCGGGCGGTCCTCGAGGCGCAGGTCGCCCTCGAGCAGGGCCGTGATCGCCTCGACCCCCGAGCGCAGCCGCACGCGGTGGTCCTCGAGGTAGGTCTCGAGCGCCTCGATGTCGGTGAGCAGGTCGGCCTTGCGCGACTGCAGCGTGTCGACCTCCTCGGCGATGGCGGCGGTGCGCTCCTGTCGCAGCTCGTCGGCCACCTTCTGCGCCTCGACCAGGATGCGCTCGGAGCGGTTCTCGGCCTCGGCGACGATCTCGGCGGACTTGGACCGGGCGTCGGCGACGATGTTCTTGGCCGACGCCTGGGCCTCCTCGACCGCCGAGTCGGCCGTGCGCTGGGCCAGCATCAGCATCTTCTTCATGGCGTCGGTGCCGTCGTCGCCGCCACCCTCGGCCAGCTTCTGCTCGGCTTCGGTGGCCCGGACGAGCGCCTCGGCGGCGGTCTGGTCGGCGGTGGCCTTGGCCCGCATGGCCTCGGCCAGCTTCGCCTCGGCCGCCTCGGCCCGCTCCACCGCGTCACGCAGCATGTCGTGCACCTGGGCGAGGCGCTGGTCGACGCCGCGCAGGTAGTTGTCGACCTCCTCGGGGTCGTAGCCCTTCCTGACCTCGGAGAACTCGACGTTGGTCACGATCAGCGGTGCGTCCATGGCGCACGATGCTAGTAGCGCGCCGGCCAGGCGGTTCGTGATGGCGTGCCGTCGGCGCCGCGGCGCGCCGGCCGCCCGGCCGCTGGAGCCGCGGCGGGTGCCCGCCGAGCAGGTGCGCGGCTCAGAGGGCGTTGAGCAGGATGCTGATCACCAGCACGACGATGATCGGCGAGAGGTCGAGCGCCACCCCGCCGAGCTGCACGGGCGGCAGCACCCGGCGCAACGGGGCGAGCACGGGCTCGGTGACCGCGTACAGCGCCCGGTAGATGCCCGCCACCGGGCTCCCCTCGGAGATGGGGAACCAGGACAGCACGATCCGCACGAAGAGCAGCAGGAGGTAGGCCTGCAGGACGAACCGGACGATGGCCACGGCGGATCCCGGCGGTCAGGCGTCGACCAGGCCGCGCTCGAGGGCGCGACGCCGCTCCTCGGCGGAGACCTCCACGTTGGCCGGCGAGAGCAGGTACACCTGGTTGGCGACCTTCTCCATGTGCCCGCCGAGGCCGTAGCACAGGCCGCTGGAGAAGTCGATGACGCGGCGGGCCAGCTCGCGGTCGGCGCCCTGCAGGTTCACGATGACCGGCTGGTTCGCCTTGAAGCGGTCGGCGATCTCCTGGGCGTTGTTGAAGTGCCCCGGCGTGACGACGTGGGGCTTGATGTTGGCCGGCACCGGGCGCACCACCGGTCGCGGCTGCTTCGGCTCGGGCGGCGGCGGGGCGGCGCGCGTCTCGTCGAGCTCGGGCGGGGGCGGGGCCGGGCGGCTGCGGGCCGGCGGCGGGGGCGCCGCCTTGGCCTTGGCCCGGGCCGGCGACGCCTTCTTGGGCGGCGGGGCCGCCGCCGGCGGGGCCGGCTTGGGGGGCGCCGGCTTGGCCTTGGGCGGCGCCGGACGTGCGGCCGCCACCGGTGGTGGCGGGGCCGGCTTGGCCTTGGCCGGGGCCGGACGGGGCCCCTCGTCGGCGGCGGGGGGCGGAGCCGGGCGGGACGTGGCCGGCTTGGCCTTGGCCGGGGCCGCCGGGCGGGCGGTCACCGACGAGGTCGCCGGACGGGTGGTGACGGCCGAGGACTCGCGCGCCGGCACCTCGGCCGGCGCGGCCGCCGGCGATGCCGTCTCGTACTCGTCGTACTCGTCGTCGGGTCCGAGGCCCAGGTAGAGCATCGCCCGTCGCCATGTCGAAGCCATCGTTCCTCCTCGGCGGCCCCCTAGTCTCGCACGGTCGCCCCCCGTTGCGTCGAACCGGGGCCGAGAACCGGGTCCACGGTGGTCGCTGCAGGTCGCCGCAGGGTCATCGGCGGGGGCGCTCCCCGAACAGGTCGCGGCCCACCCGGACCATCGTGGCGCCGGCCGCCACGGCGAGCTCGAGGTCGTCGGTCATGCCGATCGACCGCTCGGGGAGGCCGAGTCGCTCGGCGGCCGCGACGAGGGCCGCGAAGCCGGCGCGGGTGGCGGCGGGGTCGCCGAACCGCCCGACCCCCATCAGCCCCCGGACCTCGAGGCCGCCGGCGGCCAGCTCGGCGACCAGCGCGTCGACCTCGCCGAGGGGGCACCCGCCCTTCTGGGGCTCGTCGGTGATGTTGACCTGCACCAGCACGGCCGCACCCGGCGCCCGACGGGCGATCTCGTGACCGAGCTCGGCCCGGTCGACGCTCTGCCACAGGTGCACGATCGGCGCCAGCGCGCGCACCTTGTTGCGCTGGAGGCGCCCGATGAAGTGCCAGCGCGGAGGGCCCGCCGGCGGTGCGCCGGCGGCCAGGGCCTCGACCTTGGCGACCAGCTCCTGGGCGTAGCTCTCCCCAGGTCGGTCAGCCCGGCCGCCAGGGCGGCTCGCACCACGTCGACCCCGAAGCCCTTGGTGACCGCGACGAGCCGGACCCGGTCGACGTCACCGCCCGCGGCGGCGATCCGGTCGCGGACGTGGGCCACCCGGTCGGCGACCTCGGCGGGGTCCACGATCGGGGCGCGGTCCGCCGCGGCGCCGCTCACGAGGCGGGCTCCCGCCACACCAGCGTGGCCTGGCGTCCGACATCGCCGCCACGGTGGGAGAACCAGCGGTCGCGGCCAGCGCGTGCAGCCGCCGTCGCCGTCGAGGCGGGCGACGCCGGCCCGGGTGGTGGCGACCACCACCGCGGCGGGCAGGTCGAGCGCGGCGTGGCCCTGGGCCGTGCGCCCCACGACGGTGGGGCCGAGGTCGTCGGCGATGCGGGCCAGGTCGCCGTCGCCGAACTCGTAGCACTCGGCGCGGATGCAGGGCCCCAGCCAGCCGGCGACCTCGGTCGCGCCGAGGTCGCGCATGGCCGCCACCGCCGCCTCGACCACGCCGGCGGCCAGCCCCCGCCAGCCGGCGTGGACGGCGCCGACCACGCCCTCGGGGCTCCACAGGGCGATCGGCGCGCAGTCGGCGGTGTGCACGGCCAGCACGATGCCCGGCTCGGCCGTCACGGCCGCATCGGCCGGTCGGCCGCAGAGGTGGGCGACGTCGCCGCGCGCGGTCACCACCTCGGCCCCGTGCACCTGGCGCAGCCAGACCCAGGGTCGGTCGGCCACGGCCCGCCGGCGCGCCGCCAGCACGTCGGCCGGGAGATCGATCTGCAGGTCGCCGTCGGCCCGGGTGGTGGTGCGCACGTGCACCGTCGAGCCGTCGGGGAGCACGGCGACCGGAGCCGGCGCCGCCGGGCCGGCGCCGACGGGCACCTACTTGAGGAACGACGGCACGTCGAAGTCGTCGTCGCCGTCGCCGAGCTCGTCGTCTTCTTCCTCGACCGTGCCGAACACGTCGCGCACCGGCTCGGGCGTGGACGGCCGGATGAGCCCACCCGCGCCCGTCGCCCGGGCCGACTCCCGGCCTTCGTCCCACCGGTCGAAGCCGGCGGCGATGACGGTGACCCGCACCTCGTCGCCCATCTCGTCGTCGATGACGGTGCCGAAGATGATGTTGGCGTCGGGGTGGGCGACGCCGTGGATGACCTCGGCGGCCTCGTTCACCTCGAACAGGCCGAGGTCGGACCCGCCGGCGATGGTGAGCAGGATGCCGCGGGCGCCCTCGATGGAGGCCTCGAGCAGGGGCGAGGAGATGGCGGCCCGGGCGGCGGTGAGGGCCCGGCCCTCGCCCGAGCCGTAGCCGATGCCCATGAGGGCCGAGCCGGCGTCGCTCATGATCATCTTCACGTCGGCGAAGTCGGTGTTGATCAGACCGGGCGTGGTGATGAGGTCGGTGATGCCCTGCACACCCTGCAGCAGCACCTCGTCGGCCATCTTGAAGGCGTTCAGCACCGAGGTCTTGTCGTTGGAGACGGTGAGCAGGCGGTCGTTGGGGATGACGATCTGGGTGTCGACCTTCTCCTTCAGCCGCTGGATGCCCTGCTCGGCCTGCACCGCCCGGCGGCGTCCCTCGAAGCCGAACGGCCGGGTGACCACCCCGATGGTCAGCGCGCCCAGCTGCTTGGCGATCTCGGCGATGACGGGGGCCGCGCCGGTGCCGGTGCCGCCGCCCTTGCCGGCGGTGATGAACACCATGTCGGCCCCCTTGAGGACCTCCTCGATCTCCTCGCGGTGCGCCTCGGCGGCCGCCCGCCCGACCTCGGGATCGCTGCCGGCGCCGAGGCCCCGGGTCGACTCCCGCCCGATGTCGAGCTTGACGTCGGCGTCGCTCATGAGCAGCGCCTGGGCGTCGGTGTTGACGGCGATGAACTCGACGCCCTTGAGGCCGGCGTCGATCATGCGGTTGACGGCGTTGCAGCCGCCGCCACCGACACCGACGACCTTGATGACAGCCAGGTAGTTCTGGGGGTTGCCGGCCATGTCGTGTACGTCCTCCGCGCTGGGTGCCGGGCGCGAAGCGGGCTTCGGCGCCGGCGGGGTGCTGGTCGAGGGTGAAGGTCTGGTCGAGGGTTTGGGCTTCTTCGAGGACTTCGGCTTCGAGGGTGCAGGTTCGGGGGTGGCCGCCGCACCCGGCGGCCGCGTCGCCGCCGGCCGCCGCGTCGCCGACGCGCCCGTGTCCAGCTCGTCCACATCGAAGAGCCGGTCAGACCGGTCAGCCATCGGTGTGCACCCCCCGGACCCGGGTGCCGGCGTCGCCCCCCGGCCTGACCCTCGACAGAAGGTTGAGACTTCTTTCAACCTCTGCTATGGGGCGAAACCCTAGGCGCACGGCTGGCTCCTGGTCAACACCGGCGCCTGGGGCACCCGCACGTCGATCCCGCACAGGTCGCGCAGGTCCACCTGGCCGAACAGCACCTGCAGGGCCTCGACCTTGGCGGCGAGGGCGTCCGCCCGTCCCCACCGGACCCGGCCGCTCGGGCGCAGCCCGAGCTCGATCGAGCCGTCCGGGACGAGCGCGATGGACGTCACGCGGGTGCGCAGGGCCGGCGTCAGGGCGCGGGCCACCGCCACGGCGTCGCGCACCTTCGGATCGACGGTCCCGCCCACCGCGGCCGGGGCCACCCCCTGGACCTGGGGCAGCGCCGGTGCCGGCTGGGCGCCCGCGCCCAGGACGTGCCCGTCGCCGTCGACGGCGAGCCAGCCGCCCTGGCCGTCGGCGAGCTGGAGCTCGGCCGTGCGCTCGGTGACCTCGATGGCGACGGTGCCGTCCCATCCCCGGTCGACGGTGGCCGACCGCACCCAGGGCAGCTGCTCGACCCGGGTGGCCACCTCGCCGCCGTCGACGTCGAGCAGGGGCACGCCGGTGCGCACGCCCGAGGCCTCGATCACCTGGTCCGACGACGGCGGGTCCACGCCCTGCACGACGACCTGGTCGACGTCGAGCAGCGCGGTGCGCGACACCCCGTAGGCGCCGACGGCGAGCACGACGAGCCCGGCGAGCACCTTCCACCGCCGCCGGCGACGACGACCGAGGTCGCGCGACACCTCGTCGCGCCGCGCCCGCAGGCGGGGATCGATCCCGTCGTCGGCCGCCTGGCGTGGCTCACCCCGGGTGAGCAGCGCCGGCATCAACAGCCCCCGGCGGCGGGGACGCCCGGCTCGTCCGGGTAGCCCACGAGGCGCGTCTCGGGGTGCAGGTCCACCCCGAACCGCTCGCGCACGGTGCGGCGCACGAACGCCATCAGGGCGAAGACGTCGTCGGCCGAGCCACCCTCGTCGGCCTGGATGAAGTTGGCGTGCTTCGGCGAGACCTCGGCCGTGCCGATGCGGTGGCCCTTGAGGCCGGCGGCGTCGATGAGACGACCCGCCGAGTCCCCCTCGGGGTTGGTGAAGACCGAGCCGGCGTTGGGCCCGCCCGGTTGGTGCTCGCGCCGCCACCGCACGACCTCGGCGATGGCCGCCTCGCTCGCGGCGCGATCCCCTGCCGCCAGGGCGAGCTCGGCCCACACCACCAGCTGGTGGGGGGCGAGGTCGGCGTGGCGGTAGGACAGGTCCAGGGCGGCCGCGGGCACCACTCCATCCTCGCCGCTGCGCAGGTCCAGGACGCGGACCCTCGTGAGCGACGCGGCCATGTCCGACCCGTGCCCGCCGGCGTTCATGCGCACCGCGCCGCCGATCGACCCGGGCACGCCCACGGCCCACTCGAAGCCGGTGAGCCCGGCGGCGGCCGTGCGCCGTGCCACCACCGGCAAGGCCGCGGCGGCACCGGCTCGCACGGTGGTGCCCTCGACGGTGACGGTGGCGAAGCCCTCGCCGAGCTGCAGGGCCAGGCCGGCGAAGCCGGCGTCGGCCACCAGCAGGTTCGAGCCCTTGCCGACCACGAGGGTGGCGACCGCGGTCTCGCGCACGACGTCGCGGACGACCGCGAGGTCGGCGTCGTCCTCGAGGCGCACGAACAGGGCGGCGGACCCGCCCACCCGATAGGTCGTGAGCGGACCGAGGGCCACGTCCCGGCGAGCCCGCGCCCCCAGCCGGGCGGCGGCCGCGTCGAGCCGGTCGGCGACCTCAGCCGACGGCACCCAGCGCCTCCCGGACCCGGTCGGGCACGACGGTGAGATCGCCCGCGCCGAGGGTGAGGCACAGGTCGCCCGGACGCAGCTCCCGCCGCAGGAAGCCGGTGACGTCGTCGAGGGAGGGCAGGTAGGCCAGGCGTCGCCAGGGATGGGCGTCGAGGACGGCGTCGGCGACGAGCTTGCCGCTGATGCCCGGCCGGGGCGCCTCGCCCGACGGGTAGACGTCGGTGACGGCGAGCACGTCGGCGTCGCCGAACGCGTCGGCGAACTCGGGCCACAGCGCGGCGGTGCGGGAGTAGCGGTGGGGCTGGAACACGCACACGATGCGCGACCAGCCCCCGTCCCGGGCCGCAGCCAGGGCCGCCCGCACCTCGGTGGGCAGGTGGGCGTAGTCGTCCACGAAGGTGGCCCCGGCCGCCTCGCCCCGGTACTGGAAGCGCCGGGCGACGCCGGCGAAGCTGGCGAGGGCGCGGGCGGCGGCGTCGGCCGAGGCGCCCAGCTGCAGCCCCATCACCATCGCCGCGCAGGCGTTGCGGGCGTTGTGCTCGCCGGTCAGGGGCAGCGACACCCGGCCGACCTCGACGCCCTCGTGCTCGACCGCGAAGCGGGTGCCCTGCCGGCTCGACTCGAGGCCGACCATCCGGTAGTCGGCGCCGTCGGCGGTGCCGTACGTGACGGCGCCGTGCCGGGCGGCGAGCCGGGCCGCCTCGGCGTCGTCCGCGCACATCACCACCGGGCCGTCGGTCTCACCGACGAAGCGGTCGAAGGCGGCGTAGAGCCCCTCGACGCCACCCCAGTGCTCGAGGTGGTCGGGCTCGACGTTGGTCACGATCGCCGCCCGTCGCGGCAGCTCGAGGAAGGTGCCGTCGCTCTCGTCGGCCTCCACCACGAACCACTCGCCGTGGTCCCACACCGCGCCCGAGCCGATCTCGTTGACCTCGCCGCCGATGATGAACGAGGGGTGGAGCCCGGCCTCCACCAGGACGAGGGCCAGCATGGACGACGTGGTCGTCTTGCCGTGGGTGCCTGCCACGGCGACCGTCGCCCGGGTGGCGGCGATGGCGGCGAGCACGTCGGCCCGCCGCAGGACCGGCAGCCCGCGACCCTCGGCCGCCCTGACCTCGGGGTTGGTGGCGGGCACGGCCGTGGAGATGGTGACCAGCTCCACGGCGTCACCGACGTTGGCCGCGTCGTGGCCGACGACGACGTCGACGCCGTCGGCCCGGAGCCGGTCGAGGCCGGGCGAGTCCTTGAGGTCGCTGCCCGAGACCCGGTGGCCCATCGCCGCCAGCACCGAGGCGATGGCGCTCATCCCGGCACCGCCGACCCCCACCACGTGCACGGCGCGGGGGGTGGCGAGCGACAGGTCGGCGGTGCGATCGTCAGCCACGGCGGGCGTGCTCCTCCACGAGGTCGGCGACCCGATCGGCGGCGTCGCGCCGCCCGAGCCTACGGGCTGCGGCCGCCATGGCGGACCGCCGAGCCGGGTCGTCGACCAGCGGCGTCAGCTCGGCAGCGAGCCGGTCGGTGTCGAGCTCGGCGTCGGGCACGAGCACGGCGGCGTCGGCGTCGACCAGGGCCCTGGCGTTGGCGGTCTGGTGGTCGCGGGTGGCGATGGGCAGCGGCACCAGCACCGCCGGCAGCCCCACCACCGCCAGCTCGGCGACGGTGGCGCCGCCGGCGCGCGTCACGGCGACGTCGGCGGCGGCCAGCAGCAGGTCCATGCGGTCCTCGTACCGCACGAGCTGGTACACCAGCCCACCGGGCTCCAGTTCGGGCGGCGTCGCCGCGTAGCGGTCGAAGTCGCGGGTCCCGACGACGTGGCGGACGGCGAGGTCGTCGCGGTCGCGCCATCGGCGGGCCAGCTCCGCCACCGCGGCGTTGACGCGCGCCGAGCCCAGCGACCCGGTGAACACCGCCACCACCGTGCGGTCGGCGGGCAGGCCCAGCTCCTCGCGAGCCGCCGACCGGTCCCGCTCGGCGTCGACGGCGAGGACCTCGGCGCGCACCGGGTTGCCCGTGACGACGGCCCGGGGCAGGTCGGTGTCGACGAAGGGCACGGCGCACGCCCGGGCGAAGCGGGCGGCGAGGCGGTCGGCGGCGCCGGCACGGGCGTCGCGGGCGACGACCACCATCGGGATGCGCCACACCACGGCGCCGACGACGCACGGCACCGCGGCGTAGCCGCCGAACACCACGACGACCGACGGTCGCAGCCGCCGCACGACCGCCACGCCGCGCAGCACGCCGACGACGAGGCCGAGCGCGGCCCGCACCGCGGCCAGGCTGAGCCGGCGCTCGATGCCGCGGCCGGGCAGGGTCGTCAGCGGGAACCCGGCGGCGGGCACCAGCTCGGCGTCGATGCCCCGCTCGCTGCCGACGAAGTGCAGCTCCTCGGCCCGGTGGCCGCGCTCGAGGAGGGCGCGGGCGACGGCCAGCCCGGGCACGACGTGGCCGCCGGTCCCGCCGGCGGCGATGACGGCGAAGGTGCCCATCCGCGGCGCCCGCTCAGGCGGCGCGGGCGAGCCCGCGGCCGCCGGCTCCGCTGTGGCGGGCGACGTTCAGCAGGATCCCGGCGGCGACCATGTTGACCACGAGCGAGGACCCCCCGAAGGAGACGAAGGGCAACGGCACGCCGACGACGGGCAGCACACCGACCGCGGCGCCGATGTTGACGAAGGCCTGGAAGAGGAACCAGGTGGTGATGCCGATGGCGACGAGGGTGCCGTAGCGATCGGGCGCCCGCAGGGCGACGCGGATGCCGAGCACACCGAAGGCCACGAACAGGGCCAGCAGGAGCACGCCGCCGATGAAGCCGGTCTCCTCACCGAGCACCGAGAAGATGAAGTCGGTGTGAGCCTCGGGCAGGAAGCCGTACTTGGCCCGGCCCATGCCGATGCCCGTGCCGGTGAACCCGCCGTTGGCCAGCGCGGCGTTGGACTGCAGGTTCTGGTAGCCCGTGTTGTGCGGGTCGGCCCAGGGATCGCGGAACGCCATCAGGCGCCGCATCCGCCATGGCGTGAGCACGGCGAAGGCGGCCCCGGCGGCACCGGCGGCACCGGCCAGCAGGGCGAGGTGTCGGCCCGGCACCCCGGCGACGACGAGCATCACGAACACGATGGCGAAGATCAGCAGCGTCGTGCCCAGGTTGGGCTGCAACATGATCAGCACCGACACCCCGCCGAGGATGACCAGCACGGGCCGGAAGCTGAGCCGGGTGTCGCCGATGCGGTGCGAGCGGCGCGCCAGCAGGTCGGCGACGTAGAGGAGCATGGCGAGCTTGGCGATCTCCGAGGGCTGGATGCGCGCCGGCCCCCAGCCGAGCCAGCGCGAGGAGCCGTTCACCTCCACGCCGACGTGGGGCACGAGCACGAGCACCAGCAGCCCGATGGAGATCCGCAGCAGCCACTTGGTCCACGTGCGCCAGCTGCGGTAGTCGGTGCGCAGCGAGAGCACGAAGGCCACCCCGGCGATGGCGAGCCACATGAGCTGGCGGGTGAACTGGTACCAGGGCGAGCCGTAGTCGTACAGGGAGGTGACCGACGACGCCGACAGGATCATCACCAGCCCGACGACGTTGAGCACCACCAGCAGGCCGAACAGCCCGAGGAACTCGGGGGACCGTCGGCCGGCGGGAGCGGCGGACGGCAGGGGCCACCGGCCGCGATGGGCGCGCGACGCCGACCCCCGGGTCGGCCGCTCTCGTCGGGTGGCCGTCACGCGCCCGACCCCCCGGGGTCGAGCACGAGGCGGCGCACCGTCGCGGTGAAGTCGTCACCCCGGGCGGCGTAGGACGCATACCAGTCGAACGACGCGCACCCCGGCGACAGCACGACGGCGTCGCCCGGTCGGGCGAGCCCGGCGGCGGCCTCGACCGCGTCGGCCATCGACCCCGCCACCACGACGGGTCGGCGGCCGTCGAAGGCGGCGGCGACCTCCGGGGCCGCCTCGCCGATGGCCACCACGGCGCGGAGCCGGTCGCTGGCGCCGGCCAGCTCGCCGAGGTCGAGGCCCTTGTTGCGGCCCCCGGCGACGAGCACGGCGGAGTCGAACCCGGCGAGGGCGGCGAGCGTGGCGTGCGGGGCGGTGGCCTTGGAGTCGTCGAACCACCGCACGCCGTCGCGCTCGCCGATCAGCTCGACCCGGTGGGGCAGGTTGCGGAACGTGGTCAGCACGGCGCGGACCCCGTCGGGCGTGGCCCCGCCCGGCACGGCGGTGGCCGCGGCAGCGAGCCCGTTGGCCAGGTCGTGGGGCAGGTCGCGGGGCAGCTCGTCGATCGGCGCCAGCTCGTCGCCCCCGGGTCCCCGGAGCGCGCCGTCGGCCACGACGTAGTCGGCGTCGGTCCGGTGGAGGGAGAAGGTGCGGGTGCGGTTGGCCGGCACCACGTTGCGCATCACCACCGGATCGTCGGCGTTGGCCACCGCCACCGCGCCGGCGGCGGTGTCGAGCTCGGCCCACACCCGCGCCTTGGCCGCCTCGTAGGCGTGCAGGGTGGCGTGCACGTCGAGGTGGTCGGGGGCGAAGTTGAGCCACGTGCCGACCCGCGGGTGGAAGTGGCGGGTGTGGCCGAGGCGGAACGACGACGCCTCGACGACGAACACCTCCACGTCGGGATCGTCGATGGCGGCCACCAGGGGCACCTCGGTGTTGCCCGCCGCCACCGCCGCTCGCCCGGAGGCGACCAGCATGTCGGTGACCATGGTCGTGACGGTGGTCTTGCCGTCGGTGCCGGTGACCGCCAGCACCGGCCGGTGGTCCCAGGTCCGGGCGAGGTCGAACTCCGACAGGATCCCGATCCCGCGCTCGTGCGCCGCCCGGAACACCGGATGGCGGTCGGGCACGCCCGGGCTCGGCAGCACGGCGGTGCACCCGCCCACGAGGGCGGCCAGCTGCGCGTCGTCGGGCGCCTCCACCAGCTCCACGGCGAGCAATTCTGCTCGGGTCCGCACGGCGTCCGTGGGATGGTCGTCGACCACGACGACGTCGCTGCCCCGTCGCCGCAGCGCCGAGGCCATCGCCTCCCCGGTCACGGCCAGCCCCACCACGAGGGGCCGCTCGAGGCTCACGGGGCGACACCTCGACGGCGGTCGCACCTTCCGCGGCACCGGCTCACTCGGTGACCCCGGGGATCGAGATGTAGTCGTAGTAGAAGATCCCGAGCCCGAAGGCGGTGAGCAGGCCGGCGAGGATCCAGAACCGGATGATGACCGTCGTCTCGGGCCAGCCCACCAGCTCGAAGTGGTGGTGGATGGGGGCCATGCGGAACACGCGGCGGCCCCCGAACAGGCGGAAGCTGGTGACCTGGACGATGACCGAGGTCGTCTCCAGCACGAACAGCCCACCGATGATGATGAGCAGCAGGTCGGTGTTGAGGCTGAGCGAGAGGCAGGCGAGCGCCGAGCCGATGGCGAGCGAGCCGGTGTCGCCCATGAAGATGCGGGCCGGGGCCGCGTTCCACCAGAGGAAGCCGACGCAGGCCCCCAGCATGGCGATGCTGATGACGGCGAGGTCGAGGGCGTGGGGCGTGTCGTAGATCTGGGGGTGGCGGAACGCCCAGAACCCGACCACGGTGTAGGCGCCGAAGGCGAAGGCGGCCGAGCCGCCGGCCAGCCCGTCCATGCCGTCGGTGAGGTTGACGGCGTTGGTGGCGGCCAGGATGAGCACGACGGCGAGGAACACCCACCCGGGCTTGGTGAGCTCCCAGCCGGGGAGGTCGTAGCGGGTGAAGCTGAGCGTGGTGTGCTGGGCCGTGAGCTGGACGACGGCGACGGCGAAGCCGAAGGCCACCGCCAGCAGCCCGAGGACCTTCATGCGCTTGTTGAGGCCGAGGTTGCGCTCGCGCCGGACCTTGATCCAGTCGTCGAGGAACCCGACGATGCCGGCGCCGACGATGGCCGCCATGGTGATCATCCCGGTGTAGGTGAACACCCCGGGTCGATCGGTGAGCTTGAGCACGACGTCGCTCACCACGTAGGCGAAGGTGGCCGAGGCCACGATGGCGATGCCGCCCATGGTCGGGGTGCCCGCCTTGGTCTGCTGGGACTCGACGAGGTCCTCGTGGATGGGCTGGCCGATGCGGCGCTGGGTGAGCACCCCGATGAGGAGCTTCGTGCCGAGCAGCGACGAGATGAGGGCCAGGGCGCCGGCCAGCAGGAGGCGGATCACCGGGTGATGCCCTCGGTCAGCACCCGTCGGGCGACCTCCCGGTCGTCGAAGGGCACGGTCACGCCCCCCGAGGTCTGGCCGGTCTCGTGGCCCTTGCCGGCGATCACGACGAGGTCGCCCGGGTCGGCCTCGGCGATCGCGACGCGGATCGCCCGCGCCCGGTCGGGTTCCACCACGAGGTCTGAGGAGCGGCGCTCGAGGACGGTCTCGTATCCCTGCTTCACGGTGGCGATGATGTCGTCGGTGCGCTCCCCACGGGAGTTGTCCGCCGTCAGGACTACTCGATCGGCCAGGCGGGCCGCCACCTCCCCCATCGGCGACCGCTTGGTGGGGTCCCGGTCGCCGCCGCACCCGAACACGACGTGGACCCGGTGGCCCCCGGCCAGCTCCCGAGCGGCGAGGAGCAGCTGCTCGAGGCCGTCGGGCGTGTGGGCGTAGTCGACCACCACCGTGAACGGCTGGCCGGCGTCGACCAGCTCGAAGCGTCCGGGCACGGAGAGCGGAGCGCTGAGCCCGGCGGCCACCACCTCGTCGGGCACGCCCAGCTCGGCCGCCGCGGTGGCGGCGGCCAGGGCGTTGGCGACGTTGAACCGACCGCCGAGGTGCAGCTCGACGGGCCGGCCCCGCCACCGGAACGTGCTGGTGTCGGGACCGAGGGTCAGGTCCTCGGCGTCGTCGAGCGAGAAGCCCACCGTCGGCACCCTGGCCGAGTCGCGCAGGAGGCGCCCGTGCGGGCTGTCGAGGTTGACCACGGCGCGGTCGCACAGCTCGGGGGTGAACAGGCGCGCCTTGGCCTCGAAGTACGCCTCCATCGTGCCGTGGAAGTCGAGGTGGTCGCGGCTGAGGTTGGTGAACACGGCGACGTCGAAGTGGGTGGCGTCGACCCGGTGCATGGCCAGGGCGTGGGAGGACACCTCCATGGCCACCGCCTCGACCCCGCGGTCGAGCGCCGCCGCCAGCCACCGCTGCAGATCCGGTGCCTCCGGTGTGGTGCGCACGCCCGACAACGTGCCGAGCACGTCGGCTCGGCGGCCGCCCCGCTCCAGCACGGCGCGCACCAGGGCGGCGGTGGTCGTCTTGCCGTTGGTGCCGGTGATCCCCACCATCGCCAGCCGGCGGGACGGATCTCCGTGGACGCGGGCGGCGACCGGGCCGAGGGCCCGGCGGGTGGACGGCACGACGACCTGGGCGACGTCGAGGTCGAGGGGCCGCTCGGTCAGCAGCGCCGCGGCCCCTGCGGCGGTCGCCTGCGCGGCGTAGTCGTGCCCGTCGTGGTGCTCGCCGACCAGGCAGGCGAACATCGCCCCGGCCCGGGCGTCGCGCGAGTCGTGGACCACGTCGGTCACCTCGGTGGCGGGGTCCCCGACCAGCCGCCGATCGGCCAACCGGTCGGTGGCGTCGTCGAGGCGCACCGTCAGCGCCTCCCCGAGCCTGCGGTGGCGGTGGTCGTCGGCTTGACCGTCGTCGCCGAGGTCGGGGCGCGGGCGGTGGTGGGCGGCGACGCGCCCGATCGGACGCCCGGCACGGTCGTGGCGGTCCCACCGCCGGTCGACGCGCCGACCGCGCCCGTCGTGGCGCCGCCGGCGCCACCGGGTCCGACCGGCGCCGGGAGGGCGTCGGTGGCCGGCAGCGCCCGCTTGCGCCTGTCGGGACCGACCTCGAACGCCGGGGTGTCGTCGGCGGCGACCCCGGCGTCCTTGGCCTGCTGGCTCGAGTCGGCCTGCCGCCACCGGCGGCGACGTCGACGGCGGGTGGAGGCACGCCGAGCAGCCGCAGCGACGCCTCGGTGACCTTCGAGAAGGCCGGGGCGGCGACCGTCCCGCCGTAGATCTGCCCCCCGCTCGGGTCGTCGATGATGACGATGACCGACACCTCGGGGTTCTCGGCCGGGGCGAAGCCGACGAAGGTGGCCTCGTAGTGGGTCACGCCCATGGCGTCGGTGTAGCCGCCGTTGGGCAGCGGCTTGCGGGCGGTGCCGGTCTTCCCGGCCACCGTGTAGCCGGGGACCGCCGCCTTCTTGCCGGTTCCGGACGCGACCACGTCGCGCAGGATGATGTTCACCTTGTCGGCGGTCGCCTCCGAGACCACCTGGCGCCCCGGCGGCGTCTCGGTCGGCCGCCGCTCGCCACCGTCGACGACGGCGTTCACCAGCTTGGGTGGGACGTAGCTGCCGCGGTTGGCGACCACGTTGTAGGCGAGCAGCATCTGCAGCGGGGTCACCGACACGCCCTGGCCGATCGGCACCGAGCCCACCGAGGAGTCCCACCAGTCCTTGGCGGCGGGCACCACGCCGGCCTGCTCGTTCGGGAAGCCGAGGCCGGTGCCGCTACCGAAGCCGAAGTCGTGCATGTACTGCACCACCCGCTCACGGCCGAGCTTCTGACCCAGGATGATCGTGCCGATGTTCGACGACTCCGAGATGACCTTCGACACCGGCCACGCCACCGCACCCCGGGCCTCGGCGTCGGTGAACTCCGCGCCGCCCAGCGTCATAGACGGCGGGAGGGCGAGCACCGTGTCGGGCGTGACCTTGCCGTCCTCGATGGCGCCGGCCGCGGCGACCAGCTTCATCACCGAGCCCGGCTCGTACACGCCCGTGAGCGCAGCGTTGTCGGCGCTCGGGCGCACGTCGCCCGAGCTCTGCTCGGCCCGCACGTTGGCCATGGCCAGGATCTCACCGGTGCGAGGCTTGCTCACCACGGCGATGGCGCCCTTGGCGCCGGCGGCCTTCACCTGGTCGGCGAGGATCCGCTCGACGTCGAACTGCAGGTTGCGGTCGATGGTGAGGACGAGGTCCTTGCCCTTGACCGCGGGGATCACCTGGTTCTCGCCGATCGGGATGGTGCGCCCCTCGGGGGTCTGCTCGATGACGACCTTGCCGGGCTCGCCGGTGAGGTCGTCGGCGAACTGTCGCTCGAGCCCCGAGATCCCGTTGCCGTCGACGTCGGTCGTGCCCACGATCCCGGCGGCGAGGTCGCCCGAGGGGGTGAAGCGGCGAGGCTCCTGCAGGAAGGCCACGCCGGGCAGCGCCAGCGCCTTCACCTTGTCGGCCAGGTCGTCGGGGACGTGGCGGGCGATGTAGCCGAAGCGGTTGTCGGCCCGCATCTTGCGCTCGATCTCGGCAGGGTCCGTGCCGAGCACGTCGGCGAGGCGGGCCGCCTCGCCGGCGGGATCGGTGACCAGCTGGGGGTCGACGAAGACCGACGTCTGCGGCAGCGACAGGGCCAGCTCGACGCCGTTGCGGTCGAGGATGGCGCCCCGGTCGGCGGCCAGCTGCTCGGTGCGCAGCCGCTGGGCCTGGCTCAGCTCCTCGTAGGGGGCCGGGTTGAGGACCTGCAGGCTCACCAGCCGGACGACGACCGTGCCGAACAGCAGGGCGAGCACGACCCCCACGCCGATGAGCCGCGTGCGGAGCCGGTCGGGCGACATCTCCACGGTGGTGACGAGCCGATCGCTGCCGGCGGCGCTGGTGCGTGCCACGAACCCGCGCACCAGCGAACGACCGAGGCGACCGACGCCGACCAGGGTGTGACCGGCGGCGCCGGCGACCTGGCCGGCGAGCCGTCCGGCGCCGGCGGCGCTGCGACCGGCCGGGGAACGGCGGCGGGTGGGCGCCGGCTCGCCGACCCGGTCGGCATGCGTCGACCGGGTCGATCGGGTCGATCGGGTCGTGTCGGTGACGCGGGCCGAGGAGTCGATGCGCACCGTGCGCCGCGACGACGGGGGCGCCGTCCCCGACGAGGACCGCGAGGACGCGGGCGCCGACGACGATCGCGACGTCGACCGCCCCGACGACGTCGACCGCCCCGACCCGCGTCCCGACGACGACCGCGAGGACGGGGGCGCCGACGTCGGCCGCGTCGACCGCGACGACCCACGTCCCGACGGGGACGCCGACGTCGGCCGCGACGTCGACCGCCCCTTCGACGTGCGGGGCGTGGCCGGCTCGGGGCGGGGAGACGTCGAGCGGGTCGGGCGCCCGGCGGCGTGCCCGCGCGCGGTGGCGGCCACCCGCGCCCGCGCCGCCGACGCCGTGGTGGCGAGTCCGGAGGCGGGCGTGGGGGGCCGTGGACGCGTCGTGGTGCCCGGCACCGTCCCCCGCCCGCGGCTCACCGCGCCGCTCCGCGCGCCGAGGTGGGGGTCGAGGTCTTGGCCGTCGTCGGGGTGGTGCTCTTGCCCGACGAGGTCGACGTGCCGGCCGTCGCCGACGCCGTGCTCTTCCCGGACGAGCTGGAGGTGCCCCCCGTCGCCGACGCCGTGGTCTTCCCGGACGAGCTCGACGTCCCAGCCGTCGTCGGCGCCGCCGCCTTGGCCGTCGTCGGGGTCGTGGCGGCGCCGGACGTCCTCGCCCCAGCCGTGCCCCCCGCGGCGGCGCCGGCCGCCGGCGCCGTCGGCGTCGTCGTGGTGGGTGACGGCGCCGGCTGGGTGGCCGGGTCGAACGCGGCGCGGGCCTCGTCGCTGGGCTCGGGCTGGAGGTAGACCTGCTCGGCCGGCACGATCATCCCCAACCGGGTGCGGGCCGCCTCGGCGATCCGCTCGGGCGACTCGGCGCCGGCGAGGTCGAGGCGGAGGTGCTTGGCCCGCGCCTCTTCGACCGTGATGGCCCGCTCGGCGTCGTCGAGACGCCCCTGGGCCTGGACGAGCAGCGCCTGGAACACCACGACCCCGAACACGGCGAGGAACAGCACCAGCAGCGAGAGCGCGCCCCATCGCACCCGCCGCGGTCGATCGACCTGCTCCTCGACGACGACGAGGTGCCGGCCACGCGGTGCACCCGACGACCGGGCGACCGCCGGTGCGGCGGCGTCGGCGCGGGCGGCGGTCATGCGGCCTCCGGCATCGGCAGCCGCTCGGCAGCTCGCAGCCGAGCGCTCTCGGCCCGCGGGTTCGCGGCGATCTCTGCGGCGGAGGGCTTCCACGCACCGCGCTTGAGCAGCCGCACCAACGGCACGGCGCCGCACGCGCACGGCAGCCCGGGCGGGCAGGTGCACCCACCGGTGGCGGCGACGCGCAACCGCTCCTTGACGATGCGGTCCTCGCCCGAGTGGTAGGCGAGCACGGCGATGCGGCCCCCGGGCACCAGCAGGGCGATGGCGTCGTCGAGCGCACCGGCGAGGATCTCCAGCTCGGCGTTCACCTCGATGCGGATCGCCTGGAAGGTCCGCTTGGCCGGGTGACCACCCCGGCGGCGGGCGGCGGCCGGGATGGCGTCGCGCACGACGGCGGCGAGCGTCGCCGTGTCCCCGACGGGCCGGGCGGCCACGATGGCGGCGGCGACGCGCGCGGCGTAGCGCTCGTCGCCGTGCTCCCGGAGCACGCGGGCCAGCTCGGCCTGCGGATAGCGGTTCACCACGTCGTCGGCGGTGCGGTCGCCCTCGGGGTCCATCCGCATGTCGAGGGGTCCGGCGGCCCGGTAGCTGAAGCCCCGCTCGGCACGGTCCAGCTGCGGCGAGCTCACGCCGAGGTCGAACAGCACCCCGGCCACCTCGTCGTGCCCCAGCGCCCGGACGACCTCGGCCACCCGGTCGAACCGGGTCCGCCGCAGGGTGACGCGGGCCCCGAAGCGGGCCAGGCGGACCTCGGCCGCGGCGAGCGCGGTCGGGTCCTGGTCGAGCCCGACGACCTCCAGATCGGGGCGTGCCGCGAGCAGCGCCTCGGCATGTCCCCCTCCCCCCACGGTTGCATCGACGACGACCCCGGGGGGGACGGCGCCGAGGACCGAACCGATCTCGCCGACCATAACGGGCAGGTGGCTGAAGTTGGTGGATTCCTCGGCCATGCCGATGCCTTCCGTGCCGCTGGGGCGGACCCCATGACCTCTGACGTGGTCCCCGACCCCCTCGCACCGCACGCGGTTGCGGTCGGTGCGGGTCGGGGTGCGGAAGGTGGTCGGCCGTGGTGGGAGCGCCATGCCTTGTGGCTGATGTGGCCAGCGATGCTGGCGGGGCGGAGGTGACTCGTGCACGCTGGTGCGGTGCGGACACCCCCGGAACGAGGCAGCCGGCCCCGAGACCTGGCAGCGGTTCGCCCATCGGCAGCCCTCCGGTCGGCGGGCGCACGGCGGGTTGTCTCTCCCGGTCGAGCTAGATGGGAAGCGGGCGGAGTAGGGGCCTTCCATCTTGCCGACCGGAAGGCTGCGGATGAGCGAACCGTGTCGTGGTCGGGTCGGTCGTGTGGAACCTCGGTGCTCCCCTTCGCTGGTGTCGGGTCGTGTGGATCGTGGTCGTGTGGATCGTGGCCGGTCGGTGACCGGTGGTCGGTGTGGTGGTCGTGGCTAGATGCCGAGCTCGCTGACGGCCGCCACCAGGCGCTCGTCGGCCGAGCCGCTGAGCTCCGCCCAGCGGGCGGCGTCCCAGATCTCGATGCGGTCGAGGGCCCCGATGACGACGACCTCGCGCTGCAGACCGGCGAAGTCCCGCAGCCGCTGGGGCAGCACGATCCGCCCCTGGCTGTCGGGCCGCACCTCCGAGGCGTTGGCGGCGAAGGCCCGCACCGCGTCGTGGGACGCGAGGCCCTCGCGGACCTTGTCGGTCAGGCGCCGGGCCACGTCGGTGAACCCTTCCTCGGTCCACAGCCCGAGGCAGCGCTCGTACTGGGAGACGTAGCCCCGGTCGGCGAGGTGGGCACGGAACGTCGCGGGCAGGACGAGCCTCCCCTTGTCGTCGAGCGAGTGCTCAAACGTTCCGACGAACACGCTGCCTTCTCCACCGGTCGGCGCCTCCGAGTGCGAGTGACCGTCTCGGGACCGTGCCTGGTGCCCGATCCGCCGGAGCAGCCCGGGCCCTGTTCGGTTGCGCAGGGCCTCCGGCGCCGTTGCCGGACGGGAAGAAGTCCACCCCTGTGCCCCACTGCGCTCCACCTTATGCCACTTCCCCCACCAGGTCAACCCGTGCTCCCACGCCGCGCCTGCGTGCGCCACGACGGACCCCGCGGGGCCCACGTCGGGACCGGGCGCCCTGGCCGACGTCGGCCCCGTGGTCGCGCCAGCCGGGCGCCGGTGCGCCCTGGCCCCGACGCTCGTGGCCCGGGCGCCCGGTCGGCCCGAGGCCGCGGTCGCGCCGCGCCGGCCCGACGGCAGGTGCCGGCCCGACGGCAGTGCCGACCCGACGGCGGCGCGGACGGGGCCCTGACGACCGGGAGCTCAGCGCACGAGGAGGAAGGTCAGCCCGTCGGCGAGCGGGGCCACCACGGCGGTGAACCGGCCGTCGGTGGCGACGGCGTCGTTGAAGGCGCGGATGGCCTCGGTGTCGGGGTCGTCGGCTGCGGGATCGAGCACCGCGCCGCTCCACAGCGTGTTGTCCACCAGGATCAGGCCGCCCGGACGCATGCGCGGGTGCAACAGGTCGACGTAGGCGGCGTAGCCCCGCTTGTCGGCGTCGACGAAGGCGAGGTCGACGGGGCCGTCGGTCTCCAGGGTGGCCAGGGTCTCGGCGGCCGGTCCGAGCCGGAGCTCGATGCGGTCGGCCACGCCGGCCCGCTCCCAGTGGCGACGCCCGACGGCGGTCCACTCCTCGCTCACGTCGTGGGCGTGGACCCGACCTCCGGGCGCGACCCCCCGGGCCAGGCAGAGGGTCGAGAAGCCGGTGAACGTGCCCACCTCGACGACGGTGCGGGCGCCCATGGCGGCGGCCAGCACGGTCAGCAGCATCCCCTGCTCGGGCGCCACCTGCATCCGAGCGATGTCGCCGAGCGCCTGCGTCTCGGCCAGCAGCGAGCGGGCGACGTCGTCGAGCTCGCTGCTGTGGGACGTGACGTAGGCGTGCAGCGCCGGCGTCAGCAGGAAGGACTTGGGGCCGTCGGCCATGGCCCCACGCTACGTCGCGCCCCCGGCGGGCGCCGGTGGCGGCTCGGCGCGCGGCGACGGCCCGGCGGCCCCGAGCGCCTCGGCCACCGCCCCCGCCTCGAGGTCGACGACCGCCACGGTGGTGGCGAGCGCGGCGACGGCGGCGTCGGGATCGACCCCGATCCGCCGCAGGCCGGGGGCGAGCAGCTCGGCCGTCGCCCGGGCGTCGAACCGTCGGTGGACCAGCCCCTGCACCCGCGCCCCCGCCCGCGTGCGGCGCTGGCTGAGACCCACGAGCTTGGCCTCGGCACCGGTGCACACCTCGCCGGGGCCTCGTCCCGCGAAGCACACCACCCGGCCGAGCACGGAGGGCCTGGCGTCGGCCGTCGTCACCGACGCCACCGGGAGATCGGTCAGCCCGCGCAGCGCGGTCAGCCAGCGGTCGCCGGCGTCGCGGAACTGCCGCCCCACGTCGTCGGTGAAGCCGGCGCCGTCTCTGGGCACGGCGAGGTCGCACCAGATCACCTCACCGGGCACGAGCAGCACGGCCCCGCCGCCGCTGCGGCGCCGGACCACGGCGACCCGTCGCCGTCGGGCGACGGCGCGGTCGACGTCGGAGTCGGGCTGCGCGCTGCCGAGCACGAGCGCCGACCCGGTCACCTCGAGCGCCCACACGTGACCACCCGGGCGGTCCGGCAGGTCGAGCGCGTGGAGGTCGGCGGCGGTGCCGGCGCGTCGGACGACCGGCCAGGGCGTGGCCTCGCCCGCCGCGCTCACGGATGCACCGCGGCGTGGGCCACCGTGGCGTGGTCCACGCGGGCCCGCACCGGCACCACCCCCAGGCCGGGCCCCGCCGGCACCCGCACCCGACCGGGCCCGGCGGCGACGATCGGGGGGGTCAGGTCCTCGACCACGTAGCGGGCCGACGGACCGAGGTCGGTGGGCAGCGCACCGGGTCGCGACGCCACCGCGGCGGCGAGGGCCAGACCCGTGGCCCGCCCCACACCCAGCTCCAGCAGGCCGCCGACGAACACGCCCGCCCCGGCCTCTCCGATCGCCTCGAGCACCTCCCAGGCCCGGCGCAGCCCTCCGACGCGAGCCGGCTTGAGGTTCACCACCGCAGCGCCCGCGGCGAGCACACGGCGGGCATCGTCGGGCGTCACCACCGACTCGTCGAGGGCGATGGGCGTCGCCCCCGCCGACGCCCAGGCCACCAGGGCACCGTCGTCGGCCGGAGCGATCGGCTGCTCGAGGTAGGCGAGGCCGACCTCGTCGGCCACGGCGAGCACGGCGCGGGCGTCGTCGACACCGAACGCCCCGTTGGCGTCGGCGGCCAGCTCGATCCCGGGGAAGGTCGAGCGCAGCGCCCGGAGCGGCTCGGCGAACCAGTCGGGGGCCACCTTGCAGGTCACGAGGGGGGCACCGCCCTCCACCGCCTCGGCCACGCGTCGGACGAGGTCGTCGACCGAGGCGCTCCGCCCCACGACCACCGCGGCGGGCACGACGTCGGCATCGGCCCCGAGGACCTCGGCCAACGAGCGGCCGGCACGTCGGAGGCGCACGTCCACCAGCGCGACCTCCACCGCTGCGGTCGCCATCGGGTGGGTGGCCGCCAGGGCCGCCACCGCCGGGAGCTCGGCCGCCAGCACCGCCGGCACCAGCAGGTCGCGCAGCACCGCGAAGGCGCCGGCGGTGTGCTCGGCCGTGTAGGTGGGGGCCGCCAACGTGTCGCACTCGCCCCAGCCGGTGGCACCGTCGCCGGCCGTGACCCGCACGAGCACGACCTCCCGGTCGGTCTCGGTGCCGTGGCTCGCCACGAACGGCGTCCGCAGGGGCACGCGGACCCACCACAGATCGACGACGGCCGCGTCGGCAGCCGCCTCGGTGAGCCCGGGGCCGAGGGCAGCCGGCATCGGGCCCGGCGGGCTCACGCCGAGCGGGCGGCGACCGTGCCCAGGTAGGGCGCCCAGTCGGAAGGCACGTCGCGGGGGCCAGGGTCACCCACCCCGGGTGCTCCGAGCGCGTGGCCGGCGACGCAGCCGCATCGTCGTGTCCTCGAGCAGCCGGTCGCGCTTGACGGTGTTGCAGCGTCGGCAGGCGGCGACGACGTTCTCCCACGTGTGGGTGCCGCCCTTGCTGCGGGGACGACGTGGTCGATGCTGTCGGCCTTGGTGCCGCAGTACTGGCAGCTGCCGCCGTCGCGCAGGAACACCGCCCGCCGGCTGAGCGCCGCTCGCCGGCGGTAGGGCACGCGCACGAAGGTCCGCAGGCGGATGACGCTCGGCACCGGCACCGTGACCCGCTCGGCGCGCAGCGCGGCGCCGCTGTCGTGGAGCGCGTCGGCCTTCTCGGCCAGCACCAGCACCGCGGCCCGGCGGCCCGACACGATCCCCAGCGGCTCGTACGTCGCGTTGAGGACGAGGGACCGCTCCATCGCCCGCCGAGGGTAGACGGGGCTCGGCGGCCACGTCGGCGTTTTGCCACCGCGCGTCGCGACCTGGGCCCGGCCGGTGGGGCCTCCGGCCCGCCGCGTCGTGTGGTCCCCGTCGACCCCCAGCCACCGGTGGGAGCGGGCCGCCCGGTCGACGGACCCGCTAGGACCCGTCGATCACCTTCGGGCCACGCCCGACACCATCGCAGGTAGGTGACGAGGTCGGCCGGCTCGGGCTCGTGGTCGGCGTCGCCGTACATCGTCTGCATCCGGAAGCGGAGGTAGGCGGGGTCGGGCAGGGGCAGCCGGGGAGGCCGGCGCCACCAGCCCGGCGGGGCCAGCACCACCACCTGGCGCACCGCCGTGCGCCACAGGGAGGGACGTGCGGCCACGGCCACGACCGACCGCACCAACGTGCGGCCGCGCACCGGCAGGCCGTCGCCGGTGCGCGTCACGATCCCGGCCGGGCGCCGGCATCGCCCGGCGGCAGCACACCGACGCCGGGCCGGCCCGGCGGGCACCGCCCGTCAGGGCGGCCGGGCGGGCGGACCGACCGGCCTCGTCGTCGGTGGGCGGGCCCGGGTCCATCACGACGAGGCTACCTGCGCCGGCCGCGCCGAGCCACGATCGATCGGCCCCACCCAGCCCCACGCCCGTCGGACGCCGCCGAGCTCGTCGGGCCCACGAGACGGCCCGACGCGCGGCCACCGAGCCACGAGACGGTCGTCGCGCCGCGGCCACCGATCGGCCCCACCCAGCCCGCCGCTCGTCGGACGCCGCCGAGCTCGTCGGGCCCACGAGACGGCCCGACGTCGCGGCCACCGAGCCACGAGACGGTCGTCGCGCCTGGCACCGATCGGCCACCCGGCGGATCCGAGTCAGGCGAGCAGGTGGTGGCCGAGGTGGGCCCGGCCGACCGCGCAGCCGCCACCAGCGGCGCGCCGGCGCCGAGGCCGGCCGGGCGGATGACCGTGCCGACGGCGTGATCGAGGAGCCCGGGCGTCGATCTCGGCCTGGGCGGCGGCGAAGAGGGGCCCCCGAAGCCGAGGGCGACCGACCCGGCCACCACCGCCAGGCGCAGGTCGAGCAGGTTCGCCACCGAGGCCACGGCCCGACCGACGAGCGTGCCGGTCCGCTCGATCACCTCGGCGGTGGCGGCGGCGGCGGGCCGGCCGGTGATGCGGGCGATGGCCGTGCCCGACGCCTCGGCCTCCAGACAGCCCCGCGCGCCACAGCCGCACTCGTGGCCGTCGGGCTCGACGATGACGTGGCCGATGTGGCCGGCGTTGCCGTCGGCACCGTCGAGCAGCCGACCGTCGCACACGATGCCGCCGCCGACGCCGGTCGACACGACCATGCCGACGAAGTGGCGCTCCCCGCGGGCGGCGCCCAACCAGCCCTCGGCGAGCGTCAGCGCCTTGGCGTCGTTGTCCACCACCGTGGGCACGCCGGTGAGCTCGGCCAGGCGGGCTGCAGCGGGAAGCCCCGCCAGCCGGCGATGTTGACCGGCGACACCGTGCGCCCTCCCGCGGTCATCGGGCCGCCGCAGCCGACCCCGCACACCGTCGGCTCGGACGCGTCGACGTCGCGACCGGCCACCCGGACCTCGTCGACGACGCCCACCAGCGTCGCCCACAGGTCCTCGGCCGATGCGCCCCGCGGGGTCGGCGCCCGTCGGTGCACGAGCAGCCGTCCCTCGCGGTCGATCAGCCCTGCGGCCATCTTCGTGCCACCGATGTCCACGGCCAGCGCCACCGGTGCCGGGTCACCCGCCGGGTCCGGGGCGTCACGGGAGGGCACGGCGGGGGCACCCCCGTCTGGTGCGGTCGTCATCGCCGGCGGACGCTACCCCCGCCGGAAGAGGGATGGCGGCCGTCGCCCGCCTAGGCTGCAGGCGTCCGCCCGCCGGGCCCGCTCGAGCCGACCGGCCGCACAAGGAGACCCCGGTGACCACGCAGGAGACGGCGACGCGCACGCCCACGTTCTCGGACCTGTTCGGGGGGATCGCCGCCAACATCGAGCAGGTCATCCAGGGCAAGCCGACGGTGGTCGAGCTCACCCTGCTGTGCCTGGTGTCCGAGGGGCACCTCCTCATCGAGGACGTGCCCGGGGTCGGCAAGACGAGCCTGGCCAAGGCGTTCGCCCGCCTGGTGGAGGCGTCGTTCGGCCGGATCCAGTTCACCCCGACCTGCTGCCGAGCGACGTCGTCGGCGTCACCGTCTGGAACCGGGCCAACGGCCAGTTCGAGTTCCGACCCGGTCCCGTGTTCGCCACCATCGTGCTCGGCGACGAGATCAACCGCGCCTCCCCCAAGACCCAGTCCGCGCTGCTCGAGGCCATGGCCGAGGGACAGGTCACCGTCGACAACGTCACCTACCCCCTGGGCCCGCCGTTCATGGTGATCGCCACCCAGAACCCGATCGAGCACGAGGGCACCTACCCCCTGCCCGAGAGCCAGCTCGATCGCTTCCTGATGCGGGTCTCGGTCGGCTACCCCGCCCGCGACGCCGAGCTCGACATCCTCGACGCCCACGGCGACCACAACACCCTCGCCGACATCGGCCCGGTGGCCACCGCCGCCGACATCCAGGGGATGATCAACGCGGTGCGCACCGTGCACCTGGCGCCGAGCCTGAAGGCCTACCTGGTCGACCTGGCCGACGCCTCCCGGCGACACCCCCACCTCGCCCTGGGCATGTCGCCGCGGGCCACCCTCAGCCTGCAGCGGGTGGCGCGGGCGCGGGCCGCGTCGCAGGGTCGGGCCTACGTCATCCCCGACGACATCAAGTCGCTCGCCCAGCCCGTGCTCGCGCACCGGCTGCTGGTCACCCCCGAGGCCCAGCTCCAGGGCATCACGTCGGGCGACGCCGTCGAGGAGATCCTCGCCAGCGTGCCGGTGCCGACCGGCGCGACGTCCTAGCGGCGCCGACCCGCGCGAAGGTGGTCCCGTGCTGACCCGCCAGGGATGGATCTGCGCCGGTGTGGCCCTCGTGCTGCTCGCGGCCGGACGCATCCTCGGCACGCTCGAGCTGTTCCTGCTCGGCGCCGTGCTCGCTGCGCTCGTGCTCGTGTGCGCCGCCTACGTCGCCCTGCGCCGACTCCACGTCGACGTGGTGCGCGAGCTGCACCCACCCCGGGTCCACGCCGGGTCGCCGAGCCGGGTCGACCTGCGGGTCGAGAACCGCGGCGGCCGCACGTCGCCCGTGCTCGGGCTGCGCGACGCGGTGTCGGGCACGCGGGGCGCGCACCTGCTGGTCGGGCCGCTGGCTCCCGACGCGACCGCCCGGGCCGCCTACCGGCTGCCCACCGAGCGGCGCGGCATCCTCGAGATCGGGCCGCTGCGGGCCGAGCTCACCGACCCGTTCGGCATGGCCCGCATGTCGATGACGGCGTCGGGGGTGTCCGAGCTCACGGTGTACCCGCACATCGACGAGATCGCCCCGGTGCCCCAGACCACCGGCAACGACCCGCTCGCCGGCGCCGAGCACCCCAACGCCCTCGGCCGCAACGGTGAGGACTTCTACGCCCTGCGCCAGTACGTGGTGGGCGACGACCTGCGCCGGGTGCACTGGCCGTCGACGGCCCGTCACGACGAGCTGATGGTCCGCCAGGACGAGCTGCCCTGGCAGGGCCGGGCCACCGTCCTGGTCGACAACCGGGCAGCGGCGACCTCGCCCGAGTCCCTCGAGCTCGTCGTCTCGGCCGCCGCCAGCATCGTGAACGCCGGGGCCCGCCGACAGGACCTCGTGCGGCTCATCACCGCCGACGGCGCCGATTCGGGCTTCGCCGCCGGTCACGGCCACGTCGAGGCGATCATGGAGCACCTCGCCAGCGTCGAGGCCTCGCCCGACGAGGCCGGCCTGCGTCGCGTGGTCGAACGGGTGGCGCAGTCGTCCACCGGCGGCGCACTGGTCGTGGTGTGCACGGCCCGGCTGCCCACCGCCGACCGCGATCGGCTCCGCCGGCTCCGGTCGCGGTTCGGCTCGCTCACCATCGTCTGCTTCGACGAGTCCGCCGCCGACCCGGCCGCGCCCGAGGTGCCCCGCGACGGCGGCGACGGGCTGCTGTGGGTCACGCGGCAGCGGCCCTTCCGCGAGGTCTGGAACCGTGCCATGCGCCCCCGCGCCGGCCCGACCCTGGGTCGGACCGCGGCACCCTTGGCGGAGTCGCGGCGATGACCACCACACCCACCACGACCACCGCCCGCGGGCTCCGGTACCTCCCGCTGGCCGAGCTGTGCCTCGCCCTGCTCACCCTGGCCACCGTCTACGGGTTCCGGCGGGTGTTCACCACCGACGACTTCGTCCCGACGCTGGTGGTGGTCGCCGTGTACTCCTCGCTGGCGATGGTCGTCACCCGACGCCGTGGCCTCGGCGTCGTGTCGTCGCTGCTGCTCGGTGCCGTCGGCCTGGTCCTCGTGCTGACCTACCTGTTCTTCGCCGAGACCACCCGCTACGGCCTGCCGTCGGGTGCCACCCTCGACGCCACCCGTGCCGCCTTCTCGTCGTCGTGGTCGACCTTCCAGAGCGTCGTCGCGCCCGCCCCGGTGGAGGACGGCTTCCTGCTGGCCGCCTCGGTGGCGCTGTTCTTCGCGGTGTTCCTCGCCGACTGGGCGGCCTTCCGCCTCTGGTCGACCTTCGAGGCCATGGTCCCGGCCACCACCCTGTTCGTGTTCTGCGCGCTGCTCGGCTCCACCCAGCACCGCCTCGACGCCGTCGTGGTGTTCGTGGCCGCCGCGGTGGCGTTCCTGCTCGCGCACCGCATCGCCCGACGCGAGACCTCCACCGGGTGGGTCACCGACGACGTGGCCCGGGGCTCGGACGCCCTGCTGCGCGCCGGGGTGGTGCTCGGGGTGCTCGCCGTGCTCGGCGGCATCGTCCTCGGTCAGCGGCTGCCGGGCGCCGAGAGCGGTGCCCTGGTGAGCTGGCGGGGCTCCGACGGCCCGAAGGGCGACCGGTTCACGGTGAGCCCCCTGGTCGAGATCAGCTCCCGGCTGGTCCAGCAGTCCGACACCGAGCTGTTCACCGTGCAGGCCGACCGGGAGGCGTACTGGCGGCTGACCTCCCTCGACACCTTCGACGGGTCGAGCTGGCGGTCGAAGGGCCGGTTCACCGTGGCCGACGGCGACCTGGAGACCCCTCGTCCCCCGGCCGCCGGCACGACCGAGCTCGACCAGCGCTACAACGTCACCAACCTGGCCCGGCTGTGGATCCCCGCCGCCTACCAGGTCGACCGGGTCGAGGACGCCCCCGCCCGCTACGAGGCCGACTCGGGCACGCTCATCGTCGACACCTCGCTCGACACCTCCGACGGCCTGCAGTACTCGGTGCGCTCAGCGGTGCCCACCTACAGCGCCGACGAGCTGCGGACCGCCCCGCGCACCGTCCCCGAGGACGTGCGGACCCGGTACCTCGACCTGCCCGCCGACTTCGCCGACTCGCAGGCCGCCCGCGAAGCCCGCACCCGGACGGCCGGTGCCACCACCGACTACGACCGGGCCCGCGAGCTGCAGGACTGGTTCCGCGACGAGTTCGAGTACTCCCTCGAGGTCCAGCCCGGGCACGGCGAGGGTGCCATCAACGACTTCCTGCGCAACCGCAAGGGCTACTGCGAGCAGTTCGCCGGCACCTTCGCCGCCATGGCCCGCTCGCTCGGCATCCCCGCCCGCGTCGCCGTCGGGTTCACCTGGGGCGACGCCGACCCGTCGACCCCGGGCCTGTACCGCGTGAAGGGTCGCCACGCCCACGCCTGGCCCGAGGTGTACCTCGGCCCGTACGGCTGGGTGGCCTTCGAGCCCACGCCGACGCGGGGCGCTCCCAACAGCGCGGCGTGGACGGGGGTCGAGGCCCGCCAGGCCGAGTCGACCGAGCCGGCGCCGAGCGGGACCGGCGCCAGCACCACCACCACGGCCACCACGACCGACGCGGCGGCGGGCAGCGTGCCGACGGTCCCCGAGCTGACCGCGGCGCCGCCCACCCTGCCGCCGACCGGAGCCGACGAGGGCGGCAGCCCGTTCGCGCTGGTCACCGACCATCCCGCCCTGTCGGTGGTGCTCGGCCTGGTCCTGCTGGCCGGGCTCGCGCTGTTCGTCGGGGTCCCGGCCGCCTACGCCACCCAGCGCCGCCGGCGTCGGGCCCGGGCCGGCCACGACCCGAGCGCCCGGGTCCGCCTCGCCTGGGAGGAGAGCCTCGACGAGCTCGCCCTGGTGGGCAGCGTCCCGAGCCCGTCGGAGACCCACGACGAGTTCGCGGCCCGGGCCGGCACCGACCTGCCCACCGCGGCCGGCGCCCTCTCCCAGCTGGCCCGCGACACCGATGCCGCCACCTACGCGCCCGACCTCGTCGACACCGATGGCGTCCGCCGGGCCTCGGCGGCCGCCGAGGCGGTGGTCGCCGCCGTCGACACGAGGGTGGGAGCCGGTGCCCGGTTCCGGCGACACCTCGATCCCCGCCCGCTGCTGGCGCGCCGCCGACGTCGGCGGCCCTGGCACGAGGCGCGGCTCGGGGGCTGACGCGCTCGGCGCCGCCGAGCGGTGGGCGTCAGCCCGGCCTACTGCTCGTCGCGCTTGAAGCGGTCGCGGAGGCGCTGGCCGCCGTTGCCGAGCACGTCACGCAGGCCGGCCGCCCGCATGGAGCGGGTGAGGTGGTCCATCCCGGCGCGGCCCATCTTGCGGGCGTTGCTGACGATGTTGAGGGAGCACACCAGCATGATCACGAAGCCGCCGAAGGCCACCAGGAACGACATCGACAACGTCCCCACGAGCACCACGAGGCCGACGACGAAGCCGAGGATCGACCACTTGATGTGCCGGACGGCAACGCTGTAGATGGTCGTGTCGGCGATGTCGCGCGCCAGCGCCGGATCGGTCTCGTAGAGGTTGGCCTCGATCTCGCTGAGGATCCGCTGCTCGTCCTCGGAAAGCGGCACGCTCGACTTCCCCTTCGCTCCGGGCCGGTCGCCCCCTGATCCCGGCAGACGGCCCGACGCCCATCATTCCACAGCGAGCGTACGGCAACAACGCCGGTCGCCCTGTTCTCGGGAGGCTAACCGCGACCTGCGATCTCGGGGCGCCCCCACGGACCGGTGCTGCCCCCGACCCCCAGCCGAGGGCCGGCCCGTGGTCTCCTATCGACCGTCGGGGCGGGCGTTGAGCGGTCGGTGCCGATGCCTCGGCCGACGGCGGGCCCCAGGCCCGGTCGCCGCGCCGCGCGGCGGATCCCGGCCTCGTCCGCCAGGGTGGCCGGTCCGATGGCATCGGCACCGAACCGCTCGCGGATGGCGTCGATCGCCGCCTCCGCCTCCTCCCAGGCCGCCACCCCATCGCCCGGTGCGAGCGGGCCCGGCGTCCCGGGCGTCGCCGGCGCCTCGCCGAGGTCGTCGAAGCGCAGCTGCACCGGCTCGCCGGCGGGCCGCAGCCCGCTCGTCGACACCCCGAGCAGCCGGACACCGGGCGCCGGGTCGATCCGTGCGAGCAGCGCCTTGGCGGCACCGATCACCACCGGGGCGGAGTCGGTGGCGCGGTCGAGGGTGCTCGCCCGGGTGATGGTGTGGAAGTCGCCGAAGCGCACCTTGAGCGTCACCGTGCGCCCGACGAGGCCGTGCTGGCGCAGCCGGGCGGCCACGGCATCCCCCAGGCGGACGATCTCGCGCTCGAGCGCCTCGCGCCGGAAGAGGTCGTGGGCGAAGGTCTCCTCGTGGCCGATGGACTTGGGGGCCCGGTCGGGCTCCACCGGCCGGTCGTCGACGCCGTGGGCCAGGCCGTGCAGGTGACGCCCGGCGGCGGGACCCAGCGCGCCGGCGAGGACGTCGAGGGGAAGGCCGGCGAGGTCGCCGACGGTGACGATGCCCAGCCGCTGGAGACGGGCCAGCGTGGCCGGGCCGACCCCCCACAGGGCCTGCACGGGCAGCGGGTGCAGGAAGGCCAGCTCCTCGCCCGGCTCGATCACGTGCACGCCCGGCCCCAGCACCGGCCCCTCGGGCGAGGCGCCGGGCTTGGCCTCCTCGGAGGCGAGCTTGGCGAGGAACTTGGTGGGCGCCACGCCCACCGAGCAGGTCAGCCCCTCCTCCTCGAGCACCCGCCGGCGCACGGCGGCGGCGATCTCGGGGCCGGTGCCGTGGAGGCGCTGCACGCCGGTCACGTCGAGGAACGCCTCGTCCAGCGACAGCGGCTCGACCAGCGGGGTGAACGAGGCGAAGATCGCCATCACCCGCTCGCTCACCTCGGCGTAGCGGTGGTAGCGGCCGTCGAGGAACACCGCCTGCGGGCACAGGCGCTGGGCCTGCACGGACGGCATCGCCGAGTGCACGCCGTAGGCCCGCGCCTCGTACGACGCCGCCGCCACGACGCCCCGGCCGCCGGCGCCGCCGACGATGACCGGGCGGCCCCGCAGCTCGGGCCGGTCGAGCAGCTCGACCGACACGAAGAAGGCGTCCATGTCGACGTGCACGATGGTGCGCCGGGTCGCCGTCGGCGCCCGAGCCCCGGTCGCCTCCTCGTCAGCCGCGGGCGTCGACACGTCGCCGGCACCGGGTCATCGCCGGGTCACCACCAGGCTGGCGAGGTCGGAGCCGACCACCTCGTAGTCGAAGCGGCGGGGCTGCTCCCAGCGCTCGTCGAGGAACTCGGTCAGCGGCTCGACGACCCACGGGTGCGCGTCCACGAGACGGCTCGGGCACTCGGTCACCGGCACCCAGTGGACGGCGTCGACGATGCCGTCGGGGTCGTCGACGGCCAGGGCGCCCGCGTAGGAGACGGCGTAGTGGACCTCGACGCGCAGGTGCCACCCGAGGTCGGGCGCCAGGGCCTCGATCTCGTACAGCGGCCCGAGCCACTCGGCCACGACCAGCCCGGTCTCCTCGGCGACCTCACGGGTGAGGCCGCCGAGCAGGTCCTCGCCGTCGTCGATCACCCCGCCCGGCGGGCTCCAGTCGGCGCGACCGCCTCGGCGCCGGTTGTGCACGAGCAGGATCCCCTCGGGACCCTCGATGATCGCCCCTCCGACGAGCCACGCGCGCACCCCGCCATTGTGCCGCAGGGGTGGGCCGCGCCGACGCGAGGGCCGGTCCGCACGTCGACGGCGTGGGGCGTCCGGCTACGGGACGACGACGTCGGTGGGGTCCGGTGCCGGCGGCACGTCGCGCACGACGGTCTCCGGTGGGATGAGGACGACCCCGTCGGGCGTCGTGGTCGTGGGCGGGGTGGTCGGCGGGGCGACCGCCGTCTCCGGCGGGATGAGGCCGACGCCGTCGGGCGTGACGGTGACCGACGGCGTCGTCGTGCGGGCCGGGCCGCTGCGGGGCGCCGCGGGCGCCGGCGCAGCGGTGGCGGCGCGGCCGGCCGTGGTCAGGGTGGCGGCCCCCGCCGGCGCCGGACCCGGGCCAAGGCCCTGGCCGTCGACGGGCGGGGCGTCGGGCAGCGTCGTCGGGACCTCGTCGGTGGCCGGCGGTGGCGCCTCGGTGGACGCCGTGGACTCGGGAGCGGCGGTCGGCGTCGTCACCGGCGCCTCCGAGGTCACCGTCACCGTGGAGGTCGGGCTGGAGGACGGCGCGTCGTCGCGGGCACGAGCAGCAGCGCCCCCGGCCAGCACCGCGACCACGACCCCGGCGACCGGCACGAGCACCCGGCGCCGGAGCTGGTCGGTGCGGGTGGCCACCAGGCGATCGGGATCGGCCATGAGGCCGCCCAGGCGGGTCTCGACCTCGGCCGTGCCCAGCTGCAGCGCCCGGGAGAGGACGGCGACGTCGGCCTGGCGCAGCACCAGCGGCGTGCCGGGGGTGGCGTGGCGCAGCGAGTACAGCAGCGACAGGTAGGTGGCGAGGACCTCGTCGGGCTCGGGGTCGCGGCCCCGCAGGCGGCGGGCCTCGGCACCGGCCGCGATGTGGCGCTCGTCGAGGTCGATCGTGAGGGCCGAGCGCTCCGGCACCAGCTCGCCGGGGGCCACGCCGTACAGCTCGGTCACCGCCGAGACCTCGGTGTCGCTCAGCGTGCGCTCCCCCGCCTCGATGGCGGCGAGGTCGGCCACGGTGAACCAGCCGTTGGACGCCGCGGCCAGCTCGGACGGGGTCCGTGAGGCGGCCGCCCGCCGCTGCGCCAGGAGGCGGCCCAGCCGGGCGGGGGGCACGAGCGTGGGCGAGGTCACCCCACCAGTATGGTCACGTGCGCCCCGCGGACGCCATCATCCGCGCCGCCGGGTGCTCAGGGCCGGGACGAGCGCCGGTGCAGCACGCGGTCGCGCAGGCCCCACCAGGTGACGAGGCCCAGCGCCTCGACGACGATCCTGCCGGACATCTTCGACTCGCCCCGGACCCGGTCGGTGAACGAGATCGGCACCTCGACGATCCGCCCGCCGTTGCTCTTGATCTCGTAGGCCATCTCGATCTGGAAGCCGTAGCCGTCGGCCTTGATCTGGCCCAGGTCGATCTTCGACAGGGCGTCGGACGAGTAGGCCCGGAAGCCGGCGGTGGCGTCGCGCACCTCGAGGCCGAGCACCATCCCCGCGTACCGGTTGCCCCAGCGCGACAGCGCCTTGCGGTGCCACTTCCAGTTGGGGATGGTCCCGCCCGGGACGTAGCGCGACCCGATGGCCAGCGAGGCGCCGTGGTCGACAGCGGAGATCAGGCTGGGCAGCGCCGCCGGGTCGTGCGAGAGGTCCGAGTCCATCTCGATGAGGATGTCGTAGCCCTGCCGCAGGCCCTCGGCGAACCCGGCGCGGTAGGCCGAGCCCAAGCCCGACTTGGCCGCCCGGCGCATGACCGTCACCCCGCCACCGTGGTCGCGCCCCCACTGCTCGGCGATGTCGGCGGTGCCGTCGGGGCTGCCGTCGTCGACGACGAGGACGTCGGCCTCGGGCGCCGCGGCGCGGGTGCGGTCGAGGACCTCGACGATGTTCTCGGCCTCGTTGTAGGTGGGAAGCACGACCAGGGGTCTCACGGGGGAGGACTCTAGGCGGCGGCCCGTCGCGCCGGGCGTCACCACGCCCCGTGGCACTGCCCCCGGGTCCACAGCACCCACGGTGGCCCCGTCGGGTCGCGTCGGCTTCGGCGGCGGCGAACCGTCGCCGTACCATGTCCAGCGCATGGCCACCCCCGATCCCGATCCCGAGACCGAGGCCGAGACCGAGGCCGAGACCGAGCCCGGCCACCCCCGTCCCGCCGCCGGTCAGGCTGCCGGGCCCGCCACGGGCATCCCGCCCCGGCTGGCACGGGTGCTGGCCTTCCTGGCCATCGTGCTGGCCGGCGCCGCCGGCGGGTTCATCGGCTACGCCATCACCGACCTGCAGTGCTCGGGCGACTGCGCCACGGCGACCGGCCTCGCCGCCCTGGTCGGCGCGGTGCTCGGCGCGGGCGGGGTGGCGATCGTCGCCGTGTTGGCCCTGCGGGCCATGAACGAGTGGCGGCGCACCCAGGCCGCCGCGCCCCGGGCCGCCCGGGTGCCGCCCCGTCGCGTGCCCGACGGGGGCACCCGCGGCCGCCCCCGGGTGCGCTGAGCCCGTCGTGTCCGCACCCGACGACGCCGCCGGCGACCCGACCGCCGGGGACGGGCGCACGGACGCGCTGGACGCGCTGGCCGCGCTGGCCGGCGAGGTCGCGACCCGGGCCGCCGCCGTGCTCGTCGACGGCCTCCGCCGCGAGCGCACGGCGGTGGCGACCAAGTCGTCGTCGACCGACATGGTCACCGAGATGGACCGGGCCGCCGAGCAGCTCATCGCGCAGGGCATCCTCGCCGCCCGGCCCGACGACGGGCTGGTGGGCGAGGAGGGCACCAGCCGCGACGGCACCAGCGGCGTGCGCTGGATCATCGATCCGCTCGACGGCACCACGAACTACCTCTACGGCCACGCCGGCTTCGCGGTGTCGGTGGCGGCGGCGCGCGGCGACGAGGTGCTCGCCGGGGTCGTCGTCGACCCGCTGCACGGTGACACCTTCGCCGCCACCCGGGGCCGCGGGGCCACCCGCAACGGCGCACCGGTGCACTGCTCCGCCGCCGACGACCTCGCGACCGCCCTCGTCGCCACCGGCTTCTCCTACGACCCCGCTCGCCGCGGTCGGCAGGCCCGGGTGCTGGCCGAGGTCCTCCCCCGCATCCGCGACATCCGCCGCATGGGGGCCGCCGCCGTCGATCTGTGCTCGGTGGCCTGCGGCCGGGTCGACGCCTTCTGGGAGAAGGGGCTGCAGCCGTGGGACCACGCCGCCGGAGCCCTGATCGCCGCCGAGGCCGGCGCCCGCGTCGGCGACCTCGACGGCGGCCCGCCCTCGACCGCCTTCACCCTGGCCGCGCCGGCGGCGCTGTTCGACGAGCTCGCCGCCCTCCTGCGCGCCGCCGGGGCGGCCGACGCCTGAGCCCGGCCGAGGGCGCCCGACGACCGCCACGACCGAAAAATCCGGCCGGTATCAGCACGAAGGCCGTCTCGATCGGGCACGATGGCGCCCGTGGGTACGCGCATCTTGACCGTGGAGGACGACGAGCGCATCCGCACCGCCGTGAAGATGGCCCTCGAGGACGAGGGCTGGCAGGTCGAGGAGGCCGAGAGCGGTGAGGAGGCGCTGGAGTCGTTCGCCCGCCATCCCTCCGACGTCGTGCTGATCGACATCATGCTGCCCGGCGTCGACGGCTTCGAGGTGTGCCGGTCGATCCGACGCAGCTCCGACGTCCCGATCGTGATGGTCACCGCCCGGGCCGACACCCACGACGTCGTGGCCGGGCTCGAGGCGGGCGCCGACGACTACCTCACCAAGCCGTTCGCCCCCAAGGAGCTCTCGGCCCGGATCCGGGCCCTGCTGCGCCGGGCCCGCACCACCGACCCGGCCATCTCCCACCTCAAGTTCGGCGATCTCGAGATCGTCCCCGAGGAGGGTGTCGTCCTGCGCGACGGCGAGGAGCTCCACCTGACCAAGACCGAGTTCCGGCTCCTCGTCGAGCTCGCCTCCAGCCCGGGCCGCGTGTTCTCCCGCGAGGTCCTGCTCGAGCGGGTGTGGGGCTACGGGTACTTCGGTGACGGTCGGCTGGTCGACGTCCACGTGCGCCGGCTGCGCACCAAGGTCGAGGCCGACCCGGCCAACCCCCGCCACGTCGTGACGGTGCGGGGCCTCGGCTACAAGCTGCAGCCCTAGCTCGTCTCCGGGTTCCCGGGCCCCGGCTGCCGCGAACGCCCCGCCGTGCACCACAATTGACGGCGATGCCCCGCATCCTCCCGACCCGCCGCCTCGGCCTGCGTGCCCGGCTCACCATCGGCTTCGCCCTCAGCGCGGCGCTGCTGTCCGCCGGGCTGTCCCTGATGACCTGGTGGCTGACCCGGGACAACCTGCTGAAGCAGCGCGACGACACGGCGGTGAGCCGGGTGCTGTCGAACGCCGTGACGGTCAGCGGCGACCTGCAGAGCGAGAACATCGCGTGGGAGAAGCTGCTGTCGTCGCTGCCCACCCCCGAGGGCGCCCAGCCGGTCATCCTGTTCCGCGACGAGTGGCACGCCCGCAACGCGGTCGAGTTCGGCCAGGACGCCATCCCCGCCTCGCTGCGTGCCGCCGTCGAGGCCGGGCAGCCCTCCACCATGCTCTACACCTACGACGGTCGGCCGTACCTGACCGTGGGGGTGCCCATCCCGGCCGCCGGGGCCGCCTACTTCGAGGGCGTGCCCCTCGAGGAGGTGCAGAAGACCCTCGACGGCCTCGCCATCTCGCTGCTCGGGGCCGCCGCCCTCACCACCCTGGCCGGCGGGCTCATCGGCTACCTCATCAGCGGTCGGGCCCTGCTGCCCCTCGCCGACGTGCGCGGCGCCGCCGAGGCGATCGCCGACGGCAACCTCGACACCCGGATGGCGGTCAGCGGAGACCCCGACCTCGACACGCTGTCCACCTCGTTCAACGACATGGCCCAGACCCTCCAGGACCGCCTCGAGCGAGACGCCCGCTTCGCGTCGGAGGTCAGCCACGAGCTGCGCTCACCGCTCATGACGCTGTCGGCGAGCATCGCGGTGCTCGAGAACACCCGCGACGACCTGCCCGACCGCGCCCGGACGGCCCTCGACCTGATGCAGGCCGACATCGACCGCTTCCAGCAGCTCGTCGAGGACCTGCTCGAGATCTCCCGCTTCGACGTGGGGGCCATCAAGCTGCACCTCGAGGAGGTGCTGGTGTCCGAGATGGTCATCCAGGCCGTGAGCGCGGCCGGCGTCGGACCGGTCCCGGTCACCTACGACGAGGACGTGAGCGAGGTCGTCGTGAAGGTCGACAAGCGCCGCTTCGGTCGGGTGATCGCCAACCTGCTCGACAACGCCAAGAAGTACGCCGGCGGGGCCACCTCGGTCCAGGTCGAGCTCGGTCCCGCCCCGGTCGACCCCGACGAGCCCGAGATGGTCAGGATCGCCATCGAGGACGCCGGCCACGGGGTGCCCGAGGCCGAGCGCGACATCATCTTCGACCGGTTCTCCCGGGGCGTCGAGGGCGGCAACCGCGGCGCCGACACCGGGGTGGGCCTCGGCCTCGCCCTCGTCGACGAGCACGTGCGCCTGCACGGCGGACGCGTGTGGGTGGAGGACCGCCGCGACCGCCGGGCCGGCGCCCGCTTCGTGGTCGAGCTGCCCGTCGTCCCCGAGCCGCCCCCCGACGCGCCGGCGGAGGCGACCGCCGACCACCACGACGCCCTCGACGCCGAGGTCCCGGCATGACCGCCGAGACCCGCATGACCGCCGAGACCGGCATGACCGCCGAGACCCGCATGACCGCCGAGACCCGCATGACCGCCGAGACCGGCACCGCCGGCGAGACCGGGCCCGCCCGACCCACGAGGGGGACGCGGCGTGGCCGCCTCCGCCGCGCCACCGGCGGCGTGCTGGTGGCCGGCGTCGTGGCCCTGGCCGCCGCCTGCGCCATCCCCGAGGACGCCAAGCCCCAGGCGGCCGACCGGGTGTCGCTCCCACCCCAGCTGGTCGAGCCCCCCAGCAGCACCGTCCCCCAGCCGCCGTCGGAGGCAGAGGTCCGCGTCGCCTACCTCGTCCAGACGGCCACCTCGCCCGACGCCACCGACAGCCTGCGCCGCGTCCTCACCCAGGTCCGCACCCCCGCCGACCCCGCCGACCTGCCGCAGGCGCTGATCGAGCAGCTGGTCAAGCTGCCCACCGCCGAGCAGAAGTCCCTGGGCCTGCGGTCGGACATCCCGTCCACGGTGCGCGTGCGGTCGGCGACCAAGCCGGCCGACTCCGACGAGCTCACCGTCGACCTGACGAACCTGGGCCAGGTCGAGGGCCCCAAGCAGCGCCTGGCCGCCGCCCAGATCGTGTTCACCGCCACGGAGCTGCCAGGGATCCGGGCCGTGCGGTTCCTGATCGACGGCCAGCCGGCCACGATCCCGCTCGAGGACCGCACCTCGGGTGCCGGCCAGCCCATCACCCGCGACGACTTCCCGAAGCTGAAGCAGCTGGTGACCAACGGCCAGACCACCACGACCACGACCACGCCACCGGCGCTGCCCGCCGTCGCTCCCGGGGCCTGACCGGAAGCCGGCTCGCCGTCAGCCGTACCAGCCGCCGGCGTCGATCAGCCGCCGAGGCCGAGGCCGTCAGCCACCTGTGATCGCTGCAGCTTGCCGGTCGCCGTGTGCGGGAGCGCGTCGACCACGAAGACCTCCTTGGGCCGCTTGTACCCGGCCAGGCGCGTGCGGGCCCACGCCAGCACCTCGTCGGGCACCACCGGCCCGTCGGGCACCACCGCCGCGCACACCCGCTGGCCCCACCGCTCGTCGTCCACGCCGAACACGGCGACCTCCCGCACGCCGGGGGCGGCGGCGAGGGCGCGCTCGACCTCCGCCGGGTACACGTTCACGCCGCCGGTGATGATGAGGTCGTCGCGGCGGCCGTCGAGGTAGAGGTAGCCGTCGCCGTCGAGCCGTCCCAGGTCCCCCACGGTGAAGGCGCCGTGGCGGTCCTCGTGGCCGGGCCGAGCCGGCCGCCAGGCGGCGGCCGTCTTGTCGGGGTCGCGCCAGTACTCGAAGCGGGCGTAGCGCGGCACCTCGCACCAGATCGTCCCGTCGTCGTCGACCGACAGGTGGCGGTGCGGGCGGGCCCGGCCGACGGTCCCCCGGTGCTCGAGCCACTCGCTCGCCGCGCAGGCGGTGAACTGGCCCTCGGTGGAGCCGTAGAACTCCCACACCCGCTCGACGCCGAAGGTCGCCATGGCCCGCTCCTTGAGCTGGTCGGGGCACGGCGCACCGGCGTGCACGACGAGGCGCAGGCAGGAGGGGTCGGGCAGCCGACCGCCGGCGGCGTCGGCGTGGGCGAAGAGGCGCTGCAGGTGGGCCGGGACCATGAAGGTCGTCGTCGGGCGGTGCTCGGCGATCGCCGTGGCGGCCGCAGCCGCGTCGAAGTGGCCCAGGATCACGACCGTGCCGCCCGCCAGCAGCGTGCCGCCGCCGAAGCGGATGGCGACGGAGTGGTGGAACGGCGAGCACACCAGGTGCACGTCGTCGGGCGCGAAGCCCCACAGGTCGCGCTCCTCGCCGAGCAGCCCGGCCGCCTCGCGCTCGTCGAGCACGCCGGACCACACCCCCTTCGGCGAGCCGGTGGTGCCCGACGTGTAGTGCATCGGTCGGGCCAACGGCCACGGGGCCAGCTCGGTCGGGGGGCCGGCGCGCAGGTCGGCCAGCACGGCGTCGTCGACCACCAGCTGGGGGTCGGCGTCGGCGAGCAGGGCGGCGCGCTCGTGGTCGAGCAGCCCGCTGTTGAGCAGCACCGGCACGATCCCGACCCGCAGCGCGCCGAGGATGGCCGACAGCATCGGGCCGCCCGACGTCGTGAGCAGGGCGACCCGGTCGCCCGCCTGCAGCCCCCGGGCCAGCAGGGCGCCGGCCACGGCGCGCTGGTCGCGCTCGGATGCCTCAGCGGTCAGGACCTCCACGGCGCACAGCGTGGCAAAGCCGCACCGGGCGCGGCGAACCGCCGCCCGTGGCGACGCTGGGACCCGCTCGCCGTCAGACGGCGAAGAAGACCTCGGCCACCCCGTGGTACAGCTCCGGGTCGACGGTCTTCAGGGTGCCGACGGCCTCCGACAGCGGCACCCGCTCGATCTCGCCGCCGCGCAGGGCCACCATCTGGCCGAAGGCGCCGTCGTGGACCGCGTCGATGGCGGCGATGCCGAACCGGGTGGCGAGCACGCGGTCGAAGGCGGTGGGCGTGCCGCCCCGCTGGACGTGGCCGAGGATCGTCACCCGCGTCTCGTAGCCGGTGCGGGCCTCGATCTCCTCGGTGAGGCGCTGGCCGACGCCGCCGAGGCGGACGTGGCCGAACTGGTCGACCTCGCCCGAGACCAGGCTCATGGTGCCCTCGGCGGGCACCGCCCCCTCGGCGACCACCACGATCGAGGCGAAGTTGCCGGCCTCGTGTCGCTTGGTGAGCGCGGCGCAGACCTGGTCGATGTCGAAGGGCTCCTCGGGGATGAGGATCATCGTCGCCCCGCCGGCGATGCCCGACCACACCGCGATGTGGCCGGCATGGCGGCCCATCACCTCGACGACCATCACCCGGTGGTGCGACGCCGCGGTGGTGTGCAGCCGATCGATGGCCTCGGTGGCGATCTGCACGGCGGTGTCGAAGCCGAAGGTCAGGTCGGTGCCGGACAGGTCGTTGTCGATGGTCTTGGGCACCCCGACGACCTGCACGCCGAGATCGAAGAGCTTGTTGGCCACGCCGAGGGTGTCCTCGCCGCCGATGGCCACGAGGGCGTCGATGCCGAGCCGCTCGAGGCTGGCCCGGGCCTTCTCGACACCGTCGTCGATCTTGAAGGGGTTGGTGCGCGACGACCCGAGGATGGTGCCGCCCCGCGGCAGCGTCCCGCGGAAGCTCTCGACCGAGACCGGCATCGTGTCGCCCTCGATGACGCCGCGCCAGCCGTCGAGGAAGCCGATCATCTCGTCGCCGAACCCCCGCTCGCCCTTGCGCACCACGGCCCGCATGACCGCGTTCAGGCCGGGGCAGTCACCTCCGCCGGTGAGCATCGCCACGCGCATCGACCAACCTCCCAAGCTCGGACCCGGTGGGCTCGCAACGGTGGGTCACCCTAGCCACCGACGTCGGCCGGCAGCAGTGGCGCACGTGAACGTCCGATGAACTCCACCGCCGGCCCCTGCCGTCGCCACCCCGACCGACGGCCGTCGAGCCGTCGAGCCGTCGCTCTCCCGGGCGAGGTCCCGACCTCCCGACGGTCGGGACCCGGCGGCCCCGACCCGGCGGGGACGGTAGGTTGCGGCGCCATGGCCGTCGTGATCGCCATCGATGCAGGGACCACCGGGGTGCGCGCCATCGCCTTCGAGCCGGGCGGCACGGTCGTGGGCTCGTCCTACCGGGAGTTCACCCAGCACTTCCCCGAGCCGGCGTGGGTCGAGCACGACGCCGCCGAGATCTGGGCCTCGGTGCAGCTCGTGCTCGGCGAGCTGGCGACCGAGCTCGACGGCGAGGCGGTGGCCGCCATCGGGATCACCGACCAGCGCGAGACCACCGTGGTGTGGGACCGCCGCACCGGCGAGCCGCTGCACCGGGCGATCGTGTGGCAGGACCGCCGGACCGCGGGCCGCTGCGACGCCCTGCGCGAGGCCGGGCACCTCGACCTCGTGCGCGCCCGCACCGGGCTGGTCCTCGACCCGTACTTCTCGGGCACCAAGCTCGAGTGGCTGTTCACCGACGGCGGGGTCGACCCGGGCCCCGAGGTGGCCTTCGGGACCATCGACAGCTGGCTGCTGTGGAACCTCACCGGCGGCACCGAGGCGGCCGGCGCCGTGCACGCCACCGACGTGTCCAACGCCAGCCGCACGCTGCTGTTCGACATCGGCGCCCTGGACTGGTCGGCCGAGCTGTGCGACCTGCTCGGCGTCCCCGACCACGTGCTGCCCGAGGTGCGGCCCTCGAGCGGTCGGCTGGGGGTGACGGCGGCCGGCACCGCCGGCGTCGGTGGCGGGGTGCCGGTGAGCGGCATCGCCGGCGACCAGCAGGCGGCGCTGTTCGGGCAGGCCTGCTTCTCGCCCGGCATGACCAAGAACACCTACGGCACCGGGTCCTTCGTGCTCATGAACGTCGGCGACTCCTGCCCCGAGCCGGTGGAGGGGCTGCTCACCACGGTGGCGTGGCAGCTCGACGACGGCCACGGCTCGGCCACCACGACCTACGCGCTGGAGGGCGCCATCTTCGTCACCGGCGCCGCCATCCAGTGGCTGCGCGACGGGCTGGGGCTGATCGAGGAGGCGGCCGAGACCGGGCCCCTCGCCGCCTCGGTCGACAGCGCCGAGGGCGTCGTGTTCGTCCCGGCCTTCACCGGGCTGGGCTCGCCCTACTGGGACCCCTACGCCCGGGGGACGATCCTGGGCATCACCCGCGGCACCGGCCGGGCCCACCTGGCCCGCGCCACCGTGGAGGCCATGGCCTTCCAGACCCGTGACGTGGTGGAGGCGATGACCCGCGCCTCGGGCCAGCCCGTGCAGGGCCTGCGGGTCGACGGCGGGGCGTCGGCCATGGCGCTGCTGCTGCAGCTGCAGGCCGACCAGCTGGGGGTGGCCGTGGCCCGACCCGTGGTGCAGGACACCACCGCCCTGGGCGCCGCCTACCTCGCCGGCCTGGCCGAAGGGGTCTGGGACTCCCTCGACGACGTCACGACCAACTGGGCGCTCGACGTCGAGGTGGCCCCCGACGCCGACCGTGCCGCCGCCGACGCGGCCTACGCCACGTGGCAGCGGGCCGTCGAGCGGGCCCGCCACTGGGCGAGCTGAGCGGGGGCCGACGGGCGCGGCGGGTCCGCCGGTCGCGCCGGCGACCGGGCGAGGTTCCCGGTCAGCGGGCGACGGCGGGGTGCAGCAGGCGCGCTTCGCTCATCCGGAGCTCGCGAAACCGGGTGTCGACGATGCGAGCCAGGGCGGCGGCGTGACGCCGCTCCCGAGCACGGAATGGCGCCCCCTGACGCCCCAGCACCAACGCCATGCCCGCACCCGGCAACGGCGCCCAGACCACGTCCTCGGGGCCCGACTGGCCGCCGTTCACCTGGTGCGCCTCGCGGCTGCCGGCGACGAAGGCCGACAGCCAGCCGGCCGCCGGCACGTCGCCCTGGGCGGCGAGCACCTCGCCGCTGTCGAGCTCGAGCACCGCGCCCCACTCGGCGCCCACGGTGCGCACCGCGTGGTGGCACAGGGCGTCGATGGCCTCGCCCGCCGTCGCCGCGCCGACGAGGACGGCGGCGGTCTCGAGCGCGTCGAGCCGCGGGTCGTGCAGCGCTTCGGCGACCGGGGTGATGTCCTCGACGTCGACCCCGTCGACCTCGGAGACCTCCTGCAGCAGCAGGGGCACCAGCTCGTCGGAGGGCAGCTCCACGGCCAGCTCGTCGATCGCCCGGCCTGCGCCCCGCTCCAGGATGTCGATCCCGACGACATCGCCCCCGACGGCGCCGACGCGGCTGGCCACCGCCCCGAGGGCACCGGGCCGGTCGGGCAGCCAGAGGCGCATCACGTAGGTGCTCATGGTCGCCCAACCTACGGACCGACCGTGAACGGCGTGTTACGTGGCCACGACGGGACGACGAAGCGTGCCCGGAGCCGCCGGCGGCAGCTCGGGCGGCTCTTGACCGATCAGTCAAGTGCAGTAGCGTGCGTCGCCATGGACCGGCGGCTCACGCCCCGCGGCCGCGAGCGACGGCGCCAGCTCATGGCCTTCGCCACCCGGCGCTTCGCCGAGAACGGCTACCACCCGACCTCGGTGGCCGAGATCGTGCAGGGCCTCGGCGTCGGCAAGGGCGTCTTCTACTGGTACTTCACCAGCAAGGACGAGCTGTTCCTCGAGATCCTCAAGGAGGCCCAACAGGACCTTCGCCGGGCCCAGCGCCAGGCCCTCGAGGGCGAGCAGGACCCGGTGCGGCGCATCGCCCAGGGCATCCGGGCCACCATGGGCTGGTCGGCCGAGCACCACGAGCTGAACAAGCTGGTGCAGTTCGCCGCCACCGAGGAGCGCTTCGCCCCCGCGCTGCGCCGGGGCCAGGAGGTGGCGGTGCGCGACGCCGCCCGCCACGTCCGCGACGGCGTCGCCTCCGGGCAGATCAAGGACCTCGACCCCGACCTGCTCGCCCACGCCATCCTCGGGGTGACCACCCAGCTGGCCCGGGTGTTCCTCCACGAGCGGCACCAGCCCGCCGACGAGGTCGCCGACGCCGCCGTCACCGTGCTGCTCGAGGGGCTCCTCGTCCCCGAGCCGGCCGGCACCGTCGCCCGCTGAGATCTGCGCGGACCGCCACGACCGGCGCGGCGGGCGGAGTGGGGCCGCGAGGCTGGCCGGCGCGGCGATCGTGACCGGGCCGCGAACCCGGTCAGGTCTCGAGCTTGTCGAGCGCCTTCTTGAGGTGGCGGATGGCCTGGCCGATGCGCTGCTCGTTCTCGATGAGGGCGAACCGGACGTGGCCCTCGCCCCCGGGGCCGAAGCCCACGCCGGGCGACACCGCCACCGCGGCCTCCTTGACCAGCAGCTTGGCGAACTCGACCGAGCCCATCTCGCGGTAGGGCTCGGGGATGGGGGCCCAGCAGAACATCGTCCCCTTCGGCGGCTCGATCGGCCAGCCGATGCGGTTGAGCCCGCCGCAGAGCGCGTCGCGACGGGACTGGTACACCTGGTTGGCCACCTTCGGGTAGTCGGGGGCCTCGTTGAGCGTCACGGTGGCGGCGATCTGGATGGGCTGGAAGGCGCCGTAGTCGAGGTAGCTCTTCAGCTTGGCGAGCGCGGCGATGATCTCGGCGTTGCCGACCATGAAGGCCACCCGCCAACCGGCCATCGAGAAGGACTTGGTCATCGAGTACAGCTCGACGGCGACCTCCTTGGCCCCGTCGGCCTGCAGGATGGACGGCGGCGACCAGCCGTCGAAGCCGAGGTCGGCGTAGGCGTTGTCGTGCACGACCACGACCTCACGCTCGCGGGCGAAGTCGACCACCCGCTGCATGAAGTCGAGGTCGACGCAGGTGGTGGTGGGGTTGTGCGGGAACGACATCACGATCACCCGCGGCTTGGGCCACGAGTACTCCCAGGCCTCCCGGAGGTTCTCGAAGAAGTCCTGACCGGTGCCCAGCGGCACCTCGCGGATGTCGGCGCCGGCGAACAGCGGTCCGTAGATGTGGATCGGGTACGACGGCGACGGCACCAGCGCGGCGTCACCCGGGCCCAGCAGCGTCCACATCAGGTGGGAGAACCCCTCCTTGGCCCCGATGGTGTTGATCACCTCGGTCTCGGGGTCCAGCTCGACGCCGAAGCGGCGCAGGTACAGGTTGCTCACGGCCTGGCGCAGCTTGGGGATGCCACGGGAGGCGGAGTAGCGGTGGTTGCGCGAGTTGTGGGCGGCCTCGACGAGCTTGTCCACCGCGATCTCGGGTGAGGCCAGGTCGGGGTTGCCGAACCCCAGGTCGATCACGTCCACACCCGACCGCCGGGCCTCCACCTTCAGCGAGTCGATGATGGTGAACACGTAGGGCGGCAGCGAGGTGATGCGACGGAACTCCATCCGGCCACCGTAGCCGCCGCCCCCCGTGGGACCGAAGCACGTTCGCCCCGCCGGCGCCTCGCCGTGACGGTCGCGTCAGACCTCGGCCGCGGCCAGCAGCGCGGCGCCGAGGGCACCGGCCCGCTCGCCCAGCCGGGCCGCCACCACCGGCACCGACGGACGGTGGTCGTGGGCCAGCACCAGCCCGGCGTAGGCCTCCCGCACGGGGCCGAGCAGCAGCTCGCCGGCCGCCACCAGCCCGCCGCCGACGACCACGATCTCGGGGTCGAGCAGGTCCACCAGGTTGGCCACGCCGACCGCCACCCACCAGGCGAGCTCGACCAGGATGCCGGCGGCGTCGGGGTCGCCGGCCAGGGCGGCGGCGGTGACGTGCTCGCCCCGCACGGCCTCGGGGTCGCCGCCGGCGAGCTCGACGATGTGGCTTGCTCGGCCGGCGGCGGCGGCGTCGCGGGCGAGCCGACCGAGGCCACTGCCGGAGGCGAAGCGCTCCCAGCAGCCCCGCCGGCCGCAGGGGCACGGCGGGCCGTGCGGGTCGACGAGCATGTGGCCCGGTTCGCCGGCGAAGCCGAAGGCGCCTCGCTGCACGGCGCCGTCGATCACCAGGCCCCCGCCGATGCCCGTGCCCAGGGTGAGCAGCACCGAGGAGCGCGACCCGGCCGAGGCCCCCAGGCGGTGCTCGGCGAGCGCGGCGCAGTTGGCGTCGTTGTCGACCGTGACGGGACGGCCCACGCGGGCGGCGAGCTCGGTGCGCACGTCGAGGTCGACGACGCCGGGCAGGTTGGGCGCGAAGCGCAGCACGCCTGCACGGTCCACGAGGCCGGCGACGCCCACGCCGACGGCCGCCACCCCGTCGTGGCCGTCGGCGGCCAACCGCTCGTCGAGGGCGGCCACCGCGGCGGCCAGGGCGTCCACGAGCGCCGCCGCGCCCCGTGGCGTGTCGCGACGCACCTCGGCCCTGACATCGAGCGGGGCGGCGGGCGCCACGGCCGCGGCCAGGACCTTGGTGCCACCGAGGTCGAGGCCGGCCACCACGGCGGGGGCGGCCGGGCTCGTCGTCGACGTCATCGTCGCCGCCCGGCGGGCGGCGGGACCGGACCGCCGCGAAGGTCGGCCGGCGCGTCGCCCGTCGACCGGGCCCGCCCGACCGGGGGGCGCCGCGGGTCAGTAGCGCAGGAAGGCACCGACGCGGCCGAGCACGTCGAGGTCGGCGTTCCCCACGACGAGCGACGCCTTGACCCCCTGTCCGAGCGCCTCCTCGACGACCTCCTCGACGACGTCGTCGAGGTGGGTCATCTCGCCCCCGCACCGAGGGCAGCTGGGACCGACTGCGGCGAGCGCGCCGCACCCGGCACAGCGCCACCCCGACTCGGTGAACCCCGCCGAGACCAGCACCTCGGCCACCCGCCGCTCGTTGAGGGCGTCCAGCACCGGCACCAGCCCCGCCACGGCCCGGTTGGCGGACCCGACGGCGTCGCGCAGCCGGTCGACGGCGGCGTGCTCCACCTCCCGCTCGACCCGCCGCTCGACGTCCATGGCGGCGGTGCGGATCTCGTCGAGCGAGGCACCGACGGCGACGTCGATGCGTCCCCGCAGCCGGTCGCGCAGGTAGGGGTGGAGGCAGGCCTCGAGCTCGCGGGCGATCGGGTCGGGGGCGCCGATCACCACGTGCTCGAACCCGGTGTCCTGGTACACGTGGAAGGCGACGTCGGCGGCGTGGCGCAGGTGCTGGTGGGTCAGCTCCTCGACGTGGTGCTGCTCCCGCTCGTAGCCCTGGTCGCCGTGGCCGCGCTGGTCGTAGGACCGGGGCAGCTCCTCGAGCAGCTCGGACCGGTCGGTGAGCTCGGCCCCGTCGAACACGAACATGCGGGCCCGCTGCTTGTCGGCGAGCAGCACCCCGAAGCGCTGCAGCTCCTGGACGACGAGCTCGAGCTGGCCGATGGCGGGCGCGCTGTTGACCACCACCCGGCTGGTCACCCGCACCGGCAGCGGGACCACCCGCCACAGGTCCTCGGCCGAGCAGGCGAAGATCACCAGGCCCCGCACCCGTGACCGGTCGAGGCCGGCCCGCACGTGGTCCTCGATCCGCTTCAGGTCGTCGGCCACCGAGCCGTGGTCGGCCCAGTGCGACCGCACGCCCCGCAGGACCCGCTCGAGCTCGGCCTCCACGTCGACGGGCCGCACGAAGCGGGCGCCGTCGACGTCGAGGTAGCACGTCGTGACCGGCGCCTCGGCGCTGCGGAACGACGCCAGCTGGCGGATCTCCTCGGCGGTGATGACGGCCACAGGGTCCTCCCCCGGTCGACGACGCATGGCGGACAGAGGGTAGCGCCGCCGCCCGGGCGGACGGAAAGGCGCCCGGGCGCGGCGGGGGCCCGCGGCGCGCCGGCGTCAGAGGGAGAAGGCTGCCGGCGCGGCCACCACCGCCGCCCGCTCGAAGCCGGCCCGCTCGGCCCAGTCGACGACCGTGGGATCGTCGCTCAGGTAGAGGATCTGCACGCTCGCCGCCATCTGCTCGAGCTTGGCGAGGAGCCGCTCCACCTCGGCGACGGGGCGGCCGGCGAGGGCGTCGTCGATGGCGAGCGGCACCGACCCGGCGAACGACACCGAGCGCAACGCCCCGAGCCGCGACAGCAGGTAGAACTCCACCGCGGCTTCGTCGTCGTCGGCGCCGCCGGCGAGGTCGTCGGCGGCGTCGCCACCGCCCCGACCGCGCTCGAGCAGGTCGGCGGCGACCCGCATCAGCCGGGAGGTGGCCACCGTCTCGACCTGGATGGCCGCGTCGAGCAGCGCCTCGCGGGACTCCACCCACTCGCGGTACTCGGCTTCTTCCTCGGTGGCCTCCTCCAGCTCTCGCTCGAGGGCCGCGAGGTCGGCCGCGTGCGCCTCCTGCGCGATGGGCTCCTCCTCGGCCAGGCCCAGCTCGTCGTCGGGCACGAGCGACAGCGGCGCCGGCCCGCCGTCGTCCGCCTCGCCGACGAGGCTCGGGAAGGCGGCGAAGGAGTCGTCGCCGCCTTCGGCCGCGGTCGGCTCCGAGCCGACGGGCTCGTCGCCCTCGTCGGCCGTCTCGAACGCGGCGAAGGACGCGAAGTCGTCGGCCTCGTCGACCTGGTCGGCCCCCGCCGGCGCCTCGGACCCGGGCCCGGCGGGTCCGGGCTCGGTCGACTCGGGCAGGTCGGGCACGTCGGGGAGCTCGTCGAGCTGGGCGACGGCGACGTCGCGCTCGGCCACCGCCCGGTGCTTCTCCTCGGTGAGCTCGGTGACCCGACCGTCGATGGCCGCCGCCTCCTCGACGAAGGCCTCGGCGGCCATCACCGTCAGGTCCACGGTCGGGCTCGGGCCCAGGGCCAGGCCCACCAGCTCGAGCTGGTAGGCGAGGGCGTCGGCGAGCTCCTCGGTGGTCACCTCGCGCTTGGGCACCTGCAGCTCGCGCAGTGCCCGCTCGAGGTCGTCGGGCTCTTCTCCCCCGAGCAGGTCGTAGGCCTCGAGGTACACCGACTGCAACCGGTCGAGCAGGCGCTTGTGCTCCGGGTCGGCCTCGATGTCTTCGCTGATCTGGGCCCAGGTCGCCTCGGCCGCCTCCACGTCGAACCGGGCCCGCTCGAGGCGCTGCTCGGCGGCATGGTCGATGGCGAGGAGCCCGGCGCCCATCACGTAGGCGCTCCACGTCGGGAACCCCACCCGGTCGAGCACCTCCTGCTCGTGGCGCTGCGCCTCCTCGAGGGCCTTCTGGCCGCCCTTCTTGCGCAGGCCACCCGAGGCCTTCTTCTCGGCCTCGAGCACCGCCTCGTGGGCGGCCTCGAGCTCGGCGATGTCGTCGGGGCCCAGCTCGGGCTTGCGCATCGCCTTCTCGGCGGCGGCCAGCTCGGCACGGCACTCCTCGAGCCGCTTCAGGGCGGAGGCCGGCCCACGGCCCTTCGCCTCCATCTCCGCCTCCAGGGCGTCGACCTTGCCCTGCAGCTCGACGAACTCGTCGGCCAGCTCGTGGGCCCGCTCGGACGGCACGTACTCGATGGGCTGGGGGTTCTTGATGGCCTCCAGCAGCACCACCAGCGGCCGGGTGTCGATCGCCGACAGCTCCTCGAGGCTGCGGTCGATGTGGGCCACTCGCTCGTCGAGGTCGGTGATGCGCTCGGCCAGCTCGGCGCGGTGCCGGCGCAGCTCGTCGAGGTCGGTCTCGTCGCTGGCCACCTTCTCGCCCGTCTCGGCGTCGGTGACGAGCCGGAGGTGGGGGGCGGTCGGGGCGCTGGCGGCGGCGAGCGCCGCCTCCGTGCGACGCTTGCGGGCCGCGACGTCGTCGTACTTCGCTCGGGCCGCGACCGCGGCCTCCTCGAGCACGGCGAGGGCTTCGCGGGCGTTGCGCTGGGCCCGACGGGCGCCATCGAGCTCGGCGTCGACACCGACCGGCGTCTCCTCGAGGAAGTGGTCGATGGACGGCCGGGAGGCCACCGCCTCGTCGCTGCCCGGCGCGTGGTCGGGCAGGTCGGCGCGTCGCAGGACCACGTCGAGGTCGCCCTCCAGACCCAGCAGGCGCAAGGCGTCGGGCGCCAGGTCGAGCAGGACCCCGTGGGCCTCCACCAGTCCCGCACAGCCCGGGTCGTCGCCCCGGGGCAGCGCCTGCACGGCCCGCAGGACGGTGTCGCGGCCGGAGGGGCCGAGCCCGGTGACCACCGAGATCATGGGGTGCAGGTCGAGCGCCGACGCCTCGGACCCGTTGGGGTTGAGCTGCAGGAGCCTCATCTCACGACACCTCGATGTGCTGGATCCCGTCGTCGGCCTCGGCCCGGCGACCCGGCGATGGACGCAGGTCACCGGTGCGGGCGGCCCGGGCGGCGGCGTCGGCGACGCTACCCACCGTCGCGACCACGTCGGCGACCTTGTCCCGGTCGGCGACGACGTCCTCGACCACGTCGAGGAACGCACGCGCCGCGGCGATCATCTCCATCGCCGCCGTCTGGAGGTGGTCGACGGCCTGCGACGCGCGATCGCCGTCGTCGTGCTCGCCGTCCATCACCCCTCCGGTCGTGCCGCGTCCGTGTCCGAGGACCCCCGCCCGCCGGCCTTGGCCCCGAAGGCTACCCGAAGCGTGCCGTCCCGCAGGGCTGCGTCGGTGATCGGCCGCCGGCGCAGGGAGTCGGGCAGGTGCACCGCGCGGCGGTAGGGCCCGACCCGCACCAGCAGCTCGGCCCCGTGGCGGGCGACGTCGAGGGCGCCACGGTCGGCGAAGGGCAGGTCGAGCTCGAGCTCCCATCGCTCGTCGGCCCCGGGCACCGGGCGGATCCGCATCGGCGTCCCCTGGTGCAGCACGGCCAGCGGGTCGACGTCGGCGTAGAGGTCGTCGGCGAACCGGCGCAGCGCCGGCAGGCCGACCAGCTCGTCGTCGGTCAGCGTGGCGCAGCACGGGCAGCGGGGCGAAGCTGTCGTCGATGACGGCCAGGTGGCCGGCCTGCAGCTGCTTCCACCGGTCGAACCAGGGTCGACCAGCTCGGCGGGCAGCAGCTTGTTCACGACGACGGCGTCGACGTGGTAGCCGAACAGCGACAGGTAGGTGTGGGTCCGCCGCGCTTCGGCGATGACCATCGCCTCGGCGTTCACGACGAGGCGGACCGAGGCCCGCTGCGGATCGGTGAGCACCGCCTTGGCTCCGTCGAGGCGCTCGTACAGCCTCGCCGTCGCCCCGAACACCTCGTCGCCCGCCACCGGCAGCCGCCCGACCCGTTGCAGCACCGGACCGACGACACGGGCCACCCGGCGCGTGGTCGGGAAGACGCGATCCATGTACCAGGCCAGGATGTCGGGCAGCGACAGCAGCCGGATCGTCTCGGCCGTGGGCGCGCAGTCGACCACGAGCAGGTCCCACTCCCCCGACGCGGCGAACCGCTTCAGATCGGCGAGGGCGAACACCTCGTCGAGGCCGGGCACGACCGACAGCTCCTCGGCCTCGACCGCGTCGGCGCCGGCCCAGTCGAAGACCTCGACCATCCAGGCCCGGATCTCGCCCCACGACTCCTCCAGCCGTTCGGTGGCGTCGAGCTGCTGGCCGTACAGCCGCTCGTCGAGCTCGGTGGGGTCCGAGCCGATGGGCAGGGCCACGGCGTCGGCGAGCGAGTGGGCGGGGTCGGTGGACAGCACGAGCGTGCGCAGGCCCCGGCGGGCCGCGTGGGCCGCGGTGGCGGCCGCGGTGGTGGTCTTGCCGACGCCGCCCTTGCCGGTGAAGAGCAGGATGCGGGTCATGTCAACGGTCGGCGCTCACCGGGTCGATTCGACCCGCTTCTTCAGCTCCTCGAGCGCCGCCTTCACGATGCGCGACTCGGCCCGCCGCTTCACGAAGCCCGGCACCGGCACGATGAGGTCGATCGACAGCTCGTAGGCGACCTCGGTCCGGCCGGGATCGCCCGGGGCCGGCGCCAGGTGGTAGCTGCCGTCGAGCTCGCGCTGGATGTCGCCGGCGGCGAGGCGCCAGCCGAGGCGGGCGGGCGCATCGCCGTAGTCGTAGGCGAGCGTGTAGGAGGTGCTGCGCCCCATGGCGGCGGCCCGGAACTCGACCTCGACCCCGCGACCCCGCTCGTCGGTGCGCACGATGCGCGTCGCCTTCAGGTCGGGGACCCACTGCGGGTAGGACTCGAAGTCGACGAGGGTCTCGAACACCTCCTCGACCGGGGCGTCGATGGTGGTGTGCTCCTTCGCCGTCTCGACCACGGCGGGCACACTACCCGCCGCCACCGCGGCCCGACGTCGGGGGCAGGCGCCGCGCGCCGCGACCCGTGGTCGGTGGACCGGGACGGGCGCCACGACGGGGCGGGGACGGCGGTCGGGGCGGGAAGACACCGAAGCGCGACGCCCACAGCCCCGACAGGCCGAGCGCCCACATCGGGACGAGCAGCCCGAAGGCCAGCGGGGTGAACACCCGGATCGACGCGGTGACGAGCCCCACGACCACCTCGACGGCCAGGCTCAGGTTCATCAGGTTGCGCACGCGGGCGGGCGCGCACCCGACGAGGAAGTACAGGCCCCCGATGCCGATGAGCGACTCGCGAGAGCGCTGCACCGCGTTCCAGTAGGCGAGGAGGAAGGCCCCCGAGCCCAGCGCGAACAGCACCAGCGCCACCGGCACCGACACGTAGACCAGCGGCTCGGGCACGGCGGTGGCCGCCAGCGCCGTCACCGTGAACAGCGCCGTCCCCCCGAGCGACGCCGTGACGATCCACTCCCCCTCGGGCACCTCGTCGGGCACCGGCGGACGACGGGGGCCGCGGTCGGCGGCCTCGGTCGTCGCCTCGGCGTCGCCGTCGGGCGCCTCCTCGCGCGCCCCGGCCTCGCCGGCGTCGGCCTGCTCGTCGCCGGCGCCGGGCCGGGCCCGGCGGGGGACCGGGTCGTCGGTGGGCTCCTGGTCGCGGGGCGGCGGCACGGCGTCCACCCTCACACGCCGGCGATCGCATCGGCCAGCCGGGCCGCCAGCCGGTCGTAGGTCAGCTCGGCCAGCACCCGAGCCCGGCCGGCGGCGCCGAAGCGGCGCCGGTCGGGGTCGTCGAGCAGCCGGGCCAGGGCGGCGGCGACGTCGGGCAGCGAGCGCGGTCGGTCGACGACGTAGCCCGTGAGCCCGTCGACCACCGCCTCGTGCGAGCCACCGCTGCGCCCCGCCACCTGCGCCACGCCGGCGGCCGCCGCCTCGAGGAACACGATCCCGAACCCCTCCTGCTCGAGGCCGAGCCACCGGTTGCGGCACACCATGGCGAACACGTCGGCGGCGCCGTACAGCGCGGGCAGGTCGTCGTCGTCGACCCGACCGAGGAACGTGGCCGGGGCGCCGGTGCGCGACGCCAGGCGCTCCAGCCGGCGCCGGTCGCGGCCGTCGCCGGCGATCACCACCCGCAGGCGGGGGTGGGTGGGGGCCAGCCGGGCAGCCGCCCCGAGCAGCACGTCCATCCCCTTGCGGGGCACGAGCCGGCTCACCGACAGGACGAGGTCGACCGGCGTGCCCGGGTCGATGCCGACGAGACGGGCCCGGGCCGCGGCCCGGGCGGCGTCGTCCAGCGGGACGAAGCGATCGGGGTCGACCCCCGGCGGCACCACCACCGTGGGCAGGGACCGACCGGCCGCCCGCTCGGCCTCGGCCGCGGGGTAGCCCCCGGCCGCCACGACGAGTCGGGCGCCGCGCAGGACGTGGCCCAGCGCCTGCCGGCTGCCGGGGATCCGACCGGGGACGGTGACCTCCGCCCCGTGCAGCACCACGCCATAGGGCCGGGCCAGACGGGGGCCGACGAGGCCGAGCGGCCAAGCCGGGTCGAGCAGCACGATCGACGCCGCGACCTCGTCGGCGAGCGCGTCGATCTCGGCCACCAGCCCCGGCGCGGGCAGCAGCACCCGACGCCGGCTGCGCACGACCCGATAGGCCTGGTGGGCGTCCCACGCCCGGTCGCCCACCTGTGGGGTGGTGAGCACGGTGACGTCGTCGGGCGGCAGGCGGCGCCACAGCTCCCACAGGTAGCTCTGGATGCCCCCCACCTTGGGGGGGAAGTCGTTGGTGACGAGCAGGTGGGTCACGGCGGTGGCACGACGGGTCGGGCGTGCTCGGCGGCCACGATCGGCTCGGGGTCGTCGGCGCCGCCGGGACGGCCCCGCCGCTCGTCCAGCAGGTCGGCTCGGCCCAGGCGACGGGCGGCCCACACGGCGTGGGCCCGCACGAGGGGCCGGGGGTCGGCGAGGTGGGTGCGCAGGGCCTCGGCCGTGGCCGGATCGTCGGCCCGGCCCACGTTGCCCAGCACGACCAGCAGGTTCCGACGCAGGTGCTGCGGGTCGCGGCGGGGCACGTACCACCGCCCGACCAGCGCCAGCAGGTCGTCGTCGGAGCGTGCCAGCAGCGACAGCACGTCGAGCCACGGGCCGAGCGGACCGCCCCGCCGAGACGCGCCCGGTGGCGCCGCCACGGTGTCGTCGTCGACCGCCCGACGGTTCGGCGGGCACACCTCCTGGCAGTCGTCGCAGCCGTAGATCCGATCCCCCAGCGCGGCGCGGTGCTCGACGGGGAACACGCCGTCGGCCTGCAGGAGCCAGGCGAGGCAGCGGCGGGCGTCGACGACGCCGGGCGCCACGATGGCCCCGGTGGGACAGCCGTCGAGGCAGCGCTCGCAGGAGCCGCAGCCGTCGGGGACCACGGCGCCGGTGGGGGCCACCACCGCATCGGTGACCACCGACCCGAGCACGAACCAGCTCCCCTCCCCCGGCAGGAGCAGGTTCGAGCTCTTGCCGTACCAGCCCAGCCCGGCGCGGTGCGCCGCGGCGCGGTCGACGAGGGCGTTGTCGTCGGCGACGACCCACGCCCGCCACCCCGCCGCTCGGAGGTGCGCCGCGACGGCCTGCAGGCCGGCCCGCAGGTCGGCGTAGTGGTCGTGCACGGCGTAGCGGGCGACACGGGCGTGCGCCGCGGCGTCCGACGGCGGCGGCGGGGTCTGCTGGCCACGGGAGGCGTAGCGACGGGCACCGACGACGAGGCTGCGCGCCGCCGGGAACGACCTGGTGGGGTCGGTCGAGCGCGCCGGGTTGCGCTAGGTGAGCTGCATGCCGCCGTGCAGCCCGGCGGCTCGGCGCCGCTCGAGCACGTCGCGCACCGCCGGGAACGGCGCGGCGGTGGTGGCGCCGACCGCGTCGAGACCGGCGTCGAGGCCGACGCGCCGCACCTCGTCGGCGAGGGCGACCGGGTCGGCGCCGGGTCGGCGTCGTCGCCGACCTCGTCGACGCTGCCGACGACGGGCCGCGGTCCGGTCGTGCGGGCGGGTGCTCACGGCGCCATGCTCGCGGCCCGTCGACCAGGCCGCGGTGACGCCACCGCCGGCGCCTCCGCCGGGACCCGGGCGGGATCGCCCCGCCGGCCGTTCACCCCGTGCGACGGCGATGGCGGAGCCGCGGGGCCAGACCGACCTCGTGCAGGGTCCGCAGGGCGCGGATCTCCGCCACGTCGATGATCACCGCGTCGTCGGGCTCGCGGGCACACAGGAAGGTCACGACGCAGTCGTCGCAGGCGTCGGTGTGCTGCATGACGCAGTCGTCGCAATCGATCACCACCGGCTCGGCCATCGGGTCCTCCTGGAGCGGGGCGGCCACCCCGTGTGGCGGCCGCGATCGGCGGTCCCCGGTGGGCCCGAGCAGCTCGGACCCACCGCACCCCTACACCGCCCGAACCTACCGAGGGGGTCTGACAGCCTTCGGGGCCGCGCCCGGCCACCGCCGCAGCACCGCCACCAGCTGGGACGCCAGCGCCGTGTTGGCGCCCCGGCCCGCCACCGCCGACCGCACCCGCCGGTCGCTCGACACGACGGTGACGGGTCGGCTCGCGGGCAGGTCGGCCACCAGCTCGATGATCACGTCGTCGGCCTCGACCCCCGCCGCCGAGAACCGCACCTGCACCGAGCGGGGGACCGACGTGGCGGTGCGGGGGCCGGCCTGCTCGGCACCGTCGAACACCACCAGCACGTCGACGCCGGTGCGGGCCTCGAGCTCGACCAGCCCGTCGACGAGGCGGTCGCGCTGCAGGTCGAGGTCCAGGTCGGGCCAGCCCGTCTTCGCCACGTTGTAGCCGTCGACCAGGAGCAGCATGTGGGGCACCTGCACCAGCGCCGCCAGCGCGTCCGGGGTGTCGTCGAGCACGCCGCTCGGCAGGCGAACCGGCCGTCGGACCGCTCGGCGGGACCGGGGCACCGTGACCGCGTCGGCAGGCGGCACCACCGGCTCGGCGGCGCTCGTGGCACCGGCGAGGGCGCTCGACGCCTCGGCCAGCGCCGCCGACAGCTCGCTCGCGGCCCGGGCGGCTCGGGCGACCGCACCGCCGACGGACGCGAGATCGGGGGCGGCCGCCTCGCGACGGGTCTCGGACCCGGGGGCGGCGGCCGTTCGACGGGTCTCGGGCTCGGTGGCGGCATCGAGCCGGGCCTCGGGCTCGGACACCGCATCGAGCACGCCAGCGGGTTCGGACGGCGCGCGGCGCGCCGCCTCGGCCTCGGCCAGGGCCAGCTCGAGCTCGTGCTGGCGGGCCCGCGCGTCGGCGGCCTCCTGCGTCCGCCGCCGCGCCCGCTCCTCGGCCGCCTTCAGCTCGCGCACCGCACCGGACCGGGCCGCGTCGGCCGCGGCCAGCGATCGTGCCAGCTCGTCGACCCGGTCCTCGAGGCCGAGTCGGGCGGCACGCTCCCGGGCCAGGGCGGTGCGCGCCGCGTCCAGGTCGGCCGCCGCGGCCGCAGCCCGGCGCTCGGCGTCCTCGAGGCGCTCGGCGGTGCGGGCGAGCTGGCGCTCGAGCCGGCGATCCTCCCGCTGGCGCGCCGTCGACGCCTCGGCGGCGTCGGCGGCGCTGACGGCGGCGGCCAGCTCGTCCTCCCAACCGTCGGGACGGTCGAGCACGAGCAGGGCCAGCTCCCCGGCGGCGTCGAGCCGGGCACGGTCGACGGCCTCGGCGACCCGCCGCCGGAAGCCCTCGTCCTCGTCGAGGACCCGCCGGGCGGTGTCGAGCGCCCGCGCCGGCAGCTTGGCGAACGTCAGGTAGGGCCGCAGCGCCGCCGGGGCCGGCAGCCGCGGGGTGGCCTGCTCCCCCTGGCGGGCGACGGCGACGGCGACCTCCAGGGCAGGGCGCAGCAGGGCGCGCTCGGTCTCCCGGCTCAGCTCGGCGTCTCCCCGACGACGGCGTCGGCGTCGCCCGCCGCCGCGTCGAGCTCCACGACGGACGCCCCCGAGCCGCACCACCGGCAGACCACCTCGTCGACGTGCTCGTCGAGCACCACCTCGTCCTCCACCGACAGCTCCCCTCCCACCGTGTAGTGGTGGTAGGCGGGTGCGCCGGCTGGTGACGACGTCGAAGCGGGTCAGGTTGCCGCAGGCGGTGCAGCGGTAGCGGACGGCCACGGCGGCGACTGTACCTCGTGCCTCCCGGTGATCCGGCGGGCGAGCCGAGGCGTTCCGGAGCCCGGCAGCCGAACGCATGTTCTTGACAGCGAACCCCTGTTCGTCTTGGATGCGGGCATGGCGACCGGCGGCCGGCACGCACGACGCGAGGCCCGACCGCGCCGCGGCCGGGAGCCACGGCCCGAGCACGGCCCCGGGGGCCGCCGCCCCACCCGATCGACCCGCACCGGGCCGCACCGCGGCGGCGCTCCTTCGACGACCTGGGCACACCCCTGCACCAGGTCACCTTCTGCGTGGTCGACCTCGAGACCACCGGCGGGTCGCCGGCGGACTGCGAGATCACCGAGGTCGGCGCGGTCAAGGTCCGCGGCGAGGTCCTGGGCTCGCTGCAGACCCTGGTCAACCCGGGCACCGACATCCCACCGGCGATCACGGTGCTCACCGGCATCACCGAAGCCATGGTGCTGCCGGCCCCCTTATCGACGAGGTCCTGCCCTCGTTCGTCGAGTTCCTGGGCGACGCCGTGGTGGTCGGCCACAACGTCCGCTTCGACGTGTCGTTCCTGCAGGCCGCCCTCGACCGCACGGGTCGCCCCCGCCTCACCAACCCCGTGGTCGACACCTGCGCCCTCGCCCGCCGACTCGTGCGCGACGAGGTCCCCAACTGCCGCCTCGGCACGTTGGCCGAGCGCCTGCGCCTCGACCACCGCCCCACCCACCGGGCCCTCGACGACGTGCTGGCCACCGTCGACCTGCTGCACCTGCTGCTCGAGCGGGCGGCGGGCCTCGGCGTGACCGGCCTCGACGACCTGCTCGGCCTCCCCAAGATGGGGGGCCACCCCCAGGCCCGCAAGCTGGCCCTCACCACCACGCTGCCGCGAGCGCCCGGCGTCTACCTGTTCCGCGACCGGGCCGGTCGCGTGCTCTACGTCGGCAAGGCCGCCAACCTGCGCCAGCGGGTCCGCTCGTACTTCTCCAGCGACGACCGCCGCAAGGTCGGCAACCTGCTGCGCGAGGCGCACCGGCTCGACCACGAGGTCTGCGCCAACCAGCTCGAGGCGCGGGGCGGTGCGAGGTCCGGCTTCATCCACGAGCACCAGCCCCGGTACAACCGGCAGGCGAAGGACTGGTCCGCTACCGCTACGTGAAGCTGACCCTCGACGAGCCGTTCCCCCGGCTCGCGGTGGTGCGGCGGGCCCGCGCCGACGGCGGCGTCTACCTCGGACCGGTGTCGTCGACGGCGGTGGCCCGACGGATCGTCGAGGCCATCGAGACGGCGGTCCCGCTGCGTCGCTGCACCGGCCGGGTCGGCGCCGCCACCCGCAGGCGCCGTGTGCCCCCGCCCAGCTCGGTGTGGCCGCCTGCCCGTGCGCCGGGACCATCTCGCCTGCGACTACGACGGCATCGTCGACCAGGCTCGCCGCGGGCTCACCACCGAGCCCGAGCTGCTGCTCGACCCCCTGCGCCGACGGATGCTCGCCCTGGCCGACGCCGAGCGCTTCGAGGAGGCCGCCGCCACCCGCGACCGCCGGCGCCCTGGTGACGGCCCTGCGGCGGCAGCGGCGCCTGCAGGCGCTGCGGCGCACGGCGCGGCTCGTGGTCGACCTCCCCGGACACGGCGGTGCCGAGCTGCACCACGGCGTGCTCGTCGACGCCTGGCCCCACGACCCGACCCGGCCTCGGCGGTGCCGGACGGCTGCCGCTCGACCTGCTCGCCGCGGACGGCACGGCCGTCGAGCTCGACCCCACGCTGCTCGACGACGAGCCGCCGCCGGTCCCCGCCGACCTCGTCGACGAGCTGGCGTGCGTCGCCCGTTGATCGATGCGGCCGCGGCCCGACTCCGGCTCGTCGCCTGCGACGGGGTGCTCGCCACGCCCCTGCCGGCCCTGCCCTCGTTCACGCCCGCGGGCGTCGAGACCGCCGCCGGCCCGCAGATCCGCGGTGGCGCCGGGCGTCGACGGGTCCGGGCCCTCGGACCCGATGACGTTGCTCTGATCCTGCTCGGCTTCCTCATCACCTGGCTGCTGCTCATCGCGGTGGGCGTCGCCGTGTTCGCCCGCCACGTCGACCGGCGCACCGTCCACCCGAGGTGCCGAGCCCGGCACCGACGTGGTGGCTGGTGTCGCCCGGGCATCCGGCCACCATGCACCGGCGGCCGCGCGACGCCGTCACCCGGGTCGACGCGGCACACGCTCGCGGCGACCGCCGTCGGGTCCCGCCGAGGACCTCGGCGACGAGCTGCGCCTGCAGGCGGCCGAGCTCGACCGCCACGTCGTGCACGCCACCAGCCTGCGCCGGCCGCAGCGCCGCCGCTGCGCGCCATCGACCAAGCAGATCGTCCAGCTCGACGTGCTCTCCCGCCGCCTGGTCGCCCTCACCCTCGCCGAGGACCCGGCGCACCGCCTGACCAACCCGACCCCGCAGGAGGCGCTAGCCGACATCGGCCAGCGCCTCGACATGATCGAGGAGGCCCAGGCCGAGATCGCCGCCATCGAGCGGTCCTCGGCCTGCTCAGCGTCGACGAGGCCGAGGCCCGCTCGCCGTCCGGCCCCGGCCCGGTGCCACCCACCCCGGGCGCGGCGCCGGACCGGCGACCAACCGCCCCGACCGCCCCGGCCGCGCCGGCGTCGCACCAGCCGCCCCCGCCGGCCCCCGGCACCCGGGCTGCCGCCCTGCCGCCGCCCTCCACCCACGATCGGCTCCCGCCGACGCCCCGACCGGCCGGTGCGGCGGTCCCCCGACGGTCGACCTCCCCGGGCCGCGACCCTCGCCGCCAGGGTCCCCGCCCTGGCTGACCCGACCGGGTTGGCGCTCGCGCGTCGCGCGCGCAGGCGGTCGGCGCCTCAGCCGGGCGCGATCCGGCGCAGCGCGGCCAGCGCGGCCGCCGCCGTCCCGCCGTCGATCGACGACGCCGCCGCCGCCACGCCCGACGCGAGGTCGTCGACCAGGCCGGCGACCCACAGCCCGGCCGCCGCGTTCAGCAGCACGATCTCGCGGTAGGGGCCGGGCTCGCCCCCGAGCACCCGTTCGGCGAGCGCGGCGTTGGTCGCCGGATCGCCGCCCGCGACCTGCTCGGCGTCGACGACGGCGAGACCCACGTCGGCGGGGGTCAGCTCGTACTCGCGCACGGCGCCGTCGCGCAGCTCGTACACGGTCGAGGCGCCGGTGGTCGTGAGCTCGTCCATGCCGTCGTGGCCGTGCACGACCATCGCCCGGGCCGCGCCCCGCGCCCGGAGCACCCCGATGACGGTGGGGGCCACGCGCGGATCGCTCACCCCGATCACCTGGCGGCGCACCCCGGCCGGGTGCGACAAGGGCCCGAGCACGTTGAACACGGTGGGCACGCCCAGCTCGGCGCGCACCGGACCGGCGTGGCGCATGGCGGGGTGGAAGGCGCGGGCGTAGCAGAACCCGAGACCGGCCTCGGCCACGCAGCGGGCGACGGCGTCGCCGTCGAGCTCGATGGCCACGCCCAGCGCCTCGAGCAGGTCCATGGAGCCGCTCGTGGACGACGCCTTGCGGTTGCCGTGCTTGCACACCGGCACGCCGGCACCGGCCACGACGAAGCACGCCATCGTTGAGACGTTCAGGGCGTGGACCCGCCGCGTCGGCGCCCCACCGGTGCCGACGATGTCGACCGCCTCCACCCCGGCCCCGAGGTCGATGGGCGCCGCCGCCCCGAGCATGGCGTCGACCATGCCCGAGACCTCCTCGACGGCCTCGCCCTTCATGCGCAGGGCCACGATGAACCCGGCGATCTGGGCCGGGGTCGCGTCGCCGGCGAGGATCTCGGTCATCGCCGCCCGGGCCTGGGCCGCGGAGAGGTCGTGGCCGGCGGTGAGCTCGCCGAGCAGGGACCGCCAGCCGCCGAAGTCGTCGAGGGCGGTCACGACGCCGTCACCCGCGGGACGCCTCAGGCGCTGCGCTTGGCGGCGGCCGCGTAGGCGGCCCGGCGCCGCTGGCGGATGATGCGGCGCCGCTCGCGCTCGGTGGCGCCGCCCCACACGCCCTCCCGCTCGCGGTAGCCGAGGGCGTGCTCGAGGCACTCGACCTGCACGGGGCACACGGCGCACACGGCCTTGGCGTCGGCGGCGGCGTCGTCGTCCTCCTCGGACGGGTAGAAGATCGTCGGATCGAGGCCTCGGCAGGCGGCCTTGGCACGCCAGGGCTGGCTGTTCAACTGGCTGTTCCCCACAACTGAGCGGTCAGTGGCGCCGAGTATCGTCGGCCGCCACGGCCGTGTCCAAACGACCGGCTGGCCCGGCGGCGGGCGACCGTGCCGGGCTCCCGACCGGGTCTGAGATTGGTCGGGAGGGGTCGAAAGGACACGGCGGTGCGACCGTCGTCGTGCCGGGGCCGTCGTGGCGGTGGGCCAGGGCCGGGCGCCGCCCCGACGGGGACCGAAGGGGACGGCGCCGAGCAGGCTCAGCCGCCGTGGCGCAGGTCGTCGAGCAGCTCGGCGCGGGTGGCGTCGGCGAGCTCGGTCTCGTGCTCGTAGGCCGGGTGGGTGATGGCGAGGCGGACCGGCCCGGCGGCGAACCGCTCGACCTCGTCGGGCGTCAGGGCGAAGTGCAGGTAGTGCACCGTCGAGGTGATGTCGTCGCGGGTGAGCTGGGCCTCGTGGTCGGGGTCGACGAGGCAGCGCACGACGGTGGTGTCGTCGCCGACGCCGAGGCGCAGCTCGACGTGGGCTTCGATGCCCACGAGCTTGGGCAGCCACTCCCGGAGCTGCTCGTCGGAGGTGAGCTCGACGAACATCGTGGCGGCCAGGTGCCCCTGGTCGGGGATGAGCGGGTTGTAGACCCGCAGCTCGGTCTCGATGGCGTCGTCGGAGATGAGGCGCTCGACGCGCGCCATCTCCTGGATCTGGAAGCGCACCGTGTGGCGGTTCTCGAACACGAACGTCACCAGCGGGCCGACACCGATGCGGCGCTTCTTCTTGAGGGCGATGACGAAGGTGCGGAACTCGGCGCGCTCTCGCTCGTAGGCCCGCAGATCGGCGATGTCGTCGAGGGTCAGCTTTCCCATGACGGCTCCTGTCGTGGTGGTGGGTTGGTCGGACGCCCCCGTCCTCCCCCGGCCCCGTCGTGCCGCGCCGTCGCCGTGCCCCGGATCAGTCCCCGTCCTCGGGGATCCCGTAGGCCCGGGCCAGCACCTGCAGCGGGTGGACCGGCTGCTTGCCGGTCTCCTGCACGATGCCGCCGTTGGCGAGGTGGCAGTCGCCGGCCACGACGTCGTTGCCGGCGGCGTCGATGGCGTCGGCCATCTTCTTGGCCACCTTGCGGGAGATCTCGTAGTTCTGCTCGCGGTAGCCCCACGTGCCGTCGATGGCCGAGCACTCGGCGACGAGCGTGATCTTGGTGCCGGTCAGCTTGAGCAGGTCGCGGCTGCGGTAGCCGATGTTCTGGGCCCGCAGGTGGCACGGGGCGTGGTACGTGATCGCCTCGGGCACCTCGCCCGGGAACTCCGTCGACACCGAGGTGTCCTCGCCCTTGTGGACCTTCCACAGGTACTCGGCGGCGTCGTAGGTGTGCTCGGCCACCAGCTCGGCGTCCGGGCCGCCGATGTAGTCGACGTAGTCGTGCTTGAGGATGTAGCCGCACGTCGGCTGGGGCACGACGATGTCGCGCCCGGCCCGGACCTCGTCGGCGAGCAGGCGCACGTTCTTGCGGCCCTGCTCGACGAACTTGTCGACCTCGCCGCTGTGCAGCCAGGGCGCACCGCAGCAGCGCTGGCCCTCGGGCACCGAGCACTGCACGCCGTTGTGCTCGTAGACCCGGACGAGGTCCTTGCCGATCTGGGGGTCCTGGTACTCCACCAGGCAGGTGGAGAACACGGCGACCTGGCCCTGGTCGCCCTCGACGGCCGCGGGGCGGCGGGAGGTGCGCTTCTTGAACCAGGTGCTGAAGCGCTGCTTGGCGTACGGCGGCAGCACCCGCTCGGAGGCGATGCCGACCGCCTTCTGCATGACCTTGCGGCCGAAGCTGTCGGGGGTGAGCGCCTTGTTCACGATCGGCGCCAGCGCCGAGTTGACCTTGCCGACGAGGTCGGTGCGGGCCAGCGCCTGGTTCTGCGCCCGGGCCTTGCCCGAGATCTCCTTGTTGCGGACCCGGACCTGGTCGGCCCGCATCATGAGCCGGGGGAAGTCGAGGTTCCACTCGCTCTGGCCCGGGATGTACGGGCAGTTGATGTAGCAGAGCTTGCACTGGAAGCACTCGTCGACGACGCGGTCCTGCTCGGCGGGCGTGAGCCGACCGGCGTCCTGGTCGTCGAAGCGGTCGATGAGCTCGAACAGCGTCGGGAACGACGTGCAGAACTTGAAGCACAGCCGGCAGCCGTGGCACAGGTCGTAGACCCGGGTGAGCTCCTCACGCAGGTCGGCCTCGTCGAAGTACTTGGGGTGGAACGGGTCGTAGGTGGTGGTCACGGTGCGGCGCTCCGGAGGGTCGACGACGAGGGTGCCGGGTGGCCGTGGGGGACGCCCCGAGGGCGTCCCCCACGGTCACGCGTGCGTCACGAGATGGACTCGAGGCCCTCGGTGAAGCGGCCGGCGTGGCTCTTCTCGGCGCGGGCCAGGGTCTCGAGCCACTCGGAGATCTCCTCGAAGCCCTCGTCGCGGGCGGTCTTGGCGAAGCCCGGGTACATCTCGGTGTACTCGTAGGTCTCACCGGCGATCGCCGACTTCAGGTTGTCCTCGGTCGGGCCGACGGGCTCGCCGGTGACCGGGTCACCGGCCGAGGCGAGGAAGTCGAAGTGCCCGAACGCGTGGCCCGTCTCGCCCTCGGCGACCGAGCGGAACAGGGCGGCCACATCCGGGTAGCCCTCGACGTCGGCCTTCTGCGCGAAGTAGAGGTAGCGGCGGTTCGCCTGGCTCTCGCCGGCGAAGGCCTCCTTCAGGTTCTCGTGGGTCTTGGTACCAGACAGCTCGGCCATCGCCTGCTCCTTGATGTGTTGGGATCTCGGTGTCCGTCGTGGATCGGTCGGCAACGCTAGTTGGTCCGCCCCCGGGTGCCGTCCGCCCGGCCGGCGTCGTCCCGGCCCTCACGTTGGCAGTCGGCGCACACGCCCCGGAAGACGATCTGGGTGGTCGCCACCCGGAAGCCGTGGAGCTCGCCCTGCGGCACCCGGACGTCGGTGAAGTCGGTGTGCACGTCGCTCACCCGGCCGCAGCGCTCGCACACCAGGTGGTGGTGCGGGTCGAGGGTCGGGTCGAAGCGGGCCGCACCGGTGCCGAGGTCGAGCTGGCCCAGCTCCCCCATCGACGCCAGGTCGTTGAGGGTCTGGTACACGGTGCGCAACGAGATGGAGGGCATCTCGACCCGCACCTGCTCGTAGACGGCCTCGGCGCTCGGGTGCTCGGCGCTGCCGTGCAGGGCCCGGAAGATCGACACCCGCTGCGGGGTGATCTTCAGGCCCTGGGCCCGGAACAGCTCGGTGAGCTCGGCCGGTGACTTCACGGCGGCCAACCTACCAACATCGAATGCTGATCAGCAACTGTTGCAAAGAAGAAGGGGTTGCGATCTGATCACCCCCGGGCGCGGCCCCCGCCGACGGCGGCCCGGCGGCGGGTGGGTGGGCGTGGAGGGCGCTGCCTACAGTGACGGGGCCACCACCGACCCGGGAGCCCCCATGACCGGTGCCTTCGACCGCTCCGACGCCCTGCGCCGCCTCGCCGACACGAGCTTCGACGTGCTCGTCGTCGGCGGCGGGATCACCGGCGTGGGCGTGGCCCTCGACGCCGCCTCCCGCGGCCTGCGCACCGCCCTCGTCGAGCGCGACGACTTCGCCTCGGGCACCTCCTCGAAGTCCTCCAAGCTCGTCCACGGCGGCCTGCGCTACCTGCAGCAGGGCGAGGTGCGCCTCGTGTACGAGGCCCTCGCCGAGCGCCAACGGCTGCGCCACAACGCGCCCCACCTCGTCACCGTGCTGCCGTTCCTGCTGCCGATCTTCTCCAAGGACGGCTTCATCCCGCCCAAGCTGGCCCGGGCGCTCGGCAGCGCCATGTGGACCTACGACCTCACCGGCGGCGCCCGCATCGGCAAGCTGCACAAGCGCATCAGCGTCGACGAGGCGGTCGCCTACATGCCGACGCTGCCCCGCGAGCGGCTGGCGGCGTCGTACCTCTACTACGACGCCCAGGCCGACGACGCTCGCCTCACCCTCACCGTCGCCCGCACGGCGATGATCGAGCACGGGGCGGTGGTGGCCAACGGCTGCGAGGTCGTGGGCATCCGCAAGGACGCCCGCGGCATGGCCAACGGGGCGACGGTGCGCGCCGACGGGCGCGAGATCGACGTCGACGCCACCATCGTCGTGAACGCCGCCGGCGTGTGGGCCGACGACGTGCGGGCCCTCGACGAGGGCGTCCACCCCCACGCGATCCGGCCCGCCAAGGGCATCCACCTCACCGTGCCCTGGCACCTGGTGCGCAACGAGATCGCCGTGGTCGTGCCGGTGCCGAAGGACTCCCGCTCGGTCTTCGTCGTGCGATGGGGCGACTTCACCTACATCGGCACGACCGACACCGACTACGACGGCCCCCTCGACGACCCGCAGTGCACCCCCGACGACATCGAGTACCTGCTGCGGGCCATCAACTTCTCGTGCACCACCGACATCACCACCGCCGACGTCGTCGGCACCTGGGCCGGGCTGCGGCCGCTGGTGGCCGACGCCCACAGCGAGAAGACCGCCGACCTGTCCCGCCGGCACAAGGTGGCCCGCTCCGCCAGCGGCGTCATCTCGATCACCGGCGGCAAGCTCACCACCTACCGGCACATGGCCGCCGACACCGTCGACGCCGTGATCGCCGACCTCGGGGCCCTGCCGCCCGGGGTGCACCGCAAGAGCCGCACCAAGCACCTGCGCCTGCGCGGCGCCGACGGCTACGACGAGCTGCGCGCCCGGGCCCACGACCTGAGCCGTCGGCTCGACGGGGCGGCCGTCGAGCACCTCCTCACCCGCTACGGCAGCGACGTCCGGACGGTGCTCGCCATGACCGAGCGCGACCCGGCCCTCGCCGAGCCGCTCGTGCCGGGCCTGCCGTACCTGAAGGCCGAGGCGCTCTACGCGGTGCGCTACGAGATGGCCCGCTCGGTCGACGACGTGCTGTCGCGGCGCACCCGGGCCCGCCTCCTCGGCCGTGACGACTCGGCCGCCGCCGCGGCCGAGGTGGCCGACCTGATCGGCGAGGAGCTGGGCTGGGACGCCGCCGACCGGGCCGACCAGGTGGCCGCCTACCGCGCCGCCGTCGCCGAGGAGCGCACGTCGGCCGACCTGCCCGAGGTCGCCCTCGCCGCCGCCCTCGGCCGCTGACCGCGACGGCCGCCGGGCTCGGCGACGCCTCCTCGACCGCGGTGCCAGGCGCCTCCCGACGAGCTCGGCGATCCGCGACCAGCATGGTCGTGATCGCGAGACGTCCGGCGGCGGCGCCCGATCGGCAAGACTGACCCGGCGGCGCCTGCGCGGCGGACCGGCGAAGGAGCGACGATGGCCGACGACCACACCCCCACCCCGGTCCCCGAACCCGGGCCCGCCGCCCCCACCGCCCCGATCCCCATCGCCGGCGACGCAGGGGCGGTCGGCGCCCGCCTGGCCAACCCCGCCGTCGAGGTCCCGGACGCGGTGGTCGAGCGGCTGCGCTCGACCGGCGCCGCCGTGACCACCGACGCCGCCGAGCGGGCCGAGGCCAGCCGCGACTGGTGGCCGCTGGCCATGACCTGGGCCGTCGACGGCGAGGTCCCCGCGCTCGGCGGTGCGGTCGTGCGACCCGACGACCGGTTCCAGGTGCCCGACATCCTGCGCATCTGCAACGAGGCGACCATCCCGGTCACCGCCGCCGCCGGCCGCAGCGGCGTGTGCGGCGCCTCGGTCCCGCTGTACGGCGGGGTCGTGCTCGACCTGTGCGACCTCGCCGGCATCGTCACCGTCGACGACACCTCGCTCGTGCTCGACGTGCTGCCCGGCACCTTCGGCGACGTCCTCGAGCACGAGCTGCGCAACACCTACAACGTCACCCTCGGCCACTGGCCGCAGTCGATCAACCTGTCCACCGTCGGGGGCTGGCTCGCCTGCCGCGGCGCCGGCCAGCTGTCCACCCGCTACGGCAAGATCGAGGACATGGTGGTCGGCCTCGACGTGGCCCTGGCCGACGGCACCACGCTGCGCACCGGCGGCAACGCCCGCCAGGCCGTCGGCCCCGACCTCAACCAGCTGTTCGTGGGCTCGGAGGGCACCCTCGGCATCATCACCGGCGCCCGGCTGCGCCTGCACCCGGCGCCCGTCCACGAGGCCCGTGGCGCCTGGGGGTTCCCGTCGTTCGAGGGGGCCTCGACGCCTGCCGCCGCGTGCTGCGCCGGGGCGCCACCCCGGCGGTGCTGCGCCTGTACGACGAGGTGGAGTCGCAGCGGAACTTCGGCACCAGCGACGTCCACGTGCTGCTGGTGCTCGACGAGGGCGACCCCGGGCTCGTCACCGCCACCATGGCCATGGTCCACGAGGAGTGCCGGGCGGGGCTGCTGCTCGACCCGGGCCTCGTCGAGCAGTGGATGGGCCACCGCAACGACGTGGCCGCCCTCGAGAAGCTGATCAGCGGCGGCCTGGTCGTCGACACGATGGAGATCACCGGGCCGTGGGCGACGCTGCCCGAGATCTACCGGTCGGCGGTGGGCGCCATCAGGGGCGTCGACGGCACGCTGGCGGCCTCGGCGCACCAGTCCCACGCCTACCCCGACGGTGCCTGCCTCTACTTCACGTTCGCCGGCAAGGTCGAGCCCGACGACAAGGACCGCTACTACCGGGCCGTCTGGGACGCCGGCACCGCCGCCGTGCTCGCCCACGGCGGTGCCCTGAGCCACCACCACGGGGTCGGGGTCAACCGGGCCCGGTTCGTGCGCGAGGCCCTCGGCGCCGGGCTCGACGTGCTCGCCGGCCTCAAGCAGGCCCTCGACCCCAAGGGGATCCTGAACCCCGGCAAGCTCGGCCTGCCCAGCCCCTTCGGGCCGAACCCGTTCGCCGAGGCACGGTGGCCGTGACCGCGGTGCGCTGGTCGGCCGTCGGGCAGGGCATGGTGGTCGCCGCCGTCGTGGCGGTCCCCGCGGGCATCGTGGCACAGCTGCTGCCGACCGGGACGGGCTGGGCCTTCGTGCTGTTCCTGGTCATCGTCGGGGCCCTGGTGGCCGGCGGCTACGTCGCCGGCCGAGCCGGGCCCGAGCTGGCCCTCACCCACGGGGCGCTCGCCGGCGCCGCGACCTACCTGGCCATCCAGGCCGTCGGCGTGGTCGCCCGGCTCGCCCGGGGCGACACGGTGAGCTGGGCGTCGATCCCGTTCATCGCCATGCTCTCGACGGGGTGCGGCATCCTCGGCGGCTTCCTCGCCGACCAGGCGGCGCGCCGATCCTCGATGCCCGCACCCGACACCCACGCCACCGAGGAGGGCGACTCGTGAGGATCCTGCAGACGTCCGGCCCGAGGGTGAGGACCCCATGAGCATCCTGGTCATCGACGTGGGCACCAGCGGCCTGCGGGCCGCGCTGGTCGACGGCGACGCGAACGTGGTCGTCGACCGGTACCGCGAGGTGCTGCCCGACTCCCCCGCCCCCGGCCTCGTCGAGTTCGACGCCACGGTGCTGGCGGCCACCGCGCTCGAGGTCGCCCGTGAGGTGGTGGAGGTGGCCGGCACGGTCGAGGCGATCGGCATCGCCAACCAGCGGGCCTCCACGGTGGTGTGGGACCGCACCACGGGCGAACCGGTCGGGCCGGCCCTGGGCTGGCAGGACCTGCGCACCGTCGGCGAGTGCCTGGTGCTGCAGGGCGAGGGGCTGCGGCTGGCCCCGAACCTCTCCGCGACCAAGCTCGCCTGGCTGCTCGACCAGCACGACCCCGAGCGCGACCGCGACCTGTGCTTCGGCACCGTCGACAGCTGGCTGATCTGGGCGCTCACCGAGGGCCGGACCCACGTCACCGACATGTCCAACGCCGGCGTGACCGGCATGGTCGATCCCGCCGCCGGCGCCTGGGACAGCCGGACCCTCGACGTCCTGCGGGTGCCGATGGGCATGCTGCCCGCCCTCGTCGACTCGACCGGCCCGGTGGGCGAGGCGTCGGCCCTACCCGGCGCGCCACCGATCTGCGGGCTGGCCGGCGACCAGCAGGCCTCGCTGATCGGCCAGGGCTGCGTGGCACCGGGACCGGCCAAGATCACCTTCGGCACCGGCGGCATGCTCGACCTCGTCGTCGGCGAGCAGCGGCCGTCGTTCGCCACCCGGGGCGAGGGCGGGACGTTCCCGATCATCTGCTGGCGGCGCGGTGCCCAGACCGTCTGGGGCCTCGAGGGCATCATGCTGTCGGCCGGCACCAACGTGGAGTGGCTGCGCGACGACCTCGGGCTGATCGACTCGGCGGAGGGATCCCACGAGGTGGCCCAGCAGTGCGAGGCCACCGACGGCGTCGTCTACGTCCCGGCGCTGCTCGGCCTCGGCACGCCGGTGTGGGACTACGGCGCCCGAGGGACGCTGCTCGGGCTCACCCGGGGCGCCGGGCGCCCGCAGGTGGTGCGGGCGGTGCTCGAGGGCGTCGCCCAGCGGGGCGTCGACCTGGTCGAGGCCGCCGAGACCGACGCCGGCACAGCCATCCCGTCGCTGCGCATCGACGGCGGCATGAGCCGCAACCCGACCTTCGTGCAGGCCCTCGCCGACGCCGCCCAGCGCCCGGTGGAGGTCTCGCCCGTCACCGAGGCCACCACGCTGGGGGCCGCCTTCCTCGCCGGGCTGGCCATCGGCACCTGGGGGGGCTGGGCCGACATCGCCGCCACCTGGTCGCCCACCACGATCGTCGAGCCGGGGGCGCCGCTCGACCGCGAGCGCTGGATCGACGCCCGCGACCGGGCCACCCGCTGGTTCCCCGACCTGTCGGGCCTCGACTTCTGACGGATCCTGACGGACCCCGGCGCCGGCCGGGTGCCCTGGTCGCGCCGGTCGCGCCTGTCAGAATCCCTCCGCCGCCGGCGACGGCCGGCACCCGCCCGCCCCGGGACGCCCCGCGACCCTCGAGGAGCACGATGACCGCTGCCCGCTACCGGCCCGCCGTGCGCACGTCGGGCGCGCTGGCGCTGCTCGTGGCGGCGGTCCTGCTGGCGGCGTGCGGGCGCGAGGAGGTGCCCCCGGGCGGACCACCCGAGACGCGGGCGCCGGGCTCCTCGACGCCCGACACCCACGGCGGTCCGGCCACCACCGCCGTCACCGGCACCACCACCCGCGGCACCTCGATCCCGGTCGCGCCCGGCCAGGTCGTGATCCAGGACTACGACTTCACACCCCGCGACATCGAGGTGGCGGTCGGCGGCACGGTGACGTGGGTCAACCAGGACCAGTTCAACCACTACCTGGTCACCACCGACCGCCAGATCGACTCGGGGCTGCTGACGCCGGGGGCCACCTACGCCAAGACGTTCACCGCCCCGGGCACCTACGACTACTTCTGCGACATCCACAACTACGAGAAGGGCACGGTGACGGTGCGGTGACGCCCGGGCGCCCCGGCCCGGGGCTGCTCGCCCACGCCCACCCCGTGGTTGGCCCCGGGGGGTCGCGGGGCGTCAGAATGCCGGGGGCCTGCGGGTTCCCGGGCGCGGCCTGACGCCGATCGCCCGTCGACAGGAAGGACCGGACGCACCCATGGACGACAAGGCGCTGCGCCGCATGGCGAGCCACGTGGACGACGTGCACCGCGAGGCCATGCGCACCATCGAGGACGACCTGGGCGAGGCGCACTTCGGCACCGCCGATCCGGCGCTGGTCGCCTCCCGCCGCTCCTTCCTGCGCCGGGCCTCCACCGCGGGCGCCGTGATCGCCATCGGCGGGGCCACGATCCCGGTCGCCTCGATGGTGCCGGCGGCCGCCCAGGAGGCGGCGACGGCGCCGACGCTCAACGACTCCGACACCCAGCTGGTGCGCTTCGCCCAGTCGGTCGAGCTCGCCGCGGTGGCCGCCTACGAGGCGGCGGTCGGGACCCGGCTGCTCGACAGCGCCCAGGTCGAGCTGGCGAGCCTGTTCGGCCGCCACCACCAGGAGCACGCCGACGCCCTCGGCAAGGTGCTGCCCACCAAGGAGGTCGTCACCGCGCCGAACCAGAAGCTGCTCGACGCCGTCGCCCCCCAGATCACCGCCGCCCAGAACGCCAACGCCGTGCTGCAGGTGGCCTACAACCTGGAGGCCGGCGCCGCCGCCACCTACCAGTTCGCCATGACCAGCCTGATCAACCAGACCGTCGCCGGTGCCGCCGGCAGCATCGAGCCGGTCGAGGCGCAGCACTCGGTCGTGCTCGGCCAGCTGCTGAACGTCAACCAGAGCGAGTACCTCCCGCCCTTCCAGTCCCAGACGGGGGCCTTCTCGCCGCAGACCTACGCCCTGCCCACCAGCTGAGCGGCCCGAGGATCGACACGAGATGAGTGATCGCATGAGCAACGACGAGATCCGCCGCCAGCTGCGCGAGGCCGAGCAGGCCCAGGCCGAGGCGCTCCCCCGGTGGCGGGAGGCGCTGCGGCGCACCTTCGACGGCGGCGCCGACGCGCCCGCCGCGGCCAAGGCCGAGCTGGTCGGCGTGCCCAGCCGGCGCCGGCTGCTGACCCTGGGCGGCAGCTCCGTGCTCGGCGCCGCCGTGCTGGCCGCCTGCACCAAGACGGGCGAGCCCAAGGAGCAGCTGGCCCAGACCGGGACCACGCCGACCACCAAGAAGGCCGACGAGACCGCCGGGCGGGGCAGCTTCACCGACGACCTCACCCTGCTGCGCAGCGCCCAGTCGATCGAGGTGCTGGCCATCGACGTCTACCAGAAGGCCATCGACTCGGGGCTGCTCACCACGGCGGCGATCGCCGACGCGGCCAAGCTGTTCCAGTCCCAGCACCGCGACCACGCCGGTCTGCTGGACCGCACGACCCGGGACCTCGGCGGCCAGCCCTACACCCAGCCCAACCCGGTGCTCGCCGACTCCATCAAGGCGAAGGTCGACGCCCTCCAGACCGAGAACGACGTGGTGGCCCTGGCGCTGAGCCTCGAGAACGTGGCCTCGGAGAGCTACACCTACGCCTCGGGCTGGCTGACCACCGAGGACCTGCGGGCCGCCATCACCTCGATCGGTGCCGTGGAGGCCCGTCACGTGACCGTGCTCATCGGCGCCGAGTCCCCCGGCCAGCCCACGCTGCAGGTGCCGTTCGCCTTCATCAAGACCGCCGACGCCGTGAAGCTCAAGGGCGACGCCGCCAACGCCGTCGGCAGCGGCCCGGTGCCGGCCAACCAGCCGGCCACGACCACCACCACGGGCAAGACCACCACGACGAAGGCCGGCGGCACCGGCACCACCACGGCTGGCGGCACCGGCACCACCACCGCGTCGAAGTAGCCGCGTTCCCCGTGGTGTGCGCCGGCGCGCGGCCACACCCCTGACGGCGCCCGGAACCGCCGCGACCGCCGCAGCTCGTGTGCGAGACTGCACGGCGAGTGGTCCGGCTCGGCGACCGCCGACGAAGAGGGGGACGATGAACCTGCACGCTGCTGCCCGACGGGCCCTGCCGGCGGCGATGCTCGCCGGCGCCGCCGCGGTCGGCGTCCTCGCCTGCTCGACGTCCTCGGACACCGCCTCGTCGGGCGACCAGGCCCAGACCTCCACCACCTCCACGTCGGCGGCGCCGGTCAACCAGGGCGCCACCGTGGTGGCCAAGGAGTTCGCCTTCGATCCCACGCCCGAGCAGATCAAGGCCGGCCAGACCGTGACCTGGAAGAACGAGGGCAACTCCACCCACCAGGTGGGTGCGGTGGTCGACCCCGCCACCGGGCAGCGCCTCTTCTCGTCCGAGCCGCTCCGGCCGGGCGACAGCTACGTGTTCTCGTTCGCCCAGCCCGGGACCTACAACTACATCTGCGTCATCCACCCCGATCGGATGCAGGCCCAGGTGGTCGTCGCGCCCTAGAGCGGCCCGGGTGGGGTCGGGGTGCCGTCGGGTCCGTCGCCGTCCCGCTTCCCGAACGGGGTGCGGCACCGTACACTCGCCGTCGCGATGGTGAGCCGGCCGGGTGGCCGCGGCTCGGCAGCGGCGGCGCCTCCGGGCGTCGGCCGGACCGGGTCGAGGAAGGTCGGGGCTCCGAAGGGCAAGGGTGCCGGCGAGAGCCGGGCAGGGTGACCTGACGGACAGTGCAACAGAGAGCAGACCGCCGATGGGGCCGGTCGCCTTCGGGTGGGCGGCTCACAGGCAAGGGTGAAACGGTGCGGTAAGAGCGCACCAGCGTCGGTGGAGACACCGGCGGCTCGGCAAACCCCACCCGGAGCAAGGCCAAGTGCCGGGACGGACGGCCCGTCCGAGCCTCTTCGGAGGCTCACCCGCTGGTAGGCCGCTCAGATGGATGGCCACCCAGGCGCCGGGAGGCGCTGGACAGAACCCCGCCTACAGGCCGACTCACCATCGCACCCACGCTGACCTGCGGGACGGCCGAAACACCGTCCTGAGCCAGGGCTCCATGCCCTGTGCACGTGTCAACGGCGTCACCGCGCCGGGGGCACCGCTTCGCTACGGCGCGTATTCGGCGTCCACGAGCAGGTCGACGAACTCGGGTGGGGCCTCGAAGACCTCGGCCATCGTCGCTCGGGCGGCGGTCAGCCGCTCCTCCCGGCTGGGGTCGGCCTCGCGGGCTCGGGCCTGCTCCTCGCTCTCGAAGAGGACGAGCATGTAGACCGCAGTCGGGTCGTTCTGGTCCCGCATGGCGACCGATCGGATGAGCCCCGAGCCAGGAGCCTCGGCAGCCTGGAACTGCTCCATCAGACCGGTCAGGGCATCGTCGTGCCCTTCCTTGAGTCGGGTCTTGATCAGCTGCGCCCACATGGTCGAACCCCCCGTTCGGCATCGCTCGTCGATGGCGGAACCGGACGCTACTCGGGCGGTGGCTCGGCTGCCGGGGGGTGCGTTCGCCGGGACAGGGTCGCGGTGACCACCTCGGCGGTGTCCGCGTCCGCATCGGCGAGCAAGGAGCGCGAGCCGGTTGCTGGACCCGTCGGCGCGGCCCGGGCGCCCGTGGTCGCCACGCCCGAGGGGGTGCTCCCCCTCAGGTCAGCTCGATGCGCAGGTGGGGCGCGGCGTCGCCCAGGTGGGCCGCGCCCACCAGCGCCCCCCGGATGGCGTCGCAGTGGTCGTCGAGCTGGGCGGGCGTCGCCTCGGCGACGAACCGGCGGGCCCGGGCCAGCGGGGTCATCGTGGGCAGCTCGCCGACGGCGGTGCCGTCGCAGCACAGCACCGTGTCGTCGGCCGGCATCGTGCACCGCGGGACGGCCAGCCGGGCCATGGCGTCGTGCTCGGCCGCCGCCAGCGCTGCCTGGACCTCGGCGGCCACCTCGGCGCCGGCCAGCGCGGGCGGTGGCTCGCCGACCAACCCGTCGAGCACGGCCCGCCGCCGATCGGCCGACGCCAGCGCCTCGGACTCGAGGCTGCGCTCGACGGTCTCCTGGTAGCGGTGCGAGGTGCGCAGCAGGACCCGGGGGGCGGCGTCGCCGAACACCTCGAGTGGGAGCCCGCGGTCCTGGACCAGGCGGTGCACCTCTCGGTAGCCGGCGACCAGCGCGTCGGCGTCACCAGCGGGATCGGCGGCGAACAGCGCCGCCACCGCGGGTCGGACCGCCCCGAACGGCGAGCGCAGCGGCCGGCGGCGCATGGCGTCGGTGCCCGGGTGGACCCAGCGGTCCGGACGCTCGTCGTGGAGCTCGGCCGCCAAACCGCAGCGGTCCGTCTCCAGCGCGGTCGGCAGCCAGCCCGAGGTCAGCGGCGTGCACACCAGCGCGCCGTCCGAGGCGCGCCGGGGGCGCAGCAGCACCTCGGCGTCGACGACCACCGGCCGGCCGTCGGCCACCTGCACGTTGCCGGCGTGCACGTCACCGCCGCCGAGCAGGGTCACCAGGGCGAGCAGCATCCCGACCCGGCGCAGGTAGGCACGGCGGTCGTCGCCGACACCGGTGGAGCGCACGTGGGTCATCCACCCGTAGCCGGCGCGGTCGAGGACGGTCGGGACCAAGAGCTCGTCGGACAGGCCGATCCGGTCGACCCAGCGCAGCAGCTCGGCGAAGCCGACGTCCATCTCGACCGGGCGAGCCTTGTACACCACGGCGTGTTCCGACCCGGTGGTCGGTGACCACAGCACGACGACGGACTCGGTCACGGCGACGGCGTCGCCGATCGGGAGCGTGGTCCCGAACGTCGGGGCGAGCGCAGGGGCGTCGGCGGCGAGGCGGTCGATGAGCGCCGTGGTCTGCGCGCACCACTGGTCGACCACGAGGTCGACGACGACGCCGAGCTCGGGGAGCGCGCCGACGAGCTCGCCCATGCCACCGCCGACGAGCCCGGCGACGAACGTCTCGTAGGCCTCGGTGCGCGACGGGTCGAGCACGGCACGTCCGGGGTGGTGCAGGAACCGCTCGACGAGCGCCGGAGCAGTCACCCACGACAGGTCCCGAGCCAAGCCGCCGACGAGCCCGGCCACTGCCCCGTCGGCGAGCACGGACGCCAGCTCGGGCCGGGCGAGGCGCACCGCCCGCTCGGCCCGCTCGAGCCAGGGGTCGAGCACCGGCCGGAACGGGATCCCTGCGGTCACCAGCCCGCGTCGTGTCGTCAGCGGCAGCCGGTCGTCAGCAGAACACGCGCGAGACGGTGAGGGCGTGCTCCATGATGCTCGAGAACGACAGCGGTCCCTGGTTCGTGCCGAACTTCACGCCGGCGACCTGCACCGGCGGCGTGCCCGTGCGCTGGTCGGGCGTGGTGCTCGCGAAGCCCACCACCTCGTCGCGCTCGTCGAGCAGGGTCCGCCGCCGCCGCCACGTCGTCGGGCGCCCGGAACGTCCGCAGATCCTCGCGAGGGATCAGGAACACCTCGTCGCCGATGGCGATCATCAGCCCGTCGGTCATCTCGTCGCTCATGCTCACGCCCCTTGTCCCCAGTCGAAGGCCCGCTGCCGAGGACCGGCAGCGCCGTCCTGCACGAAGCACCGTAGCCAACGCACCCGTGGCGTCGGCGTCTGCCGAGCATGCCGGGTCCACCGGCGCTGCGCTCCGACGGCACGGACCACCTCCGGCCCGATCCGTCGAGCGACCTCCGTGGCAGGGCCCGACATCGAGGGTCGCCGGTGGTCGCGCCCGCGATCCGTCGGATCGACGCCAGCGATAGGGTGCCCTCGATGTTCGGCAACAAGAGCATCGCCAAGCGCGTCGCCAAGGCGGTCGACCCGGTGCTCCGCCCCGACGAGACCAAGATCGCCTCGGTCTACCTGCACGACCCGACGGGATCAGACGTCCTCGTCGAGCTGGTCGGCGTACCCGTCGTCAGGGTGGTCAAGACCTGGATCCTCACCCTCACCGACCAGCGACTGCTCGTGCACGAGGGTGACCCGATGAACGCCGCCAAGAGCAGCCTGCTCGGTGAGGCCGATCGGGCTCGCGTCGCCCTACTCGCCGCCGAGCCCGCCCGCAGCCCGAAGTCGTTGGTCCTGAGCATCGACGGCGACGCCGGCCACCAGTTCGACGTGCCCCTGGTGTGGCGCAAGGACGCCGCCACGTTCGCCGATGCGCTGCGGGCGCCCTGACCACCCGGCCGGCGAAGCCCGGTGGGGCGAACAGGGGGTGGGACCGGTCGGCTCGCCGATCGGTGGGGTCAGGACGTGACCCACTCGCTGGCGTCGGCTTCGTCGGCGACGGCGAAGACCTTGACCTGGCCGGGGATCAGGTAGCCCAGCACGTTGACCGTGTGGCGGACCCAGTCCTTGTCCGACACGACGGCGATCTTCTCCCAGCTGGTGAGGTGGCGCATGCCCAGCTTGCCGTCCTCCCACGTGGCACCGCCGCTGTAGCCGGTGAAGTCGGCACCGAGGACGTAGAGCAGCCGCAGCTTGTCGTGGCGGCCGAGGGCGTCGTCGACGGCCGGCGCGAGCACCTGCTCGTAGTCCTCGGCCCGGACCTCGCCCTTGGCGACGAAGCCGACCACGTTGTCGGGCAGACCGGGGATCAGCTCGATCATCTCGCGCCTCCTTCGACGACGGGCAACGGCTGCACCGTAGCGGCCTCGGGGCGGCCGAGCGCCCGTCGGTGCCGCAGCGAGGCGTGCGCGCCGGCCGTCCGCAAGCCACCCCGGGCAACCTGAGGCCGGTACGCTCCTGCGCCGGTGCCCAACGTCTTGCTCATCACGCTCGACCAGCTGCGGGGCGACTGCCTGTCGTGCGCCGGGCACCCGGTGGTGCAGACCCCGCACCTCGATCGCCTCGCCGCCGCCGGGGTGCGCTTCGCCCGGCACTACTCGCAGGCGGCGCCGTGCGCACCGGGGCGGGCGGCGCTGTACACCGGCACCTACCAGATGAACAACCGGGTCGTGGGCAACGGGACGCCCCTCGACGACCGCTTCGACAACGTGGCCCGAGCCGCTCGCCGGGCAGGGTTCGCCCCGGCGCTGTTCGGCTACACCGACCAGGGCGTCGACCCCCGCCTGGTCACCGATCCCGACGACCCGCGCCTGCGCACCTGGGAGGGCATCCTGCCCGGCTTCGACGTCGAGCTCCACCTCCCCGGCACCCAGCACGCCTGGCTGGCCTGGCTCCACGACCTCGGCTACGCCGTGGCCGACGCCGACACCATGCTCGCGACCGAGCACGCCCGTCCCGTCGAGCACTCGGTCTCGGCCTTCCTGACCGACCGGCTGCTCGGCTGGCTCGACCGCCAGGACGGGCCGTGGTTCGCCCACGCCTCCTACCTGCGTCCCCATCCGCCCTACGACGCAGCCGGTGCGTTCGCCGGGCGGTACGACCCCGACGCCTGTGGCGACCCGACGCCCATCGACGAGGACCCCCACTGGCTCCACCGCCTGATGCTCGACCTCGACGAGGTCGGCGCGCCCACCGACCCGGTGGCGATGCGAGCGCTGCGGGCGCAGTACTTCGGGATGGTCAGCCACGTGGACGAGCAGGTGGGCCGCCTGCTCGACGGGCTGGCCGAGCGCGGCCAGTGGGAGGACACCGTCGTCGTCGTGACGGCAGACCACGGTGAGCAGCTCGGTGACCAGGGGCTGCTCGAGAAGCTCGGGTGGTTCGAGGCGAGCTACCACATCCCGCTGCTGTGGCGCGACCCGTCCCGACCGGGGACGCACGGTGCCGTGGTGGAGCGCTTCACCGAGAACGTCGACGTCCTCCCCACGCTGTGCGACCTGCTCGGCCTCGACGTGCCCTCGCAGTGCGACGGCCTGCCGCTCACCCCGTTCCTCGACGGACTCGACCCGCCGTGGTGGCGCGAAGCCGCGCACTGGGAGTGGGACTGGCGCGAGCACCTCATCGGCCTCGTCGACTCGTCGTGGCCGTGGGACCGGCGCCTCGAGCGATCCCAGCTCGCCGTGCGGCGCACCGAGGACCGGGCCTACGTCCACCTCGGCGACGGCTCGTGGCGCTGCTTCGACCTGGCCACCGACCCCACCTGGCGCACCGAGATCGACGATCCCGCGGTCGTGCTCGCCGAGGCCCAGGCCATGCTCGACTGGCGGGCCCACCACCTCGACCGGACCCTGACCGGCATGGTGCTGCGCGACGGCGTCGTCGGCCGGCTCCCGCCCGACGTGCCCTTCGCCGCCGACCGCTGAACCGGCGACGGTAGTCCGATCGACTCGTCGCGCTGGGCCGCCGGGCTCATTGGCCTCAAGCGGCCGTCGGGCGGCGCCGTTCCTCTGGGCACAGACGCCGCCATGGCAGCGTCACCAGGCCCCAACACCAGCCGCGGACGCCCCGTCGGGCCGGGAGGGCGGATCCTCGCCCCGCTCCTCCCGCCTCCCCCGACGGGGCGCCGCGCGTCCCGGGGCGAGGTCGGGTCGGGAGGGCGGTGGCGCCCTCTCCCCGCCGGACGATCCTGCGTCCACCGAGCGGCCACCCGCCCGAGCGGTGCTGGCTCGCCGCCGCCGGGCGCGAGATCAGCGAGCGAGCGGGACCGCACCGACGTCGGCGCCGCTCCTCGGCGGTGCCGGCGGGGGACCCGACGGCGCGGCGGGCGCCTCGGGGCTGCGCCCGGGGGCCGGGGTCGCCGGGCGCCCACCGGCCGAGGGCAGCGACACCACCACGTCGAGGCCGCCCTCGTCGCGGGCCGCCACGGCGAGGGTCCCCCCGTGGGCCCGCACCACCGACACCACGATGGCCATGCCCAGCCCGTAGCCGGGGCGGGCGTCCCCACCGGCGCGCCGGAAGGGCTGGAGCAGGTCGTCGACCTGGTCGTCGGTGAGCCGGGCGCCGGTGTTGCTGGCCTCCAGCACGGCGCGATCGCCGCGGCGGGCCACCGCCACGCGCAGCCACCCGCCGTCGGTGCCGTACTTGATGGCGTTGTCGACGAGGTTGGCGACGAGCCGCTCGAGGAGCCAGCGGTCGCCGTCGACGGACGCCTCGTCGAGCTCGAGGTCGACGTGGATCCCGGCCCGGTCGGCGGCGTCGACGCGCTCGGCCACCACCTCACCGGCGATGTCGGCGAGGTCGACGCGGTCGCGCTCGGACATGGTCGACTCACTGCGCGCCAGGGCCAGCAGGGCATCGAGCAGGGCCTCGGAGCGACCGGCCTGCTGGCGCACGGCCTCGGCGAGGCGGCGCTCCCGCTCGGAGGCATCGGGCTGGTCGAGGACGAGGTCGGCCTCGCCCTGCAGCACGGCGAGGGGGGTGCGCAGCTCGTGGCTGACGTTGGCGGCGAAGGATCGCTGCGCCGAGAACGAACGGTCGAGGCGCTCCAGCATGCCGTCGAGGGTGTCGGCCAGCTCCTTGAGCTCGTCGTGGGGACCCTCGAACGAGAGGCGCTCGTGCAGGTTGTCCTCCGACAGCTGCTGGGCCCGGGCCGTGATCCGGCCCACCGGTCGCAGCGCCCGCCCGGCGGCGAACCACCCGACGCCCACCGCCACCACCACCATGAGCCCCAGCGCCACGCTCGAGCCGATCAGCAGCTGGTGCAGCGCGTCGTCGCGGATGTCCTGTTGCACGCCGACGATGACGTCGCCGACGTTGCTCGCCGGCCGCCCGGTGCTCGCCGGCGGCACCGGGAGCTTGTAGAAGAGGTCGACCTGCTGGCGCGAGTACCCGTAGCTCTCGATCACGCGCTGGTTCGAGGTGCCCTCGTCGCGCGAGAGGCTCTCGCGCACCATGAGGTAGCCGACCAGCGTCAGCGCCAGACCGCACAGGGCGAACACGACGCCGTAGAAGACGGTCAGTCGGACCCGGATGGTGGAGCGCCGCCGCGGTCGGCTCCGGCGCGGGCCGCCTGCATCGCCGGGGGCGAGCGGGAGCAGACCGTCGTTCGTCACCGGCTCAGACCACCCGGTACCCGACGCCGACCACCGTCTCGATCATCGGCGGGTCGCCGAGCTTGCGCCGCAGCGTCATCACCGTGATCCGGATGGCGTTGGTGAACGGGTCGGTGTTCTCGTCCCACACCTTCTCGAGCAGCTCCTCGGCCGACACCACCCGGCCGCCGGCGGCGACGAGCACCTCGAGGACGCCGAACTCCTTGCGGGTGAGCGACAGCTCCCGGCCCGCTCGGGTGACGACCCGCCGGGGCACGTCGACCTCGACGTCGCCGTGGGTGAGCAGCGGCGGCACGACCGACGGGACCCGCCGGCCGAGGGCCCGGACCCGGGCGATCAGCTCCTTCATGGCGAAGGGCTTGGCCAGGTAGTCGTCCGCGCCCAGCTCCAGCCCGGCGACGCGGTCGTCGAGCGTGCCCGAGGCGGTGAGCATCAAGATCCGCTCGCCCGCGCCCCGGTCGGTGACCTCCCGGCAGACCTCGTCGCCGTGCACCACGGGCAGGTCGCGATCGAGCACGACGACGTCGTAGCCGGTGACCGCCGCCTTCTCGAGCGCCTCCTGCCCGTCGTGGGCCAGGTCGACCGCCAGCGCCTCCCGGCGCAGCCCGCGGGCGATGACGTCGGCGAGCGCCTCGTCGTCCTCGACCACCAGGACGCGCACCCGGTGCCTCCCCCTTCGTCGTGCCTGACCTGCGTGCCTGACCTGCGAACCCCACCGGCCCCGCCCCCGGGCGCCCACGGACGCCGTCGACCCCGGGGCCGCTGTGACGGCAGTCACCGTGGCGCAGGCGCCGTATGCCTGCCGTATGCCTGCTGGGGGCGGCTGGGTCGTCGGTGGATCTTACGGCGATCATACGGGTGGTCCGGCTACGGTGACACGAGTCACGTTGGGGCCGGCGCTCGGCGTGCCCACCGCTCGACGATCACTGGGGGATCGATGGCCGCCACCGTCGCACCGGAGTCCACGCCCGACGACGCCCCGGGGGACGACGGCGGCTACGCCATCGGCCCGCGCGTGGCCCTGGCCGCCCTGTCGGCGGGTGCCGGCGTGATCCACTTCGCCATGGTGCCCACCCACGCGGCCGACTCCGTCGTCGAAGGCGTGGGCTTCGCCGTGGCCGGGTGGTTCCAGCTCCTGGTGGCCGCCGCGCTGATCGTCAAGCCCGACCGCCGGTGGCTGCAGGCGACGGTGGCCGCCAACCTGGCCTTCATCGGCGTGTGGGCCTGGTCGCGCACCGTCGGCCTCCCGATCGGTGCCCACGCCGGCACCGTCGAGCAGGTCGACACCATCGACCTGCTCACCGTCGTGCTCGAGGGCCTCCTGATCGTCGGCGCGGCGGCGCTGCTCGTGCGGCCGAACCTGGCCCGCAACGCCTCGGCCGGGGCGCTGGTGATCGGCTCGATCGTGCCGGTCGCCGTGCTGCTGCTGACCACCATGGCCATCGCCTCGCCCTCGGCCAGCCAGCACAGCCACGGCGAGACGGCGTCGGGCCCGGCGCCGGGCTCGGCCGCCGCCCAGCTCGCCGCCATCGACGCCACCCGCTGTGACAAGGCCGTCAACCCGGTCTCGTACTGGAACGAGGCGTCGGTCGCCGGCGTCGACACCGTCGGCATCGCCGTCACCGACTCGTCCAGCGCCACCACCGCCTCCGACGGCCACGACCACAGCCATGGGGCCGCCGACGCCGCCGGCTCGGCCACGACGACCACGACCCTGCCCGACCCGCTCCAGGGCCGCGGGTCCCCCCTGCTCGACAAGCTCGTCTCCAAGATGGGCTCCGACAGCGAGGTCGACGCCGGCATCCTCGTCGCCGAGCTGGCGAACGCCACCCCCCAGGAGTACGACGCCTTCCTCTACCAGCTGCGCAAGAGCGGCGCCGCCGGCCACAGCCACAGCGCGTCCGGCGACGACACAGGCGGCCACGGGGGCCACATCGGGCCCAACCCCTGGGTGGCCATGACCGACCCGGCCCAGTGCGCGCAGCTCGACAAGGAGCTGCGGACCGCCCGCGACGTCGCCCTGTCGATGCCCACCGCCGCCGACGCCAAGGCCGCCGGCTACACCCAGGTGACGCCGTACGTGCCGGGCATCGCCGCCCACTGGATGAAGTTCCCCTACGTCGACGGCACCTTCGAGGTCGACAAGCCCGAGATGGTGCTCTACGACGGCAACGGCCTCGACGCCCACGTGGTCGGCCTGAGCTACTACATCGTGCAGCCCGGCGACGCCGAGCCGACCCAGGGCTTCACCGGCGACAACGACCACTACCACCGCCACATCGGACTGTGCACGAAGGGCGCCATGGTGATCGGCGACTCGACGACCACCGAGGCGGAGTGCGCCGCCCTCGGCGGGAAGAAGGGCACGAACCGGGGCGGCTGGATGAGCCACGCCTGGGTGGTTCCCGGCTGCGAGAGCCCGTGGGGCATGTTCTCGGGCGCCACCCCGGTCCTCGACAAGCAGCTCGCCGAGCGATCCGGCACCGACGGCGGGTCCTGCAACGGCTCGGCGGCCAAGGCCCGCTACGACCTGCGACCGGGCACCACGTCGTCGGCGACCACGACGCCGCCGCCTGCACCCGAGGCCGCCGCCGGCAAGTAGCACCGACGCTGACGCAGCACCGACGCGCACGCAGCACCGACGCGACGCTGACGGGCGCGGCCCCGAGACGGGTGGCTCAGCCGGCGAGGTGGGCGGTCTCGTTGAAGGTGTGCAGGACCGGACCGGTGGGGCCCAGCGCGACGCGACACAGTGCGGCCTGGCCGAGGTGCAGCCGCCACGTGACCTCGTCGCCCGTCCCGAGCGCCCACGCCACCGCCGCCTTGATGGGCGACACGTGGGAGACGACGACGACGTCCCCGACGTGGGGATCGAGGCCCTCCCCGCCGTGCAGCAGGGCGAGGACGGCGGCCTCCACCCGCAACCGCAGGTCGGCGAGGGACTCACCGCCCGGAGGCGCGAAACCGGGATCGGCCCGCCACGCCGCCCACGTGGCACGCGGGACGTCGGCGAGGGCCACGCCGTCGAGCTCGCCGTAGTCCAGCTCGATCCACCGATCGTCGCGGGTGACGGCCACGCCGGCGGCGGCCGCCACCGCCTCGGCCGTCTCCACCGTGCGCCGCAAGGGGCTCGTCACCACGGCGGTGATCTGCGAGCCGCGCGCAGCCGCATCAGCGGTCACCGCAGCCGCCACCGCCGCGGCCTGGGCGCGGCCCACCTCGTCGAGGGGCGGGTCGAGGCGACCGAGCAGCAGCCCTCGGGCGTTGTGCTCGGTGCGGCCGTGGCGGGCGAGGATCAGCACGGCGCGGACCACCGCATGCGACCACGTCCCGGTCCCCTGGGCCTCATGCCACGACGTCCCGGTTGAGGTGCCCCGTCGTCAGGAACAGCCGTCGGTTGTCGGGGTCGGCGAGGTCGAACGCCTTCCAGCACCAGGCCAGGGCACCGGCGCCGAGCACCTCGAGCACGAGCACGAGCCCGACCCCGTGCGACAGCTCGGGCAGACCGCCGTCGCCGAAGCCGAACCCGAAGAACGGCCACCAGAACACCTGGGTCCGCGCCCACACGCCGTCGAGGACGAGGTGCATCATCAGGCCGATCGGCAGCCCGATCAGACGGCGACGCAGCAGCCGTCGCTGCCGGGTGGCCAGCATGATCAGCACCAGCGCCGAGACGCTGGCCAGCAGGGTGTGCAGCAGGCGAGGGCCGCCGAGCACGACCTCTCCGACCGGCAGGACGGAGCCGACCATGACCAGTCGGTAGTCGAGGGCCGGGCTGCGGAACACGAGCCACACGGCAGCGACGCTGACACCGCAGAACCACAAGAGCACGCCGGCCAGCGTAGGGGGCCGGCCCGCACCGCCCCCAGCCGGCGCTCGGGCTCGGGCGCCGGCGAGCGATCAGTGCACGAGCAGGCGACCGCACTCCTCGCAGGTCGCCAGCTGGTCCTCGGGCAGGTGCTTGATGCGGTCGACCTCGGCCGCCGGCAGCTGGAGGTGGCACCCGCCGCAGGCGCCCCCGTGCAGCCGGGCCACCGCCACGCCACCGAGCTGGGACCGCATCCGCTCGTAGGTGGCCAGCAGGTCGGCGGGCAGCGCGTCGGTGAGGCCGGCTCGGGCCGCGTCGACCTCGGCGAGCTCGGCGGCGAGGTCGGCCTCGGCCTCGGCCAGCGCGGCGAGGAGCCGCTGTCCTCCTCGTCGAGCGCCGCCCGCCGGGTGGCGTGGTCGGCGAGCTCGGCCTCGAGCGGCTCGGCGCGCTCGAGCAGCTCGAGCACCTGGTCCTCGAGGTCGCTCTGACGGCGGGCCAGCGCCGCCAGCTCGTCCTGGAGGGCCTGGGCCTCCTTGGGCGAGGTCAGGCCGTGCCCGTACAGCTGGTCGTTGACCTGCGCGACCTTGTCCTCCACGACGGCCAGCTCGTCCTCGACCCGCTTCTGGTCGCGGCCGAGCTGGTCGCGCTCGGCCTGCACCGCGGCGGTCGACGTCGCCAAGGCGGCGAGCGCATCGTCGTTGTCACCCAGCGCCGCCCGTTCGGGCAGGGTGGTCAGCCGGTGGCGCAGCTGGTCGCCGCGGGTGTCGGCGGCCTGCAGGCCGAGCAGGGCGTCGAAGGTCGCCATGGCCCGGACCCGCTCAGCCCGTTCCGGTGCCGGCGCCGCCACCACCAGCGCCACCACCACCACCACCGCCGCCGCCACCACCGCCACCACCGCCACCGGTGGGGGCGGACGTCGGGGGCGTGGCCGAGGTCGGGGGCGCGGCCGAGGTCGGCGCGGTCTTCGCGGTCGTCGGGGTCGAGCCGCCGGTCGTGGACGTGGACCGGTTCCGGGTGCCTCCACCGCCGCCGCCACGGGGCGCCTGGTTCTGGTTGTCGTTGCTGGCCGGTGCGTTGGCGGCGGGGCTGTCGGCGTTGTCACCCAGGTTGCGTCCCCCCCGTTGGGCGCCGCAGTCCGCGAACGGTACGGGGGGCAGGCTGTCGTGGTAGGTCTGGTTGTAGGCCTGCCAGATGCGCGCCGGGAAGAAGCCACCGAAGTTGGCGACCCCGTCGATGGCCGGCAGGGGTTGGTTGCTGTCGGGCACGCCCATCCACACCGCCGTCGTCAGGTACGGCGTGAAGCCGACGAACCACACGTCGGCACCGGCGTCGGTGGTGCCGGTCTTGCCGGCCGCCGGCTGCTTGGGCAGCGCGGCCCGCTTGCCGGTGCCGTACTCGACGTTGTGCTTCAAGATGTCGGTGGCGAGGCAGGCGGTCTGGGCCGAGAAGGCCCGGGTGCCGTTGGACTGGTGCTGGTAGATCACCTTGCCGGTGCGGTCCTCGATGCGGTCGACCATGTAGTACGGCTGGTAGATGCCGCCGTTGGGGATGGCCGAGTAGGCCGACGCCATCTCGATGGGCGTGACCTCCTCGACGCCGAGGGGCATCGAGATCACCGGCTGCAGCGTCGCCTTGACCCCGAGCTTGCGGGCCAGGTCGATGACGTTGTTGAGGCCGACGGTCTGGCCGAGCCGCACGAAGGCGCCGTTGGACGACACGGTGGTGACGCTGTCGAGCGTGCCCCCCGGTCCGGCGACGCGGTAGGGGTTCGGCGTGCCCTGGGGGTTGGGGAAGTCACCGCCGCCGCCGACGTAGTCCGACGGCACCGCGCCCTGCTCGAGCGCGGTGAGCAGCACGAAGGTCTTGAACGACGAGCCGGTCTGGCGGCCCGGGGTCTTGGTGGTGATGTTGTACTGGAAGGTGTTGAAGCCCGGACCGCCGACCATGGCGCGCACGGCGCCGGTCTGGGGCTCCACCGACACCATCGCCGCGGTGAGGCCGAAGTCGGTCTTGGGCACGATCTCGTCGCGGGCCTGCAGGGCGGCGAGCTGGGCACCGGTGGACAGGGTCGTGTACACCTTCAGGCCGCCGCCGTAGAGGGTGGTGAACCGCTCCTCGGGCGTGCGACCGAGCCCGTACTGCGGGTCGGCGAGCAGCTGCTGGCGCACCTCCTCGGCGAAGTAGTCCTCGGGTGGTGGGGGCTGCTGGCCGTTGCAGAAGCGGGGATCGGCGTTCTGGGTCCCGCACCGGACGCGGGGCAGGGCGACCCGGTCGTAGCGCTCGGCGTCGTCGGGGGTGATGAGGCCCAACGTCACCATGCGGTCGAGGGCGAGCTGGCGCTGGCGCCGGGCGTTGTTGGGGTTGAGCGTCGGGTCGTTGCGGACCGGGTTGTTGATGAGGGCGGCCAGCATGGCGCCCTCGGCCGGACCCAGCTGCTCGACGCTCACGCCCCAGTAGGTCTCCGCCGCCGCCTGCACGCCGTAGGCCCCCGACCCGAAGTACACGGTGTTGAGGTACTTCTCGAGGATCTGGTCCTTGGTCAGCTGCTTCTCGAGGCGGATGGCGAGCGCCGCCTCCTTCGTCTTGCGGTCGAGGTCCTGCTTGGGGTCGAGCAGCGAGATCTTCACCAGCTGCTGGGTGATGGTCGAGCCGCCCTGCTCGATCCCGCCGGAGGCCACGTTCTCCAGCAGGGCGCGGAAGGTGCCGCGCAGGTTGACGCCGGGGTGCTGGTAGAAGTCGGCGTCCTCGACGGCGATGATGGCGTTCTTGACCGCCGGGGGCACCTTGTCGATGGTCACCGGCGACCGGTTCTCCGGGCCGTGCAGCGTGGCCAGCAGCGAGCCGTCGGACGCGTAGACGTAGGAGCGCACCGCGAACCGGTCGAGCTGGCTGAGGTCGATCTGCTCGTCGACCGAGTCGGTGGCGTTGGCCACCTTGTAGCCGTAGGGCGCGACGACGACCACGGTGGCCGCCACCAGGGCGGCCGACACGCCGATGAGGAGCGCCACGCGCAGGAGTCGCAGGAGGGTACGCACGCCGGAACACGACGATACCCGCCGCCCCGGGCGATCCGACGTCGCCCCGCCGGGCGCCGGCGGTGCGGGGCTCGCCGACCCGTGCAGCGGGCGCTGCCGGTCCGGGAGGTCACGACGGCGTCGGCGACCCGTCCGGCGTGCCCGGCACGTCCGGGACGTCCGACCGCGGCGAGACGGCGGCGTGACCCGCCTCCACCGCGGCCAGCCACGGCGCCGCCCCGAGCAGCACGACCATCGCGAGCGCCCGGAGGTCCGACGTCACCGCCAGTCGCCCCCACCCGACCGGGTCGACCAGCGCCACCACCAGGCCCACGGCGAGCGCCCCCCGGGCGACGCACGGCCGTGCCCCCGGCGCCGGCAGGACCAGCAGCCGCGGGAAGCACAAGAAGACGAGGTGGTGCGTCCAGCTGATCGGCGACACCAGCGCCGCCGCGCAGCCCAGCACCGTGGCGGCGGTGATGATCGCCCGCTGCTGCAGCGCCCGCCGGAAGGCCGCCACCGCCAGGACCACGACGACGACCGCCAGCACCGCCCAGGTCGCCGTGCCCAGCGCAGCGGGCAGGCCGGTGCGCTCGAGCACCGAGCGCAACGAGCTGCTCTGGGGATCGCCGAGGCCGCCGACCCGGCCGGTGTCGCCGACCAGCTCGGTCCAGAAGCGACGGGCGTCGTCGGGCACCACGAGCGCGCTGGCCGCGGTGAGGAGCACGAACGTCAGCGTGGCCAGGGTCGCGGCCCGCCACCTCCGCGCCCCGGCGTAGAGCACCACCGCCATGAGGGGCCACAGCTTCAGCGCGGCCGCCGTGCCCGCCGCCACCCCGGCCGCGGCCCGGCCGCGCAGCACGAGGCGCAGATCGATCACCAGCAACAGCCACAGGGCGACGTTGATCTGTCCCTGGTTGAGGGTGTTCCACACCGGCGCCGAGAACAGCGTCGCCAACCACACCAGGCACACCCCGGTGCCGGGCAGCGGATTGGGGCCCCGGAACGGGCGGCACGCAACGGGCGTGGCGAGCAGCTCGAGCGTGACCAGCCACAGCACCACGCCCACCGTCGTCCACACGTACTCGACCACGTGGACGTTCGCTCCCGAGACCGGCCAGAGCAGCAGGGCCCACAGGGGCGGGTACGTCGAGCCCAACCCGTAGGTGGGGTCGCTGAAGGCGTAGATCGAGCCACCTGACCGCAGGGAGGCCGACGCCCCCAGGTAGATGCGCAGGTCGAGCAGCCCGGTGACCGAGTCGGTCTGCGTGGCGACCACCACCACGGCGACCGGCAGGCCGAGGGACAGCAGGGCCAGGCGCAGGGCGACGGATGCTCGCCGGCTCGACCCTCGGCCCTCCACGCTCGCTCCCTCGCTCGAGCGGCCACGGCGGCGGTGTGCCGTGGCCGCGCCATCGGCGACCAGCATGGCACCGCCGGCGCCATCGGCCCTCGGGCGCCGCTCGGGCCCCTGGGGCACGACCCGGCCCTGGGGCGCGACCCGGCCCGACCGCTACCGTGCGCCGCCATGACGGATCTCGCCCTGTGCGGTGCCGGTCGCATCACGATGGCCCACGCCCTCGCCGCCGCCGCCGTGCCCGGGCTGCGCATCACCCGGGTGGCGTCGCGGGACCCGGCCCGAGCGGCGGAGCGGGCGACCCAGGTGGGCGCGCGGCCCTGCCGCTACGACGAGCTGCCCGACGGCGCCGACGTGGTGCTGGTGGCCACCCCGCCGGCGCGCCACGCCGAGGACGCGCTCCGGGCACTCGCCGGTGGGGCGGTGGCGCTGGTCGAGACGCCGCTGTGCACGACGCTCGCCGACGCCGACCGGCTCGTCGCGGCCGACCACCGGGCCGGCGGAGGACGCCTCGCCTACGGCGAGAACCTGGTGCACAGCCCGATCGTCACCGAGGCGCGCCGACGGGCCGGAGCCCTCGGCCCCCTGACCTACGTCGAGACCCGGGCGCTGCAGCCGCGACCGGCGGGAGGCGGCGCCACCGACGCTGCCTGGGGGGGCGGCGCCCTGTTCGACCTCGGCGCCCACCCGTTGGCCGCCGCCCTGCTGCTCGCCGGCGACGACCCAGCGGTGGCGGTGCGGGCCCGGCTCGACGCCGACGACGGCCTCGGCGTGGACGACGAGGGCGAGCTGTGGCTCCGCTTCCGCTCGGGCCTGGCCGCCCACGTCGTGGCCTCGTGGCGGTACGAGACGACGGTGTGGGACATCCAGGCCTCGAGCGAGACCGGGGTCGTGCGAGCCGAGCTGGCACCGACCGCCACCGTGGAGCGCGACGGCGAACCCGTCGGGCTGCCGGGTGTGCGCCCCGGCGTCGACGTGGCCCAGATCGACCAGTTCGGCTTCGTGGCCCAGCTCGAGGACGTCGGTCGGGTCGCCGCCGGAGGTGGGCCCCCGCGCAGCGGCGCCGAGCTGGGCCGGGCCGTCCTCGACGTCGTGTGCGCCGCCTACGCCTCGGCCGGCGACGGCGGCACCGAGGTCGCCCTGCCCTTCGCCGGTCCCCGGGACCGGACCCCCGTCGAGCTGTGGCGCCCCGCCGGCACCGACCGCTGAGCGCGTCCGCGACGCGTGCGGTCCGCGACGAGCCCGGTCCCCGAGCCGCCCGCCGCCGGCCCGACGGGCGACCGGGTCGACGTCGGGCGGACCACCCGGCGCGGCGGCGGAGGGGATCCGCGCCCCGCGCCGGCGCCTCCCCTACCCTTCGGGACGATCCATCGTCGTTCCGGGCGGAGACGAGGAGGCAGCGATGAAGCTGATGCTCGACGCGCCCGTGCAGTACGGCGACGTCCGACTCGCCCCCACCGTCGAGCTCGCCGGCCTGGCCGAGCTGGCCGCCCTGCGGGACATCGACGACCGCGCCGCGGCGATCAAGCGCATCGCCGACGCGGTGCGGGCCGAGGACGACGCCCGCCGACACCTCGCCGCGCTGCGCGCCGGCGAGGTCGACCGGGCCGACCTGCCGCGTCGGCGCTGACCGTTCGTCCGGCCTCTGCCGGCGACGACGACCATCCCCCGCTGCCATCGGCAGCACTCGTATCCTCGCCGCAGCCCTGCGTCCTCGCAGGTCGACGGCGACTAGGCAAGGTGGCGAACGTGGAACCGAAGCATGACCAGATCGACCTCGACACCCTGGCCGAGGTGCACCGCATCCTGTCGAGCACCGAGTTCGCGTCCATCGAGGACGTCGCAGCTCGTGGCCGGCTCTCGACCGTGGCCCCCGCCGCCGAGCCGGCCGTCGTGGGCGACGCCGGCGCCAGCACCAGCCCGCTGCCCCGCCGACGCTGACCACAGGAGGACCGATGGCGACCCCGTTCGAGACCACCGGCGAGATCGCCGGCGAGCCCGCTGACGAACCGAGCGTCATCGACCTCACCACCGTTGCCGAGGCGCGCACCAACGTGCGCATCCTGCGCGACGACAACCCGCTCGCCTCGATGAGCGAGGCCGACCGGATGCGCCTGTTCATCCGCGTCCTGTGCGAGCTCGTCGCCTACGGCGAGCTCGATCCGGTCGACACGAGCGCCGCTCCCGCCGCCGCCACGGTCTGACCGGTTCCTCGGACCGGTCCGGCGGTCCTCGGAGCCCGCCGCAGCCGGCGCGACCGCCGGCGACGGGCTCAGGCCACGCCGCGCGACCGGGTGAGGCGCTTGTCCTTCTTCGCCCGGCGCGGCATGTCGGGATCCTCGGCGTCGGCCTCGGGCCGCACCGGCCACACGGCCCGGGCCAACGGCCAGGCCCGTTCCTCGTCCTCGGCGTCGGGCTCGGCCGGGACCTCGGCCACCTTGAGCTCGCCGTCTTCCTGCAGCGCCACCAGCAGGCACAGCACCCGGATGAGCGCCCGCTTCTTGTCCTTGCCCGACAGCCGGGCGAAGTCGGTCAGCTGGCCCGGACGCTGCGGCACCTGGTCGCTGAACAGGGTGAGCTCGGTGGCGCGCTCCTCGCCCTCCTCGGCGGTCCGACCGATCAGGTCGCCGAACACCTCGTCGAGCTCGCGGTCTTCGAGGTCGGCCTGCTCCACCAGCTCGGCGGCGACCTGGGCGACGCCGACCTGACGATCGCGCGCCCGGTCGATGAGGGCCTGCAGCACGTGGTCGACCGCGTCGCCGCCGGCCGCCGGCTCGGCGTCCACGAGCTCGATCACCGTCTCGTCGTCCGCGGCGACGGGCACCGGCTCGGCCGCGACCTCGGCCTCGGCGACGGGCTCGACGGGCACCGGCTCGGGCGCGACCTCGGCCACCGGATCGGCCGCGGTCGGCGACCCGTCGGGCCGGGCCTCCGAGCGCGACGACCACTGGGCCATCGGCGTGGTCAGCTTGGCGTCGACCTTCTTGGCGCGGGTGCCCGGGGCGCCGAAGCGGTCGAAGGCCTCGTCCTCCTCCTCGTCGGCATCGTCGTGACGGGGCTCGTCGGCGGAGGTGGCGACCTCGGCGTCGAGGGACGTGGGCGTCGCGGCGGCCGGGTCGGCGACGGGCCCCTGGTCGTCGGGCAGCAGGGACGGCGCCGCCGCGAACGGCGACGGCTCGGCGGGCTCGGACGGCACCTCCACCGTGCCGTCCGCGGCGGTGGGAACCGCCTCGACAATGGGAGCCGATGCTGCGGTGGGCGCCGGCTCGGCGGTGGGTGCCGGCTCGGCGACGACGCCGTCCCCGGGCACCGGACCGCTCGTGGGCAGCGGCTTCGGCGGCAGCCCGGTCGACACCGTCGGGATGTGCACGGGCGGATCGTCGAGCGGGGAGGTCCGCGGCGCGGCCGGCGCCGAACGGGCGCGCGCACCTGCGGCACCGGGCCCCTCACCCGAGCCCGTGGCGCGCGCGGGCGCATCGCCGGCCTTGGACTTCATGAAGAACGCAACGCCACCGCCGACGGCCACGAGGACCACCAGCACGAGCACGATCGCCATCAGCTCACCCGGGAACCCATCAGAGAGGCCGGTGGTCCCACGACCCATCGACCCCTACTCCGCTGCCCCTTTCTATCGCGCCCGGTCGGCCCTCGCTAGTGCCGTACGGACCACCCACCGCGCGCCGAGGGAGCCCGCGGACGTCGCCGAGGTCGCCGGGGCCAGGGCCGTGACGGCGACGGATCAGGCCGGGGCGCGGTCGCGCAGCGCGTTCTTCAGCGCCTCCCACCGGCCGTCGGGCATCCCGCCCTCGGCGGCGAGCTGCTGGGCCTTCCACTCCGGCGCCTCGTAGTCGTGGACGCGGTCGTCGACGGGCACCTCGGTGCCGTCGAGCCGGGCCTGGAGGCGAGGCCACCCGGCCTCGTCGTCGCCGGACCGCAGGATCATGCGGATGCCGTCGGGCGCGCCGCCCGGCCCGTCGGCCAGGATCAGGAAGGTCCACCGCTCCATGCGAGCTCCACAGGGTCGGGCCGCCGGCCCCGGCGGCGCGTCGGTCAGGGCGCCGTGCGATCGAGGTCGGGCGGGAAGCCCGACCGGGGATGGTCGAGGGGGAACTCGATCCGGTCGGCGACGGACCGCAGGAGATCGGCGAGGCCGTTCACCAGCAGCTGGGGCTGACCGCCCGTCGCCGCGACCTCGCGCAGCCGCGGCCGCAGCTGGTCCTGGACGAAGGCCCCGAAGTGGACCACGAACGCCGCCTGGATGCGTCGGCCGTCGTCGCTGTCGTTCAGCACGGCCCGTTCGATGACGAGGTCGTCGTCGAACAGGTCGTCGAAGATGTCGTCACCGTCGATGGGCGTGGACCCGCGCTCGTCGTCCATGGGTTCTGTGTCGGCCGCGAGCCCGCGAACATGAACGTCCGGTGTCCCCTCCACCGAGATCGGTCCATGCGGCCCAGGTGCGAGGGCCCCACCGGGCCCCGGCACCGGCGGGCCCCGGCACCGGCGGGCGCCCTCGACCACCCGCCGCCCCCAGCCCGTGCCGGCCCACGTGGCGCTACGGTCGACACCGACAGGCCGGTAGCACCTGACGGGAGGCTCGATGGCCGACCGGACCGTCGCGGTCCCCCCACGATCGACACGCCCGGGGTGCCTGGGCCTGGTGGGCAACGTGCTGTGGCTGCTGATCGCCGGCTGGAGCCTGGCGCTGTCCTACCTCGTCGCCGCGCTGGTGATGGTGGTCTTCATCATCACGATCCCGTTCTCGGTGCAGTGCGTGAAGCTCGCGGCGTACGCGCTGTGGCCCTTCGGCCGCACCGTCGTCGACGAGCCCGGCGTGCAGCCGATGAGCATGGTCGGCAACGTGCTGTGGTTCGTGTTCGCCGGGTGGTGGCTCGCCCTCGCCCACGTGCTGGCCGGACTCGTCCTGTGCGTGACGATCATCGGCATCCCGTTCGGCATCCAGTGCTTCAAGATGGCGCGCCTCGCCTTCCTGCCCTTCGGCAAGCGCATCGTGGCGACCTGACCGACGAGGCGCCGGTGGTGCGCCCCGGCCGAGGGCCCGGAACCCTCGCTCAGGCGTAGGGCGAGGACCGGCGCCGCTGCTCGCGGGCTCCGGATCCCCACGACGAGATGTCGAACACGAGCCCGAGGCCGACGATGAACCAGCCGAAGCCGGTCACGCCGAACAGCGGCTGGTAGGCGATCGCCCACGCCAGCGCGGTCCACGGCAGGAACAGGAACCCGATGAAGCCGATCCAGAAGCTGTCGAAGGCGAAGCTCAGGCGATCGCCGAACACCCAGATCAAGAAGAGCGCCAGCCGGGGCGACAGCATGGCGGCGAGGAACACCAGGCAACCCATCGCGTCACTCCAGTCGGTCGGGCCCGCAGGCGCCGTGGGGACCTCAGCAGGGTAGCCCCGCGGAGCGGACCCCCGGGCGATGCGAGCCCGGTCGGCGGTGGCACGGCCCGGGGCCGGTGCTCCCCTACCATCGGGGCCGATGACCGACCCCGACGCGCCCGAGCCGGACGAGGAGGCGGGCGCGTCCGACGCCGACGACCGACCGGCGGCCCTGCTCGGGGATGCCGACGGGCCGGCGGACGAGACGGACGGGGGCTCGTGGTGGGCCCGACCCCGGGCCCGCCTGCTGGTCGGCGCCGGGCTCGTGGCCGCGCTGCTCGCCGTCATCGTCGTGGCGGTGCTGCGCTCCGGCGGTGACGTGACCACCCTCGACCAGGCCGGCGCAGAGGACCACGAGCTGGTGGCCACCGACGACACCGACCCACCCGGCACGGCCGCCCCCGAGCCGCCGGCGACCGAGGCGGCTGCGCCCGACACCATCGGCACCACCACCACGACCCGCAAGCCCCGCCGGCCCGGCACCGGTCCACCCGGACCGCTCACGAACCAAGCCGTCGACTACCCGGGGTACGAGCGGCGCGGCGCCCTGGTGGTCAAGATCGACAACCTCGACCCCGACGCCCGACCCCAGGCGGGCATCACCCTGGCCGACGTCGTGTTCGAGGAGCGGGTCGAGGGCAACATCACCCGCTTCGCGGCCGTCTTCCACGGCTCGGACAGCGAGGAGATCGGACCGGTGCGCTCCGGCCGCTCGACCGACCTCGGCATCGTCGGCCAGCTCAACCGGCCCCTCTACGCCTTCTCCGGCGCCAACGGCGCCTTCCTCGACCTCCTGCGGGCCGGCCCCCTCGTCGACATCGGCGCCGACGCCCGCCCCGGCGCCTACTACCGCACGGGTGGTCGCGTCATCCCCCACAACCTCTTCACCAGCACCGGGTCCCTCTACCGCCAGGCCGGCGCCCTGCCGCCGTACCCGCTGTGGCCGTTCCGGCCGGCCGGGACCGTCCCCGCCGGCGCCCGCCCGGTGGTCGGTGCCGCCCTGCAGTTCGGCGGGGGCTTCACCCGCGTGGTGTACCGCTGGGACCCCGTCGAGGGCGGCGGCGCCTTCGTTCGGGAGCAGAACGGATCGGTGCACTACGACACCGACAACTGGCCGGTGGCGCCCCAGAACGTCGTGATCCAGTTCGTGGACTACGTCGACTCCGGGGTCCCCGACGGCTCGGGCCACCCCATCCCCGAGGCACGGATGATCGGCCGCGGCAACGGCTGGTTGCTCACCGGTGGCGCTGCGCTCCCGATCACGTGGGAGCGCGACAGCCTGGAGTCGGCCACCCGCTTCCTCGGCCCCGACGGGTCCGTCGTGCCCTTCGCCGCCGGCAAGACCTGGGTCGAGCTGGTGCCGACGTGGGCCGGCGCGACCATCGAGTGGCGCTGACCCGCCGCCGGGGGCGGATCGCCGGAGCCGACCCCGTCCCCACCGACCGCCGTTCGCCCGCGGCGGTGACGCTGCCGTCGGGGCTCGCCGGCGTGGCCCGCGAGTCGGGACGTTCGCCCCTGGAGGCCCCCACCGGCGCACGCCTACGGTCGGAGCGGACCGACGGCCGACAAGGGGGGATCCGGTGGACCGTCTGAGCACGCTCGATGCCGAGTTCCTGCACCTCGAGGACGGCGTCACCCACATGCACATCGCCGGCGTCTCGGTCTTCGAGCCACCGGCCCCTTCGCCCGAGGAGCTGATCGCGCTGATCGGGTCGAAGCTCGACCAGATCCCGCGCTACCGCCAGCGCGTCCGCCCGGTGCCGCTCGAGCTCGGCCGTCCGGTGTGGATGGACGACCCGCACTTCAACCTCGCCTACCACGTGCGCCACACCGCGCTGCCCACGCCCGGCGGCGACGAGGCGCTGCGCCGCCTGATGGGGCGGCTCATGTCCCAGCCGCTCGACCGCAACCGGCCGTTGTGGGAGGCGTGGCTGGTCGAGGGCCTCGACGACGACCGCTGGGCGATCATCAGCAAGGTCCACCACTGCATGGTCGACGGCATCAGCGGGGTCCAGCTGTTGAACGTGCTGCTCGACCTCACCCCCGACGCCGAGCTGGCCGTGCCCGAGCCGTGGGAGCCCGAAGCCGACCCGTCGCCGGTGTCGCTGGTCCTCGACGCGTGGCAGGGGCTGGCGGGTGACCTGGGCCGCCTCGCCGGTCGCGCCATCGACGCCGTGCGCGACCCCGGCTCCGCCCTCGACCGCGCCCGCCAGCTCGGCGCCGGCCTCGTCGAGTTCGGTCGGCACCTGGGCAGCACCCCACCGCTGTCGATCGAGGGCACCATCGGCCCCCACCGGACGTGGGCGCACTCCTCGGTGTCGATCGCCGACGTGAAGCAGGTCCGCCGGGCGGTCGGTGGCACCCTCAACGACGTGGTGCTCGCCGCGGTCGCCGGTGGCTACCGGACGCTGCTCGAGCGTCGGGGGGACGACCTCGACGAGGCCGTCGTGCGCACCCTGGTGCCCGTGTCGGTCCGGGGCGACGCCAACGGCGTCCCCGACAACCGGGTGTCGGCCATGCTCTACGAGCTGCCCATCCACGTCCTCGACCCGCTGCAGCGCCTCGCCAAGGTGCGCGAGGACATGGCCGAGCTGAAGGCGTCGCACATGGCCGAGGCCGGGGAGTTCGTCACCGGCATCGGCGACATCACGCCGCCGATGCTGATGAGCGCCGGCACCCGCCTCACCATCCGGCTCATGCGCCAGCTCCCCCAGCGCAGCGTCAACACCGTCACCACCAACGTGCCGGGACCCCAGTTCCCGCTGTACTGCCTGGGCCGGGAGATGGAGGCCTACCTGCCGTTCGTGCCGCTGACCGAGGGCGTGCGGGTGGGCACCGCCATCTTGTCGTACAACGGCCGGCTCGCCTTCGGCATCACCGGCGACTTCGACACCGCCCCCGACGTCGACGTGCTGGCCCGGGCCATCGCGGACGAGCTCGACGGGCTGCGATCCGCCGCCGGGGTGGGCTCGGACGAGCGCGTCGATTCCGAGCCCGTCAGCTGACGCGGTCTCCGTCCACCCTCGACCCCGCCCGAGCACAGGGCGGCACGTCCCGCGCCGTCGCGCCCCCGGTCAGAGCCACCCCGACCTCTTGAAGCGCCAGTAGGCCAGCGCGCACAGGCTCACCATCACCCCGAGCACGATGAAGTACGCATACTCCGTGTCGAGCTCGGGCATGTTCTTGAAGTTCATCCCGTAGATCCCGCCGATCATGGTGGGAATGGCCGCGATGGCCACCCAGGCCGAGATGGTGCGCATGTCCTCGTTCTGGCGGACGCTGATGCCGGCGTTGTTGACGTCGAGCGCGTCGCTGAGCAGCGAGTCGAGCCCGTCGATGCGCGACACGACCCGCAGGAGGTGATCCTCGACGTCGCGGAAGTAGTCGCCGAGCGATGGGTCGATGGCCGGCAAGCGCCCGCTGCGCAGCTGCTCGAAGCTGTCGAGGAGCGGGTTGGTGTTCCGGTGGAACTCGAGGACCTCGCGCTTGAGCTTGAAGATGCGCTCCGCCGAGTTCGTCCGCTGCGGTGAGAAGACCTCCCGCTCCACCTCGACCAGGTCGTTGTCGATGCCGTCGATGACCGGTAGGTAGCCGTCGACCACGTGGTCGGCCACGGCGTGCAGCACCGAGCCGGGGCCGCGGGCGAGCAGCTCGGGGTTGCACTCCAGGGCGTGGCGCACCTCGGCCAGCGCGCTGGCCTGGCCGTGGCGGACGGTCACGACGAACCGCTCGCCGATGAACAGCTGGAGCTCGGCGAACTCCACCCGCTCCTCGTCGTCGTCGTAGCGCGCCGTCTTCAGCACCACGAACAGCGTGTCGTCGTAGATCTCGACCTTCGGGCGCTGGTGTGCCTCGATCGCGTCCTGCACGGCCAGCTCGTGCAGCCCGAACTCCTCGATGGCCGCCTGGAACTCGCGTCGGGTCGGCTCGTGGAGGCCGAGCCACACGAACGACCGCGGCTCGCGGGCTGCTTCGAACGCCGACTCGAAGTCGAGGGCTCCCGGTCGGCGGCAACCGTTGGTGTAGACGGCGAGATCGACGATCACGGCGTCATTGTTGCGGATCGCACGTCGATGGCGTGCCGGGGACCGAGCGAAGCGAGCAGGAAGACGTCGTCGATGATCGCCGGCCGATCGTTCGCTACGGTCGCGGTGGTGGGCGAGATCGTGGAGGACGTGGTCGAGGCGGCCGAGCTGATGGCGATGGCGCTGCGCAGCTCCAAGTACCAGGCCGACTTCTCCGCGACCAGCCTGTGGGAGGTCGACCGGTTCTTCGACGAGCAGAGCCGCAACGGGGCACCGGTGCGTGGCGGCCTGCTCGACGTCCAGCTCGGCATGCGGGTGTTCGCCATGGGCGCCTACGTCGGTGAGGTGCTGCGCCGCAACCTCGGCGGGACCTGGCACGGCGACGACGCCGACGAGCACGCCGAGATGAACGTCGAGCTGCTGCTCAGCGACACCACGGTGTGCTGGCCGGTGCAGCAGGTGATGAAGCGGTTCGTGCTCGGCCCCTCCGAGGGCCTCGCCGACTACGGCCGCCACCTCGGCCTCGACGTGGGTCGTCGACCCCGTCGGCGCCGCCTCGGTCGACGTCGCGCCGGCACCCGCTGAGCGCTACCGCAGCCCGTACAGGCGGTCGCCGGCGTCGCCGAGGCCGGGGACGATGAAGCCGTGCTCGTCGAGGCCGTGGTCGACGGCGCACACCCACAGGTCGACGCTCGGGTGGTGGTCGAGCACGTTGGCCACGCCGTCGGGGGCGGCGAGCAGCGACAGGACCGTGATGGGGCCGACGTCGCGCAGGCCGAGCAGCTCGCACACGTGCCGGACCGAGCCACCGGTGGCGAGCATCGGGTCGCAGACCAGCGCCGGTGAGCCGTGCAGGTCGTGGGGCACGGTGTCGGCGTACTCGCTGACCTGCAGGGTCTGCTCGTCGCGCCGAAGACCGACCAGCCCGACGTGGGAGTCGGGCAGCAGCGACAGCGCGGCGTCCATCATGGCGAGCCCGGCGCGCAGGACCGGCACGACGATCGGCGTCTGGGCGACCTCCACGCTGGTCGCCTCCCCGGTGGGCGTGCGCACGACGACAGGCCGCACGTCGAGCCCCCGGGTCGCCTCGTAGACGAGCATCGTCGTCAGCTCGCGGGTCAGTCGGCGGAACCGGTCCGACTCGGTGGTCGCGTCGCGCAGGCGGGAGAGGCGGTGCGCGGCGAGCGGGTGGTCGAGCAGGTGCAGCGGCACGCCGCGAACCTACCGGCCGCCTGCCGCGACGACGGGATGGCGACCGGGAACCCGCAGCCGGGAACCCGCCGCCCGACGGCCGCCGCGGCGAGACCCCTCCGCCGCCCGCGACCCTCACGTACAGTGCCGGCCATGACTGCCACCGTGACCCTCACCGACGACACGCTCGAGATCCGCCTCCACGGCGTCAGCGACGCGCTGGCGATCAGGGGCCACATCGACGTGCCACTCGCCGACGTCCGCGGCGCGCAGGTCGAGCCCGTCGGCCAGGCCCGCTCCGAGCAGGGCCTGCCCGAGCTGTGGCCCGTCGAGGGCGAGTTCGTCCCGGGTGTGGTGCGGATCGGGACCTTCGGCAAGGGCGACGCGAAGCAGTTCTGGTACGTGCACGAGCACGCCGGCGAGGTGCTCGTCGTCGACCTCGACCACGACCGGTACGCCCGAGCCGTCCTCGAGGTCGACGACGCCGCGAGCCTCGCCGACCGGATCAACGCGGCGAGCGCGTCGACGACGTGACGCCTCGTGGGACGGGGCGCATCGGACCCGATCGGTCGCTGTCGTTCACCACGGGTGACGTCACCGTCCACGGGAGCCTTCGGGCACCGGTCGACCCCTCGCACCCCGTCCCCGCGGCCGTCCTCGTCGCGGGGAGCGGCCCGGTCGACCGGGACGGCAACGCGACGATCGGGCCGTATGCCGGCATCGCGCTCGACTGCCTGCGGTGGCTGGCCGACGTGCTGGCCGACGCCGGCGTGGCCTCGCTGCGCTACGACAAGCTGGGCGTGGGTGCAACGGGACCAGCCACCTTCGGCTCCTCCGAGCTCGCCGGCCGATCCTTCCAGGACAGCGGCGTCCAACCGGCGCGCGACGCACTCGCCTGCCTCGCGGACCAGCCCGGGATCGACCCTGCCCGGTTGCTCGTGGTCGGCCACAGCGAGGGTGGCGGCATCGCGCTCGCCGTGGGCGGAGACGCCGGCGACGCGCCCCTCCCCGCCGGTCTCGCCTTGATCGAGCCGATGTACGAGCGAGCGCTCGACACGCTCGCCCGCCAGCTCGTCGACCAGCTCCGGTCGTCGGATCTCGATCGCCGCACGGGCGAGGCCCTCGTCGCCTGGATCGACGCCGGGGTGCGTGACATCCGCGACGGGTCGCCACCGTTCCCCGATCCCGGGCCGCCGCCCGTGCCCGATGCACGAGGCTTCGCCGCGACGGCGCAGGACGTCATCGCCGAGGCGGTCTACGTCCGGTTCCGCAACCTGCTCGGCAAGACCGAGGACGAGATCGACCCCGCCGCCCTCGCCGCCACCATCGAGGTCCCGGTCCTGCTGACGGCGGGAGCGAAGGACTTCAACACGCCCGTCGACGAGGACGGTCGTGGCGTCGGCGTGCTCGCTCGTGCCTTCCCCCCGGGGATCGCCGAGCTCGTCGTCGTCGAGGACCTGCACCACTCGCTGCGCGACATCGGCGACGCCGACCAGATGACCAGCGACGCCGATGCGACCGCCTACCCGTTCTCGACGCAGCTGGCCGGGGCGCTCGACGCCTTCGTCGCTCGGTTCACCGACGACGCGACGCCCTAGCGACGCCGTGGTCCGCATCGGTGCGCCCCGCCGCGAGTGGGCGCGCCCCCGGCGCGCCGCAACGGCCGGGCGGACAGGGTCACCCGGTGGATCTGCGTCGGCAACAGCTGGCCGGCGACCCACGGTGCGGCGGTCATCCAGAACGGGGAGCTGTAGTTGTAGACGGTGACCTCGTCGTCGTCCTCGCCGCCGACGACGGACGCGAAGGCGGTGTCCCCGCAACCGGGCAGGTCGGCGACGAGCTCGGCCCGCAGCGTGGCCTCGTCGATCTCGTAGAGCGACGTCGCCTTGGGCGTCACCCAGTAGAGGAGCTGGTCGCCGAGGTCTCGCCAGCCGACAGGGAGCCGTTCGGGCATCACCTCGACCCGACCGCCGAACGCCCGCTGTCGACGGGTGACGAGGAAGGTCCGGCCGTGCCAGCGGAACAGCGCCGGCGAATCGAACTTGCGCCGGTCGTGGCGGGACGCGAGCACCCGGCCCTGTCGGTCGACCACCGCCAGCAGCGTCCCCAGCCCGCTCCCCCGGCTCTCCCGGCGAGAGACGAGCAGGAGGTCGCCGCTCGGCAGCACCACGAAGTCGGTCTCGGTCGTGCCGTCCGTCAGGGCCTCGCTGTGGATCCACGGCTCCCACGCGAAGCCGTCGTCACTGCGCCACAGGCGTGCTCGGGGAGCGCGATCGGTCGTGTAGGCCCCCGACGCGTCGCCGTAGCCCGACATCACCAGCCCGCCGTCGATCGAACGGACCCGCCACACGACGTGGTCCGGGGGCGACACGGGCCTCGGGCCGGTCCACGCACCCGGGCCGAGGCGTTGGAGGACGTGGATGCGGTCGGGCTCGAACCGAGCCGGGTGCACCCCGGCCGGGAAGAAGTACAGGAGCAGGCGACCGTCGTGGGCGACGAGGCGCGGCTCGCGCACGTCGCGGTGCAGCCGCACCGTGGTCTCGTGCGACCAGGTGCCGTCCGGGTCGACGGCCACGACCTCGAGCCGCGCCCGCCGCGACGCGAAGTGGATGGGTGCCGTCCGCCAGGCCAGGAACGTCGTGCCGTCCACCACGCAGGCATCGAGGTTGTTGTTGGCCCGCAACGGCCGCACCGACCGAGGCACCCGCTGCGACGGGATGACCACCTCGGGCTGGCCGACCTCGATCACGCCGGGGCTCTCCTCGTCGACGGTCCGGCGCCGCCCCAGGGGTGGCGACCCTCGGAAGGGTAGACGCGGCACCTTCACCGGCTCCGGGCCGGCGAGCCGACCGGTCGGTGTCGCGCTCGATCGGGACCCGTGGCCCGACCCAGCCGCCCTTCGACCCTGGCGGTGACACCTCGATCGCGGTACCCGTGGCGACGTGGGCGGCGCCGGGCGGGCGAGATGGGAGGGCGATGATGTTCACCGACAAGACGACTGCTCGCATCGTCGGGGCGCTGTTCATCGTCGCCACCGTCACCGCCATCGTGGGCGGCGCCCTGGTGGTGCCGATGGACGGTCAGGACGGGCTCGCCGAGGTGGCCGACCTCCGGGGCCAGGTGGTGACCGGCGTGCTGCTCGAGGTGGTCCTGGCCCTGTCGGTGGTGGGGATCGGGGTGATGATCTTCCCCGTGCTGCGGCGGCGCAACGAAGGCCTCGCCCTCGGCTACGCCGCCGCCCGGCTCCTGGAGGCCGTCCTGCTCCTGGCGGCGTCGATGAGCGCGCTGGTGTTCGTCTCGTTGAGCCGTGACCACGGGACCTCGGGGGTCGACTCGCTGCCGGCCCTGGCCGACGTCGTCCGGTCGTCTCGGGAGTGGACCTACCTCTTCGGTTCGATGGTCCTGCTCGGGGTGGGTGGGCTCATCCTGTACTCGCTGCTCCTGCGGTCCGGGCTCGTCCCGGTCTGGCTGTCGACGTGGGGACTCGTCGGCGCCGGCATGATCCTCGTGCGTGGCGTGGCCGAGGCGTACGGCGTCGACCTGCCGGTGGCGCTGCAGGCGCTGCTCGCCCTGCCGATCGCCCTCAACGAGATGGTCCTGGCCGTCTGGCTGATCGTGCGGGGCTTCGACGACCTCGACCACGCGGCCGAGCCCACCCGACAGCGCGTCACCGCCGGGTGACCGGGCCGCAGGTCCGGGGCCCGACGCGCCACGACGGCCGGTCCGGTCCCCTCGTGGTGCGGCACTCGCCACGCGCCACTCTGCGCGCCTCGACGGCGAACCCGTCGGGTCGTCGGGCGTGCGCCTCGGGATCGTCAGGCCGCGGTCGTGGCGAGCGTGCGCCGACGTTGGCGGGGGTTCGGGCCGGCGACGACGACCTTCGTGTGGTCGCGGGGGTCGAGGTGCGGCGTGCCCTCGGGGAAGAGGCTGCCGAGCGTGCCTCGGTCGATGGCCGGTGTCGCCGCCCGCAGGGCACCGCAGACCCACACGAAGGCCACGCGGTCGGCCTGCGTCCAGCGGAAGCCGAACCGACGCCGCACGATGTCGGGCATGGCGCCGTAGACCATCACCCGCAACAGCTCCGACCCCAGGTGCGAGGCCAGCCCGTCGAGCGGCGCCAGTGGCCCGGGCAGGCGGACGCGCTCGCCCCGCGACGCCGGGTTGCTGGCCGGGTCGAGCACCCACCGCACGGCGGGCGTGAGCTCGAGCTCGTCACGGCAGATCCGGTCGAAGCGGTCGCGGAAGGCGCGCAGCGTCGGCGGCACCGGACGGTCGCTCACGCCGTAGCGCCGGTACCAGGTCACGGTCTCCGCGTAGAGCTGCTCCTGCTGCGCGCGTCGCAGCGGGATCGGGAAGTACAGCTCGCGGGCCCGGAACATCTCCCACGTGAAGGTGGCGTGCGCCCACCAGAACACGTCGGGGTCGAGCGCGTGGTAGCGCCGGCCCTGATCGTCGACGCCCTTGATGTCGGGGTGGAAGTCGCGGATCTGACGACCCCGCACGTCGCCCTCGGCATCGTCGGGAGCGAAGATGCTGCCCCAGATGTAGGGGATCGACCGGAAGATGCGATCGAACGGGTCGTCGAAGAAGTTCGAGTGGTCGGTCACGCCGGCACCGAGCCCGGGCAGCATCAGCTGCAAGATCCCGGCGGCCGTGCCGGGCAACAGGCTGCGCGGATCGCCGGCGGTCTCCCACAGCAGCGACCCGGGGCCGAGCGGCGCGCCCTGCGCCTCGTGCGCTCCAGCCATCGCCTCACCTCCACGCGAGAATTCTTGTCAGTTGTCAATATAGCCCGGTGGAGGCGAGGGAGCCGGCTCCTCCCGCGGGCGGTCCGCTCAGTCGGCGAGACGGTCCACCCAGGCGGGCACGTCGAGGAGCCCCTCGGTGACGGTGAAGTCGTCGACGGTCGTCAACCACCGCCACATCTCGAGGAACTCGTCGCCGACCATGGCACGGAACAGGAAGGTCGGGATCGGCACGCGCCGCGGCCGCCGGCCCGCCTCGGTGAGCAGCCGTCGGCACTCCCCGAGGCTGCGGAGGTCTCCGATCAGCTCGACGGTCGACCCCGTGTCGGGCACCGGCCCGGTGAGGGCCGCGCCCGCGACCCGGCCGATGTCGGACACCGCGACCCACGGGACCGGACGGTCCCAGCCCACGATGCGCGGCTCCTTGCCCCACACGGCGAGCGCCGGGGCGAAGCCCGGGTCGACCATCAGCTCCATGAACGGACCGGGGTGGATGGCCGTGACGGTGATCCCCTCGGCCTCGAACCCCCGGCGGATGGTGAGCTTGGCGTCGAAGTGCGGCAGGCCCGACGGCACACCTCGGCCGGCGGCCAGCTGGACAACGTGCTGCACGCCCACCGCCCCGGCGGCCCGGGCCACGGCGGCGCCCTGGGCGAGCTCGGCCTCGCCCTGGTAGCGGCCGCGGCTGTCGAAGGCCGGCTGCACGTTGAACAGTCGCGTCACGCCATCGAGGGCGTCCTTGAGCGACCGGTCGTCCCCCATGTCGGCCGGCACGACCTGGGCGCCGAGGTCCTGCAGGGCCCGTGCCGCCGGGTTGTCGGGATCACGGGTCAGCACCCGCACAGGGGCGCCCTGACCCAGCAGGTGACGGGCGGTGGCGCCACCCGTGCGCCCGGTCGCCCCGAGGACCGCGATCGGATCGTGCATGGCTTCCCCTCTTTCGTAGCAGTGCCATCAAATGGATCCAGTGTACTATATCGAATAGGATCACCTCGTGCCTGGCAAGGCTTACCGATCACCGCTGCGCGAGGAGCAGGCCCGAGAGACCCGCCGCCGCATCAGCGACGCAGCCCGTGAGCTCTTCGAGCAGTCGGGCTTCGCGGCGACGACGATCACCGAGATCGCGCGGCGCGCCGGCGTCTCGCCGGCCACCGTCTACGCGAACTACGACTCGAAAGCCGGCATCGTCACCTCGACGCTCGAAGGGATGGAGACGGCCGCCGGGATGGACTGGCGCATCCCGGAGATGCTCGCCGAGGACGACCCCCACCGCTGCCTGGCGCTGTTCGTCGCAAGCAACCGGGCGGTGTTCGAGCTGAGCCACGTCATCCTGCGAGCCGCGATGGACGCCGCCGCCGAGCCGGAGGTGCAGGCCTTCATGGCGGCCGGCAACGCCAACCGCCGTCGGGGGATCGACACCCTCGTCGCCCGCTGGCACCGGGCCAGGGCCCTCGCGCCGGGCCTCGGACCCAAGCGGGCCGCCGAGACGATGTGGCTGCTCAGCAGCGTGGAGCAGTACCTCCTCGCCACCGACGTGCTGGCGTGGTCCGGCGAGAGCTACGAGCGGTGGCTGACCGGCGCCCTCGACCGGCTCCTGCTCGCCCCCGCGCCGCACCGCTGAGCCGTCGCACCGGGGAACGCACCCGTCGGGGCGTCGGCCGCGAGTGGACAGGGCAGACTGTCGGACATGGTGCTGCGGCGCGGGCCACGGAGCCGATGAGCTCGAACGGCGATGAACACGTCGACCGGCCGGCGACGACGAGCGCAGTCGAGCGGGTCACCGGCGCAGCGCAGGACGTCGGGTCGGTGCCGGTCGCGCCCGTCGACGACCACGAGCTGGCCGAGCTGTTCGACGAGCTGCCCGAGATGGTGATCGTGCTCGACGGCGACGCTCGGGTGCGACACGCGAACCGCACGTTGCTGCAGGCCATGGGCTACCGGCTCGAGGACGTCGTCGGCACCTCCATGTTCGACTACATCCATCCCGACGACCTCGACTACAACGCCAACGCCTGGGAGAACCGCCAGGCCCACCCGGGCGAGGTGGGCCTGGTCGTCCAGGGCCGAGGCCGAGACGCCGACGGGAGCTGGCGAGCCGTGGCGTTCGTCGCTCGCGGCCTCAGCTCGGAGGGCGACGGCGAACCGAGGATGACCGGCCTCCTCGTGTCGATGCGCGAGCTGGCCGGCCGCGCCGCCCTGGACGACAGCCCGGCGAGGCTCCGATCGCTCATCGACCGCACCACCGACCTGGTGCTCCTGCTCGACGCCGACGGGCTGCTGCGCTACGCGAACCGGCGGCTCACGACGGGGTACGGCCACGACCACGACCGGCTGGTCGGCCACCCGTGGTCCACCATCTTGCACCCCGACGATCGGACGGCGGCCGCCCAGGGGCGGCGCGACCTCGTCGCCGGCGGCGACCGCGAGAGCGCCCGAGAGCGGCTGCGCCTGGAGGACCCGACCGGCTCGGTCAGCGTCATCGAGTGGCACGGCACCAACCACCTGGCCGACCCGCTGATCCGAGGCGTCATCGTGAACGGCCGCGACGTGACCCACCTCGTCGAGATGGAGCAGCAGCTCCACCGCCAGAACGAGCGTCTCGCCTACGCCGCCCGCCACGACCCCCTCACGGGGCTGCTCAACCGTCAGGCCTTCGTCGACGCGGTCGAGCGCGCCATCGCCGAGCACCGCACCGACGACGGCCGGGCGGAGGTCGTCGTGCTGTTCTGCGACCTCGACGGCTTCACGGCCGTCAACGACCGCGGCGGCCACGAGATCGGCGATCGGGTGCTCGCCGCCGTCGGGGCTCGCCTGGCGAGCGCGCTGGCCGGCGAGGACCTCGTCGCCCGGTACGGCGGCGACGAGTTCACCGTGCTGCTCGCCGGCTCACCTGACGACGAGCAGGTGCGAGCCGTGATCGACCGGCTCCGCGAGCGGATCGCCGAGCCCATCGGCCTCGATGACACCACGATCCGCTTGGGCGCGTCGATCGGCGCGGCCCGGGCGCCGTTCGCGGTCGCCGACGTCGACGCGCTGCTGCGCGATGCCGATCGGGACATGTACGTCCGCAAGCGCTCGCGGCGGTAGCCGAGGGCGGTCGTGATGGGGGCGACACCGCCGGACCCGGCGTCGTCGGCGGCGCCGACCCCTCCGTGGGACGCGACCGCTCAGCCCGGCGCGGCCGGCCCGTCCTCGCCGGCGCATCGCTCGGCCACGACGGCCGGCCCGTCGAGCCCGCCGGCTCGTCGCCCGGCCAGCACCACCGGCTCGGCATCCTCGCGGAGCAGGAACAGCGGGACGACGTCGGCCGAGTCGCCGACGAGGTGCAGCGCCGGCACCGTGGTGATCCGCCACCGCTCCGGGTCGACGGCGGCGTCCGGGTCGGCGAGCTCGGGGAAGGCCTGCCGGCCCCACGACCGCGACGCTCGTCGTCGCCGCTCGGCGGGCGCCACCCGGTAGACGTGACGGCGGCCCAGCAGGTCGGACAGCCGGTCGACCAGGAACGAGGCCACCCCGTCGCCACCGGCGGCCACCACGGCCTCGCCGACGCCGACACCGTGCATCGCCTCGGCGAGCTCGTCGTCGTCCAGGGGCCCGGCGTAGCTGAGCAGCCCGTTGGCGACGGCCTCGTCGGCCACCTCGTCCGCGGTGGCCACCACCAGCACCGGCACGCCGCTGGCGGCCAGCGCCGCCCCCGCGTCGCGGAGCCACCACTGGTCGCCGGCCAGCAGGACCCCACGAGGCTCGGCATCGGCGACCCGGAACCACCGGGAAGCCGGCCGGGCCACGAGGCTGGCGAACAGCACCGTCCCGACGATCACGCAGAACGCCGCCGGGGCGAGGATCTCGGCCCCGTCGACGCCCTGACGGCGCAGCGACACCGAGAAGAGCGCAGCCACCGACGCCGCCACGACCCCGCGCGGCGCCATCAACGAGAGGTACCAGCGCTCGTTGCCCCGCAGGCGCGCGCCGATCGTCGCCGCCCACACCGCCATGGGGCGCGTCGCCAGCAGCACGACGAGCAGCAGCGCCGACGGCGCGAGCACGGACTGCAGGGCCGAGAGGTCGACGGCGGATCCGAGCACGACGAACAGCGCACCGAGGATCAGCACCCCGAGGTCCTCCCCGAAGGCCGCGATGTGGGCCACCGGCGCGAGGCGCTGGTTGACCAGGACGATGCCCATCACGGTCGTCGCGAACAGCCCCGCTTCGACGCTGAGCCGGTTGGCCGCCACGAAGCAGGCGATGGCCGCAGCGAGGGCGACCGGGTTGTGGAGCCGGTCGGGCACCAGGTGGAACCGCAGCAGCGCGGCCAACCCGAACCCGGCCGCGGCACCGACGGCGACCCCGACCGCTGCGCTGGCCGCCAGGGTCACGACCGGGTTGAACCCGCCTCGGCGTCGAGGATCGCCTCGAAGACGGCCACCGCCAGCACCGCCCCGATCGGGTCGACGACGATGCACTCCCAGCGCAGGATCGGCTCGACCGGCTCCCGCAGGCGGACCGACGCCAGAAGCGGCAGCACCACCGTTGGTCCCGAGACGACGAGGATGGCCCCGAGCAGGAAGCCGACGGGCCGCGGCAGGTCGAACAGGACCACCGCCGCCACCCCGCCGAGGACCCAGGTGATGGCGACGCCGACCGTCACCAGACCCGCCACGGGGCGGCGCACGGCGCGCCTCGCCGAGCCGCAGCCGGACCCCGCCCTCGAACAGGATGAGGCCCACGGCGATGGCGATCACCGGGAACAGGGCGTCGCCGAACAGCTCGTCGGGATCGACGAGGCCCAGCACCGGACCCACGAGCAGCCCGGCGGGCAGCAGGACGAGCACGGACGGGACCCGGAGGGCCGACGCCAGCCACTGGGCACCGACCCCGACCACGACGACGACGGCGATGGCGACGGCCAGCGACTCGTGCATCCGACCGATTATCCCGTGCCCGTCGCCGCCGCGGGCGCCTTCCGGTGGTGCTCTCGCCGGCCGGCCGGCGGCTGCGCGCACCGGCGCCCGGCGCCCGGCGCCCGGCGCAACATTGCATGATCACAGTTCTTGACAGAGTCCAGAATCAGACGGATACTGACCGGCATGCCCGAGGCTCCGACCGACGCCGCCACGCTCCTGCGCCAGCACGGCCTCCAGGTGACGGCCCAGCGCCTGGCCGTGCTGCGGGCGGTGTCGGATCGACCGCACGGCACCGCCGACGAGGTGACCGACGCCGTCAAGGACCAGATCGGCACCATCTCCCGGCAGGCGGTGTACGACGCCCTCGGCGTGCTGGTCGACCGGGGCCTCCTCCGGCGCATCCAGCCGGCAGGGTCGCCCACCCGCTACGAGCACCGCGTGGGCGACAACCACCACCACCTGATCTGTCGCACCTGCGGACGGATCGTCGACGTCGACTGCGCGGTCGGGGCGGCTCCCTGCCTCGACCCGGTCGACGACCAGGGCTTCGACATCGTCGAGGCCGAGGTCACCTACTGGGGCCGTTGCCCCACCTGTCGGGACGCCGAGGACGGCTGACACCTGGGCGCCCCGACGAGCGCACATCGCCCACCGACCACGAGCGAGGAGACACCATGAGCACCGACGACCACGGCACGACGGTCACCAGCGACGAGCCATCCGTCGCGAGGTGCCCGGTGATGAGCACCGAGCACCAGGCGGTCGGCATCACGGCGAACCAGCACTGGTGGCCGAACCAGCTGAACCTGCGGATCCTGCGCCAGGGCGATCCCCGGGCCAACCCGATGGGCGAGGACTTCGACTACGCCGAGGCGTTCGCCAGCCTCGACTTCGACGAGCTGGCCCGCGACGTCGATGCGCTGATGACCCAGTCGCAGGACTGGTGGCCGGCCGACTACGGCCACTACGGACCGCTGTTCATCAGGATGACGTGGCACGCCGCCGGCACGTATCGCATCGCCGACGGCCGGGGCGGCGGGGGTTCCGGCGCGCAGCGCTTCGCCCCCCTGAACAGCTGGCCCGACAACGCCAACCTCGACAAGGCCCGCCGGCTGCTGTGGCCGATCAAGCAGAAGTACGGCCGGAAGATCTCGTGGGCGGACCTGCTGATCTTCGCCGGCAACCGCGCCCTGGAGACGATGGGCTTCAGGACCTTCGGCTTCGGTGGCGGCCGGGAGGACATCTGGGCCCCCGAGGAGGACGTCTACTGGGGCCCCGAGCACGAGTGGCTCGGCGACGAGCGCTACAGCGGCGACCGGGAGCTGGCCAACCCGCTCGGCGCCGTGCAGATGGGTCTCATCTACGTCAACCCGGAGGGGCCCAACGGCAACCCCGATCCCATGGCGGCAGCGCGCGACATCCGCGAGACGTTCGCCCGGATGGCCATGGACGACGAGGAGACCGTGGCGCTCATCGCCGGCGGTCACACCTTCGGCAAGACCCACGGGGCCGCCGACGCCGACCGGTACGTCGGTCCCGAGCCCGAAGGCGCCCCCCTCGAGGAGCAGGGGTTCGGCTGGAAGAACAGCTTCGGCAGCGGCAAGGGCGACGACACCATCACCAGCGGGCTGGAAGGGGCGTGGACCAACGACCCGATCCGGTGGGACAACGGCTACTTCGAGAACCTGTTCGGCTACGAGTGGGAGCTGACCACGAGCCCCGCCGGCGCGAAGCAGTGGACCCCGAAGGACCCCGCGGCCCAGGGCACCGTGCCGGCCGCCCACGATCCGTCCCGGCGCGAGGCGCCGATGATGGCCACGACGGACATCGCGCTGATCGTCGACCCCGTCTACAAGGAGATCTCGAAGCGGTTCTACGAGAACCCCGACCAGTTCGCCGACGCCTTCGCGCGGGCCTGGTACAAGCTGCTGCACCGCGACATGGGCCCCGTCAGCCGCTACCTCGGACCGTGGGTCCCCCACGAGGAGCTGCTGTGGCAGGACCCCGTCCCCGCCGTCGACCACGAGCTGATCGACGACGCCGACGTCGCCGCCCTCAAGGCGAGGATCCTCGGCGCCGGCCTGTCGATCTCCGAGCTGGTCTCCACGGCGTGGGCCTCGGCGTCGACCTACCGCGACACCGACAAGCGCGGCGGCGCCAACGGGGCCCGGATCCGGCTCTCCCCCCAGGCCGAGTGGGACGTCAACGTGGTCTCGGGCGTGTCCCGGGTGGTGGCGGCCCTGGAGGCCGTCCAGCAGGAGTTCAACGCCGCCCGGACGGACGGCAAGCGGGTCTCGCTGGCCGACCTCATCGTGCTGGGCGGCTGCGCCGCCATCGAGCAGGCGGCCAGGCAGGCCGGCCACGAGGTGCAGGTGCCGTTCACGCCGGGCCGCACCGACGCCTCGCAGGACCAGACCGAGGTCGCGTCGTTCGCCCCGCTCGAGCCCACCGCCGACGGGTTCCGCAACTACCTCCAGAAGGGCCACACCCTCGCGGCGGAGCACCTGCTGGTGGACAAGGCGTTCATGCTGACGCTGTCGGCCCCGGAGATGACGGCCCTCGTCGGCGGCCTGCGGGTCCTGGGCGCCAACGCCGGGCAGTCCGAGCAGGGCGTGTTCACCGACCGACCCGAGACGCTGACCAACGACTTCTTCGTGAACCTGCTCGACATGGCGACGGAGTGGAAGCCGACCTCGGACTCGGGCGAGGTGTTCGAGGGCCGTGATCGCCAGACCGGCGAGGTCCGCTGGACCGCCAGCCGCGTCGACCTGGTCTTCGGCTCGAACTCCGAGCTGCGGGCCATCGCCGAGGTCTACGCCGCCGACGACGCCCGGGAGACCTTCGTGCGCGACTTCGTCGCCGCCTGGGACAAGGTCATGAACCTCGACCGCTTCGACGTGGCCTGACCGCCAGCGACGCCCCGGTCGGCCTGATCACGCCCGATCAGGCCGACCGGGGTGGCGGTCGCCGGCCGGCGGCCCCCGGCCTACTCGCCGGTGAACTCCGGCGACCGCTTCTCGGCGAAGGCGCGCATGCCCTCCTTGGCGTCCTTGCTGAACATCACCGTCGCCGCGTAGCCGAGCTCGATCGGGCTGGCCTGGTCCTCGGGCAGCCATCCGGTCTCGACCGCCGACGCCTTGGCCGAGGCCACCGCCAGCGGCCCGTTGGCCGCGATCACGTCGGCGATCTCGTGCGCCTTGGTCAGGGCGGTGCCCTTCGGGACGACATGGGTGACGAGCCCCCACCGCAGGGCCTCGTCGGCGTCGAGGATGCGGCCGGTCAGCAGCATCTCCATGGCCACGGCGTAGGGGATCTGGCGCTTGAGGCGCATGGTGGAGCCGGCCCCGGCGATGAGCCCTCGTCTGGCCTCGGGCACGCCGAAGCGGGCGTGCTCCTCGGCGATGCGGATGTCGGTGGACTGCAGCATCTCGCAGCCGCCGCCGAGGCAGTCGCCGTTCACGGCGGCGATGAGCGGCTTGCGCAGCCACCGGCTCACGAGCAGACCCGACAGCATCAGGTTCGGGTCCTCGGCTCCTCGGCGCTCGTGGTCGGTCTGGTCGGCGCGATCGCCGCCCATCCAACCCCGCGCGAGGTCGCCGCCCACGCAGTAGGCGTCACCGGCGCCGGTGAGGATGGCGCAGCGGATCTCGGGGTCGGCCTCGATGGCGTCCCAGGCATCGGCGAAGCGCACCATCATGTCGAGCGAGAGCGCGTTCATCTTCTCCGGCCGGTTCATCGTGAGCACCGCAACGGTGCCCTGCCGGTCATAGCGCAGGCTCTCGGTCCGATCGGCATCCGTGTCCATCGCTCTCCTCGGGTCTCCTCGGCCGTGACCCCCGGCCGTCCGCGCCCGTCCTTCCTACCAGGGACCTTCCGCCGACTCGCAGACCGCGATGCGCGACGGGGACGCCGCTCCGAGTCGCTTCGGCGGTGGCCGATCGTGCCCCGCCGCGGCCCGCCTCGCAGGTCGATCCTTCCTGCACCCACGACCCCGCCTGCCGGCACCCGTCAGAATGGGGAGATGACCGACGGCGCGGGGGACGCCAAGGGGACCAGGCAGGACCTGGCGCTCGTCGGGCGCGACGCCCTCGTGAGCGAGCTCGTCGCCGCCGCCCGGGCTGCGGCCCGTGGTGCCGGCTCCGTCGTGCTGCTCACCGGCGAGGCCGGCATCGGCAAGACGAGCGTCGCCCGCCTCGTCGCCAGAGCGGCGCGAGAGGACCTCGTCGTCAGCTGGGGCACGTGCGCCGCCGATGGCGGCGCCCCACCGTTCTGGCCCTGGCGCGAGCTGCTCCCGGCCACGACGGCGGGTGGGGTCGGTGGCGCGGTGCCACCCGACTCGGCGATCGGCGCGCAGCGCTTCGAGGTGCTGAGCCGGTTGCGTGATCGCCTGTTCGAGCGCGCCCGCCACCGGCCGTCGCTGCACATCATCGAAGACCTGCAGTGGGCCGACGTCGCGTCGGTGCTCCTGCTGGCTCACGTGGCGGCGGCCGTGAGCGACACGCCGCTGATGGTCCTCGGGTCGGTTCGCACCGACGAGCCGCTGGCACACCAGATGCAGGACGCGATCGAGGAGGTCCGACGACTGGCGGCAGGGCACGAGGTGACGCACCTCACCGACGGCGAGGTCGCCGTGCTGATGCGGCGCTCCGACATCCCCGACGAACCCGAGCTGGTGCGCCTGATCCACGAACGCACGGGCGGCAACCCGTTGTTCGTGACCGAGGTGCTTCGCCTCGTGCGCACCGGCCGCGCGGACCGGCTCCGTGACGTCGTCGCCGGCAGCGTGCCCGATCGGGTGTCCGAGCTGCTTCGTCGCCGACTCGCACGACTGCCCGAGCCGGTCGCCGACGTCGTGGTCGCGGCGTCGGTCATCGGCACCGAGGGCGACGTGCGGACGCTCGCGACGGTGGCGGCGCAGTCACCCGAGGCCGTGGTCGATCTGCTCGAACAGGGACGGGCCGCCCGCGTGCTCGATGCTGCGCCGGCCGGGCGGTGGCGGTTCCGCCACGACCTGATCCGAGATGCGGTCTACGCGAGCGTCACGGACGCAGCTCGTGCCCGGCTGCACGCCGACGCGCTGGAGGCGCTGGCCGCCACCGGAGCAGCCCCGCCTCCGGTGCTCGCCCATCACGCGCTCGCGGCCCAGCCGTTCCTCGATGCCGAGCGGGCCGTCGCGCTGGCCTCGCGAGCGGGCGAGTCGGCCTACGCGCAGCACGCCTACGAAGAAGCCGTCGGGTGGTTCACGCAGGCACTCGATGCAGCGTCGCCCGACCTCGCGCTTCGATGGCGGGCGGAGCTGCTCGTGCTGTGCGGCGAGGCCCACCGCCACATCGGCGACATCGCCGAGGCCCGGCGGGCGTTCTCGGCGGCAGCCGGTCTCACCGGTGCTCCCGACCTGCTGGCGAGGGCGGCGCTCGGGTACGCGGATCCGGGAGCGGATCTCGGCATCGCCTATCGCACCGAGGACGAGACGACCGCCACGCTGCTGACCAGAGCGATCGAGGCGCAGCCGGACGGCGATTCGGTGTCCCGCGTCCTGCTCGAAGCGCGCCTGGCCGCTGAGCTGTACTTCTCCGACCAGCCCGAGCTCGCCCGACGGCTGGCCCGTTCGGCCGTCGATGGCGCGGCGCGGCTCGGCGATCCGGTCGCGCTCGGCGCGGCATGGTCGGTCATGCACGACGCGTTCATGGTCGGACAGGTCGACCTCGACGACCAGCTCCGCGGGTCGGCACGGCTGCTCGAGTGGGCCGAGTCGAGCGGCTCCGCTGCGGCGCGGCTCACCGCGCACCGCGCCCGGGTGTTCGACCTCCTCGCCGCCGGCGACCTCCCCGAGGTGGAGGCCGAGATCCTCGCCTTCCGCCGGGTGGCCGAGCCCCTGCGGGCTCCGGGCTACCTCTGGTGGCTGTCGCTGTGGTCGGCGATGCGCGCGCTGCTCGACGGACGCCACGAGGACGCGGAGGCGCGGGCGCTCGAGGCCTGCGAGCTCGGGACGGGTCCCTTCCCGGTCCTCGCCCTCGTCAACCTGTCGTTCCTGCTGTTCTTCCTCCGACGGGAGCAGGGGCGGCTCGCGGAGCTGGAGCAGGCCACCCGCGACTACGCGTCGTCTCACAGCGACGTCCCCGCGATCCGGGCCGCGCTGGCGTTCCTGCTGGCCGAGACGGGCCGAGCCGACGAAGCACGCGGGGTGCTCGCCGGGATCTCGGCCGATCTCGATCGCCTGCACGACCGGAACTGGCCGGCGGCGTGGTTCCAGCTCGCCCGCGCCGCGACGGTGGTCGGCGATCAGCGCGTGGCCGCGGCGCTGCTGGAGCCTCGGCACCGACCGAGCGAGCGCTGCATCGCGGTGTCGCTGGCCACCGCCTGCCTGGGATCGGCCGACCTGGCGGTCGCGTGGCTGCTGCACGCGACGGGCGACCTCGACGGGGCCGACGCGCACTACGCGATCGCCGAGGAGGTGAACGCCCGCATCGGCGCGCAGTCGTGGTTGGCGCAGGCGCGCGCCGACCACGCTCGTCTCCTGCACGACCGCGACGCCCCCGGCGATCTCCAGGTCGCGGCCGAGCTGATCGCCCTCGCCACCGACGCCGCTTCGCGCATCGGCCTGCGATCGATCGAACCGGTGCTGGCGGACCTGCACACGCTCGTCGACGGACCGATGCCGAGCAGGGCGGTCGCATCGCCCGCCCGAGCCACCTTCCGGCGATCGGGACCGGTGTGGGACCTCGAGTTCGCCGGTCGAGCGGTGCAGGTGCCGCACGCGCGTGGGCTGAGCGACGTGGCGTTCCTGCTCATGCGCGCCGGCGAAGCGGTCTCGGTCCTCGAGCTGCTCGACGAGCGCGGCACCACCGCGCCGGTGGCCCGAGGTGCACCCGCCTTCGACGAGCGAGCACGCCGCGAGATCCGCCAGCGCCTGCAGGACCTCGACGCGGAGGTGGAGGAGGCCGAGGCGAACAACGACGGCGAACGGGCTGCCGCGGCCCGAGCCGAGCGGCAGCTGCTCGCGGAGGCCGTCGCCCGTGACCTGGGGTTGGGTGGCCGTCCCCGCCTCGTCGGCGACGCCGTCGAACGAGCTCGCAAGACCGTCTCCACCCGGATCCGGCGCACCATCGCGACCGTCGGACGCCACCACCCCGAGCTCGGTCGCCACCTGGAGCGCTCGATCGACACCGGAGCGTGGTGCGCCTACCGACCGGCCGAACCGGTCACCTGGACCACCTGAGCCGTCGCGTCGCGACACGCGACGTCGCGCCTCGTCCATCAAGGGCACCGTGCTCCCCGGAGCACCGAGCGACCGAGGAGATGGACATGGAGAAGGTCAGGGAGAAGGACACGGAGAAGGTGATGGAGACGGTCGTGGAGATCGACCCGACGCGGCTCGAGGCGTTCATCGGCCAGTTCGCCGGCGACTTCGGTGCCGCGCTGCACGCCTCCACCGTCGTCGTCGGCGACAAGCTCGGGCTGTACCGAGCGCTCGCCGACGCCGGCCCCGCCACCGCCGATGCGCTGGCCGAGACGACCGGGCTGGACCCTCGTCTGGTGCGCGAGTGGCTCGATGCGCAGTACGTCGCCGGCTACTGCCACCACGAGGCCCCGACCGGCAGCTACTGGCTCAGCCCCGAGCAGGCGGCGGTGCTGGCCGACCCGTCCAGCCCGGCCTTCCTGGTCGGCGCCATGACGATCGCCGCCTCCACCGCCAAGGACGAGGAGAAGCTCCGCGCTGCGTTCACCTCCGGCGAGGGCCTCGGGTGGCACGACCACCACCACGACCTCTTCCACGGCACCGAACGGCTCTTCAAGCCCGGCTACGTCGCCAACCTCGTCTCGGCGTGGATCCCCGCGCTGGAGGGCGTGGACGACGAGCTCCGGCGGGGCGGGGCCGTCGCCGACCTCGGCTGTGGTCACGGGTCGTCGACCATCGTGCTCGCCGAGGAGTACCCGAACGCCACCGTCGTGGGCTTCGACTACCACCGGGCATCCATCGACATCGCCCGCAAGCGGGCCGCCGAGGCCGGCGTCGCCGACCGCGTGCGCTTCGAGGTCGCCTCGGCCCAGGACTTCCCCGGGGACGGCTACGACCTCGTGTGCATCTTCGACGCCCTCCACGACATGGGCGATCCGCTCGGCGCCGCCCGGCACATCCGGGAGGCGCTCGACACCGATGGGACCTGGCTGCTCGTGGAACCGATGGCGGGCGCCACCCTGGAGGACAACGTCAACCCCGTGGGACGGATCTTCTACGCGGCATCGACGTTCATCTGCACACCTGCCGCGCAGGCCCAGCCCGGCGGCTACGCCCTCGGCGCAGGTCCCCGACACCACCCTGGCCCAGCTCGCCGCCGACGCCGGCTTCAGCCGCTTCCGGCGCGCGACCGAGACGCCGTTCAACCGCGTCTTCGAGGTCCGCCCGTGACGCGGGCCAGCACGAGCACCGTCTCCAGACCGACGAACAGGAGGATCCAGCCATGAGCCCACTCGAGGTGAACGACTTCTCCCGCCCCGACGAGACGAGGACTCCCGACCTCACCACCGTCGAGCTGGTCGAGCTCGCGGGCGGCGAGGTCGGGCGGTACACGTTCCAGCCCGGCTGGCGCTGGTCGGAGTGCATCAAGCCCGTCGCCGGCACCGACTCCTGCCAGGTCGAGCACGTCGGCTACGTCATCTCCGGCGCCATGCACATCGAGCAGGACGACGGCTCGGCCGCCGACATCACCGCCGGCTCGGTGTACCGGATCGCCCCGGGCCACGACGGGTGGGTCGTCGGCGACGAACCGGCCGTGGTGGTGGAGTTCCAGGGGGCCGCAACCTACGCCAGGTCCTGACCTCGGCCGGCGTCGGTGACCCGATCGCCGTCGGGCCGGAGCCGGAGAAACTACCCTCGGCGCATCGACGCCGGCGGCGGACCCGCCGTGGTCGTCGTGGGGACCTGTCGTGGGGACCTGTCGTGGGGACCCGTCGTGGGGACATGGGGGATCCGGCATGCAGCGGATGCACGGAGTCGACGCGCTCGGGATCTACAGCGAGACGCCGACGTCGCCGTTCACCACCCTCAAGGTCGCCATCTACCGGCCGGTCCCACCCGACGACGCTCCGAGCGCGGCAGACCTGCGGGACTTCGTGAGGGAGCAGGTGCTCCGGCTCGGCCGGGGCATCGGGGACCAGCGCATCGTGCGCGTCCCGTTCGACCTGCACCACCCGTTGTGGGTCACCGACCCCGACTACTCCCCCGACGACCACATCTACCGCGCTGCCCTCCCCGCTCCCGGTGACAAGGCGCAGCTGTGCGACTTCCTCTCGGACCTCATGGGTCGGCCGCTCGATCCCGAGCGGCCCCTGTGGGAGGCATGGATCGTGGAGGGGCTCCAGGGCGGCCGGCTCGCCGTCGTCGTCAAGATGCACCACTCGCTGGCCGACGGAGCCACGGTCGCGGAGCTCATCGAGCGCAGCCACTCGACCGGAGCGACCGAGTCGCCGTCGGGTCCTCCTGGAGGCGACGCCGTCCCCGGCAACGCCCGGCTGCTGGCGGGCGCGCTGGTCGACCTCGCGAAGACGTTCGCGCTGGAGCTGCCCGACTTCCTCCGCGAACGGCAGCTGGCCCGGCAAGAGCGTGCCGACGGCCACGAAGCCGCCGAACCGCCACCCGACCTCGCCGCCGAGGCCCGGCTGCCCGGGCACGCGCCCTTCACGGTCCTCAACGCGCGGCGAGGCGGCCGCTACCGCGTCTACCGGTACGAGACCTTCTCGTTGGCCGAGACGAAGGAGCTGGCGAACGCGTTCGGCTGCACGGTCAACACCCTGCTGTTGGGCGTCTGCTCGGAGGCGCTCCGTCGCTATCTGGCGGACGTCGACGAGGTGCCGGCGTCCTCGCTCCTGGCCGCCATGCCCGTCGGGCACCCGGGACACCCGCCCCACCAGACGCGCCTGCACCCCGATCTCCCGCGGAACGACGTGGCCGTGGCGGTCCTGCCGCTGCACCAGGACGTCGCCGACTTCGAGCAGCGGCTGCAGCTGATCAAGCGCAGCTCGGACGCCGCGGTCGATCGTGTGCTGCGGGCCTGGGGCAAGCGCTTCGACAACTTCCTCGAGTTCCTGCCCGGCGCGCTCGTCCGCCGCGCCGTCAACGACCTGTCCGCCCGGCAGCAGGCGAGAGGCAAGGACGCGTACGCGAACGTGATCGTCTCCAACGTCGTCGGACCACGGCAGCCTCTGTTCGCGCTCGACGGGCGCCTGGAGCTCGTCGAGGTGCTGTCCACGGGCAACATCACCGATGCCGGGAACCTGAACATCACCGCCTGGAGCTACGTCGACGACCTCTGCGTCTCGTTCTACATGCGCAAGGGCGCCATGCCCGAGCCCGACAAGCTCCCGGCCTACCTCCGAGAGGTCTACGAGGAGCTGCAGCTGAGCGCTCAGCGCTCCGGCGACGCGGAGCCGGCGATCTCGAGGTAGGCGTCGAGCGTCGCGGTCAGGCCCTCGATGAGCTGCCACTGATCGGGGAACGCGGTCGGCTCGAGGGTGAAGCCGAAGTCGATGTCGTCGATGTAGCTGATGCAGGTGACGTTGACCGCCGCCCCTGGGGCGATGACCGACATCGGGAACATGGCGGTCATCCGAGCCCCGCCGACGTACAGCGGGAACGGGGCGCCCCGGACGTTCGAGATGATCAGGTTGAACCCCGACACCCGGGGGACCAGCGCCGGCGGCGTCATCGACATCACGACGTTGACGATCGCCGGTGGCAGGAGCCCCATGTACTCGAGGAAGCCCTTGCCGCCGGCGCGGGCCGCCTCCTTGGCCACGCGGCTGTCGCGGGCGATGGCCTGCAGGCGCTCGACCGGATCGTCGAGGTCGGTGGCCAGCGTGACCCCCGCAGTCGTCACCTTGTTCATGAGCCCGGTGTCGTCGTCCCCGCGCAGCGACACGGCGATCGAGGTGCGCAGCGGCTCGTTCGGCAGCGCGCCCTGCTCTTGCAGGTAGGCGCGCAGGCTGCCGGCGACGAGGGCCAGCACGACGTCGTTCACCGTCACACCGAAGTGCTCCTTGACGACCTTGACGTCGGCGAGGGGCACCGAGCCGTACACGAACGCCCGGTCGGTGCCGATCTGACAGTTGAACGCCGCCCGCGGGACGCGGTGCTCCGGGCCGGACTGCCCCGGCCGGAGGCGATCGGACACGAGGCGTCGCACACCGTCGGCGAGCTCCCAGCCGGCCCGCACGGGCAGGGCCGAGAGTCGCCCGGCCGCAGTGAGCGATTCCCGCCACCGCTCCGGCACCTCGCCCGGGCGGGCGTCGGCGATGGCCGGATCCACCTGGCGAGGAGCGGCGTCCGCCTCGAGGTCGCACATCATCTCGCCCAGCTTGTTGGCGCCCTCGCCGTCCATCAACGAGTGGTGCAGCTTGGAGAACAGGCCGAACCGCCCACCCTCCACACCCTCGATGAACCAGATCTCCCACAGGGGGCGGCGGCGGTCCAGGTGGCGGCTGTACAGGTAGGCGACGAGGTCGCTGAGCGCCTGCCGGTCGCCAGGTTCGGGGACGGCGATCCGCCGGATGTGGTCGTCCCAGCTGAAGTCGGTGTCCTCCACCCAGTACGGGAGATCGAGCCCCAGCGGGACCTCGTGCAGCTTCCAGCGGAAGTGGGGAACGAGCGAGAGGCGCTCCTCGAGGAACTTCCGCATCGACTCGTACCCGAATCCCGCCCGGCCTTCGGCGTCGAGGATGGTGAGGCCGCCCGTGTGCTGGTGGATCGTGCGGGTCTCGCCGCCCACGAACATGACGTCCTGGGGCGTCAGCTGCCGCAGCTGCCTCATCCGCCGGCTCCGCTCATCTCCACCTCGTGGGGCTCCGTGCTGACCGTGAGGCACTCGACCGTACGGGGTCCCGTCGGCACCCCCGTCGGGGCGGCCTCGCTGGCCGCGGACTCGACGAGCTTGATCGCCTCGATCGCTCCCTGCTCCATGCACAAGAAGTGGGGGCCGTTGTCGAAGTGGCCGGCGCACGGCACGTGGAGCTGGAACGCGTCCGGCACCGCATCCTCGACGAAGGGGACGTTGCCCGTGCCCACGATCCGGTCCTTGTCGCCCCACACGAAGGCGGCGGGGATCCCCAGCTGCTCCACCCGCGTCCAGAGCCCGTCGGGACCGAACGCCGGATCGAGCACCAGCTCACGGGCGGCCGACACGAACGACCAGCGGGTCGCCGGGCAGGAGATGAAGTAGATCATCCGCTTGCTCGCCCGCCGGAACCAGTCGTCGGCCAGGTCCCCGGTGAGCGCGGCCTCCTGGCGATCCGCCTCCCGCTTCAACAGGGGCCACAGCCACTCGACCGGGATGCGCTTGGCGACGTCGGGGTTCAGCAGCCGCACGCCCCACAACAGCTGGCGCAGGTTCCGCCGAGGGAAGGGCGGTGCCATCATCACCACGCCGCGGAACAGGTCGGGCTCGAGCAAGGCGGCCTCCAGGGCGACCCTGCCACCGAGCGACATCCCCATGACCAGCGGCTTGGCGTCGAGCCGGGCCGCCAGGTCGAGCACCGGCTCGACGAGCACCGCCGGGGTCAGCGGCTCCTCCGGCGCCGGTGTCAGCCCGAAGCCGGGTAGGTCCGCGGCCAGCATCTGCAGGCCGAGCGCGGCGACACCCCGGGCGAGGCCGGTGAAGGAGCTGGACTCGAGCCCCAGCCCGTGCAGCGCCAGCACCGGCGGGCCCTCCCCCCAGGTCTGGTAGTGGATCCCGTCCGTGTCGGTCACCGCCGCCATTGTTCCGGGGCCCCATCACCGCAACTAGGGGCATGAGTCCCGAGTTGGGGCGATCGGTACAGTCGGGGCCGATGAGCTACAACCTCGCCGAGCTGTTCGAGCGCGTCGTCGACGTCATCCCCGACCGAACGGCCCTGATCACGCCGGCTCGGCGCCTCACCTACCGAGGCCTCGACGACCGGGCCAACCAGCTCGCCCACCGACTCCGGGACCTGGGCGTGCGCGCCGGCGACACGGTGGGGCTCCAGCTGCTGAACGGCACCGAGTTCGTCGAGGCCATGCTGGCCGCCTTCAAGCTCTCCGCCGTGCCGATCAACGTCAACGTCTCGTACGTGGAGCGCGAGCTCGAGTACCTGTTCGACAACGCGGACCTGACGGCGGTGGTCTTCCACCGGCGGTTCGGCACCGCCGTGGGCGAAGCCGCCGATGCCATCGGATCGGTCGAGCACCTCATCGCCGTCGACGACGGATCCGGCGTGGACCTGCCCCCTGGAGCCATCGACTTCGAGACGGCGATCGCCTCGGAGGCGACGACCCGGGACTGGTCGGGGCGGTCTGGTGACGATCTGTACATCGCCTACACCGGCGGTACCACGGGGCTGCCCAAGGGCGTGATGTGGCGTCACGAGGACGTGTTCTTCGCCGCGCTCGGAGGTGGCGACCCCCTGCTCGACAAGGGGCCGATCACCGATCCCGACCAGCTCGGATCACGGGTCCAGCAGCACCCGATGGTGCAGCTCTTCGCTCCACCGCTCGTGCACGTGAGCGCCAGCTGGGGTGTCTTCAACGGCCTGTTCGGTGGTTCCACGGTCGTGCTCGCCTCCCCTGGCGGCTTCGACCCGGCAGCGATCTGGGCCCTCGTCGAGGCGCACGGGGTGAACATGATCACGGTCGTCGGCGACGCCATGATGCGGCCGCTGCTCGACCACTACGCCGAACACGACGACATCGACGCGTCCTCGCTGTTCGCGCTGGCGTCGGGCGGTGCCCTGCTGGCCGCAGCGACCAAGCAGCAGGCCGCCGAGCTGCTGCCCAACGTGATCGTGGTCGACGTCTTCGGTTCGAGCGAGACGGGGACGGCCGCCTCGCGGGCCGGCACCGCAGCCGAGAGCTTCTCGGCCGACGTCCGCACCGTCGTCCTCGACGACGACCTCCACCCGGTCGAGCCCGGTTCGGGCATCGTCGGCCGTCTGGCTCGGTGCGGCCACGTGCCGCTCGGCTACTACAAGGACGAGGCCAAGACCAAGGAGATCTTCGCCGAGCTCGACGGACGCCGATGGGTGATGCCGGGCGATCTCGCGACGGTCGAGGCCGACGGCACCATCCGGCTCCTCGGCCGGGGCTCGGGCTGCATCAACACGGGGGGCGAGAAGGTCTTCCCCGAAGAGGTCGAGGCCGTCCTCAAGAGCCACCCCGACGTGCTCGACGTGCTCGTCGTCGGCGTGCCCGACGATCGGTGGGGGTCGATGGTGACCGCCATCGTGCAGACGCGGTCGCGGCGGGCCATGACGGTCGACGAGCTCCGGGCGCACGCCCGCCACGACCTCGCCGGCTACAAGCTGCCGAAGATGGTCGTACCGGTGGACACGATCGTCCGAGCCCCGAACGGCAAGCCCGACTACCGCTGGGCCGGGCACGTCGCGGCCGAGGCCCACGAGCACGCTGCCGCGCAATCCGACGTCCGATAGGACCTCGCTCGACCGGGAGAGCCGCGGTCACCGGCTCCAGGCCCTCCCCATCGGCGACATGCCGTGGTACCGTCCACCCAACCGGAGGGGGGGTCGGGCCCGTGACGTCGAACAGCGATGACAGCTGGCTCCTCGAACCCCCCGGGTCCGGCGAGGTCACGCTGCACTTCGCCGCCGGCTCCGACGTCGAGCTCTCCGAGGAGGCCCGCCAGGCCCTGGAGACCCTCCTGAGCGAGATCACCGGACAGGAGGTGGCGGGCTTCGCCATGGGACGCGTCGGCATCGCCTACCCGGAACCGGCCTGCCCTCCCCGGGTGTGCGACCCGCTCGGGAACTGCTGGCCCTACAGCACCGCCCCCTGCTTCGCCCTCATCAAGTGCAAGATCATCCTCCCGGACTGACATGAGCGACGACGGCCCCGCCTCCACCCCCCGCGACGACAGCTGGCTCCTCCAGCCGCCGGCCCCCGATGAGGTGCAGTTCAAGCTCTCGGTGCCCCAGGGCACCGAGCTGTCGCCGACGGCACGCGAGGCGCTGGAGACCCTGCTCTCCGAGCTGCAGAGCGTGGAGGTCGAAGCCTTCGCGTCCAGCGTCGACTGCGGCGACTTCTTCCGGCACTGCAAGCCGTACAGCTGCACCCTGAAGTCCTGCCAACCGCTCGTGGCCCAGCCCTGCTTCATCGACACCGTCTGTCGGATCGCGGGCTGATGCGCGAGTCCCGCTACAACATCTGGGCCGAGCGGGACGGCGTCGACTACGTCTTCAACGGGGTGAGCGGTTCGCTGCTCCGACTCGGTCCGGGCGAGCGCGTTCGAGTGCGCGCCGCGCTCTCGGACCCCTCCTACACCGACTGCGCGCCCCAGCTGCTCGAGAAGATGGCCCACGGCCGGATGCTGGTGTCCGACGACCTCGACGAGGTCGCCATGCTGGCTCAGCGCTACCGCGCCTCTCGCGACGACACCGGCACGTTCGGCCTCACGATCGTCACCAGTCTCGGCTGCAACTTCGACTGTCCCTACTGCTTCGAGGACAAGCACGCCTCGATCCTCGCGCCCGACGTCGCCGACGCCACCCTGGCCGTGCTCGACGACCAGCTCGGGCACATCAGCAGCTTCCACGTGAGCTGGTTCGGCGGCGAGCCGCTCGTCGGCAAGCGCGCGCTGCTCGAGCTCTCCGATCGCTTCATCGAGCGCTGCGACGCCGCCAGCGTCGACTACAGCGCCATGATCACCACCAACGGCTACCTCCTCGACGAGGCGACCTCTGCCCAGCTGGCCGCCCGCCGTGTGACCTCGGCCCAGATCTGCCTCGACGGACCCCCCGAGATCCACGACCGCATGCGGCCGCTCGCCAACGGCGGCAGCACCTTCTGGCGCATCGTCGAGAACCTCCACCACGCCGTGGAGCACCTCGGCGTGGCGGTCCGGATGAACGCCGACCGGACCAACACCCCCCACGCCGAGGCGTTGCTCGAGATCCTCGCCGCCGAAGGCCTCGCCGGCCGGCTCACCGTGTACCTGGGTCAGATCGTCGGCATCGACGACGGCACACCGTCGCCCTCGAGCACCTACGGCTCCCGCTGCTACACCAACGCCGAGTTCGCCCGGGCCGACCTCGAGTTCAACCGGCTCGCCGCCGGCTACGGCTTCTCGAGCCCGAGCCTGCCCTCCCCCGCCACCACACCGTGCACCGCCGTGCGGGCCAACGAGCTCGTGGTGGGGAGCGAGGGTGAGCTCTACAAGTGCTGGGACTCGGTCGGCAACCCTCGCGAGGTGATCGGCGACATCCGGAGCTACGGGGACACCAACGGGCGCCTCCGCAGGTGGCTGGCCTACGACCCCTTCAGCGACCCCGACTGCAGCACCTGCATCGCCCTTCCCGGCTGCATGGGAGGGTGCGCCCACCACGCCATGGACCTCGTCCAGCGCGACAACCGCTGCGGCACGTTCCGCCACACCTACCAGGAGCAGGTCGAGGCCTTCGTCGACGAGACGCTGACCCGACGGGCCGCCGAGGACGTCCCGGTCGACCTCCAGCGGCGCCCGGCCGGCGTAGTGGCGCCGCTCGCGACGCGCTGAGCCGGCCGAGGGCAGGCCGCGGGCCCTCACGGCGGGCCAGGCTCACGCGAGCCCCAGGCGTTGGCTGACGCCGGCGACCTCGTCGAAGATCGAGTCGGGCACGGTGAAGGGCTCGCTGGCCGAGATCTCGGCCAGGTGGGTCTCGATGTCCTCCGCGGTCGGCGAGCTGCCGGCGTCGGCGAGCCACCCCTCGCCCAGCCCCACGAAGACCGGGCGAATCGCCCGGCACAGGCGGAGAAGCTGTGGTGGGTGAGCCGGCAGGCGCGACTGGCCAGGAACACCACGACGGGCACCACGAGCTCGGGCTCGATGGCGTGGAGGAACCCCGGCTCGGGCTCGAGCTCGTCGCGATCGCCGACCGTGTCGGTCACCATCCGGGAGTAGCCGAAGGGCAGGACGCAGTTCGACAGGATCCCGTGGTCGGCCCCTCGATGGCGATGACGTTGGAGAGGCCGAGCGTGCCCGCCTTGGCGGCTGCGTAGTGGGCCGAGCTCGGCTGGCCGAACAACCCGGCGGACGACGTGACGAAGACGAAGCGTCCGTGGCCCTGCCCCTTCATCACCCGGTAGGCCGGCTGGCTGAGGTGGAAGGCGCCGTCGAGGTGGACCGCCAGCATGCGTCGCCACGCCGACAACGACAGATCCTCGAACGGCGAGGTGTCGAAGATGCCGGCGTTGCTCACGACGGCGTCGAGACGTCCCCATGCCTCGACCGCCGCGGCCACGATGGCGGCGCCCCCGCCGGGCTGCCGACGGAGTCGTGCGAGGCGACGGCCCGGCCTCCTGAGCGATGATCTCGTCGACGACCGCGCCGGCGACGGCGGGTCGGACCCGTGACCGTCGGTGGAGCCACCGACGTCGTTGACGACCACGCTCGCCCCCCGGCGGGCCAGCTCGAGGGCATAGAGGCGGCCGAGGCCTCGCCCGCACCGTGACGATCACGACCTGTCCGGTGACGTCGATCAACCTGCCTCGGACCTTTCCGCGAAGCCTTGAACAAACATTAGGTTCCGATGCTACAGTGCGCGCCCGTGAGCGATGCGATGCAGACCGACGGCCTCGCGCTGGCCGAGCTGATGAGCCCCGAGCTGGCGCGGAACCCGCAGCCCATGTACCGGATGCTGCGGGAGGAGATGCCGGTGATGTTCGTCGACGGCGTGGGCTTCGTCGTGACGTCACGGTCGGCGGTCGACGAGATCCTCCGCGACCCTGCGGTCTTCTCGTCGAACATGTCCGCCCACGACCTCAAGACGAAGCGGCCGCTCATCCCCCTGCAGATCGACCCACCTGCGCACAGGACCTATCGCAAGATCCTCGACCCCCTGTTCGCTCCGCAGCGGATGAAGCTGCTGGAGGACTCGCTCGTCGCCCTCGTGCACGACCTCATCGACGACTTCGGCGACGCCGAGGAGATCGACTTCGCGCAGCAGTTCTCGGTCCCGTTCCCGTCACAGGTCTTCCTCACCATGTTCGGTCTCCCGATCGGGGACCTCCCCACGTTCCTGCAGATGAAGGACGGCGTGATCCGGCCCGACGTCCTCACCGGCCACGAGTTCGGGCATCCCGAGACCGAGGCGCTGCAACAGCAGACCGCCGACGCCGTCTACGCCTTCTTCGAAGGGGTGCTCGACGAGCGTGGAGGCGAGCACCGAGACGACCTCTTGAGCGCCCTGCTCGACGCCGAGGTGGACGGCGAGCGGCTGACGCGAGGAGATCCTCGACATCTGCTTCCTGTTCCTCATCGCCGGGCTCGACACGGTCACCGCCTCGCTCGACTGCATGTTCGGGCATCTCGCCGAGGATCACGACGCCCGCCGACGACTCGTCGACCACCCGGACAGCATCCCGGCGATGATCGAGGAGCTGCTCGGTGGGAGACCCCGTCATGGCCGTCGCCCGCATCGCCGCGCGTGACACCGAGGTGGGCGGCTGTCCGATCGGCGAAGGCACCCACGTCATGGCCATCATCGGCGCCGCCAACGTGGACGATGCCGAGATCCCCGACGCCGGTGAGCTCCGGTGGGAGCGCGACACCAATCGTCACCTCGCCTTCGGCGGCGGTGTGCATCGCTGCCTGGGCTCGCACCTGGCCCGCCTCGAGCTGCGGGTGGCGTTGCGGGAGTGGCACCGGCGCATCCCGGACTACGCGGTGAAGCCGGGAGTCGAGCTGAGCTACACCGCCGGCATCCGTACGGTCGACCGGTTCCCGATGATCCTGCATCGGTGAGCGATCCCGCCCTCGAGCGCCTGCGGCTGCTGGCATCGGCGATCGCCGCCCGCCCGGTCGACGTGGCCGCCACGGCGCCCGGCGAACCGGCGTGGACCGACGGCACCACCATCCACGTCGACGCCACCGCGACCCCGGCCGCCCAGCTGCAGGCCCTCGCCGTGCAGGCCTCGCTGCTGGCCGCCGGCAGCCTCGACCCGGCGGTGGTCGGCGAGCTGGGCCGACGCCACGCCGCCCGCCGCTACCTCGCCGTCGAGGGCCACCGGCCCTGGACGAGCGCGGCGTACCTCCCCAGGGCCGTTCGCGAGATCATCGACCGGCGCCGCAACGAGCGTCGACGGCCCCGACGCATCGCTCGCCCTGGCGCTCGGGCGGCAACCCTTCCCGAGCCGCCACCGACCTTCGGGACCATCCGGCCCCGTCCCTGTTGGCCGCCGCCGAGCGCAGCGGGTCGACGCCGCCCGCCTCCCGGCCACCGACGTCCAACCCGGGTCCCGACACGCTGCCCGAGCTGCAGGACGAGGAGGACGACGACGAGGGCGACCTGGGTCAGCTGCTGACCAGCCCGGTCGGCGGCGGCGGCGATCGGCCGGTTGCTGCGCCGACTGCTCGGCCAGACCCGATCGCACGCCGCGGGGGCCGGCCGGCTCGGAAGCGCCCACCCACGCGGGCGGCGCCGTGCCCCGTGGTCGACGTGACGTGGTGCTGTCCGACCGGGTGGCCGGGCGTCGAGGCCGACGCCCTGCAGGGGCGCACCGACACCACCTACCCGGAGTGGGACGTGCGCCGGAAGCGGTACCGCCCGGACTGGTGCACGGTGATCGAGAACGAGCCACCGCCCCACGATCTCGCAGCCATGGCCATGCCGACCGGCGATGCGTTCCGTCGCCCCCTGGCGCTCTGGGGACCGGGCTCGACCGCGTCCGTCGGCAGGTGCAGGGTGACGACATCGACGTCGATGCGGTGGTCGAGGCCCGCGTCGAGCTCGCCGCGGGGGTGGCCCCCGACGAGACGCTCTACGTGGACAGCCTCCGACGCCGGCGTGACCTGTCGGTCCTCGTGCTGCTCGACGTTTCCGGCTCGGCCGGCGAACCCGGACCGTCGGGGCGTCCCGTGCACGAGCAGCAACGGGCGGCGACCGCCGCCCTCACGGTCGCCCTCCACGAGCTCGGCGACCGCGTCGCGCTCTACGCCTTCAGCTCCAGCGGGCGCGCCGCCGTGCGCGTCCTGCGGATCAAGAGCTTCGACGAGTCGCCCGGCGGCCGTGTGGCGTCGCGCCTCGACGGCCTCGTCCCCGGCGCCTACACCCGGCTCGGCGCCGCCATCCGCCACGGTGCGCGGATCGTGGAGACCCAGGGCGGGACCTCACGACGGCTGCTCGTCGTCATCTCCGACGGGTTCGCCTACGACCACGGCTACGAGGGCGAGTACGGGGAGGCCGATGCCCGGCGGGCCCTGACCGAGGCCCGCCGACGAGGGGTCGGTTGCCTGTGCCTCAGCATCGGTGCGGGAGCGGACGCCATGGCGCTGCGACGCGTGTTCGGGACGGCGGCCTATGCCTCGGTGGCGACGGTCGACCAGCTCCCCCGCCTCATCGGCCCGCTCTTCCGAGCGGCGCTGCGCTCATCGGAAGCCCAGCGGCGAGTCCACCAGCGAGCGGCGCACACGCGCGAACGCCTCGAGATCAGGAGGAGAGCCTCATGACGTCGAGCACGGCACGGCCCTACTACGTGCCGGTCGGCGACGAGGAGCAGGTCTTCAAGGCGGCAGCCCTGCAGGGGATGGCGCTGCTGCTCAAGGGTCCCACCGGGTGCGGCAAGACCCGCTTCGTCGAGGCGATGGCGCACGACCTCGGTCGGCAGCTCATCACCGTCGCCTGCCACGACGACCTGACCACCGCGGATCTCGTCGGTCGGTTCCTGCTCCAGGGAGGCGAGACGACCTGGGTCGACGGACCGCTCACCCGCGCCGTGCGCCAGGGGGCGATCTGCTACCTGGACGAGGTCGTCGAGGCCCGCCAGGACACGACGGTGGTGCTCCACCCGCTCGCCGACCACCGGCGCCAGCTCCCCCTCGAGCGACTGGGCGTCGTCATCGACGCGGCCCCCGGCTTCTGTCTGGTCGTCTCCTACAACCCCGGCTACCAGAGCGTGCTGAAGGACCTCAAGGACTCGACCCGCCAGCGCATGGTCGCCATCGAGCTCGACTTCCCCCCGGCGGACATCGAGGAGGAGATCGTGGCCCACGAGGCGGCGGTCGAGCCCGAGACCGCCGCGAAGCTCGTGCAGCTCGGCAACGCCATCCGCCGCCTCGACGCAGCCGGTCTCCGCGAGGTGGCCTCGACCCGGGTGCTGGTCGCCGCCGGGCGCCTGGTGGCCCAGGGCCTCCCGCTGCCCACGGCCACTCGGGCCGCCGTGGCCGGTCCGCTCACCGACGACCGCGTCCTCGGGGCCGGCCTCGTCGAGATGATCGACACCTACCTGGGCGACGAGGAGCGCTGAACCGGCCGGTGCACCGCCGGTTGACCGGCCCCTGAGCCGTCGGTAGGGTTGCGGAACAAACATCTGGTTTTGGGGGCACGTGAGCTACGAGAGCAGCGCGGAACCGATCAAGCTCGGCTACCTCTTCGACTTCGTCCTGCCCGAGGGCTTCCCGAAGGAGATGCGGGACGCGACCACGTTGCCGTTCGAGATCGTCTTCGAGATGGGGCTGGAGCAGGGCATCATCGACCGCCCGGTGGAGATCGTGTTCCGGGAGGTGGAGGGCCTGCCGAAGGGCTCGGTCAAGGCCGTCAATGAATGCCTACGGCGAGTTGGTCGACGAGGGTTGCCTGGCCGTGTTCGGACCGTCGATCACCGACAACTGCGTGCCGACCAAGGAGGCCATCGGAGAGCGCTTCCGCGCCCGCCATCAGCGTGACCGGCACCGAGGACTGGCTGGGCGAGTGGACGTTCTCGCCGTCCATGGGCTCGATGACCGACGAGCCCGTCTTCTGGGCCCACTCAAGGCCAAGGGCGGCCATCGCGAGATCGGCGTCCTCGTCGAGCAGTCCCTGGTCGGCCAGAGCTACGTGACGAACCTCCGTGACGCCTGTCGACGCGAAGGGATCCGCATCGTCGCCGAGGAGCCCATCGCCCAGACCGCCCAGGACATCGGCCCCGCCGTGCGGGCGCTGCACGACGCCCAGGTCGACGCCGTGGTCCACTGCGGCTTCGGGTTCGGCATCGTGCTGATCAGCCCGGTGCTCGAGGAGCTCGGCTGGGACCCACCCCGCTTCATGGGGACCTCCTTCCAGAACGCGTGGATCAACCCGATCGTGTGGAACGCCATCTTGGGCTGGACGGGGCTCGACCAGTACGACGAGGCCAACCTCGTCGGCCAGCAGTTCCTCGACGAGTACGAGAAGCGATCCGGCCGACGGCCGCAGTACTGCGTGCCGGTCGTCAACCGGGACCTGGCCACGATCCTCCTGCACGCCTTCGCCGGCGCCCGCCCCCTGTCGCCGCGCGGGGTGAAGGAGGCCCTCGAGCGGGTCAAGCTCCTGCCGGCCGCGTCGGGCTCCCCGGGGACGCGGCTCTCCTTCGGGCGCTGGACGCGTCGCGGGTGGGTGGGGACCACCTACCTCGTCGCTCGCCGGCTCGATCCCGACGGCGTGACCGCGCACCTCGTCCAGCGCTTCGGCGCAGGACCGACGGCGTGACCGCGCACCTCGTCGAGCGCATCGGTCAGGGACCGACCGCGTGACCACCGATCTGGCGGCGCCCGACCGGGCTGCCGGCGAGGGACCGGCGCCCCGCCCCCGGCGAGCCGCCGCGGCGATCGTCACCGTCCTCGTGGGCCTGGCGCTGGCCGGCATCGCTGTCAACGCCCGCTCCGGCGCGGTCGCCGATCGGATCGCCAACCCGGCCGTCACCGGTGCGCCCCGCCCCGTCGAGCCGCTGTGGGGCTTCCAGCACTGGATCACGGTCCACCAGATCGGCACGGTCGTGATGATGACCCTGCTCGTCGGGGGCTTCGTGTGGGCCTGGCGCCGGCGGCCCGGCCACCCGATCCTGCTCATGGTCCTCGCCACCACGGCCATCGTCTGGCAGGACCCGATCATGAACTGGGCGCCCTACGCGGTGTACAACCCCCAGCTCTACCACTGGCCCGAGACGTGGCCGCTGGTGTCGCTGTCCCCGACCGTCGAGCCGTTCATCGTCATCGGGTACGCGACCTTCTACATGTTCCCCTTCTTCCCCGCGATCTGGATCCTGCGCCGGTTGCAGGCTCGCCGCTCACTCGACTCGTTCGTGTGGCGACACCCCCTCATCAGCCTGGCGCTGCTCATCTACCCGATCGGGTTCGTGTTCGACGCCGGCCTCGAGATGTTCCTCGTGCGCACCCAGCTGTACATCTACTCGCAGGTCATGCCCTTCGGCTCGGTCGCCGCGGGCGAGTACTACCAGTTCCCCCTGATCTGGGAGGCGTCGCTCGTCACCCTGGTGATGATCCCCGCCGGCGTCCTGCTCTACCGCGACGACACCGGCCGGACCGTCGCCGAGAAGCTGGCCCAGCGGATCCGCTGGTTCCGGACGACGCCGAGGCTGGGAACCTTCCTCGTCATGTTCGCCATCCTCAACGTCGCCTACTTCGCGTACGGCGCCGGCTTCGCCCTCATCCGCACCACCAAGGTGGCGACGTCGGTCGCCTGCCCCTACCCGTTCCCCGAAGCGAAGGTCTACGACCCCAACGGGTTCTACGAGCAGAACGGGCAGCCGGGCCCCTACTCCGCCGGCATCTGGTCGGGGTGGCAGAGCGCCCAGCCCGACGGCCGCCCCGACGTCAGCCCGCCGCCCGATGGCGGCCGATGCGGGCCCGGGCATGGCTGAGCCGACGACCGTCGTCATCACCGGCGCGCCTGCGGCCTCGGCCTGGCCACCGCGGCCCACCTCTACGAGCGGGGCTGGCGGGTGGTGGCCGCCATGCGCGCACCCGAGGTCGGCCTGGACCGGCTGCGGGCGGCCACCGGCGCGTGCAGACGATCCGCGGCTCGTCGCCGTCCGCCTCGACCTCGCCGACCCCGAGGCCATCAGCGGCGCAGCCGGAGCGATCCTCGACGTGGTCGGCGCTCCCCACGGGCTCGTGCACAACGCCGGGATGGCCGCCGTCGGCGCCGTCGAGGAGCTGCCCGACGACGTCTTGCACCTGATGTTCGCCACCAACGTCGTCGGACCGATGCTGCTCACCAAGTCGCTCCTGCCCGCCATGCGCACCGCCAGTCGGGGCCGGATCGTCGCGGTGTCGAGCGAGGGCGGGATCCGGGGCATGCCGGCCATCGGCGCGTACTCGGCCACCAAGGGCTCCCTCGAGCGGTGGGCCGAGTCGCTGTCCCAGGAGATCGCCCCGTTCGGGCTCGGCGTCACGGTCCTCGTGGCCGGCACGTTCAAGACCGACATCCTCGAGCTGACGCCGACCTACGCCGACGCCGACGGGCCCTATGCCGGGCTGCACGTCGCGCTCGGGCGGATGGAGGCACCCGTGCAGCGCTTCGCCGCATCCCCCGACCGGTTCGCGCCGGCGGTGGCCCGTGCCCTCGCCGACACGGCACCGTTCGTGCGGCGGGCGGTGGGCCTCGACGCCCGAGCCATGCTGCCCGCCAGCCGGATCCTGCCGACGAGGCTGTTCCAGCGTGTGGTCGGGGTGGCCCTGGGCCTGCCCTCGCCCGGTGCCCTCGAGGACGACGACGCACGACTGCGAAGGGTGCACCCCCGAGACGACGGTCAGGAGCACGCACCGGCGGCGCGAGCCGAACAGGGAGAGAGGCCATCGCATGGCTGAGCCGACGACCGTGGCGTCGGAGTCCCGGATGCTGATCGACGGCGAGCTCGTCGACGGCGCCGCGGGTTCGTTCGCCAACATCAACCCCGCGACCGAGGAGGTGCTCGGTCAGGTCGCCGACGCGTCGGCGGCCGACATGGACCGAGCCATCGGTGCCGCTCGGCGGGCGTTCGACGAGACCAGCTGGTCCACGGATCGAGGCCTCCGGCAGCGGTGCCTCCTCCAGCTGCAGGCCGCGCTGGAGGACGAGCAGGAGGACCTCCGAGAGGAGCTCATCGCCGAGGTCGGCTGTCCCCGGATGGTGACGCACGGCCCCCAGCTCGACCTCCCCTTGGCCGAGGGGCTGACCTACCCCGCCAAGCACATCGACGACTACGAGTGGGAGCGCGACCTCGGCGACGCCATGGTCGACCTGACCGGCGTGCTGACCACGAGGAAGGTGTGGCGCGAGCCGGTCGGCGTGGTGGGCGCGATCGTGCCGTGGAACTACCCGTTCGAGATCACCATCCACAAGCTGGGCCAGGCCCTGGCCACCGGCAACACCGTGGTGCTCAAGCCGGCGCCCGACACGCCGTTCAACGCCACGCGCATCGGGCGTCTGATCGCCGAGCACACCGACATCCCGCCGGGCGTCGTCAACGTCGTCACCTCCTCGGACCACGCCCTCGGCGAGCAGCTGACGACCTCACCCGAGGTCGACCTCATCTCGTTCACCGGCTCGACCGCGGTGGGCCGGCGCATCATGGAGGCCGGCGCGTCGACGATGAAGCGGCTGTTCCTCGAGCTCGGCGGCAAGTCAGCGGCCATCGTGCTCGACGACGCCGACCTGGCGGCGGCGAGCATGCTGGCCTTCGGCGTGTGCATGCACGCCGGGCAGGGGTGCGCCACGCCGACCCGGATGCTGCTGCCGCGCTCCCGCTACGACGAAGGCGTCGCCCTGCTGCAGGGCGTCTTCGAGACCGTCAGCGTCGGCGACCCGCAGGATCCGGCCACGCTGTGCGGCCCGGTGATCTCCGCCGAGCAGCGGGACCGGGTCGTGGGCTACGTCGAGACGGGCATCGCCGAAGGCGCCGAGCCGGTCGTGGGCGGCCCCGGTGCTCCACCGGGGTTCGACAAGGGCTTCTACGTCACCCCGACGTTGTTCACCGGCGTCGACAACGCCATGACGATCGCCCGGGAGGAGATCTTCGGCCCGGTGCTGGTCGTCATCGCCTTCGACGACGACGAGGACGCCGTCCGCATCGCCAACGACAACCCCTACGGCCTCGCCGGCTACGTGCTGTCCCAGTCGGCCGAGCGCTCGCTCGCCGTCGCCCGGCGCCTGCGCGCCGGGTCCATCGGGCTCAACGGGACCGCCGCCTACGGCGCCGACGTCCCCTTCGGCGGGTACAAGGCGAGCGGGATCGGCCGCCAGAACGGCGACGCCGGCTTCGACCAGTACCTGGAGATCAAGTCGGTCGCGCTGCCCGCCGAGCCCTGACCGCCGGCTCGGGGGCGTGGACGTCGGTCACCCGGCGGCCGCGCCGCGCAGCACGGTGTCGCGGGCGAAGGCCAGCGCCGGACCCGGGCTCGCCTGCCGGACGATGTTCTCGGGCACCCACAGCAGCTCGAACAGCGACCAGGCCCGGAGCTCGGCCGTCGGTCCGTCGAGGTGGACCTCGCCGGACCGCCTGCCTTCGGCGAGCAGGGCCTCCACGTCGCGCAGCCGGGCGGTGAACGAGAACCCCAGGTTCGCCGTCTTGGGCGGCGACTCGCGCAGCCACGCGAGCTGGATGTTGAACTCGTCGCTGTAGCGGTCCACGACGCCGATGTTGACCCACATCAGGGCGTCGAGCTTCTCCAACGCGGTGGACCCGGAGCTGAGCACCGCCCGCCAGCCCTCCGGACCCTGGTGACGAAGGAGCGCATGATCGTGGCCAGGAGCTCGTCCTTCGATCCGACCAGGCGGTAGACGCTGCCCGTGCTGAGCCCGGCCGCGGACGCGATGTCGCGGACCGTCGTCGCCTCGTAGCCCTTGCGGCCGAACTCCGTGCGGGCGATGGCTCGCAGCGTGGTGAGTCGCTCGTCCTCGTCCTTCTCGGTGCTCTCCCACGAGGCGAGCACGTCCCGGGCCGCCGCCATCGCCGCCGACCGGTCGAGCCCGGCGTCGTCGGGCGGTCGGGTGGCGATCCCCTCGAAGAGGATCCGGCACCGGATCTCGGCCAGCTGCTCGACACCGGACAGGTCAGCGAAGGCCCCCAGGCCGACGTGGAGCATCACCTGGCAGAAGCGATCGGCCAGCAGCTCCAGATCGACCCCGTCCCGCAGGTAGCCCTGCGACCGTCCGACGCGGAACGTCTCCAGGGCCGCCGCCTCGATGGCCTCGGGCGTCCGCCGGGCCACCCGCACGAGCTCGTCGCCGGCCCCGGACGGGGGCTCGTAGAAGGTCAGCAGCAGCGCGGCACGGTGGCGCAGCGCACAGGCGACGATCTGGCGCCCGAGGCGGGTGATCTCGTCGGCGATGGGGACCTCGGGCTCGTCACGCAGCCGCACCCGAGCCTGCTCGGCGATGGCGTCGAGGTCGTTGCGGTACTGCTCGATGAGCTCGACGATGATCGACTCCTTCGAGTCGAAGTGGTGGTAGAGGCTCCCCGGCAGGATGCCGCAGGCGTCGGCGATCTCCTTCAGCGAGGTCTTGAGCCCTGACGAGGCGAAGAGGTGCGCTGCGGTCTCGAGGATCTCGGTTCGGCGTGCTCCGCCGTCGAAGGACACGACGCTCAGCTCTCCTCGACTCGGCTCGTCGGCGCATCACCCTATTGCCGCCCGGTCGGGCACCGGTACCTCGTCGTTCGCGCGATCGGGCCCCTAGCCGACGAGCAGGTCGGTCGAGTCCTCGACCGTGTAGCTCGTCGACTGCCCGTTGGCGTCGAGCGTGCTGCGCAACCACTGGTTGGTGCAGATGGCCGGCTGCCCCGGCATCGCCGAGCCACCGCACTTGAAGGTGACCCCGCCACCGCCGGGGAGCGGCGTCTCGGGCATGTGCTTGATGGTGTCGATCACCGACGCCGGCGTGACCTCGCCCTGGATGGTCTCGAGGGCGGCGGCGAGCGTGGCCACGGCGCTGTAGCCCCCCAACGCATAGGGTCCCGCCGGCTCCCTGACCTCACTGCCGTACGTGGCCATGACCGCCTGGAACAGCTGGTAGGTGGGGTCGTCAACCGCTCCGGACGCCAGCGTCGCCTGGACGCCGATCCCCTCGAGCCCGGCGCCGAGCGCCTCGCGCGTCGAGTCGGTGAGGCACTGGGACACCGCCGAGACCGAGCCCGTGTACCCGACGTCCCGCAACCCCTTGAAGGCGGCGATGCAGAAGGCATCGTTGCCCAGCACGTGGACCACGCCCGCGCCGCTGTCCTTCACACCTCGCATCTGCGGCGTCATGTCGGCGGTCCCGAGCGGCACCCGCACGATGTCGTACTCGAGCCCGGCCCGCTTCACGATGGGTGGGCCCTTCGCCTCGAGCAGATCGGTCGCCTGGGGCACATCGATGACGACGAAGGAGATCCGCGTCGCGTTCGCCGCCTTGGCGGCGGCGACGGGCAGCCCGAACAGCGCAGCCGCCGGGTTCACCATGACGAACGTCGACTGATCGTCGGCCAGCAGCGCGTCGCTGAACCCCGAGAGGACGATCAGCGGGATGCCCGCGGCGTGCAGCGGCTTCCAGAGCGCATCGGTGACGGTGGACTGGGCGAGGGTGACGGCGACGACCCCCTCGGCGATGAGCCGGTTGGCGCAGTCGCCGGCCACCGCGGGGTCGACCTTCATGTCGCAGGTGACCAGGTCGATGGGCCGTCCGCCGATCCCGCCGCGGTGGTCGTTCAGGAAGGCGACGGTGGCCTTGGCGGCGCGCTCTTCGTCGCTGGTGTCGACGGTCGTCGCCTGGCCCTCGGTGACGAAGCCGACCTTGACGGGCTCGGCACTCGCCGGCCGCTTCGCCCCGAGCAGGTCCGCCGGCGTGGTGGCGAGGGAGCCCTCGGCACGGGATCCGCCGACGGTCGTCGAGGAGCCGGCACAGGCGACGGGCGCGAGCAGCAGCAACGCCACGGTCGCGGCGACCCAGACCCGTCCCGGCACCGCGTCGAAGCGCGTCACGGGCTTCCTCGTCGTGCGCATCGCCCTCCCCCCTGTGGGCGAGCCTCCGTCGGTCCGGTCCCTGCCTCGCGGTCCCGTCAGGTCCGGGGTGCCGGGTGCAGCACCCGATCGGAAGCCCTCGCCTCGCCAGCCTCTCGCGCCCGAACCCTAGTCGGAACAGAGATTTGGTTCAAGCAGCGCAGGGTTCCGGTCCATCGTGGCGCACCGACCGGTCATGGCCGGGCAGACCGGGGCCGCGTCCACCGCCGGCGGTGATCCCTACGCGATCTGGCCGAGCACGCCGGCCAGCGCTTCGCGGCGCGTCACGCCCAGCTTGCGGAAGGTCCGCTGGAGGTGCGTCTCGACCGTCCGGACCGAGATGCCCAGGTCGGCGGCGATCTGGAGGTTGGACTCCCCCGCCGCCGCCCGCCGAGCCACGTCGAGCTCGCGGGCGGTGAGGCCCGTGACGGGCTCGGAGAGCCGCAGCGCCGGCGTCCGCGCCCCGGGGCAGACCGCCAGCTCTCTCCGGCTCAGCTCCTTGGCCTGCGTTGCGGGCGACGTCGATCCGACCCGGACGTAGGCGTCCGCGGCCTCGGCGAACGCCTCGGCGGCGACGAGGTGGGTACCCAAGCCGGCGAGCCGGTGGGCGACGTCCAGCATCGCGTCGGCATCGTCGGCGGCCGACGCGATCGCGTGGTCGCGCCAGATCGCGGCGCGGGCACCCTGGTCGAGGGCCGCGGCGTCGGTGAGGGGGCCGATCCGAGGGCCAGGAGGCAACCCGATGCGCAGGGCTTCGTGGTGCAGGTACGCCGACACCATCACCGATCCCTCGGCATCCGAACGAGCGATCGCCTCCGACGCGATCACCTCGACGTCGTGGAGGCGGCCCTGCGCTGCGGCGAGCCACATCGCCGCCGCGTCGAGGTCTGACGAGAACACCTGGCCGCCCGGCCACAGCGCCTGCTGTGCCGCTGCGAGCGCCGGCGCGGCCTCGTCCGCCTCCCCACGCTGCGCGTGCACCCGGGCCAGGATGGCCATGGTCCAGGACTGGTAGCCACGGTAGTTGTCCAGGTCGTGGAGGGCGGCCGCTTGGCGGAGAAGGCGGAGCGCATCGTCGAGTCGCCCGGCATCAGCAGCGAGCAACCCCCGCACCATGAGCACCGCGGCCCGGCGGGTCGGGTCGTCATCCTCCACGAGCATGGCGTCGATGGCCGCGCTGAACGCCTCGGCCTCGGCCAGCTCGCCGAGGAAGTAGAGGGCGAGCATGCGCTGGGCGGCGATCCACCCGAGGGCCTGCGGAAGGGCGTCGGCGTGCGCCAGCGCAGCCGGGACCATCGAGTCGCAGACCTCGAGCGAATCCCGACCGCGGCCCGACATCGTGTGGATCAGCGTGTATGCGGTCAACGCCGAGAGCGCTGACACCTCGTCCTCGTCGCGTTCGGCCATGCGGGCCTCGGCGAGCGGCTCGGCGGCCCGCAGCCGACCTCGGTCCGACAGCACGAAGGCGATCCTCCCTTCGAGCGCCGAGCGCGTGCGCCCGTCGGGCATCGTCGCCAGCGTGGCCTCGATCGCCGCGACGGCATCGTCCACCCGCCCCAGGTCGGTGCTCAGCGCGGTGGCACGGGCTTGGGCGTACCGCAGGAGGAGCCGCGGGTCGAGGCCGTCGAGCTGGGCCCCCAGGGGCGCCAGCACGGCCTCGGCGTCAGCCCATCGCTGCTGGCGCACCATCGCCTCGCCCAGCTGGATCGTGGCGGCCGGCCCGACCCCGCCTCGACCGCCAGCCGAGCCAGGGCTTGGGCCAGGGCGGCGTCGCTCGCGCCATCGCGAGGCCAGCGGCGCAGCGCCTCGGCGCCCCCGATGGGCAGGCCGGCGTCGAGCCGCCACACGGCGAGGCGCACGTGGTCGGCGTCGGTCGAGACCCCCGCCTGCTCGGTCAGCTCCACGAGCGCGCGGACGGCCTCGCGGCGGCGCGCCGGATCCATCCGGTCGACGAGCACCTCGGCGACGAGCGGGTGCGACGACCGCACGAACCGATTCGGCCCGCCCCGCTCGATCTCCACCACCCGGTTCGCGACCAGTCGATGGACGAGCTCGGGGCCGAGCGCCCGTTCGAGCAACCCGGCATCGATGGGTTCGGCCACCGCCACGAACTCGGCGCCCGCCCGTTCGGCGGGCTCGAGGCCCTCGATCCGATGGGCGAGCAGGTCGACGAGGCGGGGCTCGGTCGCGCGCCGGGGGCCTGCGCCCAGGCGCCGTGGCGGAGCTGGATCGACTCGTCGGCCCGACCGGCGTCCACCAGCTCGCGGAGCATGAGCAGGTTGCCCTCGCTGCGCTGCCACAGGAGCCGGGCCGTACGGGCTCCAGGGTCGCGCCGAGCGCCCGCTCGAGCAGCTCGGCGGTCTGCTCGGGGTCGAGCGGCTCGAGGTCGTGGCGGACGAGGTACCCGTCCTTCCACAGCGATGTGATGGGCTGGCTCACGGGCTCGTGGCGACGCACCGTGACGATGACCTTCGCCCCCGGGCCGTGACGAGGGTGCACGAGCCCGGCGGAGACCTCGTCGAGCCACTGCAGCGTCGTCGACCAGGAGGTGGATCTCCCCGCCCGCCTCCAGGCCGGCGGCCAGCGACCGCCACGTCGCCAGGTCGTCGACGCCTGGCTCCCACGTGGCCGGAAACAGGTGCGAGAACGCCCCGAGCGGGACACGAGCCGTACCCGGCGAGCCGAGGACGACGCGCCATCGCCCGCCGTCGGCCGAGGTCGGGCGAGTGATCTCGTGGGCCAGCCGGGTCTTCCCGGTCCCGGCATCACCGAGGAGCACCAGGCCGCTGCGTTCGGCCAGCGCGGACCCGGCGATCGCGAGGTCCAGGTCGCGGCCGACGAGCGGCCACGGGGCCGGTCGCCCCCGTCGGCCCTGCTGCACCGACGTCGGCCTCGCGGGTCCCTCTCGCCACCCCCGCAGTCTGCCAAGTCCTGACGCCGGCCGCCGGGGGCGAGCCCGGTCAGCTTCGGACGCGTCGCCGGACGAGCAGCGTCGCGGCACCACCGAGGACGAGCGCCAGTCCGACCAGGAGCGGCACCCTGCTGTCGGTACCCGTGTAGGGAAGGGTGCCACCGGTCGAGGCGTTGGACCGCGGTGTCACCGAGGCCGAGGCGACGGTCGACGTCGTCGCCGATCCCTCGGGGTTGCGGTGGGGTCGGCGGCGGTCGTGGAGGTCGTCGTCGCGCCGACCTGGTCCACCGTGAAGGCGGCTCGGTCGACAGCCGAGCCGAAGTCGGTCGTCACCGTCAGGTCGCTCGGGCCGGCGGTGGCCTCGACCGGGACCGTGAACTGCAGCGACTCTCCGAGCGACGCTCGCGCTCGCGAACGGGGCCGCCAGAGCTTTGACGTCGGCCGGGACCGTGGCACCGCCGACGGTCACCGTGGTCGCACCCGGCACGAATGCGGCGCCGACCACCGTGACGCGATCGCCCGGCCGACCGTGGATCGGATCGACCGAGGTGATCGTCGGCGCGCCGGTCGGCGTGACCGTGGTCGACGTCGTCGACGTGGACGTGGAGGTGCTCGACGTGGACGGGGACGTGGTCGACGTGCTCGACGTCGTCGACGTCGACGTGGAGGTGCTCGACGTGGACGGGGACGTGGTCGACGTGCTCGACGTGGACGACGTCGACGTGGGAGTGGACGTGCTCGACGTGGACGTGGAGGTGCTCGACGTGGACGGGATCGGGACGTGGTCGACGTGGACGTGGTCGACGGGGACGTGGTCGACGTGGACGTGGTCGACGTGGTCGACGTGGACGTGGTCGACGTGGTCGACGGGGACGTGGTCGACGTGGACGTGGTCGACGAAGACGTGGTCGACGACGTCGAGGAGGAGGTGCTGGAGGTGGGGGTCGTCGTCGAGGTCGTCGTGGTGGTCGTCGGCGGCGGGACGTGGACGAACAGGGACACCCGAGCGCTCACCGGCGACTCGAGGCCCTGGGAGTACTGGTACGTGAAGGTGTCGGCCCGATGTAGCCACTGTTCGGCGTGTAGGTGAACCCCCCGGTCTAGCCCTGGTAGGCGAGTGTGCCGTGGGTCGGCTGGCTCGACACCTCGGTGGGCAGATCGCAGCTTGCATCGTTGCCCGTCACACCGGGCGAGCTGATCACCAGCGCCTCGCCGTAGGCCACGTCGTAGCTGTCGCCGTTCGCCTCGGGCGTGCAGCCGAAGGAGAAGTGGATGGTCGCCTCGTTGGACGACTGGCCGATCGAGTCGTACACGACGTAACGCATCGAGGTCTCACTGATGCAGTCCGCCGGCGGCGGAAGACGAGGGTGGCGTTGTCGACCGCCTGGACATCGCCGGCGTCGGGCGCAGAGAGGTAGTCCGCCCGGATCGGTCCGCCGCCGGGGTCGAAGTCGTTCGCCATCGGGTGCACGGTGATCGGCACGCCGACCTCGGTGGAGTAGGAGTCGTCCACGGCAACGGTGGCGGATCGGTGGCCACGTGGTGGACCACGGACCCGGTGCAGCCATCGTCGACCGCCGTCCCGGCGTAGGCGGCGACGACGGTGGTGTTACCCTGCGGGGAGCCCTGAGGTCGAGAAGGACACCCGGTCGCTGCCGTCGACGGTGCCGCTGGCGAGGAACCCGCCACCGCCGTCGGTGAAGGTGATCGTGGCGCCCGGGTGGGCGAACGTCGAACCGGTCAGGGCGGCGGTGAAGGTGACCGGGTCGCCGGGCCGCGAGCCTGAGCTCGACTGGGTCACCGACATGGCGCACGGGTTCTTCACGACGTCGAGGGTCGAAGTGCGGGAGACGGGGTCGAAGTCGCCGGCGTAGAGGAGACCGACGTCATAGTGGCCGGGCGCGAGCTGCTTGCCGCGCATCGTCATGGAGAAGTCCGAGTACTCAATGGTGTCCGGCGCCGGGCTGAGCGACCCGGTGGCCAGGGGGATGTCGCGGGCGTTCGTACAGCGTTACGGAAGCCGGCCGGGTGGTCGCAATCGCGGTTGATGAAGAGGCACGACCCGCTCTCGTCCTGGACGTACCTCGATGTGCAGGTCCTGGCCGTACACGATCCGCCACGGGCTCGAGGGCCAGTACAGCATGTTGGCGTTGCCCTTCGACTCGGCGGCCTTCGCCGGCACACCGACGAATCCCACCGCGAGCCCGGCGGCCACCACCGCGAACACGACCGCCAGCGCCCCCGGCACGACCGCCAGCCCCACCCTGTCGTCGTCGACACCCCGGTCCTCCTCTCCGCAGCCGAGGTGACCGTATGACGGGCTTCGCCCCAGTCACTACGTCACTTCCCTCATCGACTACGTACGCGAAGCACATACGGCTCACCGATGAACGAACAGAGCCGGGGAGCGACGCCAGAACCGCCCGCTCCGGTGTCAATCCGGTGTCAACTCGCACCTCGCCAGTCGTGTGCCAAGGTGACCACGTGTCCGACGACTGGACGTTCTCGTTCCGACTGACCCCGACTACCTGCCCACACCAGAACAGCGGGATCGAGCGTGGCACACCGTCGCAAGGTTCGCCCCGAGTCCTCGTTGCGATGGGAGTTGTCCGAGGATCCCGTCTTCGTGAACGCCGGTGGCAACTGGAGCGGCATACGGTGCCCGGACTGCGGAGCAGCGCTCGACGACGAGTGGTGGTCGACAGCAGTCGGTGTCGCCTACGAAGGCAGCTTTCGAGACCGCCGCATTCAGACGCCCTGTTGCGGCGCCATCAGCTCGCTCAACGACATGACCTATCCGTGGCCGGTTGCCTTCGGTCGGGCGCGTCTCGTCCTCGACGGCTCGCCGGAGGTTCCACCCGGTGTCACACGCGATGCCGAGAAGGTCCTCGGATGCGAGTTGCGTACTGTCCGGCGACATCTCTAGCCGGAGACTTCTCGAACGCGCTGGAATTGGCCATGGTGTGACACCGAGCCATGACATGACCGGGTCGGCGGTTGGCTCCACCCACCCGACGAGCGACGACAATGGCGTCGTGGACGACTTCCTCATTGCGCGCAACCCCGACGAGGACTCGACACTCGCCTACTTGGTCAGGCTGCCGCTCACCGAGGCAGGGATCGTGCTCAAGGTGCGCGACACCTGGCCGCGAACGGCGAAGGTCTACTGCCATCCCTCGACCGGGGTCGCGAGAACCGCTCGCAGTTCGTGTTCACCCGCGCTCGGGGCCGCGAGGTCATCTTCTGGCAGAGCGCACGTACGGCTCGTCAGGCCCGCCCGAACGTCTCGGTCCCACCCAGCGGGCGTCTGGTCAGGTGCTCGACATCCTCGTCGACAGCCACGAGCGGTACCCGTGGAAGTTCACCGCCCAGCAAGCCACGACTCGCCGTCAAGGACTTCCCGCGGGCGACTACGCGGTCGAGCTCGACGGCACGATCGTTGCCGCAGTCGAGCGCAAGAGCCTCGCGGACCTGGTTTCGACCATGACCACCGGCAAGCTCCGCTACCTGCTCGCCGCGCTCGCAGAACTACCCCACGCCGCGCTCGTCGTCGAGGACCGGTACTCGGCGATCTTCAAGGTCGCCCATGCCCGGCCGGCGGTCGTCGCCGAGGGTCTCGCGGAGGCCCAGGTGCGATTCCCCAACGTCCCAATCATCTTCGCCGAGACCCGACCCCTCGCCGAGGAGTGGACCTACCGGTTCCTCGGGGCTGCGCTCGCCCACGACCAAGACCACGACACGGCCGACGTCTTGGCGGCTTCGTTGCCAGCGGCCGGGCCGGTTCCACCGGCACCTGCCACTCCGGCTGAGATCCGGTCCTGGGCCGTCGCAAATGGCTACGAGATTTCGCCGAAAGGACGCATCCCGAAGCCGATCGCAGCGGCTTTCGAAGCCGAACGCAGCACCCGGTAGCAGTCGACCTACCTCCGCTTGCGGCGCTTCGGCTCCTTGGGATCCGTCCGCTTCGTCGGTGCCACAGTCGGACGAATCCGAGACAACGGGGTGACCGACGCGGTCCTCGGGGTGGGGATGTGTAGTGAGGGCTCTGGTCGCGACGCGCCCAGCTGATCATCCGGAGGGCCGATAGCCGACACCCGCAAGTTGCCGAAGCTCACCTACTCGACCCGGGAGGTTGCTGCGATGCTCGGCGTGTCGCGTCCGACCGTGGACCGACTCGTCGCCGACGGCCGGCTGCCACAGGTGGACCTGGGTCCGACACGTCGAACGCTGATCCCCGCGTGGGCGATCGAGGAGCTCGTCGCTCGACCCGATGGCGACGAGCGCGTCGATCAGGCGTCGAGCGGGTTGGCGACGTGAAGGCCTCGCCGCGCGGCGCCGTCGCACAGTGCGCCGTCGGCACTCGTGACGAGCTCTGCTCCGATCATCAGCGCCGATGCGAGGTGCACGGCGTCGTACCCACGCAATGCTTCCTGCTCAGCGAGGTCGGCAGCGTCAGCGATCAGCTGCTCGGTGACCTCGACGATCGACAGCTCGTCGACGAGCGCGGCGAGCTCTCCCTTGGCCTCTCGATGCTGCGCAGCGGTGAGCCTCGCGCCTCGCTCCGCAGCGGCGAGCGCGGCGCGTGCTTCGACGACGACCAATGCCGACCCGGCCAGCACGTCGGCCGTGTCCCAGATCAGCTCGGCTCGCTCCGAGCCGTCCTCGTCGATCAGCAGCTTCAGCAGCGACGACGTGTCGACGTAGGTGATCACCGTCGCTGTTCGGCGACAAGATCGCTAACCGAACCCTTGGGCTTGATCCGTCGAGCCGGTCGGGTTCGTGTCGTGCGCTTCGCGGGTCGGACGACACCGGCGGCGACCAGCTCGGCCAACCGGTCGGTCGCGTGATCGAGCGCCGACAGCCTCGCCACCGGCCGGCCGCGATCGGTGACGATGACCTCCTCACCCTCCTGGACTCGATCCAGGTACCGGCTGAGGTTGTTCTTGAGATCGCGCACACCGACCTCGACACGAGATGTAGCTACTGTCATGCCAGTATTGTAGCTACATGACCGGCAGGCAGCCACCCTCCAGCGGTGCCGTCGAGCGAACCCCCGACCCCCTCCTTGTAAGCGAGCCCAGAACGAGCACCAGCGGCTCTACCAGCACCTACGGCTCACCGGTGAGCCGCCAGAGGCGGGAATCGACGTCAGAACCGCCAAGTCCGGTGTCAATCCGGTGTCAGCGGACGACGCTCGTGACGGGCTGCCAAGTACTCGTCGACCCAGGCCCTCGTCGAGCGCCAATGACCGTCGTCGCCCTTCTGGGCGCGAAGGCGCCCTCGGTTGGCGGCCGTGCGCAGCGCACCCTCCGAGACGTCCCGGCGCGCGAGCGCAGCCAGAGGAACGAGCCGACTCGGCCCGGCGACGGCCGGGACGATGAACCGATAGAGATTGTCCAGCACGGCGCGAGCCAGCAGCTCGCCGAGCGGCCCGAGGTCGCCGTCGTCAGTTGAGCGCAGGGCCTGCAAGTACCGCGCGCGATCGCGGGTGTAGATGATCGCCGGTGCGTACCCGAGACGCACCAGCATCAAGTTCAACAGGAGTCGGCCGATGCGTCCGTTGCCATCGAGGAAGGGATGGATCCTCCTCAAGGCGCCGTGCACCGCGGCGAGGGCCTCCATCGATCGGGCCGATCTGCGACATCGGAAACCTCCCTTCGAGCCATGTCGACAGCGTGAGCAGGCACGTCGACCCACGATGGTGGGACCATCCCTCCGGGGAACGGCTGGATGTCGTGCTCCTGAAGTTCTCCCGAGTCTCAAGCTCAGCTGCTTTCGGGTGCGGCGCAACGCCCCAGACGGGCGCGTAGAGCCATCCGGTGCACCTCGCACCTCGGTCATCGTCACAGCCTGGCCGTCGGTCCATGCGCCCGGCTCGAAAGTGCCTGCCCGTAGACCCACCGTGCAGCGTCCACTCCCTTGACCTCCATGTACTCCTTCAGCCTCCTTGCTGCTCCACGGCGACGCCGTCTGCGAGGAGTCGCTCGACCTGTTTGAGGACGAGGGTGTTGCCCTCGATCGCCGTGGAGTGGTGGGCCTCTGATACCAGATCGCTGTCCAGATTCCGTCGGCCTCGACGGGGCTCGGGAGGCTCCCCATCCGCTCGCGGAGCCTCGGCGAACGCCTGGTCGAGGTTGGCGTAGACCTGGGCTCGACTCGCTCTCCCTGCCACCACCGCCTCCTAGAGTCGTTCGCTCGCTGCGCTTGGTTTGTACCGTGCCAACTAAGTGGCGCGGTTACAGGCCCCCAAACCGTGCTGTACAACTTCCGCCCTGGAGGTCGTGTGTCGGGCCTTCTCGATCTCGATGCGGCACCAGCGGTGTCCACGACGGGTCTGAGCCCCGTGCCCGCAGACAGCCCTCGTCGACTCTGGTGGAGCCTGATGGGACTGCTCTCAACCCTGACCGGTCGAAGAGCCTGAAGGTCCCGTGGTGCCAATAGACGATCCGTCATGGCCGAGCACGTGCCGACGCCGCCGCACTAGCTTCGCTCGGCTCGTGAGGCATCGACTGGTCGCAGAATGACCTCGCTCGCCGGGCCGGCGTGGCTCAGTCGGTGAGCGCCTACGAGTCGGGCCGAGAGCCGAGCCCGCCCACGTTGACCCGGCTGATCGAAGCAACCGGCCACGAGCCCCAGATCGGGATCTTTGCCTCCCCTGACATCTGACGGGTCTCCCTGATTCGCCGCTCGCCCGACGACTTCGTCAGCGACGCGCTGGCGATCCTCAGAGCAGCCGAGAACCGACGATTTCACAACGTCCGGGTCTTCGGAAGCGTTGCTCGAGGTGACGACGTGGCGTCGAGCGACGTCGACCTGCTCGTCGACCTCGACGAAGGGGTCGGGCTGCTCGACCTCATCGGCCTCGAAGCGAGAGCTCACCGAGCCTGATGGGCGTCGACGTGACGTCGTACACGCCGACTCGCCTGGCCTCTTCGCATCCGCCAGCGGGTCGAGCGCGAGGCGGTGCCGCTGTGAGCCGACGCGACGACGATCGTCCTCGCCGACGTCATCGCCGCCGCCGAGGCGATCGCCTCGCACCTCCACGGTGGTCTCGGGGACGGCCTGGTGTTCGACGCCGTGCGCGCATGGCTCATCGAGATCGGCGCGGTCAAGGACATCGATCCCGAGGTGCTCGCCGATGAACCGGAGACCCTGGCGGGACGTCGCCGGGATGCGAGACCACCTCGCCCACCGGTACTTCGACACCGCACTCGATCGTGCAGGGCACCGTCGACCACGACCTTCCGCCACTGCTCGCCGCGCCTCGTCGACTGCTGGCTCAGATGGACCCGAGCCTCCGACCCGAGCAGCCTGAAGTTTCGACGGTCCGTCGTGGCGTGCACATCAGCCCAAGTGGAAGCGGAGGATGCTCTCAACCGAGCAGCCGCCTCGATGAGAGACTGACGTGTCGCGGAAGCGAGCACTCGTCAGGGAGCGGGGTCGGTGCCGGTAACGAACCCGATGATGCGCTCCAACGAAGGCGTGTAGCCGTCGTCCGTGTTGACGCCGAGTGTCGGAAGATTCGAAGGTCGTTCCATCTCGTTCGCCACTGCTCGCATCCTTGCCGATGCCGACGCCGTGCGGTCGAGAACCGTGTCGTAGCCGAGGACGTCGAGCACCGGCCGCGGCTCAGCAACCGATCCACTGCATCCCGATCGGCGCATCGTGTCAGCCCATCAGCGCACCATGTCCGGACCACCAGGCACTCAGCCACGGCCTGGATGCGCACGAGGTCCGCCGGGCGTTCCTCCGGATGACGTACTCGACGACACAAACTCACGCCGAGGCCGCCTGTGGTCTCGACGATCCGGAGCAGGGCGTCGACAGCCTCGTCCGGAGTCGGAACACGCCGTGGACGTTCCGTCCAAGCCCCATCGGTGAAGAACAGTCCGCCGCACGTCGTCGCGACACGAACGGGACTCCGGGTGTACTGCGGAGAGAGCAGGAGGCCAAGTGTCGTCTTCCCGCTTCCCTGGCGCTTCCGTGAGCAGGACGACCTCGAGCCCGCTGCTCGCCCGAACCCGACGCCACGCATGTCGGAGATCATCGCCCATCAACGGCGAGGTGGGGCGGGCGGGCAGCTGCAGATCCCGTGGTCGCGGTGCCCCTGCGCGTCGAGGTCGTCGTCGATCCCGGAAGGGTGGAGGGAGTTGTGCGATCCACAACGACCGGTGGGCGCTGAGGGACTCGAACCCCCGACCCCCTCCTTGTAAGGGAGGTGCTCTCGCCAGCTGAGCTAAGCGCCCGAGATGCGGAGTCGACAGTACTCGTCGGCCCGCACCCCTCCCCCGCCCGTTCGCCCAACCCGGGGCTCGGTGTACGGTCGGTCGAGGGGAGGGATCGGCTCATGGCACACGTGGTGGTCCTCGGTGGCGGCTTCGGCGGCGTGGCCGCCGCTCACGAGCTGGTCAGCGACCACCCCCAGCTCGAGGTGACGCTGATCGACCGTCGCGACGTCTTCTTCATGGGCTTCGCCAAGCTGTGGGACCTGGGACGGGTCCGTCCTCTCGCCGAGGGCACCCGCTCGCTCCGGGCGCTCGCCGACCGCGGCATCCGGTACCTGCAGACGAGCATCGAAGGCCTCGACCCCGCCACCCGCACCGTGACCACCGCCGACGGCCCGATCGAAGCCGATGCCGTGCTGGTGGCGCTCGGCGCGGCGAAGGCCCCGAAGCACCTCGACATGCTGGGCGGCGACGGTGCCCACGACCTCTACGACGCGGCTGCGCTGCCCGACATCCACCGCGATCTGGACGCCGTCGAGTCGGGCGAGGTGCTGGTGTCGATCCTCGGCGGTCCGTTCCAGTGCCCGCCGGCGCCCTACGAGGCGGCCCTCGTCGTCGCCGAGCGGCTCCGGGAGCGCGGGCGGGGCGAGGCCGTGCGGGTGCGCGTGTCCACACCTCAGCCGATGGCGCTCCCCGTGGCCGGAGTGGATGCCAGCCGCTACATCGCCGATCGCCTCGGCGACCACGGCGTCACCCTGCTGTCGGGCAAGGCGGTGCGAGACGTGGACGACGTCGGTCGTGTCGTCACCTTCGCCGACGACACGACGGCGGGCTTCGACGTCCTGCTCGGGGTCCCCGCCGCCGTGGCGCCATCGCTGCTGGTCGACGCCGGCCTCACCGGCGGCTCCGGCTTCGTCGAGCCCGACCGGCACACCCTGCAGACCTCCTTCGACCGCGTCTACGCCGTGGGTGACTGCACCCACATCCCGACCGCCACCGGCGCGCTGCCCAAGGCCGGTGTGTTCGCCGCCGCCCAAGGCCAGGTGGCCGCCCGCAACATCGCCGCGGACCTCACCGGCTCGGCGCCGGCGAGCTTCGACGGCCACGGCATGTGCTTCCTCGAGCTGCCCGGCCACCAGGTCGCCTTCGTCGAGGGCGACTTCTACGCCGAGCCCGAGCCGGACGTGACCCTGCGCGACGCCGACGACGAGCTGTACCGGCGGAAGGTGGCCTACGAGGCGTCCCGGCTCGAGGCCTGGTTCGGCTGACCCGAACCCCGGGGGTTCAGCCCCGATCCCGATCACGCGCGACACCGCGAGGAGAGGTCCGTGAACGACCCGTCACGATCGCGAGCAGCTGCAGGTGACGTGCACATCACCCCGCTGCGGTGCGGCTCCCTCGACTGGCCCGCGGCGGACCTCGAGGAGGGCGCCGAGGGACGCGTCGCCCTGATCGTGTGGTCCTTCCTGGTGCGCCATCCGGCCGGCACGCTGCTGTTCGACACCGGCATGCACCCCGACCTGCGCGCCGACCCCCACCGCCGCCTCGGCGACCTCGCCGACTACTTCGGGCTGGCCTACGGCGCCGGCGACGACCTGAGCGCCCGTCTCGGGGCCGCCGAGGTCGACCCGGACGAGGTCGACGTGGTGGTGGCGTCGCACCTGCACTGGGATCACTGCGGCGGCAACGCCCTGGCGCCCCAGGCGCGCGTCGTGGTGCAGCGCCGGGAGTGGGCGCATGCGACCGCCGACGACGTCGACCCGGGCGGCTACGTCCGCGACGACTTCGACACCGGGCAGGACCTCGTGCTCGTCGACGGTGAGCACGACGTGTTCGGCGACGGCCGCGTGGTGTGCGTGCCCACCTACGGGCACACCCCAGGACACCAGTCGCTGCGGGTGCGCCTCGCCGACGGCGAGGTCCTGCTGGCGGCCGATGCGTGCATGCTGCACCGACACCTCGACACCCTGCGAGGGGCCTCCTTCGACGAGGATCCCGCCGCCGTGCACGACGTGCTCACCGGCTTCGCCCAGGCGCGGCGCCACGGCCGCGTCGTCGTCTGCGGCCACGACGAGCTCGGCCCCGACGCGGCCGGTGCGCTGGCCCCGGAGCCGCCACCCGCCGCCGCGACCGGACCGGCCTCTAGATCGTGACGAGAGTCACGCGATTCGGGCCGAATCACCTAGGGCGAGGGGACCCAGGGGCTGCCGCGAGGTGACCCCCGGCCCGGTCGGGCGCCGCCCCTGCGGGTGCACCATCGAGACGTGAGAACGACTGCTCCCCCTCTCGTGCCCGGGATCGAGCGCGACGCCCTCGTCGGGTGTGGCACCACCCTCGATCTGCCCGCCGGCACCGTGTTGTGCCACGCCGGCGAACGGGGCACCCAGGTCTTCGTGATCCTGGCCGGCTCGGTGGCGGTGACCAACGCCGCCGGTCGCGTGGCCGACCTCGGACCCGGCGACGTCGTGGGCGAGCTGGCCGTGCTGGCCGCTCGCCCCCGCAACGCCGACGCGGTGGCGCTCACCGACGTGACCGTCGTGGTGTTCACCCCGGCTGAGTTCGCCGCCGTCCGCGAGCGCGACCCGCGCTTCGCCACGGCCGTCGACGACGTCGCTGCGACCCGCGCCGCCTGACGCCGCGGATCAGGCCACCCGCCTCGGCGGATTCGTCGCGTCGGGGCGCGGCATCGGGCGCGCCGCCGTCGGCTACCCGGTGAACTTCGGCACGACGGCGCCTCCCGGCGTGGTCGCCGGCACCGTCGTCGACGGTTCGGTGGCGGGCGTCGCCGTGGCCTCCTCGGCCGTCTTCGGGCAGGTGCCGTAGTCGCCGACGCACGTCATCAGCACGACGTTGTTGCCGCCCTTGTCGTTGCGCTGCGTGTCGCAGCGGTACAGCAGGAAGAACTCGGCGTTGGTGGCGACCGGTGGCGTCTCGCCCAGGGTCACGTACACCCCGAGGACGCTGCCGGCCGCCGGGACGGGTCGCGGTTGGGGCAGCCCGGGTCGGATGGCCTGGGCGTCGGTGAGGATGTACTCCGTGCCGTCGTAGACCGGCTTGTAGGCGTCCGCTTCGAAGGCGTCGAGCACGGTGCCCGCCTGCGAGGTGAACGTGACCGCCTGCCGCGCGACCCCGTCGGCGTTGTAGGTGATCTGCACGTCGCCCTGCTCGCAGTCGGCGGAGATGCTCAGGGCGATGCCCATGGGTTGGACGACGGACGAGGCCAGCGCCGGACGCGCCGGGACGAGTGCCAGGACCGAGCCGAGCGCCACCACGACCGAGGACCACGCCCGAGTCGATCTCCACCGGCGGTGATCAGGTGTTGCAGTTGGCACTGCCGACCCTCCATCCCAGGATGCCCATCGCCCAGCTGTTCCCGCTCGGTTCGCCGGTCGGCGTGATCGGAGCAGGCTGCTCGTAGGCCTTCGGCCAGAACGTCTGCGGCGGGGGGTTCTGCACCCTGGTTCGCCTGCGTGCGGGGCATGAACAGCGTGTTCGTGTCGAACCCGACACCGGCGTCCATCAGCGTCTTCCAGCCGCCGTCGCCACCGTGGGAGGTCCCCTCGCAGTTGGCCGTGGTCCCAAGGGTCGACAGCACACGGTAGTAGTAGCCGCCCCAGGGTTCGGGGCTGTACGACCCGGGCACGCCGTAGAACTCGCCGTAGCCGTCGTCCACGCGGCTGATGAACCCGAGGTTGCAGGTGGTGTTGCCCCAGCAGTAGCCGACGCGCCAGCCGTCCTTGTTCTGGTTGGCGAACTGCTGCCACACCCAGATGGCCCGCTGGTCGCTCGACGCCGCCTCGACCTCGCTGAACTGCGCCGGGTTGGGCGGGTTCGTGGCCGGGGCGAAGACCAGCGGCCCCTCCTCGGTCATGCGGCCCATGGCGTCCAGCAGCCCGGCGTCGGCCACGGTCTGGGCGAAGGACGAGTACAAGAAGTTGTTGGCACCGCAGAAGGAGCTGACCAGCTCGTCGTTGAGGTTCTGGGCGTTGGTGCTGACCTTGCCGTTCGGGTTCAAGAAGCCCAGGCCGCCGCTCACCCCTGCACCCAACATCGACGTGAACGCGGTGAGGAAGCGAGCTGCCTCGGGGTCCCCGGTCGTGATGCCACCGACGATGCCCCAGATGAGGTCGCCGATGAGCGCATCGATGGCCATGTTCTTCTCGAAGTGGCCGGCCACGTCGTTGGGCGAGTTGGGCCCCTGGTCGGCCACGGTCTGGGTCTGGGCGATCAGCAGCTGCATGCTGGCCTGGCTGTCGAAGTAGAAGCCCCACAGGTACGAGGCCTCCAGCGCCCAGCCCTGCACCTGGGCCAGCGTCGCGTTCCACACGTCCCGGTTGACGTTCTGGCCCGTCGGAGGGGTCTTGGCGAGCCCGCCGATGTAGGCGGCGAGTGCCTGGAGGGTCACCGGCGGGTTCGACGCCGTCGCCTGCGAGAGGAGCTGGCGCACCGTGAGCTCGGTGCTGTACGTCGAGCCGACCTGGTCGTTGATGTACTTGTAGGAGGCCAGCTGCTGGTCCCACAGCGCGACCGGGTAGCCCGGCGGCATCGTCGGATCGGGGTCTGGGGGCGCGCTCGACCCGGGCGTCTGGACCTTCGTGTAGCTCGACCACGCCGGGAACGTTGCCGACGGGTAGGCCCACGACCCGCCGGCGGTGCCTCCGTCGAGCCGGTAGGTGCGCATGCCGGTGGCGTCCTTGCCGACGAGCAGGTCGGTGCCGTCGGCCAGGTTGCCGGTGCGCAGGGTCTGGTAGCGCACCGCCTGGTTCCAGCCGTTGGCGTCGGTGAACTGGCCGGCGACCAGCGCCGGCGCCGCGAACCCCGACCCGGCGAACGACGAGAAGGCGACCCCGCCGGCCTGGTTCGGCGCCGCCAGGACGTTCGCCGGGTAGCGGGCCAGGATGCGCCCGGCCGGCGCCGGCGACCCGGGGACGGCGCCGAGCACGGCGGCCTGGATGGTGGCGTAGTACGGCGCCTGGTCGAAGCCCTGGGCGTCGGTGAGGATCGTCGGGCTCGACGAGCTCGGCGCCGGGCTGGCCAGCTCGGACCACGTGCCCCCGGCGAAGGTCCAGGCGTCGAGGCCGTACTGGGTGCGCCCGTACACGTCGGCGAAGCCGTCGCCGTTGAGGTCGGCGGTGCCGATCGTGGTGTACCAGCTGGGGTTGGTCTTCCACTGGCCCTGGCTGTCGGGCCACACCGCCACGTTGTTGGTGTACTCGCTCCAGACGCCGTTCGACCCCAGTGACAGCACGACCATCCCCGTCGACGAGCCCGGGGCCCGTCCGATCAGCTCGGCCTTGCCGTCGGGTGTGCCTCCCGGGCCGGTGACGTCGGCCAGCCGGATGGTGTCGTAGTACTGCGGTTGGTCCCAGCCGGCGGAATCCGCCATCACCGGCGGGCTCGCGGCGTCGAGCTGCTGCAGCTGGCCGTTGACCAGCTTGAAGGTCTGGATGCCGGCGGGACCACGACCCACGATCTCGTCGGCGCCGTCGCCGTCGACGTCGCCGGTGGTGATGGTCTCGTAGTACTGGGGCTGCCACCACTGGACCGAGTAGCTGTCGGCCCACACCGAGGTGTTGATGGTCTGCCAGGACGCCGGGGTGCCGGGCGACGGCTTGACGTACTTGAAGATCTGCAGCCCGTTGGTGGAGCGGATGAGCACCTCCTGGCCGGGGACGCCGTCCAGGTTCGCCATCTGGATGGTCGAGTAGGTGGAGGGGTCGTAGAAGCCGTTGATCTCGGGGATGCTCGGGCCGAGCACGCCGTCGGGCACCCACTGGCCCGGGACGGGCAGCGGCGCCACCCGGTCGGGGTTGCCGATGGCGGCGGCCTGGAACGGCGTCGCCCAGCGCTGCACCTCGAGGGTGGAGGCGTTGCGGCCGAGCAGCTCGTCACCGCCGTCGCCGTCGAGGTCACCCATCATGATGGTCTGGAACTGGTCGGCGTTGGCCCAGCCGGCGGCGTCGGCCCAGGCGGGCAGCAGCAGGGGCAGGTCGGGCGTGGGCGTGCCGGTGCAGTCCGTGTTCGTCGTCTGCGCCGCAGCCGTCGGCACCGCCGCCGCCGGCTCGGTCACGGCCGGGAGCAGCGCCGGCAGCACGGTCGCCACCAGCGCGAGGATGACGAGCGCGCCCGTTCGTCTCATGACCGGCTGCGCCCCTCTCTGCTCAGCACCCACCGCGAATCCGCCGGCACTCTAGGCGCGAGTCGGACATCGTGGACACCGGTCGGCCGGGTCCGACGTCGTCCGGCCGGCCGGGCCCGGATCGACGGGCCTCGCGGTTGCGGCGGGGACGTCGAGGCTGTCGACCGCGACCCTCAGACGTCGGGGCGGAGGGCGTCGAGCCCGGCGACGGCGGACCGGTCGAGCGGCTCGTAGGACGCCTGGTCGAACACGCCGTCGTGGTAGGCGGGCAGGTCGAGGAGCAGGTCCAGCTGGGAGCGGGGAGGCGAAGCCGCCGAGCACGCTCGGCGTGTCCACGCTGCGATGGCCGTGCAGCACACCGCAGGGGGCCAGGATCACGTCGTAGGTCTCGAGGGCGACGAAGCTCGTCTCGCGACCGGTCCAGAGGTCGGGCGAGCCGGTGTCGGTGTAGCCGTGCGCCGTGTAGCCCTCGCACACGCCCTCCCACACCACGAGGCACTCGTCGGACACGGGGTGCACGTGCATGGCGTCGGTCGCCAGCGCCGGCGCCAGGGCGTAGTTGAAGCCCGCGGTGCGACAGCCGGCTCCGGGCCACAGCACCAGGTGGGCGGGGATCCCGAGCCCGGGGAACGGCGTCCCCAGCTCCACGTTGAACAGCGCACCCTCGCGCCGGACCTCCTCCTTGGACAGGTGCTCGGCTCGGCAACCGGGGTCCGTGTCGTGCCGGGTCATCTGCCCGACGGGCATCTCGTGGCGCGGCGCGTTGAGCGCCGCCCGGTAGGCCGCGGTGAGGTGCAGCGCGCCCTGGGCCCGGTGGTAGTACCCGTCGGGCTCGTACAGGTCGAGCTGGGGCGGGGTGATCTGGGTGACCACGTGCAGGTCGTCGCCGTTCGACGACGGGTTGCGCACGGCGTGGGCCACGCTCTCGGGGAAGTAGGCGATGTCACCGGGCGCCACCGTGCGCCAGGCCCGCGCAGGAAGACCTCGCCGGTGCCGGCGACGCACAGCATCGCCTCTTCGGCCTGGGTGTAGGCGTACGGGTCGGACTCCTCACCGGGATGCAGGGTGAGCACGTGCACGGCCTCGGTCTGGAACCCGTTGCCGGGCCAGGCGATCAGCCGCGTGTCGACGCCGTGGGTGTGGATCGTGATCCCGTCCTGCAGGTTGCCGATCGCCCCACCCGCCCGGATCTCCTCCCGGGTCTTGAACCTGGCCTGAAATCGCTCCGCTGCCATCCGGCGAGGATAGGTGCAGCTGGTGCGACCACCCTGCGGACGGGGTCGGTACCGTCGAGGCATGTCGGCTGCGGACCTCGACGGCACCGCCCACGACGGTCCCCTGGTGGCCCGTTCGGCCCGCGTGCTCGGCTCGGCCCGGCTGGGCGCCGGCGCGGTCATCGCCCAGGGGACGGTCGTGCGATCGGTGGCGGGCTCGGTGGCGATCGGCGCGGGTTCGGCCGTGCTCGAGAACAGCGTCGTGATCGGTCGGGCCGGCGATCCCGTCACGATCGGGTCCCGCACCGTGTTCGGCCATCGCTGCGTGGTGCTCGGGGCCACCGTCGGTGACGTGTGCGAGATCGGCAACGGCACCGTGGTGCTGCCCGGCGCCCGGCTCGGCGACCGGGTGTTCACCGGCGAGGGCACCGTGATCCCCGCCGGCGCCAGCATCCCCGACGAGGCCGTCGTCGTCGGTCGACCGGGGCGCATCGTGCGCACGGCCACCGCCGCCGACCTCGAACGCCTCGCCGGGCTGCGCGGCGGCGACCTCTCCCCTGCCCCGCCTGGCCCCCTCACCGAGGTCGGCCCCGACCTGTCCGCCGGAGGACCCATGGGCACCCTGTACGAGTACCGGGGCACGTCCCCCCGCATCGACCCGACCGCCGTCGTGCTCGACTCGGCCGAGATCACCGGTGATGTCGTCGTGGGACCCCGCACGCTGATCGGCGCCGGCGTCAGGATCATCGGCGACAGCCACGGGCCGGTCCGCATCGGCGCCGACGTGCAGATCCTCGAGAACACCGTCTTGCACCTGCTGCCCGACAACGAGCTGGTGATCGAGGACGGCGTCGTGATCGGCCCGGCCTGCATGATCCACGGGTGCCGGCTCGGCGTCGGCACGGTGGTGGAGCCGGCGGCCATCGTGTGCGACTGGGCCACCATCGGCGCCGGTTCGCTCGTGACAGCCGGCAGCTGCGTGAAGCAGCGCGACGCGTTCGGCGACGGGGTGGTGCTCAGCGGCTTCCCGGCCGCGGTGGAGGGCGAACGTCCAGCCGACGACCGGGTGCCCGTCTGGGCCCTGCCGATCGACGACGTCGCCGCGCTCGTGCGGCACGAGCGCTGAGCGCGCACGGACGGTCGAGCCCGGACGACGACGACGTGACGAGGACGACGCGATGCTGAGGCTCGCGCTGCGGGGCATCGCCGCCCACCGCTACCGGCTCATCTCGACGATGGTGGCGGTGGTGCTCGGGGTCGGCTTCATGGCCGGCACGCTGGTGCTGGGCGACACCGTGCGCAAGGGCTTCGACGACGTGTTCGCCGACGTCTACCGCGACGTCGACACCGTGGTGCGCTCGTCGAGCACGATGAGCTCGCCGTTCGGGCGCGACCGGGCCCGGATCGACCAGGCGGTGCTGCCCGCGGTGGCCGGGGTCGACGGCGTGGCCGCCGCCGAGGGCCAGGTGCAGGGACGCCTGCGCATCATCGGCAAGGACGGCCGGCCGTTCGGCAACCCGCAGGGCGGGCCACCCACCTTCGGGCTGAACTGGTTCACCTCGCCCGAGCTCAACGGATGGCGGCTCACCGACGGGCGACCGCCCGAGGCGTCCGACGAGGTGGTCCTCGACCGCCGGACGGCCGCGGCCGCCGGGTTCGGCGTCGGCGACGAGGTCCGGCTGGCGGTGGCCAAGGGCGTGGTGCCGATGCGCGTGGTGGGCATCGCCGGCTTCGGCTCGCTCGAGGACTTCTCCGGTGCTCCGGCCGTGTTGCTCACGACGGCGACCGCCCAGGACCTGGTGGGCGAGCCCGGGCGCTACGACTGGATCTCGGTCGCCGCCCGTGACGGGATCTCCCAGGAGGAGCTCACCCGCCGGATCACCGCCGTGCTCCCCGCCGACGACCAGGCGCTCACCGGCCGGGCGTTCACGGTCGAGAACCAGGACCTGTTCGCCCAGTTCGTCGAGCAGCTCACCTGGCTGCTGTTCGGCTTCGGCGTGATCGCCATGTTCGTGGGGATGTTCATCATCTACAACACCTTCACGATCATCGTGGCCCAGCGGACCCGGGAGCTGGCGCTGCTGCGGGCCGTCGGCGCCGGGCGCGGCCAGATCCTGCGCTCGGTGGTGGCTGAGGCGGTGGTGGTGGGAGCCGTGGCGGCGGCCATCGGCGTCGTGTTCGGCATCGGCGTGGCCGCCGGGTTGCGGGCGCTGATCCGAGGGCTCGGCTTCGAGCTGCCCACGACGCCGCTGCAGGTGGTGCCCGGCCGGCTGGTGCTGCCCGCGGCCCTGGCCCTGATCGCCACGGTGGTCTCGGCCCTCGTCCCCGCCTGGCGGGCGACCCACGTCCCACCCGTGGCCGCGCTGCGCGACACCGCCGTCGACCGGACCCATCGGCCGGTCCTGCGTGCGCTCGTCGCCCTGGTCTTCGCCGCGGTGAGCGTTGCCATCATCGCCCGGGCCCTCACGACCGGCGGGGAGCTGGCCGTGGTCTGGGCCCTGGTGTCGGCGATCCCCGCGTTCCTCGCCGCCTTCGCCCTCGGCCCCGTCTACATCACGCCCCTGGCCCGGCTCGTCGGATCGCCGTTCGCCCGCCGCCACAGCGTCACCGGGCGCTTGGCGCGGCAGAACGCGCTGCGCAACCCGACCCGCACCGCCACCACGGCGGTGGCGCTCACCGTCGGGGTCGGGCTCATCAGCGTGATCGCCGTGGCGGGCGCGTCCTTGCGCAGCAGCGTCGGCCGGGCCATCGATCAGGGCGTGCGCGCCGACGCCGTGGTGTCGGCCGACTCGTTCCTCGGCCTGCCGCCGCAGGTGGCCGCCGACCTTCGGACCCTGCCCGAGGTCGAGCTCGTGAGCAGCATCCGAGTGGGTCGGGCCCGCGTCGACGGTGCGCAGCTGTTCCTCGGGGCGGTGGACCCGGACACCGTCGGCGACGTCCTCGACATCGAGGTCCGCCAGGGCTCCCTCGCCGATCTCGGCACCGACGGGTTGGCGGTCTCGACGGCCGTGGCCGCCGAACGGGGCTGGCAGGTCGGCACCCCCGTCATCCTCGACATCGCCGGGTCCGGGCCCGAGCCGTTCCGCGTGGCCGTCGTCTACGACAGCCAGTTCTTCGTCCGGGGCAGTGGGATCATCATGGGCCTCGAGGCCTTCGAGGCCGTCTACCCGGCCGTGCTGCAGGTCGACCAGCAGAGCTACGTGCGCTTCGCGGACGGGGTCTCCCCCGAGCGGGGGCGGGCTGCGCTGCGCACCGTCACCGATGCCGTCCCGACGGCACGCGTGCAGGACCTGGCCGAGCTGAAGGACAGCCAGGCCGCCAACATCACCCGTCAGCTGTCGTTCCTCTACGCCCTGCTCGGGCTGGCCGTGATCATCGGCGTGATCGGTGTGGTCAACACGCTGCTGCTCTCGGTGCACGAGCGCACCCGCGAGCTCGGCCTGCTGCGGGCCGTCGGCACGTTGCGCCGCCAGGTCCGGTCGAGCGTGCTGCAGGAGTCGGTCATCATCGCCCTGCTCGGCACGATCATCGGCCTCGGCGTCGGGCTGCTGTACGGCTGGGTCATGATCGAAGCCGTCGACGTCCGCATCGACACGGTGTACGCGGTGCCCGTCGGCCAGCTCGCCGTGTTCGTGGGGCTCGCCGCGGTCGCCGGCGTGGTGGCCGGCCTGTTCCCGGCCCGACGAGCCGCTCGGCTGGACGTGCTGGCGGCGATCGCCCTCGAGTGAGCAGGCCCGGACGGGGACCTTCGGCCCCGTGACGACCGCCCGGCCCTTCGGTACGGTCGTCCCATGACCGTCTCGCTGTTCACCGGCTTCCCCGGCTTCCTCGGGGTCCAGCTGCTCCCCGCGTGCTGCGCCGCGACCCGCAACGACGGGCCGTGTGCCTGGTGCAGGCCAAGTTCGCCGACCTCGCCCAGCGCAGGGCCGACGAGCTGGTGGCTGCCGACCCGTCGCTGGCCGACCGCATCACCCTGGTCGAAGGCGACATCACCGTGCCCGACCTCGGTCTCGACGACCCCAGCGGCGTCGCCGCCAACCTCAGCGAGATCTGGCACCTCGCCGCCGTGTACGACCTGTCGGTCACCCACGACCTCGGCATGCGGGTCAACGTCGACGGCACCCGCCACGTGTGCGACCTGGCCGAGCGGGCCACCGGCCTGCAGCGGCTCCACTACGTGAGCACCTGCTACGTCAGCGGGCGCTACACCGGCCCGTTCGGCGAGGACGACCTCGACGTGGGCCAGCACTTCGACAACTTCTACGAGGAGACCAAGTTCCTCGCCGAGGTCGAGGTGCAGCGGCGCCGACAGGGCGGTCTGCCGACGAGCATCTACCGCCCGGCCATCGTCGTCGGCGACAGCACCACCGGCGACACCCAGAAGTACGACGGGCCCTACTTCGCCCTGCAGTGGCTCCTGCGACAGCCGAAGGTCGCGCTGCTGCCGGTGATCGGCGACCCCACCGCCTTCCGCTTCAACATCGTGCCGCGCGACTTCGTCGTCGACGCCATCGACGTGCTGTCCGCCGACGAGCGCAGCAAGGATCGCGTCTACCAGCTCGCCGACCCGCGCCCGCTCACCGTCGACGAGCTGTACCGCGAGATGGGCCGAGCCACCGGACGCCGGATCATCCGCCTGCCCCTCACCCGCCGGATCGCCAAGTTCGCCATCGAGAAGGTCCCGGGCGTGTACGGCCTGATGCGGATCCCGTCCGACTCGGTGGACTACCTCACCCACCCCACCCACTACCTGACCACGAACGCGACCGCCGATCTCGACGGCACCGGCGTGACGTGCCCGCCGCTGCCGTCGTACCTGCCGACCCTCGTCGAGTTCATGCGTCGGCACCCCGAGGTCGGCGCCGCCGCGATGGTGTGAGGGGCGCACCCCGCCCACCGGAGGCCATCGTCGGTCGGGCCCGTCGTCCGATGCCGCGATGAGCACGGTGCCCCGGGTGACGGGCTCCCGGCTGGGCCTCGTCGTGGGCCACAGCCTCGACACCGCCGATCTGGGGCGCCCGATGCGCCGGGTCGAGCACGAGGTCCACACCCCCGCGGGACCACCACCGTCGCCGTCACCGACCTCGACGACCTGGTGGTGCTCGACCGCCACGGGCTCGGCGCGTTCTCGCCGGCTCACCTCGTCGACCACCACGCCAACGTCGCCGCGCTGGTGGCGGCGGGCTGCGACCGGGTGCTGGCCGTGGGCTCCGTCGGCGCGCTGCACCTCCACCTCCCGGTGGGCACCTTCGTCGCCCCCGACGACTTCTTCGCCCCCGGGGCCAACCCGTCGTGGCACGACGACGCCGCCGGCCACACCGTGCCCGGCTTCGACCCCGCGTGGCGCCGCCAGGTGGTCGCGGCCTGGGGCCGCCTCGCCCCGCAGACGAGCCTCGTCGACGGTGGCGTCTACGCCCAGACGACCGGCCCCCGGTTCGAGACGCCGGCCGAGATCCGCTTCCTCGCCGGCGTCGCCGACGTGGTCGGGATGACGGTGGCCTCCGAGTGCGTGCTGGCCGGCGAGGTCGGCCTGCGCCACGCGGCGGTGTGCGTGGTCGACAACCTCGCCAACGGCATCGCCGCCGAGCCCCTCACCGACTCGGAGTTCCGTGCCGGCGTCGCCCGGAACCGCGCGACGGTGCGCGACGCCCTCCTCGCGGTGCTGCCCGCCCTCGTCGCCCTCGACTGAGGGTCGAGCCCGCCGGGGCAGGTGGCCAGCACGGTCGAGCCCGTGACCCACCGGTTCACTACACTCCGCCGACATCGGGCGCCGGGCCGCCCTGGTCAGATCATGGGCAACGACACGATCTCCATCGACAGCGCCGACGTCAACCAGTACCGGTCGGCCGCGGCCGAGCCCGGCTCCGGCGACCTGACGCCGACGTTGCTGGAGACCGACTGGTGGACCGACCAGATGGTCGCCGACGCCGGCATCCCGGTGGTCGACGTCCCCCTGGTCAGCATCGGGGGCGGCGTCGGATCGTTCGTGCTCGCCGACTACTTGCGCATCGCCGGGATGCCACCGGAGCGGATGCGGGTGCTGAGCGTGCTCGACCGCCCGTGGCAGACCTACCAGTACCTGACCGAGGTCTCCCAGATCCCCTCCGGCGAGCGGCTCCGCTCGGACAGCGGTTCGTGTCCGGGCAACATCTGGGGCTTCCCCGCCTACTCGTTGCGCGAGGCGGCGACGGACAAGACGCTCGCTCCGCTGTTCAACGTCCTCACCGAGCCGATCCTGACCGACTACTGGACCCCCAAGGCCGGTCAGGTGTTCGACGAGATGCAGCGCGAGGCCGACCGCATCGGCTGGTGGGACCTGGTGACCAAGGGCCAGGTGCGCCTCAGCCGGCGGCGCCACGGCGGCGGCTACTTCACCGTGCTGACCCCACCTCCGGGCACGTCGGCCACCAAGCGGGTCGCCTACCGCTCGACGTGGGTGCACGTCGCGGTCGGCTATCCGGGGCTCAAGTTCCTCCCCGACCTGCAGCGCTACCGAGAGGAGCACGGCGACTACCAGCGCGTCGTCAACGCCTACGAGCCCCACGAGCAGGTGTACCAGGAGCTGCGGGCCCGGCCCGGCGTCGTGGTGGTCCGGGGCGGCGGCATCGTGGCCTCGCGGGTGCTCCAACGGCTCATCGACGACCGTGACCACCACGGTGCCCAGACCCAGATCATCCACCTGTTCCGCACCTACGTGACGTCGTCGCACGGACCGTCGATCTTCATGCGACGCAAGGGCGCCGACGGCTGGGCCTATCAGGGCTTCAACTGGCCCAAGGGCGCATGGGGCGGCCAGATCCGGGAGCGGCTCGCCAAGCTCGAGGGCGACGACCGCAAGCAGCTCTACCAGGTGATGGGCGGCACCAACACACCCCACCGCAAGCTGTGGGTCAAGCAGCTCGAGCGAGGTCGCCGAGAGGGCTGGTACCGCACCTACGTCGGCGAGGTCCGAAACGTGCACCCCGGCGCCGACGGCCAGACCGTGGTGACCAGCATCGGCGCCAAGGACGGCTCGGTGCTCGAGGTGCCGGCGAACTTCGTGATCGACTGCACCGGCCTCGAGGCCGACATCCGCGAGCACCGCTACCTGGCCGACCTGCTCGACCACTCGGGCGCCGGACGCAACGTCCTCGGCCGCCTCGACGTCGAGCGCAACTTCGAGGTCCGCGGCGTGCGCGCCGACCCGGGCCGCATGTACGCCTCGGGCTCGATCACCCTCGGCGGCTACTACGCGGGTGTCGACTCGTTCCTCGGGCTGCAGTACGCCGGGCTGCAGATCGTCGACGACCTGGCGGCCCAGGGGTTCTGCCCCCGCATCGGCGTCGGCCGGTCGCTGTCGAACTGGTTCAAGTGGATGCGCAACAAGCCCCTGTGAGAGCCGAGACCACCCCATGACCCCGACCTTCATCGGCCGCATCCAGACCCGGCTCTTCGTGCTCGCCACCATCGGCGTGCTGGCCACGCTCGTCATCACACCCTTCGTGCCGATCACCATCACCACGGGGACCACGCCCCGCAGCGGCTTCGGCTACGAGCTGCTGGTGGACACCTACGGCGTCACGTTCACGGCCCTGCTGATCGTGGCGGTCGTCGGCGTGGTGATCTGGGAGCCGATCTACCACCTGTTGCAGCAGTTCCGGTGGGAGAAGGACTGGCCCACCCTCTTCGGCCTGATCACCGGCCTCAACGAGGGCCTCGTGACCTGGCTGGTGCTCCAGCAGCTCTCCCTGCCCGTCAACGTCGAGATGGGCCCCCTCGGGTTCATCATCGACTTCACCTTCGTCTGGCTGTGCACGTTCCTGTTCGTCAACGGACCCATGCGAGTGCTGTTCATCCGCTGGCGGTTCAACGGCGGGCGCATCGTCTGATCGACCCCGGGAGCACCTTCGTGGCCCAACGCAACGGCATCGCCGACTACGAGTTCGTCCGGTCGCTCGGCGAGGGCAACTACGGCGAGTTCCACCTGGCCAAGACCCCCGCCCGGCTCCCGATCACCGATGACCTCGTCGCCGTGAAGGTGCTGGCCGGTCCCACCACCGAGGACACCTTCCGGCGCGCGACCGCGAGCTCAAGGTGTTCGCCGGCGTGCGGTCCCCGTACCTCGTCGCCCTCTACGACGCCGGCCAGGAGGACGGGACCTTCTACTACGCCATGGCGTACCACCCCATGGGATCGCTGGCGTCACCGGCCCGGGCGCTCACCCGAACCGAGATCCTGCGAGCCGTCGCCCACGCCGCCCACGCCGCCCACGCCCTGCACGAGGCGGGAGTGGTGCACCGCGACATCAAGCCCGCCAACATCCTCCTGCACGACGACGGCGCCCACCTCTCCGATCTCGGGCTGGCCCAGATCCTGAACCCGGGCCAGACGACCACGGGCGTCGGCCCGGTCACCTCGGTCGAGTTCCTCGACCCGGCCATCATCCGGGGTGAGCCGGCGTCGCGGGCCACCGACATCTACGCCCTCGGCGCGACGCTGCACCGTGCGCTGACCGGTCAGGGCATCCACGGCGAGCTCCCTGCCCGCGACGCCCTGCTCGCCCTCCGGCGGGTGCTGGCCAGTCCGCCCACCCTCGACGCGTCCCTCGACCCCGCCACGGCCGCCCTCGTCGGCGCCTGCCTGGAGCCCGACCCGCTCCGGCGCCCGGCCACAGCAGCCGACGTCGCCGGGCGCATCGAGGCGCTGCCCACCGAGGTGAGCGCCTGATGCGCGGCATCAGCGACCTGACCCTCCGGCCGGTGCCGGGCCACGGCCTGGTGGGCCGCCTCCCCGGCCTGGCCGTGCTCGTGCTCGGCACCGATGCCCGCGCCGACGCCGTGCTCGACGCCTGTCGGGCCGCGGCGGCGTCGGACACCCCGGCCGGCTCCCTCGCCACCCAGCTCGGCGCTCTCGGCGCCGCGCCCGGAGGACTGCCGCCGTACGTCGTCGTGGCCGACGACGGCGACGGCATCCGCGTCCTCGCCCACGACGGGGTCGAGGTCGCGCTCGCCACTGCCGGCGCCGGCGCCGGCGCCGAGCTGGTGCGCACGGCCGGGCCCGGCGCCTCACTCGACGAGCTGATCACCGAGCCGGCGACCGCCGTGCGGGCCGCCGCCGCCGGCGCCACCGCGACCGCCGACCCGCGGGTGACGCTCGGGGCGGGCATCGTGCCGGGGTCGGCGTTCACCCTCGGGCCCGACCTGGCCACCGCCGGCTCCGCGCTGGTCGGCACCGCTCCACCGTCGACCGTCCCGACCGGGTCGCCGGTGACCGAGCCGACACCGGCCGCCGGTCTCGAGGCTGCGCCGTCGCCATCGGCGGGCGAGGAGGCCACCGCGCCGACTCCCGCCCCGGCCGAGCCGGCTGCGGCGGCCACGCCCTTCGCCTCGGTGCTGCTGATCGACGCCGAGCCCGACGAGCCCGAGCGCGCACCGCTGCCCCTGGCCGCCGCGGTCCCCACCCCGGCGAAGGCTCGGGTCCACGGGATCGTCTGCAGCCGAGGCCACTTCAACGACCCCGAGGCCTACTACTGCGCCCGCTGCGGCATCTCGCTCGTGCAGCAGACCCACAACCTCGTGGAGGGCGACCGCCCATCGTTGGGGTTCCTCGTGTTCGACGACGGTGCCACCTTCACGCTCGACAGCGACTACGTCGTGGGCCGCGAGCCCGACGGCGACCCCCGGGTCACCGCCGGCGAGGCCCGCCCGCTGCTGCTCGACGACGACGCCCGGACCGTGTCGCGGGTGCACGCCGAGGTCCGCCTCGACGGGTGGCGCGTCGACGTGGTGGATCGGGGCTCGACCAACGGGACCTTCGTCTGGCGGCAGGGCGGCGGGGCGTGGGAGCGACTCGGCCCCGGTCAACCGGTGCGCCTCGAGCCCGGGGTGCACGCGTCCTTCGGGCAACGGGTCTTCCGCTTCGAGTCCCCCCACGACCAGCACCACGACTGACCCGCCGCAGCCGGCCCGAACCCCGACCGATCCCCGAGACCCGGCCCCGCCACCGGCCGAGGTCTGACCCCATCGCGACGGCGGAGACCGGCCCGACGTCAGGCGATCGGCGTGCGGTCCGAAGGCGGCACGGCCTGCTCGTCACCGGGCAGGCGACGGGCCGCCCAGTCGAACAGCGGACCGGTCATCGCCGTGGTCACCAGCGCCATGAGGACGCCGGCCACCTGCATCTGCTGGGAGATCACCTTCTGGTTGACCCCGATCAGGCCGACGACGAGCACGAGCAGCCCCCGGCAGTTCATGAGGATCCCGATGACGTTCGACTCCGCCCACGAGAGGCCCCCGAGACGACCCGAGACGAGCCCGCCGCCCCACTTCGACACGATGCCGGCCGCCAGGAAGATCACGATCCCCACGATGAACGCGGTCCCCAAGCGGGTGAAGTCGGTCTGCAGCCCCGAGTAGGCGAGGAAGATCGGCAGCAGGATGGCGGTGGTGATCTCGGACTGCCGCACCGTGAGGTCGCGGTGCATGATCTTGCGGGCCGGGAGCACGGCACCGGCGAGGAAGGCGCCGGGGATGACGTTGATGCCGATGCGGTCGCTGACGTACGCGCAGCCGATGGCGAAGATCATCGACCAGGCGAAGACCGACACGTCGACACCGCCCTCCTCGGTGACCCGCCGTCCCATCGTGCGGGCCAGCAGCGGGCGGGCCACGCCGAAGAGCACGGCGACGAACAGCACCAGCCCGACGAGCCGCTTGACCTGCTCACCGGCGCCCTGACCGGCGGCGACCCCCGACGCCAGCGCCACCAGCAGGAACATGAGCACGGTCACCACGGCGGCGGCCGCCACCCCGACCGAGCCCATCAGGGAGTCCGCCAACCCCTTCTCCTGCAGGATCCGGGCCATCACCGGGAACGCGGTCACGGCCAGCATGGCGCCGATCAGCAGCGTGAAGCTCAGCTGGGAGGCCTGGCCGTCCGTGCCGAACCCGAACACCCACTTCTCGTCGTAGAGCAGGGGCGCGATCAGGAAGGCGAAGGCGAGCGGCACGAGCACGACGCCGAAGGAGACCACACCGATCCCCTTCCCCTTGCCCCGCAGCCGGTCGAAGTCGAGCTCCAGGCCGACGATGAACATGAAGAACACGAGCGCGAGCTGACCGATGATGCCGAGCACCGACTTCGACTGCTGCGGGAAGAAGCAGGCGGTGATGCTGGCCTGGGCCGGCGATCCCGGTGCCGTGAGCGACTGGTCGCAGTGCAGGAACGACGGCGGATTGGTCCACGTGTACAAGGTCGGGCCGAGCAGCGTGGGACCGAGCAGGATCCCGGCCACGATCTCGCCGACGACCCGGGGTTGGCCGATCTTGACGAACAGCGTGCCGACGAGGCGGGCCACGACCAGGATGATCGTGATGTCCAGCAGGACGAAGGCCAGCACCAGGTCGGGCGGGAGGCCTCCGCTCGGCGGGGCGGCCGTCGGCGAGGCCTGGGCCAGCAGCACGATGGGTACGGACACGGGCATGTCGATCACGCTCCCGGGTCGGGGGACGACGGTGCAGCGGCCGGCGAGGTCGCGACCGCGCCCGCCGATCCGCCGGTGGACGTCGGTGGCGGGGCTACCGGCGCCAGTGCGGCGGCCAGCTCGGTGAGGCGGTCGGCAACGGTCGCCGGCCCGAGCTCGGGCCGGCTCCGAACGGCCAGCACCGGCGCGGCGCGCGACAACGTCTCCGCCAGGCCTGCCACCCCGGCGGTGGCCGCGCCGGCGGGATCGGCGGCCACCACGAACAGCGTGTCCTCGGCGGGCTCCGCCCCCAGGTCGGCGCCGTCACCCTCGTGCGGGACCACCTCGACCTCGAGCCCCCGCTCCTGCAGGGCATCGACGGCGCCGCCCAGACGACGGGTGAGCCGGCGCGTACCGTCCACGACGACCAGTCGGAGCGCCGTGGCCCGGCCGGCGGCCAGCCGCGCCGACCGCGGCGACGGCGCCGGCCCCGGCACCGTCGTCGAGCACCGCGACGACCGGACCCGGCGGGCCGGGCGGCGCGGGGCCGGACCCGGTACCCCATCGAAGCCCAGGGCCACGACCACGTCGGCGTCGGCGTCGGCGAGCAGGCGCTGCAGCCGCTCCCCCGCCACGGGGTCGCCGTCGTCGGGTCCCCGACCGGGCACCACCACCGCGTCGGCGTCGACGGTCGCGGCCTGCGCCAGGGTGTCGGCGACCACGTCGGGCGAGAACTGCGTGCGGGCCACGGCCCGGGCGCCCTGCGCCTCCACCCGCTCGGTCAGGCGATGCAGGCCCTCCATGGACGCCGTCATGGCGACGAGGTCGCCACCGAGCCCCGACCCGACCTCCAGCCGCTGGTCGAGCGGGAGGAACCGGCTCACGACGACCTCCCCCGACGGCTCCGAGCGCGCCAGGGCGGCGGCCAGCTCGGTGGTCGGGACGGCGAGCTCGGGATCGTCGACGACGACCAGGATCCGGTAGGCGTCGGGGGTCCCCAGCGCCGCCTTCTCGGCCTCCTCCACGTCGCGCCGGAGCAGCCGGTCGGGGTAGGCGAGGCGCAGCAGCGGCTCGGTCATGATGGTGGTGACGACGGCCATCACGACGAGCAGGGTGAACAGCTCGTGGGTGAGGACCCCGGCGGCGAGGCCGATGTTGAGGATCACCAGCTCGGTCAGGCCGCGGGTGTTCATCAGGACGCCGATCGCCGATGCCTTGCGGCCCGGGATGCCCTGGGCCCGGGCGGCCAGCGAGGCACCGAAGAACTTGCCGGCACAGGCCACGAGCAAGATGAGCGCCAGCTCGCCCAGCCCGATGAGCCCGATGCCCCGGATGTTCACGTTGAGCCCCGTCACGATGAAGAACACCGGCAGGAGCAGCAGCACGCTGACGCTCTCGAGGCGCTCCAGGATGGCGTGGGTCAGCTCGGCGTCACGAGGCATGACCACGCCGAAGAGGAAGGCGCCGAAGATGGCGTGGATGCCGATCTCGGCGGTGACGAACGACGAGACCAGGATGCCGACGAGCGCCACCGACATGATGCCCGGGGTCAGACGCCCGGCGTGGCGGAACCGGGGCACCAGCTTGGCCAGCTGGGGCTTGACCACCACGAACATGAACCCGACGAACAGCAGCGACCACCCGAGGATGACGGGGAGGGTGGCCAGGCTGGTGGCCTCCACGACGGCGACGACGAGCGCGAGCAGGCTCCAGGCGAGGATGTCGTCGACGGCGGCGCAGGCGAGGGTGAGCGCCCCGACCTCGGTGCGGTACATCCCGCGCTCGGTGAGGATGCGGGCCAGCACCGGGAAGGCGGTGACGGCCATCGACGCGCCGATGAACAGGGCGAAGGGGACGAAGCGGACCTCTTCGCCGTCGACGGTCCCGTGCTGGGTGAAGAGCGCGAACGCCAGACCGCAGCCGAGGGTGAAGGGCAGGGCCACCGAGCTGGCGGAGATCACCGCGGCAACCCGCTCCTTGCCCCGGATCAGGGCCAGGTCGAGCTCGAGGCCGACGATGAACATGAAGATGATCAGACCGAGCTCGGCCACCACCTTCAGGTAGGGGCGGGCGTCGAGGGGGAACAGCTTCTCGTCGAGCTGGCCCGGGAAGGCCCCGAGCAGCGTCGGCCCGAGGAGGATGCCGGCGAGGATCTCGCCCACCACCGCCGGCTGGCGGATGCGCACGAACAGGGCCCCCATCAGTCGGGCGACCACCACGATGATGCCGATGTCGAGGAAGACGAAGGCGGCGACGTGCTCCGGATCGGAGGTCGCGAGCAGCGGCGCGGCCGACGCCGTCATCGCCTCAGCCCCGATCCGACGCCCGCGACCATCGCTCGTTCGTCCCTCGATCCGTGTCGGCTACCGGAGGCTGCCCTGCACCGACCCCGTGAGGTCGGACCCGTCCTGGGCGTAGGCCGAGCAGACCACCCGCCGCTCGCCGTCGGCCCACTCCGAGGCCGACGGGTACTCGAAGATGGCGCTGAGGGTCGAGTCGGCCAGGGAGACCCCGACGTAGTCCTGGAAGGTGGAGTCACACGCCGTCGCCGCCTGCGACGCCACCTGGCTGTCGCCCGGGAAGGGCGAGCCCGACCCGCCCTGGAGGGTCTCCTTGCCGACCACCTCGAGCTGGTGGGGCTGGTCGCACGGCACGACCGTGACCGGCTCGGCCTCGGTGACCGTGCCGTCGATGACCCCCTGCAGGTTCGGGTGGTCGACGCAGTCGCCGACGCTCCGGTCGATCGAGCGGGTCTGGGCGGGCGCCTGGGTGGTGGGTGGGGGCGTCGACGGCGTCGACGGTGTCGAGGGCGGCCCCTGGGCGGTCGGCGGCGGCGTCGACGTGGTCGACCGGGACGCCACCACCGCCACGCCGCCCGCCACCAGGGCGACCAGCACGACGACGAGCACCACCACCAGCGCGACCTTGCCACCCCCCGAGGAGCGAGACGGGGGGGCGGTGGGCACGGGCCCCGACACGAACCCGGCAGGCGGCACCGGCCCCGAGGTCACGCCGGGGGCCGGTGTCGGTGCGCCCGGCGGCGGCACCGGCCCCGACACGGCAGGGGCGGCGGGGCCCGGGGTGTAGGGCACCGGACCCGAAGGCGGCCCGGTTGGCGGCGGCAGCGGACCCGACGGCGGTCCCGTGGGCGGCACCGGACCCGACGGACCGCCCGGCGGCGGCAGCGGACCCGACGGCCCACCTGGCGGCGGCAGCGGACCCGACGGCGGCCCCGTGGGCGACGGCGGCACGGCCACCTCGCCGCTGGCGAGGCTCGGCACCACGGTGGTCGCACCGCTGGGCGGCGGTGGTGGAGGGGCAGCAGCGGGAGCGCCCGCCGACGCTGCCCGGGCCGACGCCATGCACTCGGAGAAGGCCCGAGCCGTGGGGATGCGGTCGGCCACGTCCTTGGCCATCGCCGCCTCGAGCACCTCGCAGATCGGCGACGGCACCCCGCGGGCCCGCAGGTCGGGCACGGGCTGGGTGGCGATGCGGGCCAGCATGGGCACGATCGACTCGTCGGTGGGTGACGTGAAGGCGGGGGCGCCGGCGAGCAGGGTGTAGATCGTCGACCCGAGGGAGTAGACGTCGGTGGCCTCGTCGGGTCGCCGGCCGTCGAGCACCTCGGGCGCCGCGTGGGCGACGCTGGCGGTGATCACCCCGACCTCGTGTTCGGGCCGCCCTCGAGGCGGGCGATGCCGAAGTCGCCCAGCTTCGGTGCCCCGTAGCCGCTGACGAAGATGTTCTCGGGCTTGACGTCGCGGTGCAGCACCCCGGCGTCGTGCGCCGCCTGCAGGGCGTCGCCGATCTTGACGGCGATGTCGGCCACCTCGTCCCACGGCAGCACCCCCTGGGCCAGGCGATCGCCGAGCGAACCCCGCTCGAGGTACTCCATCACCAGGTACGGGTTCCCGTTGGGCAGCACCCCCGAGCCGTACACCGTGACGATGTTCGGGTGGCCCGACAGCGAGCCCATGGTGCGGCACTCCCGCTCGAAGCGCAGCTGGGACTGCTCGTCGACGACGCCGGTGATGACCTTGATGGCGACGGTGCGGTCGAAGGCGAGCTGACGGGCGCGGTACACGACGCTGAACCCGCCGCGACCGATCTCCTCGTAGCCTGCGTAGCCGTCGAGCCCGAGGTCGACCGCCGACGTCGGAGGCGGTGCCGCGGACGCGTCGTCGGCGTCACCCGTGGTGCTCATCGCCTCCCTCTCGTCCCGATCATCGCCCACGATAGGCGCGGCCACCCGGCGGGCGACGACGCAGCGGGACCGGGCCGCGGACGGCGGTCACCGCGTGCCACGATGCTCGGATGGCCCTCACGGTGGACAAGGTCCGGCTCGGCGACGCGACGGTGGGCTTGCGCTGCGAACAGGGTCGCATCGTCGCCCTCGGCGTCGACGTGGGACCCGAGCCCGGCGACGAGGTCATCGACGCCGCCGGGCTGGTGCTGTCGCCCGGCCTGGTCAACGGCCACACCCACGCCGCCATGACCCTGTTCCGGGGGTTCGGCGACGACCTGCCGCTGATGGAGTGGCTGCGGACCCGCATCTGGCCGGCCGAGGGCCGCCTCGCCCCCGACGACGTGTACTGGGGGACCCGGCTGGCCTGCATCGAGATGCTGCGATCGGGGACCCTGCACTTCTTCGACATGTACTGGCACGCCGAGGCGGCGGCCCGGGCGGTGCGCGACAGCGGCCTGCGCGGCACCCTGTCGGGCGTCATCATCAACACCGGCGCCGGCCCCGAGTCGCTGCGCAGCCAGGCGTTGGCGACCCTCGACGAGGTGGCCGACGTCGGCGGGCGAGTCCGCCCCTGCCTCGGTCCCCATGCCATCTACACGGTCGAGCGCGACGACCTGGCGTGGGTGGCGCAGACGGCGGCCGAGCGCGGGGTACCCGTCCACATCCACGTCTCCGAGACGCGCCGCGAGGTGGAGGACTGCATCGACGCCCATGGGCTGCGACCCGTGCCGTACCTCGACTCGCTGGGTCTGCTCGGTCCCGGCACGCTGCTGGCCCACGGCTGCTGGTTCGAGCCTGCCGAGCTGGCCACCGTGGCGGAGCGGGGGGCGACGGTGGTGACGAACCCGGTGTCGAACATGAAGCTGGCCACGGGGCGGGCCTTCCCCTACCTCGACGCCGTCGACCACGGCGTCGCCATGGGGCTCGGCACCGACGGTGCCGCCTCCAACAACGGGCTCGACCTCTTCCAGGACATGAAGGTCCTGTCGCTGCTGCACAAGCACACCACCGACGACCCCTCGGTGCTGCCGGCCGCCGACGTGCTGGCGCTCGCCGCCGGCCGCCGGTCCCCGCTGCTGGGCGGACGGCCCGTCGCCGTCGGCGAACCCGCCGACTTCCTGCTGATCGACGCCGACCTCCCGGAGCTGGGTCCCGGCGACCTGACCGCCAACCTCGTCTACGCCGCCACCGGCTACTGCGTCGACACCGCCGTGGTCGACGGCGAGGTGGTGATGCGGGGCCGGCGGGTGCCCGACCAGGACGAGGTGCTCGCCGAGTGCCACGCCCGCGCCGCCCGCCTCACCGAGGTCGACGGTTGAGCCGGTCGGGCCAGGGTCGTCCCCGCCGGCTCACGACGGTGCTGGTGGTCGCCGGGGTGTCCCTGGGCGCCGGTGGGCTGGCCGTGGCGCTCGGCCTGCCGTGGTGGATCCTCGTGATCTGCCTCGTGCTGGTCCTGTTGTCCGCCATCGGCGTCGGCTGACGCCGACGCCGGCGCCGCCCGGACGTCGGTCCGGTCCGCTCCGCCGACCGACACCGATCGTTCAGTCCGGGTCGCGGAAGGCATCGAGGGCGGGCGAGCCGGGCCCGAGCGACGGCGCCTGCGGGGCCCGAGCCGAGCGGGCCAGGGCCACCAGCGCCTGGGCCGTCTCGTGCTGGAGCTCGGGCAGGGCGTCGGGCGCGAACCAGCGCGCCTCGACCACCTCCGGGGAGCGGGCACCGACGTCGTCCACGTCGGCACCGCCCGCCGGTCGGGCCCGGAAGACCACGTCGACCCGCTGGGGTGCGGGGTCCACCACCACCGCCGGCTCCCCCACCAGCTCGATCGGCAGCCCGACCTCCTCGAGCACCTCTCGCCGGGCCGCGTCGGCCGGGTCCTCGCCCCGCCGGCTCAGCCCGCCGGGGATGCCCCAGCGCTCACGGTAGACCTGGCGCACCAACAGCACGTGGCCGTCGGCCCGCTCGATGAGGCAGATGGCGCCGACCGTGTACGACGGCATGACGGTGCGCACCAACCGCCGTCGCCACGGGCGCGGCAGGCGACGGTACAGCTGGAGCACCGCCCGGTGCAGGGCGGCCCACCCGCCCGTGGTGGGGGTCGGGACCGGCGCGGTCACGCTCGGCAGCCTAGGAGCCGGGGGTGTGGAACGACGCCCGCGCCTGCACGAGCTCGTCGAGCAGCTCGGGGGTGGCGGCGGCCACGGGGGTGCGCCGGGCGTCGTGGTCGAGCACGACCAGCTCCCGACCCTCGGCGTCCACCACGGGGGCGCCGGCTTCCCGGCACACGAGCAGGCCGGCCAGGTAGTCCCAGGAGCCGTGCGCGTTCCAGCTGCAGTCCACGTAGCCGTCCAGGGTGCCGGCGGCGACCGAGCACAGGTCGAGGGCGGCAGCGCCGAGGGCGCGGTACTGCTTCCACCCGAGGTACCGCGGCGGGTAGCCCGACAGGCCGACCAGGGCGGTGCTGATCCGGTCGCACCCGCTGGGCCGCAGGTCGACGCCGTTGCGACGAGCGCCGCCACCCCGGACGGCCTCGAAGCGGTCGCCGGTCACCAGGTTCACCACCAGCGCCGCGGCCGGGCCGTCCCGATCGACCGCACACAGGCTCGTGGCGAACCACGGCACGCCGCGCGAGGCGTTGGTGGAGCCGTCGAGGGGGTCGACCACCACGCACACCGGGTGGTCGGCCCGCCGGCGCCCCGACTCCTCGCTGAGCACGCCCACGCCGGCCCGGTCGAGCACGCCCAGGGCTGCCTCGTCGGCGGCCAGGTCCGAGCGGTACTGCCCGGCTCGGGTGCCGGCCAGACCCCAGTCGTCGAGGTCGCCGAGCGCTGCTCGGACGGCGGCGGCGGTGTCGTCGAGCAGCGCGAGGAGGGCGACGGGCTCCATGGGCGGTCGACGCTACTCGGTCACCGCGCGGCCCCCGGCAGGCCCACCGGCGTCGGCGCGGGCCTCGCCCCGCCGCCGGGAGCGGGCGGGACGACGGGCGGCGGCGAGCCGGTAGGCTGCGCGCGACCACAGGAGGACCCTGCGTTGGCCGTCATCGACGTGGCCGGCTTCGTGGCCGACCTCAAGGACCACGCCGTGGACCACCAGTTCCACGTGCACGACGAGCGTCACCTGGTCGAGACCTACTCCCTGCGCCAGGTGTGGGAGGTCGACCTGCACCCGGAGGACGCGTGCGGCGGCCCGCTCGACCTGCACCTGGCCCTCGAGGTCGATCCCCGGATCATGCTGTCCTTCGAGGACCGGATGATGGAGCTGCCCGAAGGCGCCGACCCACCCGAGGGCTTCGCCTTCCCGCTCGTGTTCACCTGGACCCTGCCGCCGCTGCCCCGAGGGCCCGACCTGCTGGTGCTCGCCACCGAGCTCGCCGGCATCGGCGGCACCGAGCTGCCCCTCGAGGTGTCCGCCATCGACTCGTACGCCGCGGTCACCGACGCGCCCGAGCGGAGCCTCACCATCGTGGCGCGCATCGAGGTCGGCCTCGACCGCATCTTCCTCGGCCAGGAGCAGCTGTGCGAGGTCCTCGACACGTGCCACGAGGTGTCGACCTACCTCCTCGACCGCGCCCCCGCCTGGCTCGACGAGGTCTGACGCGCCGCGAGCGGTCTCGGATCGCGGCGCTCGGCGCGACGCGCCGCGAGCCGGCCGAGCCGATCGCCGGACCCGGCCGCTCCCCGGTCGGGTCACGCCCCGGCGGATAGGTTCCGGGCATGGCGATCGACGTGCGAGCGACGGCGACCCGGTTGGCCCGACGAGGCCGACTCGAAGCGGAGGCCCTCTGGGTGCTGCGGTCGGCGGGCATGGGCTCTCCCCGCGTGCTGCTCACGCTCCTGCGTCAGAACCAGCGCTGGCGGGGCTCCTACGCCGCCGCCTTCTCGACCTGGGCCGACCTCGAGCCCGACCGGGACGCCGTCGTCGACGAGGACGGCCGACTCACCTACCGCGAGGTCCACCAGCGATCCAACGCCATCGCCCGAGGGCTCGTGGAGGAGGGCGTGGAGCCCGGCGCCACCGTGGCCGTGCTGTGCCGCAACGGCCGGGGGTTCGTCGACGCCACCCTGGCCGCCTCCAAGCTGGGTGCCCGACTCCTGCTGCTGAACACCGGGTTCGCCGGGCCACAGCTCGCCGAGGTCATGGCCCGGGAGGAGGCCGAGGCCGTCCTCTTCGACCCCGAGTTCACCGACCTCGTCCGAGACGTCGTCGATGACCGCCTCGGTGTCGTGGCCACCGACGACACCGGCGGGCCGCGCACCAGCACCGGCGACCTCGTCCGGCGGCACCTGCGCGTCGAGCCCGAGCTGCCGGCGCAGACGAGCCGCATCGTGATCCTGACCTCCGGGACCACCGGCACCCCCAAGGGCGCCAACCGCCCCGACCCGCCGGCGTACCCGTCGACGGCGGCGATGATGTTCAGCCGCATCCCCTACCGGCTCGGCCTCACCTACGTGATCGCCGCCCCGACGTTCCACGCCTGGGGGCTGGCCCAGGTCATCCTGTGCGCGCTCACCGGCGGCACGGCCGTGTTCCGCCGTCGCTTCGACCCCGAAGGGACCTTGGAGGCCCTCGACGAGCACCACGCCGAGGCGCTGGCGGTGGTGCCGGTCATGCTCCAGCGCATCCTCGCCCTGCCGTCGGAGGTGCGCGACCGCTACGACTGCTCCTCGCTGCAGCTGGTGCTGTCGAGCGGCTCGGCCCTGCCGGGGTCGTTGGCCACCGCCTGGATGGACGCCTTCGGGGACAGCCTCTACAACTTCTACGGATCGACCGAGGTCGCCGCCGCCACCGTCGCCGGTCCCGAGGACATGCGGGCGGCGCCCGGCACCGCCGGCCGGCCACCGCTCGGCACCGAGCTGCGCCTGCTCGACGACGAGGGCCGGGTGGTGCCCCGCGGCGCAACCGGCCGCATCTTCGTGGGCAACACCATGCAGTTCGACGGCTACACGGGTGGCGGCACCAAGGAGACCATCGACGGGCTCATGTCGACGGGCGATCTCGGGCACCTCGACGAGGCCGGCCGGCTGTTCGTGGAGGGCCGTGACGACGACATGATCGTCTCGGGTGGCGAGAACGTGTTCCCTCGCGAGGTGGAGGACCTGCTGAGCGACCACCCCGCGGTGGCCGACGTGGGCGTGGTCGGGGTCGACGACGAGGAGTTCGGCCAGCGACTGGCGGCCTTCGTCGTCGCCCAGCCCGGAGCGGTCGTCGACGAGGCCGAGCTGCAGGCCTACGTCAAGACGCACCTCGCCACCTACAAGGTGCCGCGCTCGATCACCTTCGTCGACGAGATCCCCCGCAACCCGACCGGCAAGATCCTGCGCCGCCGGCTCGAAGAGCATGCCCCCGCTGAGGCCGCACGAGGCCGCCAGCGTCCGTCATGCCCGTCCCCGTCGTGGGCCCGGATGGGATCGAACCATCGACCGAGCGATGATGAGTCGCCTGCTGACGTGTAGCACTGTGCGACCCCTCAGAAGTGCACACGTGCTGGTCGTGGGCCCGGATGGGATCGAACCATCGACCGAGCGATTATGAGTCGCCTGCTCTGACCACTGAGCTACGGGCCCCGGGAACCACATCCTCGCGGATCGGCGGGGCCAACCCGTGCCCGAAACGACGAGCACCCCGCACCAGGCGCTGCGAGGTGTTTGGCTCCGGGGTGAGACTCGAACCCACGACACTGATTAACAGTCAGACGCTCTGCCAACTGAGCTACCCCGGAATGGCGGGTCGCAGGATAGCAGCGCCTCTACGAGGCCCATCACCCTTCTGTGCGTCGTCGCACGCGTACCGCACGGAGGCACCTGTGCTCGTGCCGGTTCCGTCGCATCGTCGGATCGGCGACCGCGCGGTACGGGCGCTGGAACTGGCCCTCAGGGATGCCGACGAGCTCGCTCCAGAACTCAGTGGCCATCGAGGTCCAGGTCCTCGTGCAGGTAGAGCCGAACCCGGAGCCGCGCCTCGTCGATGTCGAAGAACCGCGGAGCCACACGCAGAACAGGACGATCATGGCTGGATCGCGTTGGTGAAGACGACGTACCCGTCGCTTCGCGCCCTCTCCCGCGTACAGGGCGGTGCCCGCGATGAGCAGGTCGCGGTCGGAGAGGCTGCCGATGCGCTCGAGCCCGACGCGGCATGCCTCGATCTCGGCCTGCTTGGCGATCTGGAGCCGGTTCGGGGCTCGCCGGCGCGCGGTCCGGCGAGGCCGCGGCTCGAACTCGACGTCGCGCACCCAGACCGACACCGAGCTCTTCGACACACCGAGCTCGGCCGCGATCTCGGCGAGCGTCCACGCCTCGGCCCGCAACGAGCGGGCTCGCTCCTGCTCGGCGGTCTTGCCGCGGTAGCCCATACGGCCATGGTGCCGAACGGGTGTGACGCCCCCACGACGACTGCCCCTCCGCAGTCGACGGTCCACCATGCGATGCAGCACCTGCCCTGCAGATCCCCGACACCGCTCGCCCCAGGCGCTACAACGGTGCCATGCGCTTCCGGCTCGGGCTCGCGATCGGTCTGGCCGTCGGCTACTACTACGGCGCCAAGGCCGGCCGCGAGCGCTACCACCAGATCGAGGACGTGCTCGACCGGGTCCGCGACTCGTCGCTGTACCGCGACGTGCGCGACCGCGTGGACCGCACCCTGCCGCAGAGCCTCGAGCGGGCCCGGGTCCTGCTCGACGACCGGACCGCGGTCACCACCACCCGCTTCGGCGACCCGACCTTCAACTGACGACCCGCTTCGACCGCGACGTCGAGCGGGCGCCGGCGCTCGCTACTCGCCGTCGAGGTAGTCGCGCAGCTTCTGCGAGCGGTGGGGGTGGCGCAGCTTCGCCAGCGTCTTCGACTCGATCTGGCGGATCCGCTCCCGGGTGACGCCGAACTCCCGCCCGACCTCTTCGAGGGTGCGGGCCTGGCCGTCGTCGAGCCCGAAGCGCATGCGGACGACGGCCTGCTCGCGGTCGTTGAGCTCTTCGAGCGCCTCCTCGACCGCGTCGTTGAGCATCATGCGGGCTGCCATCTCCGCCGGGGCCTCGGCGTGCTGGTCCTCGATGAAGTCGGCCAGGTTGGAGTCGTCCTCCTCCCCGACCGGCGAGTCCAGCGACAGCGGGTCCTGGGAGATCCGCATGATCTCGCGGACGCGAGCAGGGGTCATGTCGACCTTGTCGGCCAGCTCCTCGATCGTGGGCTCACGCTCGAGCTCTTGGACCATCTGGCGCTGCACCCGGTGGACCTTGTTGATCGACTCGACCATGTGCACCGGGATGCGGATGGTGCGGGCCTGGTCGGCGATGGCCCGGGTGATGGCCTGGCGGATCCACCACGTCGCATAGGTGGAGAACTTGAAGCCCTTCGTGTAGTCGAACTTCTCGACCGCCCGCATCAGGCCCAGGTTCCCCTCCTGGATGAGGTCGAGGATCAGCATGCCCCGTCCGACGTAGCGCTTGGCGATCGAGACCACGAGGCGCAGGTTGGCCTGCGTGAGCTCGTGCTTGGCCCGCTCGCCGTCGCGAGCCCGTCGCTCGAGGCGCTTGCGCTCCACCGGGTCGTAGACCTCGAGCTCGCCGGCGGCGGCCAGGTCGGCCAGCTGCTCGGCGGCCAGGGTCCCGGCCTCGATCCGCTTGGCCAGCGCGACCTCCTCGGCGGCGGTCAGCAGGGGGACCCGCCCGATCTCCTTCAGGTACATGCGCACCGGGTCGGACGAGCCGCCCGTGCCGGCGTCGCGCGACGGGACGCGCTGGAGGTGGCGAGCGCGGCGACGGACGAGCTCCTCGGCCCGCTCGTCGAGCTCGTCACCGGGTGCGGTCACCCGCAGCGGCGACTTGGTGCCGGCGTGGGTGGCCGCCTCGACCGAGGTGACCGCAGTGGCGGTGACCGCGACGATGAGCGGGGCCTCGGCCGCGGACGCGGCGTCGGCCGACCCGCCGGCGTCGACGTCGTCGACGACTTCGGCGTCGAGCCCCTCGGCCACCTCCTCCTCGAGCGGTGGGACGGCGGAGAGGTCGGCCAGCTTGTCGTCGTCGGCCAGCTCGTCGGCATCGACGTCGACCTCGACGAGCTCGATCCCCTCGCCGGCCAGGAGGTCACGGACCTGCAGGATGAGGTCATGGGACAGGTCGGTGGTGTCGAGGACCTCGACGACCTCCGCCTGGGTCACCCTGCCCCGGCGGCGGCCTCCGTCGACGAGCTGCCGCCACGCGTCGTCGGGGACTCCCGCCAGAGGGGAGAGCATCGATGCTCCCTCGCTCATGCACGTTCCTCCGGCTGCTGTGCGAGCCAGGCTAGCAACTGCTCGGCCGGCTCGATGCCGGTGTGCTCGTCGAGGACGTCCTCGATGGAGAGCTTCAGCCACGCCATCGCCTCGGCGTAGGACAGCGGATCGTCCGCCGTGCGGGCCTCCGCCTCGAGCTCGCGCAGCGCACGACGGCCGGCCTCCACCACGACGCGGCAGAAGACGTCGTCGGGGTCGGCCTCGGTGTCGGCCATGGCCACCTGCTGCAGGAGCTCGGCCGTGTCGTCGGCGACGTGGGTGAGGGCGTCGCGCACCGACCCGTGGTCGCGCAGCGCCACGAAGGCCTCGAGGGTCACCGGGTCGCCGAACAGGGCCTCGTGGAGCCGCCCGGCGATGTCGTCGGGCGGGGTGGCGAGCATCCGCTGCGCCTCGACCTCGGGGCCCTCGACGACCCGCGGGCGATGGGGGCGGCGGTCCTCGGCGACGACGGCGCCGCGCGGCGGGCGATCGTCGACGACACGCTCGCGACGGCCGTCGGCGGACGGCGCGTGGGTCCGGAACCGCCCCTCGGCGAGCCCCCGGCGCAACCGCTCGGGATCGACGCGCGTGCGGGCCGCGATCTCGAGCAGGTACTGGTCGCGCACCAGGTCGTTGGGGTGCTCGGCCACCACCGCCACCCCCGCCTCGGCCGCCCGGGCTCGCTGCTCGGGCGTCTCGAGGGGCAGGCCGGCGAGCGCCCGGTTCACCCGGAACTGCAGGAACGGCACGGCGCCGGACACCGCCGCCGCCAGGGCATCGGGGTCGCTGCGGGCGAGGTCGGCCGGGTCGACGCCTGCGGGCAGGGCGGCCACGGCCACGTCGATCTCGTGGGTGCGCTCCCAGGCGAACACCCGCTCGGCCGCGTTCTGACCGGCGGCGTCGGCGTCGAAGGCGAGGACGAGGCGCCGAGCGAAGGTCTTCAGCACCCGCACGTGCTCCTCGGTGAGCGCGGTGCCACAGGTGGCGACCGCCCGGGGCACGCCGGCGGCGGCGAAGCCGATCACGTCGGTGTAGCCCTCGCACACGATGGCCTCGTCGGCCTCGACGATGGCAGCCTTCGCCCAGTTGAGCCCGTACATCAGGGGCGACTTGTTGTAGATGGCGCTGTCAGAGGAGTTCTTGTACTTCGGGCCGCGACCGTCGGGCAGGATCCGCCCACCGAAGCCCACCGCCCGACCCTGCACGTCGAAGATCGGGAACAGGACCCGGGCGCGGAAGGCGTCGGTCGGCCGGCCGTACTGGTTGAGGTACCCGAGCCCGGCCTCGACGAAGACCTCGTTCGGCACCCGCAGGGCGCGTGCCAGCTCGTCCCAGCCCTCCGGCGCCCACCCCAGGCGGTAGGCGCGCACGGTGTCGCCGTCGAGGCCCCGCGAGCGCAGGTAGCCCCGGGCCGGCGCCGCGTCCGGCGCCGACAGGAGCCGCTCGTGGTACCAGTCGACGGCTCGCTCGACGGCGGCCAGCAGGGCTGCCTTCTTGCGCCGCCCCTCGTCCTGGCCGGCGTCGGTGTAGTGCAGCGTGACACCGAAGCGTCCGGCCAGGCGCTCGACGGCGTCGACGAAGTCGAGGTGATCCATCTCCCGCACGAAGGTGATGACGTCGCCGCGGGCGCCACACCCGAAGCAGTAGTAGAGGCCCTCCTCCTGGTTCACCGAGAAGGACGGGCTCTTCTCGCTGTGGAAGGGGCACAGCCCCTGCCAGCGCCTGCCGACCCGCTTGAGCTGCACGTGTTCGGAGACCACCGCCACGATGTCGGAGGCGTCGCGCACCCGTGCGATGTCCTCGTCGACTATCCCCATCAGCGGCCTCCGGCAGCGACGGTAGCAGCGGGGACCGCCACGCCCACCTGGCCCGCGGCTACCGTGCCCCGAGGAGCGATGCGTCCCGAGGGACGCGCACGAGGGCCGCATGACACCACCACCGACGACAGCGCCGCGGTCGACGCGCCGGGCCGGCACGGCCATCGGGCGTCGCCGTGGCACCGCCCTGCTGGTGCTCGGCCTCGCCCTGGTCTCCTGCGGCCGTGGCGACGGCGGGGACACGCCTCCCGCCACGGCGCCGACGACAGCGCCGCAGCGCGCCGGCGGCGAGGACGCCGCGCCGGCTGCCACCGGCACGACGTCGGGCACCGCACCGCCGGCCACCGGGACCTCGACCAGCTCCTCGTCGACCACCTCGGCCAGCTCGTCGTCGACCACGTCCTCGACCGCGGCCGAGCACCACGACCTCTTCGGTGGCCGTCAGCCCCGCCAACCAGCCGTTCTGCGACGGGTTCCGCACCGGGCTCACCGAGCTCTCGTCATCGATCCCCCGCCTCGATCCGAACGACCCGACGCAGATGGCGCGCGCCTGCAGCAGGCGAAGGCCTTCTTCGCCGGGCTCGTCCCGACGGCGCCTGCGGCGATCCGCGCCGACTGGGACCAGCTGAACCAGGTGGTGCAGGCTGCGAACACCATCGACGACGTCAACAGTGCGGCCACCGGCGCGACGAAGGACGCCACCGACCGCATCGAAGCCTGGTCGAAGGCGAACTGCGGCTTCGACCCCTCTCAGGTTCTGACCACCACCGGCCGCACCGGCGAGCGGGTGTCCGGCCGGCTCGGAGCGTCGCCTCCAGCCGCCGGAGGCGGCCGCCCCGATCAGGCGGTGCTGTCGGGCCCGCCGGCGTCGAGCGCCGCCCGGGCCGCGGCCAGCCGGGCGATCGGCACGCGGAAGGGCGAGCACGACACGTAGTCGAGGCCGAGGCCGTAGAAGAACTCGATCGAGTCGGGGTCGCCGCCGTGCTCGCCGCACACCCCGAGCTTGATGCTCGGCTTGGTGGCCCGACCGCCTGCGACGCCCTGGCGAACCAGCTCTCCCACGCCGCGCTGGTCGATCGACTCGAACGGGTCGACCTTGAGCAGGCCCTCCTCGAGGTACTTCTCCAGGATCGGCGCCACGTCATCGCGCGAGAACCCGAACGTCATCTGCGTGAGGTCGTTCGTGCCGAAGCTGAAGAAGTCGGCGGCCTCGGCGATCTCGTCGGCGCGGATCGCCGCTCGCGGCGTCTCGATCATGGTGCCGACGAGGATGTCGCCACCAGCGGCCTCGCCGAGCACGGACTGGATCTCCTCCTCGACCCACTGCCGAACCAGGTCGAGCTCGGGGAAGGTCACGATCAGCGGGATCATGATCTCCACGATCGGGGTGCCACCCTGCTCCCGGCGGATCTGGGCGGCTTCGAGCAGCGCTCGGACCTGCATCTTGTAGAGGCCACCCTTGATGATGCCGAGGCGAACGCCCCGCACGCCCAGCATCGGGTTCTGCTCCTGCCACTTGCGGGCGGCGGCGAGCAGGGCCTGGCCCTCCGGTGGCAGCTCGCCGCGAGCCTCCTCGATGACCAGCTCCTCCACGTCGGGAAGGAACTCGTGCAGCGGCGGGTCGAGCAGGCGCACCGTCACCGGCAGCCCGTCCATGGCCTCGAGGATCTCGACGAAGTCGGCCCGCTGGACCTCGAGCAGCTCGGCCAGGGCGGCCTCGTCGGTCTCGGGGCTGTCGGCGAGGATCATCCGCCGCACGACCGGCAGGCGGTCGCCGAGGAACATGTGCTCGGTGCGGCACAGCCCGATCCCCTCGGCCCCGAACTCCCGGGCGCGGGCGGCGTCCTCGCCGGTGTCGGCGTTGGCCCGCACCGCCAGCTTGCCGTCACGGATCTCGTCGGCCCAGCCGAGGATCACGTCGAACTCGTCGGGCACCGCACCCTCGGCGAGGGCCACCTCGCCCAGGTACACCTTGCCGGTGGAGCCGTCGACGCTGATGACGTCGCCCTCCTTGACCAGCGTGCCGTCGGCGGAGGTGAACGAGATGGCGCCGATCGACAGGCTCTCGGCGCCGCACACCGCCGGCTTGCCCCAGCCCCGGGCGACCACGGCGGCATGGCTGACGAGCCCGCCGCGCGACGTGAGGATCGCCTCGGCCACGGCCATGCCGTGCACGTCCTCGGGCGAGGTCTCCTGGCGGACCAGGATCACCTTCTCCCCGGCGTCGGCCGCGTCGGCCGCCCGGTCGGCGTCGAAGTAGGCCTTGCCGACGCCCGCGCCCGGCGACGCCGCCAGGCCGGTGCCGAGCACCGGGGCGTCGGTCTTCTCGAACTGCGGGTGCAGGACCTGGTCGAGGTGCTCGGGGCTGACGCGCTGCACCGCCTCGGCCGGGCTGAGCTCGATCTTCGGGTCCTTGGTGAGCGCCACCGCGATGCGCAGGGCGGCGGCGCCGGTGCGCTTGCCGACACGGGTCTGCAGCATCCAGAGCTTGCCCTGCTCGATGGTGAACTCCGTGTCGAGCATGTCGCGGTAGTGCTTCTCGAGGCGCTCGAAGATGTCGAGCAGCTGCTGGTAGGCCTCGGGGAACAGGTTGCCCATCTCGGCGAGCGGGAGCGTGTTGCGGATGCCGGCCACGACGTCCTCGCCCTGGGCGTTGACGAGGAAGTCGCCGTAGGCGTGGGCCTCGCCGTCGGCGGGGTTCCGGGTGAACCCGACGCCGGTTCCCGACTGGTCGTCACGGTTGCCGAACACCATGGACTGCACGTTGACCGCCGTGCCGAGGTCGTCCGAGATGCGCTCGCGCCGGCGGTAGGCCTTGGCCCTCGGCGAGTTCCAGGAGCGGAAGACCGCCTCGATGGCGCCCCGCAGCTGGTCGGACGGGTCCTGTGGGAACGGCACGCCCGTCTGCTCCTCGACGATGTGCTTGTAGTCGCCGATGATCTCGCTCAGCACCTCGGCGGAGATCTCGGCATCGGAGCCCGCACCCGACGCCTCACGGTGCTCCTCGAAGGCGTGGTCGAAGAGCTCGCCGTCGATGTCGAGCACGATCTTGCCGTACATCTGGATGAACCGTCGGTACGAGTCGTTGGCGAAGCGCTCGTCGCCGGTCTGGGCGGCGAGTCCCTTCACCGAGTCGTCGTTGAGACCCAGGTTCAAGACGGTGTCCATCATCCCCGGCATCGAGAACTTCGCTCCCGAGCGCACCGAGACGAGGAGGGGGTCGCTCGCGTCACCGAGCTTCTTGCCCATCTGCTGCTCGAGGGCCTGGCGGTGGGTGGCCACCTCGTCCTCGAGGCCGGCCGGCCACCCGCCCCGCATGTACTCGCGGCAGGCGTCGGTGGTGATGGTGAACCCGGGCGGCACCGGCAGACCCAGCACCGACGTCATCTCGGCGAGGTTGGCGCCCTTGCCGCCGAGGAGGTCCTTCATGTCCATCGGGGGACGGGGGTGCTGGTGGGAGAAGTCGTAGACCAGGGTCATCGCAGAAGGGCTCCTGCCGCATCGGTGGGGGTGGTTCGGTCAATGATCGGCCCGGGGCAGCCTAGTCCCCTCCCGGCCGGCCCCGACCGGCCTCCCTCCACCGGTTCCACGGGGCTCCGCCCGAGCCGGACCCGGTGCGCTCAGCCCGGTCGGCGGGCCCGCAGCGAGTACATGAGCGGCAGCGACGGGTGGTCCGACGGCAGGTGGTAGGTGAAGTCGTCACGCCGCTCGAGGAAGGGCCACCGGCGCCAGAGGGTGAACGGGTGCTCGTGCAACAGCTCCAGCCGCAGGCCGGCCTCGATGATGGCGGTGACGACCTCGCCGATCGGGTGGGTCCACTCCCAGGTCACGTTGTTGGCCGTGGGTGCGGACGGGTCGGTGTAGGTCCCCGCGTCCTCCCAGCGGGCCCCCTCCGGCCGGAAGTACGGCCATCCCACCTCCAGCCGCTCGTCGTGGAAGACGTCGGCGATCGGGTGGAACTCGCTCAGGTAGAGGACGCCGCCGGGGGCGACCAGCTCGGCCACCACCTCGGCCCAGCGCGCGACGTCGGGGAGCCACACCAGCGCTCCGAGGCCCGTGTAGACGACGTCGAAGCGGCGACCGCCGAGCGCCCTCGCCGCGTCGTAGACGTCGGCCACGACGAACTCGGCGTCGAGCCCGGCCTCGCCGGCCAGCGCCCGGGCCGCCTCGATCGCCGGCACCGAGAAGTCGAGGCCGGTCACCCGCGCCCCGCGGCGGGCCCACGACAGCGTGTCCTGCCCGAAGTGGCACTGGAGGTGGACGAGCGTGCGACCCTCGACGTCGCCGACCTCGTCCGCCTCGAACCCGCGCAACGACGACCGGCCGGCGAGGAACGAGGCGTTGTCGTAGAAGGCCGAGGCCACGTGGAGCGGGACCCGCTCGTCCCACGCCGCCCGGTTGACCCGCAGCCACTCCGGCTCGTCGCCGGCCTGCTCCTCGCCCCCCACGCCCGTCGACGCTACCGGTCGGCGGGGGCGACCGGCACCGGCGATCAGACCCTGAGGCGAGCGCGGAGGTGGTCGACGAGACCAGCCAACGGGACCCGGTCCTGGGCCATGGTGTCGCGGTCGCGCACCGTGACCGCGTCGTCGTCGAGGGAGTCGAAGTCGACCGTGACGCACAACGGCGTCCCCAGCTCGTCCTGGCGTCGGTAGCGGCGCCCGATCGACTGCGTCTCGTCGTAGTCGCACATCCACTCCGGCTGGAGCAGGGCGAGGACCTCGCGCGTCTTGCCCGTGAGCTCGGGCTTCTTGGACAGCGGCAGCACCGCCACCTTGTAGGGGGCGATGCGGTGGTCAAGTCGGAGCACGACCCGGGTCTCTCCCCGCACGACCTCTTCGTCGTAGCCGGCGAGCAGGAAGGCCATCATCGTGCGGGTGGCACCGGCGGCGGGCTCGATGACGTGGGGCACGTAGCGGGTGTTGGTGGCCTGGTCGAAGTACTCGAGGCGGGCCCCGCTGTGGGTCGCGTGCTGGGTCAGGTCGTAGTCGCCGCGGTTGGCGATGCCCTCGAGCTCGCCCCACCCCCACGGGAAGGCGAACTCCACGTCGGAGGTCCCCGACGAGTAGTGGGACAGCTCGTCGGGGTCGTGGGGCCGCAACCGGAGCTTGTCCGCCGGGATGCCGTGGTCGACGTACCAGTCGTAGCGCTCGCGGCACCAGTACTCGTACCACTGCGACGCCTCGTCGGGCGGCACGAAGAACTCCATCTCCATCTGCTCGAACTCCCGGGTGCGGAAGACGAAGTTGCCGGGCGTGATCTCGTTGCGGAACGACTTGCCGATCTGGGCGATGCCGAACGGCGGCTTCTTGCGCGACACCTGCAGCACGTTGGCGAAGTTCACGAACATGCCCTGGGCCGTCTCGGGGCGCAGGTAGGCGACGGCGGCCTCGCTCTCGATCGGGCCGGCATGGGTCTTGAACATCAGGTTGAACTGGCGCGCCTCGGTGAAGGTGTCCCGTCCCCCGCAGTTCGGGCACGTCGACAGGTCGTCGAGCTGATCGGCGCGGAAGCGCTCCTTGCACTGGCGGCAGTCGACGAGCGGATCGGTGAAGTTCTGCAGGTGACCCGACGCCTCCCACACGGCCGGCGGGCCGAGGACGGCGGCATCGAGGCCGACGACGTCGTGGCGCAGCTGCACCATCGACCGCCACCACGCCTCCTTCACGTTGCGCAGCATGAGGACCCCGACCGGGCCGTAGTCGTAGGTGGAGCGGAAGCCGCCGTAGATGTCCGCTGACGGGAAGACGAACCCCCGCTGCTTGCACAGCGCCACGACCTTGTCCATGAGGGTCTCGTCGTTGGGGACGTCGATCGATGCGGGCGCGTCGGCGCCGTCGGGGGCCTCGGGCATGGGGCGAGCGTAGTGGGCCCTCCTCCGCACACCGGACCCGTCACCGACCGTCGATGGGTCGGCACGACCTCGGCGCCGACCCATCGGCGCGCCGGCGTCCGCGACCCGGGGCCCGGCGCCGGCATCGACGCGCCCGGCGCGGCCGAGCGCGAGACTTCCCCCCATGACCTACGCCGCTGCCGCCGTCGACCCCACCGCCGTGATGGGGCGTCGCTACGCCGCCTACATCGTCGACTCGATCCTGGCGTCGCTCGTGGTCGGTGCCGTCGCCCTGTTGACGGTGCAGTACACGGAGGTGCCCTTCAGCATCTCCTGCTCCAGCCTCCGCACGAACGGCATCTGCTTCTCGAGCGGCAACACCACCTACCTGGTCGACCAGGGCGACCTGCTCTGGGTCTACGTGGCGTCGGGCGTCTACACGGTGCTGATCTTCTGGCTGCTGCAGGGGCTCACGGGTGCCACCCCGGGCAAGGCGGTGTGCGGCATCCGCACCGTGCGAGCCGACGGCCGGGCCTGCGGCATCGGGCGGGCCATCCTGCGCAACATCTTGCTGTTCGTCGACCTCATCGGGTGCGTGGTGCCGCTGGTCGGGCCCATCACCGCCGGCGTGTCCCGGGGCCACAAGCGGGTGGGCGACATGGCGGCAGGCACGTACGTGATCGGCAAGCAGTACAAGGGCAGCCCCGTCGCCGTGCCCGAGAAGGGCGGTGCCCCCCAGGCCACCTACGCCGCCGCCGGCTACCAACCCACGGGCTACCCGGCCGGTGCCCCGGTCTCACCCGGTGCCCCGGTCTCACCGGCGCCGGCGGCCACGCCGCCCGGGCCGGGCGGGACCCCACCGGCGCCCGACGCGCAGTGGGATCCGGCCCGCAACGCCTGGGTCCGCTGGGACGGCACGACCTGGACGGTGCACGACCCGGCCTCGGGCGGGTGGCGTCCGATCTGACGCGGGCAGCCCCGAGCCGAGCCGAGCCGACCCGTCACGCCGCGAGGGACACGACGACGACCCGCCACCCCGCGGGCGCGCTGGGTCCTCGGCACGCCACACTGGGAGCATGAACCCCTATCGCGTCGTCGACCCCACCGACGTGCTGTGGAAGCGGATCGGGGCGTGGGCGGTCGACGCCACCCTCGGCACGGTCGTGCTGGTGGTCGTCGCCCTGCTCGTGCGGGCCCTGCTGGGCACGGCTGTCGGCCTGCTCGCCGGCGTGGTGGCTGCGATGGCCTTCTGGTTCACGCTCCACACCCTCGTCCAGGGCGCACGCGGCGCGACCCCGGGCAAGGCGCTCGCCGGCCTGCGGGTCGTCGACGCCGACGGACGCCCGTGCACCACGGCGGCGGCGTGGAAGCGCACGCTGTGCTGGTTCGCCGACGGCTTCCCCTACCTGCTGCCGGTCACCGGGTTCACCGCGGCGATGAGCTCGAAGGGCAACCAGCGCCTGGGCGACCGGGTCGCCCGGACCTGGGTGGTCGACCAGCAGTACCTCGGCGTCCCGCCGTTCGCCGTCGCCCTGCCCAAGGACCCCGGCGCCGGCTTCGCGCCGTACCGCCTGGAGACCATGGGCGACTACCTGCCGCCGTCGGTCGACATCCTGGCGCTCAAGCAGATGCGCGACGCGGCACCGGCTGCCCCCGCGCTCACCGCGGCGCCGACGACGGTCGATCCCGTGCGCGACCACGAGCCGCGCTGGGACCCCGAACGGCAGGCCTACGTGCGCTGGAACGGGCTGCTCCAGGAGTGGGTCGTGTTCGACGAGGACCAGCGGGAGTGGGTCCGAGCCCACTGAGCCCGGTGGCGACCGCCCCGGCCACGCCGCCCCCGACCGTCGGTGCCGGGCCGGCGCTCCCGCCCGATCGAGGGGCGCTCAGGCCCGATCGAGGACGGTGACCGACCGCAGCCGCCGCTCGAGGTGGTGCTCGAGGGCGCGCGTCGCCAGCTGATCGACCTCGTGGGTCGCCGGCGACGCCGGCTCCTGCAGGGCGGCGGCGAGCCCACCGCCGAGGATGAGCTGGAGCAGGTCGAGGGCGGGCGCGGACAGGGCGCTGCCCCGACGGCACGATCGGCACAACGTGCCGCCGCTCTCCAGGTCGAAGGCCCCGAGGTCGACGTCGTCGGCGCCGCAGCCCACGCAGAGGTTCACCTCGGGTTGGAAGCCCTCCGCCGACAGCAGCTTGAGGAAGAAGGCGGGCACGACCAGCGCGCTGTCGGCCGCCTCGAGCGAACGGAGCGCGCCCACCAGCATCTGGTAGAGCCGGGGGTTGACCTCCCGCTCCTGGGCGAGCTGGTCGACGGCCTCGAGCATCGCCACCGCCTTGGTGAGGCGGTCGAGGTCGTCGCGCACGGCCCGGAAGTGGTCGATCGACTCGGCTTGGGTCACCACGTCGAGCTCGCGGCCCTCGTAGAGCTGGAGCGCGGTGTGCGCGGTGGGCTCGAGCCGGGCCCCGAACCGGGAGCGGGTCTTGCGCACGCCCTTGGCGACCGCCCGGACCTTGCCGTGGCCCCGGGTGAGCACGACGACGATGCGATCGGCCTCCCCCAGCTTCCAGGAGCGCAGCACCACGCCCTCGTCGCGGTACAGGCTCACCGCCGACCTCCGCCGGGACCCTCGCCGTCACGAACCTGCTCGCCGGCCCGGCACGCCGCGACACCCACCGTCGAGCGCCGGGCGCGGCTCACGTCGCCTCGATCCCCCCGAACCGGCGATCCCTCGACTGGAACTCGCGCACGGCGGCGAAGAGGTCGGCCCGACGGAAGTCGGGCCACAGCGTGTCGGTGAAGACCAGCTCGCTGTAGGCCAGCTCCCACATGAGGTAGTTGGAGATCCGGTACTCGCCCGAGGTGCGGATCATGAGGTCGGGGTCCGGCATCTCCGGGTCGTACAGGTGGGCCCGGATCGTCTTCTCGGTGATCTTGTCGGCGGGGATGCCCTCGCGCACGATCGCCTGCACGGCGTCGAGCAGCTCGGCCCGTCCGCCGTAGTTGAAGGCGATGGTGAAGGTCATGGTGCGGTTGCGCCGGGTCAGCTCGATCGCCTCGTCCATCCGCCGGAGGAGCCGCTTGGGCACCCGCCAGTCGCGGCGGCCGATGAAGCGCATGCGCACGCCCCGCTCGTTCATCTCGTCGCGCCGACGCAGCAGCAGCGACTCGTTGAAGCCCATCAGGTAGCGGACCTCGTCGGTGGGCCGCTTCCAGTTCTCGGTGGAGAAGGCGTACACGGTCAGCCACTGGACGCCGATCTCGAGGGCGCCCTCCACCGTGTCGAACAGGGCCTCCTCACCGGCGGCGTGGCCCTCGGTGCGCCTGAGGCCGCGCCGCTGGGCCCACCGACCGTTGCCGTCCATCACGATGGCGACATGGCGGGGGACGCGCGAGGTGTCGATGCCCGGGACCTGCATCAGCCGCACCCTACCGCCCGCCGCGTCGAGCCCAGGGCATGGCCGGACGGCCCGGCCTCGGGCGACGATGGGACGCGTCGGCCGTCTCGCAGGGTCAGGCCGGCGACCGGCGACGCCGCTGGGCGTCGATGCGGCGGGCCGCCTTCACGACCTCGTCCCAGCGCGGGTGGCCACCCTCGTCGGGCTGGTGCTCGCGGAAGTCCGCCGCCATCGCCTCCAGCAACCCGGACAGGCTGACCCCGGCGTCCTCCGCCGTGGAGTGCCACACGTCGTGACCGCCCACCGTCAGGTAGGCGTGGATGGCCCTGCGCTCTTCCGCCATGGTGGAGAAGGTAGGACAAGTTGGTCTGCGCAGGCTTCACGATGTCTCAAGATCCGGTCAAGAGACGGGGGCACGCCTGCGGGCACCGTGGACGGGCACCTCGGGATCAGAAGCCGAGGCGGTCGAGCGACCGGGCCCGGCGCTGCCAGTCCTTGTCGACCTTGACGACGAGCTCGAGGTAGGCGCCTTCGGGCAGCTGGCGGCGGACGGCGGTGCCGACGTGCTTGAGCACCGCGCCCTTGCGCCCGATCACGATGCCCTTCTGGGAGTCCCGTTCGACGAGGATCTCCACCCGGATGTGGGGCCACTCCCACTCGGTGACGCGGGTGGCGATGGAGTGGGGCAGCTCCTCCCGGGTGACGGCCAGGAGCTGCTCGCGGACCAGCTCGGCGACCCAGTGGGGCTCGGGCAGGTCGGTGACCATGTCCTCGGGGTAGTAGGCGGGACCCTCGGGCAACCGCGCGACCAGGTGCTCCACCAGCGGCTCGACGCCGGCACCGGTGCGGGCCGACACGGGGAAGTACTCGCCGAGGTCGAGCTGCTCTGCGGCCCGGGCGAGCTGGCCGACGACCTGGTCGGGTGAGGCCAGGTCGACCTTGTTGACCACCACCACCGCGTCCCGAGGCAGCCGCTCGGCGATGAACCGATCGCCGGGCCCGATGGGCGCGGTGGCGTCGACGACGAGGCACACGACGTCGACGTCACCCACGCTCTCGGTCGCCACCGTGTTGAGCCGCTCGCCGAGCGCCGTGCGCGGCTTGTGGATGCCCGGGGTGTCGACGAACACGATCTGGGCGCCGGGCCGGTGCAGCACTCCCCGAACCTGCGTGCGGGTGGTCTGGGGCTTGTCGGACACGATCGACACCTTGGTGCCGAGGATGGCGTTGAGCAGCGTCGACTTGCCGACGTTGGGCCGCCCGGCCAGCGCGACGAAGCCCGACCGCACGCTCAGGCCCCCGCCGCCGAGGGGCCCGACGACCTCGACCCGCCCACCGATCGTGCGGCGTCGTCGCGATCGGTGCCCGGGGAGTCACCACCCCGGGGATCGCCGCCGTCGGCCCCGGTGGCCGACCGGCGGATGCGCACGCCGCGGATGCGCCGGCCCTGCATGCGCTCGACGGTGAGCTCCCAGCCGTCGGACTCGACGGACTCGCCCGGGGCCGGGACATGGCCGAGCAGGTGCAGCACGAGCCCGCCGATCGAATCCCAGTCGCCCTCGGGCAGGGCGGCGTGGAGCAGGTCGTTCGCCTCGTCGACGGGCATCCGGGCGTTGACCCGCACGTCGCCGTCGGGCAACGGCTCGACCATCGGCTCCTCGCGGTCGTACTCGTCGCGGATCTCGCCGACGAGCTCTTCGATGAGGTCCTCCAGGGTGACGAGGCCGGCCGTACCGCCGTACTCGTCCACCACGATCGCCAGGTGGTAGCGCTCGGCCTGCATCTCGCGCAGCAGCTCGGCCACCTTCTTGGTCTCCGGCACGAACCGGGCCGGTCGCAGCACCTCCGAGACGGGCAGGGAGGCGTGGCCGTCGCGCTCGGCCCGCATGAGGTCCTTCGCGTACACGACCCCGACGACGTCGTCGGCGCCCTCGCGGTAGGCGGGCAGGCGGCTGAGGCCGTTGAGGATCGCCACCTCCATGACATCGCCCACGCGGAAGTCGGCGGGCACGGCGACCATGTCGGGGCGGGGCACCATCACCTCGCGCACGACGGTGTCGCCGAACTCGATGATCTGCTCGATGAGGACGCGCTCGGACTCCTCGAGCACCTCCTCCTCCACGGCCACGTCGGCCAGCGCCAGCAGCTCCTCCTCCGAGACGAACGGCCCCTCCTTGAGGCCCTTGCCCGGCAGGATCACGTTGGTCAACCCGATCAGGCCGCGGGACAGCAGCTGGATCGGCGGGAACCGCACCAGCGCAGACACCGGCCGGGCCGACGCCAGGGCGGCCAGGTCGGGGTTGAGCACCGCCCACGTCTTCGGGGCCGCCTCGGCGAACACGAACACCAGCACGACGTTGACGAAGGTGGCGATGGCGATGCCCCACGCCCCGAACAGCCGGTCGGCCAGCACGCCGGTGAGGGCCGCCTGCACGACCTGGCACACCAGCACGACCAGCAGCACGGGGTTGAGGAACCGCTCGGGCTTGGACACCAGCTCGAGCAGGCGCACCGCCCCCGGCCGACCCTCCTCGACCAGCGCCGATGCCCGGGCCTTGCTGATCCGGGTGAGGGCGGTCTCGGCCAGCGCGAGGTAGGCGGAGATCGCGATCAGCACGAGCACGACGACCAGCAGGGTGAGCTCGGTGCCGTCCATCACGCCGCCCAGGGGTCGCGAGCCGTCGGACCGTGGTGGCGGGCGAGCAGGGCGCGCTCCCACGCCTGCATCACCGCCCGCTCGTCGTCGGCGGCGTGGTCGAGGCCGAGCAGGTGGAGGATCCCGTGCACGACGAGCAGCGCCACCTCGTCGTCGGGCGTGCCGGCGTGCTCGCCGGCCTGGCGGACCGCCACTGCGGGGCACACCACGATGTCGCCCAGCAGCCAGGGCTCGGGCCCGGTGGGCAGCCCGTGGAGCCGCCCTGCCAGGCGCGGCGTGCCCGTACCGGCCGCGGCTGCAGCCTCGGTCAGCTCGGGCGCCGCCGCCTCGCCGTCGACCGGGAACGACAGCACGTCGGTGGGCCCCGGCACGCCGAGGTGCGCCACGTGGAGCTCGGCCATCGCCGGCTCGTCGACGAAGGTGACCGTCAGCTCGGCGCCGGCGTCGACCCCCAGCTCGTCGAGCACGGCCGACGCCAGCCTCGCCCACCGCGTCCGGTCGACGTCGACCGCGTCCTGCTCGTCGGCGACGTGCACCGTCGCCCGTGGCCCGCGGGGCGGCGAGGCGCTCATCGACCTGGGCGTTCGCCCGGCGGCCGCTCGGACCCGGCGTCGGCGGCCGCCGCCTCGTAGGCGTCGACGATGGCCTGCACGATCCGGTGGCGCACGACGTCGCGGCTCGACAGCCGCACGAAGGCGAGCCCGTCGATGCCGCCGAGGACGTCCTCGAGCCCGACCAGCCCGCTGCGCCCGCCGGGCACGTCGACCTGGGTCGTGTCACCCGTGACGACCGCCTTGGACCCGAACCCGATGCGCGTCAGGAACATCTTCATCTGCTCGGGCGTGGTGTTCTGGGCCTCGTCGAGGATGATGAAGCTCTCGTTGAGGGTGCGACCGCGCATGAACGCCAGCGGCGCCACCTCGACGGTGCCCTTCTCCAGCATGCGCTGGGCCCCCTCGGCGCCGACCATGTCGTGGAGCGCGTCGTACAGCGGCCGGAGGTAGGGGTCGACCTTGGCCATCAGGTCGCCCGGCAGGAAGCCGAGCCGCTCGCCGGCCTCCACCGCCGGACGGGTGAGGATGATCCGGTCGACCTCCTTGGCCTGCAGGGCCTGCACGGCGCTGGCCACCGCCAGCCAGCTCTTGCCCGTGCCCGCCGGCCCCAGGGCGAACGTGATGACGTTGCCGCGGATGGCGTCGACGTAGCGCTTCTGACCGCTGGACTTGGGCCGCACCGAACGACCACGCCCGGCCCGCAGCACCTCGGCGGTCAGCACCTCCGACGGCCGCTCGTCGGCCTTCACCATGTCGATGGTGCGCCCGACCGAGGCCGGCTCGAGCGGGTGGCCGAGCTCGAGCAGCAGCACCAGCTCCTCGAAGACCCGCGCCGCCTGATCGGCCGCCGGTCCGTGCACGCTGATCTCGTTGCCCCGCACGTGGACGTCGGTGTCGGGGAAGGCCTGCTCCACGAGGCGCAGCAGCTCATCGCGCTGGCCGAGCAGGCCCACCATGAGGTGGTTGCCGGGGACGTTGATCGTCAGCTGCGTGCCGGTCATGGGCGCCCGCCAGCCTACCGCCTGGTCCGGACCGCACCGCCGGGTGTGGACGCCGGGCCTACGCTCGGCGCATGCCGACGAGCGGACCGGGGCCGGCCGGCGGGGAGCCGTCCCCCGACGTGTGGCTGGCCGAGACCCGCGCCGACCACGCCGCCCGCGAGCGGGCTCGGGCGTCGTCGCTGCAGCGCCAAGCCGCCGAGGAGGCCACCGTCGCCGCCGTGCTGGTCGACCTGGCCGAACGGGGCGAGCCGGTCTCCCTCCACCTGCGGTCCGGACGCACCGTGCAAGGGGCCATCCTCTGGGTGGGCGACGACGGCGTCGTCGTGCACACCGCCGCCCATCGCCTGACGCTCGTGGCGACGGCTGCGCTCACCGTGGTGTCCGCCGCCGGACGCAGGGCGCGCCGACCTCGCGGCGCCGGCCGGCCGGGGCCGACCGTCACGCCCTGCTCGCCGGCATCGCCGGGGACGGCGTGCGGGTGCAGGTGCCGGTCGGGCCCGGCGGCACCACCGTCGGCGAGCTGGAGCACGTCGGGGCCGACGTGCTCGCCGTTCGCCGCGACGACCGGTCGCTCGCCCACCTCCCGCTCCTCGCCCTCGACGAGGTCACCCTCCTCGACGACCCCTGGGGCTGCCTGGGGCGGACGTGACGCGGAAGGATCAGCGCCCGCCGTCGGCGTCGCCGGTCGGCTCGGGGTAGAGGTGCTCGAGCGTGCCCGGCTCGATCCGGCACGATTCGATGAAGGCGTCCACCTCGCTGGCCTTGAGCCGGATGACGCGCCCGAACCGATAGGCGGGCAGCTGCCCCTCGTCGATGAACCGGTACAGCGTCCGTGGCGTGATGCCGAGGCGGTTGGCCGCCTCGGCGGTGCTCAGCCACCGGATGGCGTCGCCGGTGTCGGAGTCGGCGGAGCTCACATCGTGCAGTCTACTCACTGTCGGCAATTCTTCGACACTTTCGATGGAGACGGTGCTGCGGTGGCGTGCCCGGCGCGGTGCTCGGCCGCTTTGTCGGTGATGGGCGCCACCTGCTGGTCCCGTTCGGTGGCCGTGATCCCTCGTTCGGCGCGGGCGATCACGAGCCGTGCTCCCGCCAGCGCTTTCCACGTCTTTCGCTGTGTCCGATGTCATCTTGAGTTCGTCCGGGGCCATCCCTAGGTTGCGCCACCCGTGACCGTCCCCCCACTCCCCGAGCCCCTCCCGGCGTGGTCGTGAACTCGGCCGCCGAGACGGCATCGTCGGGCTCTGCGTCGCCCCCACCCGCCGGCGGTCGTCCGTTCGCCGGGCGCTCCGCGCTGCCCTCCAGCCGTGCCGTCGTGGGTGCGCTGCTGGTGTCGGTGGCCGCCGTGACGGCCTTCGCCACGGTGCGCTCGGCACGCACCGGGCCCACCGGGACCGTCGTGGTGGCCACCGCCGACGTGCCGGCCGGCCAGCGCCTCACCGAGGCCGACGTCGACGAGCGGCCGGTCGACCTGCCCGCCGAGCTCGCCGGGCGCACCTACGCGCAGACCGGCGACGTGGTCGGGTCGGTGAGCGTGACCCCGCTCGCCGCCGGCGATCCGGTCCTCCGCACGACCGTGCTCGCCGAGGACGAGGCACCGCCCGGGGCACGGGTGTTCTCGTTCTCCGTCGACCGCGATCGCGCCCTCGACGGCGCCCTGGTCCCGGGCGAGCACCTCGACGTCATCGCCACCTACGGCTCGGGCGAGGCGGCGCTCACCCAGGTGGTCGCCCGGACCGTGCCGCTCGTGCGGGCCGGCGAGGTCGGTCGCGGGGCGCTCGGCGCCGCCGGGAAGGTCACGGTGACCGTCGCGCTGCCCACCGACGACGAGGTGGTGCGCGTCGCCCATGCCAGCCAGGTGGCGGCGGTGACCCTCGTGCGGGCGACCGGGACCAGCGCGGCAGCGAGCCCCTCGCCCGAGGCCCGCACGCCGGGCCCCGCCCGTTCGGAGGTCGCCGCCTCCGCCTCGAGCGGCGCGGGTGAGCGGTCCACGACGACGACGACCCGGACCGGCGGGTGAGCGGCCGGGACCGCTTCGTGGTGGTCGGCCTGGCCCGACCCCGCTCGACGTGGTTCGCCGACGTCGGGCGCTGGTCGACCGGCGCCACGTTGCCCATCGACTTCCGCAAGTGCGTCTCGCCCGCCGAGCTGCGGGCGCACCTGCAATCACCGACGGCCCTCTCGGCGCTGCTGGTGGACGGCGGCCTGGGAGTGGTCGACCTCGACCTCGTGGCGGCGGCCACCGCTGCCGGGTGCGCCGTGCTCGTGGTCGACGACGGGCGACGCCGTGCGGACTGGCGATCGATGGGCGTGCATGCCGTGCTCCCCGAGCAGCTCGAGCCGGGCGCGCTGCTGGAGGCGCTCGTCGACCACGCCACACCCGTGCGACGGGCCGACGGGCCCGTGCCCGAGCCGGCGGCGGCGGCGCTGCCACGCACCTGGCGGGGGCGCCTGGTCGCCGTGGTGGGCGCCGGCGGCAGCGGGACCTCGGTCACGTCCATGGCCGTCGCCCAGGGGCTCGGCGCCGACCCCCGCCATCGCGGCCGGGTCGTGCTCGCCGACCTGGCCCTCGACGCCGACCAGGCGGTCCTGCACGACGTGGGTGACGTCGTGCCCGGCGTGCAGGAGCTCGTGGAGGCCCATCGGAGCTCGACCCCGTCCGCCGAGGAGATCCGCGACCTCTGCTTCGCCGACCCGGAACGGAGGTACGCCCTGCTCCTCGGGCTGCGCCGGCACCGCGACTGGACCACCCTCCGTCCCCGGGCGGTGGGGGCCGCCGTCGACGGTCTGCGACGCGCCTTCACGGCGGTCGTGTGCGACTGCGACCCCGACCTCGAGGGAGAGGAGGCGTGCGGCTCCGTCGACATCGAGGACCGCAACGTGCTCGCTCGCACGGCGGTCGCCGAGGCCGACGTGGTGGTGGTCACGGGGCGCCCGAGCCCCCAAGGCGTCCATCGCCTGGTGCGACTGCTGGGTGAGGTCCGCCGGCTCGGTGTGACGCCGGCCCGCATCCTGCCCACGGTGGTGGCCGCGCCGCGCGCCGCCCGGAGCCGTGCCGAGCTGAGCGCGGCCATCCACTCCCTCGAGCGGCCCGACGGGGCCGACCCCGTGAACCCCGTGCTGTTCCTGCCCGAGCGGCGACGCCTTGACCAGCTGCTCGTGGACGGCCGACCGCTGCCCACGCCGCTCGCCACCGCCGCGGCGGAGGCGGTCCACGCCGTCATCCAGCAGGCGGCCCGCAGCGCCGCCCGATCGACACCGGTCGAGCCGGTGCCGATCCGCCCCGGCACGCTCGGATCCTGGACCGAGCAGGAGGCGACGGGGTGACCACGACGGCGGGACCGCACGACGCGCGGGTCCGGCGGCGGCCACTTGTCGACCCGGACAGCGCCACGACCGACGCGCGGCGGACACCCTCGCCGCTGGCCGAGATCGAGGCCACCGTCCAGGAGCGGGCCAAGCGGGCCGAGCTCGACGTCGCCACCGCCGCCGGGGCCGACGCGCTGCGCCGCCTCATCGCCGAGGCGATCGACGACTGGCACGACGACGTCCGGCGCGGCCTGCGGGTGCTCGACCTCGTCGACGACGAGCAGGTGGCCGAGCGCGCCCTGCGCAACCTCGCCGGCTTCGGGCCTCTGGAGCCCCTGCTGGCCGACCCCGACGTGTGGGAGATCATGGTCAACGCCCCCGACCAGGTCTTCGTGAAGCGACACAGCGGGCCGAGCGGCTACCACGACGAGGGCTTCCACGACGACGACCACGTGGTGCGGACCCTGACCCGCATCCTCGACCGCTCGTCGGGCAGCCACCGCACCCTCGACCCGACCGAGGGGTTGCAGGACGCCCAGCTCGACGACGGGGCACGGCTCCACATCGTGCACGGCGACGTGGCCCGCGGCGGCCACCTCATGGTCAACATCCGGAAGTTCACCGGCGTGCCGTTCCGCTCGCTGGAAGAGCTCGTCGACCGTCGGATGCTCACGCCCGAGGCCGCCCGCTTCCTCCGGGCCTGCGTGCGGGCCAACCTGTCGATCCTGGTGGCCGGCGCCCCCGGCTCGGGCAAGACCACGCTGCTCTCGTGCTGCGCGGCCGAGCTCGACCCCTCCCTGCGGGTCGTCATCGCCGAGGAGGTGTTCGAGGCCGACGTGCCGGTGGCCAACGTCGCGAGCATGCAGACGCGGCCGCCACGCCCCGATCGGCCCGGCGTCGACCTCCGCCGGCTGGTGGCCGGCTTCCTGCGGATGGCGCCCGACGTGGCCATCGTCGGGGAGGTCCGCGACCGGGAGGCGCTGCCGCTGCTGCTCACGCTGTCCTCCGGGGTCAAGGGGTTCACGACGATCCACGCCGGCTCCGCCCGCCAGGCCCTGTCTCGCCTGCGGTTCATCGCCCAGCTCGCCGAGACGTCGAGCGAGCTGCCGTTGACCGCGCTGAACGCGCTGGTCACCGAAGCGATCGACGTGGTCGTGCACTGCACCCGCACCGCCGGCGGACCCCGGGTGACCGAGATCGTGGCGGTGGAGGATCTCGCTTCGGCCCCCGACGGCGCCCACTTCACCGTCACCGAGGTGTTCACCGCACCCGGGCCCGACGCACCGCTGGCAGCAACCGGCCATCTCCCCGTTCGGGCCGGGCGGGCGTTCGCCTTCGCCGACCTCGACCTCGCCGGCCTGCTCGCCACGCGAGCCGTCAGCCGGGGAGCGACGCCATGACCGCGCTGCTCGCCGCCCTCGCCGCCGCCTACGGCACCTTCCTCGTGTACACCTCGTGGCTCGGGTGGCGCGGGGTCGGGCCGGGCCCCGGCACGGCGCCGTCACGCGCCCGTCGACGACGGCGCGCCGCTCGGACCTGGCTCGCCCAGGCCGGTCTCGACGACGTCCCCCCTGCGGAGGCCGCCGTCGCCGTGGCCGGCGTCGGCGGGCTCGGCGCGCTCGTCGGGTATGCGCTGTTCGGGGGGTCCGTGGCCGCCGTCGTGTGCGGGGTGCTCGCCGCCGCGGCCCCCGTCACCGGGTGGCACCAGCGCCGGCAGACCCGGCGGGCGCACGCCCAGGAGGCCTGGCCGCGGCTCATCGAGGAGATCCGGATCCTCACCTCGTCGGGTGGGCGGTCGGTCCCGCAGGCGCTGTTCGAAGCCGGTGCCCGCGGACCCGTCGCCCTCCAGGACGCCTTCGCCGCCGCCCACCGCCAGTGGCTGCTGTCGACCGACTTCGACCGCACCCTCGATCTGCTCAAGGCCCGGCTCGCCGATCCGACCGCCGACGCCGCCTGCGAGACGCTGCTGGTCGCGCACCAGGTCGGCGGCACCGATCTCGCCCGCCGCCTCGAGGCGCTCGCCGAAGACCGCCTCCAGGACAGCCAGGGCCGCAAGGACGCCCGGGCCCGCCAAGCCGGGGTCCGCTTCGCTCGGCGCTTCACGTTGATCGTCCCGCTCGGCATGGCACTGGCCGGGGTCTCGCTCGGCACCGGTCGCGACGCCTACCAGACGCCCACCGGCCAGGCGATCGTGGTGGTGGCGCTGCTGCTGACCGTGGCGTGCTGGTGGTGGGCCGGGCGCATCATGCGCCTGCCCGACGAGCAGCGGGTGTTCGACCGGTGACCCGCTCCCTCGCCCTGGCGGGGCTCGCCCTGTTCGTCGGGCTGGTCCTGGTCCTGGCCGAGGCGCCGTGGTTCCGCCGACCCCGGCTGGTCGATCGGCTCTCGCCGTACGTGCCCCGGGCGCCACGTCCGGCGCGGCGGACCACCCTGCTGTCGGCGGCGTCGTTCCGCGACGTCGTCGCCCCGGTCGCGCGCGACCTCGGCGACCGCATCGCCCGGCTGTTCGGGGTCGGCGAGGAGCTGGCCGTACGACTCGACCGGGTCGACTCGTCGCTCGACGTCCAGGCGTTCCGCCTCCGCCAGCTGGGATGGTCCGTCGGCGCCTTCGCCCTGGCGGCGGCGCTGACGCTGCTGCTCGCCCTGCCCCCGGCGGTCGCGCTGCTGGCCCTGCTCGGCGCGCCACTGCTCGCCTTCCTCGTGCTCGAGCAGCAGGCGGCGACGGCGTCGGCGGATCACCAGCGCCGGCTCCTGCACGAGCTGCCGGTCGTGGCCGAGCAGCTCGGCATGCTCGTGTCCGCCGGGTGGTCGCTCGGCGCCGCGCTCCATCGGATCGCGGCGCGGGGCTCGGGCGCATGCGCGCGCGACCTGCGCCGTGTCGACAACCGCATCCGCCACGGGCTGTCCGAGAGCGCCGCACTGCGCGAGTGGGCCGAGCGCGCCGACGTCGATGCGCTCGACCGGCTGGTGGGGGTGCTCTCCATGAACCGCGAGGCGGCCGACCTCGGCCGCCTCGTCAGCGACGAGGCGCGGGCCATCCGCCGCGACGTGCACCGAGAGCTGCTCGAGGCCATCGAGCGTCGCTCCCAACAGGTGTGGATCCCCGTCACCGTCGCGACCCTCGTCCCCGGCGTGCTGTTCCTCGCCGTGCCGTTCCTCGAGGCGCTCCGCCTCTTCACCGAGGGCTGACCACGCCGGTCGTCGTCGTCCACGCCCACCATCACCACCGAAGGAGCACCACCATGCCGAGCCCGAGGTCGTCCACCTCCGCCTCCACCGGCGACCGCGCCCCGCGGCTGCGAGGCGACGCCGGCGAGGGCGTCATCTCCGCCGCCATCGCCGTGCTGATCATGGCCTTCCTCGGCGCCGCCATGTGGATCGGCTTCCAGCGCATGTGGCGCACCACCGAGACCACCACCAACCAGAAGGTGGAGCAGATCGGCAACGACGCGCCGTGAGCCCGGTTCGCTCGCCGCGGCGCCGGTCGATGGCTGCCGCTCCGGTCGAGCGCGCGGCAGGAGGGCTGCGGCGGCGGACCGGCAGGCGACCGCGCCCGGGCTCGCCGGCGGGCGCGCTGGGAGACGCCGGCGCCGGGCTGCTGTCGAGCGCCGCGGGGCTCCTCGTGTTCCTCGGCTTCGTGCTGTTCACGGTCCAGCTGCTCGTCGACCTGCACGCCTCGTCGGTGGTCACCGACGCCGCGTACAGCGGCGCCCGCGCCGTCGCCGGGGCTCGGGTCGACCACCGCGACCCCGACGAGGTCGCGGCGGCCCAGCGCGAGGCCGAGGCCCGGGTGCGCCAGCTGCTCGGGCGGCAGGGGGCGACGGCACAGCTCGACTGGTCCCGCAGCACGCCCGACGAGGTCGCCCTCCACGTGGTCGTCGACAACCCCCGGTTCACGCTGCCCGGGCTGCCGGCCCACCTCGGGGTCGACCGCGTCGACCGAGTCGTGACCCTGCGCGTCGAGGCGCCCCGATGAGGGCCACGGGCCGCCTCCACGGCGACGACGGCCAGGCCGGGGGCATCGAGATGCTGCCGTTCGGCCTGCTCGTGTTCGTCATCGGCGGCCTCGTCGTCGCCAACGCCTGGGCGGTGGTCGACGCCAAGCTGGCGACCTCGGCGGCCGCCCGGGCCGGAGCCCGCCGAGCCGTGGAGGCCGACGATGCGACGACCGCGGCGCTCACCGCCCGACGGGCCGCCCGCGACGCCGCCGCCGGCCTCGGGCGAGACCCCGACCGCGTCGACCTCCGCGTCGGCGACGACGGCGAGCCATGGCGGCGGTGTGGTCGCCTCACCGTCGAGGCCCGCTACACCGTCCCCCTCGTGTCGCTGCCGTGGCTCGGCGGTGTCGGCCGAGGCGTCAGCGTGCGCTCGGTGCACAGCGAGCTGATCGACCCCTACCGCTCCGACCTTCCGGGTGAGGCACGGTGCTGACCGGGCCCACGGGGTCGCCGCCGCGAGCCCGCCGCCCCGTCGGCGCCTCAGCCGCCGAGGTCGGGGGACGCGGAGCGACCGAACCGCGGCGCCGCCGCCGGACTCGGGGGGACCGGGGCTCGAGCCTGCTCCTGGTGCCTGCCGGCGTGCTGATCGTCTTCGTGCTCGGCGGGCTCGCCGTCGACCTGAGCGTCACCCACCTCGCCCAACGTGAGCTCCTCGACGCTGCCGCGTCGGCCGCCACCGACGCCGCAGGGGCGGGCGTCGACACCGCGACGCTGCGGTCGTCGGGCGTCGTGCGCCTCGACCCCGACCGGGCCCGGACCGCCGCCGCCCGATCGCTCGAGGCGCAGGGCCTGCGGGGCCTGCTCGCCGACCAGACCCTCGTCGAGGTCGATCCGGCCACGGCGACGGTCACGGTGCGGGTGGCCCGCCGCACGGACCGGGTGTTCGCTCCCGCGCTGCCCGGCGACGACCGCACGGCCGTCGTGCGGGCGAGCGCCTCGGCCCGGGCCGCGGCCCGCTGACCGGCGAGACCCGTCAGGTGCGGAGATGACCGACCGGCCGACCCTGTGGGCGCGGGGCCGCGGCGACGCCGGGCGCGTCAGCCCGACGGACCTTCGTTGCACGCCGCCCCGGCGCAGGATCGGAGCTTGTCCAGGCGCCGGGCCAGCTCGGCCTCCAGCGACGCCACGGCGGGATCACCGGCCAGGTTCGCGAGCTGGTCGGGGTCCTTCTCCAGGTCGTACAGCTCCCTCGAGGTCGCGCCGTCGGTCTCGATGTACACGTAGCGCTCGGTGTGGATCGCCTCGCTGTGCTCGGCGCCGCCCTTGGACCTGTTCTCCAGGAGCACCCCGCGGTCAGCCGCGACCTTCGGATCGCGGGCCAGGGGTGCCAGGTCGCGGCCGTCGGGCTCGATCCCGCCCGCCTGGGCCCCCGTCAGGGCGAGGATGGTGGGTGCCAGGTCGGCGTTGACCGCGACCTGGTCCACCTTCTTGTTCTTCGGGAAGCCGCCGCCGCGGATGACCAGGGGCACGTGCACAGCCGGCTCGTACAGGTAGTACTTGACGAACGCCAGGCGGTGCTCGCCGTGGAAGAACCCGTTGTCGGAGGTGAACACGACGACGGTGTCCTCGAGCTGACCCGTCTCGCGCAGGGTGTCCATGATCCTGCCCACCCACTCGTCGGTCGCCTGCAGCGTCTCGAGCTCGAGCTGGTAGCCCTGGTCGATGAGCTTCTGGACGCCGTCGGTCAGCGCCGGCTTGGCCTGCAGGGCCGGGGGCTTGCCGAGGTTGGCGTCGTCGAAGGCGGGACCGCGTGGGGCCTTGGCCACGAGCGACCGCTCGTGGCGGGGCGCCGGCTTCGGGAACGCCCACCGGAACTGCCCGTCGTTCTCGGTCTGCTCGGTCTGGGAGGTCTCGGGCTTCTCGGCGTGGGGTGACAGCGGGGTGAACGACACGAACCACGGCTGGTCCTGACCGGCCCGCCCGCGGATGGTGTCGACCACCTCCTGGCCGAGCACATCGGTCTGGTAGTCCTCGGGCGCCTGCCCGTAGTCGCGCCGCTGCCCGTCCACCGACACGCTGTAGCCGTAGTACTGGTACGTCGTCGGGTCGATCAGGCCGAACCAGCGGTTCCAGCCGGGCGGGGGGGCGATGTCGCCGCTCTGGCCCCAGGTGTTGAGGTACTTGCCGACGCTGGCCGTCCAGTAGCCGGCCCGCTGGAGCCACACGGGCAGCGTCTCGTCGGAGCGCAGCTTGGCGTAGCCGCCCAGTGGCGGCAGGTTGTCCTCGACCCCGGTGTTGTGGGCGTACTGGCCGGTGAGGTAGGTCGCACGAGACGGGCAGCAGTTGGGGAAGCTGTCGTAGAAGTTCGTGAAGCTCGTCCCCTCGGCCACGAGCTGCCGACCGGTGATGGGCATGACCCGCATGGACTCGAGCGTCTGGTCGTCGGTCATGACGACCAGGACGTTGGGGCGACGGCGGCCCTGCGCGTCGACCCGCGAGGTGTCGGGGCCACCCGACGAGCACGCGGCGAGCCCGGCGGCCAGCGCCGCGACGGCCAGCAGGACGGCCACCGCCACCGGTGGGCGGGTCGACCGCCCGGGTCGCCCCGCCTTCGCGCCTCGGACTCGCATGAGATCGGCGAGCGTACCGGCCATCGGTGCGCCCACGAGGTCGCCCCGCGGTGCGGTGACCGGCCCCGCGGTGCGGTGGCCGGCCCCGCCGCCGTCGGGACCCGACGGGGCCCGACGGGGCGACGATCGAGGCCCGCACGCCGGTCCCCGCGCTCATGAGTAGCGGGCCGGCGCCGACTGAGTAGCAACCGCTCAGGGCTGCTTCCGGCCCGGTTGGTATCATCGGCAGCACAACGGGTCACCGTTCCCCGATCCACCGCTCCTCGCGAGCCCCCCACCAGGGAGTCCCATGGGCATCATCCGGAACGAGGTCGCTCGGCAGTTCATCGCCGTGCCGGACGACAAGAAGCGCCAGATCGTCTTCAAGTGGCCCGACATCACCATCCGCAAGGGCGCCCGAGCGATCGTCGAGGCCGACCAGGTCGCGGTGTTCATGAACAAGGGCGAGGTGCTCGGCACGCTCGGCCCCGGCCAGCACAAGCTCGACGCCGACGAGATCATGTTCCTCGGCATCGTCATCGACTGGGCCACCAACGGCAACGCCTACCGGGCCGAGATCTACTTCGTCGGCACCCGCGAGTACACCGGCGAGACCTTCGGCGGGCGCATCGACAACGTCCAGGACCCCCAGACGGGGCTCATCATCACCCTCCGGGTGTTCGGCGAGTACGCGCTGCAGGTGGTCGACCCCCAGCGGCTGATCCTCAACCTCACCGGCACCGTCGACGTCTCCAACAACGACGCCATCGGCGACTGGGTCGACCAGCAGCTGATGAAGGTGATGCGCACCGAGATCACCCGCCAGATCGTGCGCAACGGCTGGCCCATCCTCGGCCTGTCGGCGTACACACCCGAGATCGAGCAGGCCGTCATCACCGCCGCCAACAACGAGCTGGCCACCTACGGCATGACCATCGCCCGCATGGGCAACTTCGACGTCAACCTCGACGACGAGGACGAGGAGAAGCTCAAGGGCCTCGCCAAGGACACCGCCTACTCGCGGCTGGCCGGCTCGTTCCAGAACTACGCCGCCGGCGAGGCGCTCATCGGCGCGGGCGAGGGCATGTCCAAGGGCGGCGGCGCCGGCGTGCAGGGCGCGTTCCTGGCCACGGGGCTCGGCATGGGCCAGGGCATCGTGGGCCAGAACCTGCCGGCACCAGCCACACCGCCGCCGGCCCCCGGCTTCCCGGGTGGCGGCGCCGGCTACGCGCCCGCCGGTGCGGCGGCGGGTCCGGCGGTCGCCTGCCCGCAGTGCAACGCCTCCAACGCACCAGGGGCCAAGTTCTGCGCCAACTGCGGCACCCCGCTCGGCCAGCGCCAGTTCTGCGCCAACTGCGGCACCGAGCTGGCCGTGGGGGCCAAGTTCTGCGCCAGCTGCGGCACCCCGGTCGGCACACCTGCCCCGGTGGCGGCCGCCGCGCCGGCGGCCGCGGCGGCGCCCCCCACGGCGCCGGGGCAGGGCTACGCCGCGCCGCCGCCCCAGCCGGGCTACGACCCCAACGCCGCCGCACCGGCGCCGCCCGCCCCGCAGCCGCCTCCGCCACAGCCCCCCGCGCCGCCGGCTCCGGCATCCGACCAGCAGGCGCCGCCGCCGGCCCCGCCGGCCCCGCCGGCACCACCCGCCCCGCCGGCACCGCCGGCCGGGGGCTCTGACCCCAACTCGCCGCCGCCCCCGCCTGCTCCTCCGGCTCCCCCCGCGTCCTGAGCACCATGTCGATCGCCGGGTACGGGTTGGGCCACCTCTACGCGGTGGCCGGGGAGATCTTGCTGCGCGCCGGTGGCGGCTCGGGTGGCGGCCGCTCCAGCGGCGGCGGCTCGAGCAGCGGTCGCAGCTCGAGCGGCGGTGGGTTCTCGAGCGGTGGCTCGAGCAGCTCCGGCTTCGGCGGGAGCTCGGGCACCGGTGGCGCCGTCGGGGCGGTCTTCGCCCTCATCTTCGGCGGCATCTGCCTGTTCATCATCGTCATCTTCATCCTCGTCGCCATCCGGTCGGCGAAGAAGGGCGGTGGCGCGGCCACCCACGCCGGGCTGTCGCCCACCTTCGACGCCGACGCCGCCGCGGCCTACTCGGGAGCGATGCTCGGCAACGCCGGCGCGGCCCAGGTCACCTCCCGGGCCGACGTCGAGGCGGGCGTCGCCAAGATCAAGGAGCACGACCCCGCCTTCAACGAGGACGACTTCCTCTCCGACGTGAACCGGGCGTTCTTCACCATCCAGCAGGCGTGGACCGAGCGCAAGCCCGAGCTGAGCCGCCAGGTGATGCACGACGGCATCTGGCAGCAGCACAAGTTCCAGATCGACCAGTACATCTCGGCCAACAAGCAGAACGTGCTCGAGAACCTGGCGATCCAGAACAGCCGCATCGTGGCCGCCAACTCCGACGAGTCGTTCGACACCATCGCGGTGCGCTACTTCGCCAGCTGCGCCGACTACGACATCGAGCTCGACGACGACAAGCGCAAGGTCGTACGGGGCAACAAGCAGATCGCCGACTGGGCCGAGGACTGGGTGTACCAGCGCTCGTCGAAGGCGGTGACCAAGCCGAACCAGGGCACCATGAACAAGAAGTGCCCGAACTGCGGCGCCCCCCTCGACCTCGACCTGGCGGGGGTGTGCAAGTACTGCAAGGCCCCGGTGATGAGCGGCGAGTTCGACTGGGTCCTCACCCGCATCGAGCAGCTGCCCTCCTACGAGATGGCCCAGGCCACCGTCCCGCAGTGACGGCGGCGGCCTGACGCGCTCCCGACACCCGATCGGAGCGGCCGCCGAGGCCGTCCCGATCCGCGCTCGGCTCGCCGTGCGAAGGGCCGGGATCCGATCCCTCCCGCCACGACCGATCTATTGACACATTGACTGCCACTATCTAGGGTCGGCCGGGAGCGACCGACCCGGGGGGCGAACGATGGCCGACGAGCTGCAGGTGGTGCTGCTGGGCACGGGGAGCCCCCTGCCGGACCCGAACCGGGCCGGGCCGGCCACGTTGGTGCGGGCCGCCGGCACCGACCTCCTGGTGGACTGCGGACGAGGGGTGCTCATGCGCCTGGCCGCCGCCGGCGTGCTGCCGATGACCCTCGGCGGGTTGCTGCTCACCCACCTGCACAGCGACCACACGACCGACCTCAACGACGTCATCACCACGCGCTGGGCCATGTCGTTCGGTCCCAACCCGCTCACGGTCGTGGGCCCGCCGGGCACCGCCGATGTGGTCGAGCGCACGATGGCGATGCTCGAGACCGACATCGGCTACCGGATCGCCCACCACGACGACATCGACGAGCCGCCGGTGAACCACGTGACCGAGGTGGCCGACGGCGAGATCGACGGGTTCCCGGGCGTCCGGGTCGTGGCGGCGCCGACCGACCACGCGCCGGTCCGCCCCACCATCGGCCTGCGCTTCGAGGTCGGCGACAAGAGCGTCGTGCTGGCCGGCGACACCGTGCCCTGCGACGGCCTCGATCGACTGTGCGCCGGCGCGGACGTCTACGTCCAGACGGTGATCCTACCTGACCTCATCGAGAAGATCCCGGTCTCGCGCATCCAGGACGTCGTCGACTACCACTCGAGCGTCCGGGACGCGGCCGAGACGGCCGCTCGGGCCGGCGTGCGCACCCTGGTGCTCACCCACATGGTCCCGGCCGTGATGCCGGGCCTCGAGCAGGAGTGGATCGACCTGGCGGCGGAGGCCTTCGACGGCGAGGTCGTGCTCGGCACCGACCTGCTCACCATCGACGCCTGAACAGCACGCGACCTCGACCCGGTCGGCGCGCTGCTCCCGCCGCGAGCCGGCCACCTCGGCCAGCACGGCCGGCAGATCGGCCGGACGGTGGGCCAGCGCCGCCGCCCCCTCGGCCCGCAGCACCGCGGCGTCGCCGTAGCCCCACGTCACGCCGACGGCCGGCACCCCGCAGGCGACGGCTCCGGCGACGTCGTGCTCGCGGTCGCCCACCATGACCACCGACCGGGCCAGCGCGACGCCTGGACCGGGGGCCCCGGTGCCGGGGCGATCGAGGCGCGCCGGCCCGACGCCGAGCCGCTCGAGTGCGTGCGCGACCAGCTCCCCCTTCGCCGAGCGTCGCCCGTCGAGCTCGGACCCGATCACGTCGGTCAGGTGCTGGTCGAGCGTTCGGTGCTCGACGATGCGGCGAGCGAACACCTCGGGCTTGGAGGTGACCACCGCCAGCGTCCAACCTCCGCCGACGAGCTCGGCCAGGATCTCGGGGATGCCGTGGTACACGGTGTGCTCTCGCCAGCCGATCCGGTCGAAGCGGGCCCGGTAGGCGGCGATCGCCCGATCGAGGTCCTCGGGGGCCACGCCGCCGCGGGTGCGGAACGACTCCCGCAGCGGCGGTCCGATCCACGACGTGTAGGCGTCGGCCGGTTCGGGCTCGACCCCCACGGCGGCCAAGCCGGCCTGCACCGACCGGGTGATGCCGGGGCGAGGGTCGATGAGCGTGCCGTCGAGGTCGAGCAGGGCGACGGCACCGGAACCAGCCGGCGCCGGGCGACGGGTCGACGACACGGCGCAGGGGTGGCGTCGCGCTCAGCGACCCACGAGGGCCTGGGCCAGCCGTTCGAGGCCGGCCACGCGGCTGCCCTTCACCAGGACCGCGTCGTCGGGCCCGAGGTCGCCGAGGGCGGCGAGGGCGGCATCGATGTCGGGGACGTGCAGCGCCGGCGCGCCCGTGTACTCGGGCGCGCCCACGGCGATCAGCTCGATCCCGAGCTCGTGGGCGACCCCGGCGATCTCACGGTGCGCATCCGCCGAGCGAGGGCCGAGCTCGGCCATCGGCCCCAGCACCGCCACCCGCCGGCCCACCACCCCCAGGTGGTCGATGGCCTGCAGCGCAGCGGTCATCGAGGCCGGCCCGGCGTTGTACGAGTCGTTCAGCACCCGGGCCCCCGACCGTGCGGTCAGCAGCTCCATGCGCCACGGTGACAGGCTGGCCTCCGACAGGCCCTCGGCCACCTCGGCGACGCCGGCACCGGCGGCCAGGGCCGCCCCGGCCGCGGCGAGGGCGTTCATCACGTTGTGGCGGCCCCGCACCGCGAGGCGCACGTCCTCGGTGCCCCACGGCGTCACCAGCCGGAAGGACGGCCGCAGCTCGTCGTCGAGGGCCACGTCGTCGGCCCACACGTCGCCGCGCCCCGACCCGAAGGTGATCACGTCGGCACCGGCCGGCACCACCGACGCCATGGCGGCCACGAAGGGGTTGACCACGTTGAGCACCGCCGACCCCGACGACGGCAGCGCCGCCACCAGCTCGCTCTTGGCCCGGGCGACGTCGTCGAGCTCACCGAACAGCTCGGTGTGCACGAGCTCGACCGTGGTGACCACCGCGATGGTGGGCCGACCGACCTCGCACAGCTCGGCGATGTGGCCGTGCCCCCGGGCCCCCATCTCGACCACCGCCGCCTCGGCGTCGTCGGGCGCGTTCACGAGGGTGAGCGGGACGCCGAGCTCGTTGTTGAAGGACCGCTCGCTGGCCGCCACGGTGAACCGCCGCCGCAGCGCCGCCGCCGCCAGGTCCTTGGCGGAGGTCTTGCCGACCGACCCGGTGATGCCGATCACCCGATCGGGCAGACGGGCCCGCGATGCTCGCCCCAGGGTGGTCAGCGCCGTCTCCGGGTCGTCGACGACGATGGCGGTGCCGCCGACCGGCGGGCGCGCCGTGAGGTAGGCACCGGCGCCCGCCTCGAGCGCGGCGCCGATGAACTCGTGGCCGTCGCGCACCCCCTCCACGGGCACGAACAGCTCACCCCCGGTCACCTCCCGCGAGTCGTGGCGGGCCCCGGAGACCTCCACGTCGGGCCCGACCAGCCGTCCGCCCACTGCAGCCGCGATCCGTGACGCTCGCCAACGCACGGCTGCACGGTAGCGGCCGGGCCAGCCGGTGCCGCACATCGCGCTCGGACGCCGAACCACCCGCCCAGGGCTCCGGCGCCGCGCTCGTGGGGCCCGCCGCGCTCCGGGCGCGACCCCACCGGCCCGGCCCACTACCGTCGACGGCGATGAGTGATCCCTCGCCCGGCCCCGACCGCATCCGGCTGGTCGTGCTCTTCGGCGGGCAGTCGGCCGAGCACGACGTGTCGCGGGTGTCGGCCCGCCACGTGCTGGCCGCCGCCGACCCCGAGCGGTACGAGGTGCGGCCGGTCGCCATCACCAAGCAGGGCGAGTGGGTGCTGGCCGAGGCCGCGGCCCGGGCGCTGGTGGAGGGCCTGGAGCACCTGCCCGAGGCGCTGCCCGCCGAGGGGCCGGCCGTGGATCCGCTGCCGATGCTGGCCGGCGACCGAGCGGGCGCCGCCGCAGAGGCCGGTCCGGCCACGGTGGTGCTGCCGCTGCTGCACGGCCCGCTCGGCGAGGACGGCACCGTGCAGGGGCTGCTCGAGCTGGCGGGCGTGCCCTACGTCGGCTGCGGGGTCCTGGCCTCGGCCCTGGCCATGGACAAGGCGATGGCCAAGGAGGTCTTCGCCGGGGCCGGCATCCCCCAGGCCCGGTTCGTGGCGCTGCACGCCGACGAGATCGAGGACGCCACCCCGGGACGTCTCGTCGACGAGCTCGGCCTGCCGATCTTCGTCAAGCCCGCCAACATGGGCTCGTCGATCGGGGTGTCGAAGGCGGCCACCCTGGCCGAGCTGGCCGACGCCGTCGCGCTCGCCCTCTCCTACGACGAGGTGATCGTGTGCGAGGAGGCCGTCGACGGCCGCGAGATCGAGTGCGCGGTGCTGGGCAACCGCACCCCCCGGGCCTCGCTGCCGGGCGAGATCGTGCCGGGCGCCGACTTCTACGACTTCGACGACAAGTACCGCGACGGCACCGCCGACCTGTTGATCCCGGCGCCGCTGTCCGACGACGTCACCACCGAGCTGCGGGCCCTGGCCGTGGAGGCCTACCGGGCCTTGCGCTGCGAAGGGATGGCCCGGGTCGACTTCTTCTACGAGGAGGGCGGCCGGGGGCTGCTGGTGAACGAGATCAACACCATCCCGGGCTTCACGCCCATCTCGATGTACCCGAAGATGTGGGAGGCCACCGGGCTCCCCTATGGCGAGCTGGTGGACGAGCTCGTGCTGCTCGCGCTGGAGCGCCACGCCCGCCGGCGACGACGCGTCGACTGACGAACGAGCGCCCTCACCCGGCGCCCTGCCGGCGCGGGCGACGTCGAGGGGGGCGACCGGCGCCGGGGTCCGGCACCAGGGCCGAGTGCAAGAAGCGCAGCAGCTCGCGGCGGCGGATGGCGGTGGAGCGCAACGTCGGCTCGATGCCCACCGCCCGCAGCACCTCGACCTCGGTGGCCACGCCCACGATGGTCGAGTAGACGCTCACCAGCAGGAGGCGAGCGTCGCACCGGCGGAACTCGCCGGCGTCCATGCCGGCCTCCAGGAAGGCGGTGGCGCGATCGACGAGCGGACCGGCGTTGTCGAGCAGGCGGGTGGCCGCCGGCGGGCCGAGCCGGCTGACCTCGCGCAGCAGCCCCAGCAGCTCGGGGCGGCGCACGGCGAGGCGGAACACCGACCGCACGATGGACTCCACCGGGCCGAAGCCGTCACCGGCGTCGACGATGGCGTCCTCCAGCACGGCGGCCAGCTCCTGGGAGGACCGGTCGATGACGGCGTCGAGCAGCTCGGCCTTGGACGGGAAGTAGTACAGGATCGACTGCTTGCGCACGCCGAGCTCGGCGGCGAGGGCGTCGAGCGAGGTGGCGTCGTAGCCCCTCGTGCCGAACGAGGCCAGGGCGGCCTCGAGGACCCGCTCGCGGGTGGAGGCCTCGGCCGCCCGGGCGTCGCTCCCCCGGGCGTCGTCACCCCGGGGGCGGGCCGCGCCACCGTCGGCACGACGCGGCGACCGTGGCGGACCGGGCGCACGGGCGCGGGTCGCCACCGGTGCGCCGTCGGCGTCCCGGGCCCGGCTGCTGGTGGTGCGACCGCTCGGCATCTACCGAATGGTAGACACGTTTCCCTACCAGATGGTAGAAACCCTCCCCGTGATCCGCGAGGCGCTCGCCGGCAGGCGCATCTTCATCACCGGCACCACCGGCTTCCTGGGCACCAACCTGCTCGAGCGGCTGCTGCGCACCGTGCCCGACTGCGAGCTGGTGCTGCTCGTTCGACCGGGCAAGCGCTCGTCGGTCCAGCAGCGGCTCCAGCGCGAGATCCTCAAGCACGACGCCTTCGAACGCTTGCGGGCCGAGCACGGCAAGGACGGCTTCGCCGAGCTGTGCGAGCGGCGCATCACCGCCGTCGCCGGTGACGTCGGCCGCGACGGCCTCGGGCTCGACGACCTCGGAAGGGCCGCCCTGGCCGGCTGCGACCTCGTGATCCACTCGGCGGCCACGGTGAGCTTCGACTCCCCGCTCGATGCCGCCGTCGAGGTCAACCTGCTCGGCCCCACCCGCATCGCCCGCACGTTGCAGGACCTCGGCGTCGCGCCCCACCTCGTCGCCGTGTCCACCTGCTACGTCGCCGGCAGCCGCCGCGGGTCGGCACCGGAGGTCCACGTCGCCGACAGCGCCTTCTTCGTCGACGTCGACTGGCGGGCCGAGGTCGACGGCGCCCGGCGGGCCCGCAGCGACGCCGAGGCCGACAGCCGCACGCCCGAGAAGCTGGCCGGGTTCCGCGAGGCCGCCCGGGCCGAGCTCGGTGCCGCCGGCACCCCGGCGCTCGCCGACAAGACCGAGCAGCTGCGGGCGCGCTGGGTGTCGGAGCGGCTGGTCGAGGCCGGCAAGGCGCGGGCCGCGTCGCTCGGCTGGCCCGACGCCTACGCCTTCACCAAGGCCCTCGGTGAACGAGCCCTGCTCGAGTCGCGCGGCGACGTCCCGGTCAGCATCGTGCGGCCGTCCATCATCGAGTGCGCCCTGATGGAGCCCCGACCCGGCTGGATCCGGGGCTTCCGCATGGCCGACCCCGTGATCATCTCCTACGCCCGGGGCCTGCTGAAGGAGTTCCCCGGCGTGCCCGAGGGGATCATCGACGTGATACCCGTCGACCTCGTCGCCAGCGCCATCATCGCCGTCGCCGCCCGCGGCCCGCTGGCCGAGCCCGACGTCGTGCAGGTGGCCTCCGGCTCGGCCAACCCGCTGCGCTACCGCCGCCTCGTCGATGGCGTGAGCGGCTGGTTCAGCGAGCACCCGCTGTACGACGAGAGGGGCCAGCCCATCGTCGTGCCGGAATGGACCTTCCCCGGTCGGGGCCGCGTGCAGGCCCAGCTCAACCGGGCCAACGCCGCCCTCACGCGCGCCGAGAAGGCGCTGCGGACGCTGCCCCTGCGGGGCAAGCAGGCCGAGTGGTCGGCCCGCGTCGAGGACAAGCTCGAGGAGGTCGAGCGCGCCCAGGGCTACGTCGACCTCTACGGCGCCTACGCCGAGTGCGAGGCGCTGTACGGCGTCGACCGACTCCTCGCCCTGTGGGACACCCTCGACGACGCCGACCGGGCCGACTTCTGCTTCGACCCGCGGGTGATCGAGTGGGACACCTACCTCACCGAGATCCACCTGCCCTCGATCGTGAACCACGCCCGGGTCCGCACCACGCCCGGTGGCAAGCAGGGCGAGTCGCGCGAGACCCGCCTGCGACGCCAGGTCCTCGCCCCCGAACGCCACCTCGCCGCCTTCGACCTCGAGAACACGCTCATCGCGTCGAACGTGGTCGCCTCCTACGCCTGGCTGGCCACCCGCCGCCTGCCCCCCACCGACCGCATGCGGTTCGTGGTGCAGACCCTGCGGGACGCACCGGGCTGGCTCGCCCAGGACCGCAAGGACCGCAGCGACTTCCTGCGCTTCTTCTACCGCCGGTACGACAAGGCCCCGATCGACCAGGTCGACGAGGACAGCGCCGAGATGTTCAGCCGACTGCTGCTGGCCAAGTCCTTCCCGGCCGCCATCCGTCGGGTGCGCGAGCACCAGCGCCTCGGGCACCGCACCGTGTTGATCACCGGCGCCCTCGACTTCGTGGTGAAGCCGCTCGAGCCCCTCTTCGACGACGTGATCGCCGCCAGCCTCGGCACGAAGGGCGGTCGCTACACGGGCGAGCTGGCCGACGTGCCCCCCACCGGCGAGACGCGGGCCTCGGTGCTGATCGACTACGCCGCCCACCACGGCTGCGACCTGCGAGAGTCCGTCGCCTATGCGGACTCGACCTCCGACCTGCCCATGCTCGAGGTCGTCGGGTTCCCGGTGGCGGTCAACCCCGAAGCCCGCCTCGCCGCCCTCGCCCGCAAGCGCGGCTGGTTGGTCGAGCACTTCGACAAGGCCGACGGAGCGCCACGGGAGCTGGTGCCGATCGGCCCGCTGCGACGTCGCACCGGAGGGCTCGCCAACCCGCTGGTGACTCGGGGCACGACATGAAGGCACTGGTCTTCGAGCGCCGGCCGGCCCGCTACGCCGCGGCGATGGCGGCCGGTCGCGTCGCACCGGGCTCGGGCGCCAAGGTGGGGCCCCTCCGGCTGCGCGACCACGACGTGCCCGAGCTGCCCGGTCCCTCGTGGCGCTACGTGAAGCCCCGCCTGGCCGGCATCTGCGGCTCGGACCTGTCGACGATCGACGGCACGTCGTCGCGCTACTTCGAGCCGATCGTGTCGTTCCCCTTCGTGCTCGGCCACGAGGTGGTCGGCGACCTCGTCGACCCCGACCGGCCCGACGACGAGCCCGATGGGTCGAACCGGGTGGTGATCGAACCGGTGCTGGGGTGCGTCACCCGCAACATCTCCCCGGTGTGCGACCCCTGCGCCCGTGGCGACCTCGGCAGCTGCGAGCGCATCGCCTTCGGCGAGCTCGCCCCCGGGCTGCAGACCGGGTTCTGCTGCGACACCGGCGGCGGGTGGTCCACGGTGATGACCGCCCACGAGAGCCAGCTCCACGCGGTGCCCGCCGACATGAGCGACGAAGCCGCGGTCATGGTCGAGCCCACGGCCTGCGCGGTGCACGGCGCCCTCGCCGGCGGTGACGTCGCCGGGGAGACCGTGGTGGTGCTCGGTGCGGGGACGCTCGGGTTGCTCACGGTCGCCGCGCTGCGACGGTTCGCCGACCCGGGCTGCCTGATCGCGGTGGCCAAGCACCCCGAGCAGCGCCGCCTCGCCCGCGAGCTCGGCGCCGACGTCGTCGCCGCGCCGGGCGAGGTCAAGCGCGCCGTGCGACGGGTCACCGGCACCCTGGCCATCGGCGACGGACCCATCACCCGCCTGACCGGCGGGGCCGCGGTCACCTACGACTGCGTCGGCAGCGAGGCCAGCGTGACCGAGAGCCTCGCCGTGGTCCGTCCCCGCGGCCGGGTCGTGCTGCTCGGCATGGCCGGACGGACCCGCCTCGACCTGACCGGCCTGTGGCAGCGCGAGCTGCAGCTGGTCGGGGCGTACACCTACGGCACCGAGCACCTGGCCGACGGCCGCTCGCCCCGCACCTTCGACCTCGCCTTCGAGCTGGTCGCCGCGGCCGACCTGGGCCGCCTCGTCAGCGCCACCTACCCGCTGGCTCGCTACGCCGACGCCGTCACCCACGCCGCCGAGGCCGGCACCCGGGGCGGCGTGAAGATCGCCTTCGACCTCCGACAAGAGAAGGAGCGCCGCCGTGCCTAGACCCGGCTTCGTGCTCGACGTCGACCGCTCGACCCCACCGATCCTGTTCCACCACGGCGAGCAGTTCCGGCTCGAGAAGCTGCCACCCGGGCGGTCCCGCGTCATCTACCCGGCCGAGCCGATCGCCCCGCTCGACGACATCGACGGTGCCATCCGCCGCGCCCTGCTCGAGCCCACCGGCGACAGCGAGCCGCTGCCGGCACTGCTGCGGCCGGGCATGAAGCTCACCATCGCGTTCGACGACATCTCATTGCCGCTGCCCCCGATGCAGGCCCCCGACGTGCGCCAGCGCGTCATCGAAGCCGTGCTCGACCTCGCCGCGGCCGCCGGCGTCGACGACGTCCACCTCATCGCCGCCCTGGCCCTGCACCGGCGCATGACCGAGGAGGAGCTGCGCCACGCGGTCGGCGACCGCGTATACGACGCCTTCGCTCCCCACGGGCTGCTCTACAACCACGACGCCGAGGACCCCGACAACCTCGCCTTCCTGGGCACCACCGACCAGGGCGAGGAGGTCGAGATCAACAAGCGGGCCGCCGAGAGCGACCTGATCGTGTACGTCAACATCAACCTGGTGTCGATGGACGGCGGCTGGAAGTCCACCGCCACCGGCCTGGCCAGCTACCGCAGCCTCCGCCACCACCACAACGTCGAGACGATGACCCACAGCCGGTCGTTCATGGACCGGCACCGCTCCGAGCTGCACCACTCGAACTGGCGGATGGGCAAGGTCCTGCGCGACGCCGGCGTGAAGGTCTTCCAGATCGAGACCACGCTCAACAACGACGTGTTCGGCACGGCCGCCCTCGACACGGCCAGCCCCATGAGCGTGCTGCAGAAGCGCGAGTGGGAGTGGGGCACCCGTGACCGGATGGCCTTCCTGGCCATGCAGAAGGGCCTCGACCGCCTGTCACCGCGGGCCCGCCGCAGGATCTTCCAGTCCTACCGGGCGCCGCACCAGGTCACCTCGGTGCAGGCCGGCGAGGTCGAGGCCGTCCACGAGGTGACGACGGCCAACGTCTACGAGCAGCACCTCGTGCCGGTCGAGGGTCAGACCGACATCCTCACCATGGGGCTGCCCTATATCTGCCCCTACAACGTCAACTCGATCATGAACCCGATCCTGGTGATGTGCCTGGGGCTCGGGTACTTCTTCAACATGTACCGGGGCCGGCCGCTGGTGCGCGAGGGCGGCGTGGTCATCCTGAGCCATCCGACGCCGTGGGACTTCCACCCGGTGCACCACCCGAGCTACATCGACTTCTTCGAGCAGGTGCTGACCGAGACCACCGACCCCCGCGAGCTCGAGGCCCGCTACGAGAAGCAGTTCGCCGAGGACGAGTGGTACCGCCACCTCTACCGGACCAGCTACGCCTACCACGGCGTGCATCCCTTCTACATGTGGTACTGGGGCAGCCACGCCATGCAGCACAGCGGTCGCGTGATCATCGTGGGCGGCGACGCCCGAGCGGTGCGCCGCTTGGGCTTCCAGCCCGCCTCCACGCTGACCGACGCCTTGGAGATGGCCACCGACGTGGTCGGCCGTGACGCCACCATCACCCACATCCACAACCCACCGATCCTGATGGCGGACGTGAGCTGACATGGCGGACCGCTCCCCGCACGAGCGCCGCTCGCTGCCGGTCAACGGCCGGACCCTGGCTCAGCTGGCCGCGGCCCAGGGGCGCCTCCGCGCGTCGGCACTGCTGGGCCGCGTGCCGTTCCCCTACCGCCGGCCCTCGACCCCGACCGGGGTCGAGCCGCTGCGCCCGAAGGCCCGCCTCGGTGCCGAGTACGACACCGAGTGGGCCCGCTCCTACCCGGCCCGGCTGGCCCGCGTCGCACTCGTCGAAGGTGTGGTGCGCCCGGGCATGGGCGCGCTGGCGGCCCCGTCGATCCACGGCCTGGACCGGCTCGTCGACCTCGAGGGCCCGGCCGTGTTCGCCGCCAACCACCACAGCCACGTCGACACGCCCCTCCTGCTGGCCAACCTGCCCGAGCCGTGGCGCCACAAGATGGTGATCGGGGCGGCCGCCGACTACTTCTTCGGCAACAAGGTCACGGCACCGCTGTCGGCACTGGTGATCGGGGCCGTGCCGATCGAGCGGACGAAGATCTCCCGCAAGTCCGCCGACGACGCCGCCGCGCTCATCGACGACGGCTGGAGCTTCCTGATCTTCCCCGAGGGCGGCCGGTCACCGGACGGGTGGGGCCAGCCCTTCCGAGGCGGCGCCGCCTACCTCGCGCTGCGCTGCGACGTGCCGGTGGTGCCCATCCACGTCGAAGGCACCGGCCGGATCCTGCCCAAGGGCAAGAACGTGCCGCGGCCCGGGCGCACGACCATCACCTTCGGTCGGCCCCTGCGGCCGACCGAGGACGAGGACTCCCGCAGGTTCGGGGCCCGCATCCAGTCCGCCGTCGAGCAGCTGGCCGACGAGGCCGCCACCGACTGGTGGACCGCACGGCGACGGGCGCACGCGGGAGCCACACCGTCGCTGCAGGCACCGGGCGCCGCCGGTGCATGGCGGCGCACCTGGGCGCTCGGCGAGCGCTCGACGAAGCGCCGCCGGGCGACCCGGAGCTGGCCCCCGCTGGGCTGAGCGGGCCAGCCCGACGGGCCGCACCGCGACCTGTCGCGCTTCCGTCGTCGCTACGGCGTCGTCGGCACCGAGGGCACCGAAGGCAGCGAGCCCGACGGCAGGCCGGCCTCCTTGAGGGCGCAGCTGGTGCTGGCCTCGACGATCTGCTGGTTCTCCTCGGCGCTGAGCTCGCCGTACTTGCGGAACTTGAAGCCCTTGGCCTGCAGCTCGTTGGTGACGCAGGACGCGAGCTGCTGGCTCACGCCGTTGCTGGTGAGCTCCTTCTCGAAGTCCGCGGCGCTCAGCGAGTTGCTGCAGCCCGCCGCCACGACCGCGAGGCCCGCCGCCCCGACCACCGCCGCCCGAAGACGTCGACCCATTGGTTCGCTCCCTCGTTCGCCCGCGGGTCCCCACCCGCAGGATCCGCCCGGGACTGTAGACCGCACCGACCATTGCCCGCCGGGATCTCCACCGCGTCGGGCTCAGCGCGGGCCGGAGGTCGTGGTGGTGGCGACCGCCGCGGACGGGCTGCCGGGGTAGCGGTCGGCACAGCGCAGCTCCTTGGTCCGACCGCCGCAGGTGCTGGCGAACTCCTCGTACTCGGACCCCAACGGGGATGCGTCGAAGAGCTGGTCGCAGGACGGCCCCGAGCCCTGCTGGCAGGCCTCGTAGAGGAGGTCGAGGCGGGGGTCGTCGCCCTTGCGCAGCGGTTGGCGACCAGGGCCGGTGGCCGTCGAGCGGGGGGCGACGGTCGACGTGGCGGCGCCGAGCCCGAGGTTCGCCACCCCCACGCAGTCGATCTTGATCGACGTCAGCCGTTCGACCTGCTGTGGCGACAGCTGGGCGTCGGGTTCGAGCACCGCGGTGCCGAGCTCGGAGGCCACCCGGTCCACGACGCAGCCCGCCTGCTCCCGGCTCACCCGACCGGCGTTGGCTTCCACCACGTCGCCGACGGCGCGGTCGCGGTCGAACGCCGGCGACGAGGAGCACGCCGCCGCCGCGGCGAGCAGGGCGGCCGCGACCACCAGGCACCGTCGGCTCGGGCACGGCGTGGACACGGGGCCCGACGGTAGCGCCGAGCCGACCGCGCCTGGACCGCAGCTCGGGGTTCGAGCGGCGGGCCCAGGCACTACCCTCCTCTACGCGCGATCGGGTCGGGGCAACGGCGCCGCGGCGATCTCGACGGCGAGACGGGGCCCGATCGGCACCACCCACAGCCCGGCCGTCCGGTCGGCGGCCGGCGCCGGCCCGCCCCGGCAGCCCCGAGTCCCCGCGAGCGCCTTCATGCAGGACCACCGCCGTCCCCCCGAGCACGACGCCTGCGGCATCGGGTTCGTCGCCGACGCCCACGGACGAGCGCAGCGCCACATCATCGAGGCCGGCCTCCAAGGCCTCGCCGGCGTCAAGCATCGAGGTGCCGTCGCCGCCGACGCCCGCACCAGCGACGGCTGCGGCCTGCTCACCCCGCTCCCCCACCAGCTGGTACCGGCCGACACCGGGGTGGCCCAGCTGTTCATCCGGGGTGCTCGGGCCGACACCGAGGTCCGCCGGGCGGTCGAGGCGGCGGCCGCGGCCGAGGGCCTCGCCCTGGTCGACTGGCGCGAGCCGCCCACCGACGCCGGCGTGCTCGGCGAGCTGGCCCGCCGCACCGTCCCCACGCTCCGCCAGGCCTGGTTCTCGATCGAGGCCCTCCCCGACCTGCCGGCGGCCGTCGTCGACCGCTGGGGCCACGACCGCGCCGAGCTGGCGGCCTACCGCCTGCGTCGCCGCATCGGCTCGGCACGCCCGGACACCTACGTGGCGTCGTGCTCCTTCCGGACCATGGTGCACAAGGGCCTCGTCCCCGCCGAAGCGCTGGCCGACTTCTGGCTCGACCTGCACGACGAGCGGTTCGCCGGCGCCTTCGCCGTGTTCCACCAGCGGTTCTCGACCAACACCCTCCCGACCTGGGAGCGGGCCCAGCCCTTCCGCACCCTGTGCCACAACGGTGAGATCAACACGTTGTGGGGCAACGAGAACCGGCTGTCGGCCCGGACCGAGCTCGGGACCCGGGCCGCCGGCATGGGCGACGAGGGGCTGTTCCGACCGGTGGTCGACCCCGAGACGTCCGACAGCGGCAAGCTCGACGAGGTCGTGGAGCTGCTCGTCCGCGGTGGCCGCCACGTCGTGCACGCCATGGCCATGGTCGTCCCCGAAGCCTGGGAGGACGCCCGCGACCTCGACCCCGACGTCCGCGGGTTCTACGAGTTCCACTCCGCGCTCATGGAGCCGTGGGACGGCCCGGCGGGTGTGGTGTTCACCGACGGCGTCGGCGTCGGGGCCTGCCTCGACCGCAACGGCCTACGACCGCTGCGCTACGCGGTCTGCGAGGACGGGTTCGTCGTGTGCGCCTCGGAGATGGGCGCGGTCGACGTGCGCGGCCACGGTGGGGTCGAGCGGGGACGCCTCGGCCCCGGGCACATGCTGTTCGTGACGCCCCAGCACGGGGTCGCCCGCAACACCGCGCTCAAGGCCGAGCTGGGTCGGGTCGCCCCGTTCGCCCGGTGGGCCGCCGAGGGCTTCCGCCCGGTCGCCGCCGGCGAGCCCGTCGACGCCGCCCCCGACGACCTCGTCGAACGGCAGGTCGCGCACGGCTTCACCAAGGAGGAGGTGGCCATGATCCTCAAGCCCATGGCCACCGACGGCTACGAGCCCACCTTCTCGATGGGCGACGACGCCCCGCTGGCACCGCTCGCCTCGCGACCCCGGCCGGTCTTCCACTACCTCAAGCAGCGCTTCGCCCAGGTCACCAACCCGGCCATCGACCCGATCCGGGAGCGTCGCGTCATGAGCCTGCGGACGCTGCTCGGGCCCCGAGCGCCGCTGCTCGAGGCCGCACCCGACGCGGCCCGGCTCCTCGAGCTGCCGACGTTCTTCCTCTACCCGTCGGGCGTGGCCTCGCTCACCCGAGCCGACCTGTGCCCCTTCCCCATCACCCACCTCGACGCCACGTTCTCGGTGAGCGACGGCCCCGACGGGCTCCGCTCGCGGGTCCGCGCCCTCGCCGAGGAGGCGGTGGCCGCGGTCCGCGCCGGCGACGGGATCGTCCTGCTCGACGACGGCTCGATCGGCCCCGCCCGGGCCCCCGTCCCGTCGCTGCTGGCGCTGGGCGCGGTGCACCACCGGCTGGTCGACGAGCTGCTCAGATCGGCCTGCAGCATCGTGGTGGTGAGCGACGACGCCCGGGACACCCATGCGGTGGCGTGCCTGCTGGGCTACGGCGCGGACGCGGTCTGCCCCCGGCTGGCGTTGCAGACCGTCGCCGACGAGGCCGACCGCAGCGACGACGACACCGTCAGCCCCGACGCCCAGGACCAGCTGCGGACCGCGCTCGAGGCCGGGGTCCTCAAGATCCTGTCGAAGATGGGCATCAGCACCGTCGACTCCTACCGCGGCGCCCAGATCTTCGAGGTCGTGGGGCTCGGCGCCGAGGTCGTCGACGAGTGCCTGCGGGCTCACCGTCGGGCATCGGCGGCGTCGGCTGGGCCGAGCTCGGCGCCGACGTGCTCGCCCGCCACGAGGCGGCCTGGCCGGGCGGCGACGACGGCACCCCCGTCGACCTGCCCTCACCCGGATGGATCCGGGTGCGCAAGGGCGGCGAGTACCACGCCCACGACAAGGCCGTGACCCAGGCGCTCAACGACGTGACGCTGGTCCAGACCTCCCCCCCGGCCTCGGACCCGACCCGCGACCCGATGGTGGCCGACATGGCGGCCGCGCACCTGCTCCAGCGGGCCGTCGCCGGCGAGTCCTACGACCAGTACGAGCAGTTCGCCGCCCTGGTCAACGACCGCCCGCCCACCGAGCCCCACGACCTGCTCGAGCCCGACCCCGAGCGCGTCGCGCCCGTGCCGCTCGACGAGGTCGAGCCGGCCGCGGCGATCGTGCGCCGCTTCAGCACGGGTGCGATGTCGCACGGCTCGCTGTCGAAGGAGGCCCACGAGACGCTGGCGCAGGCCATGAACCTGATCGGCGGGCGCTCCAACTGCGGTGAGGGCGGGGAGGACCCCCAGCGCCTCCGGACCCGTGGCCTCGGACGCAACGACAAGAACTCGAGGATCAAGCAGGTCGCCTCGGGGCGGTTCGGCGTCACCCCCGAGTACCTGGCCTTCGCCGACGAGATCCAGATCAAGGTCGCCCAGGGCTCCAAGCCCGGCGAGGGTGGACAGCTGCCGGGCCACAAGGTCTCGGCCGAGATCGCCCGCCTCCGCCACACCCAGCCGGGCATCGGGCTCATCTCGCCGCCGCCCCATCACGACATCTACAGCATCGAGGACCTCGCCCAGCTCATCTACGACCTCAAGCAGGTCAACGCCGCCGAGGTGTCGGTGAAGCTGGTGGCCGAGGACGGTGTCGGCACGATCGCGGCCGGCTGCGTGAAGGCGCTCGCCGACGTCGTGCACATCAGCGGTCACAACGGCGGCACCGGCGCCAGCCCGCTGTCGTCGATCAAGCACGCCGGCCTGCCGTGGGAGCTGGGGCTGGCCGAGACCCAGCAGCTGCTCATGGCCAACGGCCTGCGCAGCCGGGTGCGCCTCCGCGTCGACGGCGGGTTCATGACGGGTCGGCAGGTCGTCATGGCCGCGCTGCTCGGCGCCGACGAGTACAGCTTCGGCACCGCCGTCATGATCGCCGAGGGCTGCATCATGCTGCGGGCCTGCCACCGCGACACCTGCAAGCCCGGCGTCGCCACCCAACGCCCCAACCTGCGCGCCAACTTCTCGGGCACGCCCGAGGGCGTCGCCGCCTACCTCCTGTTCGTGGCCGAGGAGGTGCGCCGGCACCTCGCCGCCCTCGGGGCACGCTCGGTCGACGAGATCGTCGGACGCACCGAGCTGCTGCGCCAGCGGCGCACCGGCGACGTGCGGGCCGACATGGTCGACCTGTCGCGCCTGCTCGAGGTGGCCGGCGAGCCCGACGCCCCCCGCAGGTTCGTCGAGCGGGTCGCCCTCCAGGACCCCCGCAGCGACCTCGGCGACCGGCTCCTCGCCGACGCCTTCCGGCCGGTGTGGGACGGCGACGACGTCGAGCTGCGCTACGAGGTGACCAACCGTGAGCGGGCGGTGGGAGCGGCGCTGTCGGGGGCGATCTCGCTGGAGTACGGCACCCTCCCACCGCGCGGCACCGCCGAGGTGCGCCTCGACGGCAGCGCCGGCCAGAGCTTCGGAGCCTTCATCACCCACGGCGTCCACCTCCACCTGGTCGGCGAGGCCAACGACTACGTCGGCAAGGGCATGGGCGGGGGCCGCATCGTCATCGAGCCACCCGACGACGACGTCTCGCGACGCACCGACGTCTCCATGCTCACGCCCGCCATGCGCACGCCCGTGCTCGCCGGCAACACCTGCCTCTACGGGGCCACGGGTGGGGAGGTCTTCATCGCGGGTGGGGTCGGCGAGCGCTTCGCCGTGCGCAACTCCGGGGCGGTGGCGGTCGTCGAGTCGGCCGGCGACCACTGCGGTGAGTACATGACGGGGGGGACGGTCGTGGTGCTGGGCCGCATCGGGTACAACCTCGGCGCCGGCATGACCGGGGGCCAGGCCTTCGTGTGGGACCCCGAGATCGACCGGGTGCTCACCCGGGTCAACCAGGACCTGGTCGAGGTGCTGCGCCCCGACCTCGACGCCCTGGAGGAGCTGCGGTGGCTGGTCGAGCGCCACGCCGAGCTGACCGCCTCCCGGCGGGCGGGCGAGCTGCTCGCCAGCTGGGACGACCGGGTCGACCAGCTCTGGCTGGTCGCGCCGCGCGCTCGCGCCGACCGCGTCGCCTCGACGCTGGCCCGTCGCGTGGCCACGGCCTGACCGCGCGCACCCCGACCGTCGTCCGGTCGGGGCACTAGGGTCACCGCCGACGGGTCGAGTCGGACCCGCGCCGCGGGAGGGGCCCATGGCCGACGACATCGACGCCAACGACCAGGGCTGGCGGGTGCCCGGTGACGACCAGCCGGGCTCGACCGCCGATGCGACCCCGCCCATGGGATCGCCGGCGGGCGGGTCGCCGGCGCCGTCCGGCGGCGACCAGGCCGGTTCGGAGTGGGCGTCGTCGCCACCACCGGGCCCACCCGAGCAGCCCGCCTCGCCCCCACCGGGCCCCGCCGGTGGCGCACCGCCGCCGGCCGGCCCGTACGGCCAGCCGAGCCCGCCCGGCTACGGCCAACCCGGCTCCGGCGACCCCTACGGCCAGCCCGGCTACGGCCAACCCGGCCCCAGCGACCCCAACGGCCAGCAACCGGGCTACGGCCAGCCCGCCTACGGCCAACCCGGCCCCGGCGACCCCTACAGCCAGCAACCGGGCTACGGCCAACCCGGCCCCGGCGACCCCTACGGCCAGCCTGGCTACGGCCAGCAGCCCGCCTACGGTCAGCCCGCCTACGGCTACGGGGCCGCGCCCGGGTACGGCTACGGCACCGCCCAGCCGGCCGGACCGACCAACGAGACCATGGCGATCGTGGCGCTGATCGCCGGCATCGCCTCGGTGCCCCTCGGCTTCTGCTGCGGGGTCTTCGGCCTCGCCGCCGCCATCACCGCCCTCATCACCGGGTTCCTCGCCCGGCGCAACATCCGCGAGTCCAACGGCTGGAAGACGGGCGACGGCATGGCCCTGGCCGGGATCATCCTCGGTGGGATCGGCGTCGCCATGTTCGTCCTGTACCTCGTGCTGTTCGGGTTCAGCCTGTTCGCCGGGAGCTCATCGCCTCGCTGACGCGGGCCGCGGGCCCAGCGGGGCGGGCCGCAGGCGAACGGCCGACGAGGGAGGGCGTCGCGTGGCGTCACTCGACCAGGCGCAGCCCCGTGGGCGCCATGGAGGCGTCGGCGTGGGGCAGGTCGACCACGAACTCGGTGCGGTGCGCCGGGAAGACGTGCTCGCTGTAGAGCACGGGCTCACCGGCTGCCGACCGGGTGGCCCGCTCGCAGCGCAGCACCGGTGCGCCGGCGGGCACACCGAGCAGGTCGGCGTCGTGGGCGCCGACGGCCGCCGCCGCGATCGTCTGGGTGGCCCCCCCGAGCTCGGTGCCGATCAGCTCGTAGAACGACGAGCGCGCCACGTCGGCCCGCGACAGCTCGGCGCCGAACCGTTCGGGGCACCACACGGTGACCAGCGCGAACGGCTCGCCGTCGGCCAGGTTCAGGCGGCGGACGCGCAACACGGTGCCCGCGCCGAGCACGGCCGCCACCCGCGGCGGCGCGTCGACGAAGCGGAAGTCGAGGATGCGCCGTTCGGAGTCGACCCCCTCGGCGGCGAGCTGACCCTCGATGGTGCCGAGCCGACCAAGCGACTGCCGCACGGGGTCGGCAGCCACGAACCACCCCAGGCCCTGGCGGGACGAGATCAGCCCCCGCTCGCGCAGCACCTCGAGCGCCCGGCGCACCGTCACCCGGCTGGCACCGTGGCGCGCGGACAGCTCGGCCTCGCTCGGCAGGAGCCGCCCGGCGACGAACGCGCCGCCCTCGATCTCCCGTTCGAGCGCCTCCGCGATCTCCTGGTACCGGGTGCGACGCATGCGACCTCCGACGCTGGCGGGTTGGTGATCGGGTCGACCGGTTCGCCCACCCGCTCACTTGTCCTATACTTGTATACATCAGGTCCCGGTAGACATCATGCGGGACGCGATCCGAGGAGGACGCCATGGCCGTCGCCGCCAACACCCCCATCGAGCTCGTCACCGGGGTCTACGGTCGTCTCGCCGAGCGCGCCGCCCTCGGCCGCACCCGTCTGGAGCGGCCCCTGACCTTCACCGAAAAGGTCCTGATCAACCACCTGCGCGACCCGCAGGGCCAACAGCTCGAACGCGGGCGCTCCTACGCCGACCTCGACCCCGACCGCGTGGCCATGCAGGACGCCACCGCTCAGATGGCGCTGCTGCAGTTCATGACCGCCGGGCTGCCCCAGGTGGCGGTGCCCGCCACCGTGCACTGCGACCACCTCATCCAGGCCCGTGAGGACGGCAGGGTCGACCTGCTCGCCGCCCTCGAGTCCAACAGCGAGGTCTACGACTTCCTCGAGTCGGTGTCGGCCAAGTACGGCGTGGGCTTCTGGAAGCCCGGCTCGGGCATCATCCACCAGGTCGTGCTCGAGCAGTACGCCTTCCCGGGCGGGATGATGATCGGCACCGACAGCCACACGCCGAACGCCGGCGGCCTCGGCATGGTGGCGATCGGCGTCGGTGGAGCCGATGCGGTCGACGTCATGACCGGCTATCCCTTCAACGTGCGGTGGCCCAAGCTCATCGGCGTCCACCTGACGGGTGAGCTCGACGGCTGGGCCGCCCCCAAGGACGTCATCTTGAAGGTCGCCGAGATCCTGACCGTCAAGGGCGGCACCGGCGCCATCGTCGAGTACTTCGGCCCCGGCGCCACCAGCATCAGCTGCACCGGGAAGGCGACCATCTGCAACATGGGCGCCGAGATCGGCGCCACCACGTCGCTGTTCGCCTACGACGACGCCATGGCCCGCTACCTCAAGGCGACGGGCCGGGAGGCCGTCGCCGACGCCGCCGACGCCGTCGCCCACGACCTGCGCGCCGACGACGAGGTCCTGGCCGATCCGGGGCGCTTCTTCGACCAGGTCATCGAGATCGACCTGTCGAGCCTCGAGCCGCTGATCAACGGGCCCCACACCCCCGACCGGGCGCGACCTGTCTCGGCCCTGGGGGCCGAGGCGGCCGCCGAGGGCTGGCCGAACGAGATCTCGGCTGCGCTCGTCGGGTCGTGCACGAACTCCTCCTACGAGGACATCTCCCGCGCCGCCACCATCGCCCGGGCGGCGGCCGCACGGGGCCTGACGGCGAAGACCTCGCTCATGGTCACACCCGGCTCCGAACGGGTCCGGGCCACGATCGAGCGCGACGGCCTGCTGGCCGACCTGGAGGCCATCGGCGCCGTCGTGCTGGCCAACGCCTGCGGACCCTGCATCGGCCAGTGGGCCCGCAGCGACGTGCAGGAGGGCGACGCCAACGTCATCGTGACCTCGTACAACCGCAACTTCCCGAAGCGCAACGACGGCTTGGCCTCGACGCTGGCCTTCGTCACCTCGCCCGAGACCGTGATCGCCCTGGCGCTCGCCGGCCGGCTGGACTTCGACCCCCGCACCGACGCGCTGACCACCGACGACGGCGCCGAGGTGCACCTCGAGATCGGTCCAGGCGTCGAGCTGCCCTCGGCGGGCTTCGCGTCCGGCGAGTCCGGCTTCCTCGCCCCGCCCGCCGACGGATCGGACGTCGAGGTGAAGGTCGACCCGGCGTCGGAGCGGCTGCAGCTGCTGTCCCCGTTCCCGGCGTGGGACGGACAGGACTTCGTGAACCTGCCGATCCTGGTCAAGGCCAGAGGCAAGTGCACCACCGACCACATCTCGGCGGCGGGCCCGTGGCTGCGCTACCGGGGCCACCTCGAGAACATCTCGGGCAACCTGTTCCTCGGGGCGGTGAACGCCTTCACCGGCGCCACCGGGGAGGGCAAGGACCAGCTCGACGGCGCCACCAAGCCGTTCCCCGAGATCGCCAAGCACTACATGCTCGAAGGCCAGCCGTGGGTCGCCGTCGGCGACGAGAACTACGGCGAGGGGTCGTCCCGCGAGCACGCCGCCATGGAGCCCAGGTACCGCGGGGCGAAGCTGGTGCTCACCCGCAGCTTCGCTCGCATCCACGAGACGAACCTCAAGAAGCAGGGGGTCCTGCCGCTCACCTTCGCCGACCCGGCGACCTACGACCAGATCGGCGAGGACGACCGGATCTCGGCGCTCGGGCTCGCCGAGCTGGCGCCCGACACGCCGGTGCGGTGCCGGATCACCAAGCCCGACGGCTCGACGGTCGACTTCGAGGCCAACCACACGATGAACGAGGAGCAGATCGCCTGGTTCAAGGCGGGCGGCGCCTTGAACATCATCCGCCAGGAGCAGGCGGCCGCCTCCTGAGCCGCGGCCGACCCCTGCGCCCGCCGCGCACCGGTACGCTCCCCAGCCGATGAGCGAGCGCGACGCGTCCGGCAGCCCGCCCGCCGGGCTGTTCCGCGCCGTCGTGGAGACCTCGCCCCACCTGTACTGCGTCATCACGCACGACACCACGATCACCTACGCGAACCCGGCGTCGTCCCAGCTGCTCGGCATCTCCGCCGAGCAGCTCATCGGCCGACGTGCCGTCGACCTGATCGACGCCGAGGACATCGAGACGGCTCTGGCCGCCTTCACCCAGCTCGTCGACGAGTTCGACGATCGGCCGGGCGAGGGCATCCCGATGCTGGTGCGCCTCGTGCGGGTCGACGGCGAGCGGGTGTGGGTGGAGGTCGGCGCCCAGCCCCAGTGGGACAACCCCGACGTGCAGGGCATGATCATCCGGGCCCGACCCGTCGCCGGCCAGCAGTCGCTCGACCAGGCCCTGCAGGCCCTGGTCGCCTCGAGCCCGCTCGACGAGGTGCTCGCCTTCCTCGCCACCTCGCTGCGGCTCGAGCTCACCAGCGCGCGCCGCCATCGCCTACGACTGGGCCGAGGACGGCTTCGACCACGCGGTGGGCGACGACCTGCCCGCCCTGCTGAGAGGCGGCCGACATCCGGCGCTGGCGGGGGTCGACACCCCCTGGGCGCAGGCCTGGCGCACCGGCAGGCCCGTCGTCGCCGAGACCGTCGACGACCTCCGCGGGCCGCTGCGAGAGGCCGCCGGCGACCTCGGCCTCCAGGCGTGCTGGGTGATGCCCGTGGTGGTACCGCCCGACGACGCCCTGCTGGCCTGCCTCGTCGTGTGGCGCGACCTGTCCGGCGCCATGGGTCAGCCACGAGGTCACGCTCCAACGGGCTCGCCACCTCGTCGCACTCGCCTTCGAGCGACGACATGCCGAAGCCCGCTTGCTGCACGCCGCCCTGCACGACACCCTCACCGGCATCCCGAACCGATCGCACTTCTTCGAGCGACTCGGCGAGACGATGGCGTCGCGCGACGAGGCCGCGGCGCCGGTGGCCGTGCTGTACCTCGACCTCGACGGGTTCAAGCCGGTCAACGACACCCACGGGCACGCGGCCGGCGACGCGGTGCTGCGCGAGGTGTCGGATCGCATCGGCGGTGCCCTGCGCCCCGACGACATCGTCGCCCGGCTCGGCGGCGACGAGTTCGCCGTGCTGTGCAGTGGCGTCGCCGATGCCCGGGAGGCGACCGCCATCGCCGAGCGGCTGATCGACGCGGTCACCCGCCCGATCTCCCTCCCCGGTGCCGACGTGCAGGTCGGGGTCAGCATCGGTGTGGCCGTCGACCACGGCGCCCGCGTCCCGGCCGAGCAGCTCCTCGAAGCGGCCGACGGCGCCCTGTACGACGCCAAGGCCTCCGGCAAGGGCGTCTGGCGTCTGGCGGGCGACCCGGGCTGACGGCCGGCCGGGGCCGAGGCACCGGCCTCTAGGCTCGTCCCCGATGCCCGCCCCCTCCCCCGGCGACCCGAGCTACCTCGCCTTCCTCTCGGCCGTGGTCGACGGCGCCGCCCGGCCCCTGGTGGTCATGGCCGCCGACGGCGTCATCACCTGGGCCAGCGCGGGGATCGAGGACGTCGGCGGCTACCCGCCCGCCCAGATCGTGGGCACCAACGTCCTCGAGCTCGTCCACCCCGACGACGTGGCCCGCCTGTTCGACACCTACGACTACATGTCCTCGAACCCGCGCGGGACCTACCTGCCGAGCACCTTCCGCTTCCGCCACGCCGATGGCACCTACCGACCCTTCGAGGTCACCACGCGCGACCTTCGCGACGACCCGCTCGTCGGGGGCCTGGTCGTCACCATGGCCGACGTCTCCGACCGCGCCCTGCTCGACGAGGTGCTCGAGTCGGTGGCCTCCGGCACCCCGTTGGCCGCCACCCTCGGCGCCATCGTCGCCCTGCTCGACACCCAGCTCGGCGAGCGAGCGGCGCTGGTCGCCGAGCCCGGTCCCGACGGGTTCGCCGTGGCGGTGAGCGACGACGTCCCGCTCGCCCTCCGCGGCGACGTGCCGATCGGCATCGACGACGAGCCCGCCTCGCCGTGGGACGCGGCGGCCCGCAGCCGCCGACCCGTCGTCCTCGAGGGTCTCGGGACGCTCGACGCCGGGTGGCGCGAGCCGGCGGCGGCGGGCGGCTTCGCCGCCCTGTGGATCTGGCCCGTCGAGCACCCGGCCACCGGTGCCCTCGCCGCCTGCATCACCGTCTGGTCGCGCCGAGCGGGCCCACCGTCGCCCGGGCGTCGACTCGCGCTGCAACGAGCCGTGCGGCTGGTGCGCCTCGCCCTCGAGCGCCACGCCTACGACGCCATGCTCCTGCACGCCGCCCGCCACGATCCCCTCACCGGCGCCGCCAACCGGACCCGCTTCTTCGAGGAGCTGCGCCGCATCGTCGTCGACGGTCGTCGTCCCGGTCCGGCACAGCCCGGGGTGCACCGGACCGACGGCGACGCGGCGCGCGAGGCCGGCATCGAACCGTCCTCGACCCGAGCCGCCGTCCTGTACCTCGACCTCGACGGCTTCAAGGCGGTCAACGACCGACGCGGCCACCGCGTCGGTGATCTGGTGCTGCAGGTCGTCACCCGCCGGATCGCCGCCCAGGTCCGCCCCGACGACCTGGTGGCCCGCTTCGGCGGTGACGAGTTCGCCGTGCTGTGCGGCGACCTGGAGGACAAGGGCGAGGCCGGCGTGATCGCCGATCGTCTCATCGAGGCGGTGTCCCGCCCCATCCTCGTCGAGGGCGACGAGGTCGCCGTCGGGGCCTCCATCGGCATCGCCTTCGTCGACGGGCGCATCGACGACGCGGCCCCGGCCGTGCTTCCTCCGACCGTGGACGCCCTCATGGAGGCCGCCGATCGAGCCCTCTACGAGGTCAAGAGCGCCGGCAAGGGCGCGTGGCGGGTTGCGGCGGTGGAGGCGTGAGCGACCGCCCCGACGGCGTCGTGCTCCTCGGCGTGCTCGGCCCGGCGGCGCCCGTGACGCGTCCCGGCCGGACGGATCAGTCGACGCCGGGACGCCGCTCGACCTCGTGGTCGAGGTCGTCGGGGTCGCCGATGAACCCGGCGGGCACGGTCCGGGCGAGCTCGTCCGGTGTCGGCTCGTGCCACTCGCGGGCCTCGCGGGGCAGCAGGTCGACGATGGCGGCCATGATCCTCGCCGTGTCGGCGTCGGGGTCGTCGTAGGTCAGCGGCACCGGCCGGCCCAGGCGCACCGTGACGTCGGGCGGATCGAGCACGTTCCACAGGTTCGGCACCCGTGCGTTGCGGGGCCACACCTCCTCGGTCCCCCACAGCCCCATCGGGATCACCGGGGCCCGCGTCATGGCGGCCAGTCGGGCCGCCCCCCACCGCCCCTTGAGCACCGGGTCGAAGAAGGCCCGGCCGCGTGGGATGGTGCCCTGGGGCATGATCGCCACCAGCTCGCCGGCCCGCAGCGCCGCAGCCGCCTCCTTGAGCGGCTCGTCCGAGCCGGTGCCCCGGTCGACGCGGATCCCGCCCATCGCCTTGGCGAGGTCGCCGACGACGGGTGCGTCGAAGACCTCCTTCTTGCCGAGGAAGCGCACCGGTCGGCCCCGCTTGGCGATCGCGTAGCCCACCGCCAACGGATCGAAGTAGGAGCGGTGGTTGCCGCAGATGATCCCGGGACCGGCCAGCGGGATGTGGTCGGTGCCCTCGAGGTGGAGCCGCGCGTAGCGCACCAGCTCCGGGCGGGCGAACGGGAAGACGGCCTGCTGGGGCTCGATGCCGGCGAGCTTGGGCACTCCGGGGGGCACGTCGAGGTAGATGGTCGGCCAGCGGCGGATGGTGGCCTGCACCCGCATGCGGGGATCGGGGTTGACGACGGTGGGGTGGCCCACCGCGCTCAAGAGGGGCACGTCGTAGTAGCTGTCGGAGTACGCCCAGCTGTCGCCGAGGTCGACGCCGTTGGCCTGCGCCCAGTCCCGCACGGCCCGCCACTTGCCCTTGCCCCACACGAACTCGCCGTCGATGGTGCCGTCGAAGGCGCCGTCGCGGCGGCCGTACCGCGTGGCGACGACGGCGTCGATGCCGAGCAGCTCGGCGAGCGGGGCCACGAGGTGGTCGGGCGTGGTGGTGGCGATGACCACCTGGCGCCCCTCGGCGTGGTGCTCGTCGATCAGGATCCGGGCGTAGGGCTGGACCTGGTGGACGAGGGTGGCGGCCGCCATCCGCCCCGCCTCCGACGCGTCGGCGACCGACCAGCCCTGGGCCAGCCGGGCGGCCTGGCGGGTCAGGAACATCGACGGCCGGTTCTCGCCGACCAGGTCGAAGATGCGGAACAGCAGGTCCTCGCCCGGGTAGGTCCGATCGGCCAGCAGCCCGACGGCCTTCAGGGCAGCAGAGAACGTGGGGCCGCTCGCTCCGGCGATGAGCGTGCGGTCCAGGTCGAAGAAGGCGGCGCCGGCCATGCCGTGACCGTAGCCGCCCGGGTGCGCCGGCGACGTGGCCGCACCGCCGCACGGCGAAAACGCACGAAGCTGGCCGTGGGGGGTTCGGCCAGCTCCGTGATCGGTTCGGGACCGGTGGGGGGACCGGTTCGACGAACCAGCACGAGGGGCCCGCAGGGGGGGACGCGGGCCGCGCCTCGGCGATATGTGCCCGGTCAGCATCCACCAGGCGCGACGATCTGTCCAACAGTTGTTGACGATACATGTCATCATGTCAGGCGATGGACCTCCGCCAGCTCAACGCCCTCGTCGCCGTGGCCGACCACGGCAGCTTCTCGGCTGCCGCTCGCGCCCTGCACACCGTGCAGTCCAACGTGTCCACCCACGTCGCCCGCCTCGAGCGCGAGCTCGGCGCCGTGCTGATCGACCGGGCCACGGGGACCCTCACCGAGCAGGGCGAGGTGGTGGCCGAGCGGGCGCGCCGCATCCAGGCCGAGCTCGAGGCCCTCACCGCCGACGTCGCATCGCTCAACGCCGAGGTGGCCGGGACCGTCCACCTCGGGTGCATCGGCACCACGGCGCGCTGGCTGGTGCCCCACCTCGTCGAACGGATGGCCGCCCGGCACCCCAAGGTGCACGTGGTGGTGGTCGACGCCACCACCACGTCCCTGCTCCCCCAGCTCGAGAACGGGCGCCTCGACCTCGCAGTGGTGAACCTGCCCGTCGACGACCCCGACATCGAGGTGGAGCACCTCTTCGACGAGGACCGGGTGCTGGTGGCACCCGTCGGCCACCCGCTGCACGACCGGGCCCGGCTCTCGCTCGCCGATCTCGCCGACGAGCCGCTGCTGCTCGAGCCGCAGGGCACGACCTTCCGCGACCAGCTCGACGAGCAGGCCGCAGCCGCCGGCATCCGCCTGACCGCGCAGGCCGAGGTGGACGGGATGCGGCTGCTGGCGTCGCTCGCCTTCCAGGGCTTCGGCGCGGCCCTCCTCCCGGCCAGCGCCGCCCCGGGCTGGGTGGGCGGCGAGTGGCGCCGGGTCCCCGTCGACGGGTTGGCGGGGCGGTCGGTGGGGCTGGCCCGGCGGCGGCGGGGCCGCCTCGCCGCGCCCGCCCGCGCCCTGCGCGACTGCCTGGTCGGCACCGTCGCCGACGAGGCGCAGGCCCAGCCCGGCATCCACCCGGCGCTGCCGACGAGCGCACCGTGACGTCCGGGCGCCGGGTCCCCACCACCGCCGGAAGCACCGCCGGTCCGCCCCCACGCACCACGTAGGGTTGTCGCCATGTCGGTGGACGAGGACCTGGGCGCGAGCGAGGCGCCTCCCGGCGACGCGACGCCGGACGAGGACGCCATCGCCGCCGAGGAGGCCGAGGCCCAGGGCCTGCGCGACATCCGGCTGGCCAAGGTCGCCGCCCTGCGCGAGCGCGGCGTGGACCCGTACCCGGCGCGCACACGCCGCGACACCCAGATCGGCGAGCTGCGCACCCGGTTCGGCGATCTCGAGGCCGGTGCCGAGACCGACGTCGAGGTCGCCGTCGCCGGCCGGGTCATGCTCGTGCGAGACCACGGGCGGCTCGTGTTCGTGCAGCTGCGCGACCGGTCCGGCGAGATCCAGCTGTTCGTGTCGAAGAAGGTGCTCGGCGCCGAGCGCTTCGACGAGCTGACCGAGGTCGTCGACCGTGGCGACTGGCTGGCCGCACAGGGCACCGTCATGGTGTCCAAGCGCGGCGAGCTGTCGGTCATGGTCACCGACTGGCAGCTGCTGTCCAAGGCGATCCGACCGCTGCCCGACAAGTGGCGGGGTCTCGCCGACACCGACACGCGGTATCGGCAGCGCTACGTCGACCTGGTCACCAACCCCGAGACCCGTCGCACGTTCGACGTGCGGTTCGCGGCGGTGAACGCCATCCGGTCCCACCTGCTCGAGCAGGGCTACCTCGAGGTCGAGACGCCCGCGCTGAGCCTGATCCAGGGTGGCGCCACGGCCCGGCCGTTCACCACCCACTACAACGCGCTCGACACCGACACCTACCTGCGCATCGCCCTCGAGCTGCCGCTCAAGCGGCTCATCGTGGGCGGTCTCGAGCGGGTGTTCGAGCTCGGCCGCGTCTTCCGCAACGAGGGCATCGACACCCGGCACAACCCCGAGTTCACGATGCTCGAGGCCTACGCCGCCTTCGCGGACTACCACGACATGATGGCCCTCACCGAGGCGCTGGTCGTGCGGGCCGCCCGTGAGGCGCTCGGCACCACCGTGATCACCGTCTCGGGACGCGAGGTCGACCTCGCCGAGCCGTGGCGGCGGGCCCCGATGATCGAGCTGATCGCCGAGCACGCCGGCGTGCAGATGCACCCCGCGATGCCCGTGGAGGAGGCCCGCGCCATCCTCGACCGGTTCGGGCTCGCCTACCAGCCCGACTGGGGCTCGGGGCGGCTGCTGGCCACCGTCTACGACGAGGTCGTCGAGCAGCACCTCGTGGAGCCGACCTTCGTGCTCGACCACCCCAGGGAGGTGTCGCCGCTGGCGAAGGCCAAGGCCGACGACCCGCTGCTGGTCGAGCGCTTCGAGCTGGTCGTGGACGGGCGCGAGCTGGCCAACGCGTACAGCGAGCTCAACGACCCGATCGACCAGCTCGACCGGTTCGAGGAGGAGGCCAAGGCCAAGGCCGGCGGTGACGTCGAGGCCGGCGACGTCGACTACGACTACATCCGGGCCCTCGAGTTCGGCCTGCCTCCCACCGGCGGCCTCGGCATCGGCATCGATCGGCTGGTCATGCTGCTGTCGGGACAGACCTCGATCCGCGAGGTGATCCTCTTCCCGACGCTGCGCCCCGAGGAGGGCGGCGGCGGCCTCGCCGCGGCTCCCGAGCTCGCCGACGTCGCCGCCCCGAGCCGGCACGCCGAGCGGCGCAGCGAACCGCTGCGCTGGCGGGGCAGCCCGTACGGCCGGGCGCCGGTTCGGCTGCGCCTGGCGTCCTGGTTGGTGGCCGCGACGGGTGTCCTGTACCTGCTGGCCGTGCTGCCGGTGCTGTCCTACGAGTTCGCCGACATCAACGACTCGCTGCTCCCGGAGGTGTTCCGGTCCGCCGGCAACGCCTTCACCACCTTGATCGGCGCGTCCCTGCTGTACCTGGCTCGTCAGGTCCGGCGACGCAAGCGACGCGCCTGGGTCATCACCACGCTGCTGTTCGCGGTGGCGATCATCGTGAACGTCTTGAAGGACCAGGGCGCCGGTGGCATCGCCCTCACCCTCGACGACACGCCCGAGATCTTCAGCATCGTCGTGCTGGTCCTGCTGATCTGGTGCCGCAAGGACTGCAGGGCCGAGGCCGATCCGCCGTCGTGGTCCCAGCTGGTGGTGTTCGTCCCCACCTACCTGGCCATCGTGTCGGCCTACGGGTTGGTCGCCCTGTACACCCAGCACGACCGCCTCTCGCCCTCCACCGTCACGTTCGGCGGTGCGCTCGAGACCGTCTTCTGGGGCCTCATCGGCGTGTCCGGTCCGTACGAGTACAGCAACGACGTGTTCGGCTACGCCTTCCCGGCGTCGCTGCTCGTGTTCGGCATCGTCGGCATCGTGATCGCCGGTGTGCTGGCGTTCCGTCCCGTGGTCAGCCAGCCGAAGCGGTCGGCATCCGACAACGAGCACGCCCGGCGGCTCGTGCAGACCTACGGCTGGGACACGCTCGCCGCGTTCGACCTGCGCCCCGACAAGAGCTTCTTCTTCTCCTCCGACGGCGAAGCGATGATCGCCTACGCGTACCTCGGCCGCACCGCCCTGGTGTCGGCCGACCCGGTCGGCGCCGAGGACTCGCTCGATCTCGTCGTCGACGAGTTCCTCGAGTTCACCGAGCAACGGGGCTGGGACGTGGCGTTCCTCGCCGTGCGAGAGGCCGACCTCGACCGCTACCACGCCCGAGGGCTGCACTCGCTGTACCTCGGCGACGAGGCCATCGTCCACTGCGAGCGGTTCAGCCTCGACGGTCCGGCCATGCGCAGCGTCCGGCAGGCGGTCAGCCGGGTCGCGCGCGACCACTCCTTCGAGCTGCTCCACGAGTCGCAGGCCGACGACACGCTCGTCGCCGAGCTCAACGAGATCAGCCACCGCTGGCGGGCCGGCAGCGACGAGCGAGGGTTCACCATGACCCTCGGGGAGGAGGTGGCCGGCGACGACCCCGAGTTCCTGCTCGCCGTCGCCCGGCGGACCGACACCGGCACGGTGGTGGGGTTCCTCCGCCTCGTCCCCGCCTACGGCGACGATCCGGGGTACACGCTCGACCTGATGCGCCACGACCTCGACGCGCCCAACGGCCTCGTCGAGTACCTGACCGCCATGACGGCGACCGAGCTGCGCGCCCGAGGCGCCCACCGGCTGTCGATGAACTTCGCCGCCTGGAGCCGGCTGTGGCAGCAGGACGTCGAGCTCACGCCCGGCCTGCGGCTCCTGCGGTGGTTCGTGCGCAAGCTCAACCCGTACTTCCAGATCAAGTCGCTGTACGACTTCAACGAGAAGTTCGACCCCGAGTGGCTCCCCCGCTCCATCGTCGTCACCAGCCCGATGGCCGTCGCCCGGGTCGGCGTGCTGTTCGGCGGGGTCGAGGGCTTCGTGGACGTCGCCGGGCTGGGCAAGTTCTTCCTCCCCAAGGTGGTGGACACCACTGCGGGAGCACCGTCGAGCTGAGCGCGGCGGCGCCCTCCGGCGGACGCGAACGGACCCCGGGCACGCGTTCGGCAGCGACGCGACGCCACGGTAGGGTGTCGATCTGGAACCTGTTCTCGGGACAAGGGGGTCCCGGCCGTTCCGCCCGGTGGCCGGCGACGGCGGGCCCGTCCACCGACGACCATCCGCAGCGACGCCCCGGCCCCGTCGGCCGGGCAACCAGACCGGAGCTCGACGTGGCCGAGAGCATCACCATCACCGACAACCGCACGGGTGAGTCGATCGAGATCCCGATCGTCAACGGCGGCGTGGATTCGGGGTCGTGGCGCAAGCTGCTCCCCAACATCTGGTTCTTCGACCCCTCGTTCGACACCACCGCCGCCGCCGCCAGCGCCGTCACCGAGCTCGACGGCGAGAACGGGATCCTGCGGTACCGGGGCTACCCGATCGAGCAGCTGGCCGAGGACTCGACCTACCTCGAGGTGGCGTACCTGCTCATCCACGGCGACCTGCCGACCGCAGCGCAGTACGAGCAGTGGGTCCACGACATCACGTACCACACGTTCATCCACGAGAACGTGCGCAAGCGCTTCATGGAGGGCTTCCACCACGACGCCCACCCCATGGGGATCCTGGTGTCCACGATCGCCGCCCTGTCGACCTTCTACCCCGACGCCAAGGACATCTTCAGCGAGGAGTCGCGCGACAAGCAGGTGATCCGGCTCATCGCCAAGATGCCGACGATCGCCGCCGGCGCACACCGCCACAGCGTGGGCATGCCGTTCGTCTACCCCGACAACAGCCTCGACTTCTGCTCGAACTTCCTGTCGATGATGTGGAAGGTCGCCGAGCCGCGCTACGACGCCAACCCGATCCTCGCCCACGCCCTCGACGTGCTGTTCATCCTCCACGCCGACCACGAGCAGAACTGCTCGACCACGGCGATGCGGGTCGTCGGGTCGTCCCACGCCGACCCGTACTCGTCGGTCGCCGCCGCCACCACCGCCCTGTACGGGCCTCGCCACGGCGGTGCCAACGAGGCGGTGATCCGGATGCTCACCCAGATCGGCTCGGTCGACGCCGTGCCCGACTACATCCGGCGGGTGAAGGCCGGCGAGGTCCGCCTCCAGGGCTTCGGGCACCGCGTGTACAAGAACTACGACCCGCGGGCCAAGATCATCAAGCGCACCGCCGACGAGGTGTTCTCGGTGACCGGCAAGAACCCGCTGCTCGACATCGCACTGAAGCTGGAGGAGGTCGCCCTCGCCGACGACTACTTCACCAGCCGCAAGCTGTACCCGAACGTCGACTTCTACTCGGGCCTCATCTACCAGGCCATGGGGTTCCCCACCGAGATGTTCCCGGTGCTGTTCGCCATCCCCCGCACCGCGGGCTGGCTGGCCCACTGGCTCGAGCTGCTCGACCGCGACGCCCGCATCGCCCGACCCCGCCAGCTCTACGACGGTGCGCCGGTCCGCGACTACACGCCGCTCGAGCAGCGGTAGGTTGCAGACGACACTTCCTCCGGGGCGGCGGCCCCCACCGGCGGAAGACCCCACACGAGCAGGACCGAGTGACCATCGAGATCGTCCAGATCGACGCCTTCGCCGACAAGCCCTTCAGCGGCAACCCTGCGGGCGTCTGCCTGCTCGACGAACCGGCCGATCCCGAGTGGATGCAGGCCGTGGCGGCGGAGATGAACCTGTCGGAGACGTCGTTCCTCGTCGCCGTGCACGGAGGGTGGGACCTGCGCTGGTTCACCCCCACCGTCGAGGTCGACCTGTGCGGCCACGCCACGCTGGCTGCCGCCCACTTCCTCTACGAGCACCACGGCTGGCCCGCCGACGACGAGCTGGCCTTCTTCACCGCGAGCGGTGAGCTCCGGGCCAGCCGGACCAGCGACGGATGGATCGCCCTCGACTTCCCGGCCGGACACCCCGAGCCGATCACGCCGCCGGGCGCGCTGCTCCAGAGCCTGGGGCTCGATGACGCGGTGGCGGTGTGCCGCAGCCGGCTCGACTACCTCGTCGAGGTGCCCTCCCCCGATCAGGTGCGCGAGCTCGCACCCGACATGACCAGACTGCGCAAGATCGGCACGCGCGGCGTGATCGTCACCAGCGTGGGCGACGGGCTCTACGACGTGGTCTCCCGCTTCTTCGCGCCGTCGGTGGGCGTGGACGAGGATCCCGTCACCGGCTCGGCCCACGCCGTGGTGGGGCCCTACTGGGTCGAGCGCCTGGGCAAGACCAACCTGCTGTGCTTCCAGGCCTCCGGCCGCGGCGGGGTGGTGCGGGTCGAGGTCGGCGGCGGCGACCGCGTCACGCTCGCCGGCCAGGCCGTGACCGTCCTGCGGGCCACCCTGGAGGGCGAGGCCGCCGAGCCGGCGCGACCCCCGATCGCCGAGACGGCCCCCGCCGTCTGAGCGGCGCCCCCCGGGTCACGTCACGACGTCGTCGGCGACGTCGATTACGATCTTGCCGACGTTGGCGTTCGCCTCCATCCGTTCGTGGGCCGCAGCCACGTCGTGGAGGGCGAAGCGGGAGTCGATCACGGGACGCAACCCGCCCCCGTCGAACAGGGGCAGGACCTCGTCCCCGAAGCGCCGGGTGATGGCGATCTTCTCCTCCAGCGGCCGGGATCGCAGCACCGTGCCGACGAGGCAGGCCCGCTTCGGGAGCAGCTTGCCGACGTTCACCGGCGTGACCCCGCCACCCATCACCCCGACCTGCACGATCCGGCCGCCCACCCGCAGGGCGTCGACGTTGCGGTCGACGTAGTCGCCGCCGATCACGTCGAGGACGACATCGACTCCCACGCCGCCGGTCAGCTCCCGGGCGGCGGCCACGAAGTCCCCGGTGGCGTAGTCGACCGCCTCGTCCGCCCCCAGCGCGAGGCAGGCACCGACCTTGGCGGCCGAGGCGGTCACCACGATCCGGGCGCCGATGGCCTTGGCGATCTGGATGGCGGCGGTGCCCACGCCCGAGCCGCCGGCGTGCACGAGGGCCGTCCGTCCCGAGGTGAGGCCGCCCTGGGCGACGAGCGCGTCGAACGCGGTGATCCAGACCTCGGGGATGGCCGCGGCGTCGGCGAGGGCGACGGACGCGGGAACGGGCAGCAGCTGGCGCTCGTGCACCGAGATCCGCTCGGCGTAGGCGCCACCCCCCACGATGCCCATCACCCGGTCGCCCAGCTCCCACTGCCGGGCACGCGGCCCACGGTCGGCCACGATGCCGCTCAGCTCCATGCCGGGGATCTCGTGCTCCATGGGCGGGCCGGGGTAGAGCCCGCGGCGCTGCAGCAGGTCGGCCCGGTTGAGCGCGGTCGCGGCGATCGCCACCACGACCTCCTCGGGGCCGGGCACCGGGTCGGGGACCTCCCGCAGCTGCAGGACCTCCGGCCCCCCGTGGCTCTCGAGCACCACCGCACGCATGGCGGTCGAACCTACCCGAGGCGACGACCGGCCACGGACGTCACCCCTCGACGATCCCGAGCGCCCGGCGGGCCTGCGCCGCGGCCCATCGGTAGTCGGGCTTGCCGGTGGGGAGGCGCTCGCAGCGCTCCACGTGGACCCACGCGCGCGGCACCTTGTAGCCGGCGACGTGGCGGCGGGCGTGCGCCTCGAGCTCGCGGTCGGCGGGGACCTCGTGACCGTCGCGCGACGAAACGACCGCCACCACCCGCTGACCGAAGCGCTCGTCGGGCACCCCCACCACCAGCACGTCGAACACCGCCGGGTGGTGCTTGATCGCGCCCTCGACCTCCTCGGGGTACACCTTCTCGCCCCCGGTGTTGATGCACTGGCTCCCCCGACCGAGCAGGGTGATGGTGCCGTCGTGCTCGACGCGGGCGTAGTCGCCGGGGACCGACCACCGCACCCCGTCGACGACCGGGAAGGTGGCCGCGGTCCGGTCGGGGTCGTTCCGGTAGCCGAGGGGCACCCAGCCCCGCCGGGCGAGCCGTCCGACCTCGCCGGGTGGGACGGGCCGCAGCTCGTCGTCGAGCACGGCGGTGCGCTCGTCGGTGACCAACCGGGGTGGGCCGCCGGACGACCCCGACGCCAGACGACCCTGGCCGCCCGTCTCGGATGCGCCGAAGGTGTCGATGACCTTGGTGCCGGGCAGGTGCGCCCGCAGCATGGCCTTCGTCCGCGGTGACAGGATGGCGCCACCGGACGCCACCACCTGGAGCGCGCCGAGGTCCCAGCGATCGGGTCGGTCGGCGAGCGCCTCGGCCAGGGGCCGAGCGGTGGCGTCACCGATGAGCATGGTCAGCTCGGCCCGCTCGCTCGCCAGCAGGTCGAGGGCCGCCACCGCGTCGAAGTGGCGGTCGGTCGACAGCACCAGGCACCCGCCGTTGAGGTGGGTCTGGAGCGCCACCCACATGGCGCCGCCGTGCATCATCGGGCACAGGGGAAGCCGGCGCACGATGGGGTCGCCCCGGCGAGCGCGCTCGACGATCTGGCCGGGCTCGGTGAGCGCGGGGATGCCCCGGCTCGGCGTGCCCCGGCCTCCGAGAGAGGCGAAGTAGATGTCCTCGTGGCGCCACATCACGCCCTTGGGCATCCCGGTGGTGCCCCCGGTGTAGAGCAGGTAGAGGTCGTCGGCGGACCGGGGGCCCACCTCGAGCCGCTCGGCCGGGGCGGCGGCCACCGCCGCATCCAGGCCGGCCCCCCGGACCAGCACCTCGGGGGCCCGCGCCAGACCAGAGCTCGCCTCGGACACGATGTCGACGTGATCGGCCTCGGTGAGCACCACGGCGAGATCGGCATCGGCGAACACGTGGGCCAGCTCGTCGGCGACGTAGCGGTAGTTGAGGTTCACCGGCACGGCTCGCAGCTTGTAGGCGGCCAACATGGCCACCACGTACTCCCAGCCGTTGTGCAGGTGCAGCCCGACCGTGTCGCCGACCCCGACACCGTGGTCGGCGAGGACGTGGCTCATGCGGTCGACCTGTCCGTCGAGCGTGGCGTAGTCCCACCGAACGGGTGACGGCCGACCGGGCTCGCTCCCGGTGCACACCAGCGCCTCGTTGCCCGGCACCGTCGCCGCCACGGCCTCGAAGAGGTCGGCCAGGTTGAACTCCACGCCGCGACGGTACCGAGCCGGGCCGCCGCGGGCGGACCGTCGGCGCCGACCGCCCGACGACCGGGATGGGCGAGACCGTCGGCGCCGACCACGCGGAGACCGGGATGGGCGGATCCGACCGAGGTCGGGCAGACTCATCGGCCACGGCACGCCGCCGGTGCGGGCGCGCCGTGGCCGACCGCCGACCGGGACGTCGACCCGGTTCGAGGAGACCGCACCAGGAGCATCGCCCGTGGACTTCGCCCTGCCCGCAGACCTCGAGCCCTTGCGCCGCGAGGCGGCCGAGGTGGCGGCGGCGTGGACGTCGGCGGAGGGGTGTCGGGAGGACTCGTGGCTCATCGGCGCGTCCCGCTCGTTCAGCCTCGAGCTGGCTCGACGCGGGTGGCTCGGGATGACCTGGCCGCGCGACGCCGGCGGCCACGGTCGTCACCCCCTCGAGCGGTTCGTCGTGTTCGAGACCCTCATCGCCGCCGGCGCCCCCATCGCCACCAGCTGGTTCGCCGACCGCCAGATCGGCCCGACCTTCCTGCAGTTCGGCACCGAGGAGCAGCGGGCACGGTACCTGCCCGAGATCGTGGCCGGCCGGTCGGCGTGGTGCATCGGCATGAGCGAACCCGATGCCGGCTCCGACGTCGCGTCGCTGCGGACGAAGGCGCAGCGCCACGGCGACACCTGGGTGGTGAACGGCCAGAAGGTGTGGACCTCGGGGGCCGCCGAGGCCGACTGGTGCTACCTCGTCGCCCGCACCGACCCCGACGCACCACCCCATGCGGGGCTGTCCGAGCTCGTGGTCGACCTGCGGGCCCCCGGTGTGGAGGTGCGTCCCATCACCGACATGACCGGCAACCGCCACTTCTGCGAGGTCACCTTCACCGACGTCGAGGTGCCCGCCGGGAACCTGGTCGGCACCCCCAACGGCAGCTTCCGCCAGATCATGCGCCAGATGGAGCACGAGCGGGGTGGCATCGACCGCCTGGTGAGCAACCGGGCGCTGTACGAGGACTGCCTCCCGCAGGCCGACACCAGCGACCCACGGGTGCGCCAGGAGATCGCCGACCTGGAGACGGGCTATCGCATCGGACGGCACCTGGTGCTGCGCGAGGTGCTCGGCCAGGCGCCCAAGGGCTTCTCGGCCGCCACCAAGACCATCTGCACCGAGTTCGAGCAGCGGGTGGCGGCCTTCTGCGCCCGCGTCGCCGGACCCGAGGCGCTGCTGTGGGGACGGATCGCCCGGGCCACCTGCTACGCGCCCGGCTACACGATCATGGGCGGCACCACCCAGATCCTGCGCAACGTCCTCGCCGAACGCCTCCTCGGGCTGCCCCGAGAGCCTCGCTGAGCGGTCCCGCGCCGGCCCTCGCCGACCAGGACCAGCGGACCACGCACGGCGAAGCCCTCGCCACCGACACGGGCAGGCGACTAGCATGGCCGTGTCGGGTGGTCGGCACGCCTCGTGGCGTGTGCCGGGCGATGTGAGGTGGGCATGGCGATCCCCTACTGGAAGCGCATGCGGGAGATCGGGGCACAGCGCCGAGACGCCGACGCGCCCGCCCAGGCCGCCACGCCGACGGCGGCCAACCCCTGGGGCGATCCGGCCGACGTCGCGCCCGAGCCGCTGCCGACCATCGACCTCGACGCCCTCACCCGGCCGGACGAGCTGCTCGACGCCGGCCAGCGCGCCGCCCAGTACAACGACTGGGCCGAGCGGATGCGGGCCAAGCGCCAGCGCGCCAAGGCGGTCTACGCCGGTGGCGGCGGGACCGACTCGCCGCCGGAGGCCGAGGTCGGGGCGACCTACTGGACGACCGACGCCGTCTTCGCCGAAGGGCGCCGGGTCGCCGACAACGAGGTCCCCGCCCGCCCCAACCCCTGGCGGGTGCAGGAGCTGCTCGAGGTGCTCGACCTGCGCGACGACGCCACACCGGCCGATGTCAACCACGCCTACCGCCGGCTGGCCAAGCAGCACCACCCCGACCGCTACGTCGAGGCCGACGACGAGATCCGACGCTTCCACGAGGAGCGCATGGCCGTCATCAACCAGGCCTACGCCACGCTCCGCCAGCTCGAGCGGGCCTGAGCGACGCGACCGCCCCGACCGAGGGCTCAGGTGGTCCACGGCGAGGCGGAGCGACCGCCAGCGGCGGGTCAGGCCCCCAGACGGCGCACCGCCGGACCCATGTCCCACACGTAGGGAGCGATCCGGACGCGGCACGTGGCGACCTCGGCCCGCTCGTCGACGATGAGCGGGTTGAGCTCGATGTCGGCCAGCTCCGGGAGGTGCTCGAGTGCCAGCGCGAGCCGGAGGATCGACTGCTCGACCAGCGCCCGGTGCTCGTCGTCCTCGAGGAGCTTGGCGACGGGGGCGGCGTCGACGAGGCGCTCGGCGTCGCGGTCGGTGAGGGGCAGGATGCGGGCCGGCAGCTCGGGGTTGGCGCCGGTGGTGGGGCCGCCGACCCCGCAGGTGACCACTGCGCCGAACGAGGCGTGCTGGTGCCCGGCGACGAGGACCTCGGTGCCGGGGCCGCCCATGCGCTGCACCACCGCGGGGCGCATGGCGTCACCGAGCAGGTCGACCATCCGGTGGTACGAGGCCCGCAGCTCGTCGGCGGTGTGCAGCGACAGGGCCGCGCCGCCGCTCTCGCCGGGGCGGAACTGGTCGAGGCCGGTGGCCTTCAGCACGACCGGGTAGCCGAGGTGCTCGGCGGCGGCCACGGCGGCGTCGGCGTCGGCCACGGTGACGTGGGCGAGCCAGGTGAAGCCGAGCGCGCCGAGCAGCGCCGCCTGCTCGTCGACGTCGAGCCAGCGGCTCGCGGTCGCCGCACCGTCGGTGGGCTCGGGCAGCAGGTCGCGCACGAGCTGGGCCGCCCGCTCGAGGTCGAGACCGGGCACGGCGGCGGGGTCCGGCACCGTGCCCACGTCCTCGCCGCGCCAGCGACCGTAGGCCGCGACCCGACCGAGGGCGTCGACCGCCTCGGCGGGGAACTCGAACATGGGCACCGGCACGCCCTCGGCCAGCAGGGGTCGACTGCCGTCCTCACCGAGGAAGCTGGCGACGATCGGCTTGGTCGGCCGCGCGGTGGCCGCCGCCCCGATGGCCCGCACGACCTCGTCACCGCGCCGCTCGAAGCCCGGGGCGTACACGACGAGCACGGCGTCGACCTCCTCGTCGGCCAGCACGGCGTGCAGGACGCCCTCGTAGTCGTCGGGCACGGCCGCGAAGGTGACGTCGATGGGGTTGGCGGCCGACGCGCCCGGCGGCAGGTGGGCCGACACCTCGCCGCGGGTCCGCGTCGACAGGTCGGCCAGCTCGAGACCGGCCGCGGCGCAGGCGTCGAGCGCGAGGCGGGTGCCCCCGTCGCTGTTGGACAGCACGGCGAGGCGGTTGCCGGCGGGCACGCCCTGGTGGACCAGCAGGCGAGCGACGTCGAACAGCTCGCCGGGCGAGTCGACCCGGATGACCCCGGACTGCGCGAGCAGCGCCTGGAGGGTGGCGTCGCTCGGCCAGCTCGAACCCGGCCGGGCCTCCGGGTCGTAGGTGCGGGGCGCCCCCTCGGTGGTGCTCAGCGCCACGATCGGCTTGGTCCGGCCCATCCGCCGGGCGATCCGGGTGAACTTGCGGGGGTTGCCGAACGACTGCAGGACGAGCGCCACCACGTCGGTGCGGGGGTCGGTCTCCCAGAACTGCAGCAGGTCGTTGCCGCTCACGTCGACCTTGCGGCCGGTGTCGACGAAGCTCGAGATGCCGACCCCTGCTCGCCGGGCCCGCTCGAGGGCGGCCACGCCGACCGTGCCCGACTGGGTGAGGAAGCCGACCCGTCCGGGCAGCACGCTGACGGGGTCGAAGGTGGCGTGCAGGGACAGCCCGGGCTGGGTGTTCACCACGCCCACCGACTCGGGGCCGATCACCCGCATGCCGTACCGCCGGGCGCGCTCGACGACGAGGCGCTCGCCCGCCTCGCCGTAGGGCCCGTACTGGCTGAACCCCGTGCTGAGCACGATGAGCCCGCCCACCCGCTTGCGGCCGCACTGCTCGACGACGGTGAGCACCTCCACCGCCGGCACCGCCAGCACGGCCACGTCGACGTCGTCGGGGACCTCCAGGACCGACGCGTAGGAGCGCACCCCTCCCACGGGCTCCGCGGTGGCGTTGACCGGGTAGACGACGCCACCGAACTCGTGGGCCAGGAGCTGGCGGAAGACCTCGTGGCCCACCGAGCGTCGATCGCGCGTGGCACCCACCACCGCCACCGACCGGGGTGAGATCAGGCGCTCGACGGATCGGGCTTCGGCCCGCTGCTCGCGCGCCTCGATGGCCGCAGCCGCCACCTCGCTGGGCTCGATCCCGAGGCGGACCTCGATGAGCCCGTCCTCGAAGGTGGACTCGGTCTCGAAGCCCGCCCGGTGCAAGACGCCGAGCATCTTGCGGTTGGTCGGCAGCACCTGCGCCGTCAGCGCCTCGAGACCCGACTCCCGCGCCGCCACGATCAGGTACTCGAGCAGGACGGTGGCCAGGCCGCGACCCTGCTGCCGATCGTCGACGAAGAAGGAGACCTCGGCCTCGTTGCGGTGCTGCCACACGTCGTAGCCGGCGATGGCGATGACCTCGTCGCCCAGCACGGCGACGAAGGCCATCCGCGTCACGTAGTCGACGTGGGTGAGGCGCTCGAGGTCGCGACGACTGAGGCGGGGACGGGGCGTGAAGAAGCGGAAGTAGACGCTCTCGCGGGACTGGCGCTCGTGGAAGGCGGCCAGCGCCGGAGCGTCGCCCGGCCGCACCGGTCGGATGTGGACCGTCGCCCCGTCGGCGAGCACGGCGTCGCTCTCCCAGCGCGCCGGATAGCCCGTCGGCACGAGGTCGGGGGCCGCGCCGTCGACCTCGGCGGTGAACCCGGTGGCACCGTCGACGGGGACCCTGCCGGCGCCCTCGCTCCCCGCCGCGTCGGCATCGCCCATGTTCGCGAGCCTAGTGGTCCCTCCCGGGACCACCGGGAGGTCCCGGCCGTGCCGAGGGTCACGACCCGGGGCGCCACCGCGGTCGCGGGCCAATAGGCTGACCGCGCGCACGAGGCCCGAGGGGGAACCATGGCCGCCACCGACCAGGCCCGCGGCGACACGCCCGCGACCGTCCACCACCGCACCTGCCCGCTGTGCGAGGCGACCTGCGGCCTCGAGATCACCATGCGCGGCGACGAGGTGGTGCGCATCCGCGGCGACCGCGAGGACCCCTTCTCGCGGGGCTTCCTCTGCCCCAAGGGCTCGACGCTCAAGCACCTCCACGAGGACCCCGACCGCCTCCGTCGACCCCTCGTGCGCCGCGGCGACGACCCCGACACCGCCCGGTGGGAGGAGGTGTCGTGGGAGGAGGCGTTCGCCGAGGTGGAGCGGCGGCTCACCCCGGTGCTCGGCGCGCACGGCCGGGACGCGGTCGCGATCTACCTCGGGAACCCGAACGTGCACAACCTCTCGGGCGCCCTCTACAACCGGCCCCTCATCCGGGCGCTCGGGACCCGCAACATCTTCTCCGCCTCGACCGTCGACCAGATGCCCAAGCACGTCTCGTCGGGCCTCATGTTCGGGAGCCCGGCGACGATCCCGGTGCCCGACCTCGACCGCAGCGACTACGTCCTGCTGCTGGGCGCCAACCCCTGGGAGTCCAACGGCAGCCTGTGCACCGCCCCCGACTTCCCGGGGCGGCTGCTGGCCGTCCAGGCCCGGGGCGGGCGGTTCGTCGTGGTCGACCCCCGGCGCACCAAGACCGCAGCCCACGCCGACGAGCACCTGGCCATCGTCCCGGGCACCGACGCCTTGTTCGTCCTGGCCCTCGTCCACACGCTGTTCGACGAGGAGCTCGCCGACCTCGGCGCCGTCGCCGAGCACGTCGCCGGCCTCGACGAGCTCCGCGCCGCCGTCGCCGACCTGTCCGCCGAAGCCGTGGCCCCGGCGGTCGGCATCGAGGCGGCGACCATCCGTCGGATCGCCCGCGAGGTGGCGGCGGCGCCGACGGCGGCGGTCTACGGCCGCATCGGCACCCACACCGCCGAGTTCGGGACCCTGGCGTCGTGGGCCGTCGACGTGCTCAACGTGGTGTCGGGCAACCTCGACCGGCCGGGGGGCGCCATGTTCCCGCTGGCCGCCCACGCCCGCCGCCCCGGTCCACCGGCTCCGGGCCGGGGCTTCCGCACCGGCCGGCACCGCAGCCGGGTCAAGGGCTACCCAGAGGTGATGAGCGAGCTGCCGGTGGCCACGTTGGCCGACGAGATCCTCGAGCCCGGCGAGGGCCAGGTGCGGGCGCTCGTCACCGTGGCCGGCAACCCGATGCTGTCGACGCCGGACGCCGGGCGCCTCGGCCGGGCCCTCGCGTCCCTCGACTGCCTGGTCTGCGTCGACATCTACCGCAACGAGACGTCGCGGTTCGCCCACGTCATCCTGCCGCCACCCTCGGCGTTGGCCCGCAGCCACTACGACCTCGCGTTCACCGGGCTGTCGGTGCGCAACGTCGCCAAGTGGTCGCCACCCGTCGTCGCCGCCGACGGGCCCCAGGAGCACGAGATCCTGTCCCGGCTGGCGCTGATCGCGTCCGGCCAGGGGGCCGCCGCCGACCCTGCGCTGGTCGACGGGCTGCTGCTCGGCGCGCTGCTGGGTCGGGCCACCGGTGAAGGCGGGCCGTGCGAGGGTCGCGATCCCGACGAGCTGCAGTCCCAGCTGTGGGCCACCGAGCCCACCGACCGGGCGCTCGAGGTGATGCTGCGGACCGGCCCGTACGGCGACGGGTTCGGCGAGGACCCCGACGGGCTGTCACTGGCCTCCCTCGCGGCCCGGCCCCACGGCGTCGACCTCGGACCGCTGCGGCCGCGGGTCCCCGAGGTGCTGTCGACGCCGTCCGGCCGCATCGAGCTGGCCCCCGAGCCGATCCTGGCCGACCTGCCCCGGCTGCGCGCCGCGCTGGACCGCCGCCGTGACGGCGGCCTCGTCCTCGTCGGTCGTCGACACCTTCGGTCGAACAACTCCTGGATGCACAACCTGCAGGTGCTCGTGAAGGGCAAGGAGCGCTGCACGCTGCAGGTGCACCCCGACGACGCCGCCCGCCTCGGTCTGGCCGACGGCGCATCGGCACGGGTGGCGTCCCGGGTCGGCGAGGTCGTCGCCCCGGTCGAGGTCACCGACGAGATCCGACCGGGCGTGGTGAGCCTCCCCCACGGCTGGGGCCACGATGTGCCCGGCGTCGGCTTGGCCGTCGCCCGCGAGCACGCCGGTGTCAACAGCAACCTGCTCACCGACGCCGAGGCGATCGACCCCCTCTCGGGCACCGCCGTGCTCAACGCCATCCCGGTCGAGGTGGCGCCGGCCTGAGCCGGTGGTGCGCCGCGACGGCCGTCGCATCGCCGGTCGGCGAGGCGCACCGCCCGACGGGCCCCGTGATCCGACACCGGCGGCGTCGTCCGGTACGGTCGTCGCCGCCATGGCGAGCAGGGAGCACCACGCGGCCCGACATCGACGTCGGGACGACGGCCACCGGACGACCCGGCGACGGCTGCTGCCGGCGGTCGTGCCGCTCGTCGTGGTGGTCCTCGTCGCCGCCTGCACGGACGCGCCGCCCGAGCCCGTGCGTCCGACCCGACCCCTGCGAGCCGACGTCACCGTCACGCTCGGCGAGCGCGAGGTGGTGCTCGACGCGGGCGCCGACGGCTTCCCCTCCGCCTCGTACTTCACCTACGCGTGGCAGGGGCGCACCTACGGCGTGCTGTCCGGGGGCGGTCGGCACGTGCGCTATGCGGAGCCGCTGGCGGTGCCCCTCAGCGGCGGCGAGCCGATGGGCGGCCTCGAGCCGGGGCCGGCCGAGCTCGATCGCCGCGCCGCGACCCTCGACGGCGTCTATGCCGACGACGGCGGGACCCTGCACGGCATCTACCAGGCCGAGCACCCGCTGCGCGACCCGGCCGACGACAGCGAACCGCACCGGTCCCTCGCCTACGCCACGTCCACCGATGGCGGCCGGACCTGGATCAAGCCGGGGTACCCCGACAACCAGGTCGTCACGGCCCCGCCGGGCGGCGAGGCCGGTGAGGCCTCCCTCCTCGTCGTCGGCGACGACCTCTACCTGTTCTTCGCCCAGAACCGCCAGACCACCATGGCGCGCGCCCCCAAGGCCGACGGGGGTCGGCCGGGGTCGTGGCGCAAGTGGTACTGCCCGACCCCCGAGGAGCGCGAGCAGGCCGGCGTCGCCGACCCGAAGCCCGGCGAGAGGCCCTACTGCGACTTCCTCGAGCCGGGCCTCGGCGGCAAGGCGACACCGATCTCCGGGCTGAAGGGGAACCCCTTCGTCACCCGCAACGACCTGCTCCAGGCGTACCTGGCCGTCGACGACACGGTGCGTGAGGGGCGAGTGGCCTTCCGCACCAGCGAGGACCTCCAGACCTGGCTGGGCGTGGCCAACGAGCCCACGCTGCCGGAGCCGGAGCCGGGTTGGGGCTACCTCGCCGCCAGCCAGGTGGCCGACGACGGCAGCTCGTCCACCACAGGTCTCACCTTCTGGCTGTACTACCTCGAGTGGAACGAGCCGGCGTCCGCGACCCGGCTGCTGGTGCGCCAACGGGTGAGCCTCACCCCCGTGGGCCCCTGAGGACCCCCCGAGGCTGGTCCGCCGCCCACGAGTCCGCTCAGATGACCCCGACCGGCTCGTCGGCCAGCAGGCCCCCCAGGTGGGCGAGCTGGGCGGTGCCGGCACCGAGGGTGTACTCGAGCTGCTTGGCCCACAGGAAGTAGCGGTGCATCGGGTAGTCGAGGTCGATGGAGATCCCACCGTGGAGGTGGAGCCCGGCGTGGCCGATCCGTGAGCCGCTGAAGGAGGCCCAGTACTTGGCCACCGCCACCTCCTTGTCGGCGGGAGCACCGTCGGCGAGACGGGACCCGGCCGCCAGCATGGACAGCCGCATCGCCTCGTCGTCGATGTAGCAGTCGGCCATGCGATGGCCGACCGCCTGGAACGAGCCGATCGGCCGATCGAACTGCTTGCGCTCCGTGACGTAGCCGGCGGTCAGCTTCACGTCCCCGTGGGCGACGCCGACGGCGAGGGCGCACAGTCCGACCGTGGCACGGTCGACGACCCAGCCGAGCGGGTCGTCACCGCCGAGGCGGTCGTCGGCCGCCACCCGGACGCCGGCCAGCTCGACGTGGAACTGGGGTTCGTGGTTGAAGGTGTCCTGCCGTTCGGCGGTGACCCCGTCCGCGTCGGTGGGCACCACGAAGACGGCGACCTCGCCGTCGGAGGTGCGGGCGGTCACCAGCACCGCGGCGGCGAGGTGCATCGCCGGCACGGTGGTCTTGGTGCCCTCGAGCACCCACCCGTCGCCATCGGCGACGGCCTGCACCTGCGGGTCGCGGACGTCGGCGTCGAGCTCGGCCAGGGCGAGCGTCAGCACCGTGTCGCCCGTGAGCACGCCGGGCAGCCACCGACGCGTCGCCTCACCGGTCCCGAGCTCGGCGATGGCCATGGCCGCCACCAACGTCGGCTGCAGGGGGACGGGAGCGACCGCGCGACCGGCGACCTCCAGCAACAGGCACGCCTCGAGGAAGCCGAAGCCGGCGCCGCCGGCAGCCTCAGGGAGCGGGATGCCCAGCAGCTCGGCCTTGGCCAGCTCGCGCCACAGGTCGCGATGGAACCAGTCGGCACCGGACTCCACCTCGCGCAGCTTCTCGGGGGCGCACAGGTCGGTGAAGATCTGGGTGGCGAGCTCGACGATGGCGTGCTGCTCGTCGGTCAGGGCGAAGTCCATGGATGCATCTCCGGGGCGGCGAGGGGTGGCGAGGGGTGGCGTGATCGGGACGGTCGGCGACGGCTCAGCGGGGCGAAGGCGGCAGGCCGAGGCCGAACAGGGCGATGAGGTCGCGCTGCAGCTCGTTGGTGCCGCCGCCGAAGGTCAGCACGTGCAGGCCGCGCAGGTACGTGGCGATCCGACCCTTGAGCACGGCGTCGGGTGAGCCGTCGCGCACCGACGCCACCGGCCCGAGGACCTCGAGCAGCTTGTCGAGGCCCTCCATGTACAGCTCGGTGCCGAACACCTTCACCGCCGAGGCGGCGGCCGGGTCGAGCGGGTCGCCGCGCTCGGCGTGCCACGCGACCTGCCAGTTGAGCATCCGCAGCACGTCGACCCGGGCGTGCACCCAGGCCAGGTTCTGCTGGACCCAGGGCAGATCGACGAGGCGGCGACCGTCGGCGAGGACGTGGTGCTGCGCGTAGGCGCGCACGTCGTCGAGCGCCCGCTCCATGATCCCCGAGGAGCACAGCGTCACCCGCTCGTGGTTGAGCTGCTCCATGATGAGCGGCCAGCCCTGGCCCTCCTCGCCCACGATGTTGTCGTAGGGCACCCGCACGTCCTCGTAGAACGTGTAGTTCGTGTTGAAGTTGCCGAAGTTCTGGATCGGCACGGCCTTGAAGCCCGGCGTGTCGGTCGGGACGATGATCATCGAGATGCCCTTGTGGCGGGGCGCCTCCGGGTTCGTCCGCACCGCCAGCCAGACGTAGTCGGCGTCGGACGCCAGCGAGGTGAAGATCTTCTGGCCGTTGATGAGCCACTCGTCGCCGTCGCGCTCGGCCCGGCTCTTGAGCGAGGCGAGGTCGGTGCCGGCGTCGGGCTCGGTGTAGCCGATGCAGAAGTGGATCTCACCGGCGAGGATCTTCGGCAGGAAGAAGTCCTTCTGGGCCTGGCTGCCGTAGCGCATGATCGTCGGGGCGACCGAGTTGATGGTCAGCATGGGCACCGGGGCCCCGGCACGCATCGATTCGTCGAAGAAGATGAACTGGTCGATGAAGCCGCGGCCCTGGCCGCCGTACTCGGTCGGCCAGCCGATGCCGAGCCAGCCATCGGCGGCCATCTGGCGCACCACCTGGCGGGCGACCGGTCCCACGCCCTCGCTCACCGCCAGCTCGTCGACGATGTCAGGGGTGAGGAGCTGGGCGTAGTAGGCGCGCAGCTCGCGCCGCAGCGCCTCGTGCTCCTCGGAGTAGCCGATGTACATGGGTCCCCCTCGACGACCGGTCAGACGCCGCCCCGGGTCGACCGACGGGACCGGGTGCCGGTGACCGCCAGAGGCCGGAGCGGGCGAAACGAGAACACGTTCTACACCAGTGTCGCCGCCCGAGCCCCCCGGTGTCGAGCGCAGCGAGCGACGATCGACCGGGTCGACGACGCCGGCGCTCGACGCGGCCTCGGCACGATCGACCGAGCGACGACCCGTCAGAGCTGGGGCTGCTCCTCGCCGGGGCTCACCGACGGGCCGGACGGCGCGACGCCGCCGGGCGCCAGCGACGTCGGCGGCACGCCGTTGACCGGTTCGGGTGGCCCGGCGGTGGTCGGCGGCGAAGTGGTGGCCGTCGTCGACGGCACGACGGTGGTGGTCGCCGGTGCGGTCGCCGGCACGTCGGGCGGTGCGGCCAGGTCGAACCCGCAGGCCGAGCGGACGTACTCGGCCAGGCGCGCGACCGAGCGGTCCCTGCCCCGACCCGCCGCCTGGACGGCCTGGCCGGCCTCCTCGATCGCCTCCACGCCACGATCACCGGGCGCCCGCGCCGCGATGGCCTGCAGCTTCGTGGCCAGCTGGTCGACCCCCTCGGTGACGACCCGGACGTCGGGGGCGATCGTGGCCGGCGCCGTCTCGCGCAGGCGGGCGACATCGGATCGCACCGCGTCATAGGTGCTCGGCGGAAGGTTCTGGTCGAGGTTGGTGAGCAGCGCCGTGTCCTGCCAGTACGCACGCGCCGCCGGGCAGAAGGCGCTGACGTCGTCACCCTCGGGTGACGGCGACGACGCTGCGACGAACGACACGGCCAGGGCCCCGCCGACCACCACGACCACGGCGAGGGTCCACAGCCACGGCGACGTCCACCGGGAGCGAGCGCGCTCCTCGTCGTCGGGTCGGTCCGCCGGCACGAGGCCAGCCTAGGTCGATGCGCCGTCCCGGCCCGGCCGCCGCGCTGGGAGCGCAGGGAAGGTGTCGGGGTGATCACCCTGTTCGTCGCACGACCGAGGGCCTAGGCTCGTGGCGTGCTCGTGCGGGTGGGACCGGTCGCCTCCGGCAGCGTGACGATGTGGGTCGCCTACGCCCGAACGGTGCTCGCCCAGGCGACGGCTCGACCGGGCGAGCACGGCATCGCCCCCGAGCTGATCGAGGGCTTCGAGCAGTACCTCGACGAGTGGGACACGGCGGCGACGGGCACCCACGAGGTCATCTGGGAGGTCGACCTCGACCCCGAGCAGGTGCGCTACCTCGCCCACGCGTTCCACCGCCTCGCCCTCGGGCTGGCCGAGGAGGCCGAACGGCGGGGGTACCCCATCTCGCCGCCCGAGGGCGACGAGTTCTACCGATGCCTCGTCAACGGGTTCCTCGACGCGCTCGAGCTCGAGAGCGAGCCGATGCGCGAGTTCGCCGAAGAGCTGCGGACCACCTGGCCCGGGATCAAGGACGACTGACCGCCATCACCGCGAGCACGCCCGGGCACCCACCGCGACGATGACGCCGTGAGCGGCGCGGAGATCACGGCCATCCTCGGCCTCAGCCTGCTGTCGGTCCTGTCGACCGCGGTCGGCTTCGGCCTGGCGACGTGGCTCGGCGACCGCGGGGACGGCGTCGCCATCGGCATCGGCTTCTCCGTCGGGATGATGCTGCTGCTCGCCCTCGTCGAGCTCCTCCCCGAAGCCGCCCGCGCCGGCTCGTGGTGGGCGGCTGCGGTCGCGGCGGGGGTGGGCGCCGCGCTGGTGGCCGGCCTGCACCTGGTGGTGCCCCACACCCACCTCGTGCGCGAGCACGGGGTGGCGGACGCCCCTGGTCACCACCTCGCTCCTCGTCGCCATCGGACTCGTGCTGCACGACCTCCCGGAGGGTTCGCCCTGGCGACGAGCTACCCGGCTGCGCCGCGCGTCGGGCTGGTGACCGCGCTCGCCATCGCGCTGCACAACGTCCCGGAGCAGTTCGTCATGGGGCTTCCGGCGACCCTCACGAAGGATCGGCGGCTGCTGTGGACGATGGCGGTGCTGGCGGCGAGCGCGGAGCCGGTCGGTGCCCTGGTCGGCCTGCTGGCCGTCGGGCTGGTGCCCGACGCCGACGCCGCCCTCCTCGCCTTCGCGGCCGGCGCGATGGCCTACGTGGCACTGCACGAGCTCGTCCCGCTGGCCCGGCGCTACGGACGCCGGAGCAGGTTCGCGGCCCCCCACGCCCCCACCGACGACCAGTACGCGGAGCTGACCGCGGTGGTGTGACGAGCGGGGCCACCACGCTCAGAAGGGCGGCGTCGGGAACCCGTCCTCCACGGGGATGTCGAAGGCGGTGACCATGTCGCCCATGAGCGCATAGAGGCCGCACACCGCCACGACCTCGACGATCCCGGCGTCCCCGTGGGCGGCGACGACCTCCGCCTGCACCTCGGCAGGGATCGAGCGCCCGTCGACGACGGCGTCGACGGCGAGGACGACGGCCTTCGACGCATCGGGCAGGACGGTGGGCACCTCACCGGCGGTGACCGCCGCGATGGTGGCCTCGTCGAGGCCGGCCAGGCGGGCCGGTCGCTGGTGGTGGGCCCACTCGTAGCCGAGCCGTCGGCGCGAGGAGAACCGCAGGATGGCCAGCTCCCGGACGTCGTCGGGGAGCACGCCGTGGAAGCGGAGGTGCTCGCCGAGGGCACCGACGGCGCGGGCGACGCCCGGGTTGTTGAACATCCGCACGTACACCTCGCCGAGGTGGTGGCGGCCATCGGAGTGGGAGCGCGCCGCCGCCATGTGCTCGTAGGCGCTCCGGTCCTCGCTCGACAGGTCGCTCGTCGGGTCGGGCAGCTCGGCCATCAGCGGGCGCCGTCCCCTCGCCCGCCGGCTCGCCGCCTTCTACCGCCCGGCTCGCACCGTCGGGACATCCGGCTCACTCGTGGTCCTCCCACTCCGCCTGGCGCGCGCGCCAGGCCGCCACGGGCGTCGGGTAGGTCTTGTCGGTGCGCAGGTCGAGCAGGTAGGGGCCGGTCGCGGCGAGGCCTCGTTCGACCGCGGGGGCGATCTGGTCGGGCCGCTCGACGCGCTCGCCGTCGCCGCCCATGGCCCGGGCGAAGCCGACCCAGTCGATGCCCGGGATGTCGGTCAGCTGCTCGGGGCCCGGTCCCAGCGCGTGGGCGCGGTACCAGATGTTGCCGTAGGCCCGGTTGTTCATCACCGCCACGATCAACGGCACCTGCTCTCGAGCCGCGGTGTGCAGCTCCATGCCGTGCATCAGCATGCAGCCGTCCCCCGTGGCCACCATCAGGGGCTGCGCCGGTCGAGCGAGCTTGGCACCGATGCCGAGCGGGATGGCGCCGCCCATCGGGCCCAGGTTGGTGAGCGACAGGTGCGTCCCCGGTCGGCGCACCGTCCAGTACTCGGCGAACCAGGCCCGGTGCGCGCCCGAGTCGACGCACAGGACCCCGTCGTCGGGGAAGGCGGCACGCAGCTCGGTGACCACGCGCGCCGGGTGCATGGGCACGGCGTCGCTCGTGGTGTCCTCCTCGGCGTAGCGGCGAGGTCCGGCGGCCCGGATCCGCTCGAGGAAGGCCCGCCGGACGGGTCGGCCCGCGTCGAGCCCCGCCACGGCCTCGTCGCCGAGCCCCGCCAGGTGCTCGAGCACGGTGGCGGCGTCGCCGAGCAGCGGGATGTCGCTCGGCCAGGTCCGACCGATGAGCAGCGGATCGGTCTCGACGTGCACGAGCGCCCGGGACGGCAGCATGGCCCGGTCCCACTGCATCGTGTCCCGCTGGGACAGGCCCGAGCCGATGACGACGAGGACCTCCACGGCGTCGTCGCGGATGGCGTCGATGGCCGTCCGCGAGCCGCCGTAGCCGAACACGCCGAGGGCGAGCGGATGGTCCTCGGACAGCAGGCCCTTGCCCGACAGCGTCGTGGCCACCGGGATCTCGAAGCGCTCCACCACCGCGCGCAGCGCGTCCTCCGCGCCGGCGTGGCCGACGCCCGGACCGGCCAGGAGCACCACGTTGCGCGCGGCGTCGGGCCCCGCCAGCAGGTCCACCAACCGGGCCAGACCGGCGTCATCGACGAACCTCGGACGGGCGAGCTCGTCGGGGACGGGCTGCCAGCCGTCGGCGATCGCGGCCTTCTGCACGTCGACGGGGACCGACAGGTGCGCCGGCCGACGGCGCGCCAGCGCATGGGTGACCGCATGGCGGAGGTGATGGGCGGCCACCGCGGGCGACGACACCGAGACCGACAGGCCGGTCACGGGCTCGAGCGCGGCGATGTCGTCGATGGCCGCGCCGGAGGCGTCCTGGAACGCGCCCATGCCCTCCCACGAGCGGGGCACCTCGCCCGAGATCGCCAAGATCGGTGACCGATCGGCTGCGGCCGCAGCCAGGGCGGTGACCATGTTGAGCACCCCCGGCCCGCCGATGCCGAAGCAGACGCCGAGCCGCCCCGACGCCCGCGCGTAGCCATCGGCGAGGTAGGCGGCGCCCCCCTCGAAGGCCGCGACCACCGTTCGGAGCCCGTCGGTGGAGGTCATGGGCTCCATGAACGTGTCGTTGAGGCCGCCGGGGTCCATGAAGACGTGGTCGACGCCCTGGTCACGAAGGGCCGCCAGCAGGTACGCCGCGACGTTCATCCCTCCGAACCTCCCCCTCGGGCCGACGCACCCGTCCACCTCGCGACGATCCGCCGCCTCCTTCGTAGCAGACGAGCAGGGGGCTCGTTCCCCCGACGGCCCGGGTCGGGGTTCAGCGGGTCGGGAAGCGGAGGCGCATGGTGGTGGTGCCCCGGTTGGACCACTCGGCATACGGCACGGTCCGCACCGCGACGCTGTCGGGCACCCCCGCCGACCTCGAGGTCACGGGTCGGTGGAGCGCGCCCTCGCGGGGCCGGGACCGGACGGCGAAGGCCTCGGACGGCGGCTTCGTCGGATCGACCACCAGGTCGCGCAGATCGACCCCGGGCAGGTCGACGCCCTCGACGCAGTGCACGACGGGACCCCGGCGGAGGAACACGGTGCCGCCGGCGCCCTCGACCCGGTCGTCGGTCTCCCACCACGCCCAGTCGACACCGAGGTCGACCCGGCCGTCGGCCGGCAGCGCCTCGTGGCCGTCGCCGCCGGCCCAGCCGGGGATCCGCAGCCGCACCGCCCGACCGGTGGGCGCGGCGTGGACCCGGACCTCGACGGGTCCGGCGTCGGGGTAGCCCGAGGCCACCTCGACGTCCCAGCCGCCGCCCTCGATCCGCGCCGCCACGGGCAGGTGGACGAGCAGGTCGCCGGACGCGTCCACCTCGGCCACGTGCCGGTCGACCGCGGCGAACATCCGGGCGAGGTTGGGCGGGCAGCACGGGACGAGGAACCAGCGGTGGCGACGGGCCGGGAACCACGACAGCACCATCGAGTCGCCGTAGTCGAAGGGCTGCACCCACGGGTTGGACTCGTCGGCGACCTCGGCCACCGCGTGCGGCTGGGAGTAGAACCACGTGTCGCCGTCGGCGCCGACCCCGCACGGCACGGCGTTGCACAGCAGCACCTCGATCTGGTCGAGGGCCCGCGGGTCGCCGGTGAGGCGCCAGATCCGCTCGCTCAACCCGACGGCGGCCACCGCCGCACAGCTCTCGGCGTAGGCCATGGCGTCGGGCTGCTCGAACGGCTTGCCGACGGCCTCACCGAGCCAGCGGCCGCCCACCGCGCCCGTCGGGTAGGCGTGCTCGTCGACCATCGAGTCGAACAGGCGCACCGCCGCGTCCCGGTAGGTCGCGTCGCCCGTGGCCCGGGCGACCTCGGCGATGCCCGACGCGAGGTAGAGGCACCGCACAGCATGGCCACCGAACCCCCACTCGCCCACCGTCGTCCCGGCCGCCGCCAACCGCCGCTCGATGACCCACCGAGCCTGGGCGAGGTAGCGCTCCTCCCCCGTCGCCGACGCCAGTCGGGCGAGCGCCAGCTCGACCTCGGGATGGGCGTCGGTGCGCTCGTCACGGCCCGGCCCGAACGTGGCGCACAGGTGGTCGGCGAGCCGGGTGGCGACGCGGAGCAGGCGATCCGACCCCGTGACCTCGTGGTGGGCGATGGCCGCCTCGATCAGGTGGCCGGCGCAGTAGTGCTCGTGGCCGAAGTCGAGGTCGGTGTAGCGACCGGGAAGCCCGGGCGCGGCGTCGTAGTAGGTGTGGACATAGCCGTCGTGGGCCTGCACCGCGTCGACGAGGTCCACGACGGGCTCGGCGAGGTCGAGCCGATCCGCGAGCACCGCCGCCTCCAGCCACTTGTACAGGTCGGAGTCGCTGAAGTGCATGGCCCGGCGGTCGGCATCGGAGGTCCCGGTGAGGCGCCGGAAGTTGTCGACGACGCCCTGCTCCTCGAGCCGCTCGAGCATGACGGGAAGCGTGTGGGTCCGGAGCTGCTCCCGGCGGGGCGCCCAGAAGCGGTCGGCGAGCGTGGCGCGCATGGCCGGCAGTCAACCAGACCGGCCTGGCGGGCGGCTCACCCCCGCAGGCCGAGGCCGTCGCTGATGAGCACGGCCGCGAACACGAGGAACAGCACGCCCATCACGGCGTCGTTGTGCAGCGTCATCCAGGCCTTGAGGTCGCCCAGGCCCTTCTGGGCCCGGGCGCCGCCGATCAGGTAGTAGCCGACGGCCATGGCCACGATCGAGCTGCCGACCACCACGAACACGGCGAGTGCCACCGTCGCCTGCCCCGCGGCCACCCCCAGCTGGGCGAGGCTCGCAGCCGCGCCCACCCCGAGCATGAGGTTCTTGGGGTTCACCGAGGACAGGACCACGGCGATCCCGAACGCCTTGGCCGGCGAGAACTCGTCGATGCCGGCCATCCACGTGGGCATGGTGGGCTCCTCGCCCGCCTTCGGGCGGTTCCGCCACTTGCGGCCGGCGAGCAGCAACAGGAGCACGCCGAGGACGAGCTTGAGCCACGACACGCCTTCGTTCGCGGTCGAGCTGGAGCCGACGTCGAGGGCGCCCGCGAGGAGGTAGGCGGCGGTGACGAGCACGGTGAGGCCGAGCACCCAGCCGATGAGGAAGAGCGGCCCGTTCGCCTTGGCCCGCTTCGAGAACAGCATGAGCACGACGGCGATGATCGGGATCGGGCTGATCCCGACGCCGACCGCGTAGGCGAGCACCGCACCGATCGCCTCACCCATCACGGCCCTCCGTCCCCGTCACGTCGCTGACGATCCGAGCACCGTATCGGCACGAGGGCCATGCCCTGGCGCCGACGGCGTCGATCGACGAGACGACTCCCGAGATCGTCTTGTGGCCGGCCCCCAGCCGGTGTAGCAAGTCCGCCATGACCGAGACGGTGCCCGGCTGGAAGGCCCGACCCGAGGGACCCGAGTACGACGCCGTGCGCGGCCGGCTGGTGGACGCGGCCGAGGCCATCGTCCGGGACAAGGGCGTCAACGCGCTGCGCCTGGACTCGGTGGCCGAGGCGGCCGGGCTGCACCGCTCCTCGGTGTACCGCTACTTCGGCTCGAAGGAGGAGCTGCTCATCGCGGTGTCCACCCAGGCGTCGATGCGGGTCCGTCGCAAGGTCGTGCGCAAGCTCGGGCGCGACGCCCCGCTGGAGAAGCTGCTCGCCGAGGGGTTGGCGATGGCGCTCGCCGAGCTGGCCGCCGACCCGGTGCACCGCTCGCTGATGTCGCCGTCGGCCAGCGCGGCGATGGCCCGGGCCGGGGGCAAGGCCCTCACCACCGGCATCCGCCCCATGGTCGACCCGGTCTTCGAGGCCGCCGCAGCGCAGGGGATCCTGCGCGCCGGCGTGACCGCCGAGGACGCGTCCCGCTGGCTGCAGATCGTCGCCTCCGGGCTGGTCCGGTCCCCCGACATCCTCCCGGCTCGCGAGGACCTGGTCGCGCTGCTCGAGAAGATGCTCGTCCCGACGCTCATCGAGCGCTGACCACGACCGGCCGCTCAGCGGTCCGAGCGTCAGAAGTCGCGGAGATAGGTGGGGTTGGCCCGGTCGATCATCGACTGGGCCCGCGCCCGGATCGTCTTGTCGGTCCGGCTGCTCTTGGGCAGGATCCAGAAGCGGTCGTCGCGGATGCCCTGGAGGCACTCCTCGGCGACGGCCTCGACCGGCGTGTAGTCCGGCTCGATCCCGGCAGCCCGCATGCGGGCCTCGAAGGACTCGATGGTGGTGTGGGGCTTCTGGCGGGGCGTCTCGTTCTCCCACTGCGCGGGGCGGAGCCTGGACGACTCGAGCAGCCCCGTGCGCAGCACCTTGGGCCCGGGGTACAGCACCGACACCCCGATCGGGGCCTCGACCGCGCGCAGCTGGCCGTACAGCACCTCGCTGAGGGTGGTGACCGCCGCCTTGGTGGTGGCGTAGATGGCGGTGGACGGCATCGGTGCGATGCCGCCGTTGCCCGACGAGGTGTTGACGACGTGGCCCTCCTCGCCCCCGGCGAGCATGGCCGGCACGAAGGCCTTGATGCCGTGGATCACGCCCCAGACGTTGACCGACAGGCCCCACCCCCAGTCGTTGAGGGTGTGCTCCCACATCTTGCCCTCGGCCCCGGCGCCGACGCCGGCGTTGTTGCACAGCACGTGCACCGCCCCGTAGGTGTCGTACGCGCGATCGCGCAGTGCCTCGACCGATGCGAAGTCGGACACGTCGGTGGCCACGCCGGTGACCTCGTGGCCGTCGGCCTGCAGCTCGGCGACGGCCGCGTCGAGCGGCTCGGGCAGCAGGTCGGCCAGCACCACCCGCATGCCCTCCTGCGCGAAGCGCTCGCCGAGGGCGCGGCCGATGCCACCACCCCCACCCGTGACGACGGCGACCCGCCCGGCGAGCTCCTGCATCATCGGCCCTTCCCGGCCGCGACGATGAGGTCGTCGTAGCGCTGGTGGACGAAGGGCAGCACGTCGTCCGCCGGGACCCGCTGGACCAAGGCGCCGCGCTGGGTGCTCGTGCGCTCCGAGATCGTCATCGCGGGCTCGCTCAGGATCGGGAAGTCGGCGACCGGGTCGAAGCGCGAGTCACGCAGCTCCAGCGTGCCCGTGACGGCGTGGTGGCTGCGGGTCCGCCCCTCCCGGGTGCAGTGCACGAGCCAGGGCTCGTCGTCGAAGCCCTCGCCGTCGGGGGACCGCAGGAACTTGAGGTAGAAGTCGATCGACTCGCCCGCCTCGGGGACCGGCAGCGCCTCGCCCACCGTCCCGGTGATCTCGATGATGGTCGTGCCGAGGCGCGCCACCGTGGCGTGGAGCGCGTCGCCCTCCCGGTCGAGGGCGATCTTGGCCAGCTTCTTGGGCTCACCGAAGATCTCCCGACCTCCGATCACCGCCTGCTCGGTGGTCATCGGCATGAGCAGGGGGTAGAAGCCGTCGACGTCGCCGTGGCGGGCCGCCACCGCGAACGTGCCGGCGCCGAAGGGCGGCATCCGCCCGCCGAGGTCGACCTGGGAGACGCCGACCTTCACCACCGGCTCGGCCGGCGGCGACAGCGGCGGCGGCAGCACGGACGCCACCGCCTCGGGGTCGGTGAGGAAGGTGGCGGTCAGCGACGTCGACCACGTCTCGATGCCCGACGGCGTCCCGGCTCCGGCGCCGTCGGCAGGCGCGGGCTTCGGGGGCACGGCGGCGTAGCGCACGGTCATGGCGACGGGTCCTCTCGGCAGGGCAGGAGCCCTTGTCTACCAACCGTGGGACCGGGTGGCAAGACGCTTCTGGAATCTGTCCTCCCACCGGTGTAGCGTCGCAGCCATGGGCGCACCTCCGGATCTGGTGGTCAACCCGTTCGCCTTCTCGGTCCACGAGGACCCCTACGCCATCTACCGGCGCCTGCGCGACGAGGCGCCGGCGTACTGGAACCCCGACCTGCGGTTCTGGGCGCTGAGCCGGTTCGAGGACGTGCAGGCCGCCTTCAAGGCCCACGACCTCTTCTCGTCCGCCTCGGGCATCTCGCTCGAGTCCCGGGGCGGCGCCAACCCCATCCCCATGCTCATCACCACCGACCCGCCCGACCACACGGTCATGCGCAAGGCCGTGAACCGGGTGTTCACCCCACGGAAGGTGGCGGCGCTCGAGGATGCGACCCGAACCATCGTCAGCGGCTACCTGGACCAGGTCGCCGGGGCGGGCGAGTGCGACCTGGTCACCGACCTCACCGGCCCGTTCCCGATGGACGTGATCTCCACCGTGCTCGGCGTGCCCGAGGCCGACCGCGAGAAGCTGCGCACCTGGGGCGACCGGCTCCTGCTGCGCGACGACGGCTCGATGGCGCTGCCGGCCGAGGCCGTGGAGGGCTACGTCGAGCTGATCGGCTACTTCGCCGCCGACGTCGCCAAGCGCCGCGCCGGCGAGGGCGAGGGCCTGTTCACCGACCTGGCCGCCATCGACGTCGACGGCCGGCCGCTCACCGACGACGAGCTCATCGGCTTCTGCCTGCTGTTCATCCTCGCCGGTCACGAGACCACCACGAAGCTGGTGGCCAACGCCGTCGAGCTGCTCAGCCGCCACCCCGACGCCCGACGGGCGATCATCGATCAACCCGACCGCATCCCCGACGCCCTCGAGGAGGTGCTGCGCTTCCACACCTCCACCCAGCTCATGCACCGCACCGCCACCCGCGACGTCGAGGTGCACGGCGAGCAGATCCGGGCGGGCGATTCGGTGCTGCTGCTGATCGGGGCCGCCAACCACGACGAGCGGGAGTTCGGGCCCACCGCCGACGAGTTCGACATCGACCGCCGCCCCGAACGGCACCTCGCCTTCGGCTACGGCGCCCACTACTGCCTCGGAGCCGGGCTGGCCCGCATGGAGGGTCGCGTGGCGCTCGAGGAGATCCACCGGCGCCTGCCCGACTACGAGGTCGACCACGACGCCAAGACCCGCTTCCACAGCGGCAACGTCACCGGCTGGACCAGCCTGCCCATCCGCTTCACCCCGACGCGCTAGGCGCCGACCCCCGACCGCCACCACCCGCCGACCACCCGTCCGCCGCCCCCCGAGAGGCCGTGCCATGACCGACGCCGACGTGCGCATCTTCGACGCCGACAACCACTACTACGAGTCACCCGACGCCTTCACCCGCCACGTCCCCAAGCACCTGCAGCCGCGGTGCGTGCAGTGGGTCGAGGTCGACGGCCGGCGCCACCACCTCGTCGCCGGGCGGCTCGACCGCCAGGTCACCAACCCCACGTTCAACCCGGTGGCCAAGCCGGGCGTGCTGCGCGAGTACTACCGCGGCAACCCCGAGGGGAAGACGGTCGACGAGCTCATCCGCTCCGCGGTCGAGCCGATGCCGCCCGAGTACATGGACCGAGAGGCCCGCCTGCGTCGCATCGACGAGCAGGGCGTCGAAGGCGTGTGGCTGTTCCCCACCCTCGGGGTGCTCTACGAGGAGCGCCTGAAGAAGGACCCCGAGGCGCTGTGCACCACCTTCCACGCCTTCAACCAGTGGGTGGCCGAGGACTGGGGGCTCGCCTACAAGGGCAAGATCTTCGCGGCGCCGTACCTGTCGCTGGTCGACGTCGACTGGGCCTGCCGCGAGCTCGACTGGGCCCTCGACAACGGCGCTCGGATCGTGGCCCTGCGCCCGGCCGCGGTGTTCACGCCGCAGGGCCCGCGCTCGCCCGCCGACCCCGTGTTCGACCCGTTCTGGCAGCGGGTGCACGACGCCGGCATCACGGTGATCGCCCACGTGAGCAACTCCGGCTACGCCAGCAACGGGTACCCGAAGGGGCTCACGTTCGAGACGATCGGCGGAGGCAAGCGCCCGAGCGTGGTCAGCCTCAACCCGGAGCGGGCGATCTACGACTTCCTGATCACGCTCGTGTACGACAGGCTCTTCGAGCGGTTCCCCCGCGTCCGGGTGGCCTCGGTCGAGAACGGCTCGGAGTTCGTCGCCGACCTGCTGCGCAAGCTCGGCCACTCCCGCAACCGCCTCCCCCGCTACTACGCCGAGGATCCCGTGGCCCTGTTCCGGGAGCACGTGTGGATCAACCCGTTCTGGGAGGACGACATCGCCGAGGTGGCCGAGCTGGTCGGCGCCGACCGGGTGATCTTCGGCTCGGACTGGCCCCACGTCGAGGGCCTCGCCCGGCCGCGCGACGTGCTCGACGAGCTGACCGGGGTCGCACCCGAGGATCGCGACAAGATCCTGTACGCCAACGCGGCCGGGCTCAACGAGCGACTGCCCGCATGACGGCACCGCCGTCGTCGGCCGGACCGGCCGGACCGGCCGAGCCAACCGAGACGGCCGGGACCACGACGGTCGAGGAGGCGATCAGCCGGATCACCGCCCCAGGGGCACGGTTCGAGATCGAGACGGTGGACGTGCGCGGCGTGCCCACCAAGGCCTTCGTGAAGCGGTTCCGCTCGTTGCGCGAGCTGGCCGCCTTCGCCCGAGAGCGGCGCGGCGAGCGCGACCTCCTCGTCTTCGGCGACCGGCGATGGACCTACGACGAGCTCTTCCGCCTCGCCGGCTCGGTGTCGACCGTGCTCACCGACGGCTGCGGACTGGGCGCCGGCGACCGCGTGGCGGTCCTCTCGGCCAACAACCCGTCGTGGTGCACCACCTTCTGGGGTGTCGTGAACGCCGGGGCGATCCTCGTGGCGCTCAACGGCTGGTGGAAGCCCGACGAGATCCTCTACGGGCTGCACGATTCCGGAGCCCGGGTGCTGGTCGCCGACCGGCCCCGCTTCGCCCGCATCCGGGACCACCTCGACGAGCTCGACGCGGTGGAGACGATCTTCGTGGTGGACGCCGAGACCGACGACCTCGCCGCCGACCCCCGGGTGCGCGACGCCGCCGAGCTGCACAGCACGCCCACCGACGCGTTCCCCGAGACGCCGATCGGCGAGGACGACCCCGCGGTCATCCTCTACACCAGCGGCACCACCGGCCGCCCCAAGGGCGCGGTGGCGACCCACCGCTCGTGGATCGCCTCCACGCACAACCTCAGCGGGGTCGCCGCCGTCAACGCCCTGGCCAACCCGGCCGACAGCGCCCCGCCTGCGGTCGACGAGGTCCGCCTGCTGTGCGTGCCCCTGTTCCACGTGAGCGGCGCCCAGGCCCACCTCGTGGGCGGCCTGCTCGCCGGATGGACGCTGGTGATGATCGACGGCCGCTTCGACCCCGGCGTCGCCCTCGAGCTGATCGAGCGCGAGCGAGTGACGGCGTGGGCGGCGGTGCCCACGATGGTGTCGCGGGTGTGCCGGCACCCCGACCGCCACCGGTTCGACCTCTCGTCGGTGCGCAACGTCGGCTTCGGCGGCGCACCCGTGCCGGTCGAGCTGGCCACCGCCGTGCATGAGACCTTCCCGAACCTCGCCTACCACGCCAACCTGTACGGGCTCACCGAGACCTCCGGCGTGTCGACCTCCAACGGCGGTCGGTCCCGCCAGGAGCGGCCCACCTCGGTGGGCCGGGCCATGCTCACCGTCGACGTGGAGATCCGCGACGCCGCCGGCCGGTCGGTCCCGGCGGGGACCACCGGCGAGATCTGCGTGCGGGGGCCGCACCTCATCGCCGGCTACTGGAACGACCCCGAGGCCACCGCCGCCACCATCGTCGACGGCTGGCTGCGCACCGGCGACCTCGGCCACCTCGACGACGACGGGTGGCTCTACCTCACCGATCGGGCCAAGGACCTCATCATCCGGGGCGGCGAGAACATCGGCTGCATCGAGATCGAGGACCGCCTCGCCGCCCACCCCGACGTGCTCGAGGCGGCCGTGGTGGGCGTGCCGGACACCGATCTGGGTGAGGCCGTGCACGCCGTGGTGCACGTCCGTGACGGCGCGACGGTCACCGCCGCCGACCTGCGGGCGTGGGTGGCCGAGGCGCTCGCGAGCTTCAAGGTGCCGGCCACCGTCGACGTACGCCACGAGGCCCTCCCCCACACCGAGACCGGCAAGGTGCTCAAGGGCATGCTGCGCGAGCAGGCGGCGGCCCGGGAGTCGCGGGCCGTCGCCGACCGGCTGACGTCGGCTCATCCGGCCACCGCCCCGTCGAGGCGGCGGAGGCGCTGGTGCACGTGGTGCCAGGTGTGGTGCCAGAGGCACCGCAGCGTGCCGTTGGCGATGTCGGTGTCGCCGTCGGCGTCCCAGTCGACGACGTGGTGGATCTGGCACCACTCGGGACCGCGGGTGCATCCCGGATGGGTGCAGTGACGGTCGCGGACGACGATGGCCCGTCGCTGGGCCGCGGTGAACGTGCGCCGTCGCCGCCCGAGGTCGAGCACCTCGCTGGGCCCGGCCATGAGCAGTCGACCGAGCGAGCAGTCGCACAGCAGCTGGGCGAGCGCGGCAGCGGCAGCGGACCCGACGTCACCGCGCCGCCCCAGCCGCTGGGGTCGGGCGTCACGGCGTCGAGGAGCGAGGCGAGGCCGACGCCGCCGCCGACCCGACGGCGGGCGGGTCCCGCCGTGGCCTTCCGGGCAGGTCAAGGGTCGTCGGCACCGGGCCCGTCGGCCCCGGTGGTCGGGTCCTCCCGGGGTCGACGCTCGTCGTCGGCGGGCCGGGCCCGTCATGGTCGGCCACGTCGTCGGCGATGCGTCCGGGCCCGTCATGGTCGGCCACGTCATCGGCGACCCGTCCGCGCCTGTCCTCGCCGGCCGAGGCATCGCCACGCCGACCGGCTGCCTCACCCGGGCTGCACCCGCAGCCGCCGTGGACCAGGCCGGGTGGCGACGTGAAGGCCCCTCGGGACCGCGGCAAGGCGCTCGACGTCGATGATCACGTCGACGGTGGCCGTCGGCGCGCCGGCTTGCCCGTCGGCATCCGCCAGGACCCGGGCCGCCAACGCGGCGAGGAAGTCCGCCCGCCGTTGGGGCATCGAGCGCGGCGGGCACGCGTCATCGTCGACGGGGTCCGGATGATCGAAGGCCGCGAACGCCGCCTCGACCATCGCCCCGCCCGTCGCATCGAGCTCGCCGCTGATGCGCAGGTTCCCCGACGCCAGCCGGGCGAACGACACGCCGCGGCGTGCGAAGGCAGCGGCCGGCTCGCCGTTGTCGAGCTCGTCGTCGGCGAGGTGCACCCACCGCCGCACCGCCTGCGCGAACTCGTGGTTCGACAGGCGCTCGGCCGCGCGCAGCAGCACCGCCTCGTCGCGCTCGTACAGCGGCGAACGGCCCTTGGCGAGCACCGCGGCCGCCAGCACCTCGGCCTTGGCCGCCGAGAGGCGGCCGTCCTGAGCGCCGCCGAGGTGGCGGCGCCCGCACCAGCCGTCCCACCGCAACCGTGCGGCGGGTCGAGGCGGCCGTGGTGGGCGTGCCGGACACCGATCTGGGTGAGGCCGTGCACGCCGTGGTGCACGTCCGTGACGGCGCGACGGTCACCGCCGCCGACCTGCGGGCGTGGGTGGCCGAGGCGCTCGCGAGCTTCAAGGTGCCGGCCACCGTCGACGTACGCCACGAGGCCCTCCCCCACACCGAGACCGGCAAGGTGCTCAAGGGCATGCTGCGCGAGCAGGCGGCGGCCCGGGGAGTCGCGGGCCCGTCGCCGGCCGGCTGACGTCGGCTCATCCGGCCACCGCCCCGTCGAGGCGGCGGAGGCGCTGGTGCACGTGGTGCCAGGTGTGGTGCCAGAGGCACCGCAGCGTGCCGTTGGCGATGTCGGTGTCGCCGTCGGCATCCCAGTCGACGACGTGGTGGATCTGGCACCACTCGGGACCGCGGGTGCATCCCGGATGGGTGCAGTGACGGTCGCGGACGACGATGGCCCGTCGCTGGGCCGCGGTGAACGTGCGCCGTCGCCGCCCGAGGTCGAGCACCTCGCTGGGCCCGGCCATGAGCAGTCGACCGAGCGAGCAGTCGCACAGCAGCTCGTGGCACCCACCGGTCGGACGAAGGTGACCTGGTGGGAGCCTGTTGCGCAGGCACCCCATCGCTGTCCTGTCCGCCGTCGCGGCAGGTGCGTGCCACACGACCTCGACCCCCTGACGGCGGCGCCCGGCGAGCCCGCACGGGCCCTCTAGGATCTTCGTCGCCGACGACGGGAGGGGCGGCACGTGAGCTTGTGGGCGCTGTGCGCCGTCGCCGTGCTCCTGTTCGCGTGGTCGGTGCTGTCGGCCCGCTTCGAGCGCTTCGACGTGACCGGTCCGATCCTGTTCGTCGTCGTCGGCATGGTCGTCGGCAACAGCCCGTTCCCCCAGCTCCACGTCACGGCCGAGACCGCCGCCATCCACGAGCTGGCCGAGATCACGCTCGTCCTCGTGCTGTTCGCGGACGCGAGCCGGGTCGACCCCCAGGACCTCCGTCGCCACGCGGGCCTGCCGATCCGCCTGCTCGCCATCGGCCTGCCGCTCACGATCGCCGCCGGCTTCGGACTCGCGGCGGCGCTGCTGACCGACCTGCCGTGGCAGCTCGCCGCCCTCCTCGGGGCCGCGCTCGCCCCCACCGATGCCGCCCTGAGCGCCGCCGTGGTGTCCGATCAGGCCCTGCCGGCCCGCATCCGGCGGTCGCTCAACCTGGAGAGCGGCCTCAACGACGGCATCGCCACGCCGGTGGTCACCGGCCTCATCGCGGCCTCGACGGTGCTGTTGGGCCGCGGCGAGTTCCTCGAACCGATGGCTGCGCCGGGCTGGACGGCGCTGCGCGACCTGATGGCGGGGGCCGGCATCGGCGTCGCCATCGGCTACCTGGGAAGCCGGGCCATCCGGAGTGCCGCAGCCCGCGCCTGGACCATGCCGGGTGGGAGGCGGGTCGCCACGCTGATGCTGGCCGTGCTGCCGTTCATCGTCGCCCGCGAGCTGGACGTCAACTACTTCGTCGCCGCCTTCGTGGCCGGCCTCGCCTTCCGGGCCGGGCAGCGCGACGACGACCCGGCATCCGTCGAGCTGCCCGAGCTCCTCGGCCAGGTGCTGTCGCTGACGGTCTGGTACGTGTTCGGCGCCGTCCTCCTCGTCGACGGCGTGCGCGAGGTCGGCTGGCGCATCGCCGTGTACGCCGTGCTCAGCCTCACCGTCGTGCGGATGGTGCCGGTGGCGGTGTCGCTGATCGGGTCGGGGACGACGCGTCGCGCTGGGGTGTTCCTGGGCTGGTTCGGGCCCCGCGGCCTGGCCTCGGTGATCTTCGGGCTGCTCATCGTCGAGGAGCTCCCGATCGACGACCCCGCCGTCGTCTCGGTCGTGTCGGCCATCGCGCTCACGGTCGTCCTGAGCGTCGTCCTGCACGGGGTGAGCGGCCGCCCGATGACCGCATGGCTCACCTGCGCCGAGGGGTCGGCGAGCCCGGCGGGAGCGGGCGAGGCGGAGAACGAGGACCCGACGACGATCGTGCCGCGCCACCCCTTCGGCCTGCGGCACCGCCTGCACCACTGATCGGGCACCCTGGGGGCCGCGGCTGCCCGAGGCTGCGCTCGTCGGGCAGAGGAGCCGACGGTCAGTCCGGCTCGTTGCCCTCGTAGAACTGGGCGTACCAGCGGCGGTACTCGGCGATGGGGCCGTCGCCCTTCACGAGCACGGGTCGCTCCCGGTAGGACATGTCCCGCCAGATGGGCACGTCGGCCCGCAGTCCGTACGGACCGGTGACCTGCAGCATGAGGTCGTCGGCGGCGCCGTCGAGCTCGCCCGGGAAGTAGAAGTGCCACAGCAGGCGGACGTTGCCGCGGTCGATCGGTGTCGAGGTGGCGACGATCGTCATGAGCGACGGGAACCGCAGGATGGCCACGCCCGGCCCGTACGAGTGGCGGCTGAACGACATGCCCTCGCCGAGGGACTCCTCCACCCACGACAGCGGACCGTCGAGGTGCAGCTCGGAGACGTCGAGGGGGACCGCCTCCTTGCCGTGCACGTACTTGAAGTGGGCGTAGTCGACGTTGTTCTCCGCCATCTCCTGCAGGGCGGCGGCGAGCTCGAAGTCCCAGCGGTGGGCGTCGGACCAGTCCGGGTCGCGGCGCTCGGGGACCGACGGGATGGAATAGGTGGGCTCGGCGTCGCCGGCGTGGTACCAGAAGTACACGATGCCGTCGGCCTCGTGGACCGGGTAGCTGCGCACCCGGGCCCGGGCCGGGATGCGGGCGTCGGTGTAGGGGATGCGGACGCACTGGCCGGTGCCGTCGTACTCCCAGCCGTGGTACGGGCACTTGACCCCCGAGCCCACGACCCGGCCCCCGCCGAGGTGGGCGCCCAAGTGCGGGCAGACGGCGTCGAGGACGCGGGCGGTGCCCTCCTCGTCGCGCAGCGCCACCAGCTCGCGCCCGACGGCCTTGATCGACACCAGGTCGCCGACGGCGAGCTCCTCGCTGCCGAGGATCGAGTACCACCCGTTGGGCACCGGCAGCACGTGGTCGCGCGGCGGCAGGGCCGACTCGATGCGGCGCTGCGCCGGACGTCCGCCGCCGGCCAGCGCGTCCTTCACCCGGTCGAGGTCGGGGAGGGCCACGCCGTGGATCCGCTCGTAGAGGCGGCCGCCGTCGGTGTCGGCGGGGAGCCCCGCCGAGCCGGTCGCTGCGGGCGGGGACGTCGTGTCGCTCATGTCGATGCAGACCTCGCTGCCGGGGCCGCGCCGTCCACGGCCGCTCGCGCCCGCCCGTTCTACCACTCGCACCCGTGGACGACAAGACGCTCTGGGGATCTGTCTTGCCCACGTGGGCGGGTGTGGTAGACCCGAGCGACCCTGGAGGGAGCACATGCGAGACGTCGTGATCGTCGAGGCCGCCCGCACCGCCGTCGGCCGCAAGAACGGCACCCTGGCCCACACCCACCCGATCGACCTGCTCGGTCCGGTGCAGACCGCCGTGCTCGAGCGGGCCGGGGTCGACCCGACCGAGGTCGGCCAGGTGGTGGGCGGGTGCATCGACCAGGTGGGGGCCCAGTCGGGCAACATCACCCGCAACGCCTGGCTGGCGGCGGGGTTGCCCCAGGAGGTGGCGGCCTGCACCGTCGACAGCGCCTGCGGCTCGTCGCAGCAGGCCCTCAACCTGGCGGTGTCGCTGGTGGGCTCGGGGGCCGAGGACGCCGTGCTGGCGTGCGGCGTCGAGAACATGTCGATGGTCCCGCTCGGCGCCAACGCCATGGACGGGGCCAAGGCGGGCCACGGCAAGCCGGTCAACCGGACCTACGCCGCCCACTACGAGTACACGTCGCAGTTCGAGGGTGCCGAGCGGATCGCCACCGCCTACGGGATCAGCCGAGCCGACGCCGACGAGCTCGGCCTCGAGTCCCAGCGCCGGGCCCGGGTGGCGATCGACGAGGGCCGCTTCGAGACCCAGATCGTGCCGATCGAGGCCGTCGAGGTCGACGCCGACGGGACGCGCACCGGGACGACCACCACCTTCACCGTCGACGAGGCACCCCGCGACACGACCGCCGAGGCCCTGGCCGCGCTGGAGCCGGTCGCCCGGGCCGACGGCATCCACACCGCCGGCTCGGCGTCCAAGATCGCCGACGGCGCGTCCGCCGTCCTGGTGATGTCGGCCGACCGGGCGGCCGCGCTGGGCCTGCGGCCGCGGGCCCAGGTGCTGTCCACCTGCCTGGTGGGCTGCGACCCGGTGCTCATGCTCGAAGGCCCGATCCCGGCCACCGAGCGCCTGCTGTCCCGCACCGGCCTGGCGATGGACGACATCGACCTCGTGGAGATCAACGAGGCGTTCGCCTCGGTGGTGCTGGCCTGGGAGCGGACCGTGGGCGCCGACCGGGCCCGCACCAACCCCAACGGCGGCGCCATCGCCCTCGGCCACCCGCTCGGCGCCACCGGCTGCCTGCTGACCACCAAGGCCGTGCACGAGCTCGAGCGCGCCGATGGCGAGCACGCCCTCGTCACCATGTGCTGCGGTGGTGGCCTCGGCACCGGCACGCTGCTGCGCCGCCTGGAGCGCTGACGTGGCACCTGGGACCGGGACGACGGAAGCGGCCGAGCCGACCGGGGCGGCCGAGCCGACGCTGCTCGTCGACGCCACGCCACCGATCGCCCGGCTCACGCTCAACCGGCCCGACAAGCGCAACGCCCTCGACGCCGAGACGGTGGTGCGCCTGGCCGACGCCTGGGCGGCGATCGTGGCCGACCCGGCCATCCGCGTGGTGCTGCTCACCGGCGCGGGCGACCAGGCGTTCTGCGCCGGCGCCGACCTCACCTCGTTGATCCCGCTGCTCACCCGGGCCCGACCGGCCGCCGACGCGTGGGACGAGCGGCTGCTGGCCGAGCCCCAGCTGATGAACGCCGCGCTCCTGCGGCGCACCGACATGGCCGTGCCCGTGATCGCGGCCGTGCGCGGCTTCGCCCTCGCCGGCGGCACCGAGCTGGTGCTGGCGTCGGACCTGCGCGTGGTGTCCGACGACGCCCGACTCGGCCTCACCGAGGTGCGCCGCGGGCTGCTGCCCGCCGCCGGCGGCACGGTGCGCCTCCCCCGTCAGATCCCGCGGGCCCGTGCCGCCGAGCTGCTGCTGCTCGGCGACCACCTGACCGCAGCCGACGCCCTCGCGCTCGGGCTGGTCAACCGCGTCGTGCCCGGCGACGAGGTGCTGGCCTGCGCCACCGAGCTGGCCGAGCGCATGGCGGCCAACGGTCCGCTGGCGCTGCGCACGATCAAGCAGACGATGCTGCAGGCCGACGGCCTGCCCCTCCTCGACGCCTTCGGTGTGGAGGACGACGGCGCCCGGATCGTCATGCGCTCGAACGACGCCAAGGAAGGCGCGCGGGCCTTCGCCGAGAAGCGCCCACCGCAGTTCACCGGCACCTGAGCTGTGCGGAGCCGGATGGCGATCCGCACGGACTGCGCCGCCTGACGACCGGCGTGCCACCCGTGGGCGCGGTCCCATCGTGGGGGGTGCCGCTCACCGCGACGGGCGCACCCGGAGCACCCTCAGGGCATCGGTGCGTCGTCGACCTTGACGCTCCACTTGGCGTTGCTGCCGTCGACGCTGTCGATGGTCAAGGTCACCCCGTAGCGGGTGGACCCGTCGGTGAGCACGCACCGCATCGTGTTGCCCACCGTGGCCTCGAAGCTGCCGGGGCACGAGACGCTGTCGGGGGCGCGGCCCACCTGCTCGGCGAGCACCTGGGACGTCTGGCTCTCGACGGTCGCCTGGCTGACGGACCCCGTGGTCGAGCAGGCGACCAGGAAGCCGATGCCGGTGGCGGCCAGGGTGGCGGAGGTGAGGAAGCGTCGTGTAGCGGACATGGCAGGCTCCAGTGTCTGGTCGGCCCCGGACGGTCGACTGGCTCGGACTCCAGCGTCTCGGGGCGGTCGCGCCACCGAGGGCGATGGGCCTCGCACCCCGGCGAGGCCGGCGGCAAGTGTGGCAGACGCGTGGGCGAGGCGTCGGCTGTTGCCGCGCGCGTGGCGCCTCCACGTCCTGGACGCGCCACCGGGAGCCCGACGGCGATCGGGCAGCGGCGCGGCGTCGAGACGATGCAGGACATTTTTTCAGAGTGTCTTGCCCTCGGCGCCCAGCCGTGGTACTCCTAGGCGACCGCTGCTCGACGCCGAAAGGGACCCTCGTGACCCGAGTGCTGATCGTCTCGTCCGACTGCCACGCCGGCCTGCCCGACGGCCGCTACCGCGAGTACCTCGACCCCGACTACCGCGAGGCCTACGACCGCCAGCTCGCCCGGCTCGCCGAGCAGGGCGACAAGCTGCGGGCCCAGGTGTCGAAGTTCCTCGACGAGCGGGAGGAGGAGCTGGCCGAGGGCCTCACCGGCGCGTGGGACTCGGCGCAGCGCACCAAGGAGCTCGATGCCGACGGCATCACCGCCGAGGTGCTGTTCCCCGACGGCACCACCGGCGGCAACGCCCCGCCGTTCGGCGCCGGCCTCGCTCCCCACGCCGGGGCCAAGCCCGACCGGCTGCTGGCCGGCGCCCGCGCCCACAACCGCTGGCTGGCCGAGTTCTGTGCCGACGAGCCGCTGCGGCGGATCGGTCTGGCCATCGTCCCCACCGTCGAAGACGTCGAGACCGCCGTCGGCGAGGCCCGGTGGGCGAAGGAGCACGGCCTCGGTGGCGTGCTGATCCCCTCGGTGTGGAACGAGCGACCGCCCTACAACGACCCGGTCTACGACCCGTTCTGGGCCACCTGCCAGGAGCTGGCGCTGCCGGTGCACACCCACTCCGGCGCCGTCGGCGACTTCGGCGGCTGGGACCTGCCCGGCGCCGCCGGCATCTTCACCACCGAGGCGTCGTGGTGGGCGTCGCGGCCGTTGTGGCACCTCATCTGGGGCGGCGTGTTCGAGCGGTTCCCCGACCTGAGGTTCTGCATCACCGAGAACGGCGCCTGGTGGGTGCCCGACCTGCTGCGTCGCATGGACATGAAGTACGAGGGCAGCCACGCCACCGAGCGCTTCGGCGACGCCTTCACCCGCCACCTGTCGATGAAGCCCAGCGACTACTTCCGCCGCAACGTGCGCATCGGGGCCTCGGTCATGGCCCGCAAGGAGATCGACCTGCGCCACGACATCGGCATCGAGGTGATCATGTGGGGCAACGACTACCCGCACCACGAGGGCACCTGGCCCCACACCGTCGAGGCGCTGCAGGAGACCTTCGCGGACGTCCCCGTCGACGAGGCCCGAGCCATGCTCGGCGAGACCGCGGCGGACACCTACGGCCTCGACCGCGACGCCCTGGCGCCGATCGTCGCTCGCATCGGCCCCGAGCCCATCGGCGTGGGGTAGGCACCGACCCGCACCCACCGCGGCAGACGACGTGGGTCGGCTGGGCCGTGGTCCGCCGAGGTCGGACCGGTCGCTCCCCGGCGACGGCCGCGAGCACCCAGGAGCAGCGATGCCAGACCCATCCGAGCGAGGCCGCCGGCGACTGATCATCAGCGCGGTGGTCGTCGCGGCGGTGGCCGCCGCGACGCGTGCCCTCTGGCAGGCGGTGGGATCCCGGCGATCGGCGATCGACGCCGCCGCGCCGACGTGCGCCACCCGATCCTCTGGCTGCCCCTCGAGGTGGCGAGCGACCGGCACCTGGCGGTCGGCCGACGCCTGGTGCGGCGGGGGCTGCCACCCGTCGGCGGGATCGCCATCCACGATCGGGTGGTCCCGGCTTCCGGCGGCACCGCGGGTCCACGCATCGTGCTCTACGAGCGGCCCGACCGGACCCGACCGACCGGCGCCCTGCTGTGGATCCACGGGGGTGGCCTGGTGCTGGGGACACCGGAGCAGGACCACCGGTGGTGCAGCAGCCTCGCCGACGAGCTCGGGATCCTGGTGGTGAGCGTCGACTACCGGCTGGCCCCGGAGCACCCCTACCCCGCCGGCCTCGACGATTGCATGGCGGCGCTGGCCTGGTTGCACCACCACGCCGACGAGCTCGGCGTCGACACGACCCGGGTCGCCGTCGGAGGGGCCAGCGCCGGCGGCGGGCTCGCCGCCGCCGTCGCCCTACGGGCCCGCGACGAGGGTGGCCCCCCGCTGTGCTTCCAGCTGCTCAACTACCCGATGCTCGACGACCGCACGGTGCTGGCCGACGACCACCAGGGTCGCGGCGAGCTCGTCTGGACCCCGGCCTCCAACCGGTTCGGCTGGACCGCCTACCTCGGCGACGCTCCCCGGCCCGACCACGCCGTCCCCTACGCCGCGCCGGGCCGGGCGACCGACCTCTCGAACCTGCCGCCGGCATGGATCGGCGTGGGCGACCTCGACCTGTTCCATGCCGAGGACCTCGACTACGCCACGCGGCTGCGTGCTGCCGGCGTGGAATGCGAGCTCGTCGAGGAGCCGGGCATGTACCACGGCGCCGACCAGCTGGCCACCCGGGCCGCCCGCATGCGGGCCTACCGAGCGGCGATGGTCGAGGCCCTCCGCCGGGCCACCGCCGAGCGGGTCTGACCAGGGTCCTCGACGATCCGACCACGGGGGCTGACCACCGACCACCCTCTCGTCGCCTGATCCATACTTGGCCGGTGCACGAGCCCCTCCGCATCGGCGTCCTCGGCGCGGCGGCCATCGCGCCGGCCGCCATCGTGAAGCCGGCCCGCCTCGTCGAGCGGGCCGAGGTCACCGCCGTCGCCGCCCGTGACCGCACCCGGGCCGAGCGCTTCGCCACCAAGTGGGGCATCCCGCGGGTCCTCGGCACCTACGACGAGGTCGTCGCCGATCCCGACGTCGACGCCGTCTACAACCCACTGCCCAACTCCCTGCACGCCCCGTGGACGATCAAGGCGCTCGAGGCGGGCAAGCACGTGCTCTGCGAGAAGCCGCTCACCTCGAACCGGGCCGAGGCCGAGGTCGTGGCCGCCGTCGCGGCCGCAAGCCCGGGTGTGCTGATGGAGGCCTTCCACTACCGCTACCACCCGTCGATGCACCGCGCCGTGGAGATCGTGCGCAGCGGAGAGCTCGGCCCGCTGCGGTCCGTCGAGGCGTGGATGCAGGTCCCGCTGTTCAAGCCGGGGGACATCCGCTTCGACCCCGCCCTCGCCGGCGGCGCCGTCATGGACCTCGGGTGCTACACGATCCACCAGCTGCGCACGCTCACCGGCGAGGAGCCCGAGGTCGTGTCGGCGGCGGCCAAGCAGCGGCCGCCGGGGATCGACCGCCTCATGCGGGCCGAGCTCCGGTTCCCGTCGGGCACCCGTGGGAGGTTCACCGTCTCGCTGTACGGCGCCCGCCTGCTCCGGCTGGCCCTGCGGGCCACCGGTGACCGGGGCTCGTTGCACATCGTGAACCCGACGACGCCACAGCTGCCCCAGCGGTTCACCGTCACCGTCGACGGTCGCCGCCGCCGGGAGCGCTTCGACAAGGTCGCCACCTACACCTGCCAGCTCGACGCCTTCGTGGCGGCCGCGCTCGACGGCGCCGAGGTGCTGACCGGGCCGGCGGATGCCATCGCCAACATGGCGGTGATCGACGCGGTGTACGCCGCCGCAGGCATGCAGCCACGGGGCCCGGCGGAGACGGCACCATGAGGCCGGGCCCCCCGGACCGGCCGGGTCAGCTCGAGTGCCAGCGCGAGAGGTTGCGCTCCACCGGCCCCTGCACCAGCCGATCGTCGCACTCGTCGGAGCGTCCTCCGCATCCCGGGTCGAGCCGGCGGACGAGCACCTAGCATCACGAGTGGCGGGACGGCCCGCCCAGCGACCGAGGGGGCAGCGATCGTGGAGTTCGGAGATCCGCGCCTCGACGACCGCCAGGTCGAGATCGAGCCGTGGTTCGCGGTGTGGTCCGACGACGGTTCGTGGCCTGGCCAGGCCGAACGACAGCGGTCGCTGGAGGAGCGGATCGGGGCCACGTTCGGCGACCGAGCGTTCGTCGCACGTAGCGCCGACGTGGTCGCGGACGAGCTGCACCTCGGCGCCCGCAGCTACATCGCGGCCGGGTGCCAGATCCGCGACCGCCTCCGCGTCGGTGACGACACGTCGCTCAACCCGCATGTGACGACGGCCGGATCCGTTCGCATCGGCAACGGCGTCCGCATCGCGTCGCACGTCGCGCTGTACGGGTTCAACCACACCTTCGACGACCTCGACACCCCGATCTGGTTGCAGCCGCTCACGGTCGAGGGGATCGTGATCGAAGACGACGTGTGGATCGGCACCCACGTCGTCGTCTGCGACGGGGTCACCATCGGCGCGCACAGCGTCGTCGCCGCCGGTGCGGTGGTCACCCGTGACGTGCCGGCGTGGTCGATCGTCGCCGGCGTGCCCGCCCGGGTGCTCCGCGACCGCCGCGACATCCGGACCGGTGCCGGCGCAGCTCGGTCGGGCGCGGCCGGACGGGTGCGGCGGCCTCCCTCGCTGGACCGCTTCGATGCCACCGTCTCCGACCAATGGCGCGAGGTGGTGGCCCGATGCGAGGTGACGCCGGGTCCGTTCGGCTACGTCGACCGCCCGGACGCGCCGCCCACCACCCGGGCACGCTGCGATGCCCTCGAGATCGCCGCTGCGTTCGGTCAGCCCGATGCCCTGGGCGACCCCGCCGCGTGGATCGCCCACCTGCAGGGGCTCCAGGACCCGACCACCGGCCTGTTCCCCGATCCGGTCGAGGGGATTCCCGACGACCCGCTCGAGATGCGCCTGTACGCGGAGTACCACCACTACGGCGTGCTGTCGGTGGGCTATGCCCTCGAGGTGCTGGGCGGCGCGCCGTCGCACCCGGTCCGCGTCGTCGAGGACCTGCCGGACGACCAGCTGCTGTCGCGGCTCGACGAGCTGCCGTGGTCGACCTTGGCGTGGCCGGCGGGATCCTGGGTCGACTTCCTCGGCACCGCGACCTACCTCAACCGCCGCCACCACGGCTCGACCCGAGGCCTCGAAGCGCTGTTCGGCTGGTTGCAGACGCGCCAGGACCGGCGCTCGGGGATGTGGGGACGGCCCGACGACACCTGGGGATGGCTGATGCCCGTCAACGGGTTCTACCGGCTGACGCGCGGCACCTATGCCCAGTTCGGCGTGCCGCTCCCCCGCCCCGAGGCAGCTGTCGACACCGTCATCGCCCATGCCCGCGAGCACCGCTGGTTCGTCGAGCGCGATCGCACGGCGTGCAACGTGCTCGACATCGTCCACCCGCTGTGGTTGTGCCTCGGCCAGGTCGACTACCGCCGTGCGGAGGTGCGCGACCACCTGGGCCGGTTGCTGCAGGAGGCGGTCTCCCGTTGGGTCGACGGTGCCGGGTTCGGCTTCGCGGGGCCCGGCGAGCCGGGTGGCAACGACGGCCCCGGCCTGCAGGGCACCGAGATGTGGCTGTCGATCGTCTGGCTGGCGGCCGACGCGCTCGGCGAGTCCGGCGGGCTGTCCTGGCGCCCCCGGGGCGTGCACCGTCCTGAGCCCGCCGACTCGCTCGACTGCGCCTCGGGCTGAGGACCGACGCACCCCGACGACGTGAACGCCCGCCACGGCGGCCTCCCCACGTCACCCGGTGGTCACCTGGCCCGCCGCCGACCCGAGCTCGTCACGCCTCGGCCGTCACGAGGGTGTTGTGGAAGGCGACGGCACGCCACTCGTCTCCCACGGTCGCGAGCACCACGGTGCTGAGCGCGTGGTGGACACCCGCGAGCGGCCCCGTCGGCGCGTCGAGCGTCGCCCGGCCGTTCGCGACGACCACGTCGCCGACCAAGCGGGCTCGTTGGAGGTCGTAGCGGATGACGCTGCCCTTGTAGATCGAGTCGAAGATGCCCTGATGGTCTGCGGCGATCTCGCTCGGGCCGCCGTGGTGCTTCACACCACGGATGTCGACGAACTCGGTGTCGGCACCGAACGCAGCACCGAACGCGGCGCCGTCGGCCCGGTTCCATGCCTCTTGGATGGCCGAGTAGAACGACTCGGCGATCCTGGTCGGATCGATGGTCATGGGGCGCCCCCTTCATCGGCGGTGGTTGGTACGGCTGATGGCGCGAGGATCGACGTGGCGACGACCATGCCGAGCGACGAGCGCAGGTCGCTGGTGGTCCAGCCGCGCTCCTCGAGCAGGTCGGAGGTGAAGGACGCCGTCATGAGCGCGCTGAGGAAGTCGGTCGCGCGCTCGACCGACCACTCCGGCGCCAGCTCGCCCTCGGCCGCGAGGCGGTTGACGACGTGACGGGTGATCTGGCGACGACCGCTCGGCCGCTCCTCGAACCTCCGGGACAGCTCCGGATCGCCGGCTCGTCGTGCCTCGACCACGCGCGCCGGCCGCATGATCGCCGGCGTGTACGCGACGTGGAAGTCGAGGAGCGCGTCCAGCGCTCCTCGGGCCGTGGCGGCCTCGTAGACGGGGACGGAGAGCTCGTCGGCACCGAGCCGCTCTCGCGCATGGTCGACCGCCGCGACGAACAGCTGTGCGCGGTCGGGGAACTGCGAGTAGAGGGTCTGGCGGGCGACGCGGGCCCGACCCGCGAGGGACTCGTAGGTGAAGCCGGCATCACCCGCCTCGAGGAACGCCAGCGTCGCCTCGAGGATCGCGCGCCTCGTCTCCCGAGCCATCCCTGAACGCTACCAAGGTCTTGGACTTAGTGTCCTGCATATCTAGACACTATGTCTATTGTGTGCCCGAAGCCCTTTCACCCCAGGCGTCCTGGGGGTTGACACAATCTCTGCATTCATGACAGGTTTCCTGCCATGAATTCGTCGCGGGACTACTCGAGCCCCCTTCGGGCCGAGCAGGCCGCTGCCACTCGAGCCCGCATCGTGGATGCCGCCATCGATCTGCTGCAGCACACCGATCCGGGGGCGTTCAGCATGCAGGACGTCGCCGAGCGGGCCGGCGTCGCGCTGCGCACCGTGTACCGGGCCTTCCCCACCAAGGACGATCTGCTCGAAGGGGTGCGCACCGCCATCGGCGAGCGGTTCGACGAGATCGCCGGCGTGCCGCCCACGACACGCGAGGAGTTCGACGCCACGGCGGCCGACGCCGTGCATGCCGTGTACGAGCTCGAGCCGCTCTACCGGGCGCTGTTCGCCACCATCGCCGGCCGCACCGCCCACCAGCGTGGTGCCGGGGCACGGCGGCGGGCCTTCGAGGCCGTGTTCGCCGACGACCTCGCCGGACTGCCCGCCGACCAGGTCCGCCTGATCGTCTCGGTGCTGCACCTGGTCACCTCGGCCCGCACGGTGTTGTGGCTCAAGGACTACGCCGAGCTCGACGTCGACGAGGCGAGCGAAGCGGTTCGCTGGGCCGTCGCCGCACTCGCCGACGCGGCGCGGCGGGAGCAGCGATGAGCGTCCACTGGGAAGCACCGGCCGGCGGGCTGTGGGAGCTCGACACCGTGCACATGCACGGTGGCCAACCTCGGGTGTTCCAGGACCGGGCCCCACGGGCGTTCCGGGAGGGCTTCCACGAGGCCGCGGCGCGGTATGGGCTGCCCATCGACTACCTCGACGTCCGGTTCGTCAACGACCACTGCTATGCGCGCATGCGTCCCATCGGCGCCCCCGAGCCCCGGCCCGGCAAGCCGTCCAACCCGCCGCCCGACGTCGTGCTGCGCGTGCTGGCGCGCCTCCATCCGGAGCTGCGTCGACGGGCCAGGACCGCGCGCCGCGCCATCACGCAGCGGCGCTGGCTCGACGACAAGCGCCGTTGGGAGGAGTCGGACCGGCCCGAGATGCTCGCCACCGGCCGAGCGCTGCAGTCCGAGGACCTGGAGGCCTTCGACGACGGCGCCCTCGTCGATCACCTCCGCCGCGCCGGCGACCACCTCGAACGGGGCATCGCCATGCATCTCGCCCTGATCCCGGTGCACAACCTCCCCGTCGGACGGCTGGTGCGGGCCTGCCGAGGATGGGGCATCGGTGACGCCGAGGCCTTCGAGCTCCTGGGCGCGAGCTCGCCCGCGTCGACCGCGCCCACCGCCGAGCTGGCGTCCATCGCCGCCGCGTGTGCTGACGCCGGCATCGTGCCGACGTCGCTCGACGACGTGCGTGGGGCCGGACCCGACGCGAGTCGTGCCCTGGATCGGTTCCTGGCCGATCACGGTTGGAAGGCGGTCACGCAGTACTCGCCGAGAGCGCTGACGTTGGTCGAGCAGCCCGATCTGCTGCTCCGGGCGATCCGATGCGCGCCGACCGCAGCTCCACCAGCACCCGACGTGGACACGCTCCGCAACCGGGTCCCGGCCGAGCAGCGCGCTCGCTTCGACGACCTCCTCGACGACGCCCGATCCTGCTTCGGCATCAGGGACGACAACGTCACCCTGACCTTCCTGTGGCCCGCCGGGCTCGTGCGCCGCGCCCTCCTCGAGTGCGGGCGCCGCCTCGCAACACGCGGCCTCGTGCACGCCGAAGCGCACGTGTTCGCGTTGGGCGAGGACGAGATCGCCGCTGCGCTCACCGGCGACACCACGCTCGCCGGGGTCGCGGCGACCCGGACGACGCGGCTCGAGGCAGCCGAGACCGAGGGCCCACCGGCTCAGCTCGGCGACGACGAGGGACCACCACCCGACCCCGGCCTCTTCCCCGCCCCGCTCGCCGAGCTGGTGCGGGCCATGCTGCTCGAGTTCGAGCTCGAGGCCGCGCTCCTGGGGACGCAGCGCGAGCTGACGTGGTCCGGCGAGGGCGTCGGGATCGGGAGCGCCCCCTACGCCGGCCGTGCCTGCGTGGCGGTGACGGCCGAGGACGCGCTCGCCCGGTTGCAGACCGGCGACGTGCTCGTGACCACGCACACGACCCCCACGTTCGCCGCGGTCTTCCCCATCGCCGGTGCGGTCGTCACCGAGGCGGGCGGCCTGATGAGCCACACGGCGATCTGCTGCCGCGCCCACGGGATCCCGGCGGTCCTCGGCGTCACCGGCGCCACCGTCGAGATCCCCGACGGTGCGCTCGTGACCGTCGACCCCACGACCGGCCGCGTGCTGTTCGAGGCCGAACCCATCACCACGACCCTGGGAGCAACCGCACCATGACCACCATCATCGATCCCGAGACGACGACCACGACGACGCCCCTCGGCCGAGCACCGAACCCCCGCTGGCCCGCCATCCTGACCGCCGTCGCCGGCGGCATCTTCCTCGACGGCGCCTTCATCACCGCTGCCTACCGGAGCTCGTCGCCTGCGCCGGAGAACTCGCTGGCCTTCCCGTGGCAGGGATCGACCGCCGTGGCCTCGTCGCTGGTGTGGGGGCTCGCCCAGGCCCTCATGGTCGTCGGCCTCGTCGCCTTCGCCCGCAGCGACGCGCCGGTGGGCCGCATGGGGAAGATCGGGGCACGACTCGCGATCGGCGGTGGGGTCGCCTACACGATGGCCCACGTGGTCTCGGTGGCCGCCTACGACAGCACGACCGAGGACCCCGGCGCCCTCGTGGCCATGACGTTGTTCGGCATCGGCACCATCTGCCTCGCCGTCGGGCTGATCCTCGCCGGCATCCCGTCGTTGCGGTGCGACACCTGGTCGCCGTGGGCTCGGCGGGCGCCACTCGCGCTCGGCATCTGGATGGTGCTGATGATGCCGTTCCAGTTCACGCCGGCGCTGGCCGTCGCCGTCGGCATCTACGCCGTGCTCGTCATCGTGTTCGGTGCCGCCCTGCTCGACCAACGCTCCGGCGCCACGCGATGACACCACCGCGCCGACGGGCCTTCGCGGCGACCGCCGCCGCCATGGCCGGCCTCGGGTTCGGGATCCCCTGCGTCATCGGTACCTACCACCTGGCCAGGACCGGCGACGTCTGGCAGTTCCTCGGGTTCCCCACCTACGGCGGTGGCCCGTTCGAGCGGCTCGGCGTGCAGACCAGCGTGCCCCTCATGCTCGCGTTCCTCCTGGTGTGCGCCGGCGAGGCCGTCCTGGCCGGCGCGATCGTGCGGAGGTCATCGTGGGCCCCGGCCATGAGCACGATCCTGCTCCCCGTCGAGCTGGCCTTCTGGATCGGGTTCGCCCTCCCGTTCGGCTACGTCTTCGGGTTCGCACGCGTCGTCCTGCTCCGGTTCCAGCCGACCTCGACCCGGCGGCGGTCCACGCAGAGCCTCGCGGCCGAGAGAACCACCGCCGGCTCGACCGGCTCTCGAACCTGGATCACCCGACGAGCATGATCCGCGGGCCATCCGCACCTCGCCGCCCGACCCGGCGAGGAGGTACCGCTGGTTTGGACACCCGTGTCTCCGATCGCGCTGGCAGCATCACGAGATCCGCCCCTCTCGCCACGCGTCCCTGATCGCCGGTGATGCGGGACGCAACGAGTGGCGGCGTACCGGTCATGATGTTCCGATGGCGAGCGAAAGCGATATCCGCGCATCTTTCGATGGCGCTGTCGAGAGCTACGACCAAGCCCGTCCTTCCTATCCCGCAGAGCTCTTCCACCAACTGTTCGACCTGCTTCCCGCTCAGCCCCACATCATCGAGGTCGGCCCCGGCACCGGCAAGGCCACGAAGGACCTGCTCGCCCGGGATGCGCATGTGCACGCGGTCGAGATCGGTCCTGCGATGGCTGCCAAGTTGCGCTCGAACCTTCCCTCTGACCGGCTACGTATCACCAACGGTGCCTTCGAGCTGGTGCCGATCGCACCAGGGTCAGCCGACGCGGTGTTCGCCGCGACCGCGTACCACTGGATATCGCCCGCCGCCCAAGTCGACCGGCCAGCCGAGATCCTGCACAAAGGCGGCATCGTCGCCATCGTCGACCTCATTCAGGTCGAGTCCCCCGACGACGCCGGATTCTTCGCCGCAAGCCAGCCGATCTACGAGCGCTACGGGCAGGGCCACAACGGGCCGCCGTCGCCAACGCGGGCCGAAGCACGCCCGGAGATCTTCGATGTGTTCAACGCCGACCGCCGGTTCGGCGCCGTCACGGTCCACCGATACGACTGGAATCAGACCTACGACGCGTCGCAGTACCGACAGCTGATGCTGTCCTACTCGGCGACACAGATGATGGACGAGCCCGACAGGCGAGGTCTGCTCGAGGACATGGAAGCGTTCATCACAACGCACTTCGACGGCGTCGTCACGCGACCGCTCGTCGCCACGCTAACGACCGCCATCCTCACCTGACGTCTGGCAGCTGGCCGGTGTCCCAGATCAACAGATCAGCCCGACCTTGCCGAACGCGTCCGACCGCCGGATCGTAGACACGTCGTGGTTCGAACAGGGCGCCCTTCAGGTCGCCGAGCGATGGAACGGCCGAACACCCCGTCCCACCAGGTGTGATGTTGTGGATTCCACAACGGAGTGGGCACAGAGGGACTCGAACCTCGACCCGCTCCGCGGCCTACGCTCGTGCACGGGCCGCTCGAGAGGTCAGCGGCCCGCACCCGAGAACCCTGGTCGACCCGATCGACCCACGCCCACACCCTGGAGACTGCAGCGATGACCGATACCGGAAGCGGGCTGGGCGATCTGGGAGAGGCCGAGGAGGGATTGGGCGAGCTGCTCAACGCCGCCAACGAGCAGCCCGACATCGAGCTGGCACGCCTCGGCAAGGGGGTCGGCGACGCCGCCGACCTGGCACTGGAGGACATCAACCCCGCCAACCCCTACCTGTTCAGCGAGGACCGCTGGCAGGACCACTTCGCCCGCCTGCGCGCCGAGGACCCCGTCCACCTGAACGAGATCGAGTCCGCCGGTCGCTACTGGTCGATCACGAAGTACGACGACGTCCGGGCCATCGACGGCAACTGGCAGGACTTCTCCTCGGCAAGGGGCATCTCGCTGGGTGCCAGGCCGAGTGCCGGTACCGAGACCCTCCAGGACCTCGTGCGGACCTTCATCGCCATGGACCCACCTGAGCACACCCTGCACCGCAAGACCGTGCGGTCCGTGTCCGCCCCGAGCAACCTGCGCAACGTCGAGCCGCTCATCCGAGAGCGCACCATCGCCGTGCTCGACGCACTCCCGAAGGCGAGACCTTCGATTGGGTCGACACCGTGTCGATCGAGCTCACCACCCTGATGCTCGCCACCCTGTTCGACTTCCCGCTCGAGGACCGCCGCAAGCTCACCCGCTGGTCCGACATCGTGTTCGCCATCCCCGAGCCGGGCGGCATCGTCGAGTCGAACGAGCAGAAGATCCAAGAGCTGTTCGAGATGGCCGGGTACTTCGGCGAGCTGTGGACCCAGCGCATCGGCGGCGACGGGTTCGACCTCGTCACCCTGATGGCCAACGGCGAGGACACCAAGGACATGGACCCCCTCGTCGCCGTCGGCAACCTGATCCTGCTGATCGTCGGCGGCAACGACACGACCCGCAACACCATGACCGGCAGCGTGTACGGGCTCAACCGGTTCCCCCACGAGTACGACAAGCTCAACGCCGACCCGTCGCTCATCGCTGGACTGGTCCCGGAGATCATCCGCTGGCAGACCCCGCTGCCCTACATGCGACGGACGGCCAACCACGACTGTGAGATCCGGGGCAAGCAGATCCGCAAGGACGACCAGGTCCTCATGTGGTACGTGTCGGCGAACCGCGACGAGGACGTGTTCACCGACGCAGATGCTGTCGACCTCGAACGGCCCAACGCGCACGAGCACCTGTCCTTCGGCTACGGCATCCACTACTGCATGGGCAGCCGACTGGCCGAGCTCCAGCTCCGCATCCTGTGGGAGGAGATACTCCCCCGCTTCGAGCGCATCGAGGTCCAGGCCGAGCCCGAGCGCGTCTTCTCGACCTTCGTGAAGGGCTACTCCAACCTCCCCGTCACCGTCACCCGCCGCTGATCCCGCTACCGGCGCAGGACACCCGCCGAGTGGACCGTGAGGGACTCGAACCCCCGACCCCCTGCGCGTCATGCAGGTGCTCTAGCCAACTGAGCTAACGGTCCGACGCGGGGTCGAACCCTACCAGCCACCCGATCGGGATCCGAACCCGATCCCGGGCGCGCACCGCGGCGCCGGCAGGCAAGGATGGCGCCATGGCCGACGGCACCACCCCGCTCCCCCGCGACCAGCTCCCGGTGGCGGATCACCTCGTCTACCTCGACCACGCCGGCGTCGCGCCGCTCCCCCTCGTCGCCGCCGAGGCGATGACCGAGTGTGCGGCGTCGTTCGTCCGGTCCGGCCGGCTCGACCTCGACCGGTGGGAGGAGCGCCAGGAGGAGGTGCGCGAGCTGGCGGCCCGCCTGCTGGGCGTGCGGACCCCACCGGCGTCGCCTTCTTCGTGAACAACACCACCGGTGGCTTGGCGCTCGTGGCCAACGGCCTCGACTGGGCCCCCGGCGACCGCGTGGTGACCGCCGACCGCGCAGTTCCCGTCGACCGTCTACCAGGGCTGGCGCTGCGCGAGCGCGGGGCAGGTCGACCTCGTCGAACCCGTGGGCCACGGCTGGGGGCTGCCCTCGATCGGTTCGCGGCTGCCCCGCCGCCGGCGGGTCCGGGTGGTGTGCGTGAGCTGGGTCCAGTTCGCCCGCGGCTGGCGCACCGACCTCGCCGCGCTCGCTCGCTGTGCCACGACCACGGGGCGCTGCTCGTGGCCGACGTCATCCAGGGCCTCGGCGTGCTGCCGGCCGAGCTCGACCTGGGGTGTCGACGTCGCCGCGGCCGACGCCCACAAGTGGCTCCTCGGTCCGCTCGGCTGCGGCGTCGCCTACCTCTCGCACCGCGCCCAGGAGGTGGTCCGCCCGTCGCAAGCCGGTTGGGCGTCGGTGTCGCACCGCGAGGACTGGGGCAACCTCGACCTCGTCTACGACGACACGGCCCGCCGCTACGAGGGCGGCTCGCTCGACGCGGTGGCCATCGCCGGCATGGGCGCCTCGATGCAGCTGCTCCTCGACGCCACGGTCGATCGCGCCCAGCACGTCGACGCGCTGAACGACCGCCTGTGCGCCGGGGCCGCAGACCTCGGCCTCAACGTGCTGTCGGACCGGTCACCGGCGGGGCGCAGCGGCCACGTCACCCTGGGCACGCCGGGCGCCGACCCCACCGAGGTCTGCGAGCGGCTCGAGGCCGACGGCGTTGTGTGCTCGCCCCGGGGCGGCGGGGTCCGTGTCGCCCCGCACGGCTACACCACCGCCGAGGAGATCGACCGGGCCCTCGAAGCCCTCGCTGCAGCCACCTCTCCCGACGGCTGACGGCGAGCACCTGGCACCGGCCGGTCACGGCTCCGGCCCATCGGGCTCGCTGCGTCCCCGATCCCCGGCCACACCCCGGCGCGGGGACCACACAGCACCTCGATCGACCGCGCCGGGGCGCAGCCGTGCTTCACTGGCGCGATGGACGAGCGGCAGGTGGTGCGACTCCTCGCCGCGGGGCGGGTGGCGGTCGGCGGCGCGCTGGTCGTGGCGCCCGGCGTGGCGGGACGGTCCTGGATCGACGACGCGGCACGCACGCCGGCAGCGAAGGTGGTGCTGCGGGCGCTCGGGATCCGTGACCTCGTCCTCGGTGCCGGCGCCCTCATCGCTCTCGAGCGGGGCGAGCCGGTGCGCGAGTGGGTGCTGCTCGGCGCAGCGTGCGACGCGGTCGACGCCGCCGCCACGACGCTGGCGCTGCGACGGTTGCCGCTGAAGCGGACGCTGCCGGTGCTGGCGGTGGCCCTCGCCGCCGGCGCACTGGGGCTGGCCGCCGCCGATTCGGTCGACTGACGCCGGCCCCCTGCGACCACCGCTCGCACCGGCGGCCCGCGGCGAACCGACCGCCGAGGTCCACCGGCCTCCTCCTCCGCTGGCGGCCTCTGGGCACGTCGAGCCCCGGAGCGCCGTGACGGTGCCGCTGGTACTGTCACGCAACGCCCGAGCCGCCGACCGGCCCCGCCCGGGACTGGCGGCGACGCAGGCGTCGGCTGCGCCATGACGTCTCATCCGCTGATCGCCGTCTCGGCGACGGCACCGGATCGCCCGCCGCTGCGCTGGCACCGACGCCTCGTCGACCGGACCGCACGGGCGGTCGCCGGGCACCCTCGCGCCGTCCTGCTCGTCGCCGGGATCGCCGTCGTGGCCTTCGGGTTCGCGGCCCGGACGCTGACCTTCGAGCCGGCCCGCTTCGGCTCGGCCAGCGAGCTGGCGGCCCGCCAGGACGACCACCGTGCCCGCTGGGGGCCCGATGACGGCCTGCTCGTGGCCGTGCTGACGGTGCCGCAGCCCTCCGACGACGCCGTCGCCCTGGTCGAGTCGCTGACCTCCGACGCCGTCGCGTCCGTGCCGGGAGCCCGGGCGGCCCGCAGCGCGACCTCCCAACCCGTCGTCGGCGCGACGGCGGCGGGTCCGGCGCTGGGTCCGGCCTTCGGGAGCCGCTCGCCCTACTCGGCGACGCTCACCGACCGCGCCGAGCTGGCCCGGTCGTCGCGGCTGGGCGCCGGCACCCTGGTGTCGGCCGACGCCCGGACCTTCGCGGTGGTCGTCGAGCTCGACGACGATCTGCACACCTACGACCAGATCGCCGGACCGGCGTCGACCTACCGCAGCTACGTCGAGCAGCGGGTCGCGGCCTCGGGCGTGCCGGCCCAGGTCGACTTCGCCGGGGTCGCCTACACCCACGTGGCCAGCGTCGGGCAGACCCAGCACGACCTGGCCCGGCTGCTCCCGCTGGCCGCCCTCCTCATGACGATCATCCTGTGGGCCGCCCTGCGCAGCCCCGTCGCCGTGCTGGCCACCCTCGCCACCGCCGCCGCCGCCATGGTCGTGACGGCGGGCTCGATCGCCCTGATGGGCCACAGCATCAACCAGGTCACCCCGGTGTACCCGGTGCTGCTGCTGGCGGTGGTGGTCTCGGGCGCGACCCATCTCGTGCACCGCTACTTCGCCGAGCGCCGAGGCGGCGCCGACGCGCCCGGTGCCGCCCACCGCACCGTCTTCCAGGTCGGCCCACCGGCGTTCGCCTGCGCCATCACCACCGCCGCCGGCTTCGCGTCGCTGGCGCTGGCCGACATCACGGCGCTGCGGGAGTTCGGCACCCAGGCGGCCATCGGCGTCCTCGCCGCCTTCGTGCTGCAGCTCACCGTGATCCCGGCCGTGCTCGTGTGGCGCGATGCCGGCGCGCCCGCCCGGCGACGCACGGTCACCGACGCCGGCTGGACCCGCCGCTACGCGGCGTGGGTCACCCGCCCCGAGGTGGCGCGGGTGGTCGTCGCCCTCGGCGTGGCGCTGTGCGTCGTGTCGGTGTTCGTGGCGCGCACCGCCCGCTTCGACTACCGGGCCGCCGACGCCCTCGGACCCGAGGACCCCGTCTCGATCGGCAACGCCCGCATCAGCGAGCGCCTCGGCGGGATCATCCCCTTCGACGTCGGCCTGGCCGCCGGTCCGGGCGCCTTCCGCGACCTGGACAACGTCCGCCGCCTCGACGAGCTGTCGACCTGGCTCGACCGCCGCGAGGGCATCCGAACGCTGGCGCTGCCGTCGCTGCTGCGGGAGCAGACGCGCGCCCTGACCGGTCGCGACGAGCTGCCGGCCACCCAGGCCGAGCTCGACACGGAGCTGGCCGTCTTGGAGCGACTGGCGGCCGACGACCTCCGCACCGTGGTCGACGCCGACTACGCCCACGCCCGCGTGCGGGCCATCGCGCCCGACCGCGGCGCGCAGCACTTCGGTGCCCTCGGCGCCGACAGCGATCGTGCGGCGGCCGTCGCCTTCGCCGGCACCGGCGTGCAGGCGGGACTCACCGGCGAGGCCGTCGTCGCCTACGACGGCATGATCCGGCTGACCTCGCAGCTGGTGGCCTCGACGCTGGCCGCCATGGTCATCATCTTGTTGACCGTCCTGACCCTGTTCCGCAGCGTGCGCCTCGCGCTGGTCGCCTTCTTGCCCAACGCCCTGCCGATCGTGGTGGGCTTCGCCGGCTACCGGCTCTCCTCGGAGATCCTCGACCCGCTGCCCAGCGTGGTGTTCTGCATCGCCCTGGGTCTGGCCGCCGACGACACCATCCACCTCATCAGCCGCTGGCGCGAGATCGACCGCAGCGGACCGGCCGACGCTCCCGACCGGCGGCGTGACTCGCTGATCCGGGCCCTCGGCCTCACCCAACGTGCGATGGTGTCGTCGACCCTGGTCCTCGCGGCGGGCTTCGCCGTGCTGCTGGTGTCCGACCTCGAGCTGACGCGACGCATCGGCGGCCTCGGCACCTACCTGCTGCTCGTCGCCCTCGTCGCCGACCTGGTGTTCGGGGTCGCCGGGTTGGCGCTGCTCGCCCGTGACCTCGATCGGCGTCGCGACCTCGGGACCGTCGTGGCGGCCCGCACGGCCGGGGCGACCACGTCGGCCCGGTGGGCGCCGGCGCTCAACCACGCGCTGGCACCCGCGGCCACCGGCGCACGCGAGCCCGCCGACACCGCAGCGCCCGTGGCCCTGCCGATCCCCTCTCGCCCGTCGGGGCCGGAGCGCTGACCGACATGGGGCCATCCGATCCGCAGCCGGCGGCGGTGGACGGATCGATGGATTGAGGCGGCGGGCGGAATCGAACCGCCGTAAAGGGCTTTGCAGGCCCCTGCCTGAGCCACTCGGCCACGCCGCCCGGCGAGGGAGACCTTACAGGCCGCGTGCACGGTGTCCGCCCGTTCGTGGCGAGCGTCGGGTCACGCGACGCCGCGTGACGCCGGCGGCGCGACCCCGGCAGGCGCCGGCGGAGCGCACCACCGCCGGTCGGACGCCGATGGTGCGCCGAGGGCCGTCCTGGCTACCGTGCAGGCGATGTCCGCCGACGACGTGCCCCGCTCGTCACGCCCGGGCCTGCGCGACCGGGTGCTGGCCCTGCCCGCCGGGACCCGCATGCTGCTCGCGCTCGCCGGCCTGATCCTCGGGGTCGTCCTGATCCTGTTCGGCACCGGCGTGCTCGACCGCGAGGTCTCCAGCTCCACCACGCCGACCACCCAGGGGCCCTGACCCCGCCGTCCCGAGCCCGACGGGGGCGCGGACGGGGGCGCGACGATCGAGCATCAGCCTTCGCCGAGGCGCTGCTGCAGGCTGGCGTCACCAGCGGCGGCTCGGGCCTGCAGCGCTTCGCGGTGGTCGGCCAGGGCGCTGCGGAGCCGAGCGTCGGCGACGGCCAGGATGCGCACGGCCAGCAGACCAGCGTTGCGGGCGTTGCCGATGGCGACGGTGGCGACCGGGATGCCGGCGGGCATCTGCACGATCGACAGGAGCGAGTCGAGCCCGTCGAGCTTGGCCAGCGGCACCGGCACCCCGATCACCGGCAGCGGCGTCACCGACGCCAGCATCCCGGGCAGGTGGGCCGCGCCGCCGGCGCCGGCGATGATCACCTGCAGGCCACGGTCGGCCGCCTCCTGGCCGTAGGCGAGCATCCGCTCGGGCGTGCGGTGGGCAGAGACGACGTGGCATTCGTGGGGGACCGCGAACTCGCGCAGCACCTCGACCGCACCCGACATCACGTCGAAGTCGCTGTCGGATCCCATCACGACCCCCACCGTCGGGTCCGTCATCGTGGCGCCTCCACGTCGTTGTCCATCCCGGTGAGCGCGTCGGCCGCGGCCAGCGCCAACCGCCTCGCCTCGGCGAGGTCGTCGGCGACCACGTTGACGTGACCGACCTTGCGACCGGGCCGCGCCACCTTGCCGTACAGGTGCACCTTGGCCCGGTCGACGGCGAGGCCCTGGGCCAGCCGGTCCCGGGGGTCGGTGCCACCCGGACCGCCGAGCAGGTTGACCATCACCGCCGCCGGTCCGAGCGGTGCCGGTGATCCCAGCGGCAGGTCGAGCACGGCCCGCAGGTGGTTCTCGAACTGGGAGGTCACGCAGGCGTCCATGGTGATGTGCCCCGAGTTGTGCGGGCGGCACGCCAGCTCGTTGACGATGACCTGCTCACCGCACACGAACAGCTCCACGGCGAGGATGCCCACGGCGTCGATCGCTGCGGCGATGCCACCGGCGATGCTGCGGGCCTCGTCGTGCACCCGCGGTGACAGCTGCGCCGGGAACCGCACCTCTCGGCAGATGCCGTCCGCCTGGATGGTCTCGACCGGCTCGTAGACGGCCTCCTCGCCGCCAGGGCGTCGGGCCACGACGACGGCCAGCTCGTGGTCGATGGCCAGCTTCGGCTCGGCCAGCAGGTGCACGCCCTCAGGGGCCGAGGCCGTCAGGAGATCCCGCCCGGCGGCGGCGTCGCCGACGATCCAGACCCCGCGGCCGTCGTAGCCGCCGGTGGCCGCCTTGAGCACGAGGGGCCAGCCGTGCTGCGCGCCGAACGCATCGAGGTCGCCCGGCGTGGCGATGGTCGCCCAGGACGGCACCGGGAAGCCGAGCTCGCCGAGCCGGCGGCGCTGGATCGACTTGTCCACCGCCATGGCGATGGTCTGCGCCCCCGGTCGCACGGCGTGGCCCGCCGCCTCGAGAGCGGCGACCGCACCCAGGTCGACCAGCTCGTGGTCGAAGGTGACGACGTCGCACGACGCGGCGAAGGACCGCAGCGCCTCGGCCGAGCGGGGCGAGCCGATCTCGATGTCGGCGGCCACGGCGGCGGGCGGCTGCTCCTCGTCGGCCAGGACCCGGACGTGCAGATCCAGCGACACGGCGGCCTGGGCCGTCATGCGGGCGAGCTGGCCGCCACCGACGATGCCGACGACCGGCAGGGCCCGCCCGGATCGACCCGGCGGCGACGGTGCCGGCTCCACGTCGACCACGCAGGACCTCCTCGGGATCGGCCGGACCGACCGGCGAACCCTACTACCCGGCAGCCGACGTCCGGCCCGTCGCGCTCGACGGTCTACGCGGTCGGGGCGTCGACCCAGAGCTCGCCGACGGCGGCGGCCAGGGGGTTGTCGTCGAGCACCGGCACGTCGCCTTCGACGTCGTCGCCGGCCAGCACCGTGCCCAGCCAGTGCGCGGCCAGCTCGGCGGCCTCGTCGGACAGCTCGTGACCCCCGGCCACCTGGCGGAACAGCACGTGCGCACCGAGCTCGGCGAGCAGCGCCGCGCTCTGGCGGCTGGCGTCGAGGGGCAGGAACTCGTCGGTGGTGGCCGCGGTGAGCAGCACCGGGACGTCGAGCGGCCGCCGCCGATCGACCTCGAGCCCCGCGATCGGCGGGGCGAAGCCGCAGAAGGCGAGGCAGGCCGCCGGTCGCGGCCGTCCCGCCGGCGCGAGGGTCAGCCCGACGGCCAGACCGGCACCCTGGGAGAAGCCGCCCACGATCACGGTCTGCCGCGGGAGGTCGAACTCGTCGCAGCAGCGGTCGATCAGCTCGTGCAGCAGGCGGTGGCTGGCGAGGTACTGCGCGACGGCGAGGTCGGACTCGCCGCCGAGCGCCCGGTGCCAGATGGCCCTGCCCTTCTTGTCGAACGGGCCGTGCGGCGCGACGGCCAGGCATCGGGCCTCGGGATCGAGCTGGGGGAGCCGGTCGATCAGCATGGCCGGCGGCTCGCCGTAGCCGTGGATGAGCACCAGCAACCGCTCCTGGGGGCCACGGCGCTCGAGGATCTCGAGGTCGAGGGCGGGCGGGACGACGAGCTCGGTCACCGAGCGATGCTCGCACCCGCGCCGCAGGCCGCCCAAACCGGGTGCGCGGTCACGGACCGGGGACGGTGAAGGAGAGGTCCCGCACCCCGACGTACTGGTAGTTGCTGAGCGCCGGCTCGTAGCGGATGGTGATGCTGGTGACCGACGCCGGGAAGGTGACGGGCAGTTGCCGAAGGCCTCCAGCGGACCCAGCCGTTGGGCGGTCGATGCCGGTGCGGTCGCACCGGCCGTGGTGACGGACGGCGTGGGCGCCAACGGCGTCAGCGGGCGTCACCGTCCGACCCCGTTGCTGCCCGTCACGGTGACCACGTCGGTGCCGACGCCGGCGGTGGGCCGTTGTCGAAGTCGCCCGGTCGATGCCGTCGATGCGGAACGTCAGGCCGCCGACGGGCTCGCTGAACGTCCACGTGGTCTGCACAACCGGTTGACCGGGTCGATAGCTGTCGCGTTGATCTGGGAGGTAGGGTCGGTGACGCCCAGCAGGGGCGAGTAGGCGAGCTGCGTGCTGTCGCCCTGCGCCGTCCGATCGCCCCGGTAGACGATGAAGTTCCGGTAGTAGATGTCGGAGAAGCCGTGCCGATGTTGTCGGGATCGCTGTGGTGAATGATCAACCCGGCCGCCGACGAGGTCGATGCCGGTGAACCGGGAGGCACGAGTGATCCGTTCGGCGTCGGCGGGCTCGGGTAGGGTTCGGGCCGGCGTTCAGTCGAGCGTCAGGGGGATCGGCGGGATCGGGGGCGGTTCCTGGGTCGCCGCGGCCGCCGCCGAGGTGGAGAGCACCGTCGGCGCCGCCCATGCGCCGGCGGCGGTGGCGCCGAGGGCGCCCAGGGCCCGACGACGGTCGAGCCGACGGCCGCCGTCGTCGTCGCCTGCGAGGGCCCGCTCGCTCACGCCACCGACGCTACTACCGCGCCCCCGGCAGGCTCGGCGACCGATGACCGGTTGTGCCGATGCTGGCCGGTTGCCGACCACGCCCCGGCCGGCCCGCCGGGGTTGGCCATATACCCCCTGGGGTATATGGTGGACCGTCCACGACCCGAGCAGACGGAGGTACCCGATGTACGAGGAGCTGCCGAGCTGGCGAGCGTCGGAGCTGGTCGCCCGAGGCGCCCAGCTGATCGACGTGCGCGAGCACGACGAGATCGCGACCGGCACCCACCCCGATGCCGTCGCCCTCCCGCTGTCCGAGCTGGACCGTCGCGTGCACGAGCTGCGACGGGATCGGCCGGTCGCCCTGCTGTGCCGCAGCGGCAACCGCAGCCGGGACGCCGCCGAGCGGCTCTCTGCTCGGGGCTTCCGCCACCTCGTGAACCTCGCCGGTGGGGTCGAGGCCCTGCGCCGCTGAGCGTCCGCACCGTTCGACGATCCCGTAGCCTCCTGCTCCGATGGACGGGGGGAATCCGGGAGTGACGTCCGCCGGGCCGGTGACGGCGCCGCGCGCCGGTCGTCGAGGGCGAGCGGGTCCCGGCTGCGTCGCCGCCGTCGTGGTGCTGGTGACGACCCTGGCGCTGGCGACCGGGGCGACGCCGACACCGACGGCCGCGGCGGCGAGCACCCCGGGCAGCTGTCAGGTGCCCGGCGCCGTCGCCGACTGCTACCTGGCGCGCCGGCCCTCGCTCGGACCGGTGACGGTCGCCGACGTCAGCGGTGCCACGTCGGGGCAGCGGCTGCTGGCCACGACCCTGCAGGGCGTGGTCAACCGCACGACGGCGCGCCTGTACCTCGTGGGCGTCCGGTCACCGAGCGAGGACCAGTTCTGGATCGACGACTACGTGCGGCGTGGCCTCGTCGACGTCGTCGCCACGGGCGACCTCACGGCGGCGCTCGACGCCTTCGCGGCCGAGGCCAGCGGCTACGTCATCGCCTCCGAGACCGAGCCGTGGACGGTCAACACGGCGACGACGGTCGCCGCCGCCACGGGGGGCGTGGTCGCCACACCAGAGCTGGTGCCGGACCTGCAGGCGCGGGGGCTCACCCAGATCGACGACCACCGGGGACGGTGGCCCGACGCGCCCACGGCGTACGAGAGCATCGCCGCGGCCTACCACGACCAGCTCGCCTACCCGGGCATGGCCATCCAGCAGCCCGGCAACCACCAGCCCCGCGACTTCTTCGTGCAACAGGGGATCATGACGGTCTTCACCCGACCCTCTCGATCCGACTTCGACCGGGTGTACGCCCTGCTCGACCGGTACCCGAACGACCACCCGGTCTACGGCTACGTCTCGGACACGGGTGTCGAAGAGGTGCAAGCCGTCGCCAGGCTGGCCCAGGCCGGGCGCTTCCTCGTCCCCACCGACACCACGGACAACCTGTCGCTGCACATCGCGGTGGGCGCCTCGGCCCCGCGCGCGACGGCCCCGCCGGCGGATGCGCCGACGGTCGCTCCGTGCACCACCGACCAGACGAACGTCGTCCTCGCCATCAGCGACGGCGACAACCTCGCCGTGGCCGAGGGCACCTACCCCCGTTCGAGCTCGTGGAGCAGCCCGCGGCGCGGCGAGCTCCCGTTGGGCTGGAGCATCGGCCCCTCGGCGTCGGTGCTCATGCCGAGCGTGTGGGACCACTACGCGTCGACGGCGACCCCCAACGACGAGATCGTGGGGATGATGGGGCTCGGCTACACGTACACGTCACTGCTGCCGAACGGTGCGGACTACTTCGCCGCGTCGTTCGCGCTCGACGCTGCCCTCGGCATCGACACCCACTGGTCCCTCGACGCGCTGTTGACCCAACCGGACGCGCCGGGCTGGTCGCTCGTCCACACCGGCATCGCCCGTGCCGGCGTGAAGCCGCAGGGCATGCTGTTGAACTACCTCGACTTCGGCGGGCCCGACTGGCACCGCACCGTCGACGGGGTCCCCGTCCTCACCTCGCGCCAGAGCGCCTACGAGGACGGCCCCGCCGAGCTGGCGGCGCAGATCCAGGCGCTGATCGACACGCCGGCACCCGAGCGACCGCTCGTCACCTTCTTCGCCGTGACCGTGTGGAACAGCAGCTACGACGCGCTGGCCGACGCGATGGCGCCGCTGACCGCCCGAGGCGTGCGCTTCCTCACCCCGTCCGAAGCGTTCGCGTGCCTGCCGGCACCGCCGCCGACCAGTCCGACGACCGCCCCGCCGACGTCGACGCCCGACCCGGGTGGGCCGGGGACGGGAGACGGGTCCGACATCGTCGTGACCCCGCGGTTCACCGCCTGAGCCAGCCACCGATCGGGACCGGAGCGTCCCCGGGAGCACAGCAGGCCCGGTCGAACCCGGGCCTGCCCTGCACGCATGTGGAGCGGACGACGGGATTCGAACCCGCGACCCTCACCTTGGCAAGGTGATGCTCTACCAGCTGAGCCACGTCCGCGTTGGGTCCGTCATGTTACCAAGTCTCGACGCTGCCGAGCGAAGCGGCCGGGCACCCGTCACGGGTCGGCGAGGTCGGCGACCCGTGACCGCAGCTCCCGAGCGAGGTCGTGGGCGGACGGCCGGTCGACGATGTCGGCGATGGTCACGCCGACGCCTTCGGTCAGGAAGGTGAGCGACGCCGCCCGGTCGTCCTGCAGGCCACGGACCTCGAGATCCGCGGCGAGCGGGATCGAGCGCTGGTCGGGCAGCCACTCGTGGTCGTTGACCAGGAGGACGCGGGTGGAGGTCAGCAACCCGACGGCCGGACGCCCGTGATAGGTGCCGAGCACCAACGAGAGGACGGCCTCGTCGGGCGAGAGGAGGACCATCGCAGCCAGCAGCGCCGACCGGGCCGTCGCCACCTGGTCGCCGTCGGCCCGATCGATCAGCGCGGCGATGCCTCCACGATCCACCACGCCGGTCGGAGGCGCGGGCTCGGGCGGGAGCTCGACGTCGCCCGGTCCGGTGGCGGACGCGGCGTGTGCCGCGACGGCTCCGCCGCCGAGGGCTCGGCCTCGACGGCGGCCGGGGTCTCGGTCGGCCTCGGCCTCGGCCTCGGCCTCGGGCGGCTCCTGCTCCACATCGACCGCTGACTCCGGCCCGGTCTCCTCCTCGACCTCGGGCGGCTCTGCTCGACCTCGACCGCTGACTCCGGCCCGGTCTCCTCCTCGGCCTCGGGCTCCTCCCCAGCGTCGGGCTCGACCTGGTCGACCTCGACCACGGACTCCACCTCGGCCTCGGGCTCCTCCCCAGCGTCGGGCTCGACCTGCTCGACCTCGGCCACGGACTCCACCTCGGCCCGGGCTCCTCCCCAGCGTCGGGCTCGACCTGCTCGACCTCGGCCACGGACTCCGGCCCGGGCTCCACCTCGGCCTCGGGCGCCTCCGGCTCGGCGACGGACGCCTCGTCCGGTTCGGCCATCGCCATCGGCCCGGTCTGCAGGGCTCCCTCATCCGTTTCTTCAGCCGCCCGAGAACCGGGCATGCCTGTCGGGCCATCGGCGTCACCGCGGTCGGCTCCCGACGCCTCCTCCGGCTCGACGCCAGGCGGGATCGGCGGTGCCTGACCCGGGGCCCAGGCCGGAGTCGGAGCAAGATCTCGAGCCCACGGCGACGTCGACGGAGCCGAGGTGTCCGACCCCGGCGACGGCGGAGCCTCGGACACCGGCGGCGGGGGCGGCGGTGGCACCTCCTCGGTCACCGGCGGAGGCGGCGGCACCTGCTCAGGCGGCGGCACCTCCGACACCGGCGGCGGGGCGCGGCGGTGGCACCTCCTCGGTCACCGGCGGAGGCGGGGGCACCTGCTCGCGCTCCGCCTCCTCCGACACCGGCGGCGGGGGCGGCGGTGGTGGCACCTCCTCGGTCACCGGCGGAGGCGGGGGCACCTGCTCGGGCGGCTCCGCCTCCTCCGACACCGGCGGCGGGGCGGCGGTGGTGGTGGCACCTCGGTCACCGGCGGAGGCGGCGGCACCTGCTCAAGCGGCGGCACCTCCTCGGTCACCGGCGGAGGCGGGGGCACCTGCTCAGGCGGCTCCGCGGCCTGGTGGCACCCTTCCGACACCGGCGGCGGAGGCGGCGGCACCTGGTCAAGCGGCGGCACCTCCTCCGACACCGGCGGCGGGGCGGCGGTGGTGGTGGCACCTCGGTCACCGGCGGAGGTGGCGGCACGGGGACGGGTGGCGGCACGGGGACGGGTGGCGGCGGGGTCGGTGACGCCGCGGGTGGCGCCGCCGTCACGAGCGGCGGGGGCGGCGGGGTCGGCACCCCGTCCACGACCTCCTCGACCAGGTCGTCGGCGAAGCCGGTCGACGGTGTCTCGTCCACGAGCGGCGGGGTCTCGGACACCGGCGGCGGCGGCACGTCCGACACCGGCAGGCAGCGGCGGCACGTCCGACACCGGCGGCGACACCTCCGACACCGGCGGCGGCGGGGCGACACCTCCTCCGACACCGGCGGCGGCGGGGGCGGCACGTCCGACACCGGCGGCGGCGGGGCGACACCTCCTCCGACACCGGCGGCGGCGGGGCGGGGGCGGCGGCACGTCCGACACCGGCGGCGACACCTCCTCCGACACCGGCGGCGGCGGGGGCGGCGGCACGTCCGACACCGGCGGCGGCACCTCCTCCGACACCGGCGGCGGCGGGAGCGGCGGCACGTCCGACACCGGCGGCGGACGGCGGCGGAGGCGGGGCACCTCGGTCACCGGCAGGCGGGGCGACACCTCCGACACCGGCGGAGGCGGGCGGCGGCACCTCCTCCGACACCGGCGGAGGCGGGGGCGGCGGAGGAGGAACGGGGGCGCCGGGGTCGGGCGGACCGGCGCGGCGGGGGCGGGACGCACCGGTGCCGCGGCGGCCGCGGCAGCGGGTTCGGCTTCCTCAGAGGCCGGAGCGAGCCGCGTCCCGCACTTCACGCAGAACTTCGCCGTGTCGGCGATCTCGGCCCCACAGGACGGACAAGCCATCGTCAACCTCACACCCTTGCTCGACGCCGTGCCATGCCCCGCCCGGGGCACCGGTCTGACGCGTCAGACCGTAGCGCCCCCACGCCAGGCCGTCGGCTGCTCAGGCGGGCGCCGTGGCCGCTTCGAGGAGCCGTCGCTCGTCGTCGGACAGGCGCAGCCCGAGCGCCGCGTCGCGGCCGGCCTCGCTCATCTTCGGCAGCGTCTTGCGCAGCACGGCGACCGCCTTGTCGGACCCGAGCCGGGCAGCCACCTCACCGAGCTGGGTCTGCAGGAAGACCAGGCACAGCGCGTCCTCGTGGACCTGCACGGCGGGATCGGTCCCCAACCCGTCCTTGCGGACGATGCGGCCGACCTCGTCGACCACGTCGTCCTCGTAGCCCTGGGCCCGCAGGATCCGAGCGACCTCGACGGCGTGCCGGCGTCGCAGCTCGGCGCGCCAGCGCCGGTAGCCGACGCGGCCCTCCGGGTACTCCTCGCGCGGCAACGTCCAGCGCCGGAGGTGGTGGGCCCGGGCCGCGAGCAGCTGGGCCTCGGACGCTTCGGGGTCGAGGCGCTGCACCCACGCCGTCATCAGCTCGGCGTGCAGCTGCTCCTTGCGGTGGCGACGGCCCTCGAACTCCAGCGAGTGCGGATCGTCGGCGTTGGCGGCGTCGATGGCGCGGATGGCCGCGGCGAAGCGCTCGCGCGTCGCCGGGCCCACGGCGGTCAGGCGCGGTCGGCGGGCGGACGCAGGTCGACGCGCAGGACGAGGATCCCGTCCTCCACGGCAGCGGTGGCGTCGCCGACGATGGCGAAGTCCTGGTAGTCGGTCTGGGCCTGCTCGATGAAGCGGGTCCGCTCCTCCCCTGCCACCGGGGGCAGCGGTCGGGCCTTGACGGCCGCAGCCCGGTCGCGGAAGCGCTGGATCATGGCGTCGACGTCGAACCCGTCGCTCATCAGCTCCCCTCTCTCGGATCGAGCTCACCGGCGGGGCCGGTCTGGTCGAGGCGCTGCTCGCGCTCGATGTCCTCCACCGTGACGATGCGCAGCGGCTCGTCGTGTGCCAACCCCGCCTCCTCGTCGCCGTCGACGACCGCCTCACCGGCGCGGTCGGCCACCCGGACCGGCCCGAGGATGGTGACACCGCTGGGCTCGATGCGTGGCCGCGGGACCGGCGCCGGAGCCGGCGGAGGAGGAAGCTCGTCGAGGTCGGGCGCCGCGTCCCCGGGCGGCCCGGTGTCGGGCGTCTCCCCCGATGAGGGACCCGCCGCGACCACACCGGGCGAGGCGACCGTGGCATCGGCGTCCGGCGCCGCAACGTCGACCTCCCCGATGTCGTCGGACGATGCCGTCGGCGCGCCCGTGGCAGCCGCCGCGAACGGCTCGCTCGCCAGGGTGGGCGCATCGGCCTCGGCAAGGTCACCCACGTCGATCGAGGTCGCGGCGGATCCCGACGGCGCGTCGCTGCGCTCCGCCTCGGCCTGCCCGGCGAGGGCGCCCACTGGGACCTCGTCACCATGCACATCGCCGGCGCGCTCGGGATCCGGCGATCCCGGCCCGGGGGCGCCCGACGGTGACGCCGTCGTCGCACCGCCCGACGACGTAGCCGCATCCCCGACGGCGCCGGCGGTCGCGGACCCGGCGAGCACCCCGGCCGATGCCACCGTGGCATCGAGATCCGGTGCGGCCGGGACACCACCCTCAGCGTGGACCGGCGACGGCGGGGGCGCAGGTGCAGCCGCCGCCGACGAGCTGCCGTCGGCGGCCGAGCCGCTCGGCCCGTCGCCGACCTGGGCGACGTCGGCTGGTGAGGGGACTCGCCGAGGTCGGCGGCCACGTCGTCGCGGGCCGCCCCCGCCGGACCGGCCACGGTCGCGACCACCGCAGCGACGGCGGTGGCGTCGCCGACCTTCGACCCGGCCGCCGCTCCCGCCGACCCCACCGGCACCAAGGTGTCCGTGGCCGACGCGACGTCCGGCGCCTCGTCGAGCGCCTCGTCGAGCGCCTCGCCGTAGGGTTCGAGCTCGTCGGCCACCGGCCGGGTGTGGCGCCAGTACAGGAAGGTCAACCCGCTGATCAGCGCGGCGACGCCCACGAGCCCGGCCACGACGAGGCGCAGTCCGCCACCGCCGGAGGTGTCGCTCACCTCCGACGTGCGCGGCGCCGTCGTCGCCGGGGCGGCCGTCGTGGTGGTCGACGAGGCCGTGGTGGTGGAGCGGGCCAGCGTGGTGGCGGTGTCCTGGCCCGGGTCGGCGGTCGACGAGGTGGGCGCCACCGAGGTGGTCGTGCGCGGGCGGGTGGTGGAGGTGACGGGCCGGGTCGTGGTCGTCGTCACCGGTGCCCGGGTGGTCACGGTCGTGGGGGCCCTGCTCGTCGAGCTGGTGACGGGTGCGCTGCTGGAGGTGGACAGCGACGAGGTCGCCTGCGAGGACGGCGTGGTGGCCCCCGGCGCCGCCTGCGACGCTCCCCCCAGCGCGCCGACCATCGTCGTGATGAGCGCGGCCAGCGCCACGAGGCCGAGCACGACCACGCGGGCGACGGCGTTGCGGGGCGCGGGGGCGAAGGACATGGTGGGCTGCAGGTTACCGCCGGTGCTGCGCTGGCCTCCGCCGCGGGGGTCGATCCGCTTCAACGGGCGCACGGCGCGCACCAGTACGTCGTGCGGCCCCCGACCGTCTCCCGGCGCAGCGGCGCACGGCAGCGGGGGCAGCGGCCGCCGCGGACCCGGGAGGCCATGAGGTCACCGGTGTGCGACCCACCCCGGTCGAGCAGCTGGCGCACGGTCGAGCGCAGCGCCCGGTGCAGCCCGCGGACCTCGCCCGGGTCGAGCGACCCGGCGGGCCGGGTCGGCACCAGTCGGGCCCGCCACAGGATCTCGTCGACCAGCAGGTTCCCGAGGCCTGCCACCCGGGACTGGTCGAGCAGACGGGCCTTGAGGGGTGCAGCGGAGCCGGCGAGGCACCGGGTGAGGACGGCGGGGGTGACGGCGAAGAGATCGACGCCGAGGTGGTCGACGACGGGGTCGAGCTCGACGCCGCCGAGCCGGCGAGGGTCGCGCACCCGCAGCTCGCCGCTCCCCCGCCGAGCCGTCCCGAAGCGCAGGGCGAACCGGTCCCAGGCTGCGTCGTCACGGGTGGAGGCGTACTCGAGGCGCTCGATCGCGGCGGTGCCGTCGACGAGCAGCCGGCCGGTCATGCCGAAGCGGATGCCGAGCGTCGGCCCGTCGGTGTCGACCAGCAGCAGCTTGCCGATCCGCCGGGCGCCGGTCACCCGCCGCCCTTCCAGCGCCACAGCCAGCGCCTCGGGCGCCGTCGAACCCTTGACGAACCAGGCGTCGGGCGCGTGCACCCGGTGGATGCGGCGACCGACGGTGCCGGCGGCCAGGCGGCGGTAGTACTCGACCTCGAGTCCCTCGGGCACCATCCGAGTCGACCACGCGGACCGAGGCGGGGACCAACCCACGCACGAGGCAGCCCTCGCCGTCGGTCCGGCGGCGATCGGCCATCCCCCACGGGTCATGGGTCCGGGCCGCGCTGCGCTCCCTCGTGGGTCCCGTGCCGTCCGCTCGCCACGGCCGGCGGGTGCAGCTCAGATCGCCCGCGACGCGGCGCCGTCGGTCGTCAGTACCGGCCCCAGACCACGCCGGGGCGCAGGCCCCGACGAGGGTGCAGGGGGCTCGGCAGGGTCCCGTCGGCGGTCGGTGCCGCGGCCGCCGCGGCTGCGGCGACCTCGTCGCCGGCGGCGGGCCGCTCGGCCCAGTCGTCGTTGCGCAGGAGCACGAACTCGGGCGGACCGAGGACCTCGACGCGATCCCGCTGGCGCTCGGCGATCTGGCTGACCAGCACGCCCACGAGCAGGACGCCGAGGACGATGGCCACCGCCGAGGAGGCCCCCAGCAGCAGCACCAGGCGCAGACCGGCGACGTCGGTGCCGGGGTCGGCCGCCAGACCGAGGTCGGCGAGGATCGCCCCGGTGGCGCCGGCCATCAGGACGCCCCAGCCCAGGTGCGAGACGAACGGCACGGCTCGCCGACGCCACGCCGTCGTCCCGGGCGACTCGTTGGGGCCGCTGCCCCGCCACAGCTCGTCGAGCACGAGCTTCGGGATGATCAGGTTGACGCCGGGCACGAGCCAGGAGGCGGCCACGACCTCAGGGCTGAACCGCAGGCCGACCACCGACAGCGCCGGCAGGTTCCGGTAGGCCCGGTTGGTCCAGGCGATCGTGATCAACACCACGACCACGCCGGCGACCGCGGCCGCCACGGCGAGATGGCCGATCAGCTCGCGGGTGGTCGATGCGTCGACCGGTGGGATCGGCAGGGTCTGGTCGAGGCGGGCGTACAGCAGCAGCTGGGCCGTGCCCCACGCCGCCACCAGCCCGACCACGGCGACGAGCCCGATCCCCAGCAGCCAGGTGAGCACGCGAAGCGGACGGTAGGGGTCGAGGTTGCGGGGACCGGGCGAGGTCCACACCCCGGTGACGTGATCCCGTTGCACGGAGGCTGCCCGCCGAGCCCGGGTGAGGTCCATGCCGCAGGTGGGGCAGAAGTTGGCGGTCATGGGCACGTCGTCGTCACCGCACCGGGGGCAGGTCGGCCCGCCGACACCGTGGGTCCGGGGCCGATCCTCGACGGGCGGCAGGTCGCTGGCCCGGGGCCGGAACTTGGGGGCCTTCGGCCCGGCGGTGTTGGGGGCGTCGCACGCCAGGCAGTACCGGTCGGTGGCGAACAGGTGGGCGCCGCAGGTGCCGCAGGTGCTCATCGTGGGAGGTATCGACGGCCCGCCCCCGCCCCGGCAGGACAAAGTAGGTCGAACGACCCACGGCGCGGCGCCGAACGGCCCAACGGAGCCCACGGGGTGCCCCCGGACGCCGCAGCACGCCGGCGCCGGGGCAACGGCCATGGCCGTCGGGTCACCGGGTGACCGAGGCGAACCCGATCGCCTCGATCGTCAGCCCAGCGCCTGGAGGAAGTCGGCGACCACGTCGTCGGGGTGCTCGAGCCCGACCGAGACCCGCACCGTCCCCTCGCCGATCCCGGCGGCGACCAGCTCCTCGGGGGTGAGCGAGACGTGGGTCGTCGACGCCGGATGGGTCACCAGCGTCTCGGGGCCACCGAGCGAGGTGGCCAGCTGGGCGACGCGGGTCGACTCGACGAACCGCCGGCCGGCGTCGAGGCCGCCGAACAGGTCGAAGGTCAGCAGCCCGCCGAACAGCGCCATCTGACGGCGGGCGAGGTCGTGCTGGGGATGCGAGGGCAGCCCCGGGTAGGCGACGGCCGCCACCGCCGGGTGCTCGGCCAGCACCTCGGCCAGGCGCTGGGCGGTGTCGGTCTGCTGCCGGAGGCGCACGCCGAGCGTGCGCAGCCCGCGCAGGCCGTTCATGGCGTCGAACGGCGAGGCGTTCGCCCCCTGGAGCACGGCGAAGGACCACAGCCACTGCAGCAGCTCCCGACTGCCGGCGATGACCCCGAGGGTGGCGTCGTTGTGGCCCCCGATGGCCTTGGTGGCCGAGTGCACCACGAGGTCGACGCCGTGATCGAGCGGTCGCTGCGCCAGCGGCGTGGCGAAGGTGGAGTCGACCACCGTGATCGGCCCGGCGATGCCGCCGATCTCGTCGAGGTCGACGAGGTCGAGCCGCGGGTTCGCTGGCGTCTCGGCGAACACCAGGGTGGTCGTGCCGGGTCGGACGGCGTCGGCGAACGCGCCGGGCTCGGTGGCGTCGACGAACGTGACGTCGATGCCGAAGCGGGGGCACACCGCCTGGAAGAGCAGCTGGGTGCCGGCGTAGAGCTGGCGCTGGGTGACCACGTGGTCGCCCGCCGAGCAGATCCCCAGCACGACCGCGGAGATGGCGCCCATGCCGCTGGCGAAGGCGCGCGCCGTCTCGGCCCCCTCGAGCTCGGCGATGGCGTCCTCGAAGCCCTGCACGGTGGGGTTGCCGTAGCGGCTGTAGAAGCGGTTGGCCCCCGCCGAGGTCGCCATGCGCCGCCCCTCGTCCACCGTCGGGGTGACGAAGGTCGTGGTGGCCCACAGGATCGGGGCCAGGGCGGTGTCGTTGTCGGCGCGGCCGGCCCGGATGGCGCGCGTCTCGGGGCGCAGCGCCGCCTTGCCGGCGTCGTCGCCGCCGGCGGGACGGCGGAGGGGTCGTGGGCGGGGTCGTGGGCGGGGTCGTGGGCGGGGTCGTTCGGGGTGGTCACGTCTGCTTCTCCACGTCGGCGAGGAAGGGGGCCACCGCCGCGGCCACCTGGTCGGTCTCGAGCAGGAACGCGTCGTGGCCGTGGGGGCTGTCGATCACGGCGTGCTCGGCCGTGCCGCCGGCCGCCCGGACGAGGTCGCGCACCTCCTCCTGCTGGTACGGGAAGTACAGGGCGTCCGTGGTGATGCTCATCGTCAGCAGCGGCGCCCGCAGGCGCGACAGGGCCCGCGCCATCCCGCCGCGGCCGCGACCGAGGTCGTGCAGGTCCATCGCCTTGGCGATGGTGAGGTAGGCGTTGGCGTCGAAGCGTCGCACCAGCTTGGCGCCCTGGTAGTCGAGGTAGCCCTCGACGTCGAAGCGCTGCCACAGGGTGAACACGTCGTCCATGTCGTCGACCACCCCCCGGCCGAAGCGCGCACCGAAGACCTGATCTGAGCGGTAGGTGATCTGGGCCAGGGCCCGGGCCACGGCGAGGCCGCGGTGGGGACCGTCGCCGGGGGCGGCCTCGTAGTAGTCGCCACCGCGCCACGCCGGGTCGAGGGCGATGGCGCTGCGCTGCACCGTGCTGTAGGCGATCTGCTGGGCGGTGGCCGCCCCGCACGTGGCGATGGCCACCAGGGACCGCACCCGCTCGGGGAACATCACCCCCCACTCCAGGACCTGCATCCCTCCCATCGAGCCGCCGACGACGGCGAGCCACCGGTCGACCCCGAGGTGGTCGGCCAGCGCCGCCTGGGACCGCACCATGTCCCGGATGGTCACCACGGGGAACCGTCGCCCGTACGGGCGGCCGCTCACCGGGTCCTCCGAGGCCGGGCCGGTCGACCCCTGGCAACCGCCGAGCACGTTGGCGCACACCACGAACAGGCGCGTCGTGTCCAGGGCACGGCCCGGGCCGATGAGCTCGTCCCACCAGCCCGGCGACGGCTGCCCGGGGGCGGAGGCGCCGGCGGCGTGGGCGTCGCCGGTGAGCGCATGGCACACCAGCACGGCGTTGGCGCCGTCGGCGTCGAGGGTGCCCCAGGTCTCGTAGGCCAACGTGTAGCCGGCGAGCACGCCACCGCCCTCGAGGGCGAACGGTCGCTCGCCGCGGTGCAGGAAGCGGCGGTCCGCGACCGGATCGCCGGGCCGCCAGGCGCCGGTGACCGGCAGCGGCTCGGGACCGATGGGCACGCGCTCGACCGGCGCGCTCACGAGCCGGTGCGACATGCGCCGTGGCGGCGGTGTCGTCGTCGCATGTGCCCTCCGTCGGGGGGCGGACACCGGTGCCGCGTGGTCGAGCGGCGGGCGCCCCTCGGCGCACGTGCTCGGACACTTCGTTGCCGGCGAACCGGCCACATCCCCACCGAGGCGGCGGGATGGCACCTTGGGTGTCCGTCCCAGGTTGCCGGACCCGGCGGACCGGGCCACTCCTGATGTCGGGGGTCAGGTTTGCCGACCGCGCCCCCGCCCGTCAAGCACCGAGCCGACGGCGTTCCTGTCATGAGATCGAGTGCTCCAGCACGCATTCCCATGACAAGAACCCCGTGAGGGTGCTTGGGGCGGCCGGGCGGCCGGTGTTCGGTGTTCGGTGTCAGCCCGAGCCTGCGGCCTCGTCGAGGGCCTGCCACGCGGGCAGGCCGACGAGGCCGGTGAACTCGTCGAAGGCGACCACGCGGTCGAGGTGGTCGCGCAGCGTCCCCTCCGCCCGGAGCAGGGCGAGCGAGTCGCGCATCGCCCGCACCGCCGAGAACAGCCCGGTCAGCGGCGACACGATCAGGTCGAAGCCGAGCGCGTGCAGCTCGTCGGGCCGCAGCAGCGGCGTCCGACCGGTCTCGACCATGTTGGCCACCAGCGTCACCCCCGGCACCGCGTCGGCGATGCGCTCGAGCTCGTCGACGGACTCGGGCGCCTCCACGAACACCGCGTCGACCCCGAGGTCGGCGGCCGCCCGGGCCCGGTCGAGGGCGGCGTCGAGGCCGAGTGGCGCCCGAGCGTCGGTGCGGGCCGTGACGTGCAGCGTCGTGCGGCGGGCCAGGGCCGTGCGCAGCTTGGCCAGCCACTCGTCGACCTCCACCACCTGCTTGCCGGCCATGTGGCCGCAGCGCTTGGGCCAGACCTGGTCCTCGAGGAACAGCCCGGCGGCTCCCGCCTCCTCCCACAGCTCGACGGTGCGGGCGACGTTGGTCGCCCCGCCGTAGCCGGTGTCGGCGTCGACCACCACGGCCACGTCGGGCACCGCCCGGCACACGCGGCGGGCGGCGTCGGCCATCTCGGCCTGGCTCAGCACCCCGACGTCGGGCACGCCGAGCAGCGTCCCGGCCACGCAGTACCCCGACAGGAAGACCGTGCCGAACCCCGCCTCGCGGGCCAGCAGGGCCGACAGCGGGTCCCAGACCCCGGGCATCACCACCGTCTCGCCGCCGGCGAGCCGGTCACGCAGCGTCGCGCCGTCCATGGCCGGCGACGCTACCGCTGTGGGCCCGGGCCACGGGAGCCCCACACCGGCGGCCCGACCCCTGCGGTGGCGCCGGCTGCGGTCCACCACGCGAGGCCCGAACGCGACGTCGGGCGTCGCGAAGCGCCGGCCGGCGCGACGACTGCCGCCGCGGCTGCTGCCCCGGCGCTGCGGCCGGGCCCATCCCGGGCCTGGCGCGGGAGCGCCGCTCAGCCGGCGACGACCGGCGCCCGGGGCGCCACCGGCTCGCCCGCCTCGGTCGCCTGGGCGAGGTCGCCGGCGTCGAGGCGGCCGTCGGTGATGTGCACCGTGCGGTCGGCGAAGTGGGTCATGCGCACGTCGTGGGTGACGATCACCGCCGCCGTGGCGCGGCTCTTGACCTCGGACACGATCAGGCCCATCACCTGCTCGCCGAGCTTGGTGTCGAGCGCCGAGGTCGGCTCGTCGATGAGCACGAGCTCGGGCTCGTTCATCAGCGCCCGCCCGATCGCCACCCGCTGGCGCTCGCCCCCGGACAGCTGGGCCGGGAGGTTCTGCATGCGATCGGCGAGGCCGAGCTCGCCGAGGAGGCGATCGGCGCGCTGGCGGGCGGCCTTCTTGTCCCGCTTGCCGAACTCGGCCACGACGAGCAGGTTCTCGCGGGCGTTGAGGAACGGCACGAGGTTGACCGACTGGAACACGAAGCCGACGTTGCGGCGCCGGAACGCGGTCAGCTGCTTGGCCGCGTAGCCGCCGATGTCCTCGCCGCCCACGACCACCCGGCCCTCGGTGGGCGTGAGCAGGCCGCCGGCGATCGACAGCAGCGTGGTCTTGCCGGATCCCGACGGCCCGAGCAGGGCGAGGATCTCGTCGTCGCCGAGGGTCAGGCTGGCGTGGTCGAGCGCCACGATCTCGCTGTCGCCGGACGTGTAGACCTTCCGGACGGCGTCGAGCTCGAGTGCGGGCATGGGGTTCCTCCTGGCGAGGCTCAGCCGATGGCCGAGGCGGGATCGATCTTGACGACGCGCCGCAGCGAGAAGACGCTGCCGGCGACGGCCATCGCCACCAGCGCCACGCCGGTGACGACGACGCGGTTGGGCTCGAGCTGGAGCGGGACGGCGGCGGGGATGGGCAGGCTGAGCAGCCAGGCGGCTCCGGCGCCGAACAGGAACGACAGCGCGCCCAGCACCACGGCCTGGGCCACGACGCCCGAGAAGATCTGGCCGGTGGAGGCGCCGATCGCCTTGAACACGCCGTACAGGCCGGTGCGCTCGAGGGTGAGCAGGGCGAAGAAGAGGGCGACCACGAGGCCGGCCACCAGCAGGGTCACCGCGATGATCGACGTGAACGTGGAGCTCTGCTCGCGCAGCCCGGGCAGGGCGGCGATGGCGTCGTCGCGGGTCACCGTGGTGGTGGCCCCACCGGTGGCGCCGTCGATGGCGGCGGCCACCTGGGCCGGATCGGCCCCGGGGGCCGTGGTCACCGCCAGCGCCTGGAACGTGCCGTCGGCGAGGGTGGCGTCGGGGCGGGCGGACGCCAGGATCGAGCGCCACGTGCCCGGCTCGACCCACAGACCGCCCTGGAGCAGGTAGCTGGTGTCGTCGACCCAGCCGACCACCTCGAGCGGCTCGCGCTGGGGACCGAGCAGGAGCGTCTGGCCGACCTCGACGCCGGCGGCCTCGAGGCGCCGGTCGGCGTAGGCCCGGCCCGGCGCCGGCGGATCCGGCACACCGCGGACCCCGCCCTGGTAACCGATCACCGCGGCCGACGCGACGTCGGACTGGCCGGGGACGTTCGCTCCCAGCAGCGCCACCCCCAGGCCGTCGACCTGCTCGACGCCCGGGACGGCCTCGACCTGCCGGCGCTCGGCCTCGTCGATCCGCGACCGGATCAGCGACTTCTTGGCGTCGGCCGAGTACGTGATCAGGTCGGCCTGCTGGGCCCGGAGGGCCCCGGTCGAGCCCAGGTACAGGCCGTCGAGGAGCCCGCCGAGCAGCAGGAGCAGGACCGTCAACAGGACGAGGGCAGCGCCGGCCGCCCCGAAGCGGAGGGGCTTGCGGCGCAGCTCGCGCAGTCCGATGCTCATCGGGATCCTCCGGCGGCGGGGTTCACGGCGCCCGCGACGGCGGGCGCTGCGACGCGAGGGCGGGGGCTGGTCATCCGGTCCCCCCGAGGCTCTGGCGGGTCACCACCGAGAACGGGTCGATGCGCAGCACCCGCACGACGGCGACCGAGCTGGCCAGCAGGGCGAACACGATCACGGTGGCGCACGTGGCGATGACCGTCGCCGGCTCGACCTGCAGGGGCAGGCCGGCCTGTGCCCCGGCCTTGGCGCCGAAGAGGAAGGCGACGCCCACCACGAGCCCGCCGCCGACCACCACGCCGATCTGCTGCAGCAGCGCCTTCACGAGGTAGCCCGCCGGCGCACCCACGGCCCGCAGCAGCGTCAGCGACGACGCCTTCTGCACCGTGAGGATCAAGAAGAAGAAGCCGACGATGAGCGTCACCACGATGAAGGCGAGCAGCAGGATCAGGCTGAACGACTGCTGCACCGCCGCCACGCCGGGCGCCTCGCTGACGGCGCGGGCCCGGTCGAGGGCCTCCACCCCCGGGACCTGCGCCGTGATGCGGTCGGCGAGGACGGCCGGGTCGACCCCGGGCGCCGGGTCGACCGCGAGCAGCGTCGGCAGCACCGCCCGGGCGTCGGGGTTGGCGGCCCGGCGCAGCTGCTCGTAGGTGGCGAAGGGCGTGAACAGCGTCGGCGCCACACTGAAGCGCGACTGCTCGGTGAGCCCGACGATGGTCACGGGCACCCCGCCGGCCGAGGAGGTGACGGTCTGGCCGATGTCGAAGCCCTTGGTCGTGTCCTCCCGGGGGGCGACCGCCTCGCCGGGTGCCTGGGGCAGGCGGCCGGCCACGACCTTCGTCGGCTCGCCCGGTCCGCCGGGGGTGAAGCCGAACACGGCGGTGTCGACCTGGGTCCCGCCGGCCTCCATGGTGAAGGTGCCCTCCCCGAGGGGGACGACCGTCGCCACCCCCTCGACGGCCTGGACGGCGGGGATCGCGTCGGGGGTGACGATCGAGCCCTCGACGTTCTTGCGGGCCTCGGCGCCGTAGACCAGCACCGGCGCCGACTGGTTCTCGATGGCGCCGGTGAAGCTCTGCAGCAGCGAGCCCAGCAGGACCTGCTGGAACAGGATGAGGAACACGAGCAGGCCGACCGCGCCGGTGAGGAGGGAGAACCGCAGCTTGGCCCGACGGATCTCGCTGGTCGCCAACAGCATGCCCCGACCCTAGCGCAATTAGCACTAATCAACAACGGCGGTGCCCGGGGTGGCGCTGCCGGGCCCCCGATCGGCCGGCCCCCCCACCCAGCCGCGTCCCGCCGGGCCGGGCCCCGACGGGCCGGGCCCCCCGGGCCGGGCCTCGACGGGCCGGGTCCCCTACGCGGCCGGGTCGCCGACGCGCCCGGATCGGGGGCGCCGCCGGCCCGAAGGGCGAGGTCGACGACCCACGAGCCCGCGCCACCAGCCGAGCACGTCGGCGTCGGCGCCGTAGGCCCGGTTCATGAGCACGCCCACGTCGTCGAGGGCGTGGCGGGCCCGGTCCTCGTCGCCGGAGGCCAGCTCGGGCACGCGGGCCGCGGCCGCGGCCCAGGCCTCGTCGTCCGGCGGCAGCGGCACGTCGAGGACGTCCCGGGCGGCCAGCTTCACCGCGGTGCGGGCCAGCGCCGTGCCCGCGGTCTGCTCGAAGGCCCAGGCGCTCACCGGCGGGGCCAGCAGCACGGCGGCCACGCGGTCGAGCATCGATGGATCGTCGGGGAGCACCGCCACCACCGGCACCGACGGCCACCACCGGCCCGTGCGGTCCACGGCGGCCTCCAGGACGGTCGTCTGGGTGGCGAGCACGACCTTGGGCACGAGCACCCGGTCCGCCCACGCGGCCAGCGCGCCGTCGGCGGCGCGCAGCGCGCCCAGGTCCACCACCGGGCGGTCCCAGCGCCGTCCGGCGAAGCGGCAGGGTCGCCGCCCCCAGTCGCAGCGCCCCGGCTCGATCAGCCCGCTGGTCACCAGCTGCACCCACGAGGCCGACGAGCTCCCGACGCCGTCGCCAGGCACGACGTGGCGACCGCCCGTCCCGCTCGGCTGGGGGCGCAGGCCTCCCGGTCGGGGCGCGTGCCCCGGGGCGGCCTCCCGGACGAAGGGCTCGACGCCGTAGAACTGGTCGCGGAAGCCTGCCGTCGCCCGCACCAGCGATCCGAGGGTGGGCACCCTCGGCCCGTCACGACCGGTGCCGCCCGCGGACGCGGCCCGGGAGGTCGTCGCCGCGGCCGGCAGTCCCGACGGTGGCACCCCGAGCAGGTCCCGGGTCAGGAACGACCACGAGCCCCGCCGGCCGTCGCCGTCGGTGGTGGCGACCGCGTCGACGGGTTCGACCGTCGGGCCGCGCCAACGGGCGACGAGCGGCGCCATCCCGGGCGCCACCTCCCCGTCGGCGACGGTGAGCACGGGTGCGCAGACCTCGACCGCGGCGGCGGTGAACACCGGGCCGCTCGACGTCCACAGCCCGTCGAGCCGGGCGCCGGTCAGGACCCGGTCGCGGGCCGGGGCCGCGTCACGGGCCCCCAGCACCGACTGCGGCACGATGAGGACGATGCGCCCACCCGGGCGCGCCAGGTCGACGGCCGCGGCCAGGAACACCACGGCGGTGTCGGCGTAGCCGGCGACGGCGGCACCGAAGCGGCGGCGGAGGGCGGCGGCGGCGCGAGGCGACCGCGCGGTCGCGGCCGTCAGCTGGTCCTGGAACGGCGGGTTGCCGACCACCACGTCGAAGCCCGCCGAGGGCCCGGTCGGCCACACCCGGCTCGGCACGTCGGCGAGGGAGTCCGCCACCACCACGTGGGATCGCAGCGCCGCCAGCGCGGCATCTCGCCCGGGGGCCCGGGGGCGACGCCTCGATCGGTCACCGCCGCGAGCTGGCCCGGTGGCCGCCTCGCCCTCCTGCCCTGCGAGCCAGGCCTCCACCGCCGCCACGGCCACGTCGACGGCGGCCTCGTCGACGTCCGCGCCCCACAGGCAGGAGCCGACGACCTCGGTGGGCGCCACCCCCTCGTGCACCAGGACGTCGGCGGCGGCGAGCAGGAAGGTGCCGCCACCGACGGCGGGATCGCACACGAGGGGTGCCGGCCCGTCGGTCGGTTCCCACCCCGACAGCGCCACCGCCACCAGCGCGTCGGCGAGGGGGCGGGGCGTGTAGACCGCGCCCGCGGCGCGGGCGTCGGCGTCGAAGGACGCCTCGTAGGCGGCGACGAGCGCGTCGGGGCCGCCGGTCATCCCGACGATGCTAGGGAGCGGCGGCACCACCGCGGGCGATCCGCGGGCGCCGGCGCCCCGGCCGCCACGACCGGCCTCGGGATCAGCCGTTCAGGATGTTCGTGTTGATGATGTAGGTGCCGAAGCCCTCGAGGCTGCCGGCCACCGCGCCCTGCTTGAAGCCCTCCGCCTGGGTGGCGGTGAAGTTCACGGTGACGGTGCCGCCGTTGGGGGGCACCGAGCCGGTGCCGCCGCCGTTGGCGCCGAGCCCGTTGCCGCGCAGCGTGTAGCTCGCCGGGGAGCCGCCGCTGTTGCGCAGCACCACCGAGAACGGCTGGCCCTTCTGGAGGTTCAGCGTCGCACCTCCCGCCGGGCTCGGCTGGATCTTGCCGGGCTGCACGACGGCGGGGATGGACACGACCGAGGAGGGCAGGCCGGGCGTCCCGGGCTGGCCCGGCGTCCCGGGGCTGGCGGTCGGTGCGGTGGTGGCCTGGGTGGTGACCGGCGCCGCGGTCGTGGTGGTGGTCTCGACCGCCGTGGTGCTCGTCGTCGCCTCCGTCGTGGTGGTGGAGGACTCTGTCGAGGTCGTGCTCGACGGCGCCGCCGTGGTGCTCGTCGCCTTGGCCGTGGTCGGAGCGCTGGTCGACGACGGCGCAGTGGCGACGTTCTCGTTCTTGGAGCCGCCCATGGCCAGGAGCACACCGATGATGCCGGCGATCACGAGCAGCGCGCCCACGCCGGCGAGGATGAGCGGGGTCTTGGACTTCGGTGAGGTCTCGAGCGGGCCCTCGCCGTAGGGCATGTCCTGGGCCGTGGCGCCGTCGGTGGGCACGGCGGGCGGCGGCGGTGTCGACAGCTCGCTCAGCGGGCTGGCCGTCTCGGCGGCACCGGCGTGCTCCGCGCCGATCACCCCGGCCGCCGCCATCCCCGCACCGGCCATCCCGGCACCGGCCACCGCCGGGCCGACGGTGGTGGGCTCGTCCGCCCCGGCCGGCGCCTCGTCGGGCGGCGCGGGGGCGACCACGGTGTCGTCGACGGGGCCCGGGACCACGGCGGTCTCGTCGGCTCCGACGAACTGGGCCAGCGCCTCGTCCCCGGCAGCCCCCGCCGCCAGACCCGCACCGGCGCCCACGACCGGCTCGGCGACGTGGAACCCGGACTCGGCCGGCGGCGGCAGCGGCTCGACCAGGCTCTGGTCGCGGTACAGCACGGCGGCCGGCTCCTCGGCCACCTCGGTCGGCGCGGCGACGTCGCCGGCGCCGGCCGCGGGCTCCTCGCCGACGGCCGCCTCCTCGAGCAGCTCGTCGGCCGGCGCGTCGTGGCCGGCGTGGGAGAGGGCCGCCGCACCGGCCGCGCCGGCCAGGCCGGCTCCGGCGGCGGTGGCCGCGACGGCGCCGATGCCGTCGTGCTCCCCGGCCGCCGGCGCCGCCGCGTCGGTGACCGGTTCGGCGGCCTCGTCGGCCGTGAACGCCTCGTCGAGCAGGCCCCCCGGAGCGGCCCCGTCGTCGGCGAGGAGCTCGTCCTCGAAGTACTCGTCGGTGGCGACGGGGGTGCCGCACTCACCGCAGAACGCGGCCCCGGTCGGCAGCAGGGCGCCACACGCCCCGCAGGCGTACTGGATCTCCTCGTCGTCACCCGTGTCGGTGTCGAGCGCCTCCACCCGGGACTCGTCGACCACGGCCGCGCCGCCGCGCTCCTTGGCCCCCGGCCGACCGAGGGAGAACAAGGTGCGGGGCGGCTTGACCCCCTTGCTGTCGTCTGGGCTCATCGTGTCCGTCCATCCCGACCCTGGCCGCCCGTGGGCGGTCCCGATCCTCGCCGACGTCCCGGCGGGTGCCACCGGGCCACAGTCTCCACCACCGACCCGCGATGGTGGTGTCGCCCCGGAGAGGACCGGAGCCACCGTCTACCTGTCGGCACGTTCGGCCCTCGTCTACAGACCTCCGGGCCGATTTCCCCGGCCGCCGGCCCGGCGGCGGCCCACGAACGACGGTCGGTCGGGCCGCGTCAGCCGCTGGTCGCGGGAGCGGGCACGGCCAGGGCGGCGGCCACGGGCGACCGCCGCAGCTTCCACACGAACCCGTCGTAGAAGACGTGCAGACCGCCCAGCGTGAAGAACACGATGGCGTAGGCCTCGGGGGAGCCGAGCCGGTCGAGGGCCACCAGCAGCGCCACGACCAGCGCCAGGTAGGCCCCGAGGAGACCGGTCGGGCCCCGTCCGGCCCGCACGGCCCGCACCAGCGGCGTGGCCGCCGATCCGCTCGCCGCGAGGCCGTCGGCCGCCTCCCGGGTGCGTCCCAGGCGCTGGTGCACCACGACGAAGTACTCGACCGCGTGCGCGCCGACGTAGCCCATGAGGCCGGCGAGCGGGTCGAGCAGCACCACCCCGAACAGCGCGGCGGTCGAGGCGACGTAGGACCACTTGGCCGGGTTGGCGGTCGACCGGTCACGCCACTCGGTGGCCACCCACACGACGAGCAGCCCGACGGCGACGGCCACCGCCAGCGGCACCAGCCAGGTCGCGGCCCCCCGCAGCCCCGCGAGCTGCTCGACGGCGAGGGTGTTGTTCTCCCCCAGGTCGACCTGGCGGACGCGGTCGGGGGTGGCCGGGTCGGCGGCCACCCAGACCAGCGCCAGCGCCAGCCATGAGCACAGCAGCAGCCGCTCGAGGCGACCGTCGCCCTGACCGGCCTTGCGGCCGTAGATCCGCACGATCCCGTAGCGCTGCATGAGCGTGTGCTCCGCGTTCCACAGCCCGCCCACGACGGCGAGGGCGACCATCGACACGCGCAGGCCGGCCACCACCGCGACGAGGAAGACGACCGGGCTCCAGGTGAACACGGCGCGATGCCGGGCCACCTCGTCGGGGTCGCCGTAGACGAGGCCGAGCGTCAGCGGCTGGTGGGCGAACGACAGCAGGAACACCCCGCCGACGAGCACCGGCAGACGATCGACGGCCATGCCCTGCACCAGGTGCGTGGCGAGCGCGAACGGGACCCAGGCGAGCGCCAGGGCCGTGTCCGCCACCGGCCCGTGCAGCCAGCGGGCCGGGCCGAGCGATCGCCGCCGGGTGGTCGCGAGCATCCGGTCGGCCAGGGTAGTGCCGCGCGTCGGCGCGGGTGGTCGGCGACGGGGGGACCGAGACCGACCTGCGCCCGTCGGTCAGGCCGCGGCGGGATCCCAGGCGGCCAGGTCGGCGAGGCGGGGGTCGTTGGAGAAGACCTCGACGATGGGCTGGTCCAGTCCGAGCCGGCGCAGCAGCGTCCGGCACAGCAGCTCCTCGTTCCACAGCACCAGCGTGACGACGAGACCCGACTCACCGGCCCTGGCCGTGCGCCCCGACCGGTGCAGGTAGTTCTTGTGGTCGTCGGGCGGGTCGTAGTGGATGACGACGTCGACGTCGTCGACGTGGATGCCGCGGGCCGCCACGTCGGTGGCCACGAGCACGTGGAGGTCGCCGTCGGCGAAGCGGGCGAGCGCCTTCTCGCGGTCGCGCTGGCGCAGGTCGCCGTGGATGGCGGCGGCCTCGACGCCCTCCTTGCGCAGGGACAGGGCGAGGCGATCGGCGGCCCGCTTGGTGTTGGTGAACATGATCGTGCGGTTGGCGTGGCCGGCGATGGCGGCGGCCACCCGCACCTTGTCCATCTCGTGGACCAGGAGGAACCGGTGCGTCATCTCCTCGACCGTGAGCTGCTTCGACTCGACCTCGTGCATCACGGGGTCGTGCTGGTAGCGCTGGATGAGGGTGTCGACGACGCCGTCGAGCGTGGCCGAGAACAGCAGGGTCTGGTGCTTGCTGTCGACGTGCCGCAGCAGCCACTCGACCTGGGGCAGGAACCCCATGTCGGCCATGCGGTCGGCCTCGTCGACCACCACGATGTCGAGGGCGGCCAGCGAGGCCGCCTTGCGCTCGAGCAGGTCGATGAGCCGTCCGGGCGTGGCGACGACCACCTCCGCCCCCTCGCTCAGGTCGCGCGTCTGGGCCTCCATGCGGGCCCCGCCGTACACGGCGATCACCCGCACCCCCCGGGCCTCACCGAGGGGCCGCAGCTCGTCGTGCACCTGTTGCGCGAGCTCACGGGTGGGCACGAGCACCAGGGCGCGGGGACGCTTGGGCTCGGCGGGTTGCACCCGCTCGATGATGGGCAGCCCGAAGGCGAGGGTCTTGCCCGAGCCCGTCTTGGCCTTGCCGCAGACGTCCCGCCCGGCGAGGCCGTCGGGGATGGTGAGCTGCTGGATGGGGAAGGGGGTGGTGATGCCCTGGTCGTGGAGGACCTTGACGAGGTCCGTCGACACGCCGAGCTCGTCGAACGTCGTCGTCATGTCGACCGCAAGCCTACCGGGGCGCCGCTCGCGAACCGCGAACGGGGGCTCGAGCCGCACCATGAGCCGCATCCCGCAGCAGCCGGTCGGCCGCGCGCCACCCACGGCCGGCGTGGGGCGCGAGCGCAGCGAGCGGGGCCCCACCAGCCGGAGGAGCGGTGGGGCATCCGGGCCCCACGGCGGGCGTCAACCCGGCAGGTTGGCCTCGATGGCGGCGACCACCTCGTCGGCCTCGGGCTCCACGGTCGGGCGGAAGCGGGCGATGACGGCGCCGTCGGGCGACACGAGGAACTTCTCGAAGTTCCAGGCGATGTCGCCGTCCTTGCCCTCGGCGTCGGGGGTCGCGGTGAGCTCGACGTACACGGGATGGCGGTCGTCGCCGTTCACGTCGATCTTCTCGGTGAGCGGGAAGGTGACGCCGTAGGTCGTCGAGCAGAAGGTGGCGATCTCCTCCGGTGAGCCGGGCTCCTGGCCGAGGAACTGGTTGCACGGGAAGCCGATCACGGTGAAGCCACGGTCGGCGTACTTCTCGTGCAGGCGCTCGAGGCCGGCGTACTGCGGCGTGAGCCCGCACTTGGAGGCGACGTTCACGAACAGGGCGAGCTTGCCCTGCTGGTCGGCGAGCAGGTTCGGCGAGCCGTCGAGGGCGTTGATGTCCTGGTCGTAGAGCGACACGTCGCGGTCCTTTCGGAGGGAGCGGGCAGGTGACCCGGACGAACCAGGCCGGCGGAGCGGTGCGGGACCGTCGCCGACGCCTCCAACCCGTCCTGGCGACCTGGTGTTCCCGAGGGGCCTACCATCGGGGTCCGGCGCCGTGGCGCCGCAGGGGGATCCGGCCCCCGTGGCGCCGCAGGGGGATCCGGCGTCCGTGGCGCCGCAGGGGAGATCGGGGGTCAGGGGTTGCACGACGACACCGCCGTGGACGCAGCGCAGCGGCTCACCGCCGCGGTGGCCGTGCCGCCGGGGCCGACCCTTGCCGACGACACCGACGACGCCCGTGCGCGACGCCGTCGACACCTCGACGAGATCGCCGAGCTCGGCTACACGGTGGTCGAGGACGCCGTCGACCCACGCTTCTGCGACGCGCTGCGCGACCACCTCGACCGCCTCGAGCACGACCTCGGCATCCGACCCGCCGGGAACGACTTCGAGGGCACGTCGACGTGGCGGATCTACAACCTGCTCGTGCACGGAGCCGACTTCGAGCAGATCCCGGTGCACCCGAACGTGCTGCCGCTCGTCGAGCGCGTGCTGGACCGCGGCTGCCTGGTGTCGTCGCTGTCGTCGATCGCCATCGGTCCTGGCGAGACCGCCCAACCGCTCCACGCCGACGACCAGCTGATCCCGGTGCCCAAGCCCCATCCGGCGTTGGTCTGCAACACGATGTGGGCGCTCACCGACTTCACCGAGGCGAACGGGGCCACCCGCATCGTGCCGGGCAGCCACCGGTGGGACCACGACCCCGACTACGGAGGTGCCCACGACACCGTCCCCGCCGAGATGGCGAAGGGCTCGGTGCTGGTGTGGCACGGCAGCCTGTGGCACGGCGGCGGCGCCAACCGCACCGATGAGCGCCGCTACGGCATCGCCATGAACTACTGCGCCGGCTTCATCCGCCAGCAGGAGAACCAGCAGCTCGGCATCCCGCGGGAGGTGGCCGCCGGCTTCTCGCCTCGCCTGCGCGAGCTCGTCGGCTACGGCGTCTACCACGCCCTCATCGGTCACATCGACAAGCGGAACCCGTCGTTCCTGCTCGAGGGAGCCGGGGACCACCGCATGGTCTGGGACGTCTGACCCGTGGTCCGGGGCGACTGACGGGACCGGCCGCGCGGTGACGTGCCGACACGGCCCGCGTCGGGCTGCCAAGATGGAGGCGACCCGATCGTGCACCCGGGTCGACCCGGCCCCGCGGGGCCGAACTGGAGTGGGCATGTCAGCTGGTCGGGGCCGGTCGTGAGCGAGACCTTCGCCATGGCGCGCGCCCGCCACGCCCTCGCGGAGGCCGGCCTCGACTCGGGACGGCTCCTCGAGCGCGCCGACTCGGTCACCAACGAGGTCTGGCTGGCCGGCGACGTCGTCGTCCGGGTGAACCAGAAGCCCAACCAGCGCCTGCGGCGAGAGGCCGCCCTCGGTCCCCACCTGCCCCCCGATGTGGGCTATCCCGGCGTGGTCGCCTACGGGGGTCGCCTCGGCGCCGACTACCTGATCGTCGAGCGACGACCCGGCATCGTGCTCAGCCGCTGCTGGCCCGGCATGTCCGTCGACGAACGGCGCCGGGCGGTGCGCGAGCTGGCTGCCATGCTCCGGGCGCTGCACGGGGTGATCTGCCCACCCGACCTCCCGCCGGTCGAGACGCCCTACGACCTGCTCGGCGGGACGGGGTTCAACGCCGTCGAGGCGCTGCTGGCGGCGCTCGACCGGCTGCCGGCCCTCCCCCACATCGACGCCGGGTGGGTGGACGAGCTGCGCCAGGTCGTGCTCGACACGGCGTGGACGATCGAGCCCTTCGACCGGCCCACCCTCGTCCACTGCGACCTGCACTTCCAGAACGTCTTGTGGGACGGGCAGCGGGTGTCGGCCCTCCTCGACTTCGAGTACGCCCGACCGGGCCCTCCCGACCTCGACCTGGACACCTTCTTGCGCTTCTGCTCGTACCCCTTCCTGTTCGTGGCCGAGGACTACGAGCACCTCACCCGGGTCGAGGACTACATCGAGGTCCCCTACTGGCTCGCGGAGGACTACCCCGAGCTGTTCGCCCATCCGCAGATCTTCGAGCGGACCCGGCTGTACGCCATCGCCTACAACGTGCGCGACCTGCTGGCGAACCCTCCACCGCGACCGCCGAGGGAGCTCTCGCGCTACCACCCCTACAACCGGCTCGACGCCTCCCTGCGAGGCACGAGCCACGTGCACCGCCTCGCCGGACGGCTCGCCGCGGACGCCTTCGACCTCGACCTGGCCGGCATCGGCGGGGGTCTCGGCGCACCCACGCCGGTGTCGATGCCGAGCGGGCTGCCCCCGCTGGCCGGGCGCCCGCGCCCGGCGGCCACGGCCGTCGCCGTGGACGGCGCCGCCGGCGGGACCCCCGCAGCCGGCGCTCCGCCGGGCTCGGGCAGCCGCGGCGCGCTCCCCAGGCGCCGAGGCGCACCCGACCGCGCCTGAGCCCGTCGCGGCGTCGCCTCGCCCCCTCGCCGCCCGGTGGCGCGGTGGATCGGGCCGGCCGACCGGCGGACGCGACCGCCCGCCCCGCAGCGGTCGTTCGCCCTAGTGGTCGGTGCCGTCGGCGCCGGAGGACGACGAGGCAGGTCCGGTGGCGGCGTCGGCTCCCGGTCCACCCTCGGCCGGGTCGGCGTCGCCCCGCTGCTCGGCGCCCACCGCGGTCTCGGTCGGGCCGTCGGCGTCGACGCCCTCGCGGGGCTCGCCGCCGACGGGCTCGGGCTCGAAGCGGTGGCCGTCGACGTAGGGCTCGTCGACGTCGTCCTCCGCCGGCGCAGCCCGCCGACGAGCAGGAACGCCCCCGCCCCGACGATGGCCAGCAGGCTCGTCCAGATGTTGACCCGGATGCCGAAGATCAAGCTGGCGCTGTCGGAGCGCAGCGACTCGACCCAGAGCCGACCGAGGCCGTAGCCGCCGACGTACAGGACGAAGAGGCGACCGGGGCGAAGGGTCCGCTTCGAGTCGATCCACAGCAGGGCGCCCACGAGGGCGAGGTTCCACAACGCCTCGTACAGGAACGTCGGGTGGAAGGTGGCGACGTCGAGGTAGCGGCTCGGTCGGTACTGCGGGTCGATCTGCAGTCCCCACGGCAGGTCGGTGGGACGACCGAAGACCTCCTGGTTGAACCAGTTGCCGAGCCGACCGATGGCCTGGGCGAGCGGCAGCGCCGGGGCCACCACGTCGAGGCCGACCGACAGCCGCATCCCCTTGCGCTTGGCCACGTACAGACCGACGGCGACGCCGGCGATCACGCCGCCGGGGATGCCGAGACCGCCCTTCCAGACCTCGAGCGCACCGACCGGGTTCCACGTGCCGTCCGGGGCGGACCCGAAGTAGGTCTTCCAGTCGGTCATCACGTGGTAGAGGCGTGCGCCGATCAGACCGGCGGGCACGGCCCAGAAGGCGATGTCGACCATGTCCTCGGGATCCCCGCCACGCGCCGCCCACCGTCGCCGGGCGAGCCACACGGCGGCGAAGACACCGAGGATGATCATGAGCGCGTACATCCGCAGCGGCCCGAGCGTGTTGAACGGCGGGCTGGGGATGGACGCGAGGCCGGCGGCCGCGACGTCGGAGCCCGGGAGGGGGGAGGCCATCACGGCGAGCGTAGGCCCACCCCGACCCCGGTTCTGGTCACGGAGGGGCGGGCCGGACGCGCGGCGTCACGACCGGCACCGCTCGGAGCGCGCGAGGGACCCGCCCTCGCCCGGCTCGATCGGATCAGACGGCGAGCTGGGAGACCGGTACGCCCATGACGTCGGCGTAGCCGGCGGTGACGGCCGGGCCGAACCCCTGGGCCTGGGGCAGGATCTGCTCGCAGAAGAAGCGGGCGGTCGTGAGCTTGGCGTGCATGGCCTCGGCGTCGCCGGTGCCTTCGTCGAGGGCGTGCTTGGCCACCAGGGCCTGCCGGGCCATCACCCAGCCCGCCGTGACCAGGCTGAACATCCGGAGGTAGGGGGTGGCCCCGGCGAGCGCGTTGCGCGGGTCCTCGATCCCGTGGTGCATGATCCAGCTGGTGGTGTCGGCGAGCATCGTCAGCGCTGAGGCGAGCTGTCGGTGGATCGGTTCGAGCTCGTCACCGGCGCAGCAGCGCCGGGTCGAGCATGGCGATCTGCGAGAGGAACTCGCGGACCACGCCGCCGCCGTCGATCGGCAGCTTGCGCCCGACGAGGTCCATGGCCTGGATGCCGTTCGTGCCCTCGTAGATCGGGGCGATGCGGGCGTCGCGGTAGTGCTGGGGCACCCCGGACTCCTCGATGAAGCCCATGCCGCCGTAGACCTGCACCGCCAGCGACGTGACCTCGACGCCCATGTCGGTGCACCAGCCCTTGCACACCGGGATCAGCAGGTCGACGAGCGCCTGCTTGTAGGCCCGGATGTCGGGGTCGGGGTGGTGGGCGGCGTGGTCGCTCGCCTCGGCGGTCAGGTAGATGATGCCCCGCATGGCCTCGATGAGTGCCTTCTGGGTCATCAGCATCCGCCGGACGTCGGGGTGCTCGATGATGGGGGACGACGTGCCCGCCGGCGCGCCCGGGGCGCGGCCCTGCTGGCGCTCCTGGGCGTAGGCGACGGCGTCCTGGTACGCGCGCTCGGCGATGGCCAGGCCCTGGAGGCCCACGGACAGGCGGGCGTTGTTCATCATCGTGAACATGTACCGCATGCCCTGGTTCTCCTCGCCGATGAGGTAGCCGACCGCCCCGTCCTGCTCGCCGAAGGACATGACGCAGGTGGGGCTGGCCTTGACGCCCATCTTGTGCTCGACCGACACGCACTGGACGTCGTTGCGCTCGCCGAGCGACCCGTCGTCGTTCACGAGGTACTTGGGCACGATGAAGCAGGAGATGCCCTTGGTGCCGGGGGGCGCGTCGGGCGTGCGGGCGAGCACCAGGTGGATGATCTGTTCGGTGAGGTCGTGCTCGCCGAAGGTGATGAAGATCTTGGTGCCCGTGATGCGGTAGCTCCCGTCGCCCTGGGGCACCGCCTTGGTGCGCAGCGCGCCCACGTCGGAGCCGGCCTCGGGCTCGGTGAGGTTCATGGTGCCGCCCCACTCGCCCGAGACCATCTTCGGCAGGTAGGTCTCCTTCTGCTCCTCGCTGCCGTGGGAGTGCAGCAGGTCGATGGCCCCCTGGATGAGGGTGGCGGCCATCGAGAAGCTCATGTTGGCCGAGCAGAGGAACTCCTGCATCACGATGCCCTCGAGCCAGGGGAACCCTCCCCCGCCGTAGGCGGCGTCGAAGGGCACCCCGCCCCAGCCGGCGCCCACGTACTGGTCGTAGGCCGCCTTGAACCCCTCGGGGGTGCGCACGGTGTTGGTGGCCGGATCGTGGACGGAGCCCTCGAGGTCGCCGACGCGGTTGAGCGGCGCGATGACCTCGGCGACGAACCGGGCGTTCTCCTCGATCACCGCCTTCAGCGTGTCGGGATCGGTGTGCTTGAACGCCTCGAACTGGCACAGCTCGTCGAGGTCGACGAGGTTGTCGAGGACGAAGAAGACGTCGCGGAGCGGGGGTCGGTACTCGGCCATGGCGGGCCAGGGTAGGCGAGCACCGCCCGCGCGCTCACGCTGACACGACGTCAGGAGTCGGGCGATCGCACCGGGCGGCGCCTCGACGTCGGGGGCGTGACGCCGGTCGTCGCCAGCCCCGGCGCCCCGGCGTCCCGGAGGGGACGCCGGTCGTCAGGCGTCGCCCGCGCCGTTGCCGCCGGCGTCGTACACGCGCCCGCCGAACCGGGCCGCCAGCTCGTCGTCGAGCTGGTCGCCGTAGAACGACACCGCCACCACCGCGGTCCGCAGCTCGGCGTCGTCGAGGAAGTCGCCGAGCAGGCTGTGGGAGAAGGTGATGGTCGCCTTGCCGTCGCCCTCCTCCCGCACTCCCAGGTGGCCGAAGTCGTAGGTGTCGGCCGAGGTGGCGACGTAGTGGAACAGCTCGGGCGAGGCGGTCGCGCCCGTCACCAGCGGTGCCTCGACGTGCACCGCCGTGGAGTCCTCGTCGAAGATCCGCACCGACACGCTCACCCGGGCCGAGCCGTACGAGAGCGCGCACTCCCCCGCCTCGTCGACATCGACCGCGTCGAACACGCCCGTCAGGTAGTCGCGCACCTTGGTGCGCACCCTCTCGACCTCGGCGTTCACGTCGTCGGCCATCGCCGGCTCTCCTTCAGGGGGCGTCGCGGACGCCGGGAGGTTAGCCCGCGGACGCGGTGCACGTGCCGGCCGAGGGGCGGCCGACCGGGTGCACGCCCTCGCCCCGGTCGACCCCGGTCGCCGCGGGGTGTGGCACCATCCGCCCATGACCGCGTCTGCTGCCCCACCGGCGCCGGCCGTCGCGCAGCGGCTGCGCTGGGCCACGCTGGTGGTGGTCGTGGGCTGGGCGGTGACGGTGCTGCCCCCGGTGTACGCGCCGCGGGTGCTGATCGGGGCGGCGATCACCGTCGTCGGTCTCGTCCTGGTACCCCTCTCGTCCCTGCCGGCGTCGGTGGTGCCCCTGGCGCGGACCTGGTTCCTGGCCAACGTCGCGGCGCTGGCCATCCCCGTCGTCGGGCTGTTCTTGTCGTGGCCCAACGCCACGCTGCTGCTCGGCGGCGCGGTGGCGCTGGTGGCGACGTTGCACCTCGCTCCGATCGCGGGCCGGCGCCTCGCCCCCGAGCTCGATGACGACGAGCAGCAGCACAGCTGGGCGACCGACCTGCGCCTGGCCCTCGCCGGTGACGTGGCCCTGGCCGTCACCGCGGTGGCATGGGCCCTCAACGCCGCCGCCGGCGCGGCCGTGCTCGCCGGTCTCGCCGTGGTGGCAGCCGGCACCGCCGTGGGGCTCTACGCCTGGGCGGGCATCCGTATCGGGGTCGACGCCACCCGCGTCGGCGACTGGCTGCGGGCCGGCTGAGCCCGCTCGAGCGAGGGAGGCCGTCGTGGGAGACGTCGTCGACGTGGAGTGGGACGGCGATGTCGCCGTGGTGCGCATGCACCACGGCGAGAACCGCTTCAACCCGACCTCGGTGGGCGAGCTCACCGGCGCCCTCGACGAGCTGGCGGCCCGCGAGGGGCCGCTCGCCCTGGTCGTCACGGGCGAGGAGCGCTTCTTCTCCAACGGCCTCGACCTCGAGTGGATGCTCTCCGCCGGCTCGGCCGCGTCGGGGTTCGTGGACGACGTCCATCGGCTCTTCGCCAAGATGCTCGCCTTCCCCGCCGTGACGGTGGCCGCCGTCAACGGCCACGCCTTCGCCGCCGGCGCCATGTTTGCCGTGGCCCACGACTGGGCGGTGATGCGCGAGGACCGAGGGTTCTGGTGCATCAACGAGGTCGACCTCGGCCTGCCCCTCACCCCGCAGATGTACGCCACGCTGGCCAGCCGGCTGCCGAAGCGCACCCTGCACGAGGCGTCGCTGACCGGGCATCGCTACCCGGCGGCCGAGGCGCTGGCCGCGGGGATCGTGCACGACACCGCGCCGGCGCACGACGTCGTCGGACGCGCGGTGGCCCTCGCCGCCCCGCTGGCCGCCAAGGACCGGGGCGTCATCGCCACCCACAAGCAGCTCCTGCACGCCGAGGCCCTCGCCGTCATCGAGGCCGGCCTGGACTCGGGCTGACCCGCTCCACCGCCGGCGCCGCCGGCGCCCCGCCGATCGGGACCCGGGTGGCCCGGGCGGGCGCGCGCCCGCACCCGATGCCAAGATGCCCGGCCGTGGGGGCGATCCGGCGACCAGCACGGTGGCCGATCCGCTGGCGAGGACGGTTCGTGTGGTCCGGTCCGGCGCGCCGCTGTCCGTCGATCCCTCGGGCCAGGCCGTCATCGACCGGGACGCGGCGCGCGGCGTGGTGCTGCTGCGCCGGATGGTGCGGCTCGAGGAGGTCCCCGACACCGTGCCCGCCCGGATGACGGCCGACTCGCGGTACGTGCTGTGGGTGAACGGGACCGAGGTGTGCCGCGGTCCGGTGCGGTCCCATCCGCAGCAGCTGCACTTCGACGAGCTCGACCTCGCCCCCCACCTCACCGTGGGAGACAACGTGCTGGCCGTCCTCGCCCACCACTACGGCCACCCCACGCCGTGGTGGATGCCGGCGACGCCGACCTACGGGCTGGGGGGCGGGGCGTTCGCCTTCGAGGCCCGGCTCGGCGATGGCGACTGGATCACGTCGGACGCCTCGTGGCGGGCGAAGCGGTCGACCGCCTGGCGGGTGCTGCCGGCCCAGGGCATCGCCGCCCACGCCCCCGAGTGGCTCGACGCCCGCGAGCTGGCGCCCGGCTGGAACCTGTGGGGCATCGACGACGGCGACTGGGACGACGCGACCGAGCTCGCCCTCAACCACATCGGCTACGACGGCCGACCGACGCCCCCGGTGCTCCCGTACGGACCGATCCGGCGGCGGCCCGTCCCGGCCCTGACCGGCGAGGTCCGCGACGCCGCCGCCGTGGGAGCGGCGGTGGCCAAGCAGAGCAGCGCGGTCTCGGACCCCGTGGACCAGGTGCAGGCCGATCTGGCCGCCTGCACGACCATCCACCTCGTGGACCCCCGCCTGCTGCCCTTCCCGGTGTCGCTGTCGGCGGACTTCGACGCCGCCGTCATCCTCCTCGACCTGGGCGAGCAGGTCGCCGGCACCGTCCAGCTCGACATCGACGCCCCGGCCGGCACCATCGTCGACGCCCTGGCGGCCGAGCAGCTCGACGCCGACGGCCGGCTGGTCCCCCTGCAGCAGCACAGCGGCTTCCGCTACGTCGCCCGGGGCCACGACGACCACTTCGAGACGCTCGATCCGATCGGCCTGCGCTACCTGGGTCTCGCCCTGCGCGGCACGGGCGACGTCTCGGTCACCGCCGTCCGGGTCCGCGAGCGCCTGCACCCCCGCCCGGACGGTCCCTCCTTCGAGTGCAGTGACGCGCTGCTCACCAGGATCTGGCAGGTCGGTCGGCGCACGGTCGACCTGTGCGCCCAGGACGCCTACCTCGACTGTCCCTCACGGGAGCAGCGGGCCTGGACCGGCGACGCCGTCGTCCACCAGCTGGTCGACCTGACCACCAACCCGGACTGGTCGCTGGCCCGCTGGAACGTCGAGCTGGCGGCGACGCCGCGGCCCGACGGGATGCTGCCGATGGCGGCGGCCGGGGACTTCGCCTGGGTCGACGCCACCTTCATCCCCGACTGGGCCCTGCACTGGGTCCACGGGCTGCACAACCTGGCGCAGTACACGGGTGACAAGGACCTGGTGCGGCGGCTGCTGCCGGTGGCCGAGCGGGTCGTGCAGTGGTTCGTGCCCTACCTGCAGGACGGCCTGCTCACCGACGTGACCGGGTGGGTCATCGTCGACTGGGCCGCGGTGTCCACGGCCGGCGCGTCGTCGGTGCTCAACGCGCTGTGGGGCCGGGCCCTGCGGGAGCTGCGCGTCCTGGCCGAGCTGGTGGGCGACACGGGCCGGGCGGAGTGGGCGGGCACCCAGTGGGTCCAGCTGCGCAAGGCGTTCGCCGCCTTCTGGGATCCCGACCGCCAGCTCTTCGTCGACCACATCGTCGACGGGGAGCGCCGCCCGCCGGTGAGCCAGCACGCCAACGCCGCCGCCGTGGTCGCCCGGCTCACCCGCGGCGTCGACATCGAGGCGCTGCTGGCCCGCATCACCGACCCCGAGCGGCTGGTGCACGCCTCGTGGCTGGTGCCGGGCCGGGCCGCGCTCGTCGACGGCGCCGGCGACATGTACGCCGACGTGGGCTACCTGCTGACCGGCCCCACCGAGCCCTGGTGGGACGTCGAGCACCAGATCGTGGCCGCCCAGCCGTTCTTCCGGTACGTCGTGCACGACGCGCTCGCCGCCGCCGACCTCGCCGACCGCATCCCGGCCGCCTGCCGCGACTGGGCCGTGCTGCTCGACCGCGACCCGACGACGTGGTCGGAGGTCTGGTTCGGCGGCAGCCACTGCCACGGCTGGTCGTCGACCCCCACCCGCGACCTGGTGCAGTGCACCCTCGGCATCACGCCGGCCCTCCCCGGCTTCCGGCGGGCCCGCATCGCCCCGGCGCTCGGTGACCTCGGCTGGGCCCGGGGGGCGGCCCCGACGCCGTTCGGTCTGATCCGGGTCGACGTCACGCCGAACCGGCTGGAGCTGGAGACCCCCGTCGAGGCCAACGTGGTGTTCGGCGGTCACGACACGCGGGTCGCGCCGGGCGAGCACGTCTTCGAGTGACACGCCCCTCGACCGGCATCGGCGCCCCCTGCCCGGTGCCGGCCGGGGGGCAGCGCCCCAGCGGCGGCGCGATCAGCGCCGGGGGCGCTCCGAGGGGATGATCAGCTCGTAGCGGGCCCGACCCGCCGCCTTGGCCTGGTACATGGCGGAGTCGGCCAGCGCCATCAGGGCGTCGGCGTCGTGGCAGGCCTCGTTGGCGACGACGACGCCGATCGAGACTCCGAGCGAGGCGGTCATGCCCTCCACGTCGAACGGCTCGCCGCCGATGGCCTCGAGCAGCCGCTCGGACACCCGTCGCAGGGTGTCGAGGTCGTCGACGCTCTCGACCAACACGGCGAACTCGTCACCCCCGACGCGGGCGGCGGTGTCGGCGTCGCGGATCACGTCGTGGATGCGGTCGGCGATCTGCATCAGCACGGCGTCGCCGACGTGGTGACCCATCGCGTCGTTGATGGGCTTGAAGTTGTCGAGGTCGAGGTAGAGCAGCGCCACCGGTTCGCCGTAGCGCTGGAAGCGGGCCAGGGCCTGATCGAGGCGGTCGTAGAGCCCCACCCGGTTGTGCAGGCCCGTCAGGTAGTCGTGGGTGGCCAGCTGGCTCATCTGGTGCTGGGCGTCCTTCAGGTCCGAGATGTCGCGGGCCACGATCGACAGCGTGTCGAGCGGCCCGTTCGGTCCCTCCTGGGCCAGCACCAGCGCGGACACGGGGATGAGCGCGCCGACGCGGTCGCGGAAGGTCAGCTCGCCCCGCCAGATGCCGGCCTCCACCAGGACCGGGACGACCACCTCGTGGAAGGCCTCGTAGGAGTCGGCGTCGAGGACATCGAGCAGGAACGCCTCCCGCTCGCCGTCGGGGCTCTCCGGTGCCGCGACGCCGAGCGTGGCGAGGGTGGCGTCGTTGACGTAGCTGACCGCTCCGGATCGATCGGTGATCAGCAGGAAGTCGGAGCCGGCGTCGACGACCCGGGCGAGGCGGTCGGCGCGCGTGTCGGCGGCGACCTCGTTGGTGACGTCGGCCAGGGTGGCCACGAAGCCGTCGTGACGGCCGGCGGCATCGAACACGGGCGCCACCCGCAGCTCGCCCCAGTACGGCGAGCCCGGCCGGTCGGCCCGACCGTCGCCCTTGAGCGGCTGGAGCGCCCGCACCCGCATCCGGAACGGCTCGCCGGTGGCGATGCTGCGCGCCGCTCGCACCACCAGCTCCTGCACGTGCTCCGGCACCAGGATCGACTGCCAGCGCAGGTCGAGCAACGACGACTCGGGGTCGTCGATGATGTCGTCCCACCGGCCGTTGGCGTAGGTGACGTGACCGTCGACGTCGGTGCGCACGACGGCGACCGGGCCCGCTTCGGCGATGCTCTCGAACAGCCGGCGGACCTCGTCGAGCTCCCGGCGGACCTCCTCGGCCTGGGTCACGTCGAAGCTGGCGCCGGCCCAGCCGTCGAACTCGCCGGCCGCGTCGGTCACCGGTCGGGCCCGGTGGTGCAGCCAGCGCCAGGAGCCGTCCGCCGCCCGTGACCGCGCCGTGAACTCGAAGGGCTGGCGGGCCCGCACCTGGTCGACGAGGCCCGGCCGCAGCGACCCGAAGTCGTCGGGGTGGACGTAGTCGAGGAAGCTGGCCGGCAGGTCGCCGGCGCCGTCCAGACCGAAGAACGCCCGGCTCTCGCGGTTGCCCTGCCGGGGGACGCCGTGGTGGTCGGTGAGCCACAGCATCACCGGCGTGTCCTCGGCCAGACGGGTGACCCGCTCCTCGGCGGTCACCTCGGGCACGAAGTCGAACAGGTGGGAGGTGAAGTACTCGGGCCGGCCACCAGGGCCGTACACCGGCGCGACGTGACACCGCAGCCACAGGTCGCCGCCCCCCGGGGCACGGCAACGGAACTCGCAGGAGAACGCGTTGCGTTCGCCGTGCCACACCTCCTCGATGGCCCGGCGGATGGCCGGTGCCTCGCGCGGGCGGATGAAGGCCTCGAAGACCGTGCCCGTCAGCTCACCTCGCGACTGGCCGACCAGATCGCACAGCACCGGGTTGGCGTGGAGCAGCTCGCCGTCGACGGACCACACGCCGACCCCCACCGGGGCGGCGTCGAAGATGGCGGCGATCCTGCTGATGTGGCGCGTCAGGGTGAACGCCGGGCCGCGCGTGCGACCGGGCGCTCCGAGCGAGCCCTGATCCCGTGGCTGGTCCGCCATCGATCTCCCTGCCGTGACCTCACCTCGCGGTGGTCACACCGTCCACCGGCGCTCGCTCGCCCCGGCGCGGCGCGAGTCGGCCCGGCTCGGGCACCTCCTCGTCTGTGCTCCGATCTCCGCTCCCGCTACCTTTCTCGACGCTGACGGGATCGACCACCAGAGGTGGCGGCTTGAGCCCGTGCCGTGGCCGAATCGGGCAATGGTACGCCTGATCCCGCCCTCGTGCCGAGGGACCTGCGACCATCGCGGCAGCGCCACGCCTCTCATCTAGCATCCGGCGGTGTCCACTGCCGAGCGTGCCATCGAGGCACTCCTGCACCGCTACGCCGAGGCCATCGACGACGGCGACTTCGCAGGCGTCGCCGACCTGCTGGCCGACGCCGAGATCGTCGACCCCTCGGGCGCGGTGATCGCCTCCGGCCGCGACGAGGTGCTCGCGCTGTACCGGACCACGACCCGCCGCTACGACGACGGCACGCCGCGCACCCACCACGTCGTCACCAACGTGATCGTCGAGGTGGACCCGGGCGACACCCACCGGGCGACGGCCCGCTCCCGCTTCACCGTGCTCCAGGCGACCGACGACTTCCCGCTGCAACCGATCATCGCCGGGCGCTACGAGGACGCCTTCGCGATCGTCGACGGTCGCTGGCGGTTCGTGCGCCGGGTGATGCGGCCCACGCTGCTCGGCGACCTGTCCCACCATCTCCTGTTCGACCCGACGCTGCTGACCGGAGGAACCCCCGATGCCTGAGGACCCCGCTTCCACCCCCGTCGACCTCTCGGCGCTGTTCTCGGTCGCCGGCAAGACCGCGCTCGTGACCGGCGGCAGCCGGGGGATCGGCCTGATGATCGCCCGGGGCTACGTCGCCGCCGGCGCCAAGGTCTACATCTCGTCACGCAAGGCCGACGTCTGCGAGGAGGTGGCCGCGGCGCTGTCCGCCGACGGCGAGTGCATCCTCGTGCCGGCCGACCCGTCGACCGAGGCCGAGCCGCCGGCTGGCCGACCAGGTCGTCGACCTGGAGGGTGGTCGCCTCGACATCCTGGTCAACAACGCCGGCGCGACGTGGGGCGCCCCGATGGCGGAGTTCGACGAGGCGGCATGGGACCGGGTCCTCGACCTCAACGTCAAGGGCGTGTTCCAGCTGACCCGGTTCCTGGCGCCCTCGCTGCGGGCGGCATCGGCGCCCGGCGACCCCTCGCGGGTCATCAACATCGGCTCGATCGACGGGATCCACGTGCCCCTGCTCGAGACCTACTCGTACTCGGCCTCGAAGGCGGCCGTGCACCACATGACCCGGGTGCTGGCCGCCAAGCTCGCCCCCGACGTGACCGTCAACGCCATCGCCCCCGGCCCGTTCGAGTCGAAGATGATGGCGGCCACCCTGGAGGCCTTCGGCGACCAGATCGCGGCGTCGGCGCCGCTCAAGCGGATCGGGCACCCGCTCGACATGATCGGGGCGTCGCTGTTCCTGGCGTCGCGGGCCGGTGCCTACTGCACGGGCGTCGTCCTGCCCGTCGACGGCGGCATCGCCACGACGAAGTAGCGCCCCTCGGAGCAGCACCGCCGCCGGACGGGCGCCGCGGGGCATCGCCGAGACCGGGTCACCCTGCGACCGATCGGGACCCGACCGAGACCGTCGACGCCCCTCACACCGAGGGCAGTCGGGGCGGTCAGCGCGTGGTGAGGACGAGCAGGCCGATCGTGCCCGCCACGAACAGTCCGATCACGACGAGCACGATCACCCAGTTGACCGCGCCCCGCTTCACCGGGGCCAGGCCGAAGTCGACGACGTCCTCCCGGCTGCGGCGCAGGAGGTAGTCGTCGTCCTCCTTGGTGCCCGCCTTGGGCAGGTGCGTGTGCTGGGCCTGGCGCTGCTTCTCCTTCTGCTGGCGGTGCTGGGCTCGGGCGCGCGCCTGCGCCTGCTTCTTCTTCTTCGACTTGGCCACGGGCCGGGAGCCTACTCCAGGTGCCGGCCGTCGTCCCCGACCGCCGAGGGACCAGCGCCCCTTCGGGGCCTCGGGCGGTGGACCGCCACGACCTGGACCCGACGATCCCGTGGCCACCTGGGTACCCTGCCGAGACCGCCGGAGGGGAGGCGGCCGACCCCGCGGCGCCCGGCTCCCGGGCGTGGCGACCGACATCGACGGAGGAGCGCCGTGGAGCCGACCCAGGTCACGATCATCGACGGCGACACCGTCACCACCGTCTCCGGCGGTCGCCTCGGACGACGCGCTGCTCGTCGGCCGGGCCGACCTCGCCGCGGCCACCGGCTGGGCGCTCAAGCCCGAGGGCCTGTGCCGTGACGACGTGTGCGTCCCGACCCGGGCGTGGCCGGAGCTGACCCCTGCCGGCGACGACGACCTCGTCGACCTCGCCGTGTTCGCCGAGCCTGGTGCAGCGACCGGTGGTGGTCGACCCCGCCGAGGGGGTTGCGGCGCTCGGCACCCCGGCCGCCATCCGAGCGAGCGCCCTCACCTCGCTCGACGCGCCGGCGTTCTCGCTACCGACGCTCGACGGCCGGTCGGTCGGCCTGGCCGACTTCGGCGGCCGCAAGAAGCTGCTCCTCGCCTTCGCGTCGTGGTGAGGGTGCCGCTACGACCTGCCCGGGTGGCAGGACCTGTACGACGAGCTCGAGCCCCGCGGCATGGCGATCATCGCCGTCGCCGTCGACGAGGACCCCGACGAGGTACGGCCGTGGGTCGACGAGGCGAAGGCCACCTTCCCGGTGCTGCTCGATGCCGACCGGACGTTCACCGACGCCTACGCGGTGCGCAACGTCCCGACCGTCGTGTGGATCGACGAGGACGACCGGATCGTCCGGCCCGCCGGGACGTGGCCTTCGGGACCGACACGTTCAAGGACTTCACGGCATCGACCTCGACGCCGCACTTCGGTGCGCTGCGCCGGTGGGTGATCGACGACGAGCTGCCGCTCCCCGGCGACGAGGACGTGCGCGAGCACGTCGTGGCGCCGACCGAGGACGAGCAGCTCGCCCGCGCCCACTTCCGGGTGGCGCTCGGCCTGCGACGCCGGGGGGCGTGACGACGCGGCCCGCCGGCACCCCGCCCGGGCCGGCGAGCCTCTCGCCCGACGACTTCACCATCCGACGGGCCGCGCTCCCGCTGCAGGGCGTCGACCCGTTCGTGAGCGACGAGTTCTTCGCCCTGTACGGCGAAGGAGCGGCAAAAGGGCATACGGCTTCTCGCACTGAGCCCGCGGTCCTCCAGCCCCGAGCGCGGGCGGGCCGTCGTGGCCCGGCTGCGGCTCAGGATCCGTGCCCGATCTGGCGGAGGCGGGCCCCCGATCGCAGGGCCACACCACCGGTCGGGGCAGCGGCGTGTCGAGGGGGAAGTGCAGCGACGACTTCGTGCCCCCGTAGCCCTCGAGCTGGTCGCGCAGCTCGGGCAGCACCGAGCCGCTGTGGGGGAGGTAGCTGCAGCAGTGGCGAAGGCGCCGAAGCCGGCGACGACCTCGCCGTGCACCTGGAAGGCGGGCAGCCCGTAGGAGACGCACTGCTCGGCGTCGGGTACGAGCTCGAGGATCGTCCGGCGCAGCGCCTCGAGCGTGGCGCGCGGGGTGTCGTCGATCGTGGCGAGGTACTCGTCGATGTCGGCGGCGCTCATCGGCGGAGTCTGCCAGGGGCCGGCGGTCGACACCCTCGATCGGCGACGGCGACCGGCACCGCGGCCGCCGGGAGCGAGCGGCCGGCCGATCCCCGGGTCAGTCCGTCGGCTCGAGCGCGAGCAGCTCGGCGAAGGCGTCGCGGATGCCGTCGGCCAGCACGGCGACGTCGGGGCAGGCATCGCGGTCGGCGTGGATGCCGAGGGTGATGGCGCCGTTGTAGGACAAGATGGCGATGCCGACCGAGAGGTTGCCCCCGAGCGGCACGACCGGGGTCGCCTCCAGCATCTCGGCCCCCATGCAGTACAGCGGGAACTGGGGGCCGGGCACGTTGGTGACGACCATGTCGACGAAGGGCTGGCGGTGGATGGTCCGCGACAGGGCGGCGGTGAGCATCGGCGGAGGTGGTCCATCCAGTCGAGGAGCAGCTCGGTGCCCTCGGCGAGGTTGCGCGCCTTCTGCTCCCCCACGGCCTGGCGCACCAGCTCGAGCCGGGCGATGGCGCTGTCCTCGCCGATCGGCAGGGCCACGAACAGCGAGGCGACCTTGTTGCCCAGGTCGAGGTGCTCGTGGTCGGCGCGCACCGAGACGGGCACGAGCACGTGCAGCTCGCGACCCTCGAGCGCCTCCCCGCGCGACAGCAGCAGCGTCCGGACGCCACCGGCCACGGCGGCGAGGATGACGTCGTTGACCGTCGCCCCGAAGGCGGCCTTGGCCCGCTTCACCTCCGTCAGGTCCTGGCGGACCGCGAGCAGGCGGCGTCGCCGACCCACCCGCTGGGTGAGCGACGTCGACGACAGGACGGTCCCCGGCGCGACCAGGTTGGCGACGGTGCCGGCGATCTCGGCGGCTTCGCGGGCCAGCCGGGCCGGCACCCGCAGCACCGCCTGGGCCGAGCGGGCCATCTCGACCGGGTCGGTGGCCCGCCCCACAGCGACTCGGCGAGCAGCCGGCCCGGGGTCGGCGCCGGCGCCGGCGTCCACGGCGGCGCCTCGACCAGAGGGGCGTCACGGTCGAGATCGAGGGTCGCCGCCGCCGCGTCGACCCCCGACACGCCGTCGACGAGCGCGTGGTGGACCTTCTCGATCATGGCGACGTTGCCGTCGTCGAGGCCACCCACGAACCACAGCTCCCACAGCGGGCGGTCGCGGTCGAGCAGCCGCATCTGCAGCAGCTCGCACAGCTCGAACAGCTGCTCGCGCGTGCCGGGGCCGGGCAGCACCATCACCTTCACGTGGTCGGCGATGTCGAAGTCGGGGTCGTCGATCCACACCGGCCGTCCCTGGCCGAACGGGACCCACATGACCTTCTTGCGGAACCGGGGCACGACGTGCAAGGCCGCGACGCGGGCCCGCAACCTCGTCGACCCGGAAGGCGCCGTCTTCGTCGAAGAACGGTGCCCCCTCGAACACCGCCACCGAGCCCACGTGCAGTGGCGTCTCGGGCGTCTCGGCGTGCAAGAAGCTGGCGTCCAGGGCGGTGAGGCGCTCGTAGGACGGCCCGTTCGGGCCATCCGTCCCGGACGGGGCGGCCTCGGCGCGGGGCGTGGTGTCGGTCATGGCATCGGTCCTGGGTCGGGGGCCGGCAGCGGTCGGGGACCAGCTGCGGACGATCGGCCGCGGTTCGGCGTTCGTCGCGCGAGGTGGCGAGCACCTCGTCGAAGCCCTCGGCGAGGCACGCCAGCAGGCGGTCGTGGTCGGGCACGGCGGCCACGTCGCTGACCACGCCGACGCAGGCGAGGTCGCGGTGGCTCAACAGCGCGATGTTGACGGCTGCGCCGCTCGGTGGGGCGAAGGCGTACTGGCGCTCGAGCTCGGCCCCGGCGAGGTAGCAGGTGCTGGGGAAGCCCGGCACGTTGGTCACCACGGCGTCGATGTGCTTGAGCATCCCACCGAAGATCGAGGTGGTGACCGACACGGGCAGCCGGTCGAGGACGAAGGCGATGCCGTCGGTGAAGGCCAGCGCCGGCTCGTGCTGCCACCGACGGGCCACGTCGCCGACGACCCGCATCCGCTCGACCGGGTCCCGCACCGTGGCCGGCACGGCGAAGCGCAGCGGCGCGAACCGGTTGCTGCCGAGCGGGTCGCCCGGTTGGCGGAAGGACACCGGCATGGTGAGGCGCACCTCCTCGAGGGCGCTCCCGTGGCTGTCGTGGTAGCGGGCCAGGCCGCCGACGGCGGCCGCCACGAAGGCGTCGTTGAGGGTGCCGCCCGACGCATGGCCGGCGTCCTTCAGGGCGGCCAGCGGCACGTCGAGCGTGTCGAAGCGCCGGGCCAGGCTGCGCTCGCGCATGATCGGCGAGGCCGGCTCGGGCACCGGGGCCAGGAGCCGACCGAGGGAGGCGGCCACCTCCCCGGTGCGACGGACGCTGGTGGCCGGCGACCGGGCGAGGTCGGTGACGGCCCGCAGGACGGAGCCCGGCGCCGCCCCCACCACGCCGAGCGAGCGGGAGGCCTGGTCTCGCAGCGTCCGAACGAACACCGCCGAGGGGGTGGCGTCGCCGGCCCGCGGCTCGGGGGGCATCGGCGGCTCGTCCACCAGGCGACGGTCGTCGAGCAGCGTGAGGGCCAGCTCGATGCCACCGACGCCGTCGGTCATCGAGTGGTGCAGCTTCTGGATCAGCGCCGCCCGACCGTCGGCGAGCCCCTCGACGAGGGTGAACGACCACAGGGGTCGGGCGCGGTCGAAGCCCTCCATGGCGATGGGCTGGGCGGTGTCGAGCACGGCTCGCAGCGAGCCGTCGCCCGGAGCCCGGACGCGGCGCAGGTGGAAGTCGAGGTCGAAGTGGGGGTCGACGACCCAGCGGGGCGGCCCGATCCGCAGGGGTGGGACCACGACCCGCTGGCGCAGGCGCGGGATCAGCCGGCTGGCCCGGTCGACGCGGGCCCGGAGGCGCTCCCAGTCGGGGGCGCGGTCGAGCACCGCCACCGCGGTGATCGTCGATCGCAGCACCGGGTCCTTCTCGATGTCCCACATGACGGCGTCGGGCGCCGTCATGTGGTCGGTGAAGGCGTCGCTCGTCACGACCTCGTCGTGCACCGTGTCGTCGACCATGGTCCCCCTCAGCACGTGGGCGCGCGCCGATCGCTTGCCGCCTCAGGGTGGCGGCCGGTCGGCGACGACGGAAGGGTCGAAGAACCGTTCGGCCTCAGCTCAGCGCTCGAGGTCGCGGATCCTCGAGCAGCCTTGGTCAGCGCCGTCACCATGACCTCGGGCTTCCAGGCCTGGACCCACTGACCCGACCCTCGACCGCCTGAACTTCGCTGAAGGGCGCTCTCTTGGGCGGTTCGCGCTGGCGTCGCCTGCTGCGCCAGTCCTGGTCGGCGGCCTGCGGCAACGGTCGTGGCCGTGGTGCCGTCGGGCCTCGGCTGGCCGGGCACGGCGGCGCCGGGGAACGGCGGGCGGTCCGGCAGCGATGCGTCCACCCCGATGACGAGCACCGGCACGGGCGGTGGTGGCAGCCCGGCCGGGCCGTAGCGGCCGATGTCGTCGTTGATCATGGCGAGGCTGGCGTACTCGGCCTGCTCGCCGGGGGTGGCGCCCACCGGGGCCTTCGCCGTGATCGGCCACTGCGGCGGGTCGACCAGCACGAGGCCGGCCACCTTCTCGAGGTGCTCCTTGGCGAAGGCACGAGCGGCGAAGGTGCTGTAGCCCTCGCCGACCAGCACCACCGGCGCCCCCACCAGCTGGTCGTCGACGATGGCGTCGAGTCGGGCGACCTCGGCCTCGACCGAGGGCTCGGCTCGGGATCCCTCGCTCTGGCCGAGGCCGGGACGGTCGTAGACGCAGACCTTGGTGCGCTGGGCCAGGGCGTCGGGGACCGGGGTGCGCACCCAGCCGTCGGCCGCGGTCGTCGCCAGCGGGTTCAGCAACAGCACGGCGGGGCTGCTCCTGCTCCTGGCAGGCGACCACCACGGTCGCGCCGCCGCTCTGCACGCGGGTCGCCTGCCACCGCCGGACCGGTCGACGGCGACGTCGCCGTGGCGGGAGCGGGTGCTGAGGTGGCGGCCTCCGTCGACGGGGACCCCGGTGCACCAGCGCCCGACGAGTCCTGGTCGGCGGTGCCGCAGGCCGCCGCCACGAGCAGGGCCTGGCGCCGAGCACGGCAGCAGCGAGCGGGCGGCGACGGGGTCGGTGCAGGGCCAGGTGGTGCCACATCAGCGGGCGACACTACCGCCGGTCCCGAGCGGGGAGTCGGCACCTGCCCGGGCCTCGCCCGAGCCACGGTCGGCCGCGGTGGCCGGCTCTCGACCCTGTCGAGCCTCGTCCGGTGGCGAGCCGGGCTCACGCCGCCGGAGGAAATCGGCGCTCGGCGCAGCGAACGGAGCCGGAGTCGACGACCGGTAGCGTCGCTCCATGCCCGTGGGGCGTACCTGTTCCTTCAACCCGCCGACGGTCGCCCACCTGGCGGTCGCCGAGGCGGCCCGCGACCAGTGCGGCCTCGAGCGGGTGGACCTGATCGTCAGCCGCGATGCCCTCGGCAAGCACCCGGCGGACCTCGTGTCGGTGGCCGAGCGGGTCGAGGTCCTCCGTTCCGTCGCTGCGACCCGGCCGTGGCTGGGGGTGGCCGTGACCGACGATCGCCTGCTGACCGACATCGCCGCCGACTACGACGTCGTCGTGGTGGGCGCAGACAAGTGGGCCCAGGTCCTCGACCCGGCGTGGTACGGCGGCTCCCTCGCGGCGCGGGACACCGCCCTGGCGCGCCTGCCGCGGGTCGCGCTCGCGCCCCGGGCCGGGCACGGCGTCGACGCCGTCGCCGACGTGCACCCGTCGCTCGTGCTCGACGTGGTGGTGCTGGAGGTCCACCCCGACCACCACGTGGTGTCCGCCTCCCAGGTGCGGGCCGGACGCGACGAGTGGATGCTGCCCGAGGCCGCCGCCTTCGCCCACCGGCACGCCGTGTGGCGCGGTGTCCGCGAGGCGCCCGGGTCCGAGTGGTCAGCCGGGGTCGAGCGCGGCCCGGACCCCGACCCGGGCGACCGGTAGCGTCGGCGTCATGCTCGACGGCGCCCGCATCCTCGTCACCGGCCCGACCGGCATGGTCGCCACGCCGGTCACCCTCGACCTCGCCCGCCGCAACGAGGTCGTCGGGATCGCCCGCTTCGCCGACGCCGCCGCCCGGGCCCGGCTGGAGGACGCCGGGGTCACGTGCATCCCGGTGAACCTCGCCGACCCCGACCTGTCCGCCGTGCCGACCGACGTCGACTATGTCCTCAACCTCGCCGTGGTGAAGTCGGGTCGGTGGGACCTCGACCTGCGGGCCAACGCCGAGGCCGCCGGGCTGCTGCTCGCCCACTGCTCGTCGGCGACGGCGTTCCTGCACTGCTCGTCGACCGGCGTCTACCAGCCGGCCGGCTCCCACGCCCTGGCCGAGGGCGACCCGCTCGGCGACAACCACCGGGCGATCATGCCGACCTACTCGATCGCCAAGATCGCCGCCGAGGCGGTGGTGCGCACCCTGTGCCGCGAGCACGGCGTGCCCACCACCATCGCCCGCCTCAACGTGCCCTACGGGGACCACGGCGGCTGGCCCGCCTTCCACCTGGAGATGCTGCTCGCCGGCCAACCGGTCCCGGTCCACCCCGACCGACCGAACCTGTTCAACCCGATCCACACCGACGACATCGTCGCCACCCTGCCGGCGCTGCTGGCCGCAGCGTCGGTCCCCGCCACCATCGTCAACTGGGGCGGCGACGAGCAGGTCGCCCTGGAGGACTGGGTCGCCCACCTCGCCGAGCTGGCCGGGGTCGACCTCGATCCCCTGGTCGTCGAGACCGAGCACACCATCGGCGGGGTCACGGTCGACCTCACCCGGATGCACGAGCTCGTCGGCCACACGACGGTGGGCTGGCGGGACGGGTTCGCCCGCATGGTGGCGGCGCTGCACCCCGAGCTGGCCGGGGGCTGAGCCGGCCGGGCCGGGCCGGTCGGGCACCGGTAGCCTGCCCTCGTGTCGACCGACGCAGTGCTCGAGCAGGTCGCCGACGGCGTGTTCGCGTGGCTCCAGCGACCGCCGGGGCACTCCACCACGAACGCCGGCGTCGTCGTCGACGACGACGGCCTGACCGTGATCGACACCCTCTGCGTGCCGTCCCAGTCCGCAGCGCTCGCCGCGGCCCTGGCACCCCTCGACCTGCCGGTGCGGCGGGCCGTGTACTCCTCGAGCCACGTCGCCTACGTGGGTGGATCGCCGACCTTCTGGATGGCGGCCCGGTACGGACGCTCGCTCACGTCCGCCCTGCTCGACCAGCCGGTCAACGCCGAGGCCTTCAAGCGGCTGCACCCCGACGTGGCCGACGAGTTCGACGAGCTGGTGACCCGGCCGGTGTCCCACGTCGTCGACACCGCGGCGTGGCTCTCGCCCACCGTGTGCGCCGTGCCCTCGCGTGGCGAGAGCCTGGAGAACCTCGTCGTGGCGCTGCCCGAGCGCGACGTGCTCTTCGCCGGTGCCATGGGCTGCTTCGGGGTCACGCCCAACGCCTTCGACGGCGATCCGGTGGCGTGGGCCGACGCGCTCGGCGACCTCGTCGAGCTGGCGACGGTGATCGTGCCCGGCATCGGACCGGTGGGTGGGCCCGACGACGTGGTGGCCCAGCAGGCCTACCTGTACGCCTGCGTCGATGCCGAGGGCGACCCGTCGGCGATCCCGCCCGGCCCGTGGGACAGCTGGCCCGACCGTCACCTCGACGAGGTCAACGTCGAGCGCGCGGAGCGCCTGGCCCAGGGGGACGACGGCGTGCCGATCTCCATGCTGCGCCTGCTGGGGATGGTGGACCGGTGAGCGCGCCGGCCACCTCGGTGTCGGTGCCGGCCCGGTTCTGCGGCCCGGACGGGTCGGCCAACGGCGGGTGGATGTCGGGCGCGGTCGCCCGGCTCCTCGACTGCGGACCCGGCGACGCCGCCGAGGTGCGCCTGCACCTGCCGCCGCCCCTCGACACCCCCATGGCGGTGCGACGCGACGCCGACGAGGTCGCGGTGCTCACCGCCGACGGGGCCCGGGTGGCGACGGGCCGGCGGATCCTCGGCGTCCAGCTCACCGGTGACGACGAGCCCGATCCGCCCGACCCGGTCGATCTGGCGACCGCCGACGCCGCGGTCGTGCCCTGGGCAGCGGAGGACCATCCGTTCCCCCGGTGCTTCGTGTGCGGACCGAGCCGACCACCGGGTGACGGGCTGCGGATCTTCGCCGGGCGGGTCGACGGACCCGCCGACCCGCCGGTCTTCGCGGCACCGTGGACGCCCGACACCGGCCTCGCCGACCCGGCCGGCGAGATCGCCGCCGAGATCGTGTGGGCCGCCCTCGACTGCCCGGGCGGGCAGGCCGTGTCGGTCTTCGGTGGTGACGAGGGCGCAGTGGTGCTCGGGACCATGCAGGCGTCGTGGGACGAGCTGCCCCGCGCCGGCGCCACCTACGTGGTGACGTCGTGGCCGATCGCCGTCGACGGCCGCAAGCACACGTCCGGTGCGTTGCTGGCGACCGGTGACGGCCGGGTCATCGGCCGCAGCCGCTCGGTCTGGCTGACCGTTCCCGGCCCCTGAGGCGCGCCACCGGGACCGCCTCCGACCGCCGGTCGGCAGGGCCGGACACCAGCACGGGGACGTGGCACCGGTGCGTCGGCGGCGGGGCCCACCGGGTGTGGCGACGGCGGGTGGGGTGTGGCGGAACCCGGGCGGGGGGTGACGAAGGCGGGCGGGGGGTGGCGAAACCCGGGCGGGGGTGGCGACCCGGTGCGCCATCATGGACGCCGTGGCGGAGGGTGAGGGGCAGCCGAGCTACGGCGTGCCGATCTGGCGGCTGCTGACCGGGGTGGTGATCGTCCCTGCGCTGCTGCTCGGCGGCGTCACGGTCTGGACCCTCTCGGTCGACGCCCGCCTGCCGGATCCGATGGCCACCCACTTCACCTTCGGCGGCACGCCCAACGGTGCGACGTCGCTGGCGGCGCTGCTCGGCGCCGTGCTGCCCCCTGCCGTGCTCACGTGGGCGCTCGGCCTGCTGGCGGTGCTGGTCGGGCGCGATCGGCGCGTGCGGTTCCGGGCCGAGCGCGGCGCCATGGCCTGGTGCTCGGGCGTCACCGCGTTCATGGCCACCGTGCTGGCGCTCACCGTGGGAGCGAACCTCGACCAGCCCTCGTGGGCGTCGGCCCGGCTGCCGGCCGTCGCCATCGTCGTGGTCCTGCTGGTCGCCGCCTTCTGCGCCGTGCTGTCGTGGACCCTGGCCGGCACCCCGCCCGAGCTGCCGCCGGCCGTCCCGGTCGCCGGGCCCAGCGGCTCGCTCCGCGTCGCCAGCCTGGTCGGTCGAGAGGTCACGGTGCGGCCTGCGCCGGTCGTCGAGCTCGGCCCCGCCGACCACCCCGTCTGGCAGCGCCACCTGCGCAGCACACCGCTGCTCGGCGTGGGGTTCGGGATCCTGGCCCTCGGCATCGTGCTGTACGTGGTCAACCCCGTCGCCGGCGTGCTCGCCGCCGTGTGCGCGCTGGTCACCCTGCCGCTGGGGTCGATCACCGCCGTCGTCGACGAGACCGGACTCGACGTGCGGTTCGGGCCGATGGCCTGGCCCCGCAAGCACGTCCCGCTGGCGCGCATCGCCGCGGTGCACGCCGCCGACATCTCGCCGTTGCAGTGGGGCGGCTGGGGCTACCGGATCGGCCCGGGACGCAGCGCGGTCGTGCTGCGCGGCGGGCCGGGCATCGTCGTCGAGCTCATCGACGGGCGGGCGTTCGCGGTGACCATCGACGACCCCGAGCCCGGTGTCGCCCTGCTCGACGCCTATCGACGCCGCCTGCAGGGCGGGTGACCGCGCGTCGACCCGGTCGCCGCGGGATGCCTACTCGACGAAGGTGAGCTCGGCCTCGAGGCCCCCGCGGCCGGTGAGCCACAGGGCGAGCGCCTCGCTCGAACCCCGCACGACCCTGCCCCGCCCCATGGGCCGGCCCCCGTCGGTGGGCACCACCCGGTAGCGGAGGAGCTTCGCACCGCCGAGCACCACGCCCTCGCGCAACATCGCGTCGCGCACCGGCAGGGGGATCGGACGCTCGCGACCCAGACCCCGCAGGATGTCCTGATGGTGGATCGACAGGTCGCCCAGGTAGAACCACGCCAGCGGGCGGGTGGTGAGGGCCGGCGACTCGGCCCACGAGCGCGCCTCCTGCATGAGCTCGGCCCGGGAGCGGAACCGGGCCCGCGCCACGATCTCCTCGTTCGCCCGGCTGATGCGCCCGAACGACGAGGCGTAGGTGATCAGCCCGTTGTCGATCCCCAGCAGGTGGGCGAGCACGTCCCGCGGGGCCCAGCCCTCGCACAGCGTGGGGGCCGAGTCGAACTCCTCGTCGGTCAGCGACTCGATGGTGGCGAGCAGCGCCTTGCGCTCCTCGATGAAGTCCTGCTCGCGGGGGAACTTCAGATCCATGGGCGGGGACCCTATCCCGCGCCGTCGGTGGGGCCGGCCGGTCGCCCGCGACCGTCGGGGACGGCGGCGACGAGCGCCTCGCTGACCGACCACAGCCGCCGAGCGGCCGCCTCGTCGCGGGCGGCACGAGACGGGCGGTGGCGGGCGCTGCGACCGGGGAGGCCGCCGACGAAGTACCCGCCGCTCGTCGTGGCCACCTCCGGCTGGGACGCCAGGTAGGTGAGCACGCGCGAGCCCCAGCGAGGGGTGATCTCGAACGGCTTGGCGAGCACGAGGCCGAGGTGCTCGATCCCGTGGGTGTCCTGGCCCCCACCGAACCCGGAGCGCACCGCACCCGGGTGACAGCAGTTGGCGGTGACCCCCGAGCCGGCGAGCCGGCGGGCGAGCTCCATCGTGAACAGCACGTTCGCCAGCTTCGACTGGTTGTAGGCGACGGTGCCGTTGTAGCCGCGCTCGAGCTGCAGGTCGGACCAGTGCATCGACCCGAAGCGGTGGGCGATCGAGGCGACGTTCACGATGCGGCTCGGCGCATGATCCGCGAGGCGGTCGAGCAGCAAGGTGGTGAGCAGGAAGTGGCCGAGGTGGTTGACGCCGAAGGTCGCCTCGAAGCCCTCGGCGGTGACCTGCCGGGTGGAGAGGATCCCACCGGCGTTGTTGATCAGGACGTCGAGGCGATCGTGGGTCGCGACGAACGCCTCGACGAACGTGCGGATCGATGCGAACGAGCCGAGGTCGAGGCGAGCCTGCTCGACGTCGTCGGATCCCGAGCGGGCTACGACCTCGGCCACCGCGGCTGCGCCCTTGGCGTCGTCGCGGGCGGTGACCACGACGCGCGCGCCCATGCCCGCCAGGGAGACCGCGGCCTCCTTGCCGATGCCGCTGTTGCCCCCCGTGACGACGATCGTGCGTCCCCGCAGGTCGACCGGATGGATCCCCGGCACGTCCCCTCCTCGTTGCGTCCGAAACGATCAGTGTGCCCCAGCCGCACGGCGCGATGATGAGCCGATCGACGACGAACCCCACGACGACGAGCACGACGACGACGAACCCCACGACGACGAGCCGGTCGACGACGAACCCGCGACGACGACCGCGGCGCCGGACCGAGGACCCCGCCGACCTGCTGGCGCCGTGGGGCTGGGGCGACCGGGTCGCCGCCCTCTTCGCCGAGGTCGATCGACCCGGCGACGTGCCGGCGCGGGTGACCCGCGTCGACAACACCCACGCCCAGCTGCAGACGGCCCACGGGCCCCTCGCCGTCGCGCTGGCGTCGTTCCCCGACCCCGACGGCGGCGAGCCGCTCACCCCCACCACCGGCGACTGGGTGGCCCTGCACGCCGGCACCGACGAGGCGACCGATCCGCCCGCCATCACCGCGGTCGTGCCCCGCTGGTCCCGTCTGGTGCGCAACGACGCGCTGGGTCGGACCGACCAGGTGCTGGCCGCCGACGTCGACGTGGTCTTCGTCGTGCACGGCCTCGACCGCCCGCTGCACGCCGGGCGCATCGAGCGCACCATGGCCCTGGCCTGGGACGGCGGTGCGGTGCCCGTCGTCGTCGCCACCAAGGTCGACCTCGTCGACACCGACGTGGTCGACGCCCTCGTCGGCGACCTCGAGCGCATCGCCGGTGGCGTGGACGTCGTGCTGGCGGCGCCGCCGACCGGGCGCGGCATCGACGAGCTGGCCGACCACCTCCGCCCCGACCGCACGGCGGCGCTGCTCGGCGAGTCGGGCGCGGGCAAGTCCACGCTGGTGAACGCACTGGTCGGCGCCGATGCGGCGGCAGTGGGCCGGGTGCGCACCGGTGACGCCAAGGGCCGCCACACCACGGTGAGCCGTGACCTGTTCGTCGTCCCGTCCGGTGGGGTCGTGGTCGACACGCCGGGCCTGCGGGCCGTCGGGCTGGTGGACGCCTGGGACGGCGTGGCCCAGGTCTTCGCCGACGTCGAGGCGGTGGCCGAGGGCTGCCGCTTCCGCGACTGCTCCCACCGCGGCGAACCCGGGTGCGCCGTGACGGCGGCCGTGCTCGACGGGGCGCTGGCGGCCGACCGCGTCGCCCGCTACCTCGCCCTGGCCGACGAGCTCGCCAGCACCGAGCAGCAGCGGGTCGAGGCCGAACGCCAGCGCCGGCGCGCCGGGCGCCAGCAGGCACGAGCGGCACGGTCCCTCTACCGGATCCGCCCCGGCGGCCGTCAGAAGCGGCGCTAGCGCTCGACCGCCCCGTCGACGAGCACCAGCGCCCCCTCCGGGCAGTTCGCCACGCCGTGACGGGCCTGGGCGACCAGGTCGGCGGGCACCACCCCGGCCACCCGCACCACGCAGTGGCCGGCGTCGTCGGCGTCGAACACGTCGGGGGCGACCGCGTAGCAGCGGCCGTGCCCCACGCAGACGTCGTCGTCGAGCACGATCCGCATCACCCGGCGCCCCCGTCGACCGCCGCCCCGACCACCGGGCCGCCCTCTCTCGTCCCCGCCGGGAACACCAGGGGGAGGTCGGCGATCTCGCGGATGCCGGGCGAGTAGACCAGCTCGGCGTCGGCCGGGATCTCGTAGTCGGGCACCCGGCGGTGCAGCTCCTCGATCGCCACCTGCAGCTCCAGCCGGGCGAGGTGCGAGCCGAGGCAGCGGTGGGGCCCGCCGCCGAACGCCAGGTGGCGGTTGGCCTCGCGCCCGAAGACGACCTCGTCGCCGTCGGGGAACTCGTCGCCGTCGACGTTGGCGGCGCCGAGCATCACGACGAGGTGGTCGCCCGGGCGCATCTGCACGCCGTGCAGCTCGTAGGGCTGCTCGACGAGGCGCAGGATCTGCATGACCGGCGTCTGGTGGCGCAGGAGCTCCTCGACGGCGTCGGGCACCAGCGTCGGGTCGGCCACCAGCGCCCGCCGGCGGTCGGGGTGGGCCGCGAGGTAGGCGATGGAGCAGTCCAGCGTCGAGGTCACCGTGTCCAGCCCACCCAGCATGAACAGGAAGCACGTGTCGAGGATCTCCTCCTCGCTCATCGTGCGGCCCTCGATCTCCTCGTGGACGAACGACGACAGCAGGTCGTCGCGTGGCGTGGCGCGGCGGTCCTCGATCTCGGCCCGGAAGTACGCGTAGATCTTCTGGCCCGTCTCGGTCCGGATGCGAGCCGCCTCGTCCGGGTCGAGCAGCCCACCGCCGGGACGGATGATGTCGTCCTTCCACTGCAGGAAGTCGTCGAGGTGGTCGAGGGGCAGGCCCAGGATCCGCAGGAAGATCGTGCACGGCAGGGGCACGGAGAAGTCGTCGTGGAAGTTGCACGAGCCCTGCTCGATGAACTCGTCGATGAGCTCGTTGACGAGGCGGCGGGCGTCGTCCTCGAGGTGGGCCACCTCGCGTGGCCCGAGGTGGGGGTCCATCATCCGCCGGTACTTGGCGTGCTCGGGCGGGTCGACCTGCAGCGGGATGAGCGGTCGGTCCTGGCCGATGCTCACGGCGTCGACGTTGGACGAGAAGATCTCCGGGTGGCGCAGCGCGAAGCGCACGTCCTCGTACCGCGACACGATGTGCGTGCCGCCGTCCTCGAAGCCCTCCATGGTGGCCACCGGGCACTCCGCCCGCAGCCGCCGGTAGAAGGGGTGCGGGTCGGCGGCGACCTCGGGCAGGTACGGGTTGGCCGTGCGGGTCTCGGGTGACACCGCAGCGGTGGGATCCATCACGGCTGGTCCTCCTGGGGGGTGGGGGTCGGGGACGTCGACGACGGGCCGACGGGGACGGTGGCGGTGTCGGTGCCCGATCGCAGGAAGGCACCGGGGGTGGCGCCGGTGAAGGCCCCGCCCCGCACGATCTCGACGCCGTTGACCACGACGTGCTCGACGCCGGTGGCCTCGGCCACGAGCCGGCTGGCGCCGCCGGGGAGGTCGTCCCGGGTGCGGTCGGGACCGGCACCGACGGTCGCGGGGTCGAACACGACGAGGTCGGCGGCGAGGCCGGGGGCGATGCGACCCCGGTCGCGCAGGCCGTACAGGCCGGCCGGCGCGCCGGTGAGCAGCTGCACCGCCTCCTCCATCGTGAGCAGGCCGTGGTCGCGCACGGCCTCGCCGACGAGGAAGGTCGAGTAGGTGGCACCGCACATCATGTCGAGGTGGGCCCCGGCGTCGGAGCCGCCGACCACCACCCGCGGATCGCGCCACAGCTCGGCCCGGGCCCGCCACACCTCGGGGGCCTCGGGCGGCATGGTCGGTGCCAGCCCGGTCCGCAGACCGTCGGCCACGACGATGTCGAGGAGCGCGTCGAAGGGGTCCTGCCCGGTGGCGGCCGCGACGTCGCCGACCGTGCCGCCCTCCCAGCGGGCGTTCTCGGGGGCGAAGGTCTCGACGATGCGCAGCCGCTGCCACTTGGCCAGCAGGCCGATCATCCCCGCCTCGGGCGACTGCGCGCCGGCGTCCATGCGCCGGCGGACCTCGGGGTCGGACAAGGCGGCGATGCGCTCGGGCACCGCCAGCCCGAACACGTCGGCCCACCCGGGAAGGGCGTCGAGGATCATCCCCGACAGGAAGGACAGGCGCAGGCGCATGCCCTGGGGCAGCGTGAGGGCGACCACCCGCCCCCCGCGGGCGGCGGCGACATCGGAGGCGTCGAGCTGGTTCGTCGGTGGGTCGACCCCGGCCTGGGCCAGCACGTTCCAGTTGAGGGGGCGGCGGGCGGTGGCCGACATGGCCGCCAGCAGCGCCTTCTCCTCCTCGCTGAAGCCGTTGATGCATCCCGGCACGATGGCCTCGAGCTGGGTGCCGGGGAACTCCGAGACCACCGCGCACAGGGCAAGCAGCTCGTCGTCGGTGGCGAAGCGCGACGGCACGGGATCGCCGGCGCCGTCGTGGTGGGTGGGGGCCCGGGAGGTCGAGAAGCCCATGGCGCCGTCGGCGAGGGTGGCCCGCAGCAGGTCGGCCATCGCCTCGATCTGCGCCGGCGAGGCCTCCTCCCCCACGGCGGCGTCGCCCATGACCGCCCGGCGGACGGCCGAGTGCCCGGCGAGGAAGCCGCCGTTGACGGCCATGTTCCCCTCGAGGCGGCCCGACCACTCGGCGAAGGTGCGCCACCGCCAGTCGACGCCGGCCTCGATGGCGGGCAGCGGGATGCCCTCGACCCGGGACATGAGCCGGGCGAGGTAGCCGGCGTGCTCCTCACCCGCCGGCGCCAGGGCGAAGCCGCAGTTGCCGCCGAACACGGTGGTCACCCCGTGCAGGGGCGAGGGGCTGGCCGAGGGATCCCACAGCAGCTGGGCGTCGTAGTGGGTGTGCAGGTCGACGAAGCCGGGGGCGACCACGCAGCCGGCGGCGTCGATCACCTCGGCGCCGCCCGGGACCTGCGCGACGCCGTCGCCCGGGTCGGTGACTGCGACGATGCGACCGTCGTGCACGACGACGTCGGCGACGCGCCCGGCCGCGCCGGTGCCGTCGACGACGGTGCCGTCGGTGACGACGAGATCAGCTGGGGACATCGTTCCTCCTGTGGGCCGCGGCCACACCCCCCACCCCGGTTCTCGCTGACGGATCGTGCGCTCTGGCGCGGTGATCGTCAGCCAGCTCGGGGATGGAGGGGGTTTCGGCGGCGGGGGTGGGCACCTGCAGGTGCTCGGGGACGGGGTGACCGAACAGCTCGGCGGCGTTCTGCCAGGTGATGCGGCGCACGGCGTCGTCCGGCAGGCCGGCGAGGCCGCGGGCCGCCAGCGCCTGGGTGTCGGGCCAGGTCGAGTCGGCATGGGGGTAGTCGCTCTCGAGCAGGATGGTCTCGGCGCCGATCTGGTCGAGCAGCGCCGCGATGGTCGGCGTGACGCCGATGGTGCAGAAGCGGAAGCTGCGCCGCAGCACCTCGTTCGGGTGGTGCTCGGGGTCGCGCCACGAGTCCAGTCCGGTCGCCGAGTGGTCCATCACGTAGGCGATGCGGTTCATCAGCATCGGCACCCAGTCGACGCCGCTCTCGGCCAGGGCGATCCGCAGACCCGGGAACCGCACCGGGACGCCCGCCCACAGCCAGTCGGTGCAGGTGACGAGGGCGTTGACCGGGAAGAGCGTCGTGAGCTGCTCCAGCGGTGCGCCCGGCGTGTGCGACGCCGACCACCCCGACGAGGCGCAGTGCAGGCAGACCACCGTGCCGGTCTCCTCGCAGGCGGCGAGCAACGGGTCCCAGTGGTCGGTGTGCATCGAGGGCAGGCCCACGTCGACGGGGTTCTCGACGAAGCTGACCGCGGTGAACCCGCGCTCGGCGTTGCGGCGCACCTCCTCGGCGGCCACGACGGGGTCGCGCAGCCACGGCAGCTGCACCGGGATGAAGCGGTCGGGGTGCGAGCCCACCCACTCCTCGAGGTGCCAGTCGTTCCAGGCGCGCACGCAGGCCAAGCCGAGCGCCTCGTCGTCGACCCGGGCGAACATCGTGCCGGCGAAGCCGGCGATGAGCGAGGGGTAGCACAGCGAGGCGTAGACGCCGTCCGCGTCCATGTCGGCGATCCGGGCCTCCGGGTCGAAGCACCCGGGGCGCATCTCGTCGAAGCGGGCCGGCTCCATGGACCACTCGTCCTTCGGGCGGCCGACGACCGCGTTCAGGCCGATCTGGCCGTGGCGCTGCCCGTCGAACTCCCACCACTCGCGCCCGTCGTCGGTGGTGACGATGCGGGGGGCGCGGTCGCGCAGGTGGGCCGGGACGCGGTCGACGAAGACCCCCGGCGGCTCGACGAGGTGGTCGTCGGCCGAGACGATGGTGTACCCCCCGGTCACCGTGCTGGTCCCCCCTTGCGGTCGACGGTCTCCCGTCAGCCGCCTCCTCCGCCGGCTCGGCGTCGAGGACGCGTCATGGGGGCCACGGCGAGCCCACCCCAGCAGAACGCCCAGGTGTACGCCGCGGTCTCGGCCACCCGCGACGCGTGCGCCGGATCGACCACCTCGGCCACCGCTGCCCGACCCGCCGTCGTCGAGCCCGACGAGTCGGCCGCCTCGAGCGGTTCGTCGGCGCCGGTCGGCGCGGCCGCCCCGGTGCCGGGCGCCAGGACCAGCTGGTGGATCTGGGCGAGCACGAGGTCGAACACCGTGCGGGCGTCGCGACGGGGGTCGCCGACGCGCACGTCGCCGGCCGCCATGGCCTCGGCGAGCGCTGCGGCGAGCAGGTCGAGGAAGGGCGCGAGGGTCGCCTCCATCCGGGCCGGGTGCGCCTCGACCAGGCGCCGGTGCTCGCGCACCAGGACGGCGACGTAGCCCTGCTCGCCGGCGGCGAGCAGCTCGAAGAGGCCCTCGACCCAGCCCCGGACCCGCGCCACCGGATCCCGACCGCGCTCGATCATCTCGGCGAGGAAGACGGCGCCGACGCCGATGTCCTCCTCCAGCAGGGCCAGCAGGAGGTCGTCCTTGCCCTCGAAGTACCGGTAGAAGGACTTGAGCGACTGGCCGGAGCGCTCGACGACCTGATGGACGGTGAACGACGACGAGCCGGTCTCGGCCGCCAGCTCACGGGTGGCGGCCACGAACGAGGCCAACCGCTCGACCGAACGGGCCCGACGGTCGGCCAGCGACCGGGCCAGGGCCCGCTCCTGCCAGCCGACGTGCGCTGTCGATGACGCAGTCGACGACTCGGTGGACGACTCGGTGGACGACTCGGTGGACGACTCGGTCGCCCCGCCGGAGAACGGCATTCTCCCCACTGTCGCACATGGCTCTCCGGGCGGCAAGGGTCTCGCCCACGACGCCCGCCCACCGCGTTCCTGTCAGGGATCTGCGCACGGGAGCCCCCAGATCCCTGACAGGAACGCGATCCATGACCGGGACGCGTGGTTGGGGGTCAGCGGCTGACGGCGCGGTCCGACGGCGCCGACGGCGTCGGCACCGGCCGGCCGGCGGCCTCGAAGGCCCGGGGGACGAGCCAGCGGGCGAGGTAGTCGGCGCCCGCCTTGGTGAAGTGCACGCCGTCGGGGCGCAGGGTCACGCCGTCCTTCTCCACGAGGCAGCGTCCGTCGGGGCACACGAAGGCCGCCAGGTCGACGACCGTGGCGCCGTGGGCCGCAGCGGCCTCGCGGGTGGATCGGTTGGCGCAGTCGGTGCGGGCGTCGAGATCGGGCGGCTGGGGGAACAGGCGCGGGTAGGGCTCGGTGGTCACCACGACGTCGGCGCCCGTCGACCCGAGCCGGTCCAGCTCGGCGCCGAGGGCGTCGGTGTACCAGCGGTCGAACACGGGATCGCACGGGCCGCGGAAGTCGCCCTCGACCTCCCAGTCGCCGAGCCCGGTGCCGCCCTGGACCACCAGCACCACGTCGGGGCGAAAGCGCGGCAGCGTCTCACCCGCCCAGGCCTCCGGCCAGTAGCAGTTGGCGCCGGCGTCGGTGATGGTGCCCCCGGCGTGGCGGTAGCGGGGCACCTTCACGATGCCGCAAACCCAGTTCGACTTGTTCTCGAAGTCGATCCCGAGCTCGTCGGTGATGGGGGTGATGCTGGTGCCGACGAACAGCCCGACGGAGTCGCCCGTGAGCAGCAGCCGGGGGCGACCCGCCGCACCGTCCGAGCTCGCCGCACCGGCCGACGGCCCCGCGGGCCCGCCCACGGGCCCGCCCGCCGGCGCCCCGGTCGAACCCGTCGAGCCGGTCGAGCCGGTCGGGTCAGCGACGCCGCCGGCGCCCGTCCCACAGCCGGTCAGCGACAGCACGGCGGCGACCGCCACGACGGCCAGCACGACCAGCGGGCCGGGGCCCGACCGCCCGGAGCGCTCGACCTGCGACGATGCGACCCGACGAGCCCGGACGCCCGGCCGCAGGGGCGACAGGGAGCGCACGGGGGCAGACGCTACCGCCGCGCTGCTCGCCGTCGGTGGCGCCCGGAGCGTGGCGCTCGTCGGCCGGGGCCATCATCAGCACCGTCGCGCCCGCCCCCGATGCCGGTCGCGGGCGGGACCGCCCCACCGCGCGCGACCCGGGGACGCGGTCTACGGCGACCCGTAGACCTGCCCGACGATCCAGCGAGAGGCGAGGTCGGCGCCGGCGTGCTCGTAGTGCACGCCGTCCTCACGCAGGTTCACGCCGTCGACCTCGCTGACGCACTCGGGCTTGGTGGCCGGTGGACAGGTCCACTCCCCCAGCGGCAGCACGCGGACCTGGCTGGCCGGTCGCGCCTCGGCCGCCTGGCGGTAGACCTCGTTGATGCAGTCGGTCCGGCGGTCGTAGTCGCGGGGCATCCACGGGAAGCGGCTGTAGCCGGTGGTGGCCAGCTCGACCACCGCGCCGGTCGACGAGAGGATGTCGATGGACCGGTCGACCTGGCGTCGGTACCAGTCGAGGTGCACGGGATCGCACAGGTCGTAGAAGGCGCCGTCGACCTCGCGGTCACCCTGCGGTGGCCCGCCGTAGACGAGCACGGCGACGTCGGGTCGGAACACCGGCACGTCCTTGGCCCAGATGTCGAAGGCCTCCCGGCAGATCGGCTGCTCCTGGTCGACCTTGTAGCCCTCGTAGCGGTAGCGATGGGGCCCGTCACCGATCGAGCAGGCCGGCAGGGCCCGGTTGGCCACCACCAGGCCGAGGTCGCTGCGCTGCTGCTCCATCGACTCGCCGAGGCGCAGCGCCACCGAGTCGCCCACGACCATGACCCGGGCCGGGCGACCGGCGGGCCGGGTCAGCGGCGTGTCGGCGCCGGCCCGTGGGTCGGTCCCCGGCGCGAGGCTCGTGGTCGACGACGCGTCGTCGCCCGGTGCGGGCGTGAACGCCTCGACCGGTGCCAGCGCCGGCTCGGCGTTCATCGCCGAGGCCGTGGTGAGGTCGGTGCGGTCGACGGCGCCGGCGGTGGCCACCAGCACGGCCACGACGGCCAGCACGGCGGCGACCGGCTGCAGCACCGGGCGCCGCCAGGCAGCCAACCCGTCGCGGCGGATCGGCAGCTCGAGCGCGTAGTACGACACGACGGCGATGGCGAGGCTCACCGCCACCTGCACGGCCAGCAGCGGCCACCCGTCGAGGCCCACCCGCTCCCGGTTCAGCACGACGAACACCGGCCAGTGCCACAGGTACAAGCCGTAGGAGACGAGGCCGAGCCAGCGCAGCGGGGCGAACGACAGCACCCGGCCGACCACACCGACCCGGGGATGCGACGCCGCCGCGATCACCACGGTGCTGGCGAGGCCGCAGGCGAGGAAGCCGTAGTGGTAGAGCCACGGGGACAGACCACCGGTCGTGGCCCACACCCCGAGCAGGCCGACGAGGCACACCAGGCCCGCCCACTCGAGGCCCAGCCTCGCCCGGGTGCCGCGGATGGGCCCGCGCAGCGCGAGCAGGGTGGCGAGGGCGGCGCCGAGCAGCACGGCGGCGGCCCGGGTGTCGGTGCCGAGGTACACCCGGCTGGTGTCGGCCTCGGGGACCCACAGCAGCGCCATGAGGGTGGCCGACACCAGGGCGCCCACGACGGCGGTGACGAGCACGACCTCCTTGCGGCCCTTGGTCAGCTTGAGCAGGCCGAGGACCACCAACGGCCACACCAGGTAGAACTGCTCCTCGATGGCGAGGCTCCACGTGTGCTGCAGCGGCGACGGGGCGCTGAAGATCTCCCAGTAGCCCTGACCGCCGACGATGGCGTGCCAGTTGGCGACGTAGAACACCGTGGCGAGCGCGTCGGCCCGGATGGCACCGAGCTCGTAGGGTCGGGCGAACACCAGGCAGTAGAGGCCGACGCCGGCGACCAGGCCGAACAGGGCGGGCAGCAGGCGCCGGGCCCGCCGGGCCCAGAAGCGCCCGAGGCCCACCGTCCCCGACCCGTCGTACTCGCGCAGGAGCAGCGAGGTGATGAGGAAGCCCGAGAGGACGAAGAACAGGTCGACGCCGAGGTAGCCACCGGTGAGCTGGCCGCCGTGGAACAGCAGCACCCCGACGACGGCGAGGCCCCGCAGCCCGTCGAGGGCGGGGATGTGGCGCAGATCGAAGCGGTGGGTGACCGCCGGCCGCCCGGACATCCGAGCCACGCTACCGACCGGAGCCCGCCGCCGGTCAGCGCGGCCGGCGGGGGCGCGGCCTCCCGGCGGCGCGGCCTCCCGGCGGCGCGGCCTTCCCGGTGGCGCGGCCTCGCCGTGGCACGGCTGGGTCGGCACGGCCGGCGGGGGCGCGGCCCGCCCGTGCACGCATCGCGCCGTAGGCTCGCCGACCATGCCGACCGTGTGGCCCCCCGGCCAGGAGCCCGAGGTGGTGCCCGAGCTGATCCCGGCGGCGACCGTCGTCGTGCTGCGCGACGGCCCCGACGGCCTCGAGACGCTGCTGCTGCGCCGCAACGCCGCCCTCGAGTTCGCCGGGGGCATGTGGGTCTTCCCCGGCGGCCGCGTCGACGACGACGACCGCCGCCCCGGCGACGACGACGAGACCGCGGCGCGACGAGCGGCGGTGCGCGAGGCGTGGGAGGAGGCCGACGTCGTGCTCGATCCGTCGACGCTGGTGTGGTTCTCGCACTGGACGCCGCCCCCGGTGACGATCAAGCGCTACGCCACCTGGTTCTTCGGCGCCGGCGCCCGAGCCCGTTCGCGAGATCACGATCGACGGCGGTGAGATCCACGACCACGGCTGGGCCCGCCCGGCCGACGCCCTCGCCCGGCGCAACGCCCTGGAGATCGAGCTGGCCCCCGACGTGGATCACGCTCGAGCACCTCGCCCGGTTCGCCTCGGTCGACCAGGCGATGGCCGTGCTGCGTGACGGCGAGCCCGAGCACTTCGAGACCCGCTTCGCCGTCGTCGAGGGCGGGGCGGTGGCGCTGTACGCCGGCGACGTCGCCTACGACGACCTCGACGCCGACCCGGCGCGCGCCGGTGGACGGCACCGGCTCTGGATGCTCGGCACCGGCTGGCGCTACGAGCGCGACGACTGGGCCTGACCGACCGCCGCCGGCGACGGTGCGGACAGGGCCAGCAGCGACGGCGACCGGGCGAGACGGACGACGCCGAGCAGGCACACCACCATCCCCACCGCGGCGACCAGCAGGGCCGGCGGCGCGGTGCGCACCTGCTCACCGAACACCGTGACCCCGAGCACCACGCCGAGCACGGGCGGAAGCCCGGCGAGGGTGGTCTGCGCGGCCGAGAGCCGGCCGGCGCGCAGGGCGAGGTTGCCGACGAGCGTGCCGACCGAGCTGAGGAGCAGCACGGCGGGCAGCGACCAGAGGCGACCGGGGTCGGCGAGGTCGATGCCGGTCCGCACCACCTCGCTCGCCTCCTTCAGCGCCGCGCCCTGCAGGCCGAGCAGCAGCCCGGCGGTGGCGCCCCACAGCGCCGCCCGCTCGGCGACGAGGACGCGGCCGGCGAGGAAGGCGACGACGGCGACGCCGAGCACGACCGGTACGGCGACGGCCCACGCCCCGACGGCGCCGAGCGAGGAGCTCGCCTGGGGTGCGAGCGCGACCAGGAAGCCCGCCAGGCCGGCGACGACGAGCACCGCACCGCGCCACTCCCCGACGTCGAGGCCGTCCCGGCCACCCAGGCGCCGAGGGGCACCGAGAAGATCAGCTGGGTGACCTGGATCGGCTGGGCGACGGTGAGCGACCCGAGCGCGAGCGCCACCGCGAACAGGGTCACCCCGACCAGGCTGAGGGCGATGCCGCCGAGCCACCAGGCCTGCAGCACGGTCGCCAGCAGCTGGTTGCGGCCCCGGCGCGACCGGGTCGCCGCATCACGTGTGCGCAGCGCCTCCAGGTTCGCCTTCTGCTGGAAGGCGACCGACACCGAACAGCGCCGCCGAGGACAGCGCCAGCAGCGCCGAGGCGACCGCGGCGCCGCTCACGGCAGCCGTGCACCCGCCGGCGTGGTGCGGCGGGTGCCGCTCGCCTGCACGAACCGGCCGGGGCCCTCGGCGCGGACGTCGGTGGTCACGCAGCCGCCCTCGGCCACGGCCTGGTAGCTCACCCGCACGGCCGCCACCGCGGTGCGGCGACCGTCGGCGGCGTACAGGTGCAGGTCGCTCCAGCGCACGGTCATGCCCGGTTCGTCGCAGTCGGTGAACAGCTCGGACCACACCATCGGCCCGTCGAGGCGGTCGCCCCGGGCGTAGAGGTCGCGCACCACGGTGGTGGTGCCCTCGGCGAGGTCGGTCACCGTGCCGCGCCAGGCGTGCAGCCCGCCGGGCGCCGCCGCCTGCCCCACCGACGGCGCCGGCTCGACGCGCAGTCGGTAGCCGCGGCCGGGGACCCACGCGAAGTCACGGGTGTTGGGGTTGCCCGGCGTGCTCGGCAGGGTCGAGACGGAGCCGGTCAGCTCGCGGCCCTCGGGGCCGTACCCGCCCCAGTTGACCGCGGTCGAGCCGGGATGGATGGGGTACCACTGCAGCCCGAGGTGGGCACCGCCGCCGGCTCGGCCCTTCGACGAGAACGACACCTGCAGCGCCCAGAAGCACAGCTTGGGCACGGGCGGCGGTGTCACCACCTCGAGGGTGGCTTCGGCCGCCACCCACGGACCGCCGCCCACATCCCAGAGGAGGTGGAACGAGGAGGCGCCGTTGGACGACGTCGGCCGCCCAATCGTGCCCTCGAACCGCGGGCCACCTCCGCCGCGAAGCCAGTCACGCCACCCCACGCCCGCAGGCTACGCGCGCCACCCGGGGCTACGGTTCGGTGCATGGGCGAGGTGGACGACCCTGGCGGTGCACCCGGCGACGGCGCGGACGGCGACGACCACACGGACGGCGACGACCACACGGACGGCGACGACCACACGGACGGCGACGACCACACGGACGGCGACGACCACACGGACGGCGACGACCAGACGGACGGCGACGACCAGACGGACGGCGGCGACGGTGACGCCGCCGCCCACGAACTGACCACCGAGGGCGACGCCGTCGGCGGCTCGCACAGGCGGCGGCGCCACCGGGCCGTGCGGCCCGTCGCGGCCGTGCTGCTGCTGGCGCTGGCCCTGGCCTCGGTCGCCGCCTACCTGCGGATCGAGCCGCCGACGCCCGGCCCCTTCTACCGGCCGCCCGCCGACCTGCCGTCCCAACCGGGGACCCTGCTGCGCACCGAGGCCCTGCCCGGCGTGCCACCGGGGTCGACCGGATGGAAGATCCTCTACACCTCGACCGGGCTCGACGGGGCGCCGGTGGCCGTGAGCGGCGTGGTGATCGCACCGACGGGCCCACCGCCGCCCGGTGGGCGTGACGTCGTCGCCTGGGCGCACCCGACGACCGGCGTCGCCGACTGGTGCGCCCCGTCGCTGTACTCGTCGACCGTCGCCCAGACCATCCCCGGCCTGACCGGGTTCCTGCAGGCCGGGCAGGTCGTGGTGGCCACCGACTACCCGGGCCTCGGCACGCCCGGCATGCACCCCTACCTCGTCGGCGAGAGCGAGGGCCGCTCGGTGCTCGACTCGGTCCGGGCCGCGCGCGCCCTCGACGGCGCCGGCGCCGGTGGTCGCTTCGCCGTGTTCGGGCACTCCCAGGGCGGCCAGGCCGCCCTGTTCACCGGTCAGCTGGCCCGGTCGTACGCCCCCGAGCTGCAGCTGGTGGGCGTGGCCGCCGCCGCCCCGGCGACCGACCTGGCGACGCTGGTGAACCGGGACCTGGGCACCCTCTTCGGCGGGATCCTGCTGCCGATGGCGCTGGTGTCGTGGTCCGACATCTACCCCGGCGACGACTGGCGGGCCGTGACGGTCACCGGGGCCCAGCCCCTCGTCGCCCGCGTCGCCGCGCAGTGCATCGAGACCGAGCCCCAGGCGGTGCTCGACCTGCCCGAGGCCGAGGCGCTGAAGTACCGGTTCCTCACCGTCGACCCCACCACCACCCAGCCGTGGGCGACCCAGCTGGCCCAGAACACGCCGGGGGCCGAGCCGATCCAGGTTCCCGTCTTCGTGGCGGTGGGCAGCGACGACCAGGTGGTGTGGCCCGACGTCACCCAGGCCTACACCGCGCGGCTGTGCACACAGGGCACGACCGTCGAGACGGCCGTGATGCCCGGCGTCCCCCACACCGGCGCCGGCTTCGCCATGGCCGATGCCGCGGTGGCCTGGATCGAGGCCCGCTTCGCCGGCGAACCGGCACCGAGCACCTGCGGCGGACCACCCACCACGGTCTACGCCAGTCCCGGCTCGGTCTCCGGTGCCCCCAGCGCACCGGGCACGACCCTCGCCCCCGGCATCGCCGCCACGACCGGCACGACGCTGACCACGACCGGGCGCTGAGCCGCCTGCCCGGCGCGCCCGGGCGCGTCCTCTGCATCCTCGACGCCCCCGATGCCCCGACGGGGGGATCATGGTCGCCAGGACGCGAAGGAGGTTCAGGCCATGAGCGCCAGGGCCGCGGCGACCGCAGGCGGCACCGACGTGTCGTCGGGGAGACGGCCCATCACCGCCAGCACGACCTCGTCGTCGTCGAGCACGTGGTTCTGCCCGTCGACGGTGACCTCGGTGCCGCCGTCGACGGCGCGCGGCGCCACCTCGGGATGGCCCTCGTGGAGGGCGAAGCGGGCGAAGGCGGCCCGCCACGCCCGGCGGGCCGGTGCGTCCTCGGCGGTCACGGGCACACCCATGTCGTCGGCATGGGTGGCCAGCTCGTCGGCGATGTGGAAGGCCTGCCAGCGCACGGGGTACTGGCCCGCCATCGTGGCCAGGGTGCCGCCGTCGCGCTCGCGGAACCGGCGGCGGGTCTCGGCGTTCGCCTCGTACCAGTGGGCGATCAGCTCCGCGGTGTCGCCGTCGGCTCGCCGCACCACCCCGAAGGCGTTGGCCGAGTCCATGTCCGTGACGCCGGCGGCCATGTAGGTCTCCATCAAGGGGCCGAGCGCGTCGTCGAGGCAGGCGTGGTGGTAGTCCTCGGTCGCGTCGAGGTGGCCGAGCATCGCCCGGCGGTCCCACGCCGTGCATCGGGTGGGAGCCGCCCACCCTGCGTCGTCGAGCCCCTCGAGGAAGGCCCGCACCCGATCGGCCTCGAGGTCGAAGGCGTCGTAGGGATCGAAGCCGTCGAGATCGCGGTCGTCGACGGCCGGCGCATCGTCGGTCATGGTGTTCCCCCTCCTCGTTCGGCCCCGAAACGGGCACCCCGGCAGTCTCGCGCCGCGGACGCGGTCGCACCCACGAGGCCGACCCGGTCCCCTCGGCGGGATCCTCCACCCGGTCGAACGCGTCGATCGTGACGGTTCGGCCCGAGGTCGCGCCGTCGGGCCACGACCGCGTCAGGTCGTCGGGCCGCCGGGCACCCGCCGCTCCAGCACGTCGGGGTTGGCCGCGAAGCCGGCCGACTCGTACAGGGGCCGGCCGTCGGGCGTGGCGAGGAGGTGGAACCGGCGGACCCCAAGCGCGTCGGCCGAGGAGAGGCAGGCCTCGAACAGCACGCGCCCGACGCCCCGGCCGCGAGCCCAGGGGACCACGTACATGTTGAGCACGTGGCCCTCGTGCGGCCGCAGGTCGTCCGGACGGGGTGGCACCGGCTGCAGCTGCAGGGAGACGATGCCGAGCACGGCATCGTCTCCGACCGCAGCCAGGTGGGCAGGGAGCCCTCGGTCAGCCCGCGGGCCACGAAGGCGCGCGTGGCGTCGACGAACCCGGCGTCGAGCACGACCGGTTCGAGTCGCCGCACCTCGGCGACGAAGGCGGTGCGCAGCCCGGTGAGCACCTCGACGTCGGCGATCGTGGCGCGTCGCAGGTCCATGGCCGGAGCCTCGCGCACCGGCCCGTCGCCGGTGTCGAGGTTTCACGGATCGGTTGCCTGCGGCCGACGACCACGTGTGCGCGCCGACAGGCGCCGGGGCCCGACCGCGTCATCGACACGTTCTGGACAACAATCGGGTCGAATGCTCCTCGCTCGGTCCGCGACCAGGCGGCGGGGCGGCGGGAAGCACGGGCGGAGACGCCCGGTCCTCGTCGTCGTGATCGCCCCGCTGCTGGTCGTCGCCACCGCGTCGGCGGGCGGCGCCGCACCGCCTCCGCAGCCACTGCCCTGGCAGCGCACCTACGTCGACGAGCGGCCGATGACGAACGACGACCTGCTCGCCAACCTCTACTTCTCGTGCAGCGCCGACAAGGAGCGCGGCGTGTACGACAACGGGGTCCCGGGCGTGCCCAAGATCGCCGTCGCGGGCGACAGCGTCGACGACCAGCTGCGGTTCCCGGCGCTCACCGACGAGGACCACCGCTGGGTCTTCGCCACCCACTGCGGCGAGAAGTACTGGACCACCCTCGTCTCGGGCCGGCTCAGCGACGCGCTGGCCGCCGCACCGGACGTGCTGGTGATCGGGCTGGGCGCCAACAACGTGACCTACGACTTCGCGCCCGCCCCCGAGCTGCTCGCCGGCGCGCTGCACTTCTTCGAGCAGACGCTGCTCGCCACCGACGGCGTCCGCTGCCGCGTGCTGCTCAACCTCCCCGAGACCTCCTCCTACGGCGACCCGGCGGCCGACGCCACGATGCTCGGCCTCATCCGGGCGATGAACGCCGCCTACGCGAGCGTCGACCCGACCCGTCACCCCGGCGTGCACGTCGCCGACTGGCGGGCCGTGACGGCTCGCGCCCCGCAGCTGCTCGCCGACGACTCGCACGTGACGTGGGCGGGCATCAACGCCCGCATCAACCTGATGCTGGCAACGGCCCGGCAGTGCTTCCCACCCGACACACCCCAGGGCGTGCGGGCACAGGCCGGCAACCAGATGGCGACCGCGTGGTGGGACCCGCTGCCGACCGAGGAGGCGGCCGGCTACCGCGTCACCACCAGCGACGGTCGCAGCTTCACCACGGCGCAACCCACCCTCAACGTCGGCGGGCTGGCCAACGGCACGCCCCTGCGCTTCCAGGTGACCGCCGTGAACGCGGCGGGCGAGTCGACCCCCTCGGACTGGAGCGAGGTGGTCGTGCCCGACCGGCCCGGTGCCCGCTTCCATGCGGTCACCCCGACCCGGGTGCTCGACACCCGCACGGGCGTCGGCAGCCCTGCCGCCGCGCTCGGGCCCGGCGAGACGCGCCTGCTGTCGCTGCGCCCCGCGCTGCCGCAGGCCGCGACGGGCTCGGCCGTCGTCCTCAACGTGACCGCCACCGGGGCCACCGAGCCATCGTTCGTGACGGTGTGGCCCGCCGGCGAGAGCCGGCCCCTGGCCTCGAACCTCAACCCGCGCCCCGATCTCGACGCACTGCCGGCGATGGTGACCAGCGCGCTCGGCCCGGGTGGCGCGGTCCAGCTCTACAACAGCACCGGCCGCATCGACCTCGTCGCCGACGTCGTGGGCTGGTACGACGCGCCCGGCGCGGGGACGGGCGCGCTGTTCACCCCGGTCGCGCCGACCCGCGTGCTGGACTCCCGCGACGGCACCGGCGGGCGCGCCACCCCGTTCGGCAGCGGCGACCGCCAGGTCGTCACCCTGCCGTCGCTTCCCGCCGGAGCGACCGCCGCCGTGGTGAACCTCACCGCCACCGACACCACCGCCAGCGGGTTCGTGACGGCGTGGTCCGGCGGCGACACACCCCGCCCGCTGGCCTCGAACCTCAACCCCCAGGCCGGCCGGACCCGGGCGAACCTGACCACCGTGGCCGTCGACCCCAGCGGGACCATCGAGCTGTTCAACAACACGGGCAGCACCGACCTGGTCGTCGACCTCGTCGGCGCCTACGGGCCCGCCGGCGCGCCCCTCGGCGGCTCGGAGTTCTTCCCGGTCACGGCCGAGCGCTCGGTGGACACGCGCGACGGCACCGGCGGGCACCTGGGCCCGGTGCGCAACGACGCCCCGCTGGCGCTGGCCCTGGCCGGCCGCGGCGCCGTGCCGGCCGCCGACCAGGTTGCGGCCGTCGACGCCAACGTGACCGTCGTCGGTCCGTCCGCCGCCGGCCACACCACCCTGTGGCCGAGCGGGCCGCGTCCGGAGACCTCGGTCCTCAACTTCGGCACCGGCGAGGTGGTCGCCAACCGGGACCTGGTCGGCCTCGCCGGCGGAACGACCCAGGTGTGGTCGGCCTCCCCGCTGATCCACTACGTCATCGACGTGTCGGGCTGGTTCGGTCCGCCCATCACCCCGGCGCAGGCGGCCGCGCGCCAAGGGGCGCGTGCGCGTGCGGGACCTCCCGGGTGAACGACGCCCCGGCCCACGCTCCGACCACGAGACACGGCGCCCGGCGGGCGCCAGCAGCGACTTCGGCCCCGGGTGCTACACATCGACCATGACCGATCCCTTCGCCGACCGCGCCCTGCCCGACTGGTACGACGACGCCAAGCTCGGCGTCTTCTTGCACTGGGGCCTGTACTCGGTGCCCGGCTGGGCACCCCAGGTCGGCGACATCCAGTCCGTGCTGCGCGAGCACGGCCCGGCGTACCTGCTCGCCAACTCCCCCTACGCCGAGTGGTACGCGAACACGATGCGCATCGAGGGCAGCCCGACGTGGTCGCACCACCGGGCCGTCTACGGTGACGACGCGCCCTACGACGTGTTCCGGGACCCCTTCCGGGCGCAGTCGGCCGGTGCCGACCTCGACGCCCTGGCCGGCGTGTGCGCGGCGTCAGGGGCGCGCTACGTGGTGCTGACCACCAAGCACCACGACGGGTTCTGCCTCTGGCCCACCGCGGTGGCCCACCCCCACCGGGGCAGCGACTGGCACGTCGAGCGCGACCTCGTCGGTGACCTGACCGGGGCCGTGCGATCGGCCGGGATGCGGATGGGCCTGTACTACTCCGGCGGCCTCGACTGGTCGGTGCACCCCGTGGTGATCCGGGACGCCGCCTCGGCCCTGCTCGCCATCCCCCAGACCCGCGAGTACGCCGCCTACTGCGAGGCCCACTACCGAGAGCTGATCGACCGCTACGAGCCCTCCGTGCTGTGGAACGACATCGCCGCGCCCACCCCGCTCGACCTGCGATCGCTGTTCGGGCACTACTACGAGCGGGTTCCCGATGGCGTGGTCAACGACCGGTGGGCGCAGGGCGCGCTGCCGGACGGACCCATCGTGGGGGCCGTGGGCCAGGCCGCGGTGCGGGCCGCCGGCTGGCTGGTCGAGCGGGCCTGGCCCGTGCTCCCCCGCCGCTACAAGGGCCTGTCGTTCGCCGTGCGACCGCTGCACCACGACTACACGACGCCCGAGTACGCCCAGCACGACGAGATCCAGGCGGAGAAGTGGGAGTCGACCCGCGGCGTCGGCCACAGCTTCGGCGCCAACCGCAACGAGCGACCCCAGGACGTGCTCACCGCCGCCGAGCTGGTCCGCTCCTTCGTCGACATCGTCGCCAAGGGCGGCAACCTGCTGATCGGCATCGGCCCCGAGCCCGACGGCACCGTCCCCGAGTGGCAGCAGGTGCCGCTACGAGGGCTGGGCGACTGGCTCGCCGTCAACGGCCACGCCGTGTTCGGGTCGCGCCCGTGGGAGGTGGCGTCGTCGCGCACCGCCGAGGGCAGCGACGTCCGCTTCACCCGCACCGGCGACGCGGTGCACGCGATCGTGCTCGAGACGCCGCCCCGCCGACGGGTCACGCTGTGGGGCGTCGACGCCTCCGGGGTGGGTGAGGTGTCGGTCGGCGGCGTGCCCGCCGACCAGGTGTCGTGGACCGTCGAGGGCGGCATGCTCGCGGTCGAGCTGCCCGACTGGCTGCCGGTCTCGCCGGCGCTCGCCATCTCGCTGTCGCCCGGCTCGGGCGTGCGCCCGGCGCCGCTGCCGGCCCACGCCTGAGGCAAGGCCACCGGCGTCCAGGCGTGCGGGCGGGGCGGACGACCCGGCGCGGGCTTCTCGGGAGCGGGGGCGCCGGCTCAGAAGCGAGCGCGGGGCTGCGCCGGCAGCGGCTCGTCGCAGAAGGCGCAGGTCGGCGCCGGCGCCATGGCCTGCGTCGCCTGGTCGACCGGCGCCCCACAGCCCGGGCAGGTGGCCGGCACCACCCACGGCGGGCCGGTCACGGCCAACCCGGGATCGGCCGGGACGTCGGCCAGGAGCTGCTGCTCGAGCCGGTCGGCGCCGGCCAGGTGGGCGGCGGTGGAGTTGCGCTGGTCGGACATGTCGAAGCGGACCTCGCCCGTGGCCGGGTTCACGATGAAGCCGGTGACGTCGCCGGGCTGGGAGAAGAAGAAGTCGTCCGGGTAGTCGATGGGCGGGATGTCGATCTCGGCGCGGTAGGGCGCACGATCGACCGGGTGCAGCTCGACCACATAGCGCTTCGGGTGCGGCCAGCTGTCGCGCCCTGGACCGCGGAGCCGAGGCAGCAGCTGCAGGTCGACGATGGTGCCGACCACCTTCTCCCACTGCTCGACCGGGAGGTGCCTCCCACGGTGGCGACCGAACACGGCAACGAGCGTAGCGTCGCGGCCACCCTGCGGCCGGGGCGCCGATCCGAACCGGGCCGAGCCAGCGGGCGGCCCGAGCGCCTCACCCGTCCGTGTCGCCGGCCACCTCTCCGGCGGCCCACTCGGCCCAGGCGGCGTTGGCTTCGCTGACCCGCAGCCCGTTCTCCAGCGCCAGGCGAGCACAGCGGTCGAAGCCCGACTCGTCCCAGGCGACGGTGTCGGCCACCTGGCGCAGCGCCTCCCCGAACTGGCGGTACAGCCGCGCCTCGCGCTCGAGGTAGTCGACGGCCTGGGCCGGGTCGACGGCCCACAGGAAGAACACCCGCAGCAGGGCGTCGTTGCGACGGCTGTGCTCGGGCTCGACCTCGGTCAGCCAGTGCGCCAGCTCGGCCCGCCCGGCCTCGGTGATGGCGTAGTCCGTGCGCCGGCGCGGACCGGTCGCCGCCGCTTCGATCAACCCGGCGTCGGCCAGCCGCTTCAGCTCCCCGTAGAGCTGGCTCTGGGTGGCGGGCCAGACGAACGCCAGCGAGGTGTCGAACCGCTTGAGGAGGTCGTAGCCGCTCGCCGGATGGTCGGCGAGCAGCCCGAGCAGGGCGTGGCGGAGGCTCATGGCGCGCATTCTCCCACCACTCTTGACATGTCACAACTAGACGTTCTATTTTTGACATGTCAGTATAGGAATGTGAGCGGGGGCAGGTGCCCTCCGCCACCCAGGCCAGGGAGGCCACCGTGAGCTACCTCCGTTCGTTCGCCCCGTGGATCGCCTACGTCGTGGCCTCGGCTGTCGCCGACTGGCGCCTCGGCGCCGTCGCCGGGCTGGCCGTCGCCCTCTGGGTGGTCCTCGACGACCGTCGCTCCGGCGGAGCCGACCTGCTCTCGGTCGTGACCGCCGGGTTCTTCGCGGTGCTCGCACCGGTGGCGATCGTCGCCCCCGACGCCGTCCTGCGGCCCTACACGCCGGCGCTCTCGCTCGCCACCCTCGGCCTCGCTGCGACGGCGTCCCTCGCGCTCGGGCGGCCCTTCACCCTGCCCATCGCCCGCCGCGAGACCCCACCCGAGCTGTGGGAGACCGACCTGTTCCACCGGGTGAACGTCGTGATCACCGCAGCGTGGGCCACCAGCTTCCTCGTGACCGCGGCGCTGTGCGCCGGTGTCATCTCCGTCGATGCGTCGCTCACCCCCCTGTGGGTCGGGGTCCAGGTCGTCGGCTTCTCGGCACCGCTCGTGTTCACCCGCCGCTACCGCGTGCGCGTCGCCGCCAGCCTCGCGGCGTGACCCGGTCCGCCTGCCCCGGTCCGCCTGACCCGTGCGCTTGACCCGGTCCGCCTGCCCCGGTCCGCTTGACCCGGGACGCGACGACGGGCTCCCCACCCGTTCGGCAGGGAGCCCGTCGTCGTCGCGGGCCGCACCGGCGAGACCGCCGGCGACCCGCAGCCGTCGTCAGCTGCAGCCGCTGGTGGAGCCGCAGCTGGGGCAGGCGTGGCAGCTGCCGGCCCGCACCATCTGCACGCCGCACTGCATGCAGATGGGAGCATCAGAGAGCCGTGCGCTTCGGCCGGCTTGTCGATGAAAGGTCGCCGGCTGGCTCGTCTGCTGCATCTGGGCGGCGAGCTCGCTGGCCGAGGGGATCGACTTGGGATCCTTGGCCACGTCGGAGGCAGGGTCTCCACCACGGTCTCCTCCACGCCGGGGAGGGTGGGCTGCATCCGCTCGGCGGTGGTGAAGATGTTGAGCTCGGCCCGCTCGGCCTGGGACAGGTACATGATCGCCAACCGGCGGAACAGGTAGTCCATGAGGCTGTTGGCGATGCGGATGTCGGGGTCGTCGGTCATGCCGGCGGGCTCGAAGCGCATGCCGGTGAAGGCCTCGACGTAGGAGCGCAGGGGCACGCCGTACTGCAGGCCGTGGCTGATGGCGATGGCGAAGGCGTCCATGATCCCGGCCAGGGTCGAGCCTGCTTGGAGACCTTGACGAATGCCGGACGGCCGTCCTCACCGTACTCGCCGACGGTGACGAAGCCCTTGCAGTCGGCGACCCGGGGCCTCGAAGTGCGCGAGGTGGGTCGCGGCGCAGGCGCTGGCGGATCGGCTCGTGGATGATCTTCTCCACGATCCTCTCCCACGACCTGGGTGGCCGCGGTGGCCGCCGGGCCCTCGGCACCCTCGCCTGCGTCCTTCTTGGCGGTGGCGAGGGGCTGGAGCGCACGCCGGTGTCGCGGTAGGTGGCGGTGACCTTCCAGGCCCAGCTTCCAGGCGTCGATGTGGAGCTGCTCGACCTCTTCGACGGTGGCCTCCTCGGGCATGTTCACCGTCTTGGAGATGGCGCCCGAGATGAACAGCTGCACCGCCCATCATCCGCACGTGGCCGAGGTAGTGGATGACGTTGTCGCCCATCGAGCAGGCGAGTCGGGACGTGCTCGGCCCTGAGCGCCGGCGCCCCGAGGATGGTCTTGTGCTCGTCGATGCTCGACGATGGCCTCGACCTCGCCTCGGCATAGCCGAGGTGCCGCAGCGCCCGCGGCACCGTCTGGTTGACGATCGACATGGTACGTTTTGCCTTGCCCGCCCACCAGCTTCTTGATCTTGACCAGGCCCAGGTCGGTCGATGCCGGTGGTGTGCAGTCCATCATCAACCCGATGGTGCCGGTGGGTGCCAGCACCGAGGCCTGCGAGTTGCGCCGTACAGGGCCGCCACCTCGCAGGCGTCGTCCCGAGCGCTGGGCGAGCGGCGAGCAGGTCGTGGGGCTGGCTCCTCGTCGACCCGCGTCGGCCCGGTGCATGTTCAGCACCCGCAGCATGTGCTCCTCGTTCTCGGCATGGCGCGAACGAGCCCATGCGGGCGGCGGTGCGGGCCGAGGTGGCGTAGGCGTGCCCGGTCATCCCAACGGTGACCGCGGCCAGGAAGCGGCCGCCGTCGGGTCGTAGGGCAGGCCCAGCGCCATCAGCAGGGCGCCGAGGTTGGCGTAGCCGAGGCCCAGCTGGCGGAACCGGCGAGTTCTCGCCGATGGCCTTGGTCGGGTAGTCGGCGTTGCCCACCAGGATCTCCTGGGCGGAGGTGAACGCCACCTCGACGGCGTGCCGGAAGCCGTCGACGTCGAAGACGAGGTCATCGGCGAGGAACTTCAACAGGTTGAGGCTGGCCAGGTTGCACGCCGAGTTGTCGATGTGCATGTACTCCGAGCACGGGTTCGACCCGTTGATGCGGCCGGTGTTGGCCGCCGTGTGCCACCGGTTGATGGTGGTGTCAGACTGCATGCCCGGATCGGCGCACTCCCAGGTGGCCTGGGCGAGCTGGCGCATGGTCGCAGGCGCCGGGCGCGTCGCCGGCCTCTCACCGGTGGTGACCGCCCGCAGCTGCCAGTCGCGGTCCTCGACGACGGCCTGCATGAACTCGTCGGTGACGCGCACCGAGTTGTTGGCGTTCTGGTACTGGATCGAGGTGATGTCCTTGCCGTCGAGGCTCATGTCGAACCCGGCGGCGGCCAGGGCGTGGGCCTTGCGCTCCTCGTTGGCCTTGCACCAGATGAACTCCTCGATGTCGGGGTGGTCGGCGTCGAGGATGACCATCTTGGCGGCGCAGCGGGTGCTTGCCACCCGACTTGATGGTGCCGGCCAGCGCGTCAGCACCCGCATGAAGCTCACCGGACCCGAGGCGGTGCCGCCGCCCTTGAGCAGCTCGACCGACGAGCGGATCTTGAACAGGTTGATGCCCGAACCCGAGCCGCCCTTGAAGATGGTGCCCTCCTCGACGTACCAGTTGAGGATCGAGTCCTCGGTCGTCGACGGCAAGGATGAAGCAGGCGCTGGCCTGGGGCACGCCCTTGACGCCGATGTTGAACCACACCGGCGAGTTGAGCATAAACGCCTTCTGGGTGACGACCAGGTGCTTGAGCTCGTGCGGAAGACCTCGGCCTCCTCGGCGTCGACAAGTAGCAGCCGTCGCACTTGCGCCCAGTCGGTGATGGTGTCGACCACCCGGTCGGCGACCTGGCGCAGCGACGACTCGCGCTCGGCCGTGCCCAGCGTGCCGCGGAAGTACTTCTGGGCCACGATGTTGGTGGCGTTGACCGACCAGTCGACCGGGAACTCGACCCCGAGCTGCTCGAAGGCGACCGAGCCGTCGCGGTAGTTCGTGATGCGGGCGTCGCGGCGCTCCCACGACACCTCGTCGTAGGGGTGGACCCCCTTCGTCGTGAAGTGCCGGCGGATGCCGATGCCTGCCTGTTCCGGCGCGAGAGCCATGGGTGCCTCGTCTCCTCCCGGTCGATCACTCGACCGCCCTGTTGGACCTGCTGGGTCTGGACGTCGCTGCGAGCACCGCCGGGGCGCAGCCTCCCCGTGCGGTCCCGCCGGCGGGCCGACGAGACCGGTTGCGTGGACCACGATGGACCGGGAACCACCCACGATAGGGGTGTGCCCGCCGACCGCCACGGCCACCAGGTGTCCCCGGGGACCAGCCGGCCCCGGACACAAGATGTTGTGGTCGAGGCCCTCCCCTTCGCCCCGTGGCCACAAGATGTGCCGGGGATTACATCACCGTAATTACGCCGGTGTCAATGCCCGCGCCCGGGTTTTCGCGCCCGCCGGCGAGCTCGTGCCGGGGGTCGACGGCGACGCGGTGCGAACGAGCAGGTCAGGGGGCGCCCGATGCCGAACGGGGGTCGTCCCCGCCCCTCTCGAAGCTCCCAGCCCCCAGAACAGGAGTCGTCCAGTTGCCAGCCACGGCCCAACGGAACGCCAGCCACCATCCGCTGGTTCGCACCGCACGCCGTCGACCCGGAGGGCACCCTACGGAACCGGGCCTGTGCAAGGGAAGGGGAACAACCCTGTGAATTCCCGGTGGACGACGGGTGGCCAACCGGGGTCTTGTCCACAGCTGGGCACGCCGCCGCCTCGCCGCCGCCTCGGCGGGCCGGCACCGGCTGGACGCGACGGCCCGCTCAGCCCTCGGCGGCGGTCCCGGCGTCGCGGTTGGACCCTCGCCGGCCGACCCGGTGCGCCGGCGGGGTCAGGGCCCGCACCGGCGACCCGTACCCGGGCAGGCCCTCGGCGGCGCCGAGCTGGGAGACCACCGAATCGGCCAGGCGCCGCGACAACATGATCGACAGGTGCCCGTGGTCCTTCACCAAGATGTTGGTCGCCGCCAGGGCGGGCTCCTCGATGCGGGCCCGGGCGGCGGGCACGATCAGGTCGAGGTTCGAGTAGTAGGCCACGAAGCGGGTCGGCAACGGGCGGGCGGTGGCGCGCAGCATCGTCATCACCGCCGAGTTGGGTCGCAGCTGCAGGCCCGACGCGAACGGGCTGAGCGCCGACAGGTGCGAGCCGTAGCGGGCCAGGCGCACACCCCCGTGGGGCGAGGCGATCGTCACGCACACGTCGACGCCCTCCACGCCGTGCACCTGCACCGCGTAGCGGGCGATGATGCCCCCGAGGGAGTGCCCGACGACGTGGAGCCGGTCGCTGCCGCACCGCCGTCGCAGCTGCTCGGCCCGCTCGGCGACCCGGGCCGCCAGCTCGGGGATGTCGGCGGTCAGCGGGTTGTAGTTGACGGCGTGCAGGCGGCCGAAGCCGGCCTGGTCGAGGTACCGGCGCAGGAAGAGCCAGTTGGACTTGTTGGCGCCGTAGCCGTGCACCAGCAGGACCGGGGTCGGCACCGCCGCGTCGCGCCCGGCGACGGCGTCGAGGTCCTCGAGGCCTCGGTCACGGAACCCCAGCGGCCACACCGATGCGGTCACCAGCGTCGAGGTGACCTCCCGCAGGTGACCGGGGTAGGTCGTCGGCCGTCGGGCGGCGTGCACGACCGCCCCCACCGGCGCCATCGTCCGAGCCACGATGCCCATGTCTCCTCCGCGGGTCCCCCGGCGCCGACCCGTCGCCGACGCCCCGTGCCGGAGGGCCACCGCGCGGTCGCCGCCGGCCGACCCCCCGTCGACCGCGCTGTCGCGATAGCCGTTCCAGAACGAAGTCTGGCCGAATCCTCGGCGCCGCGGGTGCGTTCCTGGACCACCGCCCAGCACCTGCAACACGACTGCAACACGCCGGGGTGACCGGTAGGTTCGCTCCCCATGCGACGCCTGCTGCCTTCGCCGGCCGATGACGTCGACCCGGCTGCCGCCTACCGCACCGGCGACCGGGTCCCGCCACCGGGGCGACCCTGGGTGCTCATCGACATGGTGGCGAGCGCGGATGGCGCCACCCACGCCGGTGGCGTCAGCGGGGCGCTGAGCGCGCCGGCCGACAAGGCCGTGTTCGCTGCCGTGCGGGGGGTGGCCGACGTGATCCTCGTCGGCGCCTCGACCGTGCGGGCCGAGGGCTACGGCCCGGCCCGGCCGAGCGCGGCGGTGCGGGCCGCCAGGGTGGCGAACGGGCAGGACGCGGTGCCCACCATCGCGGTGGTGTCGGGCCGTCTCGAGCTCGACTGGTCGACGCCGCTGTTCACCGAGTCGCCCGCCCGACCGATCGTCGTGACCGGCGAGGGAGCCGATCCGGCCCGGATGGCCGCTGCCGGCGCGGTGGCCGACCTCGTGGTGACCGAGGGTGGCGGAGCGGGCCGCGCCGACCTCGAGCAGGCGCTCGGGCTGCTGCGCGACCGCGGCGCGTCCGTGGTGGTGTGCGAGGGCGGGCCGTCGCTGAACGGGCTGCTGGTCGACCTCGGCCTCGTCGACGAGGTGTGCCTCACCTGGTCCCCGACGCTCGTCGGCGGCGACAGCCCGCGCGTCGCCGTCGGCCGGGGTCCCGGCGAGGTGCGGTCCCTCGGCCTCGCCCACCTGCTCGAGGCCGATGGCCTCCTCTTCGCCCGCTACCTGCGGGCCTGACCCGGCGTCGGCCGCGTCGCGGCGCCGACCCTCAGTGCCGCTTCGGTGCGGTGTCCTTGGTGAGCAGGCGGACCTCGCGCTGGAAGTCGGCCGGGTCGTCGAAGTCCTTGTAGACGCTGGCGAACCGGACGTACGCGACCTGGTCGAGCTCGCGCAGCCGATCCAGCACCGCGATGCCCACCTGCTCGCTGGCGACCTCGCCGCCGCGGAGCCGCATCGCCTCCTCGACCTCGCCGGCGAGGCCCTCGATGGCGTCGTCGTCGACAGGTCGGCCGGTCACCGCCGCCCGCACGCCGCGCACCACCTTCGCCCGGTCGAAGGGCACCCGGTCCCCGGACCGCTTCACGACGAGGAGGGGCACCTCCTCGTAGCGCTCGAAGGTCGTGAACCGGTGACCGCACTCCAGGCACTCCCGGCGGCGGCGGATCGAGGTCCCGTCGTCGGCCAGGCGGGAGTCGACGACCTTGTCGTCGAGGCGGGCACACGACGGGCAGCGCACGTGCCCGACGCTACTGCCCGTCGATTCCGGGGCGCACCCTGTGGTGCGCGCCGCCCCGAGCCGCACCAGCCGCAGCTGCGGCCCGGAGCCGCCCGCCGGGTGCGACGGGGCCACCACCGCCGTCACCCAGCGGCCAGGCCGTCGAGGGACAGCTGCATGCCGGGCTGCAACGTGCGGCCCTCGAGCCGGCGCGCCAGCTCGTCGACGAGCGACCGCACGTCGCCGGCGGGCTGCAGCGAGCGGGCGATGCCCCAAAGGGTGTCACCCGGCTGCACGACGTAGCGGCGGGCGACCACGGGCACCGGCGCCACCGGGACGGGTGCGGCGGTGGCCGATGCCGTGACCGGCGCCGGTCGTGCAGCACCGGTCACCGGCAGCGGATCGGCCGCGGTGATCGCGATCACCAGGGCGGCGACGGTGGTGGCGAGCAGGGCCACCACGACCAGCGCCGACACCCGGGGCAGCGCCGGCAGGAGCGACCGCAGCGTGCGACCGAGGCCGGCGAGGCGGCGGTGCCACACGGCCGTGCGACCGCCCGGCACCACCTCGAGGTGGGGCGGGGCCGAGGAGCGGGCGACGGCGGTGGACACCACGCCCACCTCGAAGGGCGCCGTGCCCGTGGGGGCGAGCCCCGCCGGCAGCGGATCGGGCCGGGCGGCGGTGGGCACGAGGCGCAGGGGACGGGCGGGACGATGCGGTGCGGCGACGACGGCGGTCATGGCGACATCCTCTCGGGGGGGTGTGACAACGACGGGCAGGGCGGCGACGTCGGGCCGCCCCGAGCTCCCACACAGGTGCCGCGCCCTCCGCACCTCGGCGCTGCACCCCGGCGGCGACGACCATCGGACGGTGCGCCCGCGACGCCCCCGGGGCAGGGGCCGGTGACCGGCGCACCGGCATCCCCCCGCAGCGATGGGGGCGGTGGTAGAACGGGCGTACGCCGAACGGTCGTTCGCAGCACCGCACCAGCCAACCACGAACGCCTGTTCGTCGTCAAGGCCTCCACGGCGACCCGCCCCACGAACAGATGTTTGCGCCAGGCTCCTGCGTGCGCTATCGTACGAACGAGTGTTCGCCGTCGCTGTCGGGCTCGCGGAGCGCCACGGGCTCGCCCTCCGGGCAGCCCGTCGGCCGAACCGAGCCCCCGAGTCGCCCGAGAGCGGAACCACCGACCAACCGATCGATCAGCCGATCCACCACCGCCAGCCACGGACGAGAGGTGTCCCCATGCCCAACCCCCGCAAGCTCTCCCACCGCCAGCTGCAGATCCTCAACTTCATCGAGCAGCAGACCAACGAGCGCGGCTATCCGCCGTCGGTGCGCGAGATCGGTCAGGCCGTCGGCCTCACGTCGCCGTCGACCGTGCACACGCACCTGCGGACCCTGCAGCGCCTCGGCTTCTTGCGCCGCGATCCCACCAAGCCCCGCGCCATCGAGATGCGCTACGACCCGAACTCGGGTGCCGCGGTCGACCGGCGCCCGGTCTGCCACGTCCCGCTCGTGGGTGACGTCGCCGCCGGCACCGACGTGCTCGCCCAGGAGAACGTCGAGGAGCTGCTGCCGCTACCGGCCGACTTCACCGGCGAGGGCGACCTGTTCATGCTGCGGGTCCGCGGCGACTCGATGATCGACGCGGGCATCCTCGACGGCGACTTCATCGTCGCCCGGTCGCAGACCACCGCCGACAACGGTGACGTGGTGGTGGCGGGCATCCCCGGGGAAGAGGCGACGGTCAAGACCTACACCCGCAAGGGCTCGACGATCACCCTCGTGCCGGCGAACCCTCACCTCGAGCCGATGGTGTACGACGCCGACGAGGTCGCGGTGTTCGGCAAGGTCGTCACGGTGATGCGCAAGCTCTGAGCCCCCTCGGCTCCCCGGGTGTCGCGGGCTGGCAGGCTCGGGGGTGCGGCCGGCGACCACCACGGCCGGCGGCGTCGCTCGGCCACCGGGCTGATCACAGCCTGGCCAGCGCCTCGGCGTAGCGGCCCGCCTCGCGGGGCGTGCCCAGGTCGTCGCTGCCGAACACGTCGACCACGGTGCCGTCGCTGCCGATCAAGAAGGTCGTCCGGTTGGCGCACCCCAGCGCCTCGTTGAACACGCCGTAGGCCTTGGCGACGGCGCCGTGGGGCCAGAAGTCCGACAGCACCGGGAAGGTGAAGCCCTCCTGCTCGGTCCAGACCCGCTGGGCGTTGCGGCTGTCGCACGACACGGCGAGGACCTGGACGCCGGCGTCGCTGAACTGGGAGTGGTCGTCGCGCAAGCGGCACAGCTCGCCCTCGCAGACCCCCGTGAAGGTGAACGGGTAGAAGACGAGCAGCACGGCCTGCTCGCCGCGGAAGCTCGACAGCTTCACGACCTGGTTCGACGGATCCTTCAGCTCGAAGTCGGGGGCTTCCTGACCGATCTCGATCGCCATCGCGTGCACGCTCCAGTCGTCGTGGGGGTGGCGCGACCAGCCGGCCGTGCCAATCGGCGACGAAGCCTACGAGGCGCGCCGCCGCCACCGCCACCCAGGTCCCGTCCCGTTGCGGTCCTCCGACACCTGGTGACCGAGCGTCGACGCCGAGCTGCCGACGACGACGGCGGCGCTGCGCGGCGGCGCTGCGACGGATGGTCACCCGGCGGTGCGGACGAGATCGTCGAGCGCCCGGTGCACGAGCTCGAGGGGGGCCCGGTCGAGGTGCTCGGCGGCGGTGTGGGCCACGGTGGCGTCGCCGGGGCCGAAGTTGGCGGCCGGGATCCCGTGCTCGGCGAAGCGGGCGACGTCGGTCCATCCCAGCTTCGCCCGGACCTCGAGGCCGTTGCGCGCGATGAGGGCGGCGAGCAGCGGGTGGTCGAGCGACGGCGGTGCGGCACGGGCGAGATCCACCAGGGCGACCTCGTCCTGGTGGTCGAGGAAGGGAGCGAGGACCCCGCGCACGTGGGCCTCCGCCTCCTCGGCCGTGCGGTCGGGGGCGAAGCGGTGGTTGACGGTGAGCTCGACACGGTCGGGCACCACGTTGCCGGCCACGCCCCCCGTGACGTGCACCGCCTGCAGCGCCTCGCGGTACTCGCACCCGTCGAGCACCGGTCGCCGTCCCTCGTAGGCGTCGAGCGCCGCCAGGAGGGCGCCCACACGGTGGATGGCGTTGCGCCCCATCCAGGGTCGGGCGGTGTGGGCCCGGGCGCCGCGCAGCACCAGGTGCAGCCGCATCGTCCCCTGGCAGCCGGCCTCGATCGCCGCCGAGGTGGGCTCGCCCAACAGGGCGACGTCACCCACCAGCAGATCGGGGCGCTCGGTGAACAGCTCGCGCAGGCCGCTCTCGACGGCGGCCACCTCCTCGCGGGCGTAGAAGACGTAGGTCAGGTCGACGGCGGGCTCGGGCACCGTGCGGGCCAGCTCGAGCATCACCGCCAGCCCGCCCTTCATGTCCGACGAGCCAACCCCCCACAGCCGGTCCCCCTCGATCCCGGCGGTCCCGTTCCCGTCGGCGGGCACGGTGTCGGTGTGGCCGGCCAGGATCAGTCGGTGGTCACGGCCGAGCCCGGTCCTGGCGACGAGGTTGTCGCCCACCCGGGTGACCTCGAGCCACGGCAGGGTCCTCAGCTCCGCCTCGAGCCAGTCGACCAGCGCGGCCTCGTGCCAGCTCGGCGACGCGATGTCGACCAGGCGGGCGGTCGCCGTGAGCAGGTCGGTGGTCATCTCGGCTCCACCGCCGGCGCCTCAGGTGGTGGCCCCGTGGTCGCGCAGGACCGCGTTGAGCTGGGACTTGTCGTGGCGCTCGCCCTCGGGCAGGCGCTTGAGCACCAGCACGCACGGCAGGCCGAACTCCCCGCCGGCGAAGGTGCGGGGACGGGTGGCCGACACGGCCACGCACCACGGCGGTACCTCGCCACGGGAGATCTCCTCGCCCGTCTCGGCGTCGATCACCGGCACGGAGCCGGTGAGCACGCAGCCCGCACCCAGCACCACGCCGTCGCCGATGCGGGCGCCCTCGGCGACGATGCAGCGACTGCCGATGAGGCAGTCGTCGCCGACGACCACCGGGCGGGCGTTGGGCGGCTCCAGCACGCCGCCGATGCCGACGCCACCCGACAGGTGCACGTTCTCCCCGATCTGGGCGCACGACCCCACCGTCGCCCACGTGTCGACCATGGTGTTCGCCCCCACCCGGGCCCCGATGTTGACGTAGCTCGGCATCATCACCACGCCCCGGTCGAGGAACGAGCCGAAGCGGGCCGAGGCCCCCGGCACGACCCGCACCCCGGACGCCTGGTAGTCGCTCTTGAGCGGGATCTTGTCGGCGTACTCGAAGGGGCCGAGCTCGATGGTGGCCATCTGGGACTGCTTGAAGTACAGCAGGATCGCCAGCTTCAGCCACTCGTGGACGATCACCCGGTCGTCGGCACCCACCTCGGCCACGCGGGCCTCGCCGGTGTCGAGGAGGCGCACGGCGTCGTAGACCGCCTGGTTGGCCTCGGCATCATCGGGGGCCAGCTCGGCCCGGCGGTCCCAGAGCTCGGTGATGGTCGCCTGCAGGTCAGCCATGGGTCGGCAGGCTACCGGACCCCCCTGCCCCACCCCGACGACGATCCCGCTCCGGCTCCGGGGCCGGCGCCGCTCCGGCCCGGGGGCGGCGCCGCTCCGGCCCGGGGGCGGCGCCGGTCGGGCCGGCGTCAGCGAGCGGTCCGGCCGCTCGCGGCCACCGGCTCTCGTCCCGACCGACGGGCGTCGAGCAGGGCGACCGCGTCGGCAGGCCCGGTTGCCGACGCGGCGGCTCGGCGCGCCCGTCGGCGGGCCCGCCGGGTCAGCACCAGCAGCACCAGCCCCGTGATCAGCGGCACGACGACCAGCGCCACGACGCCCCACGGGGTCGCCAGCCACGTCGTGGCGAGGTCGCGACCGAGGGCGATGGTGCCCCGGGTGCGGCTGGCGTACTCGGCGGGGTCGTAGGTGCCGAGCGGCTTGGGGTTGACCCGCACGCGGTAGGACCCCGGCTCGGTGATGGTGAACCGGGCGATGGCCCGACCCTCGTGACCGAAGGCGTCGCGGTACGCATCCGGGGCGGCCGACTGGCCGGGCTGGATGAGCTTGTCGACGGTGACCGGTGCGTCGCCGCGCACCGTCACGTCGAGGGCGGGCGGGAAGCTGGGCCGGGACGCGCCCCGGTACTCCTCGAAGACCACGAAGGTGCCGGGCTGGCGGAAGTCGATGCGACGATCGGCGTCGAAGACCGAGAAGCGCCGGAAGCCCAGCGGCGACACCGCGCCGACCCACAGCACCGCGCCGAACACCGCCACGACGAGCAACAGCACGCCCACCCAGGAGCCGGCCCACCACACGGGACGGGAGGTGGACCGGGCCCGCGCCGGAGGGGCGACGAGGGGCGTCGGGATCACGGCTCACCCTGCCGGACGGGCCGCGCCCGGCCACGGGCCCGGACCCGGAAGGGCCCACCGTGGGCGGCCGGGCACGCCGGCGAGACCCACCTGGGGCCGAGGACCACGCCCGCGTCGATCACCCCGACATTGTGCCGTGGACGAGCCCCAGGTCGCGGGTCGGGCCGCGCCGGCGGCCGGTCGTCACCGCGCGCTGCACCGGCGGGAGCGCGGCGAGGGCGCGGGTCAGCGCCCGCTCAGGAGGGGCGGTTCCACGGGTCGACCGGCGTCGACGGCGGGGACGACGGTGGTGGGGTGCCGTAGGGACCGGACGGCGGAGCACCGGAGGGGCCAGACGGCGGGGTGCCGTAGGGACCGGACGGCGGAGCACCGGAGGGACCAGACGGCGGGCCGGTCGGGGCGCCGCCGGGCGGTGCACCCCAGCCGCCCCCCGGGCCTCCCGGTCCGCCCGGGCCCGGACCGCCCCAGGCCCCGGGGGGCGGACCGAGCAGCGCCCTGCGGGCCCGGGAGCGTCGCACCAGGCCGACGATCATGACGATCAGGCCGACCAGGGCCAGCAGGCCGCCGACCACGAAGGCCAGGCCGAACCACACGGCGATCTTGGTCGCCAGGGTCGTGAAGGGCGGGCCGGCCACCACCTCGCTGGTGCCGGCCCCGCTCACCGACCCGACCTGCAGCGTGTAGGCGCCGGGTGTCGAGGCGGTGAAGCTGCCGATGATCTTGAAGCTGGTGCTCGTGGCCTGGCTGCTGTTGGCATCGCATCCGCTCGACGAGACCGTGACGTCGTCGCCGCTCGGGTTGCGCACCGTCACCGTGGGCGCACCCGACGGCAACGAGCCGCCGCTGGCCAACAGGTAGAGGTCCCGGCAGCCCGCCTCGGGGACGTTCACCGTCCCGGACGTGCCCGGCTTCACCCCGGCCTGGAACTGCAGCTCGTCGACGATCACCACCGTCCCGTAGACCGCGAACCCGATGCCGGCGGCGATGCCCACGACGAGCATCGCCAACCCGACCCACACGCGGCGCTCGACGGCCTCTCTGCGGCACCATCCCCGGCTGCACCATGGGTGCCAGTCTGACCGACCGGCCGCTGGCCGCGCCGCACCCGTCGGCGCCGGTCGGCCCGGGGATGCGGACGTGCTCCGGTCGACGGGCGACGAGCCGACGACGGGCGCGGCCGGCCGGCCGGTCGAGCGCCCGTGCGGCGCGGGCCGGCGGACGCCGCTCAGCCGACGCCGAGGCGGCGGGCGACGAGGTCGATGGCCTCATCGCTGCGGACCACGGCGAGGCGGGCGTGCGCCGCCGCCGCCGGGCCGTAGAACTCCCCCGGGCTCACGAGCGCGCCGGCCTCGACGGCGAGGCGGCGGGCGAGCGTCCAGCCGTCACCGTCGGGCGATCGCGGGAAGAGGTAGAAGCCGCCGCCCGGCATCGGCGAGTCGATGCCGACGGCGCCCAGGACCGCCCGGAGGCGCTCGAGGCGGTGCCGGTACCGGTCACGCTGGACCTCGACGTGGTCGTCGTCGCCCCAGGCCGCCACGGCGGCGGCCTGCACCGGGCCGGGCACCATGAAGCCGGCGTGCTTGCGGACCTCGGACAGGTAGTGCACGAGGTCGCCGTCGCCGGCGTAGAAGCCGGCCCGGGCCCCGGCCAGGTTGGAGCGCTTCGACAGGGAGTGCACCGCGACGAGCCCGTCGGTGCCGTGCTCCAAGATGGTGCGGCGCGGCCCGTCCCAGGTGAACTCGACGTAGCACTCGTCGCTGAACACCGGCACGTCGTGGGCCCGGCCCCAGGCGGCGACGGCCGCCAGGTCGTCGAGGCTGCCGGCCGGGTTGCCCGGCGTGTTGACCCACAGGCACAGCGCCCGCGCCGCGTCGGCCTCGTCGATGGCGCCGAGGTCGAGCCCGAAGCCGCCGGTCACCGGCACCGCCACCGGCCTGGCGCCCGCCAGCCGCGCCCCCATCTCGTAGGAGGGGTAGGCGACCGCCGGGTACAGCACCGTGTCGCGCGACGGGTCGCGCAGGCGCAGCCAGTGGGGCAGCCCGGCGACGAGCTCCTTGGTGCCGATGCAGGCGGCCACCTGCGAGGCCGCGACGTCGACGCCGAGGCGACGGGCCATCCAGCCCGCAGCCGCCTCCCGGTAGGCCGGCGAGCCGATCGACGGCGGGTAGCCGCGCTCGGCGCCGGATCGGGCCAGGGCGTCGACCACCACCGCCGGCGGCGGGTCGGTCGGGGTGCCCACCGACAGGTCAACGCACCCGCCGGGCAGTCGCTCGGCCTGGAACCGCAGCTCGGTGAGCCGGTCGTAGGGGTACGGCGGCGGCACGAAGCCACCCACCGGAGCCGTCGTCACGCCGGTTCCACCACGAAGTCGCGCAGGCGGGTGGCGGCGGCGTCGTCGAGGCGCGCCCGGATGCGCATCCCGTCGGGGGTGGCCGACTCGACGAGGACCTCACCCTCGCGGTGCACGGCGGCCAGCACGTCGCCCCGGTCGAAGGGCACGGCCAGCTCCACCACCTCGGTGAGCGCCCGCAGCCGGTCGGCGATGCGGGCCCGCAGCTCGTCGATGCCCTCCCCCGTGCGGGCCGACACCACGACCGAGCCGGGGTGGCTCCGGGCCAGCCGGGTCGCCGCACCGCCGGCCACATCGCACTTGTTGAACGCCACCAGCTCGGGGACCTGTCCCGCGCCGATCTCCTCGAGGACGTCGCGCACCGCGGCCATGTGCTCGGTCGGGTCGGGGCCGGCGGCGTCGACCACGTGGACCAGCAGGTCGGCCTCGGCCACGAGCTCGAGGGTGGACGTGAAGGCTTCGACCAGCTGGTGGGGCAGCTTGGTGACGAAGCCGACGGTGTCGGTGACGAGCACCGTCTCGCCCCCCGGCAGGTGCAGGCGCCGGGTGGTGGCGTCGAGCGTGGCGAAGAGGCGGTCCTCGACGAGCACGCCGGCATCGGTGAGCCGGTTGAGCAGGGTCGACTTGCCGGCGTTGGTGTAGCCGACGATGGCGACGGTGTGCAGCCGGGCCCGCGTGCGCGCCTTGCGCTGGGTGGTGCGGACCCGCTCGATGTCGCGCAGCTCGCGCTCGAGTCGGTGCAGGCGGCGCTCGATGCGTCGTCGGTCGATCTCGAGCTTGGTCTCACCCGGACCGCGGCGGGCACCGATGCCGCCCTCCTGGCGCGACAGACGCAGCCCGAGCCCGCGCAGGCGGGGCAGGCGGTAGCGCAGCTGGGCCAGGGCCACCTGGGCCTTGCCCTCGGTGCTGTGGGCGTTCTGGCCGAAGATGTCGAGGATGACCGCGGTGCGGTCGAGGGCGCTGCGCCCGAGCGCCTTCTCGAGGTTGTACTGCTGCGCCGGGGTCAGCTCGTCGTCGAAGACGACGGTGTCGGCGTCGACCTGCTCGCACAGCGCCCGCAGCTCGTCCACCTTGCCCGATCCGATGTACGTGGCGGGCTCGGGCGTGCGGCGGTGCTGGACCACCCGGGCGACCTCGTCGGCACCGGCGGTGTCCACCAGCAGCGCCAGCTCGTCGAGGGAGTGCTGCACCTCCTCCTCGTCGTGGGGCGGCAGCACGACGCCCACGAGCACGATGCGCTCCCGGAAGGTGCGCTCGATGAGCCCGCCGGTGGCGCCGCCGAACTCGCCGAAGGCGCCGCGGTGGGACTCGTCGTTGCTCCCCCGCCGGCGGCGACGCCCCGCGGACGGGTCCACGGCGTCGTCGTGGTCGGCCGCGTTCGACCGGCTCGGGACGGCCGTCGGCGTCGACGCTCGCCGCTTCGGCGGGCGCCACGGCGAACGGTCCCCGTCGTCGGCGGCGGATCCGGGACGGTCGGCGGCACGTCGGCTCTCGTGCTCAAGCCCGCCGCCGGGGCTCAGGGTCGCGCAGCTCGAGGGCGGGCGACGAGGTGGGCCGGTCCGATCAGGGTGACGTCGTCGCCGAGGACGACCTCGGCCGAGCCACCCGGCATGTCGACGCGGACGCGCTTCACCGACCAGGCCCCACCCGTGGGCGACGTGGGCGCGGCGCAGGCACCCGTGCCGCAGGCGTTGGTGGCCCCGACCCCGCGCTCCCACACCGCCATGCGCAGCGTGTCGGGCTCGTCGCCGGGCGCCACGAACTCGACGTTGACCCCTCCGGGGAGCTGTTGCTCGAGCCAGGCGCCCTCGGACTCGAGGTCGATGGCGTCGGGGTCGTCGACCTGCACGACCAGGTGCGGGTTGCCGACCGAGGCCGTCTCGTAGCGTCCGCCGAACCGCTCGGCGAGCGGGCCCGGGATGTCCGGACCGACCCCGATCGACCCCATGGTCACGCTGACGACCCCGTCGTGGAAGTCGGCGGTCTCGTGCACCGTCGCCACCCGGAGGCCGGCGTCGGTCTGGATGCGGTACACGGACTCGTGCTCGTCGCGGGCGATGGCGAGCGCCTGGGCGAGGCAGCGGATGCCGTTGCCGCTCATCTCGGCCCGGCTGCCGTCGGCGTTGAACAGGTGCATCACGACGTCGATGTGGGCCGGGTCGTCGGGTTCGGTGCCACCCGACGGCGCGCCGCCGTGGATGAGGCCGTCGGCGCCCAGGCCCCGCGTGCGGTCGCACAGCCGCGCCGCCAGCGCGCCGTCGATGAGACGCCCGATGCGCCCGCCGTTGGTCTCGTCGAGCACGACCAGGAAGTCGTTGCCCAGCCCGTGGTGTAGAGGTGCACGCCGTCCTTGCCACCGGCTCCTGCCGGCCTCGTGTCGTGCCCAGAGCCTAGGCGCCCCGGTCGGAACCGCCTTCCCGGTTCCGCGGCCGGCGGGGTCGTCCAGGACGGCCAGCAGGTCGGCGAGCACCTCGTCGTGGGGGCGGTCGCCGTCGAGCCAGGTGATGCGGGGATCGCGTCGGAACCACCGCTGCTGGCGACGGGCGAACCGCCGCGCGCGGGCGATCGCCAGGTCGAGGGCCTCGTCGAGCGAGGCCTCGCCGCGCACGACGGCCAGCAGGTCCTTGTAGCCCAGGGCCTGCGCCGCGGTCGCGGACAGACCACCGGGGCGGGCATCGAGGGCCCGCACCTCGTCGAGGAACCCGGCGTCGAGCTGGGCGCGGTAGCGGGCGGCGATCCGCTCGTCGAGGACGTCGCGGGGCACCCACAGGCCGACGAGGACGAAGCGGGTGGGCGGATACGCGCCGAGGCCCGGGCCGTAGGACGAGAACGGCCGGCCGCTGCCGAGGGTGACCTCGAGCGCCCGCACCACGCGCCGACGGTTCGTCGGCTCCATCCGCGCCGCGGCGACCGGATCGAGGTCGCGCAGGCGGGCGTGCAGCGATGCGGTGTCGGGCTCGTCGTCCAGCGCCGCCCGCACCTCGGGGTACCGGCCGGGGATCTGCAGGTCGTCGACCGCGGCCTGCAGGTAGAGCCCGGTGCCGCCGACGAGCAGCGGGCGCCCGCCCCGGGCGGCGATGTCGTCGAGCGTCCGTCGCAGGTCGACCTGAAGCGCGACAGGGTGTAGTCGTCGTCGGGGTCGACGACGTCGATCGGGGTGGGGCACCGCCTCCCGCTCGACCGGGGTCGGCTTGGCGGTGCCGATGTCCATGCCCCGGTAGACCTGCATGGAGTCGAGGCTGACCAGCTCGAGGCCGCGGCGGGCCTTCGCCGCGGCCAGCGCCAGCGCCGACTTGCCCGACGCCGTCGGCCCGACCGAGGGCCACGGGAGGCCAGGTGGGGACTCGCGGCGGTCGGCACCGGTGCGGAGGACTCGCCGGCGGTCACGACAGCTCGGCGAGCAGGGCGTAGGCGTCGATCTTGGCCAGCGACGGCAGCTCGAGGCCGTAGGCGACGAAGAACGGCCCGAGCGCCTCGGGGCTGACGTGGCGGCCAGGCTGGCGGCGACCACCGCGAGGTCGGCGTAGCGGTCCCCGACCCCGGCCCGGTGCCAGCCGACGAGGCCCGACAGCCCCTGGTCGGCGATCAGGTGGGCGAGCACAGGGTGGCCGTGGATCACCACCACGTCGCCCTCGTCGTCGGGCAGGGCGCCCGGTGAGGACTTGAGGACGGCGAGGAGCCGCTCGGGCGAGAGGTGGCGGTAGGCCGGCGACAGGGCCGCGGCGTCGACCCGCCCTCGTGGACCCGCTGTCGCCACGGCCAACCGGCCGGCGGTGGAGGCGTCGAAGGGGCAGGCATCGACGGCAGCCCGTGCACGGTGCGCAGGGCCTCGGCCACCACGGTGATGGCGGTGTCGGCGTCGCGGAAGGCAGCCGGCTCCGATGCCGGAAGCCTGGACACGACCGACAGGGCCAGCACCGACCAACGCCGACCGGCGCCCAGCAGCATGTCGACCGCCAGGACCTCGGGGACCGGCGCCCGGCCGGCCAGCCAGCGGAGGCGGTCGGCCTCGCCCTGGACCCGGTCGGCGCCGTCGGGATCGTGGGGCGCGGCCTCAGGTACAGGACCGTGGCGCCGGTCTCGGGGTCGAGGACGCAGGCCCCAGCCGCCGGATCGAACGACGCAACAGGCTCGATGCGGCGACCGTCGAGGAGCTCGGCGAGCCCGCCCGTCGGTTCCAGCTCGTCCCACGGCACCGGGACGACGGCCGGCACCGTCGGCTCATCGGCGCCGCCCACGGCGTCGTCGTCGCCGCTCAGCCCGCCACCACCGGGATGCGGGTGGTGCCGCAGGCGCGGTGACCTCCACCAGCTCGCCCCGCAGCCAGTGCGGGCCGGCGGCCACCACGTCGACCAGCGCGTAGGAGCCGGCCCGCAGCCGGCCCCCGGCGTCGAAGTGGACCAGCTTGTCCTGGGCCGTGCGACCGGTGGTGAGCGCCGGGTCCTTCTTGGACGGGCCCTCGACGAGCACCTCCTCGCGGCGACCGATCCGGGCCCGGTGGCGGTCCAGCGCCGATCGCTCGACGACCAGCCGCAGCCGCTCGAAGCGCTCGGCGACCACCGCGGGATCCACGAAGCGGTCGGTGAGCGCAGCGGCTTCGGTACCGGGCCTGGGCGAGTAGATGAAGGTGTAGGCGCTGTCGTACCCGGCGGCGGCGACCACCTCCAGGGTCCGATCGAAGTCGGCGTCGGACTCACCGGGGAAGCCGACGATCAGGTCGGTGGTGACGGCGAGGTCGTCGACGGCGGCGAGGCGGCGAGCCGCTCGAGGTAGCGCTCGGCGGTGTAGCCGCGGTGCATGGCGGCGAGCACCTGGTCCGACCCGGCCTGCAGCGGCGGGTGCAGGTGGGGGCACACCTCGGCGACAGTGGCCATGGCGGCGATGGTCTCCGGTCGCAGGTCCTTGGGGTGCGGGCTCGTGTAGCGAACGGCGGATGCCGTCGACGGTGGCGACCGCCTCGAGCAGGTCGGCGAACAGCGGCCGGGCCCGGCGCCGCTCGCCGCCCAGGCCACGCCGGCGGCCTCGACGTCGAGCGGGGACGGCGCTGCGCCGCATACGCCGTCGTGAGGTCCCGCCCGTAGGAGTTGACGTTCTGACCGAGGAGCGTGACCTCCGTGACGCCGTCGGCAGCGAGGCCCTCGACCTCGGCCACGATCTCACCGAAGGGCCGGCTGCTCTCTCGGCCCCGCACCGAGGGCACGATGCAGAAGGCGCAGGTGTTGTCGCAGCCGACCTGGATGGTGACCCACGCGGCGTGGTCGACCTCGCGCCGTGCCGGCAGCGCCGAGGCGAAGGCCACCTCGTCGTCGGCGGCCTCGTCCCAGATCTCGGTGCGGGCGCCGCCGTCGCGGGCCTCGGCCAGCAGGTCGGTCACCCGGTGCACGTTGTGGGTCCCGAACACGACGTCGACGTGGGGCGCCCGCTCGCGGACCAGCTCCCTGTCCTTCTGGGCGAGGCAGCCGCCCACGAGGATCTCGAGGTCGGGTCGCTGCTGCTTGTGGGCCTTGAGGTGCCCGAGCTGGCCGTAGAGCTTGTTGTCGGCGTTCTCCCGGATGCAGCAGGTGTTGAGCACCACGACGTCGGCGTCGTCGAGTCCGGTCGCCGGCTCGAGGCCGTCGGCCTCCAGCAGGCCGGCGATGCGCTCGGAGTCGTGCTCGTTCATCTGGCACCCGTAGGTGCGCACCAGGTACTTCCGGGTCACGGCAGATCAGCCTAGGCGGCCGCCCCAGCAGGCCCCCACCGGGTCGACGACCTCGCGCGCCGGCCACGACGACGAGGCCGGTGGCGGTGTCCCCCGCCCGAGGGCGACGAACGGCCGACACGACTCGTGCGGGCGGGCTCAGGTCGACGCCAGCCTCGGGCGCACCACCACCAGCTCGTACAGGGCCAACCCGGTGCCGATCAGGCCGCAGAACAGCGCGGTCACCACGAGCAGCACGAGCCACGTCGCTCGGCTCTGGCCGATGCGGTCGAAGTCCTCAGCGGGGTGTCGCACCACGTCGACGACCGCCACCACCGGCAGGACGACGAACGCCACCCACAACCCGACGAGGAGCAGCTCCTGTCCGCCGAGGTTCACCCGACCACCGTCGTGGCCGCGACCACGGTCTGGGCGCCGTTCACTCGCTCCCGGCGGAACCGCCCGCCGCGCCCGGCTCGGCGGGCGTCAGCACCACCTCGTCGACCACGGCGGCGCCGGCGGCGAAGGCCTTGGCCTCCTTGGCGGCGTGGGTGGCCGCCCGGGCCTTGGCCCTGGCCGACCAGCCCATCCGGTCGAGCACGATCGAGGTGCCGACCCCCACGACCACGCCTCCCACCACCAGCACCAACAGCTCCACGACGATCACCCTACCGGGCACCTCGTCGCTGCCCGTGCCGGTCGGTGGGGCCACCGGCCCGCCCGGAGCGGTCGCCGCGCCGAGGAGGCAAGGCGGTGACCGCTCCGGCTGGGGCCGGGCTGGCGAAGGGCGGCGAGGTGCGTGACGCCGCGAGAGGCGCGAGGGGCCGCGACGGCGCGACTCGGTCGGGGCGGTGACCGTCGACCGGCGCGGGGGTCAGACGGCGGGAGCCGCGGGGCTGCGCCGGGACGACGATCAGTCGTCGAGGGTGATCGGGACCTCGTCGGCCTCGGTGAACTCGTCGTCGGCGTCGGCGCCGATGCCCACCTCGGTGCGGATGTGCTCGGAGATCTCCACCATGATCTCGGGGTTCTCCGAGAGGAACTGCTTGGCGTTCTCCCGGCCCTGGCCGAGCTGCTCGCCCTCGTAGGTGTACCAGGCACCCGACTTCTTCACGATGCCGAGGTCGACGCCGATGTCGAGCAGCGAGCCCTCACGGCTGACGCCCTTGCCGTACATGATGTCGAACTCGCACTGACGGAACGGCGGGGCGACCTTGTTCTTGACCACCTTGACCCGGTGCGGTTGCCGACGACCTCGACGCCGTCCTTGATCGACTCGATGCGGCGGATGTCGAGGCGCACCGACGAGTAGAACTTCAGCGCCCGACCGCCCGGCGTGGTCTCGGGGCTGCCGAACATCACACCGATCTTCTCCCGCAGCTGGTTGATGAAGACGCAGATGGTGCGGGACTTGTTGAGGTTGGCGGTGAGCTTGCGCAGCGCCTGGGACATGAGCCGGGCCTGCAGGCCGACGTGGCTGTCGCCCATCTCACCCTCGATCTCGGCCCGGGGCGTCAGCGCCGCCACCGAGTCGATCACCACCACGTCGAGGGCCCCGGAGCGCACGAGCATGTCGGCGATCTCGAGCGCCTGCTCGCCCGTGTCGGGCTGGGAGATGAGCAGCTCGTCGATGTCGACGCCGATGGCGTTGGCGTAGACCGGGTCCATGGCGTGCTCGGCGTCGATGTAGGCGCAGATGCCGCCGTTGCGCTGGGCCTCGGCCACCACGTGCATGGCCAGGGTCGACTTGCCCGACGACTCCGGGCCGTAGATCTCCACCACCCGGCCCCGGGGCAGGCCCCCGACGCCGAGCGCCAGGTCGAGCGAGAGGGCGCCGGTGGAGATCGTCTCCACCGCCATCGTGTCCTTCTCGCCCATCTTCATGACCGAGCCCTTGCCGAACTGCTTCTCGATCTGACCGAGCGCCATCTCGAGTGCCTTGTCTCGTTCCACCGGTGTCTCCCTCGTGCGTTGTTCGTGCTGTGCGGTCGTGTCCGACGATGGTTCCGGGCCGGTGGCTGCTGCCGCCGGCGAGTCGATGGGTGCACCGTGGGGCGGACCCGGTCGATGGGATGGACCCTACGGAGGGGGTGTGACAGCGAACCCGGGACCCGCCGCCGGCTCTCGACCAGGTGCCCTGGGCTGCGGCCGGTGCTCGTCCCCCGAGAACAACAGCACTGTAATTGCGAACAGCCGTTCGCTGCAAGGACCCTCGGCGCCGGAGCGGGTCAGCCGGGGGTCGACGGGAGGTCGGTCGCCTCCGCCAGCGGGGCGCTGATCGGTGGGAACGTCGCGTCGCCCGCCGGCGTTGTGGCCGGTGCCCGCTCCCACGCCTGAGGAGGACGAGATGAGCGACCACACCAAGCCGAACGACGCCGAGCTGCGCGAGCGCCTGACCGCCGAGCAGTACCACGTCACCCAGGAGGCGGGCACCGAGCGGGCCTTCACCGGTGCGTACTGGGACTGCCACGACGAGGGCATGTACCGCTGCGTCGTCTGCGACGCCCCGCTGTTCACCTCCGACACGAAGTACGACTCGGGCACCGGGTGGCCGAGCTTCTTCCGCCCCGTCGACGACGGCGCCGTCGACACCCACAGCGACTCCAGCTACGGCATGGTGCGCACCGAGGTCGTCTGCTCGAGCTGCGGCGCCCACCTGGGCCACGTGTTCCCCGACGGCCCCGCCCCCACCGGCGAGCGCTACTGCATGAACTCGGCATCGCTGCGCCTCGACCGCGACGCCGCCGAAGGCTGACGGCGCCGGACCTCACCCGCCGGACCTCACCGACCGGATCTCACCCGCCGGATCTCACCGACCGGATCTCACCGACCGGATCTCACCCGCCGTGCCGGCTGACATCGAGCACGCCGGAGCACCCGGGTCGTCAGCCAGCACGGTCGAGGCTCACGCCGCGAGGAGGCGGCGCGCCAGCACCTCGTAGGTCGGCCCGCGATCCCCCAGCGTCGAGCGCACCAGCTCCACCTCGGGCACGTCGAAGCGCGCCCGGAACGGCGTGCCGGCCACCCCGCACGCGGCCCGGTGCTTCAGCCGCGCCAGCGTCAGGTGCCCGGCGAAGCGCCGCTGCTCGGGCGGGTCGCCGACGCCCGCCGTCGCATCGCGCACCGCGGCGGCGAGCGCGTCGAGCCCGGCGACCGGCAGGCACACGACGTTGCGACCCAGGCGGCTCACCGCCGGGCCGACCTCGGCCACCGCCGGCGCCGCATCGAGCGCACCGACGGCGGCGATCGCGTCGAGCACGTCGACGTCGTTGCCGAGGAACCGCAGCGTCACGTGCCAGGCCGGCCGCTTCGTCCACCGCACGCCGGGCTCGGCGGGGCGGGGCAGGGCGGCGATCGCGTCGAGCACGTCGTCGGGAGGCGTGACCGCCACGAACAGCCGCGACCGCACCCTCGCCTCGCCGGCGGGGTCGCTCACGGCGGCCTCCGCCCCGCTCGCCCGTGAGGGCTTCGGTGCCCTGTCGGCGCTCAACGCCGGGCGACCAGCTGGCGGCGCAGCAGGTCGAGCACCGAGATGGTCGAGAACTGGCGCAACCGATCGCGGTCGCCGGGCAGGCGCACCATCAGCGCCCCGGCCTCGCCGTCGACGCAGGTCCCGAGGAACACCGTCCCGGGCCGGATGCCCTCCTGCGGCTCGGGGCCGGCCACGCCGGTGACCGACACCGCCACGTCGCAGCCGAGCGCCCGGCAGGCGCCCTCGGCCATGGCGGCGGCCGCCTCCTCGGTGACCACCGGGCCCTCGGGGACACCGAGCAGCGAGAACTTCACGTCGCTGGCGTAGGAGACGATGGACCCGCGGAACACCCTCGATGCACCGGGCACGGCGGTGAGCCGCGAGGCGATGAGCCCGCCGGTCATGGATTCGGCGGTGCCGAGCGTCAGCCCCTGCTCCTCGCACAGGCGCAGCACGACGACCTCCATCGGCTCGTCGTCGAGGCTGAACACCGAGTCGCCGACGATCGACGCCACCAGGTCGACCTCGCGGGCCAGCACCTCGTCGGCCTCCTCGGCGGTGGCGGCCTTGGCGGTGAGCCGGAGCTTGAGCCCCTCGATGCCCGACGCCAGCCAGGCCAGCGTGGCGTGGCCGGACTGCTCGAGCTCGTCGTGGTAGGGCGCCAGCTGCTCGGCGAGGCCCGACTCGCTCTGGCCCCAGGTGCGCAGCACCCGCGACCGGATCACCGACGTCTCGCCCGACCGGCGGCGCAGGTCGGGCACGACGGTGCCGGCCACCATCTCCTGCATCGCGTAGGGCACACCCGGCACGGCGTAGATCACCTTGTCGCCGACCGGGCAGATCAGCCCCGGCGCGGTGCCCGGCTGCTGCGGGATGACCGATGCGCCCTCGGGGACGTCGGCCTGGCGCAGGTTGTTCGTCGGCATGTCGCGCCCGCGGGAGCCGAACATGGCCCGGATGCGGTCCTCGACGTCGGGGTCGCGCCGCAGCGCCACGCCCATCACCTCGGCGATGCAGTCGCGGGTGATGTCGTCCTGGGTGGGCCCGAGCCCTCCGCACACGACCACGGCGTCGCTGCGGTCGAGCGCCTGGCGCAGCGCGCCCACGATGCGGTCGCGGTTGTCGCCGACCTTCGTCTGCCACAGCGAGTCGATGCCGGCGAGGGCCAGCTGCTCGCCGATCCACGACGAGTTGGTGTCGACGATCTGGCCGAGCAGCAGCTCGGTGCCGACGGCGAGGACCTCACAGCGCATGGGCCGGCAGGCTACCGGCCTGCCGAGCCGACCGTTCCGCCGAAGGTGCGCCAGGGGCGGGGCCTCCGGTCCTCGCCGCCTCGGGGCCTCAGCCCCCCTCCGGGTGCCCGCCCGACGGGTGGTGCATCGTCGACAGCGCCCGCTGGCCGTCGAGGAAGTACAGGACCGCGCTCCACACCGCGAGGACCACCGACGCCCACAAGAAGGTGTCGGCGATCCAGGGCTGGTCGACCAGCGGCGGCGCCAGGGCGCAGCCGACCGCGATCGACTGCACGAAGGTCTTGGCCTTGGCCGACCTGCGGGCCGGCACGGCCAGGCCGTGGCGGCCCCAGTAGACGCGGTAGAGCGAGATGGCGAGCTCGCGCACGCCGATGAGGATGACCGGCAGCCACCAGAACGAGCCGATGACGGCCAGCGCGCACAGCGCCCCGAACACCAGCACCTTGTCGGCGAGCGGGTCGAGGAAGGCACCCGAGCGGGTGGTGCCCATCTTGCGGGCGATCCAGCCGTCGACGCCGTCGGTGGAGGCGAGGACCACCCAGAGGGTGAAGGTGCGCCACGACGCCCCCTCGCTGGTGATCATGGCGAACAGCAGCGGCGAGACGAGCAGCCGCACCACCGTGACGGCGTTGGCCGGGGTCGCCAGCGCCGACGGGCCGAACGTGTGGTCGTCGTGGGCGTGGCTCGGCGTGGGGGTGGCGTCGGTCATCGGGCCCCGCTCCCCTCCGGCACCGCAGCGCCCCGGCGCGCATGGGCACGGGGCGCGCCGCCGCGCTCGTCGACCTGCTCGGCCACGAGGTCCGGGCCGAGGGCGTCGGTGACCACCACGTCGGCGAACGACCCGATGGGCAGGGTGGCCGGCACCTGCACGATGCCGTCGATCTCCGGTGCCTCGCGGTAGGTGCGTCCCTCCCCCGGCGCGTCCACGAGGACTTCGACCACCGACCCGAGCAGATCGTCACGTCGCGCCGCGGTGATGCCGTCCTGCAGCTCGCGCAGCTCGGCCAGGCGCTCGGCCACCAGGCCCGCAGGCACGGCGCCGTCGAGGCCGGCGGCGTAGGTGCCCTCCTCGGCCGAGTAGGCGAAGAAGCCGCACCAGTCGAGGCTCGCCTCGGCGACGAAGGCCAGCAGGCGGTCGTGGTCGGCCTCGGTCTCGCCGGGGTAGCCGACGATGAAGCTCGACCGGAAGGCGGCGCCGGGCTCGGCGGCGCGGATCCGCTCGATCCGGGCTCCGAAGCGGTCGCCGTCGCCCCACCGCCGCATGCGTCGCAGCAGCGGCGCCGACGCGTGCTGCAGCGACAGGTCGAAGTACGGCACGCCGGTGGCGAGGATCGCCTCGATCAGCGGGTCGGTGAGGTCCGACGGGTACAGGTACAGCAGGCGCACCCGCTCCACCCGCTCGGCCACCGCGCCCACCAGCTCGACGATGCGGCGCTCGCCCCGGCCCTGGTCACGCCCGAAGGCGGCGAGGTCCTGGGCGACCAGCACGATCTCCGCCGCGCCGAGCGCGTCGACCTCGGCCAGCACGTCGTCGACGGCGCGGGACCGCTGCGGGCCGCGGAACGACGGGATGGCGCAGAAGCCGCAGGCCCGGTCGCAGCCCTCGGCCACCTTGACGTACGCCCACGGCGCGGCGGATCGCGGCCGGGGCAGGTTCAACAGGTCGAGGCTCGGCACGCCGTCGTCACCGGCGAGCAGGGCGTGACGACCACCACTGCGGAGCGACGGCTTGGCCGTGAGCGTGACCGGGACCCCGAAGCCGGCGACCGCATCGGCCTCGGGCAGCGCCTCGGCCAGCTCGTCGCCGTAGCGCTCGGCGAGGCAACCGGTGACGACGACGCGGGCGCCGTCGGCCCGGGCGTCGCTGAGGGCCAGCACCGTGTCGATCGACTCCTGGCGGGCCTCCTCGATGAAGGCGCACGTGTTCACCACCACGAGGTCGGCCGCATCGGCCGTGGGCGCGGCGACGAGCCCGTCCGCGAGGAGGGTGCCCGTCAGCTTGTCCGAGTCCACCTGGTTCTTCGGACAGCCCAGCGTCTCCACCCAGAAGGAGCGCGCCACCACGGGCCAAGGGTAGTGGAGGGGTGCCCGGTCTCCCCAACGACGGGCTGGCCCGGGTCGGCGAGCGATCGGCGACGACCAGCCGGCGATCAGCCGGCGATCAGCTCGAGGCGGTTGCCGAAGGGGTCGTCGGTGTGGAAGCGGCGGGTGCCGGGCACCTCGTCGCTCCAGCGCACGTCGTGGCCGGCGGCGGCCAGGGCTCCGGCGAGGGCGTCGAGGTCGTCGACCACGAAGGCCGGGTGGGCCTTGCGGGCCGGGGCGAAGGGCTCCTCGACCCCGAGGTGCACGTGCACGTCACCCGCCTCGAACCAGCAGCCGCCCCGCGCCGCCAACGCCGGCGGCTTGGCGACGCGCACGAGCCCGAGCAGGCTCCCGTAGAAGGCCTCCGCCACGCCCTCGGCCTCGCGACCGGCGGGCATAGCGAGCTGCACGTGGTCGAGGCGCACCAGCCGGGCCATGGACGCAGCCTAGGGACCCTGCACCGGGCGCGTCGCCGACGGCGGCGGTCGCGCCCCCGCGGTCGAGCGCCCCGCGGCCGAGCGCGGCGAGCCCTCGGATCAGCCCCAGCCGTCGCCCGGACCTGCGGTCGGGCCGACGAGCAGCAGGTAGGCGTCCTCGAGGGTGGGCGCCACCAGCTCGACCCCGGCCGGCGGGGTGCCGACGCAGCGGTGGCGACCGTCGGCCGTGCGCCAGGACATCCGCACCGTCGCCGACGGCGGTGGTGCCGTCGGCGACACCCACACCCGTCCGGCGGCGGACGCGGTGAGGGCCGCCGGCGTCCCCGACCACACCAGCCGTCCGCCGTCGAGCACGTGCAGCACGTGGGCGAGCGCGGCCACCTCGTCGATGAGGTGGGTCGAGACCACGACGGTGGCGTCCTCGCCGAGGCGGGCCAGGCGGTCCCGCAGCAGCAACCGCTGCTCGGGGTCGAGGCCGGTGGCCGGCTCGTCGAGCAGCACCAGCCCCGGCCGACCGAGCAGCGCCTGGGCGATGCCGAGCCGGCGCCGCATGCCGCCCGACAAGCTCTTGACCTTGTCGCCGGCGCGGTCGCGCAGCCCGACCTCGCCGAGCACCCGGAGCACGTCGGCGTGGCGCCGCCGGACGTCGCGCTGCTCCTTGACGATCCCGACGTAGTCGCAGACGTCGAAGACGCGGGCGTTGGCGGCGAAGCCGGCCTCCTGGGGCAGGTACCCCAGGCGACGACGGACCGCCGTGCGCTGCTCGGGGTGGCCCACGTCGAGGCCGTCGACGTGCACGACACCGGCCGAGGGGGCCAGCACCGTGGCGAGGCACCGCAACAAGGTGGTCTTGCCGGCCCCGTTGGGGCCCACGAGCGCCACCACGCCACCGTGCGCCGAGAAGCTGACGTCGGCGAGGGCGACGCTGCGGCCGTAGCGACGCTGCAGCCGGTCGACGGCGAGGGTGCTGGCGCCCATCATCGCGCCCCTCGCCACGACGGCCGCGGGACGACAGGCCGGGTGACCGGCTCGGGCGATCGACCCGCGCCGGGGCGGCGTGCGGTCGCCCCCGTCACCGGATCCCCTGCACGACGTCGAACGCCCGCCGGCGGACCAGCACCGTCACCGCGGCGCCGGCTCCGAGCACCAGCATCGCCAGCTGACCCCACCACCGGAACAGCACCAGCGGGTCCGGCTGGCCGCTCACGCCGACGACCACCGCCAGCCACACCACCGACACCGTCCAGGCTGCGGCGCGCGGCGCCACGAACGACGACAGCGCCAGGCACAGGGCGCTGAGGGCGAAGGCGGGCAGGAGCCACGCCGCGGCGAGGTGCCCGTCCGGGGAGCGACCCAGGCCGAGCGCGGCCACCAGGGTCACGGCGATGCTGGTCGCCAGCACCGCCACCGACCGCACCAGCACCAGGCGCAGCCCGCTCATGGGCGCCGCCACCGTCACCTCGTAGGACGGGTCGACACCCCGGCCGTAGGCGAGGGCCACGCCCACGACCGGGATCAGCGGGGCCAGGGCGAGGAACCACACGACGGTGGCGTCGGGCCGGCGGGGGTTGGCGGCGCTCAGACCGAACAGCAGGGCGACGACGACGGCGACGTACCACGAGCGGCGCAGCGAGGGCGTGGCCAGCATCAGGCGGACCGTGTCGGGTGGCAGCACCCGGCCGAGCATCCGTTCGAACCACGACCGTCGGGGCGCATCGAGCTCGGCGGTGATCAGCGCCCAGCTGTCGGCCAGTCGTTCGGCGCGCACGCCCCCGTTCACCGCGGAGCGGCACACCGGGCATCGGTGCAGGTGCACCTCGACCGCGGTCGCCGTGAGGTCGTCGGCCCCGAGGGACCGGTAGGCGTCGAGCACGACCGGCGGCGGGTGCCCGTCCGGCGGATCGGCCAACGGTCCGAGCGGTGCGAACGAGGTCATGCCAGTCGCTCCTGGAGCAGGGCGCGGGCGCGCGCCAGGCGGGTCTTGACGGTCCCCTGCGGGATCCCGAGCAGGTCGGCGGCCTCGCGGGTCGTCAGGCCGTCGACGGCGGTGGCCAGGAGCACGGACTGCAGCTCGGGCGGCAGGACCGTGAAGGCGGCGGCGAGGTCGCCACCGATCGACCGGGCCAGCGCCGCGGCCTCGGCCGAGTCGACGACGACGGCGGTCGGGGCGACGTCGTCGCCGACGAGCGATCCCGACAACGTCGACGGATCGACGGGCACGGGGCGGCGACGGCGCAGCAGGTCGAGGAGGCGACGCACGGCGATCCCCCACAGCCAGGCCGCCACGTCCCCCTCGCCCCGATACCGGCTCGCCGCGCCGCGCCACACGGCGAGGAAGGCGTCCTGCAGGGCCGAGTCGACCAGCTCGGGATCGTGGCACCGGCGCTGGAGGCGCACGGTGAGCCAGCCGGCGTGACGCCGGTACAGCGCCTCGAGCGCCTGGCGGTCACGGGCGGCGACGCGCGCCACGAGCGCACGGTCGTCGGCCCCGCCATCGGGCGGTCGGGCCGCGGCAGGCGGGGGCGCGGCGGTCGTGGTCAGAGTCTCGCCCATGGCTCCGGCCGCCACCCCGGATGCCCGGCACCCGTCGACGCGCCCGGTGGCACCCAGGCCGACGGTGGGAGGGGACCCGCCGGACCAGGACCGGGCGTCCACCCCGTCGTGGGCGGTGCCGAGCCCCGTGCCGTGACCGGTGGTGGCGATTCCGGCGCCTTCGGGTGCCCCCGGCGGAAGGGCTGGGCCAGCTGGGCGAGGTAGCCCTCGGGCATCGGGTCGTCGATGCCGTACACCTGGGGCCGGCGCTCCTTCGGCATGAAGTACGTGCCGAAGATCAGGTCGAGGACGGGCAGCAGCCCCGAGTAGTTGCGGTTGCGGGCGTCGGGTTCGTTCGAGTGGTGCCAGTGGTGGTACTCGGGGGTGCCCCAGATGCCGTCGAGCGCCCGCATCCGCCAGCGCACGTTCATGTGCAGGGTCACGGCCCACAGCTGGGTCACCACGCCGAGGACCCCCAGCGTCGTCGGCCGCACGCCGAGCAGCAGCAGCGGTGGGCCGACGACGAGGCCGGCGAAGAACCCCTCCAGCGGGTGCAGGCGGGCCGCGGCGATCCAGTCGAGCCGCTCGCTCGAGTGGTGCACGGCGTGGAACCGCCACAGGAACGCCCACTCGTGGGAGAGGCGGTGGTACCAGTAGCCGAACAGCTCGAAGGTCACCAGCGCCAGCACCGCCTGGAGCGCGCCGGGGAGCTGCTGGAACCCCTGCGCCACCGGGTTGCCCAGCAGCGGCCACAGCGGGAGCATGCAGATCACCACGGCGACGACGAGAGCGGCGGTCTGCAGGGCGCCGGTGAACAGGAAGTGGAAGGCGTCGGTCCTCAGCCCCGGGCGGCGCACCCCGAAGTCGTGCCGTCGCCAGATCCGCTCGACCGGCACGGCGACGAGGAAGCCGAACAGCAGCGCCCTCCGGGCCCGACCTTGGTGATCACCGACGCGACCACGGCGACGACGAGCACCACGAAGGGCCACCGCGCTCGGGGCGGGCCCCCGCCGTCCGTCGCCGACTCGGCGGCGCCCGCCGCGGCAGCGGTGGCCGTGGGGACCGGCGACGCGGACGGGGACGGGGACGCCGACGGGGACGGGGAGGTGACGGGGACGGGGCCAGGGACGGGGAGGACGGGGGAGGTGACGGGGACGGGGAGGAGGACGGGGACGGGACGATCGGCGTGGGGGTGAACACGGTGGACCTCCTGCTCACCAGCTCTGTCGCATCGACCGGCCCGATCGGTTCACGGGACGGCGATCGGGGCCGGCCGCCGACGGCGTCGCGGCCGCTCAGGCCCTGCGCAACGGACCGAGCGCCAGAGCCCAGGTGAGCGCGGTCACGCTCATCCCGTCACGCACGTTGCCCCGCCGCAGCTCGTCGCGGAGGCGGTCGAGGGACAGCCACGCCACCCGCTCGCTCTCGCTGCGGTCGACCGGCTCACCGACGTGGGTCGCGCCGGCGGCGGCGAACAGGTGGAAGGTGTGGTCCGACACGCCGTTGGCGGGGTGGTACGTGGTCATCGGCGTGAGCGGGCCGGGCCGCCAGCCCGTCTCCTCCAGCGTCTCGCGGCCGCCGCTGCCTCGACCGACTCGGCCTCCTCGACCCAACCGGCGGGGACCTCCCAGCCCCACGTGTCGGTGATGAAGCGGTGGCGCCACAGCAGCAGCACCCCACGCCCCGGGTCGTGCACCACCACCCCGGCGGCCGAGCGCGGGAAGCGGACGACGTGGTGCTCGAACCGATCGCCGTCGGGCACCTCGACGTCGACCAGCGTCAGGCGCACCCACGGTGAGTCGTAGATCGTCCGCTCGCCGTGCACCGTCCACCGCATGGCAACGATGCCGCCCGTCAGCCCAGCAGCTCGTTGAGGGCGTCGAGGCTCGGGGCGAAGTAGATCGAGCCGGTCACGGGCCGGGAGAAGTCGGTCAGCCGGTCGCGCACGCCGTCGTCACCCACGCCGAACATCCGCGAGAGCATCGTGGAGAAGCGGGAGGGATCGGCGGCGAAGGCGAGGAAGTACAGGCCGTGCTCCCCCACGTTCCCGTAGGGCGTGGACCGCCGGTAGATCTCGAGCTCCTCGCCGTCCTCGTCCTCGATCTCCACCCGGGCGATGTGGGCGTTCGGTGGCTTCACGTCATCGTCGAGCTCGACGCTGTCGACCTTGGTACGGCCGAACACCCGCTCCTGGTCCTCCACCGGCAGGGCCTCGAACGACGCGAGGTCGTGGACCCACCGCTGGGCGAGCACGAAGGCACCACCCTCCCCACCTCGCCGTCGGGGACGCAGGCGACCTCAGGTGCCTCGTCCACCCGCGGGTTGGCGGTGCCGTCGACGAAGCCGGTGAGGTCGCGCGAGTCCTTGTAGACGAAGCAGGGCTGGTCGACGGCCACCGCGGCGACGTCGCCGAGCGCAGCCTGGGCCTGCCGCGCCGTGTCGAGGGCGACGTCCTCGCCCGTGCCGTGGATCCAGATCCACAGGTCGTGCTGCGTGGACGGCGCTGCCTTCCCGTCGAGCCCCTCGATCGCCGCGAAGGCGGTGAGCGCGTCGGGGACCCCGCCGGGCAGCGCGAGGCGCCGGGCCAGGTCCGCGCCCAGAGCCACGACGAGGTTCGCCCCGCCGGCGGTCACGGCCGGCCCGCGCAGACCGCGCAGGGCGGCGACCACCTCGTCGGAGCCGACGCCGGGACGCACGTCGAGCTCGAGCTGGTAGTGGCTCCTCGTGCCCTGGGCGAAGATGCCGGGCTGGGGGACGGCCATGGCGGACACGCTCCTCGGATCAGAAGGCCAGGCGCAGGCCGGGACGGGGCCACTCGGCGACGGCGAGGCGGCCGCTCGACGACAGCGTCACGTAGGCGAGGTGCGCCTCGTCGGCGTCGGCGGGGCCGCCGAAGCAGATGTTGGTGGTGATGGGGTCGCCAGTGGGGTGGTGCTCGACCCGGTCGCCGTCGGGCGAGACGGAGCGGATGCCGCCGCTGCCGAGGGCGGCGACGTTGACCCACCCGTCGCCGTCGACGGCCAGCGAGTCGAACAGCTCCCCGTCGGGTGCGTCGAACAGCAGGGTCCCGCCGTGGCTCGGCTGGTCGGGACGGCCCCCGGCGACCACCTCGCCGGCGCCGGTGATCTCGAAGGCCCAGAGCCGCCCGTGGTGGGTCTCGGCGACGTAGAGGCGGTCGCCGGCCGGCGACAGGCCGATGCCGTTGGTGCCGTGCAGGCCGTAGACCACGCCGCGCACGACCGACCCGTCGGGGGTCGCGTACCCCACGCATGGTCGTGGTCCCGGCGGATCGTCCTGCACACCGTGGTCGGTGAACCAGATGCCGCCGTCGGTGTCGACCACCAGGTCGTTCGGGGCGACGAGGGGTCGTCCGTCGCACTCGGTCGCCACGGTGTCGACCGCGCCGGTGACCAGGTCCACCCGCTGCAGCGAGCCGTGGCGGTGCTCCGCCGGGACCGCGCCCGGTAGCAGCATCCCGTCGAGGTCGTGCCACTCGAAGAACCCGCCGTTGTTGGTGACGTACACCTTCCCGTCCGGGCCGAAGGCGGCACCGTTGGGACCACCACCGGTCTCGGCCACCACCGCCACCTCCCCGGTGCCGGTGTCGACGCGACTCAGGGTGCCGCGCTCGATCTCGGTCAGCAGGACGCTGCCGTCGGCCTGGGCGATCGGGCCCTCGGGGAAGCGCAGCCCGGAGGCGACGTCGCGGAACGCCAGGGGTTGGTCGGTCATGGCCCGACAGCATGGCATCCGGGCGCGACCGCTGCGCCCGGACCGGCTAGACCATGCGGGCACGACGCGGCCGGTGTCCACCGGCCGCGGAGCTCCCACCGCCGACCCGAAGGAGTCCCGATGGCCAGGCCGCCCCGCCGCACCGCCGGCCTCCTGCTGGCCGCGACCGTGCTGGCCGCGGCCGCGTGCGGGACCAAGGACGACGAGCCCGGCGGCAACGGCGGCCCACCGCTGCGGGAGGACGGGCCACCGACCCTGCCGACCACGATCCCCACGGCGACGACGGCGAGCCCGTGCCCGACCGAGACGGTCCTCACCGTGCAGACCAAGGACGGCCAGAGGACGCTGCGGGCGGCCCGCGCCTACGCCGACGTCACGCTGGACAGCTCGGCGTCGATCACCATCGCCAGCTACGACCTGTCCGAGGGCGAGGCGTCCAAGGTCTTCCAGCCGTCGCTCACCGGCGACCAGCTGGCGGTCAACGTCTACGTGTCGACGCCGGCGGGCTCGACGCTCACGCCGGGCAGCTACACCCCGTCGAAGGGCGGCGCCACCGCCGACACCAACCCGACCCGCCAGCTCAACAGCTACACGGTGTGGTCGTCGGCGGGTCGCGAGATCTCGTCGGGCTTCAACCAGGTCGAGCCCGAGGTCACCATCACCTCGATCGATCGGCTGCAGGTGTGCGGTGAGATCACCACGCCCGAGGCCCGCGGGCGGTTCGCGGCGACGCGGATCTGAGCGGCTGGCCGATGGCGACACCGCCGAGGACCCGACCAGGACGACGCGACCATGCCTGAGCCGCGCCTGATCGAGCTGCGCCTGCACACGGCGTCAGAGCTGTTCGAGCTGCCGACCGCCGACCTCTTCTCCGAGTACCGGAACTGGCTGACCGGTGTCGAACAGGCGATCAGCGAGCTCAAGGCGTACTCGTTGCGCGCCCGCGACGTGGTGCTGCGCATCTCGCTGCCCCGGGACGAGATCACGCCCGGCCTGGACGACCAGGTCGCGAAGAGCCTGCGCCGCTACTGCGCCAACCGGCGCCGCTACAACCACAACGAGGTCCGGGCGCTGCGCCACGACGGGTTCAACGCGCTGTTCCTCGGGCTCCTGCTGCTCGCCCTCGGCCTGCTCGGCTCCGAGGTGTTCTCCCGCGACACCGACAACGAGCTGGTCCAGACCTTCCTCGGCAACGGCATCTTCATCGTGCTCGCCTGGGTCGGGCTGTGGTACCCGCTCGACACGTTGGTGTTCGCCGCCCGCCCCTATCAGCGCGAGAGCAAGGCCCTCGACCGCCTCGCCGGAGCGTCCATCGAGCTGGTCCCGCGCTGATCCGCTCGGCGACGGGCAGGATCAGGCCTCGGCCCGGGCCGTCGGATCAGGCACTGGTCCCGAGCGCCTCGTCGAGCTCCTCGGGGGTCATGAGCACGTCGCGGGCCTTCGATCCCACGCTCGGACCGACCACGCCCCGTTGCTCGAGCAGGTCCATGAGGCGGCCCGCCCGGGCGAAGCCGACCTTCAGCTTGCGCTGCAGCATGGAGGTGGAGCCCAGCTGGGAGCGCACCACCAGCTCCATCGCCTGCAGCAGCAGGTCGTCGTCGTCCTCGTCGCCACCTCCGCCGGCGCCGCTGCCACCCGGCAGCCCTCCCTCGTCGGTGCCCTGCACGGCGTCGTCGTCGAAGTCCACCTCGGGCGCCAGCCGCCGCCAGTGGGCGACGACCCCCCGCACCTCCTTCTCGGTGACCCAGGCGCCCTGGATGCGAGACGGGATGCTGGAGGTCTGGTCGAGCAGGAGCATGTCGCCCTTGCCGACGAGGCGCTCGGCGCCGGCCTGGTCGAGGATCACGCGGGAGTCGGCGACGCTCGACACGGCGAAGGCCAGCCGGGCCGGGATGTTGGCCTTGATCACCCCGGTGATGACGTTGACCGACGGGCGCTGGGTGGCGATGACGAGGTGGATCCCCACGGCGCGGGCCATCTGGGCGATGCGGCAGATCGACTCCTCGACGTCGCGAGCCGCCACCATCATCAGGTCGTTGAGCTCGTCGACCACCACGAGGATGTAGGGCAGGCGCTCGAAGGTGCGCGCCGTCTCGGGATCCTCGTCGGGGCCCGGCTCGAAGTCGCCCCGGTCGAACGCCGCGTTGTAGCCGTCGATGTCGCGCACGCCGACCTCGGACAGCAGGTCGTAGCGCCGCTCCATCTCCCGCACGGCCCAGGCGAGGGCGTTGGCGGCCTTCTTGGGGTTGGTCACCACCTGGGTGAGCAGGTGCGGGAGGCGGTTGTACTGACCCAGCTCGACGCGCTTGGGGTCGACGAGGATGAGGCGCACCTGGTCGGGCGTCGAGCGCATCAGGACCGACGTGATGATCGAGTTGATGCAGCTCGACTTGCCGGCACCGGTGGCGCCGGCGATGAGGATGTGGGGCATCCTGGCCAGGTTGGCCATGACGGTCTTGCCGTTGATGTCGCGGCCCACCGCCACCTCGAGCGGGTGCCGGGCCCGCTTGGCCTCGGGCGAGGTCAGCAGGTCGCCGAGGGCCACGACCTGGCGGTGGGTGTTGGGGACCTCGACACCGATGGCCTGGCGGCCCGGGATCGGGGCGAGGATGCGCACGTCGGGCGAGGCCATCGCGTAGGCGATGTCCTTGTGCAGGCTGGTGACCCGGGCGACCTTCACGCCGGGCCCGAGCTCGAGCTCGAAGCGGGTCACGGTCGGCCCCACGACCATGCCGACGAGGCGGGTCTCGACGCCGTGCTCGGCCAGCGCCGACTCCAGCGTGCGGCCCTGCTCCTCGACGAAGCGGCGGTCGATCTCGGCAGCCTCGACCTTGTCGAGCAGCTTGGCCGGTGGCAGCTTCCACGGCGACGCCTGGGCCGCCGGCCCGAGGTCGATCGCCAGCTGCTCGGCGTCCTCGGTCTCGTCGGGGACGTGGGCCTCGGGCGGCGGCTTCTTCTTGCGCGGCTTCTTGGGGGTCGGCGCCTCGTCCGCCGGCTCGCTGTCGGACGCCGCCGGCTCGGCGGCACCCTCCTCGCCGGCCACCGTCACCACCGGCTCGGCCGGCCCGTCGTCGTCGGGCTCGGGGGCGGCGTCGACGGGGCTGCCGAGCTCGAACAGGCGGCCGAGGTGGCGGGACAGGAACGAGCGGGCCGGGCGCACCTTCTCGGCGGTGCCGACGGCGGCATGGCGCACGGTGGTGCCGGTGGCGATCACCAGCCCCAGGATCCCGAGGGCGAGCAGGACGAAGGCCGCGCCCCACACCGCGAGGAAGCGCTCCAGCGGCCCGGCGACGCCGGCACCGAGGACCCCGCCGGCGCTGGCGAAGCGAGCCAGGTCCTCGCCCCACTGGGGCCGCCCGCCGGCGATGTGCAGCAGGCCGCAGACCGAGATGAGCACGAGCAGCGACCCGATGATGGGCCGGACCGACCGCTCGACGGGCTCGCCCTCGCGCGGGCCCCGGATGAGCAGCAGCCCGAGCACCACCATCAGCGGCGGCAGGGCGTAGGCGGCGTAGCCGACGAGGTCTTCGACGCCGGTGGCGACGGCCGTGCCGATGGGACCGGCGAGGTCGGCGTAGATGCCGAGCCCGCTGACGACGCCGAGGACCAGCAGGAACAGCCCCCAGGCGTCGTGGCCGTGACCGTCGAACGCCTCCCGCACGGCCCGCGTGACCGCGGACTCGGGGGCGTGGCCGGCCGTCGGGCCGCCGGGCGCTTCGTGCCCTTGCCCGACCGCGAGGACCCCGACGAGCGGGAACGGCTGGAGGAGCGGCTGCGGGTCTGCTGCTTGGTTGCCACGGGCCTCACCGGTGCGGTCGGGGACGGGTGCTCGGGTACGACGAAGGACGGCGCACCACCTGGCGACCCCTTGCCCGCGCCGGGTGCGGCTGCATCAAGCCAACCAGACGATACCCCCGCGGTGGTGGACCGCCCACCCGGCGTTGCGCCGCGGCCCGCAACGACCGGTGCCGGGGTCGCCACGGGTCAGGGGTCCGATCGAGCCGTGCCGGGCGACGGGAGCGGCGGCCGCCCGGGGTCGATACTGGGTCACGTGGGATCGGTCTCGATCGCCCGCTGGCTGTCCTCGGCGCACGCGCGTGCACCGATCCTCGTCGCGTCGGTGCTGCTGATCCCGCTGGTGGCGTGGGCGGACTACCTGACCGATCCGGTCCTGCAGCTCGACCTGCTCTACATGCTGCCCATCCTGGGGGTCGCCTGGACGAGCGGGCGACGCGCCGCCGTCGGCATGGCCCTCTACGCGGCGGCCGCGGGCATGGTCGTCGCCGGGCTGCAGGCCCAGGGGGCCGCCGCCACGTGGTGGAACGGCGCGACCCACGTCTGCCTGTTCGTCGCCGTGGGCCTGCTGATGGCCGCGCTGCGCCGCCTCCTCGACGAGCACCGAGAGCTCGCCGGCATCGATCCGCTGACCCGCGTGCTGAACCGCCGGGCGTTCCGCTCGGCGCTCACCCTGGCGCTGCGCCGAGCCAACCGGGCCGGCGACGTGGGCACCCTGGCCTGCATCGACATCGACGGGCTCAAGCCGATCAACGACCGGGGCGGGCACGCCGCGGGCGACGCCGCCATCGTCGGCGTGGCCGAGGCCGCCCGCCGCTGCGCCCGGGAGACCGACCTCGTCGCCCGCCTCGGCGGCGACGAGTTCGCCGTGTACCTGCCGTCGGCGACCGGCGACGAGGGCCGGATCTTCGCCGAGCGCCTCCTCACCCACCTCCGGCCGCCCCACCACGAACCCGAGGTCTCGGTCAGCATCGGTCTGCTCACGCACGGGCCGGACGACCACGACGTCGACGCCCTGCTCGACGCCACCGACGCCGTGCTCTACCGCGCCAAGCAGGAAGGGGGCGGCGTGGTGCGCGCCGTCTCCGGGGCCCGGTCCTGACCGACGCGACCGGCGTCTGCCCGGGCGGTCAGCTCGCCGGCAGCGGGCCGTGGTCCCGACAGGACGCCTCGTAGCCGGTGGGGATCACCAGCACGCGCAGCCGGCGCCCGCAGATCGGGCAGCAGCGCGGCGGGTCGAGGGCCCGCCGACACGAGCCGTCGCACTCGTCGGCCCGGCGGCCGCACCAGCGGCAGTAGGCGTCGGCCATGGCGAGGTCGAGACGACCGCGACGACCGGGCCTCAGAGCACCTTCGACAGCACGCCGATGGGCATGCGCAGGTCGTCGAGCATCTGCAGGTCCTCGTCGGGGGTGCGCCCGAGGGTGGTGAGGTAGTTGCCGACGATGAGGGCGTTGATGCCCGAGGTCATGCCGAGGGCCTGCAGCTCGCGCAGGGTGACCTCGCGCCCGCCCGCGTAGCGCAGGATCACCGACGGCAGGCCGAGCCGGAACAGGGCGATCCAGCGGATCGCCTCGAGCGGCTCGACGATCGGGCGGTCACCCAGCGGCGTGCCCGGCCGCGGGTTCAAGAAGTTGATCGGGACCTCTGCCGGCTCGACCTCGCGCAGCTGACCGATGAGCTCGATCCGCTGGGCGTCGGACTCCCCCATCCCGAGCAGCACGCCGCAGCACAGCTCCATGCCGTTGGCCAGGACCCGCCGGCAGGTGTCGTGGCGCTCCTGCCAGGTGTGGGTCGTGACGATCTCGGGGAAGTACGAGGCCGCCGTCTCGAGGTTGTGGTTGTAGCGGTGCACACCGCCCTGGGCGAGACGGCGGGCCTGGTCGTCGTCGAGGATGCCGGCGCTCACCGCCACGTTGATGCCCACTCGGTCGCGCACCAGGGGCACCAGCTCGAGGATGCGCTGCATGGTGCGCTCGTCGGGACCCCGCAGGGCGAGGACGATGCAGAACTCGCTGGCGCCGAGCCGGGCCGTCTCCTCGGCGGCGCGCAGCACCTCGTCGGTGTCGAGGAACGGGGTGGCCAGCACCTGGGTCTCGAACTTGGACGACTGGCTGCAGAAGTGGCAGTCCTCGGGGCAGCCGCCGGTCTTGGCCGACAGGATGCCCTCGACCTCGACCTCCGGGCCGCACCACGCCAGGCGCACCTCGTGGGCCAGGGCGGCCAGCGAGGGCACCGCCGAGTCCGGCAGGGCCGCCAGACCGGCGAGCTCGTCGAGGGTCAGCTGCTCCTTGCGGTCGAGCAGGGCGTCGCCGGCAGCGGCGAGCAGCGAGCGGGGCGAGGCGTCGGAGGCGTCGACGGACATGCGGCGAGGGTAGTGGGCCGCCCCGGTAGCGCACCAAGGAGGACCGACACGGTGGCGCGACACCGGGACGGCTGCTCGCAGTGCGAGCTCGAGCTGCGTCCACTGGGCGCGGCCGTCGGTCCGACCACGAGCGCGGGCCTCAGCCGCTCCAGCCGACGATGTCGGCGATGAGGTCGACCATCCCTGAGTTGTTGTAGAGGCTGACCTTGCCGTTGGCGCCGATCTTCGCCATCACGAGGTTCGGCCGGATGTCGCCGGGGATGTTGTTGAGGCTCGACGCCAGGGGCATGGGCTCCCCCGTGGGCCAGATCGTGTGGTGGGTCGGCGCACTCGGCGCCACCGACGTGACGTTCATGACGACGGTCTGGGCCCAATCGGGCACCCCGCCCTGGCCGGCGACCGTCACCTCGACCGAGGCTCCCGCACCGACCCGTGCCTTGGGCGCGCCGACGCCGTCGCGCGTGTCGAGCACGCGGTGGGGCGTGACGCCGTGGAACCCGCCCCCCAGGCTCCCGTCCAGACCGAACACGCCGACGACGTCGATGATCACGTGCACGAACCCGGAGTTGTTGTAGATCTTGAACCCGCGATCGCCCGCACCGAGACCGACGATCACCATGTTCGGCCGCGTGTCACCCGCCTCGAAGTTGAGGTTCGACGCCTCGGGCCGTGGCTTGTCGTCGGGCCACACGCGCAGGTGCGAGGTGGCGGTGGCGCCGGTGACGGTCACGTTCAGGGCGAGCGCCGAGTACGGGGCGCCGGCCCCGAGCCAGAACTGCCACTCGTCGCCGGGCCAGAAGGGCTCGTTCTTGTCGCGGGTGTCGTAGAACCGGTCCGGCGTGATGGCGCTGAAGCCGACCCCGTTGTTCGGCTCGGAGCTGTACCAGCCGACGACATCGGCGATCACGTGGACGGAGCCGCTGTTGTTGAAGATGTCGATCAGGCCGGTCTGGCCGATCCGCACGGTCACGAGGTTGGCGACGGTCGAGCCGCTCCAGAAGTTGAGCGACGAGGCCGTCGGCTTCGCCACGCCGTCGGGCCAGACCGTGAGGTGGGACGCGGCGGTGGCCTGGGTGACCGTCATGTTGAGCACGACGGAGTCGACGCCGGGCAGCGGGACGCCGCCCCGACCCAGGATCGCCAGCGTGCGGGTCGAGCCGGGCGACATCTTGCCCGCCGGCGTGCCGGTGCCGTCACGGGTGTCGAAGACCCTGGCCGGCGCCAGCGGATGGAAGCCGCCGGTGCGCACGACGGGGTCGACAAGCACCGAGTAGGGCGCGCTGTTGTCACCGGGCGTGGCGTCGACCAGCTCGTGGGTGACGGTGACCGTGCTGGCGATCGTCGGGGACGGGAAGGCGAGCGGGACGGCGGCGAGGTAGTCGAGGTGGGCGAGCGAACCCGCGGACATGGCCCCGATCGTCCACGTGGTCTCGTCGGCCGTGCCCAGGGTGGGCTGGGCCATCGCGAAGACCACCCCGGCCGGCGCGTAGCCCGTGACCGACGCGCTGCTCACGGCGCACGTCCCGGCGTTCTCGACATCGACGCCGACGACGAGCGCCCGGGGGTACTCGGGCAGCATCTGGGCCGACACCGTCACGGAGAGGTCGGCGGTGCAGTCGGCCGGCCCCTTCGGGGCCAGCGGGCCCCCGGCCCCCGCCGGGGCGGCCGCCGCGCCCAGGAGGAAGGCGGCGAGGAGCGCGAGCGCACCGACCGTCGCAATGGCGCGCGGTCGGCGACGGGGGACGTGGCGTCGGCGCATGGGGCACCTCCTCGTCCGGCGGGACCTCCCAGTCCGGCGCACCCGTCCGCGATCCCGCACTCGCACCGTAGGCCCGAGGCCGGCGGCGACGACGCTGCCGAAGGTCCCGGTGGGCACCGCCGACCGTCCCGATGCAATGGGTGTTGCCGACCGTCACCGTCACCACCGCGCCAAGAGCACCCGGCGCGACCGCGAGGTGCCCGCAGGACCCGGCTCAGGCCTCCATCACCACCGGCACGATCATGGGCCGGCGGCGGGTCTGCTCGTTCACGAAGCGGCCGGCGGCGCGGCGCACGACCCGCTGCAGGCTCTCGATGTCGGTGGCGTCGTGGCCGAAGGCGTCCTTCACCGCGTCGCGGACGCGCTCGGCGCACTCGTCGAGGAGGTCCTCGGCCTCAGGGGCGTACACCCAACCCCGGGTGATGATCTCGGGGCCGGTGATGATCGCCCCGGTCTCCCGGTCGACGGCCACGATCACGACCACGACGCCCTCGGCCGCCAGCACCCGACGGTCGCGCAGCACGCCGGTGCCGACGTCGCCGACGATCCCGTCGACGTACAGGTAGCCCGCCGGCACCCGCCCGCCCCGCTCGATGCCGTCGTCGGTGAGCACGACGGTGTCGCCGTCCTCGCAGATCACGACGTCGTCGTCGGGCACGCCCATCTGTCGGGCCAACCGCGCGTGGGCGACGAGGTGGCGGTACTCGCCGTGCACGGGCACGAAGTGGTCGGGCCGAGCCACCGACAGCAGGGTCTTGAGCTCCTCCTGCTTCGCGTGGCCGCTGGCGTGGACGTCGGCGATGCCGGTGTGGACCACCTCCACGCCGAGGCGCACGAGCCCGTCGATCACCTTCGACACGTTGGCCTCGTTGCCCGGGATCGGATGGGAGCTGAGGATGACGACGTCGCCATCGCCGACCCGCAGCCACCGGTTCTCGCTGGCCGCCATGAGGGCCAGCGCCGACATGGGCTCGCCCTGGGAGCCGGTGGAGATCACGCACACCCGGCCGGGGTCGAGGTCGCCGATCTCGTCGATGTCGCGCAGCGACCGCTCCGGGATGTCGAGCAGGCCCATCTCACGGGCCAGCCGCACGTTCTTCTTCATGGACATGCCCATCGTGGCGATGGTGCGGTCGAAGGCCAGGGCGGCGTCGGCGATCTGCTGGACGCGATGGATGTGGGACGCGAAGCAGGTGGTGATGATCCGCTTGCCGTCGTGCTCGTGGAACAGGTCGTACAGGACCGCACCGACCCTGGTCTCCGAGGCCGAGTGGCCCTTCTCGTCGGCGTTGGTCGAGTCCGACAGCAGCAGGCGGATGCCGTGCTGGTCGGCCAGCGAGCCGATGCGGGCGAGGTCGGTGAGCCGGCCGTCGACCGGCGTGAGATCGAGCTTCCAGTCGCCGGAGTGCAAGAGGATGCCCTGCGGCGTGTGGAACGCGGTGGCGAAGCCGTGGGGCACGGAGTGGGTGACGGGGATGAACTCCACGTCGAAGGGCCCGATCCGGCGCCGCTCGCCGTCGGCGACCGCGATGAACCGCGTGCGATCGAGCAGGCCGGCCTCCTCGATGCGGTTGCGGGCCAGCCCGAGGGTCAACGGCGACCCGTAGATCGGGAACGACAGCTCGCGCAGCAGGAAGGCCAGGCCACCGGTGTGGTCCTCGTGGCCGTGGGTGGCGATGCAGCCCTCGATCCGGTCGGCGTTGTCGAGCAGCCACGAGAAGTCGGGCAGCACGAGATCGATCCCGAGCATGTCGAGGTCGGGGAACATGAGCCCGCAGTCGAGCAGCAGGATGCGGCCCTCGACCTCGAAGGCCGCGCAGTTGCGACCGATCTCACCCAGCCCCCCGAGGAAGGTGATGCGGACGGGCTCGGCCATGGCGGACTCAGAACCCCGGGCGGCCGAGGCCGGCGAGCACCTCGCGCGCTCGGTCCTCGAGACCGTCGGGGGCCGGACCCATCGGGAGGCGGCACTGCCCGGCCGGCTGGCCGAGCACCCGCAGCATCGCCTTCGCCGGGATGGGGTTCGGGTTGGCGTCGCCGCTCTCGAAGTCGAAGGACGCCAGCATCCCCGCGTTGAGGTCGCGGGCTCGTTCGACGTCGCCCTTGGCGAAGGCCGCCACCATCTCGCCCATCTCCGCCGCGCACCAGTGGGTGCACACGCCGATCACGCCGACGGCGCCGATCGACAGCAACGGCAGCGTCAACGAGTCGTCGCCGCTGTAGAGCTCGAAGCCGTCGGGGGCCTCGGCCACCAGCCGAGCGGATTCGGCCGGGCTCCCGGCGGCGTCCTTGACCGCCACGATGTTGTCGACCTCGGTGACCAGCCGCAGGATGGTGTCGGTGGCGATCTTGCGGCCGGTGCGCACCGGGATGTCGTACAGCACCGCCGGCAGCTCGGTGGCGGCGGCGAGGGCCCGGAAGTGGGCGTCGATCCCGGCCTGCGACGGTCGGTTGTAGTACGGGGTCACCAGCAGCACCCCGTCCATGCCGACCGCGTCGGCCCGGGCCGTGAGCTCGGCGGCGTGGCGGGTGTCGTTCGTGCCGCACCCCACGACGAGGGGGACGTCGACCGCACCCCGCACCGCCCGCCAGACCTCGACCTGCTCCTCGTCGGTGAGCACCGAGGCCTCGCCCGTCGTGCCGGTGACCACGAGCCCGTCGTTGCCCTGCGCCACGAGCCACGCCGCCAGCCGGGCCGCGCCGTCGAGGTCGACCGCGCCCTCGTCGTCGAAGGGCGTGACCATGGCGGTGAGCACGGCGCCGAAGCGGGCCATCGGGGGCATCTCCTGAGACGGGTGGACGGCCCCGCCGAGGGGCCGGTGGTCCCGGCGACTCTAGTGCCCGAGCCGTGCGTGACCGTGCGGGTTCGCGGGGCCCGGTGACCGGCGGCGACGAGCCACCGACCGCGTGCTGCATCGACGGCGCCGCGGCGTGGCGATGGCGTCGCCGTCAGCCGGCCTCGGTGGCACGGTCGATGCCGAGCGTGGCGAGCAGGTGCTCGTGCAGCTCGAACCAGACGGTGTGGAAGGAGTCGAGATCGGGCCGGGTGAACCACTCGTGCTCGCCGGCCTCGACCCGGGCCCGAGCCGACGAGAAGCGAGGCACGTAGGTCCCGAACCGGGGCAGGGCCGCGGCCAGCTCACCGAGGACGGGCCGGATCTCGTCGTGCAGCGTGGCCAGACGGTCGATCACCGCAGCGTCGTAGTCGGCGTCGGTGTGGTCGTTCACCACCTGGTCGTCGCCGTCGGCGCGCAGCTGCCAGTCGGTGCACACCTGCAGGCACCTGCCGTTCAGGGCCAGGAAGCGGCGGTAGCCGCGGTGGACCTCGTCGCGCGCGCCCACCCGGTCGAGCTCTTCGGCCAACAGCCGCTCACCCTCCGCCCGGCCGGCCGCCGTCAGCACCCACCCGCTGAGCCGGCCCTCGCGGTGCCTGGCCCAGCCGGCGTCGAGCGCGGCGTCGAGGTGGGGCGCGGCCTCCTCGACGGAGAGGCCGACGACGCTCGCGACCCGCTCGGTCGGGGCGAACGACGTGAGCCGCAGCCCGAGCAGCACCAGGGCGCACCGGTCGCCGTCGGGTGAGGTGGACTGGTCCGCTCGCCCCTCCATCGACCCGAGACGGTAGCCAGCCGTGTCGGCCCGGTCACCACACGGCGGTGAGCGCGGCCGCGAAGCGGGCCGGGGCCAGCTCGTCGAAGGTGAGGAACAGATCCGGCTCCAGGACCTCGAGCTCCATGAGCACGGGCATGCCACCGACGGCCACGCAGTCGACCCGCGCGTACAGCGTCGGGACGTCGAGGGCGGCGAGGGTCTGGCGGGCGAGGCGGATCTCGTCGGGAAGCGCCTGGGTGGGGATCTCCCGCCCACCGTGGTGGGCATGGACGCGGAAGTCGCCCGCCGCCGGCACCTTGCGCACCGCGTGCGAGTAGCGCCCGCCGAGGAAGACCACCGAGGTCTCGCCGGCCGCACCGATCTCGGGCACGAAGGGCTGCACCAGCACGTCGCCGGCGGCGTGCAGCCGGCCCAGCTCGACGGCGGCGGGACCTCCCGAGACCGCATCGGCGGCGCCCCAGCGGGTCGTGCCCTTGGCCCCCACCGACACGGCGGGCTTGAGGACCAGCTCGTCCCACCCGTTGGCCTGCACCAGGTGGTCGAGGTCGGGACACGCCTCCCACGCCCGCACGAGCAGGGTCGGCACGGTGGGCAGGCCGCGCTGGCCGAGCTCGAGCAGGTAGCCCTTGTGGCTGTTCCACCGCAGCAGCTCGGGCGGGTTCCACACCGCGGTGGTCGCGCCGACGCGGTCGATCCAGGCGAGGAACTCCTCGTAGCGCTCGGTGTAGTCCCACGGCGAGCGCACGACCACGGCCCGGAAGCTCGACCAGTCCACGGTGACGTCGTCCCAGATCACCCACGTCGCCTGCACGCCGGCCTCGGCCAGTGCCGGGACCAAGGGGGCGTCGTTCTCGCCGCCGTGGGGGTCGGCACGGGAGGTCACCAGGGCGACGGGTCCCGGAGCTGCGGCCACGCCGACAGCACAGCACCCGCCGGCCGGCGCCACAGGGATGCCCACCGCCCGTGCCCCGCGACGCCCCGCCCGTCGCCCGGTGCCCAGCCCGGCCGGCGGGCCGTCGCCCGGACGCGAAGAGGACCACCCGAAGGTGGCCCGCTCCGCATGACAGGAAGCGCCGCGAGGCTACCGCGTCGGCGAGGACCGGGTCGGGTGACCCGGCGGCGTCGGGACGATGGTCAGGCCGACGCCGCCTCGCCCTCGGGCGCGGTGTTCTCCAGCGCGAACTGCTCGTACTCGTCGCCGGTGTCGACCCAGTCCTCGAACTGGATCACGCCGATCTCGGTGAAGCGGTCGCGCAGCCAGCCGCCGGAGGCGTCGAGCAGACCCAGCTTCTTGCAGTTGGGCACGATCTTGGAGAAGAGGAACTGGTTGAACATGGCGGCGTCGGGGGTCATCTTGGACAGCTCGATGGCCTCCTTGACCGGCACGCCGATGCGCTCCCACACCTCCTGCTGCAGCAGCCGGTCGCGCATGCGCACGGCGGCCTCGAAGGCGAACTCCTGGCGCTCGCGCATCTCGGCGTCGGACAGCTCGGCGTAGTACTCCTTCAGCGACAGCACGCCGAAGGCCACGTGGCGGGCCTCGTCGCTCATCACGTAGCGCAGCAGCTGCTTGAGCAGCGGCTCCTCGGTCATCTGGTGCATGAACCCGAAGGCGGCCAGCGCCAGGCCCTCCACCATGATCTGCATGCCCAGGTAGGTCATGTCCCACCGGCTGTCGGTGATGATGTCGTCGAGCAGCAGGCCCAGGTGGGTGTTCATCGGGTAGTGCCCCGACAGCTTCTCGTCGAGGTACTTGGCGAAGACCTCCACGTGACGGGCCTCGTCCATCACCTGGGTGGCGGCGTAGTACTTGGCGTCGATCCACGGCACCGTCTCGACGATCTTCGCCGTGCACAGCAGCGCACCCTGCTCGCCGTGCATGAACTGCGAGAGGCGCCAGTTCATCGACTCGACCCCCAGCTCGGCCCACTCCTTCTCACCGAAGCTCTTGAAGGGCGACCCCTCCATCTCGGTGAGCGCCAGGAAGGGCCCCGAGGCGTTGGAGGCGGTGACCGCCATGCGGGCGAGGGCCTCCTGGTCGACGTCGAGGGACCAGTCGAGGTCGGTCTCGCCGTTCCACTGGGCCTTCTTGGCCTTCTCGTAGAGCTTGGTGAGCGCCGGCCGGGCACCCTTCTCGTAGTCCCACGTGAAGATGGCGTCGGCGTTGTCGCGCACCTGGTGCACGACCCCGTCGACGTAGGGGTTGGGCACGGCGAGGATGGCGTCGAGGTCGTTGGCCTCGGCTCGGCCGAGGATCTCCTCGGTGCTCGAGAACTCGGTGCTGGTCATGGCTGCTCCTGGTGTGATGCTTCCCCCCGCTGGAGTCAGCGGTTCGTGGATGGGCTGGTGGGCTGTGGCTTGATCGGGCCGGCCGAGCCGGCGAGGTCGATGACCTCGGGTGCGGACACGCCGGCCAGGACGTAGGTGACGACGAAGCGGCGGGCGTCGCCGGGGTCGGTGAGGTCGACGTAGGGCGACGGCTCGAAGGCGTGGGACACGACGAGCCGGACGAGGACCTCGGCCAGCTCGCGGGCGTCGCGCTCGGGCACGAAGCGAGCGAGGTACGGCGCGAGGAAGTCGGTCGCGAGGGCGAGCAGCGGATCGAGCCCGTCGAAGGACACGTGGGGCAGCACCACCCCGGGCTCGTGCTCGACGAGGTACTGCAGCACAGGGTGGGAGCGCACCTCGGTCACGGCGGCCACCAAGCCGCGGGTCACGGTGTCGGTCAGGTCGCGACCCGTGTCGAGGGCGTCGGCGAGCCGGTCGAGCAGGGCGCCGACCTCCTTGCGGCCGGCGGCCTCGAGCAGCAGCTCCTTGCCCCCGGGGAAGGCCCGGTACACGCTCGCCCGGCTGCACCCCGCCTCGCGGGCCACGTCGTCGAGGGTGGTCTTGGCCACGCCCCACCGCTGCACGCAGGCGACCGCGGCATCGAGGACCCGCGCCTCGAGGGCGGGCGAGACCGGGGCCGAGCGCGGGCCATCGCTCAGGGTGGTGGCAGCCATCTCGTGAGACAATAAGGCGCGTCGTGTCTCATCGCCAAGGGGTCGCGACTGTGAAATGGGTCGCAGCTCGGCCCGGCGGCCGGGACCGAGGATCGGCTCCACGAGGGCCCCGCGCCGCACGGCCGCCGAGCACGGGTCCCGTCTCGGCCCCCGGCAGGATCGGGGCTCCGCCCGCCGCACCCTGGTCGGGCGCGGCGCAGCTCAGCCGGGACGGGTGCCCGGACCGGGGTCGGCGACGATGCCGGCCAGCAGGTGCGTCCGGACCAGGCGATCCACCGCCGCCTCGTCGGCGAGGTCCCACTGCCCGGGGCTGCCCAGGTACGACAGGTACAGCCGAGCCAGGTGGTCGGCGGCCTCGTCGACCCGGACCCCGGGTCGCAGCGTCTCGTCGGCCAGCAGCCCGGCGAGGTAGGTCGTGATGGCCTCGGCGACCAACGGGGCCATCGACGACAGCTCGGTGAGGATGGCCTCGGGCTCGGTCGACAGCACCTGTTGGAGGAGGCGGTGCTCGGTCAGCGCCCGGTGGCCGAAGACCAACCCGGTGCGCAGCTTCGCCGCCAGATCGGGCTCGGCCGCCACCGCCTCCTCGATCCGGGCGAAGAAGCGCTCGATCTCGGATGCCACGGTGAGGGTGATCACCTCGTCACGGCCGCCGGGGAAGGCCCGGTACACCGTCGCCCGCGACACGTGGGCCTCGTGGGCCACGTCCTCGAGGCTCGTCTTGGCCAGCCCCCAGCGCTCGATGCACGCGAGCGCGGCGACGATGATCCGTTGCTGGGTGGGGGTCGGCTCGGTCGCGTCGCTCATCGACCGGGCACCGGGACCGACCCGTCGGCTCCGGCACCCGCCGCGCTCGGCGATCCCGATGCCACCACGTCGCCCACGGGTTCGCCCGCCGCCGCCACCGGGGCCGGCGCCGGCGCCGGGTCGATCCCGTCGTCGCCGGAACGCCCCCCGGCCGCCTTGTTGCGGGCGACCCGCCGGAGCAGCAGCGGGTACACGATCACGGTGAGGGTGGCGAAGATGAACCACTGGCCTACGTAGTTGAGGTGCGGCCCGTCGTCGAGGACCGGCCGTTCGATCACCAGCGGCAGCGTGCCGGTCTGCGCCGGCTCCTGGCCGGTGAGCTGCACCCACACCGCAGCGAGCTGCTCGGGCACCTGTTGGCCGAGCCGTTCGACGTCGACGCGCGACAGCACGGTCAGGGTGCCGGTCTCGGGATCGGCCACGCCCAGGCCCTCGCGTCGCTCGCTGTCGCGCACGAGGCCGGTCACCGTCACCGTCCCCGTCGGCGGGGCGTAGGGCGAGGCGTCGGCGGCCTCGCCCGCGGGCAGCGGCACCCAACCCCGGTTGACCACCACGGCACGATCGGGCGTCGTCTCGAGCGGCGTGAGGACCCAGTAGCCCGGCGCCCCCTGGTTGGTGCGGTTGCGCACCAGCACCTGCTGGTCGGCGCGGTAGGTGCCGGTCACGGTCACCGGACGGAAGGTGGCGTCGCGCGCGTCGTCGGCCGACGAGCCGGGCGGGACGACCGCATCGAGCGGCGCAGGGGCCGCGTCCATCCTGGCCTCGATCAGGGCGTTCGCCTCACGCCGCCCGTGGAGGCGGTCGAGCTGCCAGAAGCCGAGGCGGACGAACAGCACCACGCAGGCGAGCACGAACAGGTGGGACGCGATCCAGGCCGGCCGCCGGGCGAAGGAGTAGTCGTAGGTCCGGTCGGCCATCGCGACCCCAGGCTAGGCCCCGCCCCGGCCGTCGCCCCATTCGCCGCCGCCCTCACCCCCGTCGTCGCCTCCGCCGGCTCCGCCGTCAGCGGCGCAGCTCGACGAGCACGCTCTCGTAGCCGAAGCCCGGGCCCATGGCGGTGGCGATGCCCCGGCCGGGTGCCGGCGGCGGTTCGTCGCCGAGGAAGTCCTGCAGCACCGTCAGCAAGGTGACGCTCGACAGGTTGCCGTGTGCCGCCAGTCGGCGGCGCGACCAGCGCAGGGCATCGGCGGGCAGGGCCAGCGCATCGATGGCGGCGTCGAGCACCTTGGCTCCGCCGGGGTGCAGGAGCACGTGCTGCAGGTCGGCCAGCGTCCAGCCGACCGAGGCCACCGCCGCCTCCATGGCGCCCCGGGCCGTGCGGCGGGCGACGTCCGGGACGTCTGGTGAGAGGTGCCACAGCAGGCCGTCGTCGGTCATGGCGAAGCCCATGACGTCGAGGCTGTCGGGCACCAGGGTCGAGTGGTAGCCCACGACCTCGAGGCGAGCGGGCGACGCCGGCAGGGCGTCGTCGGGCGCGACCACCACCGCGGCGGCACCGTCGGAGAACAGCGCCATGGTGACCACCGACTCGGGCGACGGATCGCCGGCGACGAAGGTCAACGAGTTCATCTCGCACGCCACCACCACCGCCGGGCCGAGCCCGGCCCGCACGAGGTCGGCGGCGAGGCCGATCCCGGCGGCGCCGCCGAGCGAGGCCATGCCGGCGATGGGGACCCGCCGCACGGTGGTCGGCAGCCCGAGCCGCTCGATCAGGTCGACCCCGGGCTCGGGCGCCCGCAGGACGGTGGACGACACGTACACGAGGGTCTCGATGTCGGCCGGGTCGATGCCCGAGGCCGCCATGGCGTGCTCGGCGGCGTCGGCGGCCAGCTCTCCGCCCAGCACCTCGGCGAGGGCGGCGCGCTCGCCGAGGGAGCGGGGCACGAGGTACTCCTCGAGGCCGAGCGCCAGGTGCCGGCTCTCGATGCCGGCGTTGGTGAACATGTCGAGGTAGCGCGACCCGGCCAGCTCGGGGTGCAGGCGCGGCGCCACGGCCGCGACCTCGCGCTGGTCGACCGCCGGCGGCAGGGCCGACACCACCGAGGCGACGACCGGGCGGATCACGAGACGACCTCTGCGGCGCAGCCGGTCGTGCTGGGGCGCCGTCGGCCGAGGCCGCGGTGGCACCCCGGTGTGTGCGCCCCGTCGTGGCCCAGCCCCTCCATGCGGTCCCCCTCGCTCTGCTCGCGCCGGCCAGCAGCGTAGGCGTCCCCGTCCGGCCACCGAGCCGTCCGGCCACCGAGCCGTCCGGCTGTCGCCGACGGCGGTCACATCACCGCCGCCCTGGCGTCGACGGCAGCGGACCTTGGTGCGAGGATGGCACCAGGCGTCGAGTCGAGCACGACGTCAGCGGGCCCATGGACGACGACCGAGACGACGCCACCGAACCGCGCCGGGTGCCACCGGGCGGCCTGCGACCCGGCGCGACCCGCCGGTCGACGCTGCCGCTGATCGTGGTGCCCTTGGTCGGCCTGGTCGTCGCCGGACGGGTCGGCGACGCGCTGGCGCCCACGCTGGTCACCGAGAACCCGGCGCTGATGATCCTGCTCAACAGCACCAACCGGTACCTCATCCTCACGACGAACCAGCTCGAGTGGCCCGTCTACTACTCGATCGGCCTGTTCCGGCTGCTGCTGCCCGACCCGCTCTTCTACCTGCTCGGCTACCTCTACGGCGACCAGGCCATCACCTGGATGGAGCGGCGCACGCCGACCTTCGGCACGATCATGCGACGGCTCGAGGGGTGGTTCGAGAAGGCCCGCTACCCGCTCGTGTTCATCATGCCCAACAACGCGGTGTGCCTCCTGGCCGGAGCATCCGCCATGCCGGTGGTGCCGTTCTTCATCGTGAACGTGGCCGGCACCATCGGTCGCCTGTGGCTGTTCCGGGTCGCCGGCCAGGCGTTCGAGGATGTCGTCGACACGCTGCTCGAGCTGATCTCCACCTACCGGCCGTACCTGCTCGTGCTGAGCATCGGCTCGGTCGTGCTGGTGGCCTGGACGGAGTGGCGGCGCGGCAGCGGTGAGATCGAGCAGCTGCTCGACCTCGAGGAGGAGCTCGAGCACGCGCACGACCGGGGGCCCCACCTCGACGCCGAGCCCGACCCCGGGCCCGACCCCGAGCCGTCGACGGAGGCCATCGGTGGAGATCGCTCGGGGGGCAGCCCGAGCCCCGCCGACGACGGCGACCCGTCGGCACCCGAGACCGCCTGACCCGTCCGCGGGACCGGCGCGGCACCACGACCCGTCGCACAGCCGCACTAGGGTGCCGCCGTGCGCAACCGGACCGCCGTCGTCACCGGCGCCAGCTCCGGCATCGGGGCCGCGACGGCGCGGCACCTGGCGGCGGCCGGGTTCGACCTGGTGCTCGGCGCCCGGCGGCTCGACCGGCTGGCGGAGGTCGCCGAGCCCCTCGGCGCTCGGTCGGCACTGCTCGACGTGACCGACGGCGACTCGGTCGAGGCCTTCTGCGACGACCTCGACGCCTGCGACGTGCTGGTCAACAACGCAGGCGGCGCGCTCGGCCTCGACCCCATCGCCGACCTCGACGAGGACGCCTGGCGGTGGATGTACGAGACCAACGTGCTCGGTGTGGCCCGGATGACCCGCGCCCTGCTCCCCCGCCTCGAGGCGGGCGGCGACGGCCACGTCATCACCATCGGCTCGATCGCCGCCCACGAGCCGTACCCGGGCGGCGCCGGCTACAACGCGGCCAAGTTCGGGGTGCGGGCCGTGATGTCGGTGCTGCGCCAGGAGCTGCTCGGCCGACCGGTGCGGGTGACCGAGATCGATCCCGGCATGGTCGACACCGAGTTCTCCGTGGTGCGATTCGCAGGAGACGTCGAGCGCGCCGCCAAGGTGTACGAGGGCGTCACCCCGCTCACCGCCGACGACGTCGCCGAGTGCGTCGTGTTCGCCGCCACCCGCCCGGCCCACGTCAACATCGACCAGCTGATCGTCCTGGCGACCGACCAGGCCGGCGCCCGACAGGTCCACCGCCACCAGCGCTGAGCGGCGGGCGATCAGAGGTCGAGGATCGCCTCCAGGCCGACCGTGACACCGGGGTGGTCGGGCACGGCCTTGACGGCGAGGAGCACGCCCGGCATGAACGAGGAGCGGTCGTAGCTGTCGTGGCGGATGGTCAGCGACTGGCCGGTGGTCCCGAGGAGGACCTCCTGGTGCGCCACGAGGCCCCGCAGGCGGACGGCGTGGACGTGGATGCCGCTGGCCGAGCGGCCTCCCCGGGCTCGGTCGACGACCTCGTGGGTGGTGGGATCGGGGGCCCAGTCCGACGACGCCGCCTCCATGCGGCGCACGGTGTGCATGGCCGTGCCCGATGGCGCGTCGATCTTCTGGTCGTGGTGCAGCTCGATGACCTCGGCCGTCTCGAAGAACGGGGCGGCCATCTCGGCGAAGCGCATCATGAGCACGGCACCGATGGCGAAGTTGGGCGCGATGACGCAGTTGCTCTTCAGGAACGACGAGCGGAAGCCGGCGTAGTCGTCGTCGGTGAACCCGGAGGTCCCCACCACGGCGTGCATGCCGTGGTCGGCCAGCCACGCCAGGTTGGCCCTGGCGGCGTCGAGGCTGGTGAAGTCGACGACCACGTCGACGCCGGCGGCCTCGAAGGCCTCGGGCCCGGCCTCCATCTGCAAGGGCAGGTCGACGCCGGTGACCTGGCGGAGGTCGAGGCCGGCGTGGAAGGGGTCGACGGCCGCGACCAGGTCGAGGTCGGGGTCGTCGACGACGGCCTCGCACACGGTGCGCCCCATGCGGCCGCCGGCTCCGAACACCCCCACACGCAGCGACATGGGCAAACCCTACGCCCTGCCGGCGGCGGCCGCGCCGGGAGCCACGCCGCGCCATCCACCGGACCCGACCGGTGGAGCAGCGGTCGGGGGGCGGTCGCCACCGAGGGATCACGTGGCGGCGCGGGCCACCGCCGCCGGAGCAGATCAGCGGGCGGCCAAGCGGGCGAGCTCGCGGTCGTGCTCGTCGAAGGGCCCGACCACGGCGACCGTCCTGGGCGACCGCAGCACGCGGTCGGCCACGCGGGCGACGTCGTCGACGGTGACGGCCCGCACGCGGGCCAGGTGCTCCTGCACCGGCACCACCTCGCCCCGAACCGTCTCGCCCGTGCCCAGCCGGGCCATGCGGCTGGCGCTGTCCTCGAGCCCGAGCACCAACGACCCGGTGAGGCAGCCCACGGCGACGGCGAGCTCCTCGTCGTCGACGCCGTCGGCGGCCAGCCGGGCGACCACGTCGTCGAGGACCTCGAGCAGCTCGGCCAGCCGGCCGGGCACCGTGCCGGCGTAGGCCACCAGTGCGCCGGCATCGGCGTAGGCCGAGGGCGACGAGTAGACGCTGTAGGCGAGACCCCGCTCCTCGCGGACCTCCTGGAACAGCCGGCTCGACGGCCCGCCGCCGAGGATCTCGTTGAGCACCTGCAGGGCATAGCGGTCCCCGTCGAAGTGGTCGAGCGCCCGCCAGCCGAGCGCCACGTGGGCCTGCTCGGTCGGCCGTCGCACGATCCGCAGCGCCTCGTTGGCCTGCGTGGGCCCGAGGCGCCGGGGCCGGTCCCCGGCAGGCCGGCCGGCGAAGGCGCGGCCGACGGCGTCGACCACCCGCTCGTGGTCGAGGTCGCCCGCGCCCGCCACCACGAGGTTCGCCGGCCGGTACCGACCGTCGAAGAACTCGGCGATGGCCCCGCGACCCATCGCCTCGATGGTCTCCTCGCTGCCGAGGGTCTCGCGACCGAGCGGGTGGCCGGGGAACAGCGCCTCGTAGAGCGCGATGTGCACCAGGTCCTCGGGCGTGTCGCCGGCGAGGAGGAGCTCTTCGAGGATGACCTCGCGCTCGGACTCGATCTCGCGCTCCCGCAGCGCGGGCGCGGTGAGCACGTCGGTCAGCAGGTCGAGCCCGAGCCCGATCTCGGCCGCCGGCAGGCGCGTGTAGTACGCGGTGTGCTCGCGCGCCGTGAACGCGTTCATCTCGCCGCCGACGGCGTCGACGGCGCGGGCGATGTCGCGGGCGCTGCGCCGCTCGGTCCCCTTGAACAGCAGGTGCTCGAGGAAGTGCGACACGCCGGCGACCGAGGTCGGCTCGTCGCGCGAGCCGACCCCCACCCACACGCCGAGGCAGACCGACAGGGCGCCGGGGACGCGCTCGGTCACCACCCGGATCCCGTCGGCCAGCACCGTCTTGGTGACGCCCGGCTCGGGGTTCGATGCGGTGACCGGCACGGTCACGGGTTCGTGGTCGAGGGGTGGGGTCGCCGCCGGTCAGTCGCGGCGACCGCCGCCGCGACCGCCACGGCCACCGCCGCGGCCACCACGGCCCCGACCGCCACCGCCGCGGCGCTCACCACCGCCACCGCCGCGGCGCTCACCACCGCCACCGCCACCGACCTCGGCAGGGCCGAGATCGCCGAACTCCTCACGCAGCTCGGAGTCGAAGGCGTCCTCGAACGAGACGTAGTCGCGGTCACCACCGCCGCCAGCGACGTCGCCGTCACCGTCACCACCACCGGCGCCACCGCCGCCGGCGAGCTCACCGACGGGGCTCAGCGACACCTTGCCGTTGGGGTCGACGTCGTCGACGCGCACCTCGATCTCGTCGCCGAGGTCGACCACGTCCTCGACCCGGTCGATGCGCTTGCCCCCGCCCAGCTTGGAGATGTGGACCAGCCCGTCACGGCCCGGTAGGATGTTCACGAACGCACCGAACTTGGTGATGTTCACCACCCGACCGGTGTAGGTCTGGCCGACCTCGGCCGTGGGCGGGTTGATGATGAGCCGGATCTGGCGCTCGGCCTCGGCCACGGCACCGCGATCGGCCGAGCCGATGCTGACGATGCCGACCATGCCGTCGTCGTCGACGGAGATGTCGGCGCCGGTCTCCTGCTGGATGGTGTTGATGACCTTGCCCTTGGGGCCGATGACCTCACCGATCTTGTCGATCGGGATCTCGAAGCTGACGATCTTCGGCGCGCTGGGGCCCACCTCGTCGCGCGGCTCGGCGATGGCGCCGGCCATGACCTCGAGGATCTTCAGGCGGGCGTCCTTGGCCTGGTCGAGCGCCTTGGCCAGCACGTCGGCGGGGATGCCGTCGATCTTGGTGTCGAGCTGCAGGGCCGTCACGAACTCCGAGGTGCCGGCCACCTTGAAGTCCATGTCGCCGAAGGCGTCCTCCGCCCCCAGGATGTCGGTCAGCGGCGTGTAGGCGCCCTCGGCGAACACCAGGCCCATGGCGATGCCGGCCACCGGCGCCTTGAGGGGCACGCCGGCGTCCATCATCGACAGGGTCGAGGCGCACACGGACCCCATCGACGTCGAGCCGTTCGACGACAGCACGTCGGACACGGTGCGGATGGTGTAGGGGAACTCCTCGCTCGGCGGGACCACCGGGATCAGCGCCCGCTCGGCGAGGGCGCCGTGGCCGATCTCGCGGCGCTTCGGCCCCCGCATGAAGCCGGTCTCACCGGTGGAGTACGGCGGGAAGTTGTAGTGGTGCAGGTAGCGCTTGCGGTCGTGGATGCCGAGGGTGTCGAGCATCTGCTCCATCCGCGGCATGCCGAGCGTGGTGACGTTCAGGACCTGGGTCTCGCCCCGCTGGAACAGCCCCGAGCCGTGCACGGACGGCAGCACCCCGACCTCGGCCGACAGCGGCCGGATGTCGGCCGGGCCCCGGCCGTCGATGCGCACGCCCTCGGTGACGATGCGATGGCGCACGACCGACTTGGTCAGCGAGCGCAGCGCGGCCTTGATCTGCTTGTCGGCGCCCTCGACCTCGGCGAAGCGCTCGGCCAGCTCGTCGACGACCGCCGCCTTGAGCTCGTCCTCCGCCGCCTGGCGATCGTGCTTGTCGGCGATGGACATCACCTGGGCGACCCGGTCGCGGGCGGCCTCCTCGACGGCGGCGTACACCTCGGGGGCGTAGTCGGCGGCGACCGTGTACTCCATCGGCTCGGCCGGGGGGAGCTTGCCCTTCAGCTCGAGCTGCAGGTCGATGGACTGCTTGATGTGGGTCTTGGCCGCCTCGAGCCCCTCAGCGATGACGGCCTCGGTGACCTTGGGGGCGCCGGCCTCGTAGGCCTTCCACGCCGCCTCGGTGCCGCCGGCCTCGACCATCACGATGGCGACGTCGCCGTCGTCGAGCGCCCGGCCGGCGACCACGAGCTCGAAGGTCGACGCCTCGCCCTCCTCGTAGGTCGGGTGCGGGATCCAGTCGCCCTCGGCCGAGTAGGCGATGCGCACCGCCCCGATCGGGCCGTCGAAGGGGACGCCCGAGATGGTCAGCGCCGCCGAGGCGCCGTTGATGACCGGCACGTCGTGGGGGTTCACCATGTCGGCGCCGAGGACCGTGCCGACGACGTGGACCTCGTTGCGGAACCCGTCGGGGAAGCAGGGCCGCAGCGGCCGGTCGGTGAGCCGGCAGGTGAGGATGGCCTGATCGGAGGCCTTGCCCTCGCGGCGGAAGAACGAGCCGGGGATCTTGCCGGCGGCGTACATCCGCTCCTCGAGGTCGACGGTGAGCGGGAAGAAGTCGGCGCCCTCGCGCGGCGACTTGGCCGCGGTGGCGGTGACGAGCACCACCGTGTCGCCGATGCGCACCGTCACGGCGCCGTCGGCCTGGCCGGCGAGCTTGCCGGCCTCGAGGGACAGGGTCTTGTCGGTGCCGGGTACGGCACCGGAAACGGAAACGGCCTCGGCCATCTCGTCGCTCCTCTCCGGTCGCGCGTCGCGACCGGTCGTGAGGGCGGCTGCAGCGCCAGTTCCCAGTGGAGGGGCCCGGGACGTTCCCATGGGGCTCGGCCCCGGGCCTCACCACTGGCAGCTGACGTCCGTCGGACCGCCCTGCGTTGGTGTGGTTGTCGGTTCTTCAGTTGTGTGGCCGGTGCGTCCCCCGGGCCTCGGGTTCCGGCTGTCGTCGCGGGGCCCCGCCGTGCGGCGGACCCCCGGAACGCAGCAGGGCGACCCGTGCGGGTCGCCCCTCCTGCCTAGCGGCGCAGGCCGAGCTTGGCGATGATCGCTCGGTAGCGCTCGACGTCGTTCTGCTTGACGTAGTCGAGCAGACGGCGACGACGACCCACGAGCATCAGCAGGCCTCGCCGGCTGTGATGGTCCTTCTTGTGGACCTTCAGGTGCTCGGTGAGGTGGTTGATGCGGTCGGTGAGCAGCGCGATCTGCACCTCCGGCGAGCCGGTGTCGGTGTCGTGGAGGCGGTGCTCGGCGATCGTGCCGGCCTTGGCCGGCAGGTTCGTGGGTTCGCGGTTGGACATGAGGGTTCCTCGGTCAGGGTGGGCATCGGACCCGGCCGCCCGGTGCGCTGCGAGCAGGTCGACCCGCTCGCTGGCGCCGTCCGGCAGCCCGTCGCCCCGACCGCGGGGCCAGGACGACCCCGTCAGGCTAGCAGCGACCTCCCCCGCTCCGGTAGTTGCCCCCGACGCCGGGCTCACCGGCCGGCGCTACGCGATGGACCAGCGGTAGCGGGGACGGCGGTGCGCGTCGTTGATGCGGGTGAAGGTGAGCGCCGGCGTCAGCGCCAGGATCGGTGCGTCGGGCTCGTACAGGTGCGCCTCGATCTCGTCGACGGTGCCGGCGCCGGCGCCGTGGATGGCCTGGCGCACCGCCGTCCCCAGGCGGTCGTCGAGCAGCTCGGAGACGATCGCCGGGAGGGTCTCGGGGTCCTTCAGCAGCCACGAGTGGGTGGCGGCGTGCACGCTGACCAGCTGGCCGTTGGCCCGACGAGCCGCCGACACCGCGGTGCGGTAGGGCACCACGAGGTCCCACTCGCCGTGGATGACGAAGGTGGGCACCTCCAGGCGGGCCAGCTCGTCGAGGATGCGCTTGGACCCCCGGGACCGCAGGATCGACGCCGCGGGGCCGAGGAGCCGCCACGGCTGCAGGGCGTGGCCGAGGTACGTCGGCGCCACCAGGCGGCCGAGCTTGGCCGCCTGGGCGGGATGGCGGACCACCGGCAGCGTCGACACCGTGTCGGCGACCAGCGCGCCGCCCAGCATCGCCAGCAGCGCGGGGTTCACCCGGAAGACGTTGACCATCACGTCCCACTCGTCGCCGACGATGGCGTCGATCAGCAGGGCGCCGATGACCCGCCGGGGGTGCATGGCCGCCATCTGCGCCACGACGCGCCCACCCATGGAGTGCCCCGCGATCACCGCCGTGCGGATCCCGAGCTCGTCGATGGCCCGGTGCATCAGCTCGGCGTAGTCGCCGAGGCGGGCGCCCGCGAGGGGCAGGCCCTGGGTGCCACCGTGGCCGGCCATGTCGATGGCGACCACCTTGAAGCCCTTCGTGACCAGCCGGTGCAGGGTCTGGGCGTAGAGGAAGCCCTCCGCGGTGAACCCGTGCACGACGACGAGGGGCACGCCGCGGCCCGACACGGCGAGGCCGATGCGGTGGCCGTCGGACAGGGTGAACGTGTGGCGGGCGAGTCGGGGCGCAGCCACCGGCGTCGGCCCCGCCGGCATGTCCGCCGGCCCGGCGATCGGCTGGGTCACGTCGGCCATGTTCGCCGTGTCCCCCGGATCAGTGGTGGATGTCGACACTCCGCGTCAACCCCCGGTCGCGCCGCGTGGGGCGGGAAGGCCCTACCCCGGAGGGTAGGGCAGGATCTGACCCCCCGTTAGGGACTTCCGGCCCCAGGGTGGCGTCGACGCCCGCCGGCTCGGGCCACCGGGCGGTGACCCGATCGCCGCCTGGCCGACGACGACCGACGGCCGGCTCACCGGTGGTAGCCGATGATGTCGACGAAGACGTCGGCGCTCGACGTCGGCGGCACGTAGCAGGAGATCTTGCCGGTGGCGTCGCAGGCCACCACGGTCGTGTTGGCCACGATCGAGCCGGGCTGGAACCAGTTGAGCGTCGACGCGTTCGGCACCGGCACGCCCTTCTTGAAGGCCGCCAGGAACCCGTTCGCCGAGGTGTTCACCACGGTGAGGTTGACCAGGACCCCCGTCGCCCCCACCGGGACGCCGGAGCCGTTGATCGTGCAGTCGACGTCACGCGTCGCCCCGTTGGCCAACGGCGTCTTCGGCAGCGTCGACGGCGGGTTGCCCGGCCGCGAGTCGTACACGCGCACCGGGCTGGCCAGCAGCGTGAGCGCGCCCGCGGTGTTGGTCCCCGAGATCCGCCGCCACAGCCCGGGTGTGCCGCCGACGATCGACAGCCAGAGGTCGTAGTTGGTGTCGAGGACGACCGACCCGTCGAAGCGGGCGGTGGACGAGCTGGGAGGAGGTGGCGTCGCCCCGTCGAGGAACAGCTGGGTGCCGTTCGTCGCGTGGGCCCACACCGCCGTACCGGTCGAGGTGTCCGCGTAGAGGCCGAAGCCGGTCGGCGCAACGGCGCGCACCCCGGTGCCGGTGGCCGCCGAGCTGGACCCGTACACCCCCGTGGCAGACACCGAGGTCCCGGAGACGCCATAGGTGTTCGTCGAGGTGCCCTTGACGCCGATGCCGTTCGCCGAGCTGCCCTCGACACCCGGTCCACCGGTGGACGTCCCGAGCACGCCCTGGCCGGAGGTCGCGATGCCGTACACCCCTGGCCGGAGTCGGCATCTCCTTGCACGCCGATGCCGCTGGCGGTGACGCCGTACACGCCGATCGACGTGTTCGGGCTCGCCGTCCCGGTCACCGCCGGCGCTCCGGTGAACGATCCCGGCGCGCCGCCGCCGGCGACGCCTGGCTGAGGGCCAGCGCCGTCCCGCCCGCCACCGCGCCCGCCGCCGCGGTCGCGGCGCGGGCCAGCAGGTGCCGGCGGCTCGTCGCCTCGCCCCCGTCGGCGTCGCCCGGGTCGTGCGGCGACATCACGTCGCCGCCGAGCGGCGGCGTTGACGCCCCGTCGACCGCAGCCCGCCCGTCGCCGCGCTCGAGCAGCAGCAGTCGCCGGGCGAGCTCGTCGATCACGGCTGCCTGGTGGTCGAGCCGCTCCTGTTGGGCCTCCAGCCGCGCGCAGCTCCGCCGTCGAATCGTCCATGGCCCTCGTCTCCGTGCTTCCAGAGCGGGCGGTCCGACCCGACGGAACCCGCAACCACCATTGCGTCGCGGTGATCGTACTACGCCGCCCGATCAGGCGCCGAGGATCTCCTCGGCCCGGCGACAGTCGCGGCCCATCTGGTCGACCAGGGCGTCGACGCTGTCGAAGCGCTCCTCGTCGCGGAGGTGCTCGACGAACTGCACCCGGGCGACCTCGCCGTAGAGGTCGCCGCCGAAGCCACCCAGCACGTGGGCCTCGAGCAGGAGAAGGGCTGCTCCTCGTAGAACGTGGGACGGCGGCCGAGCGAGATGGCCGCCGGCAGCCGGTGGCCGTCGGGGCGCAGGTACCAGCCGGCATAGATGCCGTCGCGGGGCAGGCAGATCTCGTCGGGCACCGACACGTTGGCGGTCGGGAAGCCGAGCTCGCGCGCCCGCTTGTCGCCGTCGGTCACCTCCCCCGGACCTCGTGGTGGCGGCCGAGGAGGTGGTTGGCGCCCCGCAGGTCGCCGTCGCGCAGCGCCGCCCGGATGCGGGTGGACGACACCGGGCCGCCGGCGCCCGCCGGCGCCCCGTCGACGTCGACGAGGTCGATGCCCATGGTGTCGAAGCCGTACCGGCCTCCGAGCTCGGACAGCATCGCCACGTTGCCGCGGCGCTCGTGGCCGAAGTGGAAGTCGTCGCCCACCACGATCGCCCTGGCGTTGAGGCAGCCGACCAGGGTCTCCTCGACGAACTCCTCGGCCGGCTCCTTCGAGCGGGCCTCGTCGAAGCGGACCACGAGCGTGTAGTCGACGCCGGTGGCGGCCAGCAGCTCCAGCTTCTGGTCGAGGTCGGTGAGCAGCAGCGGCGCCGACTCCGGGCGCACGACGCTGGCGGGATGGCGGTCGAAGGTGACCACCGCGGTGCGCAGGCCTCGCTGGCCGGCGAGCCGCCGGACCTGCCCGATGACCGCCTGGTGACCGAGGTGCACGCCGTCGTACGCGCCGATCGTGACGGCCGTGCCCTCGGGCGGCCTGGGGCACGTCTCCTCGTCGCGCAGCACCTGCACGGGGCCGAGGCTACTGCCGGCCCTGCCCGGCGACGCAGATCGCCCACCGGCCGCGGTCGCGCCGGCGACCGACGAGGCCGAGACGCGGCCGTCAGGTCGCCGCCGGGACGAGCACGACGGCGGGCTTGACCGACCCGTGCCGATGGGGCTCGTACACGGCGAGCAGGTCGCCGACCGCCGACAGCACCGCCCACGGTCCCGCGCCCGCCACGCCGAGCGCCTCGGCGGGCAGCACCTTGCCGTAGGACACCGCGGCGGCGACGTCACCGTCGACCACCACGGCGTCGTAGTCCCGCATCGCCACCGCCGGCGCCAGGACCTCGAGCTCGTCCAGGGGTCGGGCCTCCGCCTCGCCGAACGAGCCGATCGCCGTGCGTCGCAGGTCGCGCAGGTGGGCGCCGCCGCCGAGCGCGCCACCCAGGTCGGCGGCGAGCGACCGGACGTAGGTCCCCGAGGAGCACTCGACCTCGGCCCGGTACACGCCGGGCGAGCCGGGCACCGGTTCGACGTCGAAGCGGGCGACGTGCACCGGTCGAGCCGCCCGCTCGACCTCCTGTCCGGCGCGGGCCAGCTCGTGCAGGCGCCGACCGTCGACCTTCACCGCCGAGACCATCGGCGGCACCTGCCAGATGTCGCCGGTGAGGTCGGCGGCGGCGCGCTGCACGTCGGCGACGGTCACCGCGCCCATGTCGTGGGTGGCCACGACCTCCCCCGACGCGTCGAGGGTGGCGGTCTCGACGCCGAGCACGATCTCGCACGTGTAGGTCTTGCCCAGCACGGTCAGGAACCGCAGCAGTCGGGTGACCCGACCCACGCCCAGCACCAGCACGCCCGTGGCGTCGGGGTCGAGCGTGCCCGAATGGCCGATCTTCTTGTTCCGCAGCAGGCCCCGTGCCTTGGCCACGACGTCGTGGGACGTCCACCCCGCGGGCTTGTCGACGACCGCGACCCCGTCGCGCCGCTGCTGCTCGGCGGGGATCACCACCACGTCAGCCGTCGCCCGACGGACGGGCCGACCCGTCGGCGTTCGTCGTGCCGTCACCGTCGCCGTCCCCGGCGTCGGAACGATCGACCGGATCGACCCGGTCGTCCTCGGGCGGCTCGACCTCCCGCAGGATCGCCTCGATGCGCTCGCCGCTGCGGACCGCCGGGTCGGGCCGGAAGGCCAGCTCGGGGGTCCGCCGCAGGCGAGCCTGCCGTCCGATGGCGCCCTGGAGCCGTACCCGGTGGTCGCCGAGGGCCGCGAGCACCTCCTCGTCGACCTCCTCGCCCTCCAGGGTGTCGAAGAAGACGGTCGCGTGCCGCAGGTCGGTGTCGACCTCCACGGCGGTGATCGCGACCAGCGTGAGACGGTCGTCGTCGATCCGCTCGAGCTCGTCGGCGACGATCTCGCGCACCAGCTCGTTCACCCGGGCCGTGCGCGGGTACTCCCGCGGGCCGCCTGATCGTCGCCGTGCCATCAGCGCTCGTCCTCCAGCCACGTCCGGTCGACCGACAGGACCTCGGCCTCGGGGAACGACCACACGAAGCGCTCGACCTCGTCGAGCCGCTCGACGACGTGGCCCGGCGACGACGCCACCGCGGCGAAGCCCAGCTGGGCCCGCTGCCAGGTGTCGTGGTGGTCGGTCTCGGCGGCGGCGACCTGGAAGCGGCGACGAGCGCCCTCGAGGATGGTCTTCACGACGGCGCGCTTGTCCTTGAGCGAGTGCGACGCCGGCAGGTGGATCTCGACGCGGAGCGCCAGCACGTGCACGGCCATGGGGGCGTTCATCGTACCGGTCCCCCGGTCGCACCTGCCCCGTCCGGTGATCGACGCCGCCTCGCCGGGGCACCCGGCGACCCCGATGGTCGAATCCCGGAATACCCGATCGGACAAATCAGGTTTATGCTGGCGCCATGGCCACCAGCGCGACACCTCGGACCCCGGCCCCGATCGACCCACGGGGTCCCCGCACCAACCAGGGCGTGCTCGCCGTCGCCCTCGGGCTCGGCTTCGTCTTCTCGTGGTGGTACGTGGTGCCGGTCTTCGCCGTCGTCCTGTTCCTGGGGGCGGCGTTCGGACCGCGGTTCGGCCCGGTCATCCGCTTCTACGGTGAGGTCATCAGGCCTCGCCTGGCACCGCCGGTGGAGCTCGAGGACCCGCGGCCGCCCCGGTTCGCCGCCGCCGTCGGCGTCGTCTTCCTGACCGCCGCCACCGTCGCCTTCCTCGCCGGGGCCACGGTGCTCGGCTGGACGCTGGCGCTCATCGTGGCGGTGCTCGCCGCCCTCGCCGCCGGCACCGGCATCTGCGTCGGCTGCGAGATCTACCTGGTCGTCGCCCGCCGCCGGGGCGTCGAGCTCGCGGTCTAGGAGCCCTGCGGTGATCGTCCGTCTCGCCGTGCTCGTCCTGCTGTCCGTCGCCGTCGGCGGCGCGTCGGTCGCCTACCGTCGCCGTCGCACGGCCGACGAAGCCCGCGGCGCCTTCGACGCCACCACCGGCGACGCCCTGTGGCCGGCGCTGCCCGCCGATCTGCAGGGCGAGCTCCGGCCGACCTGGCTGGTCCTGTCGACGCCGGTGTGCGCGTCGTGCCGCGCGGTGCAGGCCGCCGTCGCCGACGCCTTCCCCCACCACCGCGTCCTGAAGGTCGACGTGACCGAGCGGCCGGAGCTGGGTGATCGCTACGACGTCAAGCGGGCGCCCACCACGATCGTGGCCGACGCCACCGGCACGGTGGTCGAGCGCCTCGTCGGCGCCGAGGCCGTGGTGTCCTTCATCGGGCTCGTCGACGACCCCGTCGCCGCCCGCTGAGGTCGAGCTCCCGCCGGCGCCAACAGCAGGACGGGCGTCGCCCGACGGGCGCGCGGCCGGGGTCGGTGTCGGCCCCCCAGCGCCCATCGCATCGGGTCGCGGCGCGACGCCGCGCGTGGGGTGCGCGGTCTGATCGGCGTGCCCGCCGACCTCAGGTGCGGGGGATCTCCCGCTCCTCGTAGGTCTCGATGACGTCGCCCTGCTTGAGGTCCTGGAAGTCGGACAGGCCGATGCCGCACTCGAAGCCGGCGGCCACCTCGCGCACGTCGTCCTTGAAGCGCCGCAGCGAGGCGATGGCGCCCTTCCAGATGATGGTGCCCTCCCGCAGGAAGCGGACCTTCGATCCACGGGTGATGACGCCGTTGGTGACGTAGCAGCCGGCGACCGCACCCACGCGGGGCACGCGGAAGACCTCGCGCACCTCGGCGTCGCCCGTGACCACCTCCTCGAACTCCGGGGCCAGCATGCCGAGCATGGCGGCCTCGATGTCCTCGAGGAGCTTGTAGATGATCTCGTAGGTGCGGATCTCGACGTGCTCGGCCTCGGCCAGCTCGCGGGCCTTGCGGTCGGGGCGCACGTTGAAGCCGATGATGGTGGCGTTCGAGGCGGCGGCCAGCTGGATGTCCTGCTGGGTGACACCACCCACGGCCCGGTGCACGAACGACAGCTTCACCTCGTCGCGCTCGAGCTTGCGCAGCGACTCGGTGACCGCCTCCAGCGAGCCGGTGACGTCGGCCTTGACGATGAGGTTGAGCGTCGCCGCCTCGCCGGCCTGGATCTGCTGGAAGATGTCCTCGAGCTTGGCCCCACCGGACATGGCGTGGGCCTCGCGACCGAGGGTGGCCAGCCGCTTCCAGTGCTCGCGGGTGGACGCCACCTTGGAGGCGACCTTCTCGTCGGGGGCGACCACGAAGCGGTCCCCCGCCTGCGCCGGCTCGGACAGGCCGAGCACCTGCACCGGACGGGACGGCCCGGCCTCCTTGACCTGGTCGCCCTTGTCGGTGATGAGGGCCCGGACCCGGCCCCACGCCGCACCGGCCACCAGCGGCTCGCCGACCCGCAACGTGCCCTTCTGCACGAGGATCGTGGCCACCGGACCGCGGCCGATGTCGAGGTGCGACTCCAGCACCACGCCCTGGGCGCGACCGTCCTCGGTGGCCCGCAGGTCCTCGAGCTCGGCCACGACGAGGAGGTTCTCGAGCAGGTCGTCGACACCCTCGCCGGTCTTGGCCGACAGCGGCACCATGACGGTGTCGCCGCCCCAGGCCTCGGGCACCAGCCCCTGCTCGGACAGCTGCTGCATCACCCGGTTCGGGTCGGCGTTCTCGCGGTCGATCTTGTTGATCGCCACCACGATGGGCACCTCGGCGCCGCGCGCGTGGTTGAGCGCCTCCACCGTCTGGGGCATCACGCCGTCGTCGGCGGCGACGACGAGCACCACGATGTCGGTGGCCTGCGCACCCCGGGCCCGCATGGCGGTGAACGCCTCGTGACCCGGCGTGTCGATGAAGGTGATCGGGCGATCGTCCTTCACCGTCTGGTAGGCGCCGATGTGCTGGGTGATGCCACCCGCCTCGCCGGCGACGACGTTGGCGCTGCGGATGTAGTCGAGCAGCTTGGTCTTGCCGTGGTCGACGTGACCCATGATCGTGATCACCGGCGGGCGGTGGGGCCACGACTCGTAGGTCTCGTCGTCGACGTCCTCTTCGATGTCGAGCAGCTTCTGCAGCTCGACCTCCTGCTCCTCGCCGGGGTCGACGAGGCGGATCTCCGCACCGATCTCGGCGACGAACAGCTCGATCATGTCGTCGCTGAGCGACTGCGTGGCCGTCACCATCTCGCCCTGCTGCATGAGGAAGCGCACGACGTCGGCGGCGGTGCGGTTGACCTTCGGGCCCAGCTCCTGGGGAGTGCAGGCCCGCTCCACCACGACGGTGCCCTCGGGGACGGGGGCGTCGACCGCGGTGTAGGTCGGCATGTCCATCGGCTGGAGCTCGTCACGGTTGCGGCGGCGCCGCCCTTGCGACGGGGCTGACGACGCTGGCCGCCGGGGCCGCCGGGACGCCCACCGGGACCACCGCCGGGACCGCCGCGACCAGGCGGGCCACCACCGGGACGCCCGCCGGGACCGCCCGCAGGACCACCACCACCACCACCGGGACCGCCGCCACCGGGACGACCGGCACCGACGCCCACCGGCGCGCGACGAGGACCGCCCGGGCCACCGGGGGTGCGGGGGCCGCCGGGGCCACCCGGACCGGGCCGGCGCATGCCGGGCGGCGGCGGGATCGGCTTGCCCGTCGACGAGATCGGGGGCCGGCGCATGCCGGGCGGCGGCGGGATCTGCTTGCCGGTCGGCGAGGTCGGCGACGGTGCGGCCGGTCCACCGGCCGTCGCCGCCGGCGGGGCGCCGGCACCGGGCCCGGCGGGTGGCACGGTGGCGCCGGCATCACGGGCCGCGGGCGGCGCCGCGGCGCCGGCGTCGCGAGCGGCCGCCGGGGCGCAGCCGGCCGTGGACGCGGCGCCGCGGGAGCGGGGGCCGACGCGGCGGGACGGGCGACGGGTGCCTCCTCGGGCGGCGGAGCAGGCCGGGGTGGGCCGGCGCTGCCGCTCGAGGAGATGACCCGCTTGGGCTTGGCCGGTGCCTCGGCGGCGGCTTCGGCGGCCACGCCCACCTCGGGCCCGGGCGCGGGTTCGGTGGCGGGCGACGGCTCGGGGGCCGCCTCGGGGGCCGGCGCCTCCACGGGCGCGGCCTGCTTGGCCGCCGCCTTCTTCTTCGACGGGGCCTTCGCCTTCTTGGGCTCCTCGGGCTGTTCCTCGCGGATCAGCCCCTCGCGCTCGGCCTTGCGCCGCACGCGGTCGGCCTGGGCCTCCTGCACGCTCGACGAGTGGCTCTTGACGCCGATGCCGAGCGACTCGCACAGGTCGAGGCACTCCTTGTTGGTGAGCCCGAGCTCGCGGGCGAGCTCATAGACGCGGATGTTGCTTGGCAATGGCGGTGAACGCCCTTTCGGATCCTCGTGCTGGGTGCACCGCCCTGGTGCACCGTTCCGGCGGGGGCACCCGGTGGGGGCCCCGGTTCGGTTGTGGGGACGACGCCCCGGGTGGCGCCGCATGCGGCGGGTTGCCCCGCCGACACGGGCCCTCCATCCTCGCGCGCCGGGACGGCGGCGGCGAAGTGACGGGCCCGGTCACGTCAGGCTGGGGTCAGGCCGGCGAACCGGCCGCACCTCCTTCGCCTTCGGTGGCCTCGCCGGCGACGGCTCCGTCGACGACGGCCTCCGCCTCGGCGACGACCTCGGCCTCGGCTGCCGCGTCGGCTTCGGCGGCGACATCGGCGACGGCTTCGGCCTCGGCCACCACGTCGGCCTCGGCCTTCTCGACGTTATCGGCGGCGCCGGCGGCTTGCTCCTCGGCGGCCTGCTCCTCGGCGGCCTGGTTCCACGCCTCCGCCGACAGCGCCTCGCCCCCCTCGGCGGGCTGCCACACCTGCTCGCCGGTCGCGGGATCGACGACCCACTCGCCCTCGGCCCAGTCCTGGTCGGCGTAGGCCTCCTCCTCGGCGATCTGGGTCTCGCTCTTGATGTCGACGTGCCAGCCGGTCAGGCGGGCGGCGAGGCGGGCGTTCTGGCCCTCCTTGCCGATGGCGAGGGACAGCTGGTAATCGGGCACGATCACGGTGGCGTTGCCCGACTCCTCGTCGATGCGGACCTCCTTGACCTTGGCCGGCGACAGGGCCTTGGCGACGAAGTCGGACTGGTCGTCGGAGAAGGGGACGATGTCGATCTTCTCGCCCCGCAGCTCGTTGACCACCATCCGGACCCGGGCGCCACGGGCACCGACGCACGCGCCGACCGGGTCGACGTTGGGGTCGTTGGAGTACACGGCGATCTTGGTGCGGGCCCCGGGCTCGCGGGCGCAGGCCTTGATCTCGACGACGCCGTCGGCGATCTCGGGGACCTCGAGCTCGAAGAGGCGCTTGATGAGACCGGGGTGTGTGCGGCTCACCACGATCTGGGGGCCCTTGGCCGTCTTGCGGACCTCGACGATGTAGGCCTTGACCCGGGCGTTGGGCTCGGGCCGCTCGTAGGGGACCTGCTCGGCCTGGGGCAGCAGCGCCTCCACCCGACCGAGGTCGAGCAGGGTGTAGCGGCTGTCGGACTGCTGGATGATGCCCGTGACGATGTCGCCTTCCCGGCCGGCGTACTCCTCGTACTTCATCTCCCGCTCGGCCTCACGGATGCGCTGGCTCATCACCTGCTTGGCCGTCTGGGCCGCGATGCGACCGAAGTCGCTCGGCGTGACGTCGAGCTCGGGACCGAAGGGCTCGCCCTCCTCGTCGAGCTCCTGGGCCAGCACCCGGATCTCGCCCGTGTCGGGGTCGATCGTGACCCAGGCGTACTCGTAGGCGTCGGGCATGCGCTTGTAGGCCGACTCGAGCGCGTCGGCGAGCGCTCCGAACAGCGTGTCGACCGAGATGCCTCGGTCGGTGGCCAGGGCCTGCAGGGCGTCCATCAGGTCCGGGTTGCTCATGATGCGTTCGCCTTCTTCTCGTTCTTCTCGTGGTGGGCGGGGCCCGAGCCCGGGGCGGCGGTGCGGCGCTTGCCGGGCTTGGTCCCGCGTCCCGGCTTGGGGGCAGGGCTCCAGTCGACGACGGTGCGGGCCTTCTCCACGTCGTCGTAGGCGAGGGTGAGCCGCTCGCCGGGCGGGTCGTCGAGCACGAGGGTGATCCCGGCCTCGTCGACGGTGGCCAGCGTGCCGGCACACCGCCGGGGCCCGTCGAAGCCGGCCGCGGCCTTGACCGACACCTGACGACCCACGGCCCAGGCGAAGTGGGCCGGGGTGCGCAGCGTCCGCTCGAGGCCCGGGCTCGACACCTCGAGCGTGTAGCGGCCGCTGATGGGATCCTCGTCGTCGAGGGCGCGAGAGACGTCGCGGGTGACCCGGGTGAGGTCGTCGAGGTCGACACCGCCCGGCTTGTCGATGGTGACCCGCAGCACACCCCCGGCGAGCTCGAGGTCGAACAGCTCGGCACCGGCGGCGTCGACGAGGGGTTCCACGACGGCGCGGACGCGATCCGGGGCAGCGGTCATGGCAACCTCCTCTCGATGGCTCCGGTGTGGTCTCGTATCGTCTCGCCCGCCGATCCAGGGCCCGTGACGAACGAAAGGCGTGGGGCCGAGCCCACGCCTTCCATCGAGCACTCGATCGGATTGCGAGCCACCAGTATAGCCACGCCACCCGCGATCGGTCCCGACAGCGGGCGCGAGCCCTCGCGCTGGGTGCCGCCACCGAACCGGTCAGTACGAGCGGGCCACCACGGCGAGGACGTCGGGCTCGTCGTCGGCGGCGGGCACCGAACCGTCCGGACGCACCAGGCAGCGCACCGTGACGGCCTGTTCGGCGAGGAACCGCTCGCCCTCGTCCCCCACCAGCGCCCACGGCACGCGGGCGAAGCCCTCGACGGCAGCGTCACGAGCGTCCTCGAGCGTGTCGACGTCACGGGTGCGGCCCTCACGGCGCTCGACGGCCGTCGCCAGCAGCTCGGCCTGCTGCTCCTCGAGCAGCGCAGGCACGGCGTCGGCGATGCCCGACTGGGGCAGGGACCCCTTGGTGGCGCTGATCCGCCGGGCCACCGTCACCGCGCCGTCGGCGAGGTCGCGGGGCCCGAGCTCCAACCGCAGGGGCACGCCCCGCAGCTCCCAATCGGTGGCGCGGCGGCCGAAGGAGATGTCGGTGCGCACGTCCAGCTCGACGCGCACCCCGGCGGCCCGCAGCTCGTCGGCCAGCGAGCGGCAGCGGTCGACGACGGCCTCGTCCTCGCGCACGGCGAGCACCACCACCTGCACGGGTGCGAGGCGGGGCGGCAGCCGCAGGCCGGCGTCGTCGCCGTGGCCCATGATCAGCCCGCCGAGCATGCGGGTGGACACGCCCCAGGAGGTGGTCCACGCCGTGCGCTGCGTCCCGGACTCGTCGAGGTAGGAGATGCCGAAGGCGTTGGCGAAGTTCTGGCCGAGCTCGTGACTCGTGCCCATCTGCAGCGCCTTGCCGTCGCCCATCATGGCCTCGCAGGTCATGGTGTTGGTGGCGCCGGCGAAGCGCTCGCTCGCCGTCTTGCGACCCACGACGACCGGCAGCGCCAGCACGTCGACCATGAAGCCCTGGTACACCTCGTGCAGGATCCGCAGCGCGTACCCGCGGGCGTCGTCCTCGGTGGCGTGGGCGGTGTGGCCCTCCTGCCAGAGGAACTCGGTCGTGCGCAGGAACACGCGGGGGCGCAGCTCCCAGCGCACGACGTTGGCCCACTGGTTCAGCAGGAGGGGCAGGTCGCGGTAGGACTGCACCCACTTGGCCATGAACTCGCCGATGACGGTCTCGCTGGTGGGCCGCACGACGACCGGCTCCTCGAGCTCCTTGCCGCCGGCGACGGTGACCACGGCCAGCTCGGGGCTGAAGCCCTCGACGTGCTCGGCCTCGCGCTTGAGGTAGGCCTCGGGGATGAACAGCGGGAAGTAGGCGTTCTGGGCGCCGGCCGCCTTGATGCGGGCGTCGACCTCGGCCTGCATGTGCTCCCAGATGGCGTAGCCGTAGGGCCGGATGACCATCGTGCCCCGCACCGGGCCGTTGTCGGCCAGCTCCGCCTTGTTGATGACGTCCTGGTACCAGCGGGGGAAGTCCTCCGCCTGGGGGGTGAGCACCGGTGCCTTGGCCATGGCCGGCGAGGTTACCGACCGGACACTCCCCGACGGGCACGCGATCCGGCGCCGTCGGTCGATCAGCCGGTCGGAGATCCGGCCTCGTCGATCTTGTGGATCAGCTCGATCACCTGCTCGGAGCGGTTGGCGTCGGCGCCCTGCTCGTCGAGCAGGGCGGCCCGGTCGGCCTCGGCTTCGGCGGCAGCAGACGGGTCGCCGCGGCGGATCGCCTCCTCGATGCCCTCGGAGTCGATCACCTTCGCCCACTCGACGAGGGCCTCCACCATCTCGTCCTCGGGCACCACCTTCACCACCGTGCCCTTGACGAACAGGTGGCCCCGCTTGCGGCCCGCTGCGATGCCGAGGTCGGCCTCGCGCGCCTTCGCCCGGGCCGTTGACGACGCAGCCCATGACGGCGACCTGGATGGGGATGTCGAGCCCGTCGAGGGCGGTCTGGGCCCGACCGGCCACGTCGATGACGTCGACCTCGGCCCGACCGCAGCTGGGGCAGGCGATGAGGTCGAGTCCCCGCCGCTCGCGCAGCCCGAGGGCCTCGAGCAGCTGGCGGCCGGCCCGGGCCTCCTCCACCGGGTCCGCGGTCAGCGAGTAGCGGATGGTGTCGCCGATGCCCTCCAGCAGCAGGGTGGCGATGCCGGCGGTGGCCTTGAGCAGCCCGCCCGGCAGCGGGCCCGCCTCGGTGACCCCGAGGTGCAGCGGCACCGACGCGCCGTCGTCGTCGACGAAGAACGGGTCGTCGGCGAGCATCCGATAGGCCTCGACCATCAGCGGCACCGATGACGCCTTCACCGAGATCTTGACGTCGTCGAAGCCGACCTCGCGGAAGTAGGCGAGCTCGTGGCGGGCCGACTCCACCATCGCCGCGGCGGTGACCTTGCCGCCGTACTTGTCGTAGAGCTCGGGGTCGAGCGAGCCGCCGTTGACCCCGATCCGGATCGGGAGCCCCCGGTCGCGGCACTCCGACGCCACGGCCTTGATGTGCTCGGGACGGCGGATGTTGCCGGGGTTGAGCCGGATGCCGTGCACGCCGGCCTCGATGGCCTCCAGCGCCCGCCGGTACTGGTTGTGGATGTCGGCGATGATGGGCACGGGGCTGCGGGGCACGATCCGGGCCAGCCCTTCGGCGGCCTCGACCTCGTTGCAGGTGCAGCGCACGATGTCGCAGCCGGCCCCGGCGAGGGCGTAGATCTGGGCGAGGGTGCCTTCGACGTCGGCCGTCTTGGTGGTCGTCATCGACTGCACCGAGACGGGGGCGTCACCCCCGACGGCGACACGGCCGACGTGGATCTGGCGGGTCCTGCGGCGGGAGAAGCTCACGAGAGCAGTGTGGCACGACGCCCCCGCGCCGCGGCAGGCCCGGCCCCGGTGGTTCCGGTCACCCGGGCCCGGGGCCGGGCCCGGGGCCGGCTCGGGGCCGGGCTAGGGCGAGAGGCTGAGCGGGCTGCGGATGTCGAGGAAGATGGCTGAGAGGCCGAACATCAGCAGCAGGGCGACCGCCACGTAGGTGATGGGCATCAGCTTGGCCATGTCGACCCGGTAGCGCCGACCCTTGCGGGAGCGGATCGCCTCGTAGGTGGCCACCGCGGCGTGGCCGCCGTCGAGGGGCAGCAGCGGGATCAGGTTGAAGAAGCCGAGGGCGAAGTTCACCGCGGCCAGCAGGAACAGCAGCTTGTCCCATCCGAGTCCGGCGGCGCTGTTGCCCAGCTGGATGATGCCGACGATCGACACCGGGCGGTCGGCGTCGGACGCCTGGCTCGGCGACTTCAACGTCGACCCCGGCGCCGGACCGACCGGCTCGAGCACGGCGTCACCGACCTTGACCGGCTTGGGGTCGTCGGACGTGCCGCCGGCGGCGTCGAGGACCTGGTTGGTGTAGCTGTTGAGCCCCGACGGCGAGAAGAGCCGGCCCAGGCCCTGGAAGGTGCCCACCGTCATGGCGCCCAGCGTGCGGGCCGCCTCGCCGGTGGCCTGCACCGGGTTGAGCCGGTTCGACCCCAGCGTGGTGCTCGGCTCGATCCCGAAGAACCCGGCCTTGCCGTCGGCGGGCAGCTCGATCGGACCGTTCACCGTCGTCCGCCACAGGTAGCCGCGGTGCTCGAGCTCGATCGCCACGGGGCCGTTGGCGGCCCGCAGGGCCGCAGCGACCTCCTCGTAGGAGCCGGCCGGACGGCCGTCGACGGCGGTGACGCGATCCTTGGCGCTGGCCCCGGGGATCTGCGCCGCACCGGAGGCGCTCAACCGCCAGCCCAGGTCGGCCGGGAGGACGACCTCCTGGCCGTCGCGCAGCACCGTCACGGTGGCCGCCGTGCCGGCCTTGTCGGCCAGGACCGGCGGCAGGTCGTCGAACGACTCGACCCGCGTGCCGTCGACGGCCACGACACGGTCGCCCGGCTGCACACCGGCGAGCGCGGCCGAGGACCCGGGCGTCACCGAGCGGACCGACCACTGTGCCGGGTCGGTGGCGCCGAACGTCGAGAAGACCAGGACGAGCAGCACGAACCCGAGCAGGATGTTCATCAACGGCCCGGCGAGGATGGTGATCAGCCGCTTCGGGTAGGACTGCGCCCGGTAGGTGAGCGCCTCGTCGTCGGGATCGACCCGATCGAGGTTGTTCATGCCGATGATCCGCACGTACGCGCCCGCCGGGATGGCCTTCACGCCGTACTCGGTCTCGCCGCGGCGCATGGACCAGATGCGGGGGCCGAAGCCCACGAAGAACTCGGTGACCTTCATGCCGGAGCGCCGGGCCGCGAGGTAGTGGCCGAGCTCGTGCAGGACGATGGACACGAGCAGGGCGAGGATCACCGCGACGAGGGTGACGCCGAACAGCACGCCCAGGGCGACGATGCCGCCGATCAGCAGGGCGAGGCGGATCCAGCTGCTGCGGGTGGTGGGGGCCTCGCCGGTGTCACCCCAGCGGGACATGTAGGCGCCGTAGCCCCAGTCGCCGCGACCGTCGTCGGGGTGGCCGTCACCGTCGTGGCCCGTCGGCTCCGGCGTCGACCCTGCGGCCGGCCAGGGGGCCGGCTCGCCGCCGGGTCGGGTCTCCAGGTCGCTCACGATGGCACCGTCCTCATGAGGTCGTCTCGTCGATGATCCGGCGCGCGACGTGCCGGGCCCGCCGGTCGGTCTCGATCACAACGTCGAGGGACTCCGCCCGGGTTCCATCGTGGCGGTCGAGGGCCTCGGCGAGGACCTCGGCGATCTGGACCCAGCGGATGCGACCCTCGAGGAAGGCGGCCACCGCCTCCTCGTTGGCGGCGTTGAGCCATGCCGGAGCGGTCTCACCCCGGCGGCCGGCCTCGTAGGCGAGGCCGAGGCACGGGAACGCGTCCAGGTCGGGGGGCTCGAAGTCGAGGCGCCCGAGCGTGGACCAGTCGATGCCGCCGAAGGGGGTGGCGATGCGGTCGGGCCAGGCCAGGGCGTAGCCGATGGGCAGGCGCATGTCGGGCATCGACAGCTGGGCGATGGTGGCGGCGTCGCTGAACTCGACCATCGAGTGCACCACCGACTGGGGGTGCACCACGACGTCGATCCGATCGAAGTCGATGCCCACGCCGGCATCGCCCGCCGGCTCGCCGAACAGCTCGTTGGCCTCGATGACCTCGAGGCCCTTGTTCATGAGCGTCGACGAGTCGACGGTGATCTTCGGGCCCATGGTCCAGGTCGGGTGGGCGAGGGCGTCCTCGACGGTGACCCGCTCGAGCTCATGACGGGACCGACCCCGGAACGGCCCTCCGCTGGCGGTGAGCACGATGCGCTGCACCCGACTCGGGTTGTCGTTGGCCCGCAGGCACATGTGCACCGCGCAGTGCTCGGAGTCGACCGGCACCAGCTCGGCACCCGGCGTGCGCCGAGCCCGCTGCACGACCGGGCCGGCGGCGATGAGCGATTCCTTGTTGGCGAGGGCGAGGCGTCGCCCCGCCTCGAGGGTGGCGAGGGTGACCGGCAGCCCGGCGAAGCCGACGACGCCGTTGACCACCACGTCGGCCTCCTCCGCCAGGCTGGCGAGGGCGCCGGCGCCGCCGCGCACCTCGCACTCGGGCACCGCCTCGGCGACGGTCGCGAGGGCGGCGTCGTCGCTGACGGCCACGACCTTGGGCCGGTGGGCGCGGGCTTGGGCGACGAGCGCCTGCGGGTCTCGGCCGCTGGCGCCGAGCGCGACGAGCTCGTACCGGTCGGGCTCGGCGGCGAGGACCTCGAGGGCCTGCGTGCCGATGGAGCCGGTGGACCCGGCGAGGGCGACTCGGGTCGCGGTCACGGCCGCGAGCCTACCGGTCACCCCCCGGTACCGCCTCGGCGGGGCCCCACGGGATCGCCACGCCCTGGACCCAGCGCCGCCTACAGCGACAGGAGGATGCGGCTGAGGTAGAAGGCGGTCGGCAGCACGAACAGCAGGGCGTCGAACCGGTCGAGCACGCCGCCGTGGCCGGGCAGCACGTTCGACGTGTCCTTGATCCCGATGTCGCGCTTGAGCAGGGACTCGAACAGGTCGCCGAGCGGCGCGGCGAAGGCGCACAGCAACCCGAACACGATGAGCTGGCCGAAGCTGAACGGACCGAACACCGCTCCGACCACCACGACCACCACCACCGAGCCACCGCACCCGAGGGCGAGTCCCTCCAGCGTCTTGTTGGGGCTGATGTTGGTGAACGTGGTGCGTCCGAAGCGGCTGCCCAGGAGGAAGCCGAGGGCGTCGTAGGCGACGGCGCTGACGACCGCCAGCAACAGGATGGAGGTCCCCTGGTCGGTGCCGGCGTCCTCGGGCGTGACCGGCCCGATCTTCAAGATGAGCGAGGCGAACGATCCGAGGACGCCGATGTAGACGACGCCCAGCATGGTCGCGCCGATGTTCTGCAGGGGCCGGTCCCGGGACAGGCCCACGACGTACCACACGGTGGCCACCAGCATCGCCAGGAACAGCACCAGCGGGATGCCGGGCTCGCCCTTCGCCCAGGCGGCGAGCACGAGACCAACGCTGGCCACCAGGCCGAGCGGGGTGAGGGGGTGCAGCCCGCTCCGCCGGGTCGACGCGAAGAACTCACCGGCGCACACGAGGATGATGAGCGACGCCAGCGGCACCACGGCCTTCGGCCCGATGACGAAGCAGATGATGCCGACGGCCCCGATGCCGAGGCCCACCGCCAGCGCGGTCGGCAGGTCCCGTCCACCGCCGCCTGCCGGGGGCCGTGGCGTGGGACCCTCCTCGTCGGGACCACCGCCGGGCACGGAGATCCGCTTGCGCACCGCGACCTTCTTCGTCGTGGGGCGCGAGGTCCGAGCCGGCGCCGCTCCGGGCGTCGCCGAGCCCCGGTCGATGCCGATGCGGATCGGGTCGTCGGCCGAGCCCCGAGTGGGCGCCCGGGGCGCCTCGGCCTCGGGCACCTCGAGATCGTCGAAGGTGAGGAACTCCTCCTGGGTGGGGCGCTCCGTGGTGTCGAGCGCCCCGACCTTGGCGCCCTCGTCGGCGGCGAGGTCCTCGGCCAGATCGGAGAAGTCGCCGGCGTCCCAGTCGCTGTGCTGGTCGCGCCAGCGGGGGCCGCCCGACGCATAGGACGTCCACGCCGCCTGGTCCTCGTCGCTGTCGACGTCGCTGATCACGACCTTGGGGACCTCGCCGGTGGCGGGCTCGGTCCAGTGCGGCAGCTCGGTCTCGCCGGTCGGCGGACCCACCGACAGCACCGGCTGCTCACCCGACGGTGTGTCGCGGGGCGGCACGGGGGCCGGCCTCGGACGCTCGATCTCCTCGGGCTCCTCGTCCTCACCCAGCGGGAAGCGCAGCGCCGGCTTCACGTCGGGCGGCGGCGGCTCTGGCCGGTCGCCGTACTTGGGCTCGTCCTCGCCCAGTCGCTTGGCGGCGGCCCCCTTCTCGACGGCCTCGGCGGCCTCGTCGGCACCGATCAGCCGCACACCCTCGCTGGACTCACGGCGCGCCGCGGCCTCCTCGTCGTCGCCGTCGGTCCCCCGGCTGAACATCGACTTCCCGTTCATCGCACCTCCCCACGCTCCCGGCTCGGCCCGTCGATCGACGACGGACCACCTCGGTCGTCTCCGGTCGCGGCGCCTCGCGGGTGCCGGGACCGGACACTCAGTCCTCCAACAGCTCGTGCTCCTTGGCCTGGAGCGCCTTGTCGATGTCGGCCTCCTGGGCGTGGATGAGCTTGTCCAGCTCCTTCTCGTAGCGGGCGAGCTCGTCGGTCGAGATGTCGTGGTCCTTCTCGAGCGCCTCGAGCTCGTGACGGGCGGCGCGGCGCAGGTTCCGCAACGCCACCCGGCCCTCCTCGGCCATGTGCTTGACGACCTTCACCAGGTCCTTGCGGCGCTCCTGGGTGAGGGGCGGGAAGGTGAGGCGGATGCTGTGGCCGTCGTTGCTCGGGTTGAGCCCGAGGTCGGAGTGCTGGATCGCCTTCTCGATCGCCCCCATCGCGCCCTTGTCGTAGGGGTTGATCAGCAGCGTCCGGGCCTCCGGGACCTGGAAGCCGGCCAGCTGCTGCAAGGGCACCTCGGTGCCGTAGTAGTCGACCGGGATCTTCTCGACGAGGGCGGGCGCGGCCCGGCCGGTGCGGATGGACGAGAACTCTGCCTTGGCGTGGGTCACGGCCTTGGCCATCTTCTCGGACGTCTCGGCGAGGATGACGTCGGCCATCTCGGTGCTCACCGGATCTCCTCTGGGGGTCGGGCCGGCCTCGTCGCCGGCACGGAGCGCCGCGCGTGGCGCCCGGCCAACGACGCTACCGCCTCACCGCCCACCGGGCCCACCGGCCGACGGGCCGACGCCGAGCCCGCCATCAACGGACGAGCGTGCCGATCGGCTTGCCCTCGAGGATGGCCCGCACGTTGCCCGGAGCCATGAGGTCGAACATCACGATCGGCAGCGTGTTGTCCATGCACAGGGTGATGGCCGTGGAGTCCATCGCCCGAAGACCACGGTTCAGCACGTCGAGGTAGGTGACCTCGTCGAGCTTGGTCGCGGCCGGATCGAGCTTGGGGTCAGCGGTGTAGATGCCGTCGGTGCCCGAGTGCGTGCCCTTCAGCAGGACGCCGGCTTCGATCTCCACCGCCCGCAGCGCGGCGGTGGTGTCGGTGGTGAAGAAGGGGTTGCCGGTGCCGCCGGCGAAGATGACCACGCGGCCCTTCTCGAGGTGCCGGATGGCCCGGCGCCGGATGTAGGGCTCGGCCACCTGGGCCATGTGGATGGCCGACTGCACCCGGGTGGGCTGTCCGAGCTGCTCGAGGGTGTCCTGCAGCGCCAAGGCGTTGATGACGGTGGCCAGCATGCCCATGTAGTCGGCCTGGGCCCGGTCCATCCCGGCGCCGGCGCCCGACATGCCCCGCCAGATGTTGCCCCCACCGACGACGATGGCGACGTCGACGCCCAGGCCCTGGCGGACCTCGACGACGTCGCGGGCCAGCGCCTGCACCACGGCGCCGTCGATGCCGTAGCCGGCCTCGCCGGCGAAGGCCTCCCCTGACAGCTTCAGCAGGACGCGCCCCCATCGGGGCGCCGGCGCGTCGGTGGCCCCCATCGCCGCGTCAGGCGCCGATGTAGACCTGGGCGAAGCGCACCAGCCGAGCGTCGCCCAGCAGCTTCTCGATGGTCTGCTTCTCGTCCTTGACGTAGCCCTGCTCGAGGAGCACGCGCTCCTTGTACCAGCCGTTGAGGCGGCCTTCGACGATCTTGGGCCAGGCCTGTTCGGGCTTGCCCTCCGCCTTGGTGATGGCGAGCAGGTTCTCGCGCTCCTTGGCCACCTCGTCGGCGGGCACCTCGTCGCGGGTGAGGTACGGCGGCTTCGTGAAGGCGATGTGCACGGCGATGTCGTGGGCGAGCTCGCGGGAGCCGCCCGAGAGCTCGACGAGCACGGCGTTGACGCCGCGCCCGTCCTGCAGGTGCAGGTAGGAGTCCAAGATGTTGCCGGCGGCCGCCTCGAGGCGCACCACCGTGCCGAGCTCGATGTTCTCGCGCTTGGAGACCTTGAGCTGGTCGAGCTCCTCGCTGCGCTCCCCGACCGCGTCCGTGCCCTTGGCCACGACGAGGTCGGCGAGGTCCTGCACCAGCGAGACGAAGTCGTCGGCCTTGGCCGAGAAGTCGGTCTCGCACCGCAGCTGCACGATGGCGCCGACATCGCCCTCGACGACGACGGCGACCGCACCCTGGGCGTTCTCCCGCTCGCCGAGCTTGGCGACCTTGGCGAGGCCCTTCTCGCGCAGCCACTGGGCCGCGGCCTCCATGTCGCCGTCGTTCTCGGTGAGCGCCTTCTTGGCGTCCATCATCCCGGCACCGGTGGCCTGGCGCAGCGCCTGCACGTCCTTCGCGGTGAACTCGGGCATCGTCACGACTCCTGGGTGGGGGTCTCGGCGGGGGTCTCGGCGGCGATCTCGGCCTGGGTGACCGCCGAGGCGTCGTCGAGGAGGTTCTGGGCGTTCTCGGCCGTGAGGTCGCTGCCGGCGGGGCCGCGGTCGGCGCCCGCGTCGCCGGCCGCCAGGCGGGGCGTCTCGGCGGCCGACTGGACGCTGGCGGCGACACGAGCCTCGCGCTCGGCGGCTGCGCGGGCCGCCGCGTTTCGAGCCTCGGCCTGGGCCTCGGCGATGGCCTGCTCCTGCTCGGGGGTGCGGTTCGGGCCCGGCGCGCCCGACCGGCGAGTGATGAAGCGCCCCTCACCCACGGCGTCGGCGATGATGCGGCATCGGGTCCCCGACCGGATGGCATCGTCGTTGCCGGGGATCACGTACTGGACGAGGTCGGGGTCGCAGTTGGTGTCGACCACGGCCACGATCGGGATGCCGAGCTTGTTCGCCTCGGTCACCCCGATGTCCTCCTTCTTCGTGTCGAGGATGAACACGGCGTCGGGCAGGCGCTCCATGTTGCGGATCCCGCCGAGGTTGCGCTCGAGCTTCTCGAGCTCGCGCGAGATCATCAGCGCTTCCTTCTTCGGCATGGCCTCGAACTCGCCGGCGTCGCGCATGCGCTGGTAGTCCTTCATCTTGCCGACGCGCTTGGAGATCGTCTCGTAGTTGGTGAGCATGCCGCCCAGCCAGCGCTGGTTGATGTAGGGCATGCCGCACTTCTCGGCATAGGACTGCACGGCGTCCTGGGCCTGCTTCTTCGTGCCGATGAACAGCACGGTCCCACCGTCGGCGACGAGGTCGCGCACGAACGTGTAGGACGTCTCGATCCGCTTGAGCGTCTGCTCGAGATCGATGATGTAGATGCCGTTGCGCTCCCCGTGGATGAAGCGCTTCATCTTGGGGTTCCAGCGACGGGTCTGGTGGCCGAAGTGGACGCCTGCCTCGAGCAGCTGGCGCATGGTCACGACGGGTGCCATGGGGGCTCCTTCCCAGCGGTTGGTCGAAGCCCGCGCTCGACGCCGTCGAACGGCGACCGTGGGTGAGCGCGGGTGGAGGTGGTGGTGGTCGGGTGGTGGCGGTCCTTCGCCCGGCGTCGCGGCCGGGGCCCGGGCCGACGGGGCAGTCTACGGGTGCGACCACCCATCCTCAATCCAGGCCCGTCGTGGGTGGCGAGCTCGATCCAGGCCCGTCGTGGGTGGCGACCGAAGGTCGTCAGCCCGGCAACGCCGAGGCCGTCGCCTCCTCCGCCGCGGCGATGCCCTCGCCGACGACCAGGTCGGCGAGCCGGGCGCCGATCGCACGGCACGAGGGTGGCGCACCGGCGAGCGCCAACGCCAGCTCCCGGGCCACCTCGGGCGATCCCGGCAGACGGTCGTGGGCGTGCAGGCCGACCCGCGGCACCGTCGTGTGGCCGGCGCCGGCCAGCTCGGTCCGCGGCGCCGGCACGACCAGGTCGCCGCGGGCACCGATCGACACCACGCGCACGCCGGGCGGCACGGGTCGGGGCCGCAGTCGGGTCTGCAGGTCGCTGTCGCGGGCCAGCTGCTCGATCGACGGACGAGCCGGATCGAGCTCGGGGGTCACGAGAGAGCGCACCGCCTCGACGGCGGCGGCGCCGCCGGGCACCTGGCGCACGGCGGCCAGCGAGGTCGCCAGGTCGGCACCGTCGTGGGGGCTGCCGAGGGTGACCAGGGTGGCGGCAGGAGCCGGGGGGTCACCGGGCGCGCCCACCCCGTCACCGAGGGCCAGCCGGGCGACGACCCCGCCCTGGGAGTGGGCCACGACGTCGACCGGTACACCGGGCTCGGCCCGGGCGATGTCGTCGAGCAGCGCCCGCAGGGCGTGCCCGGAGGCCTCAAGGTCGCCCTGGGTGTCGGCCGCGTCGTAGGGGCGGACCTCCACGCTGGCGAGCCCCGGCGACACCGACCGGGAGGTGGGGATCCGGCCGCCCCGGTAGGAGAACCGCACCACGTCCTCGGGTGCGTACCCGAGTGCGGCGGTGTCGATGCGGTCGACGGCGGCCGTGGCGCTGGTCGATCCGAGGCCCCCGACGAGCACGAGGATGCGTCGACCGGGTGGGAGCGGCGGCGGCGTGCGGGCGGGCGGCGTGCAGGCGGGTTCGGGAGCCAGGGCCGCGGGCAGGCCGGCGACGACGTGCTGCGCCCAGGCCGACCGCCACCCACCGAGCGCACCGCGGCCGAGGTCGGCCGGGCTGGACGACGCCGTCGAGACCGCGCCGGCGAGGCGCCCGGCTGCAGCGACGACGCCCCCGAGCGCCCGGCGCTCGACCGCGGGGTCGTCGGCGGCGTCGAGCGGCACGAGGTGCACGTCGGGGGCGAGGTCGCCCGACAGCAGCCGCGCCGGGTCGAGGTAGGTGCCGGCGGGATCGCGCACGCCGAAGTGGAGGAGGGCGCCCGCCACGCCGAGCTGCTGACCGCGGGTCACGTGCCGACCCCGACCCACGGACACCGCGGCGAGGAACGAGTAGCTGGTGCGCAAGCCATCGGGATGGCGCACGGTGACGTGCAGCGACCCCCCGACCGCCCCGGCGAAGATCACCTCGCCGTCACCGGCGGCCACCACCGGCGTCCCCGGGACGACGGCGTACTCCAGGCCGCGGTTGCCGGCGGCGTAGGGACCGGGCGGCGCTCGGAACGGGTCGACGACGACGCCGGCCACGGGCGGCCGGTAGGCCGGTGGCCCGGCCACGCTCGAGGTGGCCGGGACCGCGGCGGCCGGCGGCGCGGCGCCGACGAGCAGGCAGCCGAACAGGATCGTGCCGACCAGGGCGAGCGCGACGCCCGGGACGAGCGGGCGACGGCGAGCCCGTGGGCCCCGGCGGTCACCCGGCGGCGCAGGGTCAGAGGCGCCACCCGACCGGGTGGCCACCGACCAGGTCGGGAACGGGCCGACGAGCCGGACGCGGCGGTGCGACCGGGCGGGAGTGGTGCGCGCCGGCGCGGACGACGGCACGGCAGGGAAGGCCGCAGGCATGGAGGACCCCCTCGAGGTGGGCGGCGGCAGGAGGGGGAAGGCGGGCGCAGCCGAGGCGACGGGCGCGACCGGGGTGGCCCACGGGAGGCGGGCGGGCGGACGGGCCGCCGATCACGTCGCGGGCGGGGCGGCTACGCGGGCTCGCGCTCGGCGGCGAGGATCTTGGAGCGCAGCTGCAGCACGGCCTTGGTGTGGATCTGGCACACCCGGGACTCGGTCACCCCGAGCACCTGGCCGATCTCGGCGAGGGTGAGGCCCTCGTAGTAGTAGAGGGTCAGCACCGTCTTCTCGCGGTCGGGCATCCGATTGATGGCGTCGGCGAGGATGTGGCGCATCTCCTCGACCTCGTAGGCCGCCACCGGGCCCTCCCCGGAGTCGGCGATCGTGTCGCCGAGGGTGAGCGACTCGCCACGATCGCCCCCGACCGACAGCATCTCGTCGAGGGCGACGAGGCCGACGAACGAGATCTGGTTCAGCGTCTGCTGCAGCTGGTCGTCGGAGAGCTCGAGCTCGGAGGCCAGCTCCTCGTCGGTGGGGGTGCGGTGCAGCTCGCCCTCGAGCTTGGCGTAGGCCTTCTCCAGGGCCCGGGCCTTGGCCCGCACCGATCGGGGAACCCAGTCGATCGACCGCAGCTCGTCGAGGATGGCGCCCTTGATCCGAGCGATGGCGTAGGTCTCGAACTTGTAGCCCCGGGCCGGATCGAACTTCTCGATGGCGTCGATCAGGCCGAAGATCCCGTAGCTCACCAGATCGGACTGCTCGACGTTCTGGGGCAGGCCGACCGCGACCCGTCCGGCGACGTACTTCACGAGCGGCGAGTAGTGCACGATCAGCTGGTCGCGCAGGTCGCGGCTCGCCGACGTCTTGTACTGCTCCCACAGCTGTTCGGTGTGGCCGGCGGCCGGGTTGTCCACGGGTGGTCGTCCCTAGGCTCGGGGATGCGTCGCGTCGAGGACGCTGCGCAGCCGCTCCTTGGAGACGTGAGTGTAGTGCTGCGTCGTGGCGAGGTCGCTGTGGCCGAGCAGCTCCTGCACGGCCCGCAGGTCGGCGCCGCCGTCGAGCAGGTGGGTGGCGAAGGTGTGGCGCAGCGCGTGGGGGTGGGTGGGCGACGCCGCCCGGCGGTCGACGATGCGGCGGACGTCGCGAGGCGTCAGCCGGCGACCCCGGGCGTTCAGGAACACGGCGTCGGGCGGGCTGTCGGGGCGCCGGAGGCCGCTGCGACCCTCCCGCAGCCAGGTCGCCAGCGCGGTGGCCGCCGGCTCGCTCAGCGGGACCAGACGCTGCTTGTCGCCCTTGCCCCACACCCGCAGGGCGCGGCCGGAGAGGTCGACGGCCCCGAGGTCGAGTCCGCACAGCTCGCCGACGCGCAGGCCCGACCCGTACAGGATCTCGAGCACGGCGTCGTCGCGGGCCCGCCGGCACGGATCCTCGTCGCCCGGCGTGCGGGGCGGGTCGTCGAGCAGCCGGGTCACCTCCTCGTCGCGCAGCACCCTCGGCAGGCGACCGTCGCCGCGCAGCGCCCAGGCCGACCGACGGGTCGATCGCCAGCGTGCCGGTGCGGTGGAGCCAGCCGAAGTAGCGGCGCAGCGAGGACGCCTTGCGGGCGATGCTGCGACGGGCGTAGCCACGGGTGGCGAGGTGCGCGACGTAGCGCCGGAGCCACCGGCGGTCGATCGATGCCGGGTCGTCGTGGCCCGACCGGGACGACCACGCGGCGAACGCGTCGACGTCGCGCCGATAGGCGAGCTTCGTGTTGTCCGAGGCGGCCGTCAGCGAGGCGATGAAGGCGTCGACACGCCAACGCTCGCCCGCCGCCGGGACGGGGTCTGCCATCCGCGCCCACCGTACCGGCGGCGGCGTCACCCGGAGCGGCACGGCGAGGGACGCTGCCGGACGTCGCCGGGACCGAGGGGGGTGAGAACACGTTCTCGGTCGCCGGAGCCGACCGATCGTTACGCTCGCGGCCATGGCCTTGAGAACCCCTGATGAGTACCGAGCCAGCCTCGACGACGGACGCCGCCTCTTCTACCGGGGCCGCCCGGTCGACGACATCACCGCCGTGCCCGAGCTGCGCGTCGCCGTCGACCACGCCGCCATCGACTACGAGGTGGCCGAGGACCCTGCCCACCGCGACCTCGCCGTGTGGAAGGACCCGGACTCCGGCGAGGAGTGCAGCGCCTACTACCGGGTGCCGCGATCGTCCCAGGACCTGCTCGACCGGTCGCGGCTGATCGAGCTGTGCACCACCCTCGGCGGGACGATGGTGACCCTCATCAAGGAGATCGGCTCGGACGGGCTGTTCGCCCTGATGCGGGTGCTCGACGGCGAGGCCCTCGAGCGGGTCCACGCCTTCTACGACCACTGCAAGGCGGGCGACCTCGCCGTCGCCGTGGCCCAGACCGACGTCAAGGGTGACCGCTCGCTCGCCCCGCACGCCCAGCCCGACCCCGATCTGTACGTCCGGGTGGTGAGCACCAGCGACGAGGGGATCGTGGTGCGGGGGGCGAAGTGCCACACCTCGATCAGCGCCAACGCCGACGAGATCATCTTCCTGCCGACACGGGCCATGGGACCCGACGACGCCGACTACGCCGTGGCCTTCGCCGTGCCCACCAACGCGCCGGGCCTGTCGATGTACATCTCCTCGTACTCGGCCGGGACCCACGACGAGTTCGACTTCCCGCTGTCGTCGAAGCACAAGATGCTCGAGACCCTGACCGTGCTCGACGACGTCTTCGTGCCCTGGGACCGCGTCTTCCTGTGCCGGGAGCCCGAGACCGCGGGCACGCTGGCCCTCGCCTTCGTCGAGTACCACCGCTTCACCGCCGTGTCCTACAAGCTGCCGCTGCTCGACCTGCTGGTCGGCGCCGCCGGCCAGATCGCCGACATGAACGGGATCGGCAAGGTCAGCCACATCCGCGACAAGCTCACGACGCTGATCATGTACGCCGAGACGGTCCGGGCGCTGACCCACATGGCCGCCAACCGGGCGGTGATCGACGACCGCGGGATCGCCTACCCCGACCCGCTCACCACCAACATGGCCAAGTACACCTTCGCCACCCGGTACCACCAGTCGCTCGAGCTGGTGCAGGACTGCGCCGGCGGGCTGCTGGTGACCGGGCCGGGGGCCGAGGACTGGGCCAGCGACGAGGTCCGGCCCGTCCTCGAGAAGTACTACCGGGGCAAGGCACCGGCCTCGGAGCGGCTGCGCATGATGCACCTGATCGCCGATCTCACCGCCCGCGACTTCGGCGGCTACCACGCCGTGCTCGCCGTGCACGCCGAGGGCTCGGTGGAGGCCGAGAAGCTGCAGACCTACCGCAGCTACGACCCCGGCCCGGCGTTCGCCTACGCCCGGCGCCTCGCCGGGCTCGACTGACCGGCGCCCGCGGCCGTCCCACGCCACCGGCCTCGCCCGGGGGTGACGAGCCGTCGCCGCCCCCGGGCGTGTCGTGCCGTGCCGCCGCCGCGCGCCGGCCCCGCGATCAGCCACCGGGCTTCGCCCTCCGCTCGTACCAGCCACCCGCCTCGTCGACCCAGCCGTCGCGCACGAGGTCGTCGAGCGCGACCACGAGCTCGCCGACCGCCAGCCCGGTGCGCACCAGGAGCTGCTCCAAGGTGGCCGGCTGCCAGCCCACGGCCTCCAGGACGACCGAGGCGGTGGGCGACGGCGCCGGCCGCCGCTCGGCCGCCGACCGGGCCCGCACCGCCTCCAACCCCATGCGCACCAGCACGTCGGTCGCGTCGCGGGCGAGGGCGGCGCCCTCCGAGAGCAGGAGGTTGGTCCCCTCGGACGCCGCGCTGCGCACCGGGCCCGGCACCGCCAGCACCGGCCGGCCGCGCCGCTCGGCTTCGCGCACCGTGTGCATCGAGCCGCCGGCGCGCCGTGACTCGACCACCACCAGCGCGTCACCGAGCGCCGCGACCAACCGGTTGCGGCTCGGGAACCGCCAGGCGTGGGGCGGCGTCCCCAGCGGGTACTCGCTGAACACGACGCCGCGGTCGGCCACGGCGGCCCACAGCGCGGCGTGGCGCTTCGGGTAGACCACGTCGAGCCCGCTGCCGACCACCGCGATCGGCGGCGCGCCCTGCACGGCCAGCGCACCGCGGTGGGCGGCGCCGTCGATCCCGAGGGCCAGGCCCGACACGACCGACACGCCGGCGTCGGAGAGATCGGCGCCCAGCTCCTCAGCCAGGTCGTGGCCGTAGCGGCTGCAGCGACGGGTGCCGACGACGGCGACACGGGTGCCGACGGCTGCGTCCGGATCGCCTCGCCAGTACAGGATCGGCGGCGGCGTCGGGTCGTCGGCGAACGGCGTCGGGTAGGCCCGCTGGCCCCGCAGGGCGATGCCGACACCGGCCTCGACGTGCTCCCGCCAGCGCTGCTCGGGATCGACGGCTCGAGCGGCGTCCTGCCAGCGCGCGGCCAGGAGACGGAGGTCGTCACCCCGGCCCGGCCGCTGAGGAGGCCGGGCTCCGCACCACGGCGGACCAGCTCCCACACCTCGCTCGGTGCACCGGTGTCGAGCAACGCGCGCAGACGACCGGGACCCATGTCGGGCAGCCCGCTCAGGGCCACCACCCACGCCACCTCGGGCAGCGAACCGGTGGACACGACCGCCCCCTCACCCGGCCAGGCGCGCCGGCACGAGCGTGTCGCTGCGGTACGCCATCGCCGCCAGCACCTGCGCCCGCGTGAGGGGCGGGGCGGCGGCGTCGAGATCGGCGATGGTCAGGGCCACGGCCCGCAGGCGCTGGAGCCCCCGGGCGGTGAGGCGACCGCGCTGCAGCGCCGCCTCGAGCGCGGCCGACGCCTCGTCGTCGAGCGGCGCGTGCTCGTCGAGACCGCGGCGATCGAGGTCGGCGTTCACCCGCACCCCGCGGCGCGCCGCCCGCTGGCGCGCCGCGGCCACCCGATCCCGCACCGCCGACGACGGCTCGCCCCTGGCCGCCTGCAGCAGCTCGGCGGGGCTGGCCCGGTCGACCGTCACCCGCAGGTCGAAGCGGTCGAGCAGCGGCCCGGAGAGCCGCCGGTTGTAGCGGGCGACCGCGGCCGGCGTGCAGCGACACGCTCCGGGCGCGCCAGAGGCGCCGCACGGGCACGGGTTGGTGGCGGCCACCAGGAGGAAGCGGGCCGGCAGGGTGACCCGGTGCAGCGCCCGCACGATCCGCACCACCCCCTCCTCGAGCGGCTGGCGGAGCGCCTCGAGCACGCCGGTGGGGAACTCGCCGAGCTCGTCGAGGAAGAGCACGCCGCCGTGGGCGAGGCTGATCTCGCCCGGCGCCAGCCACGTGCCCCCACCGCCGACCATGGCCACCGCCGATGCCCCGTGGTGCGGTGCCCGCAACGGCGGCCTGGCGAGCAGGCCGGCGATGCCGGGCTCGAGCTTGCCGGCCGCGGAGTGGACGCGGGTGGCCTCGAGCGCGGTGTCCCGGTCGAGGTCGGGCAGCAGCCCGGGCAGTCGGGTGGCGAGCATCGTCTTGCCCGAGCCGGGCGGCCCCGACAGGAGCAGGTGGTGCCCGCCGGCGGCCGCCACCTCGACCACGTGGCGCGCGGCGGCGTGACCGCGGACGTCGGCGAGGTCGGGCTCGGGTGGTGGTGGCGGCGGATCGGGCTCGGGCGGGGCCGGTGGCCAGCCACCGTCGCCGGCGAGGGCGTCGACCACCTCCCGCAGCGTCGCCACCGGGACCACCCCGCAGCTGCCGGTGAGCCGGGCCTCGGCGGCGGCACGGCGAGGCACGACCACCGTCGCGGCGTCGACCGCCGCCACGAGCGGCAGGGTGCCGGGCACGGGGCGCAGCGACCCGTCGAGGCCGAGCTCGCCGAGGAAGCCGAGGCCCTCGAGCGCCTCGACGGGCACCTGGTCGGAGGCAGCGAGCAGCGCGACCGCGATGGCGAGGTCGAGACCTGCGCCGCCCTTGCGCAGGTCCGACGGCGCGAGGTTCACCGTCGTGCGCTGGCCGGGCCACGCGAGACCCGACGACAGCAGCGCGGCCCGCACGCGATCGCGGGCCTCACGGCACGAGGTGTCGGGAAGCCCGACGATGGTGAAGCCGGGCAGGCCGGACGAGACGTGGACCTCGACGGCGACGGCGTGGCCGTCGACCCCGAGCAGCGTGGCGGACGGGACGGTGGCGAGGGACATGGCTCCTCCGGGGACGGCGCGCGGGCGACCGGTCGTGGGCGGTGGCCGAACGGCGGCCACGACCGGGGCCGGGCCCGGTGGTGCGCCTCGAGGAGGCGAGGCGATGCGAGGTCGCCAGGAGCGGAGCTCGCCCCCACCACGACGGCGCGACGGGAGCGGTGGCGGTGCGGCGCACGCCGGCGCAGCCCGCGATCCGGGACGCTCGTCGGACCCGACGCGCCCGAGCGGGCCGTGAGCCGACGAGGGGCAACCCTAGCGACGACGAGGGGCCGGGGGAAGGGGCGATCGCGTGCCGAGCGCCTCGGCGCCGGGTCCGGCGGGGGCGAGCCGCGGGGCGAGGAGGACCGCGGCACCACGATGGACCGCGGGGCGCAGCGGCCGTCCCGCCGGCCGACCGGCAGCACCGGTGCCCCGGTGCCCCGGTGCCCCGGTGCCCCGGTGCGCGCCTAGCCCGTGGCGCCGAGCACCTCGCGCTCGTAGCGCACGACGGCCTGGATGTCCTCGTCGGTCAGCTGGTCCTCGAACGCGGGCATCGCCGTGCCGGACCGACCCTTGCGCACGGTCTCGGTGTGCTTGTCGACGCTGATGCGGCCCGTGACCCCCTTCATCGGTGGACCGATCCCGCCCTCGCCGTTCACCCCGTGACAGGACGCGCACCGCGCCGTGTAGACGTCGTAGCCCTTGCCGAGCACGGCGTCGCTCGGGCGCGCCGGGCCCGAGGAGCAGGCGGCGGCGCCGGCCACCGAGGCGGTGAGCACGACGGCGATGGGGAGCCAGCGGGAGCGTCGCATCGCCTGCACGTTAGTGAAGGCCTCGAGACGGTCGTCCCCCGCCCGACGCGGGCCGACGAGGTCGGCACCGATGGGGACCGAGGTGGCGGCGCGGGCCAGACTGGCGCGATGGGCATGAACCCGTTCCGCCCGCACCGCCGCTCCCCTGCCGACTACGTCATGGTGGGCGCCGCCCTGCTCGTGGTCGCGGCCCTGGTGATCTGGGCCTTCCGCGGCTGAGCCCGCCGTGACCTGGCCCTTCGCCGACGACGAGGTCGACACCCGCTTCGTGCAGCCCTACGAGGCCACCAAGGCCTACGTGTGTCCGGGCTGCGGCCGCGACATCCCCGCCGGCACGTTCCACGTCGTCGCCGTGCCCCGTCGTTCGCCGGACGAGCGACGACACTGGCATCGCGGGTGCTGGGACCGGCGCCATACCCGTCGCCCTCGAGCCTGACCGGCCCGCCGGCGGCTCGCGCGGCGACCGCACCAGCGCGAGGGCCGAGCGCCGTCTCCCCCGCGTCGAGCCGCGCACCGGTCGAACGGCCCACGTGGGCGGGCCCGTCGAGGATCCCCCACGAGTCGCCGTAGGCTCCGGCTCCGTGGAGCTCGTCCTCATCCGCCACGGCCAGCCGGCGTGGGCCCGTGAGGGCCGCAGCGTCGACGACCCCGGGCTCACGGAGCTCGGCGCCGCCCAGGCGGCTCGCGCCGCCGAGCGCCTGATCGGCACGCGGGTCGATCGGCTGCTCGTGTCGCCGCTGCGGCGGGCACGGGAGACGGTGGCGCCCATCGCCGACGCGCTCGGCCTCGAGCCCGAGATCCACGGCTGGCTGGCCGAGATCGGCAACCCGACCTGGGAGGGCACACCGACCGAGGAGGTCGAGCGCCTCTTCCGCGAGAGCCGCGGGCGCTCGATCGACGAGCAGTGGGAGGGGCTGCCCGGCGGCGAGAGCTTCCGGGCGTTCCACGACCGGGTCACCTCTGGCCTGCGCGGCTTCCTCGACGAGGCCGGTGCCGTGCAGCTCACCGACGACCCGCCCCAGTGGCGCCTGGTCGACCCCGACCGCCGGTTCGTGCTCGTGGCCCACGCCGGCACGAACGCCGCCGCGATCGGTCACCTGCTCGGGGTCCGCCCCGTGCCGTGGGAGTGGGAGCGCTTCGTCTCCTTCCACGCCTCGGTCAGCGTGCTGCAGCCGCTCGAGATCGCCGATGGGTGGTCCTTCAGCCTGCTGCGCTTCTCCGACACCAGCCACCTGCCCGACGACCACCAGACGCGCTGACGGCCACGCGCCTCGAATGGCCGCGGCGGCGCGGGGGGACGCCCGGTCCGGGGCCCCGACCCGGGGCGGACCGGCCACCACCCGGCGCGCCACTACGGTTGCCCCCGATGGCGACCGACGACCACCCCGCCGCCGACCGCTCACGCCGCGAGGTTCTGCGCCTACTCGGCGCGGCCGCCGCCGGCGTCGCCCTGCCCGCTGCGTCACCGCTGCAGGCGGCGCTCGCCGAGCCGAGCTCGTCGACCTCGACGACCTCGACGACCTCGACGTCCTCGACGACCTCGACGACCTCATCGACATCGACCTCGGCACCGCCGGCCACGACCACCACCACCCCGCCGCCGCTCCCGCCCGGCGCAACCATCGAGCACCGCGTCCCGCCCCGGGCCGACCGCCCCCTGACGGGGACGGCACCGAGCCCGCCGGCGAGCGTCGTCGAGCACGGCGAGACCGGGCTGGTCCCGTTCAGCCTCGTCGGGTTCACCGTGACCGACGACCGCCGCGGCACCGCCGACGCCTCGTTCTCGGTCCTGGCCGACTCGGGCTGGACGCCGTGGGCGGCCCTCGACTTCGACCACGACGACGCCAACAGCGAACCGGTCTGGGTCGGCCGGGCGACGGGCTATCGGGTCCGCGTCCCCGTCGGCGCCACCGTCACCGCCCACCTCGGTCGCGACGGCGGCGATCCACCGGGCACCGCCACCCGCCGCGCCCCCCAGGTCGGTCCCGGCACCCAGCCGGTCATCTACCTGCGGTCGTCGTGGGGCGCCCGTCCGCCCGCCAAGCCGATCGAGTACAGCGCCACCACCCGCCTCGGGGTCGTCCACCACACGGTCTCGTCGAACGCGTACGGCACGGCCGACGTGCCCGCCATCCTCCGCTCGATCCAGGCGTACCACCTCGACGTCCAGGGCTGGGACGACATCGGCTACCAGTTCCTCGTCGACCGCTACGGCCGCCTGTGGGAGGGCCGCTTCGGCGGCATCGACCGGCCCACCATCGGCGCCCAGGCCAAGGGGTTCAACGTCGACGCCTTCGGGGTGGCAGGCATCGGTGACTTCAGCGCGGGCTCGGCCCCGTCCGTGCTGGTGTCGGCGATCGCCGACCTCATGGCGTGGCGGCTCGGCCTCGTCGGCATCGCCGCCGACGGCCGCACCACGATCACCTCGACCGGCAACGAGTGGTTCGCCGACGGGCAGGTCGTCGACCTCCCCGCCATCGTCGGCCACCGCGACACCCGACCCACCGAGTGCCCGGGCAACAACCTCTACGCCGCCATCCCCGCCATCCGCGCCGCAGCCCGCGCCCGCCAGCCCGCCTACGGGCCCGCCGCGGCGTCCGCCAGTGCCGGCCCCGCCGTGGTCGGCCGCGACGGCCGGGCCGAGGCCTACGGGCTGACCGCGGGTGGCGGGGTGGTCGTCGCCTACCAGCAGGCGCCCGGGGCGTCGTGGTCGCCGTGGTACCCGCTCGCCGGCGGACCGTCGTTCCCGACCACCAACCGCCTCCACGTGATCGCCGCCGCCGACGGCCACCACGAGGCCTTCGTGCTCGGCCCGAGCGGGCAGCCCCACCGCAGCGTGCAGGGGCCGATCGGCACCGGCTGGTCGTCGTTCCAGGGCATGGGCGGCACGCTGCTGTCGCCGCCGGCCGTGGCCCGCAACGCCGACGGCCGACTCGAGGTGTTCGGCATCGGGACCGACCACAAGCTCTGGCACACCTGGCAGCAGCAGCCCAACGGCTCGTGGAGCGGCTGGTGGCCGCTCGACGGTGCCGCCCTCGACGGACCGCCCGGCGTCGGGTCGACATCGGACGGTCGGCTCGTCGTCGCCGCGGTGGGCCAGGACGGCCGGCTGCACCTCGCCGCCCAGAACCGCGCCAACGGCACGTGGACCGCCATGGTGCCGATCGGCGGCAGCGGCCTCGCCGGCCGCCCCGCTGTCGGCCGCCACGCCTCGGGCGCGCTGGAGATCGTCGTGCGGTCGTCCACCGGCGCCGTCCTGCACACCACCCAGGCGGGCTTCTTCTGGTCGTCGCCGGCCCCCCGGGTGCCGGGGCTCTTCGTCACCGACCCGGCGCTGGCCGCCCAGCCCGACGGCCGGCTGGTGCTGTTCGGCGTCGGCACCGACGCCATGCTGTACCGACTGCGCCAGTCGTCGGCGAGCAGCACGGCGTGGGATCCCTGGGTGCAGGTCGGCGGCTCGCTGGCCGGCGCACCGTCGGTGGTCGCCTATCCCGACGGCCGGCTCGAGGTCTTCTCGGTCGGCACCGACGGGCGACTGTGGCACGACGTCCAAGCGGGCCCGAACGGCCCATGGGCCGGTCTCACGTCACTCGGCGGGGCGCTCGTGCCCTGAGGGGAGCCGAGCCGGAGCACCCGGCGGTGTCGGGTCACTCCCCGGGGAGCGGGTCGGTGATCGGGACCGGCGCCTCCCGGACGAAGACCGTGGCGACGTCGTCGCGGTGCCCGATCCGCCACCCTTCCGTCCGGGCCAATGCGGCAGCGAGCGGCGCCCCGGTGTCCACGATCACGGTGTTCACGTCCTCCCGGCGCAGCTCGTCCTCCCACCCGGGCTGCGCCGTGATCACCGCGGCGTAGGTGTCGAGGTACTCGTCGTACACGTCGGTGCGCCCGTCGATCGCCACCCGGTAGCCACGTGCACGCCAGATCAGGTAGCCGCCCCAGTCGAAGGTGTTGAACAGCCGAGCCGGCGGCTGCTGCTGCAGCAACCAGTCCGTCGCCTCGACGGGGTAGGCGGCTCGCTCGGCAGCGGCGACCGTGTCGGCGTCGAGCCGTCGGCCCACGGCGAGGACGGTGACCAGCACGCACCCCAGTGCCGTCAGCACGACCATGCCCACCGGCACCGGCTGCGGTCGGCGGTCCGGATCCCAACGCCCGCGCTGCTCGAGGACGGCGGCCGCGTCACGGCTCAGCACCGGCGCGGCCACCTCGGCGAAGAACGAGATGACGCGCCCGACGCGCAGCGAGAAGAGCCCGACGCCCCCGACGAGCAGGACGTCGACGAGGTCCAGGCGTCGCCACCGCAGCGCCATCGCCAGCACCGTGCCGGCGAGCAGCACGAAGAACGGCCACGTCGCCGGGTCGGCCAGCGACGGCGGCTGGTACTCCTGCACGTAGCGCACGCTCGCCCCGGTCTGGTGCAGCGCCAGGCCGTAGATCCGCACGCCGCTGGGGTTGGCCACGATGACGGCGGCGCAGACCGCCGAGACGCCGGCGAGCCACGCCAGGTCACGACCCGCCTTGGGCGTCACCCCCTCGACGCCGAGCGGGTGCCACCGGTGCACGGCCAGGTTCCCGACCTCGCCCGCGAGGGTGCCACCGAGCACGAGGAACCCGAAGGCCACGGCACCGTGCAGGTTCGCCCACAGCACGAAGACGGGGACCAGCCACCACAGCAGCGCCGGACGGGGCCGGTCTCGCCACCGCCTGACCACGGCGACGACGACGGCCGAGGCGACGAACGTGAACATCTGGGGTCGGGCAGCCCAGAAGTACGACGCCGCCAGCGCGGCCAACAGGCACGCGCCCGTCCGGACCAGCACCGGCCCCCGCGTCGCGGTGTACAGGACGGCGATGCCCACGGTCGCCAGCAACGCCACCACGATCGCCAGCAGCGGCCCGCCACCGAGACCCCACAGGGCACGGAACAGGATCTGGCTGCCCCAGTCCGTCGCGACCCGATCGACCAGCGGCCGGGTGTGGCTGAACGGTTCGACGTGGGGGATCCCGCTGTCGAGGATCAGCTCGCCGGTGCGCAGGTGCCACCAGGTGTCGTTGTCCAGCGCCGGTCGAAGGGCCACGAGGAAGGCCAGGACCAGCAGCACCGCGAACCCGAGCCGGTCGACGGTGACGCGCCGCATCCGACCATCTTGGCCTGCGCTCCACCGGCGGGTTCGCCAGCGTCGGCCGGGCGGGCCGACTAGAACGCGCCCTCGATGACCTGCAGGTCCCCGCCGAGCACGGCAGCGACGTCGAAGCGGATCTGGCTCGGGCGGATCGGCGACTCCTCGAGCCACCGGGCCGCCAGCCGACGGATCCGCTGGCGCTTCGCATGGGTCACGGCTTCGCCGGGCGTGCCGTAGGCCGTGGTGGTTCGGGTCTTCACCTCGCAGAACACGATGGTCCGGTTGCGGCGCACCACCAGATCGAGCTCACCGTCACGGCAGCGCCAGTTGCGCGCCAGCACCTCGTAGCCGTGCTCCTCGTACCACCGAGCCGCCAGCGCCTCGCCGTGGGCGCCGAGCGCCTGCCGGGCCCTGGTCACGAGGGCTCGCCGTCGCGGTGGTCGCGGTCGCCGTGGACGAGGCCGGCCTCGGGCACGGCCAGCTCTCCCGGGTTCAGCTCCTCGATGCTCACGTCGCGGAAGGTCACGATCCTCACGTGCGGGACGAAGCGCTGCTGGCGGTACATGTCCCACACCCACGCGTCACGCAGCTCGAGGGTGACGAAGGGCCGTGACTCGACGCCTTCGACCGCCGAGGTGACCGAGTTGGCGAGGTACACGCCCCGCTCGGTCTCGACCACGTAGCGGAACATCGAGGCGACGTCGCGGTACTCGCGGTACAGCTGCAGGCGCAGCTCGGCCTCGTGGGACTCCAGCTCTTCGGCGCTCACGGCCTCTCCCCCGCCGCCGTCGGCGGCGGCCGGCGTGCGACGGTCAGTCGCGCTTCTCCTTGACCTTGGCCGCCTTCCCCACGCGGTCGCGCAGGTAGTACAGCTTGGCCCTGCGGACGTCGCCACGGGTGACGACCTCGATCTTGGAGAGGATCGGCGAGTGCAGCGGGAAGGTGCGCTCCACGCCGACGCCGAAGCTGACCTTGCGCACGGTGAAGGTCTCGCGCAGGCCGTCGCCCTGCCGGCGGATCACCACGCCCTGGAACACCTGGACCCGCTCGCGGGAGCCCTCGACCACCCGCACGTGCACCTTCAACGTGTCGCCGGGGGCGAAGGCGGGGACGTCGTCACGCAGGCTCTTCATGTCGACGAGGTCGATGGACGAGTTCATTTCGAGGTGCTCCTGCGCGGCTGGTGGTCTCGGTCGGCGAGACGTTGCAGGATACGTGGCCCGGCCCGCCGAACACAAAGCGCCCTACCACGCCGTTCTCGTCATCGAAACGAGCGCTCCAGCACGCACATCCATGACGAAAACACCGGGTGGGGCGTTCTCGTCATCGAAACGAGCGCTCCAGCACGCACATCCATGACCAGAACGCCGGTGGTGGTGGTGGTGGGGCGGCGGCGGCGGCGACGGGCCGAGACGTGCGCGGCGGTCAGGGGTCGGGGGGGACCTCGTCGAGCAGGGCCTGCTCCCCGGCGGTGAGCCCACCCCGGGCCTCGACGAGGTCGGGCCGCTCCGCCAGCGTTCGCCGCAGCGACTGCGCCTGGCGCCATCGGGCGATGCGGGCGTGGTCGCCCGAGCGCAGCACCTCGGGGACGGTGAAGCCCCGGAAGTCGGCCGGCTTCGTGTACTGCGGGTACTCGAGCAGCCCGTCGGAGAACGACTCGTCCTCGCCCGACGCGGCGTTGCCCATCACGCCGGGCACGAGGCGGCCGACGGCCTCGAGCACGACCATGGCGGCGACCTCGCCACCGGCGAGCACGACGTCGCCGATCGACACCTCGCCGTCGCACAGGTGGCGCCGCACCCGCTCGTCGACGCCCTCGTACCGACCGCACAGCAGCGAGAACCCGTCGCTGCCGGCGAGCTCGCGAGCGAGCGCCTGGTCGAAGCGCCGGCCCCGGGACCGAGCAGGAGCAGCGGTCGAGGGGCTGCACCGCCTCGACGGTGGCGAAGATCGGCTCGGGCTTGAGCACCATCCCGGCGCCGCCCCCGAAGGGGTGTCGTCGACGGTGCGGTGCACGTCGGTGGTGACGTCGCGCAGGTCGTGCACCCGAAGGTCGAGCAGGCCGGCCCGCCGGGCACGACCCAGCAGGCTCTCGGACGCGAACCGGTCGACCATCGCCGGGAAGATCGTCAGCACGTCGATCCGCATCGGCTCCACCCTCCCACGCACCGTCGGCGCTCGTGAGCACGCCTGGCCCGTCGCCCGAGCACCGCCCGGCGCCGCTCAGGACGGGTCGAACAGCCCCTCGGGCACGTCGACCCGAACGACCGCGGGGTCGGCGTGGTCGACGACGAAGCGCAGGGGGACCAGGGCACCGGTGTCGAGGACGAGCAGGTCGCTCGCCGGGTTGGCCTGCAGCGCCTGCACCTCTCCTCGGTCGACGCCGTCCTGGTCGACGACGCGGCGACCCACCACCTCGTGGACCCAGATGGCGTCGGGGTCGTCGTCGGCCTCGGGCTCGGCGCGCAGCACGGTCCCGCGCCGCGCCTCGGCCGCCTCACGGTCGTCGACCCCCGCGAGGCGAACGATCCACCGGTGCTGGTGCGGACGCGAGGTCACGACCTCGAGGGCGCCAGTCGTCGGTGTCGAGCCGCGAGGCCGGGCGCGAGGCGGTCGGTGCGCTCGGTCAGGAGCGACACCACGACCTCGCCCGCACGCCGTGCGGCTTGTCGATGCGGCCGACCTCGAGGAGCACGGCTCAGCCATCTCCAGGTGGATCGCACTCGCCCGGCCGGGGGCGCCACGGCCGCCATCGCGACGAGGCGTCACCATCTGCATCGCCGACCTCGGGCTTCGAATCGCTTCCGATGGCCGGCCCCTGGCGCAGCCACGCCGGTCAGTCGACGAACTCGACGTCGACCTCGGTCTCGTCACGGGCGGCAGCGGCACGCACGACCTGGCGGATGGACTGGGCCACCCGACCGCGCTTGCCGATGACCCGGCCCATGTCGCCGGAGGCCACGTAGACGTTGAGCGTGGGCCGGCGCCCGTGGTCGTCGACCTCGACCCGCACCTCGTCGGGATGCTCGACCACGGCGCGCACGACGTACTCGCACACCGTCACCGCCGTCGCCACCGCCACACCGCCCTCGCCCTCGTCGGAGCCCGTGTCGTCGCTCACGACGCCTTGGCGCCCTTGAACTCGTCCCAGGCGCCCGAGATCTTCAGCAGCTTCTCGACGGTCTCGGTCGGCTGGGCGCCCTTGCGGAGCCAGGCGACGGCCTTGTCGTTGTCGATCTGGATGGTGGAGGGGTCGGTCCGCGGGTTGTAGTGCCCGAGGATCTCGATGAACCGGCCGTTGCGGGGCGACCGCGAGTCGGCGGCGACGAGCCGGTAGGTGGGCTGCTTCTTCTTGCCCATCCGCATCAGGCGGAGCTTGACCACGTGTTCTTCCTCTTCTTCGTGCGTTCGGTGCGAGCGCGGCGACCGACCATGGTGCGTCGGCGCCGGGGTGCAGTTCAAGCCGGCGTCACCGCCGGCGGGGCAGGTCCTTCGGGTCGAGGCCCAGCGCGTCGGGGTCGATCCCCAGCGCCTCGAGGTCCAGACCCCCCAGATCGGGCAGGCCGTCGTCGCCCCGCCCGCCGGTCTCGAGGTTCGGCAGGGTCAGCGGCGCCTTGCCCTTTGGGGTGACGCGACCGTGGGACACCTTGCCCCCGCGGGGCGTCACCCGCCCGCCACCGCCGGCGCCTGCGCGGCCGCCGCCGCCCTTGCCCTTCTTGTCCTTGCGGCCCTTCTTCACCTTCTTGGAGCCGAAGCCGCCCATGCGCTTCATGAGCTTCTGCATCTCCTTGAACTGCGTGAGCAGCTGGGAGACGTCCTGGGGCTGGGTCCCGGACCCGTTGGCGATCCGGGTGCGACGCGAGGTGTCGATGAGCTCGGGGCGGCGGCGCTCCTCGAGCGTCATCGAGTAGATCATCGCCTCGACCTTGGCCAGCTCGCGGTCGTCGATCTCCTGGTCGCGCAGCTCCTTGGGCACGCCGGGCAGCATCTTCACCAGGCCCGACAGCGGACCCATCTTCTTGACCTGCTGCATCTGGTCGAGGAAGTCCTCGAGGGTGAACTGGCCCTCGAGGAGCTTGGCGGCGGCCTCCTCGGCCTCCTCCTTCTCGTAGACCTCCTCGGCCTTCTCGATGAGCGTGAGCACGTCGCCCATGCCGAGGATGCGCCCGGCCAGCCGCTCGGGATGGAACTGGTCGAAGTCCTTGAGCTTCTCGCCGGTGGACGCGAAGGCGATGGGCCGACCCACGACCTCCTTGACCGACAGCGCCGCGCCGCCACGGGCGTCGCCGTCGAGCTTGGTGAGGATGACGCCGTCGAGCTCGAGGGTCTCGTGGAACGCCTCTGCCGTGGTGACGGCGTCCTGGCCGGTCATGGCGTCGATGACGAGGAACGTGTAGTGGGGCTGGGTGACCTCGGAGATCTGGCGCACCTGCTCCATCAGCTCGGCGTCGATGGCGAGGCGGCCGGCGGTGTCGACGATGACGACGTCGCGCCCGAGCCGCTTGGCCTCGGCCATGGCAGCCCGGGAGACCTCGACCGGGTCGGACGGCTCGGAGAAGACCGGCACCTCGACCTGGCGACCGAGCGTGCGCAGCTGCTCGACGGCAGCGGGGCGCTGCAGGTCGGCGCCGACCAGCAGCGGGTTGCGTCCCTGCTTCTTGAACCAGCGGGCGAGCTTGGCCGACGTGGTGGTCTTGCCCGAGCCCTGCAGGCCGGCCATCAGCACGACCGTGGGCGGCTTCGGGGCGTAGGTGATCTTGAGGGTCTCGCCGCCGAGGGTGTTGACCAGCTCGTCGTGGACCGCCTTGACGACCTGCTGGTCGGGCCGCAGCGCCTTGTTGATCTCCTCACCGACGAGGTCGTCCTTGACCCGGCCGATGAAGCCCTTGACGACCTTGAAGTTGACGTCGGCCTCGAGCAGGGCGAGGCGGATCTCGCGCAGGACCTCGTCGATGTCGTCCTCGGAGAGGCGGCCCTTGCCGCGTAGGCGCCCGAAGATGCCGTCGAGCCGGTCGGAGAGTGCTTCGAACATGAGCCACCGATGCTACCGGAGCCCGGCGACCGCCCGTCAGCCGGCCCCGGACACCGGACGCGGCGGCGTCGTACCCTCACGACCGTGATCGACGACGGCGGACCACGGCGAGCGGTCGAGGACGGGGATGCAGCACCGGGCGCCCCGGACCCCGGCGCGGCGCCGACCGACGGGCGCGATCCCGTCGTCGCGACTGGGGCGTCCGCGTCCCGTCCCGGGGATCCTCGTCGCCGGGCCGCGGTGATCGTGCTCTCGGCCCTGCTCCTGGTCGCGGTCGTCGCCGCCGTGCAGCTCTGGCGGTCCCGCGGCCGGGCCGGCACCAGCGAGCGCGCCCACCTCGAGTGGACCTGCGGCAACGGGATCTTCTGGCCGACGCCCGACCCGGTCGGGGGCTTCCCCACCGGTGACGACGTCTGGTGGGCGGGCCACGATCCGGCACCGCTCGGTCCGATCCAGACCGGGCAGGGCCCGGGGAGCGACCTGCCCCGTCGCTGGGCCGACGGTGTCCTGCGGTTCGACACCGACGACTCGGCCACGTTCGTCAGCGACGCCGGGGGCACCTTGGTGCTGACCCGCCAGCCCCCGAACCGCTTCTACACGGCCGACTGCAACCTGGCAGCGATCGGCTGACGCCACCGGCCGTCCATCGTCGGTGGTCCCTCGTGCGTCCTCGGCCGGGCGTCGTCGGCCATCCGTGGTGAGGGGCCCGTCGTCGGTGGTCCGCCTCAGTCGTCGGTGTCGGTCGGCTCGGGGACGGGCTCGTCGGCGTCGACCTCGAGCCGGTCGACCACGTCGACCACCCCCGGGATGCCGGCGACCACCGTGACCAGCTCGTCGCGGGCGGCATCGTCGGGCGCCGCACCGGTCAGGGTGACCCGGCCTCCTTCCACCGACACCTCGGGCTGGGTCAGGTGCCAGGTCCGCGGCGCGTGGCTCAGCTCGAAGGTCACGGTCGCCGCCAGCTCCTCGTCGCTCGGCGCGGCGCCACCGGCTGCCAGCGCCCGGAGGCGGGCCCGCAGCTGCCGTCCCGGGACCGGCGCCAGCACCAGGCCGACCACCAGGCCGACCAGGAAGAGCAGCACGCCCTTGACCCCGGCCAGACGGACCGCCCGCTGCGAGACCCGCACCGGAGCCCGACCGACGGCGAGACCGATGCGGAACGCCGCCTCGACGACCGCCGACACGAGCTTCACCGGCACCACCACCAGCGCTCGCCACACGAAGCGGAGCAGGTCTCCCACAGCCTTCACGTCGCCTCCTCGGCGGGTCGGATGATCCAACTGGTCACGCAGTGCCCCACGGCGGCGCCGCTCATTCGGCGAACAGGGCGTCGACGAACTCGTCGGCGTCGAACGGCACCAGGTCGTCGGCCGTCTCGCCGAGGCCCACGAGCTTCACGGGGATGCCCAGCTGGGACTGGATGGCGAAGATGATGCCGCCCTTGGCCGAGCCGTCGAGCTTGGTCAGCACGACCCCGGTGAGGTCGACGGCCTCGGTGAACTGCTCGGCCTGGCGCAGCCCGTTCTGGCCGGTGGTCGCATCGAGCACCAGCAGCACCTCGCTGACGGTGCCGTCGCCCTTGTCGGCGACCCGCCGCACCTTGCGCAGCTCCTCCATGAGGTTGACCTTGGTGTGGAGGCGGCCGGCGGTGTCGGCGAGCACGAGGTCGGCGCCCTTCGCCGCCGCGCTCTCGATGGCGTCGAAGATCACCGCCGAGGGGTCGCCGCCCTCGTTGCCCCGGACGAGGTCGGCGCCGGCGCGCTCGGCCCAGGTCTCGAGCTGTTCTGCGGCGGCGGCCCGGAACGTGTCGCCGGCCGCCATGACCACCTGCTTGCCCTCGAGCGCCTCGCGCTTGCCGACCTTGCCGATGGTGGTGGTCTTGCCCACGCCGTTGACCCCGACGAACAGCCACACCGACGGTGCCTGCTCCGCATAGTGCAGCTCGAGGTCGAAGCCGCCGAGGCGCTGCTTCATCTCGTCCTTGAGCGCCTCGAGGAGCTGCTCGCCGTCGGTGAGGCCCTCCTCCGCCACGCGGCCCTTCAGGTGCTCGAGCAGCTCCTGGGTGGGCTCGATGCCGACGTCGGCGCCGATCAGCGCGTACTCGAGCTCCTCCCAGGCGTCGTCGTCGATCTTCGCCTTGCGCAGCGCGCCGAAGGTGCCCTTGAGCTTGTCGCGGGCCTTGGCCAGGCGGTCGCGGAAGCGCGGCTTGACCGCCGGCTCCGCCTCGGCGGGCGCCTCGGCTGCCGCGGCGGCCACCGAGCCGGTCGCCGAGGCGGCCTCGTCGCCCTCGGGGGCCGAGGTCGACGCCGACGGCGCGGCGGCGTCACCGGACGCGGACGCGTCGGCCGCCGGGGCCGCAGCACCGGTCTCCTCGCCACCCGCCGACGCGGCGGCCTCTTCCTGCTCGAGCCGTTCGAGGAACGCCTGCTCGCGCTCCTCGACGTCCTTGCGGATCGCCTCGGTCACCTTGGGCGCGTCGGGTGGCGGCTCGAGCGCGGGGCGGTTGCGACGGCGGGCGACGACGAGACCGGCGCTCACGCCGAGCACGACCGCCAGGACGATGACGAGGATCAGCAGCTCCATCGGGGGTGGAGCCTAGTGGTGCGTCCACGGCGGCCCCGGCGGCGACGACCGGCTCCTCGACCCTGCGACCCGACCCGAGAACCAGCACGGGCACGTCACCGAGGTGACGTGCCCGTGCCGGCTGGGAGCTCCCGTGGCGGTCGGGGGGCCGTGACCCCCTTCTCCAGTGACGGACCCCGTCACGCCACGGACCCGGGGTGGGGCGACGCTGCCCCACCTCGATCGGTTGTCGGTTCAGCGGGGCAGCTGCCGCTGCAGACCGCCGCTGTTGCCCTGGCTGCCGTTGCCCTGGCTGCTGCCGCCCGGGCTGCGGCCGTTGGGGCTGGTGCCCTGGCCGTTGCCCTGGCTGCCGCCGCCCTGCGAGCTCGAGGAGCCCGACGTCGCCGGGCGGGTGCCGAGGGTGACGCGGAGGTCGGTGCTGGAGCCGTCACGCTCGACGGTGAGGGTGACGGTGTCGCCGGGCGACTTGGCGAGGATGCGGGCGGAGAGGTCCTGGCTGCTCCGGACGGCCTGCCCGTCGACCGCGGTGATCACGTCGCCCTCCTGCACCCCGGCCTGGCCGGCCGGCGTGCTGTCGTCGACCTGGGCCACGAGGGCGCCGGTGGTGCCGTCGGTCGGAGCGGAGGTGCGCACGCCGAGGTAGCCCTTGGCCAGCGACTGGCCCGACACGATCTTGTCGGCGACCGACTTGGCGGTGGCGATCGGGATGGAGAACCCGATGCCGTTGTTCTCGCCCGTCTGGGAGAAGATCGCGGTGTTGATGCCGACGATCTCGCCCTGACGGTTGACGAGCGCGCCGCCGGAGTTGCCGGGGTTGATGGGGGCGTCGGTCTGGATCATGTTGATGGCGACGCCCTGCTCCCCGTCGACGGGCCGGTCGACCGCGCTGACGATCCCCGCCGTCACCGTCGACTGGAGTCCGAAGGGGCTGCCGAGGGCGTAGACGGACTGCCCGACCTTGGCGCCGTCGGTGGCGAAGCGAGCCACGGTGAGCTTGCCGGCGTCGTCGACCTTCACGACCGCCACGTCGGACGACGGATCGCTGCCGAGCACGGTGCCGCTGAGCTTGGAGCCGTCCGACAGGCGCACGTTCACGTCGGTGGCGTCGCCCACCACGTGGGCGTTGGTGATCACCAGCCCGGACGCGTCGTAGATGACGCCCGAACCCAGGCCGTCACCCCGCTCGATCTGCACGACCGCCGGGCCGACGGCGGCGGCGACCGCCTCGGCGGGCTCGTCCGCGTTGGCCGCGACCGGAGGGGTCGGCTGGCCGGGCTGGGCGGCGGGCTGCGCCGCCGCCGCGACCGGTGCGGTGGTGGTGTCGGTCGACAGGGCCTTGGCGCCGAACCAGCCGGTCCCGAGGAGGCCGGCGGCGGCGAGCAGGGCGAGGGCCACGCGCCCCCCACCCCCGTGCCGGGTGGGAGGAGGAGAGGAGGACGGGGGTGGGGGCGGTGGCGTCGGCGCCGCGGTGGACGCCGAGAACGGGGCGGATGCGGGGCGGGACGGCTCGTCGAACCAGGCCGTGGCGGACGGCCCGTAGGGCCCGTCGGTCGGTGGCGTGGGCCCGGGCGTGGTGTCCCAGGCGGAGCGGTTGGCGGTCTGCGGATCCCAGGTGGGGGCGGTCATGGTGGTCGCTTCCGTGGTCGGGGCCGAACCTTCGAGGGCACCGTACGGAGCCGCCGGGAAAGCGTGCGTAAAGCGTCACAGCATCGATGCCGCGCCGCGAGGTGCTCGGCAACGGGGCGCACCCCACCACCGCGCCGGAACCGACGCGGCCGCTCGTGAGGGCCCGTCCGCGCCAGCCGATCAGCCGGCCGCGACGCCGTGGGTGGCCGACGTCGGGGCGGACGGCGCGGCCGTGGCGACGCCGGCGGTGGTCATCGCCGGGAGCCAGATGGCGAAGGCCGACCCCACGCCGGGCTCGGAGACGAGTCGCACCGCACCACCGTGGGCCTGGGCGATCTGGCGCACGATGGTGAGGCCGAGCCCGCTGCGCCCCTCCTCCCGGCCGGCCTTGCCGTCGCCCCGGAAGAACCGCTGGAAGACGCGGTCCTGGTCCTCCCGGGCGATGCCGGGCCCCTCGTCCTGGACGGCCAGCCAGACCCACGGCTCCTGGTGGCCGGCCGTCACCCGCACGGTGGTGCCCTCGGGCGCCAGCCGCACTGCGTTGGCCAGCAGGTTGGCCAGGGCCTGCTTGAGGGCGTGACGGTCGGCCATCACCCACAGCCCCGCCGCCGCCGCCCCCGTCAGCAGCAGGCGGCGGGCCTCCGCCGGGGCCCGGAACTCGTCGACCGCCTCGACCACCAGGGTCGAGACGTCGACGGGAGCCATCTCCCGCGACGTGGAGCCCTTGCGGGCGTACACGAGGAGGTCGTCGACGAGGCGGGACATCCGCTCGGTCGAGCGGTCGACGACCTCGAGCGTGTGGCGCATCTCCTCGGCGTCGGCCGAGGGGTCCGACAGCGTCACCTCGATGTTGGTGCGGATGACGGCGAGCGGGTTGCGCAGCTCGTGGGACGCCTCGTGGATGAAGCGCCGCTGCTCCTCGAAGGCGTCGTCGATCCGGTCGAGCATGTCGTCGAACGTGTCGGCCATGTGCCGCAGCTCGTCGTTGGGCCCGCCCAGCTCGATGCGGCGGGACAGATCCGTGGCCGTGATGTCCCTCGCGACGTCGGTGATCTCCTCGATCGGGCGCAGCACCCGACCCGCCACGATCCAGCCGACGCCGAGGCTGGTCAGGAACAGGATCGACAGCCCGGCGAACGTGTAGCGGCGCAGCGTGTCCAACGCCCGCTCGTTGGCCAGCCGTTCGATGGACTGGGCCCAGACCCGGTCGACGGTCACAAGCCCCTGCGGGGTCGGCACCACGACGTCGTAGGTCTCGTAGATCTGCTGGCGGTCGAGCGTCTGGGCGGCGCCCAGGTAGATGGCGCCGACCAGCAGGGCGGCGAGACCGAACAGCACCGACGAGTAGATGACGGTGAGCCGGAAGCGGATCGATCCCATCCAGCGCGGCATGCGCTCGGCGGTGCGCACCGACCGTCGTGGCACCGGCAGCTCGGCCGTCACCGTGCCCGGCAACGGTGGGGCACCGGGCGGCGCCACCGCGCCCGGACGCGGGAGCGGGCCCGGTCCGACGCCGGTCACGTCGCCGACCCGACCGCGACGTCGACGAGCCGGTAGCCGCTGCCGATCACCGTCTCGATCAGGGGCGGGTCGCCGATCTTGCGCCGCAGCGTCCCGACCGTGACCCGCACGGTGTTCGTGAACGGGTCGGCGTTCTCGTCCCACACGTGCTCGAGGAGCGTCTCCTGGGACAGCACCCGACCGGGGTTCGCCATGAAGTAGCGCAGCAGGGCGAACTCCTTGGCGGTGAGATCGAGCCGTCGGTCGCCGCGGAAGGCCTCGTGGCGGGCGGTGTCGAGCCGCAGCTCGCCGACCTGCACGACCGCGGTGGTGGCCGCCGCGCCACGCCGCAGCAGCGAGCGCACGCGGGCGGACAGCTCGGGAAGGCGAACGGCTTCACCAGGTAGTCGTCGGCTCCCTCGTCGAGACCGGCGACGCGGTCCTCGAGGCTGTCGCGGGCGGTGAGCATGAGGACCCGCGGCTTGGGGTCGATGGCCGGATCGTCGCGCACCCGCCGGCACACCTCGCGACCGTCGATGCCCGGCATGGTGATGTCGAGGCACACGAGGTCGTACTCGTTGATCCCCAGCTTGTCGAGGGCCTCCTCGCCGTCGCTGGCGACGTCGACGGCGTAGCCCTCCCGGCGCAGGCCCCGGGCCACGGCGTCGGCCAGGTCGACCTCGTCGTCCACCACCAGCAGTCGCATCGTCCGCCACGCTACCGGAGGGCTCCCGCGCCGATCGGGCGCCGGCGGCCGTCCACCGGCGATCTCCCGTCCGGGCGCCGTCACGGCTCGGTGCTGTTCGACCGAGCACCGCCTCGTTCGGCGAGGCAGGCTTTATGTTGGCCTTCACCGCTCCGTGGTCCACTGCGCCGTGGCCCGGGTCGGGCCGTCTCGCACGCGCAGGAGTCGAAGCGACCATGGACAACGCAGCCGACGGGGGCCTCCCCACCGGACCCGCGACCCCCCCACCCCCGCAGCACCCGGGGACCACGCCACCGCCGCCGCACACCGGTTGGACGCCGCCATCGCCCTCGGCGCCGTCGACGCCGGCCCCCAGGCCACGGCGCCGGCCCCGGCCCGGCATCGGGCGGTTCGGCCGATGCCGCGGTGCTCGAGCAGGCGCTGTTCGAGATGAAGAAGGTCATCGTCGGCCAGGACCGGGCCATCGAGCGGCTCTTCGTGTGCCTGCTGTGCGGCGGCCACGTGCTGCTCGAGGGCGTGCCCGGCCTGGCCAAGACGCTCGCGGTGGAGACGCTCGCCACGGTGGTCGGGGGCACGTTCACCCGACTCCAGTTCACCCCCGACCTGCTGCCCGCCGATCTCACCGGCACCCGCATCTACCGGCAGTCCTCCGAGGAGTTCGACATCGAGCTGGGCCCGGTGTTCGCGAACTTCATCCTGGCCGACGAGATCAACCGGGCCCCGGCGAAGGTCCAGTCCGCGCTGCTCGAGGTCATGGCCGAGCACCACGTGTCGATCGGTGGCCACACCTTCGACGTGCCCGAGCCGTTCCTCGTCATGGCCACCCAGAACCCGATCGAGCAGGAGGGCGTCTACCCCCTGCCCGAGGCCCAGCGCGACCGGTTCCTGATGAAGGTGGTGATCGGCTACCCGAGCCCCGTCGAGGAGCTCGAGATCGTGCACCGCATGGGCGTCCACCCGCCCCACGCCACCCAGGTCCTGAGCCTCGACGACCTGGTGGCCCTGCAGCAGGCCACCGACGACATCTACGTCGACCACGGCGTCGTCGACTACGCGGTCAACCTGGTCCTCGCCACCCGTGACCCCGCCGGCCACGGCCTGCCCGAGCTGACCGAGCTCATCGCCTTCGGTGCCAGCCCCCGAGCCAGCCTCGGTCTGGTCGCCGGCGCCCGTGCGCTCGCCCTGCTGCGGGGACGGGCCTACGCCCTCCCCCAGGACGTGTACGACATCGCGCCCGACGTGCTGCGCCACCGGCTGGTGCTCTCCTACGAGGCCCTGGCCCAGGGGCTCAACGTCGAGCAGATCCTCACCCGCCTGCTGTCCACGGTGCCCGCACCCCGGATCGCCCCGTCCCAGGACCCGGCCGTGGTCGCGGCGGGCGGCACCGAGCGCCAGCCCGTCCCCGGCAGCTGGGTCCAGCCCACCGCGTGACCATGACCGGCTCCCGGACGCCACCGCACGAGGACCGCTCCCGCAACGCGGAGCTGCGAGGGACGGTCAACCGGCCGCCCAGCGTCGCGATCGGCCCGACGGCCGAGGTGCTGCGCCGCCTCGAGCTCTCGGTCACCCGCCGGCTCGACGGGATGCTGCAGGGCGACTACCGCGGCCTGGTGCCCGGGCACGGCTCCGAGCTGGGTGAGACCCGGGAGTACCGAGCCGGCGACGACGTCCGCCGCATCGACTGGAACGTGACCGCCCGCATGCTCGATCCCCACGTGCGCGAGACGATCGCCGACCGCGAGCTCGAGACGTGGGCGCTGGTCGACCTGACCGCCAGCCTCGGCTTCGGCACGGCCGACTGCGAGAAGCGCGACCTGGCGGTCGCGGCGGTGGCGGCCCTCGGCTTCCTCACCCAGCGCACGGGCAACCGGATGGGCGCCATCACGCTGGAGGGAGACCGCCTCGACACGGTCCCCGCCCGCACCGGTCGCACCAACCTGCAGGCGCTGCTGCACCGCGTGGTGAAGGCCGCGCAGCACCCCACCGAAGGCTCGGCCGACCTCGCCCAGGGCCTGCGCCGGATGGCGGCCACCATGCAGCGGCGCGGTCTGGCCGTCGTCGTGTCGGACTTCCTCGCCGCGCCCGGCTGGGAGCTGCCCCTCCGGGGCCTCGCCACCCGCCACGAGACGCTCGCCATCGAGATCGTCGACCCCCGAGAGCTGGAGCTGCCCGACCTGGGGGTGATCGACCTCGTCGATCCGGAGTCGGGCCAGGTCTTCGAGGTGCAGAGCTCGGACCGCCACGTCCGCGAGCGCTTCGCCGCCGCCGCCGCCGAGCAGCGGGCCGCGGTGGCGTCGTCGATCCGCCGGGCCGGCGCCGACCACCTCGTGCTGCGCACCGACCGCGACTGGCTGCTCGACCTCGTCCGCTTCGTGGCGTGGCGACGCGAGCGCATCGACGCCCTGGCACGGGTCCGCCCATGACCGCCGTGCCGCTCCCCGCTCACCCCCGACCGAGGGTCCACCCATGAGCTTCCTCGAACCCCAGCGCCTCCTCGTCCTCGCCGTCGTCGGCGTGCTGGCGCTCTTCTACGTGGTGCTGCAGGCCCGGCGTCGCACCTACGCCGTGCGCTTCACCAACCTGGCGCTGCTGTCGGCCGTGGCGCCCAAGCGGCCGGGCTGGCGACGCCACGTCCCGGCTGCCTTCTTCCTGCTGGCCACGGCCACCTTGGTGGTGGGCTTCGCCCGGCCCACCCACGAGGAGCAGGTCCCCCGGGAGCGGGCCACCGTGATCCTGGCCATCGACACGTCGCTGTCGATGGAGGCCACCGATGTCGCCCCCACCCGCATCGAGGCGGCCAAGGAGGCGGCGTCGTCGTTCCTCGACATCGTCCCGCCGAAGATCAACGTCGGCCTGGTCGCGTTCAACGGCAACGCCACCCTCAAGGTCCCGCCGACCACCGATCGAGCGAAGCTCAAGGCCGGCATCGAAGGGCTCCAGCTCGGCGAGCGCACCGCCATCGGCGAGGCCATCTTCGCCAGCCTCGACGCCCTGAACCAGGTGCCCTCCGACGACCAGGGCACCAAGCCGCCGGCGCGGGTCGTGCTGATGTCCGACGGCGCGACCACCGACGGGCGCCCCAACGAGGCGGGGGCCAAGGCCGCCGTCGACGCCGGCGTGCCGGTGTCCACCATCGCCTTCGGCACCGACGAGGGCACCATCCAGGTGCCCGGCGAGAGCCGCACCGTGCCCGTGCGCGTGGATCAGGAGGCGCTCAAGGAGATCGCCGACACCACCCAGGGCAAGTTCTTCGCCGCCGCCACCGAGGGCGAGCTGCGCGACGTCTACGCCGACATGGGCTCGTCGATCGGCTACACCACCGAGGAGCGCGAGGTGTCGAGCTGGTTCATCGGTGGCGCCCTCGCCCTGCTGCTGGTGACCAGCGCCATGTCCCTGGCCTGGTTCAGCCGCCTGCCCTGACCCTCCGGCCACCCGAGGCCACCGACGGCGGGCGATGCCGCGGCGCGGCGATGGCTTCAGGCAGAGGTCGTGGCCCGATGGGCGCCGGAAGACGCGAGCCCACCGCCGACGGCCACCACCTGACCGGGCCCGCCGGCCCCCTCCGGTAGCCTTCGCCCGTGCCGGCCGACGAGCCCACCGAGCCCGCCGGGGTGCTGCGCCGGCCCCGCGCTGACGCCGAGGGCCCGGGGCCGCGGCCGCCGGCGGCGCCCACCGGCGCCCGGGTCCGCCAGACCCACGACGCCTTCTTCGCCGAGACATGTCGCGCCCTCGGCTACGACGACACCACCCACGAGCTGCTGCTGCTGGCGAGCCGTGAGATCAGCGCAGAGGTGCCGCTGCGACGCGACGACGGCAGCGTCGCGGTGTTCCGTGCCTACCGCGTGCAGCACCACAACGCCCGGGGCCCGTACAAGGGCGGGCTCCGCTACCACCCCGACGTCGACCTCGACGAGGTCCGCGGCCTCGCGTGCCTCATGACCCTCAAGACCGCGCTGGTCGACATCGGCTTCGGTGGTGCCAAAGGGGGCATCGACTGCGATCCGACGACGTTGTCGCGCCGCGAGCTCGAGGCGTTGACCCGCCGGTTCGTGCAGAAGCTGCACCGCGTGCTGGGCCCCAACCTCGACATCGCCGCCCCCGACATGGGCACCGACGAGCAGGTCATGGCCTGGATCCACGACGAGTACGCCAAGATCTACGGGTTCGCCCCCGCGGTGGTCACGGGCAAGCCGGTGCCGATCGGTGGGAGCCGAGGCCGCGTCGACGCCACCGGCCTCGGACTGGCGCTGGTGGTCGAGCAGGTGGCGGCCGATCGTGGCCTGCCGGTCACCGGCGCGACCGTCGCCGTGCAGGGGTTCGGCAACGTCGGCGCCCACGCCGCGCTCCACCTGCAGCGACGCGGGGCGCGGGTCGTGGCGGTCAGCGACCGCGAGGGTGGTGTCATCGACACCGAGGGCCTCGACGTCGAGGCCCTGGTGCACCGGCCAGGTGGTCTGCGGGGCGCCGCCGAGCCGATCACCAACGACGAGCTGCTCGCCCTCGACGTCGACTGGCTGGTGCCGGCGGCCACCGGCGGTGTGATCGACGACGAGAACGCCGACGCGGTGCGGGCCGGCGTGGTCGTGGAGGGAGCCAACGCGCCCGTCACCGCCGACGCCGACGCGCTGCTCACGGCCCGCGGTGTGCTCGTCGTTCCCGACATCCTCGCCAACGCCGGCGGGGTGATCGTCTCCCACGCCGAGTGGATCCAGAACCTGCAGCAGCTCCGGTGGTCCCTCGACGAGGTCCAGGACCACCTCCGGTCGACGTTGGGGACCGCCACCGAGCAGGTCCTGGCGAGAGCGAGCGCCGAGGGGATCAGCTGGCGGTCGGCCGCCTACCGCATCGCCACCGAGCGGGTCCACGAGGCGTTCTTCCTCGGCGGCTTCTGATCCGGCGCACCCCGCCGGGACGGGGTCAGCTGGCCTGGGCGGTGGCGGTCGAGACCTTCTCGCTGACGACCCGGGACGAGCCACCGGGCTGCATGGTGACGCCGTAGAGGCAGTCGGCGGCCTCCATCGTGCGCTTCTGGTGGCTCACGATGAGCAGCTGCGCGTCGTGGCGGAACTCCTCGACGAGGCCGAGGAAGCGGTGCAGGTTCACGTCGTCGAGGGCGGCCTCGACCTCGTCCATCACGTAGAAGGGCGACGGGCGGCTGCGGAACACCGCGAACAGGTAGGCCAGCGCGGTGAGCGAGCGCTCGCCGCCCGACAGCAGCGAGAGCTTCTTGACGTTCTTGCCGGACGGCTTGGCCTCGATCTCGATGCCGGTCTCGAGGAGGTGCTCGGGGTCGGTGAGCTTGAGCCGGCCGCTGCCGCCCGGGAACAGCGTGGTGAAGAGGTGCTCGAAGTTCTGCGAGACGTCGGCGAAGGCGGCGGCGAAGACCGAGACGATCTCCTCGTCGATCGCCTTGATGATCTTGGCCAGCTCGCGGCGGGACTCCTTCACGTCGTCGAGCTGGCCCTGCAGGAAGGTGTGCCGTTCCTGGAGGGCCTCGAACTCCTCGAGGGCCAAGGGGTTGATGGGCCCCATGATCCGCAGCTCGCGCTCGAGCTCGCGCACGCGCCCCTTGGGGTTCTGACCCTCGGCCAGCGGCGGGCACTCGGCGGCCATCGCCGTGGCCGGCTCGCAGTCGAGCTCGGCGCGCAGCGCCTCGGTGATGGTCTCGACGCGCAGCCGGTTCTCGGCGTCGTCGATCTCGGTGCGGCCCAGCAGCTCACGCACCTCGGTCAGCGAGCGCTCGTCGGCACTGCGCCGCGTGCGCAGCTCGTCGAGGTGGGCCGCCACCTCGCGGGCGGCCTCGGACTGGCGGCGGCGCCGCTCGCGCAGGTCGGTGAGCACCACCTCGACCTCGGCGACCCGGTCGGCGGTGAAGGCGGCGAGGCGGTCGACGGCGACGAGCTTGGCGTCGAGCTCGAGCCGGCGGCGCTCGACGTCGTCGCGCTCGTGGGCGTGGCGCTCGAGGCGCTGGTCGACCTCGCCGAGGCGGCGCGCCAGGAACTGCCGGCGCTCGGTGACGCCGGCCGAGCGCACCTCGAGGTCGGTGCGCAGCCCGCCCACCTCGGCGGCGCGCTCCTCGAGCGCGGCCCGGGCATCGGCCATCGCCCGGCCCCGCTCGAGGGTCTCGGACTCGGCCGCCTCGAGCGCGGGCAGCGTCAGCTCGAGCTCGGCGACCCGGGCCCGCTCCCGCTCGACCCGCTCGGCCAGCTCGTCGACGTGGGACTGCAGGGCGTCGGCCTCGGTGGCGGCGTCGCGACGCTCGGTCTCGACCCGCTGCAACCCGTCGCCGGCCGCGGTGAGCAGGCCGTCGTTGTCATCGAGCTGCCGCGAGAGGTCGGTCTCGGCGCGGCGGGCCTCGTCGAGGGCGTGGCGGGCCTCGGTCACCCGCCGGCGGCAGACCTCGACGTGGGCGGTGGCGTCGGTGGCGCGGTGGCGCGCCTCGTCGAGGGCGGCGGCGGTGGCCCCGGCGCCGCCGGCACCGAGGCGCCAGCCGCCCGGGCCGAAGCGGCCGCCGTCGCGGGTCACGACCACGGTCCCGGGGTGGGCCAGGGCGGCGTCCACGGCGGCGGGCCAGCCGCCGTCGACCACGGCCGCCGCTCCGACGAGCCGGTCGAGCAGCGCCTCGACCGCAGGGCGGGACGCGCGCACGTGGCCCCGCACGGCCTCGCCGACCTGGGGGGCGGCGGGGACCGGGTCGTCGGCGCCGGTCGACAGGACGGCGCCCGTGAGGCCCCCGTCGACGAGCGCGGCGAGCGCCCGCCGGCCGGCGTCGGCCCCCTCGACCACGACCGCGGCCAGCGCCTCGCCGGCGGCAGCCTCGAAGGCGGGCTCCCACCCGTCGTCGATCTCCACCAGGTCGAGCAGCGTGCCCAGCACGCCGTCGACGGCGGCGAGCTGCTCGGCGCCGGCGCGGGCCCGGGCCTCGTCGAGGGCCAGCGCCAGCGCCTCGGCCCTCGCCGTCCAGGCGTGCTGGTCGGCCTGTGCGTCGCGCAGCGCCTGCTCGGCGCCCTCCACGGCGCGCTCGGCGTCGGCCCGCCACTGCTCGGCACCGTCGAGCGACTCGACCAGCGGGAGCTCGGACTGCTCGGCGGCGGCCAGCTCGCCCCGCAACCGCTCGGCCTCACCGGCCAGGCGCTGCACCTTCTCGTCGAGGGCCGTCCGCCGAGCGCGGACCCGGGCCAGCTCGGCCTCGCCCCGCTCGAGCGCGCCCCGCAGCGCGACCAGCTCGCCGCGCACCTCGGCGGCCTCGCCGCCGGGCGCCACGACGCCCTCGGCCCACTCGGCCTCGAACGCCGTGCGCTGGGCGGCCAGCGCGACCTCGGCCTCGGCCAGCTCGGCGGCCCGGGGTTCCAGGTCGGCGGCCTCGGCGTCGACCTGGGCCAGCTCGGCCCGCAGCTGGGCGGCCTCGGCTTCGAGGGTGGCCACCACGGCCTGGTCGATGAAGGCGCCCCGGTCGCGCTCGATGCCGCGGCGCCGCTCGGCGAGCAGGTTCACCAGGCCCCGGCCCTTCTCGTACAGCGACTCGAAGGCGGCGAGGTCGTCGCCGAGGTCGTCGCCGCCCATGGCCGACAGGCGCGCCTCGGTGGCCATGACGTCGGCGTCGAGGTCGGCCAGTGAGCGCTGCAGGGCGTGCTCGCGCTCGCTCAGCTCACGCCGGCGCTGGGCCGTCTGGTCGAGCCGGGCCTGCAGCGACGCCAGCTCGCGACCGGCCACGAAGGTCCGCAGGGCCGTGAGCTCGGCGACGAGGTCGCCGTGACGACGGGCGGCCTCGGCCTGGCGCTCGAGCGGGCGGAGCTGGCGCCGCACCTCGCGCAGCAGGTCCTGCAGACGGGTCAGGTTCGTCTCGGTGGCGGCCAACCGGCGCTCGGACTTCTCCTTGCGCTTGCGGAACTTCAGCACGCCGGCGGCTTCCTCGATGATCGCCCGCCGGTCCTCGGGCTTGGCGTTGAGGACGGCGTCGATCTGGCCCTGGCTGATGATGACGTGCTGCTGGCGACCGACGCCGCTGTCGGACAGCAGCTCCTGGATGTCGAGCAGCCGGCAGGGCACGCCGTTGAGCGCGTACTCGCTCTCGCCCGTCCGGAACAGCGTGCGGGTGATCGTGACCTCGTTGAACTCGATGGGCAGCATGCCCGACGAGTTGTCGATGGCGAGGCTGACCTCGGCCCGGCCGAGCGGCGAGCGCTTGGCCGTGCCGGCGAAGATGACGTCGTCCATCTTCTGGGACCGCACCGCGCTCGGCGCCTGGGCGCCGAGGACCCACCCGATGGCGTCGACGACGTTGGACTTGCCCGACCCGTTGGGGCCGACCACCACGGTGACGCCGGGCTCGAGGTCGAGGCTGGTGGCGTCGGCGAAGGACTTGAACCCCTTGAGGGTCAGCGTCTTCAGGTACAACCGCTCGCTCCGCTGTGTGGGTGGGTGCTGCTCCGGGCGCGTGCGACACGACCGCTCCGCTCGGCGCGACCCAACGTAGCGGCCCGCTCCTGAACGGCCGCGAATGCCCGCTGACGTGCGGTTTCGTCCTCGCCGCTCCCCTCGGCCCGGGCGCGGGGGATCGGCCTCATCGGCCCCGGCTCAGACCTGGCACTGCTCGCAGTAGAAGGTGGAGCGGTTCTGGAACTTGGCCTTCACGATGGGGCTCCGGCAGCGCCGGCAGGCCTGCTTCTCGCGGTCGTAGACCTGGTGGTGCTCCTGGTACTCGCCGGCCTTGCCGTTGAGGTCGACGTACTGCTCGTCGGCGAGCGTGGAGCCGCCGTACTTGATGGCGTCGTGGAGGACCTCCACCACGGCCCGGTACAGCCGGCGGATCTCCTGGGTCGACAGCGAGTCGGTCTGGCGGTCGTAGCGCAGCCCGGCGTCGAAGAGGATCTCGTCGGAGTAGATGTTGCCGATCCCGGCCAGGATGGACTGGTCCATCAGGAACGCCTTGAGCTTGGTCTTGTGGGCGTGCAGGAGCTGGCCGAAGGTCACCCAGGACATCGGCTCCTCGACCGGGTCGATGCCCATGTGGGCCAGCTCGGGCACCTCCTCGGTGAGCTGGTCGGGGCTGGTGACGAACAGCTCGCCGAAGGTCCGCGGATCGACGAACCGCAGCTGACCACCCTGGGTGAAGGTGATGACCACGTGGGTGTGCTTGGCCACCGGGTCCTTGGCGGCGGCCCGCAGCAGCTGGCCGCTCATGCCCAGGTGCACCACGAGGATGTCGCCCGAGTCCAGCTTGAGCAGCAGGTACTTGCCCTTGCGGTCGACGCCGGTCACCTTGACCCCGTCGAGCCGGGCGACGAAGGCCTTCTTGGACTTGTGTCGCCGGATCGACCGGGTCCCGGTGACCTCGACGGACTTGACCTTCTTGCCGACGACCTCGCGCTCGAGCTCCCGTCGGATGGTCTCGACCTCGGGCAGTTCAGGCATCGCCGGCTCCACTTCGTCGCAGGGTCGGAGGGAGCGGGGTGCCGCCGGGCGCCCCGCCGTCGTCGTGGCCCGCCGCCCCGACCCGGGCCGGCACGTTCGGTGCCGTCGACCCGCCGAGCCGGCCACCGACGGCGCCGACCGGGGCCCCGGCCCCGTCGCCCTGGTCGGCTTGGTCGACCTGGTCGACCTGGTCGGCCTGGTCGGCCTGGTCGCCCTGGTCGACCTCGGCCCACAGCCGCTCGCAGGCGTCGCGCGCCGCGGCCTGCTCGGCCTGCTTCTTGGTGCGACCCTCACCCCTCCCGCGCCGCACCCCCCCGACCAGCACGGTGGCGAAGAACCGCTTCTGGTGGTCGGGGCCCTCGTCGCGCACGTCGTACACCGGCGGCTGGTCGAAGCGGCGGGCCGACAGCTCCTGCAGCTGGGTCTTGTGGTCCGACCACCCGGGGCCGTCCTCGGCGTTGGCCTCGATCTGGTCGGCGAGCAGGCGGAGCACCACGATCCGCGCCGCATCGAGCCCACCGTCGAGGAACACGGCACCGATGAGCGCCTCGAGCGCGTCGGCCAGGATCGACGGCTTGGTGCGGCCGCCGCTGCTCTCCTCCCCCTTGCCGAGCCGCATCACCGCGCCGACCTCGAGGTCGGCGCCGACGGCGGCCAGCGAGGCCGCGCTCACGACCGAGGACCGCAGCTTGGCCAGCTCTCCCTCGGGCATGTGCGGGAAGCGCAGGAAGATCCGCTCGGTGACCACCACCCCCAGCACGGCGTCGCCGAGGAACTCGAGCCGCTCGTTGTCGACGTAGCCGGCCTGCTCGGCGCACCAGGAGCGGTGCGTCAGCGCCTGCGCGAAGAGCGAGCGGTCGACGAACTCGTGCCCGAGGCGGTCGGCCAGCGCATCGGCGGCGGCGCTCCGAGCCGGGTCGGGTGGTGGCAGCGGGCCGATGGCCGGGGCCTAGCCGAGCTTGGCGACGATGTAGTCCACGGCGTCGCGCACGGTCTTGAGGTCGTTCAGGTCCTCGTCCTCGATGCGGAACCCGACCGAGCGCTCACCGAGCTCCTCCTCGAGTGCTTCGACGAGCTCGATGAGGGCGAGGGAGTCGGCCTCGAGGTCGTCGGCGAAGGAGTCACCCTCGTTGATCGAGCCGGGTTCGATCTCGAGGATGTCGGCGAGACGGTCACGGATCAGGTCGAGCACCTGCTGGCGGTCGAGGGGACCTTGCTCGACGTGGGTCTCTGCGGGCACGTTGCTCCTCTGGTGGTCGTGTGCTGATCTGGTCGTCCGGTCCCGCGGAGCGGGCCGGGTGGTCGATGCCGCGACGCGGCCCGATCCGGGCTGGTGACCCCCGTGGCGCCCCTCCCCGGGCCGGGAGGGCGCTTCCCCACACGCACGGCCGGGGCCGGGCCGCCGGGAGTCTAGCGCCCGAATGCTTGTGCGCTTGTGAATGGTCGAGCCGAGGCCCGCTCACCCGGGGCGGATGACCGTCCGGAGGTGGTCGACGGTGCCGCCCCGGACCAGGTCGGCAGCGACCCGACAGGCGTTGACCACCGCTCGGGCCGACGACGACCCGTGGCTGATGATGCAGACCCCGTCGACGCCGAGCAGCATCGCCCCGCCGGTGCTCTCGGGGTCGAGGCGCTCGTACAGCGGCGCCAGGGCCGGCATCAGGGCGGCCGACGCCGCACGGGTCTCGTCGGAGGCGTTGAACGCCCCGAGCAGCGCCGTGACCAGGGACCGCATGGCGCCCTCGAGGGTCTTGAGGGCCACGTTGCCGGTGAAGCCGTCGGTGACGACCACGTCGACGTCGGGCGACATGATGTCGCGGCCCTCGACGTTGCCGACGAAGACGGCGCCGGTCGCACCGACCCAGCCACCCGCGGCGAGCAGGTCGTGGCTCTCCTTGACCAGGGGGTTGCCCTTCGAGGGCTCCTCCCCGATCGACAGCAGGCCGACCCTCGGGGCGGCGATGCCGTACCGGTCGTGGGCGTACACCGCCCCCATCTGGGCGAACTGCACCAGCCAGTCGGCCTGGCACTCGGCGTTGGCGCCGGCGTCGAGCAGGATCGTCGGCGTGTCGGCGCCCGGCACGGGGATCGGGGTGGCGATCGCCGGACGGGCCACGCCCTTGATCCGGCCCATCCGGAGCAGGGCGCTGGCCATGGTGGCCCCGGTGTTGCCGGCCGAGATCATGGCCGAGGCCCGGCCGTCGCGGACCGCTTCGGCGGCGCGCACGAGGGAGGAGTCCTTCATGGTCCGCACGGACTTGGCCGGGTCGGCGTCCATGGCGATCACCTCGGACGCCTCGAGCACCTCGAGACCGCCGGTGTCGCCCAGCTCGTCGGGCCGGCCCACCAGCAGGATCGGCAGACCGAGCTCGTCGGCCGCCTGGCGGGCGCCGTCGACGATGGCAGCGGGGGCGAAGTCGCCGCCCATGGCATCCACGGCGAGGGGGAGCAGGTCGTGAGTCATCGCAGGGAACCGACCTCCGTCGGCGCCGCGCCGTTACGCGGGCCGGTCGCGCTCGGCGCCGGATCAGTCGACGTCGATGGCCTGACGGCCGTGGTACCAGCCGCAGTTGCCGCACACCCGGTGCGGCAGCTTGACCGAGCCGCAGCGCGGGCAGGTGCTGCGAGACGGGCTCTCCAGCGTCCACGCCGAGGCCCGACGGCTGCGGCTCTTCGCCTTGGAGGTCTTCTTCTTGGGGACGGCCATGGCGTGTGGTTCCTGGGCTCTGGCGGGGCGCGACCGCCCCACGACACGGAGGGAGAAGCGTAGCGGCGCCCGGCCCGACCCGGCCATTCGGTCGGGTCTCCCCCCGAGCGGGCACCCGCGTCTCCCCCCGAGCGGGCACCCCGCCGGCCGCTGGGGTGGTCAGTCCTCCGGCTCGCGCAGGGCGTCGAGGGCGGCCCACCTCGGGTCGCGCTCGTCCGAGCCGGGCGCGTCGGCGTCGGCGTCGCCGGCGCCGTCGGCGAGTCCCGTGCCCACCGGGAAGGCGTCGGGCTCGGGGCCGGGGCAGTCGGGCCGGCACAGCGGCGCCAGCGGCAGGGCCAGCAGGACCGCGTCGCGCACCATGGGCTCGAGGTCGACCTGGTCGCCCTCGAGCCGATAGGTCTCACCCTCGGTCGGGTGCGCCTCGAAGACCTCCCGCACCGTCGTCGCCAGCTCGCCCCCGACCGGGCCCAGGCACCGCCGGCACTCGCCGGCCCACGGGGCCCGAACGGTGCCGGTCGCGGTGATGGTGCCGTCGGCCAGGCTCTCGAGCACCACCTCGGCGGCCACCGTGGCGTCGTCGGGCACCGCCGACCCCGCCACCCGGAGGCCGGGCAGGACCGCGGCGCACTCGACGTCCCGCTGGGTGCCGGGCTGGCGATGGAGCTCGGCGACGCCCACGACGAGCGGCCGAGCCCCGCTCATGTGCCCTCGGCCTGATGGGCGGCCGGTGGCGGCGGCAGGTCGGCGGACGAGGCTTCGTCACCGTCGGCGAAGTCGTCGATCGCCGAGGCCCCGACCTCGCCACTGCCCGCAGGGGGCGGCGGCAGCGGGGCGGCGGCGTCGAGCGCTTCGAGATCCTCGGCCAGTCGGTCGTCGGCACCCTCGAGCATGGCCGTGCCCTGCAGCTTGGCTCGACCCGAACCGACCAGCTTCATCGTTCGCTCGAGCACGATCTCGAAGCTGGCGAGCTTCTGGTCGCAGAAGTCCTCGACCTCGTGACGGAGGCGACGGGCGTCGGCCTCGGCGGCGTCGAGGATCTGGTAGGCCCGCTGCTCGGCCGCCTTGACGACCTCCGTGCGCTGGACCATGCGCTCGGCCCGGTCACGGGCCTGGGCGATGATGTCCTCACCCTCGTGACGGACCTTGTCGAGGTACTCGTCGCGCTCCTTGAGCAGCCAGCGGGCGCTGCGCAGCTCTTCGGGCAGGCGCTCGATGGCCTCGTCGAGCAGGTCGAGCATCTCCTCGCGCGACACCCTCGGGGTCGACGACAGCGGCACGTTCGGGGCGTTGGCGATGAGGTCCCGCAGCCGCACGATGAGCTGCTCTGCGTCACCGACGTGATAGGGCGCCGGCGACGGCGAGATGGCGAGGTCGTCCTCGAGGTCGGCGAAGTCGTCGAAGTCGCTCACGACGCCCACTTCTCCTGGAGGCGCTTCGCCACCGGTGCGGGGACCATGGCCCCCACGTCGCCGCCGAAGCGGGCGATCTCGCGGATGAGCTTCGACGCCAGGAAGGAGTTGCCCGACGCCGAGGGGATGAACAGCGTGTCGACGCCGGAGATCTTGTGGTTCATCTGCGCCATCTGCAGCTCCGACTCGAAGTCGGACACGGCGCGCAGGCCCTTGACGATGAAGTCGGCCCCCACGTCGCGCGCCAGGTCGACCACCAGGCTCGAGAACATCGTGACCTTGACGTTGTCGAGGTGGGCGACGCACTCCTCGAGCATCTCGCGGCGGTCGTCGAGGCTGAACAGCGGCTCGCCCTTCTGGGGGTTGCGCATGGCCGCCACCACGACGCGGTCGAACAGGCGGGCCGCGGTCTCGATGATCTCCATGTGCCCGTTGTGGATCGGGTCGAAGGACCCGGGATACAGGACGACGGCCACGCTCACTCCGGTCGCTGGCGGGTCCCGCCGGCAGCACGGCGGGCGATGACGACGAGCGTAGTGCCGTACCACTTCGTGCGGACAACTGCCCAGTCGGCACCCAGATCGAGCTCGCGGTCGGTCTCGATCACCACGGTGTCGGCGGGAAGCCGCGCCAGCAGCGCCGCCCAGCCCTCGTAGGCGTAGGGGGGGTCGGCGAGGACGAGGTCGACCCCGCGCCCGGCCGCGGCCTCGTCGTCGACCCAGCGCTGCACGTCCCCGACGACGACGGACGCGCGGTCGGCGAGCCCGGTGGCGTCGAGGTTGGCCCGCAGCGCGGCCAGGGCGCGGCGGTCCCGCTCGACGAAGGTCGCGTGGGCGGCCCCGCGGGAGAGCGCCTCGATCCCCAGCGCGCCCGTGCCGGCGAACAGGTCGGCGACGGTGGCCCCCTCGATGGCGTCGAGGCTCTCGAGCGCGTTGAACAGCGCCTCGCGCACCCGGTCCGAGGTGGGGCGCGTGGTGGTGCCCCCCGGTGCGACCAGGCGCCGTCCCCGGCTCTGCCCTGCGACGACGCGCACGGGCGAAGTATGGCGCCGCCGAGGGCGCTACGGTCGCACCATCGCCGGCGGGGCCGACGTCGGCGACGGCTGTTCGGAGGTGCCCATGGACGTGCCCGACACCATCGTGTGCGTCGACTGCGGCGGCGTGTGCCACCGCCTCTCCTACGAGCGCCCGGACGAGCCGTGGGAGCCCGGCGACGTCGTGGCCTACCGGTGCGAGGACTGCTCGGACCGGTGGGACATCGTCCTCGCCGAGGACGACGACGAGCCACCGCGCTGACGTGCCGCGTCGTTCCGGTCATGGATCTGCGTGCCCGGGCACGCAGCTCCATGACGAGAACCACGGGTGACGGGGTCGGGTCGCGGGGCGGTCGGTCAGATCGCGCGGGGTGCTCGACGAGCTGGCGGAGCGCGTCGACCGACACCTCGAGGCGACGCCGCAGCGGGGCCAGCGCCTCCCACCGCCACCGGGCCGGGCACGGTTCGGCCAGCACCCGGTCGACGAGCCGGGACACCGCGGCGAGATCGCCGCCGTCCGCGACCCAAGCGGCGAGGGCGGTGCCGGCCAGCACGCGCGGGCGCTGCCCGCCGAGGACCAAGCCGGCGGGGATGCCGGTGCCTGCGGCGAACAGCGCGGGGTGCAGCCGCATCGTCACCAACGCCCGCGAGCCGGCCACGATCCCGATCGCCCGCTCCGGCGTGAGGTACCCGCCCACCACCTCGACCCGTGCCGCCAGGTGGGCCGGGAGCTCGTCGAGCGCGGCCCGGGCGACGGCCTCGTCGTCCTCGCCCGCGGCGTCGGGTAGGCCCTGCACCGTCGACCACAGTCGGATCGGCTCGTCCTCCGGACCTGGCCGCGACCCGGGCCAGGACGGCGGTCGCCAGCGCCCGCCGGGCGGGGCGGGACGCGACGTCGGGGTGGTGGTCGGTGAGGACGACGCTCACCCCCTCGCGAGGAGGTGTCGGCGCCACCGCGCCGGGCGGCTCGGGGAACAGACCGATCGCCAGGTCGGTGCCGAGCAGGGCGTCGGGAGCGCCGACGTCGGCGGCGGCCCCACGAGGCGTCGTCGCGCACGACGACGAGCGCAGCGGCCCCGAGCACCTCCCGCAGCAGCCGGCGCGCCAGCCGCCACGGAACGGCTCCACCGTCACGCCGAAGAGGGCGAGCGGCAGGTCGCGGCGGGTGACCTCGGCGAGGGCGCCGAGCCGGGCGATCGGGTGGTAGCCCTCGACCAGGTACCCGCCCCTGGGCCACGACGACGTCGGCGCCGTCGACGAGCGCCGGCCCGGCCTCGGCGAGCCCGGGCGCCGGCGGTGACCACGGCGTGCCCAGCAGCTTCTCCAACGGCGGGACCACGGCCAGCTCGGGCAGCAGCGGGCCGACCTCGCGGTGCTGGTAGGGCGCGTGCAGCACCGCCGCGGTGGGCGAGAGCCGTCGGACGAGCCGGTCGAGGGCGACCGCGATGGCGGCGTCCCCGGCGTTGGCGAGCCAGGCCTCGGTGACCAGGATGCGCGGCCGCCCGGGGGGCCAGCGCAGGTCGCGCCGGTCGCGCCGGTCGCCGGCACCGGCCGGCGCACCGTCGGCCGGGCCGATCACGCGGGGCGCGCCGCCGTGCCGAGCAGCTCCCGGGGCGATGCGCTCGGATCCTTGGCGAGGCCGCGCAGCAGGCGGGCGACGCCGTCCACGTAGTCGTGCACGTCGCGCGCCGGCCACACCGCGGCCTGGGCTCGCGCCCCGAGGGCGGCGCGGTCGCCCGCGGGCATCGTCAACAGGCGGTCGAGCGCCGCCGCCAGCGCCGCCACGTCCCGGGCGGGACACAGGATCCCGGTCTCGCCGTCGGCGACCAGCTCGGCCACACCACCCACCTCGGTGGCCACCAGCGGCAGCCCGTGGGCCATCGCCTCGATCAGCGAGCGAGGCAGGGACTCGAGGTCCGAGGCCAGGGCGAAGGCGTCCGCGGCCACGTACCAGGGCGTCACGTCCGGCGTGGCGGGCACGACCCGGACCCGGGCGCCGACGCCGAGGGCATGGGCGAGGTCGACGGTGCCGCGCTCGTACGCCTGGCCGGCCGCCCCGACCAGCACGAGCCGGGCGGTCGGATGCCGGTCGGCGACCCGGGCGAAGGCGGCCACCAGCACGGCCTGCGACTTGCGCGCGTCGACGGTCCCGGTGCACAGCACCACGACCGCATCCGGGTCGAAGCCATGGGCGGCGCGCCACGCCGGTCGATCGACGGCACGCCGCTCGGCGTCGAGAGCACCGAGCCCGATGCCGTAGTCGACGACCACGGCGCGCTCGTCGTCGACGTCGGGGGCGAACACGGCGCGGGTCGCCTCGGCGACGAAGCAGACGGCGGCGGCCTGGTCGAGGGCAATACGGCCCCGCTCGCGCACATGGGCGTCGACCGCACCTCGCCCGAAGGCACAGCGCCAGAAGGCCTGCTCGGTGTAGTGGTCGTGCACCGCCCACACCGACGGGAGCCCGCAGCGCGCCGCCAGGTCGACACCGATGCGAGGGGCCGCGGTGTTCACGAGCACGACGTTCGCCTCGTCGGATCCGACGAGCAGGGCCAGCTCGTGCACCGTCGACTCGTAGGCGGCGCCGGTGGTGGGCAGGTGCCCCATCAGGTGCACGCGGGCGCCGGCCGCCTCCAGCTCGGCCCGCAGGGGCCCGTCGATCGGGGCCAGCACGGTGCAGCGCATGTCCTCCTGCCAGAGCAGGGGACGCAGGATCTCCTGCAGCCACAGCTGCGCGCCCCCGAGGCCGAGGTCGTGGGTCACCACGACCAGCCCCAGGCCCTCGCCCGGGACGCAGCGGGCCGCGGCGGCATCGGCCCGGGCGGCGAGGGCCGCCACCCATCGACGCTCGGCGTCGGACGCCTCGGTGGCGATCGGGCCGATCCGCACGCACCGCCGAGCCAGCGGGACCCGCCGCTGCGGGCCGACGGCGTCGACCGCAACCGTCACCTCGCCCGAGAGGCCGGCCGCGGCCACGTCCACGAGGTGCCAGAAGCCGGCCATCGCCGCGCCGGCGTCGCCCAGGTGATCGACCAGATCGGAGCGAGGGCTGCACAGCAGCCGGGCCGGGTCCGGCGGACCACCGTCGACGCTCACCTCGATGCGGTCGACCTCGCCCGGGGGCGACACCCAACCGGCCACCTCGAGGACCCCTTCGCGCTCCTCCGCCCCGTCGACGGGGTGGTCGACCCAGCCCACCGGCCCCGGCGCCGACCCGTGCGACGCGGGCGGGCGGTCGACGCCGGCGAGGGACGCCACGGCCCACCGCACCGGGTCGAGCCGCTCGACGAGCCCGTCGCCGCCGACCGCCAGCGCGTCGAAGACCACCGACCCCACCGGCACTCGGGATCGGTCGAGGACCGAGCGCCAGGCGCGCCCGTCGTCGTCGGCCACGGCCGGTCCGAGCACGGACCCGTTGGCGCGCACCAGGACGGTCACCGGTGGCCCCGGCGTGGCGACCACCGCGACCACCGAGACCGTCGCCTCGTCGACCTCGATGCGGTCGATCCAGCCGGCCGTGCGCACCGAGGTCGTCCGCCGCACGGCTCGCAGCGCGCGCCGCGCCCGGGCAACCGCCCTTCGCCCGGCCCGCGCTGCCGACCTCGACCGAGCACCCGCAGCCATCACGCCAGCATCGCGCGGGACGACGGCGCCGCCCGCCCCCGGCCGGGCGCGGAGCCCGCTCCCCTACACTCCGACGACCATGACCAGCGACGCCGGCCGCCCTGGCCACGCTCCGATCTGCACCCGGTGGGCTGCGACGAGCGCGCGGTGACGGCTGGCGACCTCCGCTGGACGTCGCGCGCCTCCCAGGTCGAGGTCCGCACGACGCTGGACGGGCTCGAGGACGACTGGGACGCCCTCGCCGAACACAGCGGGAGCGTCTTCGCGACCCGAACCTGGCTGTGGACCTGGTGGCGGCACTTCGGGCGGGAACGGCCCCTCCGCATCGTCGTCTCCCGCGACGGCGACCGTCCCGTCGCCATCAGCCCCCTCTACCTCGCGGCGCGACGACCGGTGCGCGTCCTGCGGTTCCTCGGCCACGGACCAACCGACGCGCTCGGGCCGATCTGTCACCCCGACGAGCGGGCGCGGGCCGCCGGCGACCTCCGGCACGTGCTCGACGACACCCGCGGTGACTGGGACGTGCTGCTCGCCGACGAGCTGCCCGGCACCCTCGATTGGGCGAACGCGCTCGGTGGCACGGCGCTGGGACGCCAGGCCAGCCCCGTCGTGACCCTGACCGGCACGACGTGGGACGCCTGGCTCGCGTCGCGCTCGCCCGGCCTGCGCTCGTCGCTGCGCCGCAGCCACCGGGCGCTCGACGCGCTCGGTCCCGTCCGGTTCCGCCACACGACCCGAGCAGAGGACCTGCCCGTCGACCTCGCGACCCTGCTCCGGCTGCACCGGCTCCGCTGGGCCGCGGTCGGGGGTTCTCGGGCGTTCGCCCGGCGCGAGGCCTTCCACGCCGAGGTGGTGCGGCTGGCGCTGGCCGCCGGGTGGCTCCGGCTCTGGTTCGTCGACGTCGACGGGGCGCCCGTGGCGGCGCTCTACAACCTGCGCTTCGGTGGCGCCGAGTCCTTCTACCAGTCGGGTCGGGACCCGCAGCTCGCTCGCGGCAGCCCGGGGCTCGTGCTGCACGCCCACGCCATCGAGCAGGCCTTCGCCGACGGGCTCCGCGAGTACCGGCTGCTGCGCGGTGACGAGCCGTACAAGCGCCGGCTCGCCGATCACGACCCCGGCCTGTCGAGCGTCGCCGTGGCCGCCTCGACCCCGGGCCGGCTGGTGGCCGCGGCCGTCCGCCCGCTCCCCCGCCTGCCCCGGTGGGCCGTGCGCCGGGTGCCCGCCGCGCTGGCGTGGGGCACCGGCGGCTCCCCCGCCTGGAGCCGGCCGTGATCGTCGAGCCGGTCCGCCTCGACGACGCCGACGGCCGCACGACCCGACGGGCCCGCGTGCGGTGGGCCGGGGGCACCACCGACCTGTGGGTCGCCGGCCCGTCCGAGCACGTCGACCACTCCGACGACGCCACCGGGTTCGCGCTGGCGGCGCTGCCGGTGGCCATGGTCCTGGGCGAGGACCTCACCGTGGCGGGCCCCGTGTCGGGCGAGCTCGCCGAACGGCTGCCCGAGATCGTGGCCGCCCTGTCCGCCTGGAACCCGTGGCGGGCGATCGCCGTGCGGGTGGAGCCCGCACCGGACCAGCCCGCGTCGGGCGGATGGGTCTCGTTCTTCTCCCGAGGCGTCGACTCCCTCTTCACCGCAGCCCACCGGGTCGACGCCGACCCGCCGCTCGTCGGCGTCGTGTTCGGCCGGGGCCTCGAACCTCGCCACGACGAAGCCGTCGCCCTCGCCGAGGTCGCCGCGGCCCGAACGCTCGCCGATCGCCGCCAGCTGCCGCTGATCGTCGTCGACAGCAACGTGCGGTCGTTCACCGACCGGTTCGGCACCGACTGGGACGACGTCCTCGGACCCGGCCTGGCCTTCCTCGGCCACGCCCTCGCCGGCTCGTGCCGGGGCGTCGTCATCCCGTCGTCGGACAGCTGGGCGACCGTCGAACCCTGCGGATCCAACCCGCTGGTCGACCCGCTGCTGTCGAGCGGGCGACTGGCCGTCGAGCACGACTCCATCCGGCTGGGTCGGCTCGGCAAGGTGCGGTGGCTCGTCGAGCACGCCCCGGACCTGCTCGACGGGCTCAAGGTCTGCTACTCGGAGAACCGCCACGACAACTGCGGACGCTGTGGCAAGTGCGTCTTCACCATGGTCTGCCTGCACCTGGCCGGTGGGCTCGCGCTCGCCGACCTGTTCCCCGCCCGGCTCGACCTCGACCTGGTGCGATCCATGCGCCTGCCCCACGTGCAATCGCGTCTCGACTGGGCGGCGGTCGCCGCCGACATCGACCCGGCCGGGCCCGACGCGGACCTGCGGGCGGCCGTGCTCGACGTCCTCGCCGCCTCGGCGCTGCCCAACCGCTACCGAGCCGAGACCGGCGACCGCTGGACCGTCGCGCGATGGACCCGCGACCACCGCAACGAGCAGATCCTGTCCCTCCTGCTCGAGGGACGTCCATCGCCCCGCCTGCCCGACGACCGACGTGCCCCGGTGCCCGATCGGCTCCGCCTGCACCGGGTGACCGACGGCCCATGCCACCGGTGCTGCGTCGGTGCGAGCCGACTGCCGGGGTCGGGGCCCGTCGCCGAGCTGGGCACCTTGGTCGGTCTTCCCCTGCCGGGGGCCGTCCCGGTGTGGCTCGACGACGAGGGGCACCTGCGCACGAGGGGCATGGCGGTGCCCGGCGGACCACGAGGACCGGCGGCGCTCCGGTGGCTGCTGGCACCCCCACCCCTCCACGGGGGCGGCCATGGTGGCGTGGCACCGACCACCCTGCGTCGCGTCCTGGCGCTGGCACGGCGGCGCCGCCGGTGCGTCGTCGGCGACCCGAGGGCGATCGAGGGCGAGCCGGTGGGCTACCTCCACCAGCGCGAGGGCACCGGTCGCGTCGCGCTCCGGGTCCGATGGCACCCCGCCCTCGGCGACCAGCTGGCCACCACCGACGACGAACCCGACCTCGACCGCTGGGCCCGAGCCGCCGGGTACGGCGAGCCCGTCCTCCTCGGCTACGTGGACGCCGTCCCCGCACGGTGACCGCCGGCGGCGCTCGGTCACGGCCCTCCGTCGGGCCCGACGCCCCGACCAGCACCGCACGGTGGAGGGCACGCGGCTGCCGAGGCGTCAGCCCCGGCCCAGCTCGACGTCCCAGTGCACCTCGAAGCCGAGGATCTCGGGGTTCCGCAGCCGGCCGAGCGGGCCGGCGTCGAGCGCCGCGAACTGCGTGCCGTACCGCCGCAGCGCCGCCAGCTTGGCGGCCATCTCGGCCTCGTCCAGCGCGATCGGACGCACGACCAGCGCAGCGCGGGGCACGTCGAGCGAGGCCAGGTCGGGCTCCCAGCGGGCCTCCGGGACGAGGTGTGGCCGCGGTGGGCGCCCGGTCACCCAGTGGGGCCAACCCGCCCAGGCGGCGTAGGGCTGGTCGGCGTACAGCCAGGGGCAGGCCCGCCTCCCGGGCCAGCGCCAGGGCGGCGTCGCGCACGCCGACGTGGTCGGGGTGGCCACCGATGCCGGCGGGCGCGCCGAGCCACCTCGCATCGTCGACGACCGCGGCGATCGCCGATGCCACCGCGGACGGGTCGAGCGGCTCGTCCCGGTACTGGGCGTCGAGGAGATCGAGGTGCCTCGCCGAGCGGCCGGCCGACGCCAAGGCGGCGGCGTCCTCGGCCAGGCGCTCCACCATGAGCGCCCGCGAGTCCTCCACCCCGAACACCGGGTCGAACGCACCCAGGGTGCCCGCCGGTGGCAGGCCGGTGCACACACCGACCACCAGCACCTCCTCCGGGCGGCGCAGCGCCGACCACGCGCTGAGCACCGCGTCGTCGGGATGCGGCGACAGCACCACCCCAGGGGCGTCCGTTCGATGGCGCACGGCGGTCGTTCTAGCCCAGCCCGACGACGCCGGCCGGTACGATCCGCCGCCGTGTCGGGCCGCTTCACCTTCGCCGTCGTGGGACACGACGAGGCCGACAGCCTCGCCGCGGTCGTCGACCAGGCCCGGCAGGCCGCCACCGCGGACGACGAGGTCGTCTTCGTCGACAGCGCCTCGACCGACGGCTCCGGGGACGTCGCCCGAGCACTCGGGATCGAGGTGGTGGACGCGCCCCTCGGCAAGGGCCGGGCGATGGCCGTCGCCCTGGCCCGGGCCCGGGATCGCAGCGACCACATCTGCTTCCTCGACGCCGACCTGATCGCCTCGGAGACCGTGATCCCGGTCGAGCTGCGCCGGGCCGTCGAGGCCACCGGGGCCGATCAGGTCGTCGGTCACTTCGAGGAGCCGGGCCGACGGCGGGCCGTGACGCCCGGGATCTACCAGCCGCTGCTCGGGGCCCTCTTCCCCGACCTCGCCGGCCGCGACGTCGTCGTGCCCCTCAGCGGCTTCCGGGCCCTGCGGACCGATCTGGAGCTGCGGCCGCTCCCGCCCGGGTACGGCGTCGAGACCCACCTCAACCTCGAGGTGCCCCTCAACGGAGGCCGGTCCATCAGCTGCCCCCTCGGGCGCTTCGAGGGCAAGCTCCGGGGGTACACCAACATCCCCGCCATCGGGGCCGACGTGGCCGAGGCCCTGCTCGACACCGCGGTCGCCCACGGTCGGCTCTCGCCGGCGAGCCGGCCGGCGTGGGATGCCTGGGTGGCACCCGTCCTCGAGCACCTGCGCCTCCAGCCCTCGGTGGGCGCCGACGACGCGGCCTACGTCGACCACCTCCTCCGGCTGGCCGCCCGACCGCTGCCACCGACCGGGATCGAGGGCGATCCCCCCCGGTGAGCCACGACGGGGCGGCCGGCGTCGGCCCGGACCCGCGACGCGGGACCGCCGAGGACGACTCGAGCGGCGGCGTCGAGCCGACGATCGCCGTCGCCGTGTGCAGCGCAGGACGACCCGCCCTCGTCGGCGACGCCGTCCGTACGTTGCTGGGCCTGCCGGGGTGGCAGCGAGGCGACGAGATCGTCGTCGCGCTGAACGGGCCGGCGACGGCCGCCGCCGCGCGGGTCCTCGACCACCTGGCCTCCGCCCGGGACGGCACCGCCGCGCCGGCCCTCGTCGTCGTGCGGTCGCCGGAGGCCGCCCTGTGTCGGGCCCGCAACGCCGCCGCCGGCGCAGCCACCGCCGACCTCGTCGCCTACCTCGACGACGACGCCCGCCCCCGGCCGACGTGGCTGCCGGCGCTGCGACGGGCGTTCTCGGACCCCACCGTGGCCGCCGCCGGGGGACCGATCCACCCCGCGTGGCCGGCACGGCAGCGCCAGCCGAGCACGGGGTCCTCGCCGCCGGCCCCGCCGTGGTTCGGGCCACGGATCGCGCCGCTGTTCTCGTTGCTCGACCTCGGGCCCACGCCCGCCGACGGCGAGCGACGCCCGGCGCCATCGCGCGCCTTCGGGGCCAACCTGGCGGTGCGCCGTCGCGTGCTCGACGCCGCCGGGCGCTTCGACGAGCGGATCGGGCGGGGCACCAGCGTCGCCAACGGCGACGACAGCGACCTGCTGCTGCGCGTCCACGAGCGGGGCGGGCACGTGGGGTGGGTGCCCGATGCCGTGGTCGACCACCTCATCGGCGCCGACCGCGCGACCGTCGCATGGCTCCTGCGCCGGGCGCACACCCAAGGCCTCGACGACCGCCACTTCCGGCCTGGGCGACCCGGACCGCTCGAGGTCGTGACCCAGGGGTGGGTCACCCTGGCCGCCGACCTGCGCGCCGACCCCCGCCGCTGGCGCGCCGCCCTCGTCGCCGACCTGGCCGGGCGCGCCCGCACCCTCGGACGGCGTCGCCTCAGGACTTGAGCAGGAACTCGGCGTCCTCGTCGCCGAGGAACAGGGCCAGCTCGTCGCGCAGGCGTGGGTGCGCCTCGAGCGACGGGTCGTCGCCGACGAGCTCGAACGCCACGTCGCGGGCCCGCACGATCCAGGGCTTGTCCGTGCGCAACGAGGCCAGCTTCAGGTCGTTGCGACCCTTCTGCCGCTCGCCCCTGATCGTGCCCTCGCCCCGCAGCTCGAGGTCGATCTCGGCGAGCTCGAAGCCGTCCGCGGTGCGGACCATCGCCTGCAGGCGCTCGGTGGCGACGGTCCGCTGCTCGCCGTCGGGGTCGGAGGGGTCGGCGACGAGGAAGCAGTACGAGCGATCGGCGCCGCGACCGACCCGGCCGCGGAGCTGGTGCAGCTGGGCGATCCCGAAGCGGTCGGCGTCGAGGATCACCATGACGGTGGCGTTCGGGACGTCGACGCCGACCTCGATCACCGTGGTGGCCACCAGCACGTCGAGCGCGCCGCTGCGGAACAGCTCCATCGTCTGCTCCTTCTCCGCCGGCGTCACCCGCCCGTGCAGCAGGCCGACCCGCAGGCCGGCGAGCTCGCCCGTCGGCGCCGTGAGCCGGTCGTGGGTCTCCTGGGCCGACGCGACCTGGAGCTTGTCGGACTCCTCGATCAGCGGACAGACGACGTAGGCCTGTCGGCCCGCGCCCACCTCGGCGCGGACGCGGTCCCAGGCCGCCTCCTCCTCGTCACCCGGGTGCACCCAGTGCGTCTCGATGGGCGTGCGCCCGGGCGGCAGCTCGTCGAGCACGGACACGTCGAGGTCGCCGTACACGGTCATGGCCGCGGTGCGCGGGATCGGCGTCGCCGTCATCACCAGCACGTCGGGGACGGCCGCGGCATCGCCCTTCTCGCGCAGGGCGGCGCGCTGCTCGACCCCGAACCGGTGCTGCTCGTCGATCACCACCACTCCGAGGGACCGGAAGGCGATCCCCTCCTGGATGAGCGCGTGGGTCCCGATCACGAGATCGACCGAGCCGTCGGCCAGCCCGGCGAGGATGCGGCGACGGTCGGCGGCGCCGGTGCGGTTGGTGAGCAGCTCGACCCGCAGCTCTCGGGCGAACGAGCCGCCGCCGAACAGGGTGCCCTCACCCTCGTCGGGCACCTCGAGTCCGGCGAGGAGCCGGCGGATGCCGACGGCGTGCTGCTCGGCCAGGACCTCGGTCGGCGCCATGAGGGCACCCTGGTGCCCGCCCTGCACCGCCACGAGCAGGGCGACGACGGCCACGACCGTCTTGCCCGCCCCCACGTCGCCCTGGAGCAGGCGGTGCATGGGGTGGGGACCCGCCAGATCGGCGGCGATCTCGCGGATCGCCCGCTGCTGCGCGCCGGTCAGCGGGAAGGGCAGGCGGTCGACGAAGGCGCCGACGAGGGAGCCCGGCACCGGAGCGCCGGTGGCGAGCGATCCGACCGGGTGCCGGAAGCCGGCGGTGGTCTGCTCGAGCTCGCGCTTGCGCCGCACGAGCTCGAGCTGGACGCGCAGCAGCTCGTCGAAGACCAGCCGCCGACGAGCCGCGTCCTTGGCCCGCATCGACTCGGGCCGGTGGATGTCGTGGAACGCCGTGGTGCGCTCGACGAGGTCCCACCGTGCGAGCACCTCGGGGGGCACGGGGTCGGCGAAGTCGCCGGCCCGGTGGAGCACCTCGACCATCCACCGACCGATGTCGTTGGAGTCGATGCGGGCCTTCTCCGACTGCGGGTAGACGGGGACGATCCGACCCGTCTGGTCCCCGACGAGGTCGACGACCGGGTTGGTCATCTGACGACGCCCGCCGAACGTGTCGACCTTGCCGAACAGGATCACGTCGCGGCCGGGGCTGAGCGTGCGCTCGCGCCACGGCTGGTTGAAGAAGGTGACCCGCAGCGAACCGGTGGCGTCGCGCACGTCGACGGTGACCATGGTCTTCCTCGTCTTCGTGCGCCGGCTGCTCGCCCGCTGCACCCGGGCGAGCACCATGGCCTCCTCCCCACCCGCAGGTCGGCGATGCGCGCCTCGTGGGTGCGGTCGACCCAGCGCCTCGGGTAGTAGGTCAGCAGGTCGAGCACGGTGTGCACGCCGAGGGCGGCGAGGCCCTTGGCCTTCGCGTCGCCGACGCCGTCGAGCTCGGTCACCGGCACCGTCGCCAGCCTGCGCAGCGTGCGTCCACCCATGGCGTCGACGACCGTAGCGGCCCGGTGTGACCGCGCCACGGCCGCCACGAGGCCGGCCGGTCGGCGCCGACCGGACCGACGGACCCCTCCCGGACGCCGCCGAGCGGTTCTCGACGCCGCCGAGCGCTTCGCCCCTGGTGCTACTCGACGCCGAACAGGTACGGGTACAGCGGTTGGCCGCCGTGGTGGACCTCGGTCCCCACCCCGGGTCGGTGGTCCTCCAGCCAGACCTGGATGTGGCGGGTCACGGCGGTGGAGGAGCCCTCGCCCTCGATGATGGTGACCAGCTCGTGGTCGTCGGCGACGAGCACGTCGAGCAGGCGGGTGCACGCCTCGTCGAGCGAACCCGACACGGCCCGGATGCCCTCGCGGCACACGCCGATGAAGTCGCCCTCGACGATCGGCCCGAGGTCGCAGGTGGAGTCGCGCACCGCCTGGGTGACCTCGCCGGCGACCACCGAGGCCGCCGCCTCGGCCATCGCCTTGGCGTTGTCGGCGCCGGCCGCCTCGGGGTCGTAGGACAGCAGCGACGCGAAGCCCTCGGCGATGCCGCGGGTGGGCACCACGAAGACGGCCTTCGAGGACTGGGCATCGACCTGCTCGGCCACGGGGATGATGTTCTTGTTGTTCGGCAGGATCACCACCGCGTCGGCCGGGGCGGCTTCGACGGCCTCGAGCAGCTGTGCCGTCGAGGGGTTCATCGTCTGGCCGCCGGTGACGATCTGCTGGACGCCGAGGCTGTAGAAGATCCGGCTGACCCCGGTGCCGGTGGCGACCGCCACCACCGCGGTCGTCACCGGCTCGGTGGCGTGGGCCGGGACCTCGGGCACCGGGTCGGCCTCGCGGACCCACTTCTCCTCCTCCACCTGCTCGAGGAGGTCGGTCACCCGGATGTTGCGGGGCCGGCCGCAGTCGAGGGCGGCCTCGATGGACGCCCCGATGTCGTCGCAGTGGATGTGGCAGTTCCACAGGCCGTCGCCGCCGACCACGACGATCGAGTCCCCGATGCCGGCCCAGACGTCCTTGAACGCCGGGATCGTGTCGTCGGGGGCTTCGAGCAGGAACATCACCTCGTACTGCAGCTCGGAGATGTCCCCGACGCCGTGGGCGTGCTCGAGGTGCGCGGCCATCGCCGCCACCCCGTCGACCGCCGCCGTCTCCTCGGCCTCGGGCATGGGTCGGCCGTCGACGGTCGTGAGCAGCGCGTCGAGCAGCAGCACGAAGCCGGCGCCGCCGGCGTCGACCACCCCGGCCTCGGCGAGCACCGGGAGCAGCTCGGGCGTGTGCTCCAAGGCCTCACCCCCGGCCGATCGGGCCGCCTCGAGCACGACCACGAGGTCGCCGCCATCGCGTGCTGCCGCGCTCGCCGCGTCGGCCGATGCGCGCACGACGGTGAGGATCGTGCCCTCGACGGGCTTCATCACCGCGGCGTAGGCCGCCGTGCTCGCCGAGCTGAGCGCTTCCGACAGCACCAGCGCGTCGGCGCCGTCGTGGTGGCGCACGACGTCGGCGACGCCTCGCAGGATCTGCGACAGGATCACGCCGCTGTTGCCTCGCGCCCCCATCAGCGACCCGTGGGCGATCGCCCGACAGGTGGCCGCCATGTCGACCTCGGCGGCGTCGAGCTCGGCCACCACCGAGGCCACGGTGAGCGCCATGTTCGTCCCCGTGTCGCCGTCGGGCACCGGGTACACGTTCAGGCGGTTGATCGCCTCTCGGTGAGCGTTCAGACCGCCGGCGTAGGCGACCATCGCCGCCCGCAGCGCCGGCGCGTCGAGCCGCTCGAGCAGGGGGACGGTCACCGCCGACCCCCGGCGTCGCGGACCCACCGTCGTGGCGTGGCTGGCGGCATCAGGGGGATGGTAGTGACCGCGCCCACCCGAGGGCGCTTCCGCCGCCGCGCGCCGCCATCGCGCCCACCGCGCCGTAGACCGCGCCGGCTCCCCATCGCTCACCGCGATTGGGGAACGTCGGACCTTCGTTGCTATCGTCTGTTCCCTGTCCCCGACTCGGTCAGAGGTACGTGTCATGGCATCGGTGTGCGAGGTGTGCGGCAAGAAGCCGTCGTTCGGCATGGCGGTCAGCCACTCGCACCGACGCACGAAGCGTCGGTGGAACCCCAACATCCAGCGGGTCCGCGCCATCGTCGACGGCTCCCCCAAGCGGCTCGACGTCTGCACGTCGTGCCTCAAGGCCGGCAAGGTCACCAAGGCCGTCCACTGAGCGGCTGAGCCGATGCAGGGCGTCATCAAGGCCTACGACCCCGAGACCAGCCTCGGTGTGGTGATCTGCGACACCGACCTCGCCGAGCACGAGCTGGCCCCCGGAGCCCTCGACGGCTCCGTGTTCCGACTGCTGCGCCAGGGCCAGCGAGTGGTGTTCGACCTCGACGATCGCGGCCTCGCCACGCGCCTGCGCCTGGGCTCGGAGGTCGACATGGGGACGCCCGGCTTCCCCCCCGACTCAGGCGCACCCGAGGTCCCGGCCCCGCCGGCGGCCCCGGCCCGGAGGGTCGAGACCCCGGAGGTCCCCGACCCGTCTTGACAACCCCTGAACGACCTGGCCCCCGGGGGGCCTTCGTCATCCCCCCAGCGGACCGCCGCCCCTAGGCCCCCGGGTGTGGGCGCGGGAGGCTGGACGCAAAGTGACACCCCGTGTCGCCGGTCACGCCGACGGCACCCATCCACGAAGCGCCGGGCACCCGGCGTCGGAGGTCCCCCATGGCAGGCACGACGACCAACCAGCAGCTGCTCGACTGGGTCGAGGAGTGGCGCCAGATCCTGAAGCCCGCCGACGTGCACTGGTGCGACGGCGGCCACGAGGAGCGCACCTGGCTGTGCGAGCTGCTCGTCGCCAGCGGCACCTTCCAGCGCCTGAACTACGACCTGCGCCCCACCTCGTACCTCGCCCTCTCCGACCCGAGCGACGTCGCCCGCGTCGAGGACCGCACCTTCATCTGCTCCGAGAAGGAGATCGACGCCGGCCCCACCAACAACTGGCGAGACCCCGCGGAGATGAAGGCCGAGCTGCTGCGGCTCTACGACGGCGCCATGGAGGGCCGCACCATGTTCGTGGTGCCCTTCTCCATGGGTCCGCTCGGCTCGCCGATCGCCCACATCGGCGTCGAGATCACCGATTCGGCGTACGTCGCGGTCAACATGCAGATCATGACCCGGATGGGTCAGGACGCCCTCGACGTCCTCGGCGACGACGGCGAGTTCGTGCCCTGCGTCCACTCCGTCGGCGCGCCGCTGGGGCCGGGCCAGCACGACGTCCCGTGGCCCTGCGACGCCGACAACAAGTACATCGTGCACTTCCCCGAGACCCGCGAGATCTGGTCGTACGGCTCGGGCTACGGCGGCAACGCCCTGCTCGGCAAGAAGTGCTTCGCGCTGCGCATCGCCTCGGTCATGGGCCGCGACGAGGGGTGGCTGGCCGAGCACATGCTGATCCTCGGCGTGACGCCTCCCGGCGGTGAGAAGAGGTACGTCGCCGCCGCCTTCCCGTCCGCGTGCGGCAAGACCAACATGGCGATGATGATCCCCACCCTGCCGGGGTGGAAGATCGAGACCGTCGGTGACGACATCGCCTGGATGAAGTTCGGCGACGACGGGCGCCTCTACGCCATCAACCCCGAGGCCGGCTTCTTCGGCGTCGCCCCCGGCACCGGGGAGAAGACCAACGCCAACGCCCTGCGCAGCCTCGACTTCGGCGTGGTGTTCAGCAACTGCGCCCTCACCGACGAGGGCGACGTGTGGTGGGAGGGCCTGACCGACGACCCGCCGGAGCACCTGATCGACTGGCAGGGCCACGACTGGCACCCCGAGCGCGGCACGCCGGCCGCCCACCCCAACGCCCGGTTCACCGCGCCGGCCGCCGCCTGCCCCTCGATGGCCCCCGAGTGGGAGGACCCCGCGGGCGTGCCCATCTCGGCCATCCTCTTCGGCGGCCGCCGGGCCACCAACGTGCCCCTGGTGACCGAGTCGTTCGACTGGCAGCACGGCGTGTTCCTGGGGTCGATCATGTCCTCGGAGAAGACCGCGGCCGCCGCCGGGACCGTCGGCGAGCTGCGCTTCGACCCCTTCGCCATGCTGCCGTTCTGCGGCTACAACATGGGTGACTACTTCGCCCACTGGCTGGCCACCGCCGAGCGGGCCGACGCCGACAAGCTCCCGAAGCTGTTCTGGGTCAACTGGTTCCGCAAGGACGACGACGGCTCGTTCCTGTGGCCCGGCTTCGGCGACAACAGCCGGGTGCTGAAGTGGGTGGTGGAGCGCCTCGAGGGCAAGGGCGACGCGGTCGACACGCCCATCGGCCGGGTGCCCACGCTCGACGCCATCGACCGCACCGGGCTCGACCTCGACGACGACGCCATGGCGAAGGTGCTCGAGGTCGACGCCGACGCCTGGCGCGCCGAGATCCCCCAGGTCGAGGCCCACTTCGCCGGCCTCGGCGAGCGGCTCCCCGCCGCCCTGCGCGACGAGCTCGACGCCCTGGAGAAGCGCCTGTCGGGCTGACCACCTCGGCGGCTCGCCGACCCACACGACCTGCGGAGGGGCCCCGTCGGGCCCCTCCGCTGTGTCCGGCCCGCCGCGGCGCCCGCACGCCGAACGGCCATCCTCCCAGGGGAGTCAGAAAACTTGTGTTGTAGACACTCAGATTCAGCGCTATGGTCATCAGCAGAAAACCCGACTTCTCTGCAACCATGACCGGCGAACCGCCACACGACTCCCCGGAGGTACCCATGCTCCTGCGCTTCGATCCGTTCCGTGACCTCGACCGACTCGCCGACGAGGCCTTCCGCGCCCCGAACGCCATGCCGATGGACGCCGTGCGCAAGGGCGACCAGGTGGTGGTGGCGCTCGACCTCCCGGGCGTCGACCCGTCCTCGATCGACGTCGAGGTCGAGCGCAACGTACACCGTCGCCGCCGAGCGGCGCTGGGCCCGGTCCGAGGACGAGCAGGTCCTCGCCGCCGAGCGTCGGCACGGCTCGCTGCGCCGCCAGCTGGTCCTCGGCGACAACCTCGACGGCTCGCGCATCGACGCCGCCTACCAGGACGGCGTGCTGGTCCTGTCCATCCCGGTGGCCGAGACGGCCAAGCCCCGCAAGGTGGCCGTGGCCGCCGGCAACGGCGCCCCCGCCATCGAGGCCGAGGCCACCGAGGCCGCCGCCGGCTGACGCCGCCCCGGCACCCCGCTCGACCGCTCGACCGGCCCCGTCGCCCTCCCCGGCGGGGCCGGTCCGCGTCCGGGTCACGCACTACCATCCGCCTCGCCGCAGTCATCGAGGAGGGGGTGGCCGATGGACGTCCGTGCCTACGTGCTGATCCAGACCGAGGTCGGCAAGGCGGCCCAGGTCGCCGACGAGATCCGCTCGATCGACGGACTGCTCGCCGACGACGTCACCGGCCCCTACGACGTCATCGCCGTGGCCAGCGCCGGGACCATGGACGACCTCGGCAAGATGGTGGTGAGCCGGGTGCAGATGATCGACGGCATCACCCGGACGCTGACCTGCCCCGTGGTGAACCTCTAGCCGCCACCCGTTCCTGTCATCGATCTGCGCGTCCCGACGCTCGATTCGATGACCGAATCCGGGGTGGGTGCGGTCGTCGAAGGCGGCTCAGCGGGCGCCGACGATCATCGCCCGGATGCCGAGGCCCATGATGAAGAAGCTGCCGAGCCCGTACAGCAGGTAGGTCCACTTCTCCATCTGCGACCGGTAGGCGTAGATGATGCCGATGGCGATGATGGCGACGAAGCCGTAGAACATGTGGAACTTGGGTGCCTTGAGGCCCTGCCCGGCCACCATGGCGACGCCCAGGCCGACCTGCACGAACACCGTGAGCTCGACGGCGACCACGAACCACCACATCGCCCGCGCCCGCAGCGCCGGCAGCCAGTGGGCGCTGGTGCACCAGATGCCGGCCAGGGCGTTGCCGACGACGACGAACCACGCCCACGACTCGTGGATGTCGAGCAGCACGCTCAGCGTCCGGGCTCGGACACCAGGGCGATGTCGTAGCTCCACAGCTCGGAGTGCACCGAGACCGGCGGGCGCTCGTCGCCACCGGCCCGCTCGGCCTCGCTGCGGTGCCCGTGGGCGAAGGCGGGCGACGCGACCCAGGCGTCGAAGGCGTCCTCGTCGCGCCAGCGGGTGACGACCAGCCAGGTGGTGCGGTCGTCGGTGGGACGGAGCAGCTCGAAGCCCTCGAAGCCGTCCTGGGTGTCGACGGCACCGGCCCGAGCGGCGAACCGGCGCGCCAGCTCGTCGCCGCCCTCGGCGGGCACGGTGATGGCGTTGATCTTGATGATCGTCATGAGCCGGCAGCGTACCGGCGCCCACGCCGCGCACCGGGCGCGCCGGACCCGCCCCCTCGCGGGTGGACCGGACCCGACGCCGGCACCGGCGACGCCCGTAGACTGCGGGCACCATGCTGAAGTCCAACGACCCGTGCTGGTGCGGAGCGGCAAGAAGTACGCGCTGCCACCGTTGACGTGGCGCTCGTGGCGCCGGGCGAGCTGAGCCCGATGCGCCCGTGCCGGCCGACATCCCTCGGCCCGACTACGCCGACACCGGAGAACCCGCCCGCTGGCCCGAGCCGCTGGTCAAGAGCCCGGAGGTGATCGCCCGCATGCGCCGTGCGGGCCGGGCCGCCGCCGAGATCCTGGCCGCCGCCGGTGCGGTCGTGGCTCCCGGCGTGACCACCGACGAGATCGACGTGGTCGTGCACGACGAGACGATCGCCCGCGGCGGCTACCCGAGCCCGCTCAACTACCGCGGCTACCCCAAGTCGGTGTGCACGTCGGTCAACGAGGTCATCTGCCACGGGATCCCCGACAGCCGGGCGCTGCGCGACGGCGACATCGTCAACATCGACGTCACGATCTTCCTCGACGGGGTCCACGGCGACACCAACGCCACCTTCCTCGTCGGCGACGTCGACCCGGTGTCACGGCGACTGGTCCGGATCACGCGGGAGTGCCTCGACCACGGCATCGCCGCGGTGCGACCGGGCCGACCCGTCTCCGACATCGGCAAGGCCATCGAGGCGCACGCCCACGACAACGGCTTCGAGGTGATCAAGGCCTTCATCGGCCACGGCATCGGCGAGCTGTTCCACGCCGACCTGCAGATCCCCCACTACTACGAGCCCCGGGCCACCACGGTGATGGAGCCGGGGATGACCTTCACGATCGAGCCGATGATCGCCATCGGCACGTGGAAGCACGAGATCTGGGACGACGGGTGGACGGCGGTCACGGCCGACCTCAGCCGCACGGCGCAGTTCGAGCACACCATCCTCGTGACCGCCGACGGCGCCGAGCGCCTGACGGTCCTCGACGACGCCGCCCCGGTGGGCGCCGGCGTGGAGGCCGACGCCGGTGCCTCCGCGGCGGCCGAGTGACCCCGGCACCGGCGCGCTGATGCGCCACGGGCGCTTCGACGTCGTGCACCTGCGCATCGACGGCGACGAAGTGTCGCTGCGCTACGCCCACCTCGCCGGGCCGAGCGGCCTCGGTGACGGTCTCGCCCGATCGGGCCTCGCCCACGTCCTTGATGCCGGCGATGAGGTAGCCGACCTCTCCGGCCGACAACGACGCCACCGGCGTGTTGGCCGGGGTTCGCACACCGACCTCGTCGGCGTCGTGGGTGGCGTCGGCCTGGGCGAACTTCAGGCGGGCGCCGGTCTTCAGCTCGCCGTTGACGACCCGCACCGAGGAGATCACGCCGCGGTACTGGTCGAAGAACGAGTCGAAGATGAGCGCCTGCAGCGGGGCGTCGGCGTCGCCCTCCGGCGGCGAGATGCGATCGACCACGGCGTCGAGCAACTCGGGGACCCCCTCCCCCGTCTTGGCGCTGATCCGCAGGATCTCCTCCGCCGGGAGACCAAGCACGTTCTCGATCTCGGTGGCGTAGCGATCCGGATCGGCGGCGGGCAGATCGATCTTGTTCAGGGCGGCCACGATCTCGAGGTCGTTCTCCAGCGCGAGGTAGCAGTTGGCCAGGGTCTGAGCCTCGATCCCCTGCGACGCGTCGACCAGCAGGATCACGCCCTCGCACGCTGCCAAAGAGCGGGACACCTCGTAGCCGAAGTCGACGTGCCCTGGGGTGTCGATCAGGTTGACGATGTGGTCTCCGTGCTCGAGGCGCACGCTCTGCAGCTTGATGGTGATGCCCCGCTCGCGCTCGAGATCCATCGAGTCGAGGTACTGCGCCCGCATGTCCCGGGGGTCGACGGCGCCGCACAGCTCGAGCATCCGGTCGGCGAGGGTGCTCTTGCCGTGGTCGATGTGGGCAATGATCGACAGGTTGCGGAAGCGTTCGAGGCTCGTCACGGCGTAGGGCCAGCATGAGACGGATGCCGGGTAACTCAGCCTAACGCCGGCCGACGCATCGCCGAGCTGGCTCGCGCCTGTCGATGTGCCCCTCTCGCGCGGGGCCGCTAGGATTCTGGGCCGGCTCTGGAAAGGGTCGGGTCCTACATGCCTGTCGCAAACCCGTGGTGAGTCTCTCGTGGCCAACATCAAGAGCCAGATCAAGCGCAACCGCCAGAACGAGCGCCGTCGTCAGCACAACAAGGCGATCCGCTCCGAGCTCAAGACCCGCCAGAAGGCGGCCATCAAGGCCGCCGAGAACGGGGCCGACGACGTCGAGGAGCTCACCCGCCTGGCCATCAAGCGCCTCGACAAGGCGGCCAGCAAGGGCGTCATCCACAAGAACCAGGCCGCTCGCCGCAAGAGTCGCCTGATGAAGCAGCTCGCGAGCGCGGAGAACGCCTGAGAGGTCGCGCGGATAGGGCGAGAGCGTTGACCATCCACCGGTCGTGGTGATGGCCCGGTTTTGATGCCGGGTGCGTCCCACAACCAACGACCGAGTGGAGGTCTGCCCCATCATGCGCGCGCTGGACCGGGAAGTGCTGGATGCCGTGTGGGCAGCGATCGAGCCGTTGTTGCCGGCCCGGCCCGAGAGCCACCCGCTGGGCTGTCACCGGCCTCGGATCGCGGACCGCGTGTGCTTCGAAGGGATCGTGATCCGCCTCGTGACCGGTTGCTCGTGGGTCGACACCGAAGCGCTCATGGGCCATGTCGTGTCCGACACGACGCTGCGCGCCCGACGCGACGAGTGGATCGCCGCCGGAATGTTCGACGTGATCGTCGATGAAGCGCTCGCCGCGTACGACCGCATCGTCGGCATCGACCTGAGCGAGGTCGCGATCGACGGCAGCCAGCACAAAGCACCCAGCGGTGGCGAAGGAACGGGCCCGAACTGCACGGACAAGGGCCGCAGCGGCTGGAAGTGGTCGCTGCTCACCGATCGCCACGGCATCCCCGTCGGCTGGACGATCGACGCCGCCAACCGCAACGACTGCAAGCTCGTCGCCGCCACCCTCGACGACGGCGCTGCCCGAGGGCTGCTCGACGACGTCGAGACGATCCACCTCGACCGCGGCTACTACTACGGCTTCGTCATCGACGACTGCGCTAGCCGAGGCATCACCGACGTCCAGGTCGCCAAGCCCCGACCCCGAGCAGCCAGACGTCGACGCACCAAGAAGATCATCCCGCTCGGGCTGCGCTGGCCGGTCGAACGAACCAACAGCTGGCTGACGAACTTCGGGCAACTACGCCGCAACACCGACCGGCGCAGCCATCACCGAGCCGCCCAACTCGCCCTCGCCATCACCTTCATCCTCACCGCCAAGCTGATCGACTGGCGAAACCGATGGAGCCCTATCCGCTAACGCTCTGAGGCCGCGACCCACCGCCTGATCCTCGTCTCGCCCTGCACCGACGGCGTGGTCCGGTCGGCCCCGGTCGCACGCGAGGATGGCGTCGGTGGATCCCGGCGACGTGCTGGTGCTGTTCGACATCGACGGGACGCTGGTGCGCGCCGGCGACCCCGCCCACCACGAGGCCTTCGACGACGCGCTGGTCGCCGTGTTCGGCGTGCCGGCGTCGATCGCCGGGGTGCCCCTGGCCGGTCGGCTCGACCACCAGATCGCCGCCGACGCCCTCGCCGCCCACGGCGTCGACGAGGCCGAGGTGGCCGCTCGCCTGCCGCAGCTGGCCGAGGCCATGGGCGCGGGCTACGCCGCGCGGGTCGCGCCCGGCGCCCGGGTGGCGCGCCGCCTGCCGGGCGTGCCGGCCACCCTCGACCGGCTCGTCGCCGCCGGGATCGTGCTCGGGATCGTGACCGGCAACTGCGAGCCCGTCGGTCGGGCCAAGCTGGTCGCCGCCGGGATCGACGACCGGTTCGGGCCCGGCGGCTGGGGTGACCACCCGGTCGACCGCGCCGGGCTGGTCGAGCGGGCCCGAGCCGCCGCGGCAGCGCAGCACGGGCGCGACGTCCGCAGCTGGTCGACCTGGGTGGTCGGGGACACGCCGCTCGACGTCGAGGCCGCCCACCGGGCCGGCGCCCGCGCCCTGGCGGTGCCCACCGGGGTGGTCGGTCGCGAGCAGCTCGCCGCGGCTGGGCCCGACGAGCTGTTGGACGACCTCGCCGACGCAGAGGCGGTGCTCGCCGCCCTCCTGGAGGTCCCGGGGCGAGCGGGCTAGAACGCCGCTTCCAACACGGCCATGGCGTCGGCCTCGCTCACCGGCTTGGGGTTGGCCTTGACCGGGAAGCTCTGCTGGGACAGGCGGGCCACCGCCTCGAGATCGCCCTGGTCCACGCCGCAGTCGGACAGGCGGGTGGGCAGGCCCAACCGCTCCACCAGCGCGGCGACGGCATCGGACAGCGCCGCTCCTCCTCCGGCGACCCCCATGGCGTCGGCGAGCCGGGCGAGCGCGTCGGGCACGGCGTCGGCGTTGTAGGCGATGGCATGGGGCAGGATCACGGCGTTGGCGAGCCCGTGGGCGATGCCCGTGCGACCCCCGACCAGCTGGGCGAGGCCGTGGTGGACCCCCATGGACCCGTTCTGCAGGCAGCGCCCGGCGAGGGCGGCGCCCTCGAGCATCGCTGTGCGGGCGCCGAGGTCGGCGGGGTCGTCGACGACCCGAGGCAGCGCCTCGTGGATGCGGGTGGCGCCGGCCAGCCCCACCGCGACGGCCTCGGGCGTGGCCGTGGGTGACCACACGATCTCCACGCAGTGGGCGAGCGCGTTCATGCCCGTCTCGGCGCTGACCCGGGCCGGCGTCGACACGGTGAGCTCGGGGTCGTAGACCGCGGCGATGGGCGCGCACGTCGGCCCGCCGGCGCCGCTCTTCTGCTTGGTGGTGGGATCGGTCATCCCGAAGAACGGGGTGAGCTCGGCCCCCGAGTACGTCGTGGGCACCGCGACGTGGGGCAGCACCGGCCGATCGGCCCACGAGGCCCCGGGCGTGCCCTGCTCCTGCTCGGTGAAGAAGTTCACCGCCTTGCCGAGGTCGGCGCACGAGCCGCCACCGAACGACACGATGCCGTCGACGCCGTCGCGGCGGGCCTGGCGCAGCGCCGCCTGCACGGCCGGGGCGGGCACGTGGGAGCTGACCTCGGCGAAGGTGGAGGCCAGCGCCGGGCCGATGTCCCGGGCCAGGCGCTCACCGTCGCCGGAGGCGGCCCGGCCCGCGGTGGTGACGAGCAGGACCCGGCGGGCACCGACGGACCGCAGCAGCTCGGGCAGGCGACGCACGGCACCGACGCCGAACGCCAGGGTCTGGGCGTACCCGGTGTGGGTCCAGGCGGCGTCGGTCACGAGCCGGTCAGCCCGTCGAAGAGGTCGGCGGCGAAGGGCTCACCCGCCGGCCGGGGCACGCCCGTGCGGATGAACCACTCGACCCCGAAGGCCGAGGCGAAGATCTCGTCGGGCATCTTGAGGAAGAACGAGTCGGGGCCGATCTGGCTGCGGTGGGCCTCCATCGAGGACCGCTTGGCGTGCAGGTGGTCGGACACGTCGACGGCGTGGGTGATCGACGTCGCCGGGCTGCCGAAGCTGTCGTCGAGGTCGGGCCGCTCGTCCTCGTCGAGCACCTCGGCCATCTCCTCGACCCGCTCGGCCATCTGGCGGCGGATCTCGTCGCGGTTCATGGTGGCCTCGAAGACCCGCTCGACCCCGGCGAGCTCGGCGGCGCGCACCCCCACCCGGTGCACCTGGATGTGGTCGGGGTGACCGTAGTTGCCGTGGTCGTCGTAGATGGTCAGCACGTCGGCACCGACCTCCCGCAGGACCGCCGCCAAGCGAGCCGCCGCTTCGTCGACGTCGGCCTGCCAGAAGCACGCCGGGTTGTCGTTCGTGGGCTCGCCCATCATCCCGGAGTCCTCGTAGCCGAGGAACTCCACCCGTTCGGCGCCCAGGATCTCCGCCGAGCGGTGGGTCTCGACGACCCGCCGCTGCCACAGCGGCTCACCGTCGTCGAGCACCCCGGGCTGGGGCTCGCCCTGCTCGCCCCGGGTCGCCACCACGAGCACCACCCGGTGCCCCTCGGCGGCCGCCTTGGCCATGGTGCCCCCCGTGGCGATGGACTCGTCGTCGGGATGGGCGTGGAAGCTCACGAGCGTCGCCATCGCCCGTGCACCCTACCGACCGAGGGCGCCACCCCGTCGTCTGCCGCCTCGTCGACCGAGCGCGGTCGACGAGGCAACCGGGTCAGGCGATGGCACCGGCGTCGCGCAGCGTCGCGATGCGGTCGGCGGGCACGCCCCAGTCGGCGAGGGCTTCGTCGGTGTGCTGGCCGGCGTGGGCGGGCGGGCGCTGGATCCCACCCGGGGTCCGCGAGTAGCGGGGGGCGGGCGCCGGCTGCACGATCCCGTCGCGCTCGACGAAGGTGCCCCGGTGGACGTTGTGGGGGTGCTGGGGCGCCTCGGCCATCGACAGCACCGGCGCGAAGCACACGTCGGTGCCCTCCATGATCTCGCACCACTCGTCACGGGTCTTGGACCGGAAGATCTCGGCGAAGCGCTCCTTCATGGCCGGCCACGACGCCTTGTCGTGCTGCCACGGCAGTCCCTCCTCACCGGCCAGGCCCGTCTTGTCGAGCAGCTCGGCGTAGAACTGCGGCTCGATCGAGCCGATGGAGACGAACCTGCCGTCGGCGGTCTCGAACACCTCGTAGAACGACGCCCCCGTGTCGAGCAGGTTCGAGCCCCGCTTGTCCTCCCAGATGCCCATGGCCCGGAAGGCGTGGAACATGGTCATGAGGACGGCGGCACCGTCGACCATGGCGGCGTCGACCACCTGGCCCTTCCCCGACATCGACCGCTCGACGAGCGCGCAGGCGATCCCGAACACGAGGAACATGCCGCCGCCACCGAAGTCGCCGACCAGGTTGAGCGGCGGCAGCGGCGGCTGGTCGGCCCGGCCGATGGCGTCGAGGGCGCCGGCCAAGGCGATGTAGTTGATGTCGTGACCGGCGGCCTGGGCGTAGGGCCCGTCCTGGCCCCAGCCGGTCATCCGGCCGTAGACGAGCCGCGGGTTGCGGGCGAGGCAGTCGTCGGGCCCGAGCCCCATGCGCTCCATCACGCCCGGGCGGAAGCCCTCGATCACCACGTCGGCCTGCTCGATGAGGCTGAGGACGGTCTCGACGCCGTCGGGGTGCTTCAGGTCGACGCCGATCGAGCGACGACCGCGGTTGAGCACGTCGGCCGGCGGGTTGGCAGGGTCGCCGCCGCGCACGGCCGACGCCCGGTCGATGCGCAGCACCTCCGCGCCCATGTCGGCGAGCAGCATCGCCGCGAACGGCCCCGGCCCGATGCCGGCGAACTCGAGCACCTTGATCCCTTGCAGCGGTCCGGACAACGGAGGTTCCCCCTGTGTGCGTTCGATGTGCGTGGTCGGGGCGCCGGTGGGCGACGCCGTGGACGGACGCGACGGTCGGTGCGTCGCTCAGGCTGCGGACCGCGCCGCCAGCGCGGTGACGGCCTCGATGATGCGGGTCCAGTAGTGCGGCGGGAGATCGTGACCCATGCCCTCGAGCACCAGCAGCTCGGAGCCGTGGATGCACTCGGCGGTCCGCTCGCCGCCGCTGACGTGCACGAGCCGATCGGCGTCACCGTGGATGACGAGGGTGTTGAGGTCGAGCGCCCGCAGCGCGTCGGCGCGGCTTCCCGACTCGAGGATGGCCAGCATCTGATGGCCGACGCCGCGCGGCCAGTACGAGCGGTCGTAGGCCGCCTCGGCACGCTCCCGGACGCGGACCTCGTCGAAGTGGTCGGGGCTGCCGATCATCCGCCACTGCTGGAGCTGCGCCTGGACGTAGCCCTCGCGGTCCTTCGCGGCAGGGGCGAGCAGCAGCGGGAGGACCTCCGGATCGGGCTGGCCGACGTCGGGGTCGCCGGTGGTGGACATCACCGAGGTCAGCGAGAGCAGGCGCGCACGGTGCTCGATCGCCATGGTCTGGGCGATCATCCCGCCCATGGAGACGCCGAGCACGTGGGCCCGGTCGACGCCGAGGACGTCGAGGAGGCCGACGCCGTCGGCGGCCATGTCGGTCAGCAGGTAGGGCAGCTCGACGGGCTCGCCGCCCAGCAGCGCCATGATCGACTCCATCACATGCAGGTCAGGTTCGAAGCGGGTCGACAGGCCGACGTCGCGGTTGTCGTAGCGCACGACGTGGAAGCCCCGGTCGACGAGACCCTCGCAGAACGGGACGTCCCAGGAGATGAGCTGACCGCCGAGCCCGTTCACGAGCAGCAGGGTCGGATCGGCGGGGTCGCCGAAGGTCTCGTACTCGATCTCGATGCCGTTGACGGCGGCCCTGGCCATCCCGCCATCCTCCCCGGCGCTTGACCGCCCGGTCAAGAAGCGCGCCAGCGGCGCGGCGCGGTGGTCTCTGCGACGGCGGGCTCGACGCTCGCACGGACCGACACGGGGTTCGGCGCGGCGGCCAGACGGTCGGGAGCACCGACCTGGTCGTCGGCGACGGGATCAGCGAGACTGCCAGCTGGCCGGTGGCACGGACCGGGTCGGCGGACCCGGGGGTGGTCCAGGGGGCGGTCCCGGTGGCGGGCTGTCGGCCCACGTCGCACCGGTCCACTCGCGCTCGTTGCGACGGACGGGGACGGGTGCACGGTCGCGGCCGGACGCCCGACCGGCCGGCCGGCGCTGCCATCCGGCCGCCCGGAGGCAGCCCAGCACGGTGACGGCGACGACCCCGGCGATGCCCACCCCGCGGGCGACGGGGTTGGCCACGTCGCTGCCCGCGGTGAGCGCGTGCACGGTCACGAGCACGAAGCACAGGTAGCTGGTCAGGTGGACGACGTGCCACCAGCGTCGGGGTAGGTGCCGCATCAGCAGCGAGGTCACCTCGACGGCGGCGAGCAGGTACAGCGCCACCACGCCCCAGGCGACGGCGAGCGGCCGCCAGTCCGAGGCGAACGGCACAAGCAGCTCCTTCAGGCCGTAGCCGAGGTAGCCGTCGAGGACCAGCGAGACCAGGTGGGTGGCGACGAGCACGACGGCGGCACCGCCGAGGAAGCGGTGCAGGTCGAGCATCCACTTGGGCCCCGGGCGACGGCCCAGCGCCTTGGTGGCCATGAGCACGCCCCACAGCACCGACGCGGTGAGCGCCACCCAGGCGACGATCCCCGAGGCCCGGGCGAGGTACCAGAAGGCGTGGTCCATCGCGGCCGGCTCAGCTGGCCCGGCTGCGGGTCCGCGGGCGCACCGCGGGGGCCTGGGCCGACGGGGACGACGGGCTCACGCTCGAGCTCCCGGAGTCGCCGCCGTAGCTGCCCGAGCCGCTCCCGTAGGCGCCGGAGCCGCTGCCGTAGGAGCGACCGCTGGACGAGCCCGAAGAGCGACCGCTGCGGGAGGGCGCCGTCGTGCTCGGGGACGGCTTCGGCGTGCTGGTGACGGTCGACGGCGGCGCGGACGAGTCGAGCGCGTCCGACGCCGGCGCCGCCGTGGTGACGGCCAGCCAGCCGGCGAGCCCGAGGGTGGAGGTGGCGGCGATCCAGCCGGCCGCCCGACGGGCCCGACGGGCCGGGTGCTTCGGACGACGAACGACGGGCTGGGCGGTCGTCCGGACGTAGGGCTCGTGGGGCTGCACGACGGTCAGTATCTGCGGCGTACGTAAGAGGGGGGTTAAGCGGAGTGCCAAGTTCCGGTTAAGCGGCCGACCCGGCACCTCCGCAGGTCACGAGCGGCCTCCACCCCTCGGATCTCAGTGCAGGTCGTGGATGAACACGTCCCAATCGGCGTCGGTCACGAGCTCGCCGGGCACCAGGTTGGTGGCGATCGAGGGGAACACGACCCAGGAGCCGTCGGGCGAGAGGGCGGGTTCGAGGGAGTCGCCGTTGGGTCCGTTGGCGGCGTAGCCCATCGTGGCGGTCTGGAGCCCGACGCCGTAGAGGTGGACGTAGACGTTCTGGAAGGTGCCGTTGGGCCACGTGGCGGTGGCCTCGAAGGCGGTCCGACTCCCGTCGCTGCTGATCGCCGGAGCCCGGGCCCCGCCGGGCACCAGCTCCTCGGCGGTCTGGGTCGAGCTGTCGTAGCGGTACAGGGCGCCACTGCCGGCCACCGAGTCATCGGTCGTCTTGACGAACGAGACGTAGCGACCGGACGCGTCGACCGACGGCTGGCTCGACCACTGGCCGGGCAGGACGTCGACCATCGTCCCCGCCGTGAGGTCGAGGCGGATCACGTAGTTGTGATCGCAGCTCGACGTGAACGCGACGATCGAGCCGGTGTGGTTCAGGGAGGGGTCGACGTCGTTGTCGCTCAGGTACGGCTCGAAGTCGTTGCAGCTGGGCCGGGGGATGGCCGAGCCGTCGTGCTTCATGCTGGCGATCCGGGTCGTGCCGGTCGTGCGGTCGTACACGAGGACCTGGGGCCCGATGCCCGAGAGGGTGGCGACGTAGGCGACGTGGGTGCCGTCACCGCTGATGGCCGGGGTGCGGGGCCCCCCGGAGCCCCCCGCCAGGCTCGGCAGCATCGCCGCACACGCCGCGGCGTGGGCCGCCGGGACGCCGGGCTCCGACGGAGAGGCGCACACGACGCCGCCGTTCAGCGCCGTCGACGTGCCCGTCTGCCGGTCGTGCAGCACGACCGCCTCGTAGAGGAAGGGGTCGCCCCAGTACTGCGTGGTGTACGCCACGTAGCGGCCGTCGTCGCTGATCACCGGGTCGGCCACGAGGGTGCGGTAGTCGTCGCCGCCGAGCAGCCGGGTGAGGCGGTTGGCCACCCGGTCGTACACGTAGACGTCGGTCGTCCCGTTGGTGTCGGTCGGTTCGAGCGACGTGTTGGTCTCGAACACCACCACGTCGCCGTTGGCGCTCACGTCGACGCCCTGCGCCGACGAGTCGCCGAGGACGAGACGGTCGGTGGCGAGCTTCTCGATCGTGATGGCCAGCGTCTTGGTGTCGGTGCGGCCCATGCTGTCGGTGACGCGGAACGTCACGAACCTCACCATGGTGGCGGTCGGGGTGCCGCCGATGGTGCCCGTCGCCGCGTCCCACGTGACGCCATCGGGCAGGACGCCACCGATCAGCTGCCAGGTGAACGGCCCCCAGCCCTCGGCCTGGAGCCCGATGCCGGGTGAGATCTCGTAGCCCTCGTAGGCGGTGATCGGGCCGGTGGTGATCCTGACCTGCGGCCAGATGCGGATGGACAACACCTGTTCGTCGTAGGCACCGCCGGCATCCGCGGCTCGAACGGTGAAGGTGTACAGACCGGACGCGGTCGGCGTTCCCGAGATGGCGCCCGTCGCCGGATGGAGCGAGAGGCCGGGCGGGAAGGTGCCTCCGACGACGGTCCACGTCGCCACCGGGAAGTGCCCGTCAGCGACGAGCTGTGCGGTCTGTGGCGCGGGAGGGTAGGCCTCGTCCACGTACGACGCCGGCAGCGTGGTGGTGGTGATCACCAACGGATCGAGCGACGCTCCGGCGGAGAAGCGCAGCCGGGGGGCGAAGTTGCGGACGTCGCCGTTCGGGCGTTCCGTGACGGTCGCCCGGCAGGGGAAGTACGTGTTGTACGGCGGTGACGTCGCACAGCTGTGCGCCCAGTCGAAGATGAACGGCACCTCCTGCGTGTAGATCGCCTTGCCGAAGAGGTCGACGGTGCCAGCCAGGCCGACGTCGACCTTCCACCAGGGTTCGGTGGTCTCCTGGCTGAACGTGGCCTCGGCGAAGGGTCCGACGCCGGCCTTGAAGGCCTCGAAGCCCAAGACGTCGACGCCGGCCGCGAACCAGAGATCGACCATGGCATAGGCCTTCAAGTGGTTGGGGTCGAACACCTCGCCCATCTGGTCGAAGTTCTGCTCGGCGATCCACTGGGGGTCGAACACCCCCTTGTTGTCCTCGACGCCCATCTTCACGTTGGCCTCGGCGGTGGCATGGAGGTCGAAGCCGGTCAGGCCGACGCTGAGGTCCATCACGGCGCCGTACCACAAGAAGACGCCGATCTTGGTCTTCGGGATGTAGAACTTGTACCCGAGCTTCTTCAGGTCGAAGGTGCAGTAGACCTCGGCGTGGTCGAGCTCGATGGAGGCGGTGGCGTGCGGCGTCACGGTCGCGGTGACGAGGGGCCTGGGGATGGGCAGCCAGCCCCACTTGAAGTACCAGCGCCAGGCGATGCCGAGGTCGTAGCGGACACCGACGCCGAGGGTGAGGTCGAGACCGTCGAGGTGGCAGTAGCCGGGAAGTCCCAGGCTGCCGGCGATCTTGCCGGCGATCTGCTCCCCGCCGTTGACGGCGTCGGAGAGCTTGAACCCGTAGAACAGGTCACCGCTGAGACCTTGGGGCGTCCCGCCGACCATCTCGGGAGGCAGGGCCTGGCCGTCGAGCGTCGGGGTCACCGTGCCGCCCTCCACGGCGTCGTTCACGTCGATGTCCACGTCGAACTCGAGGAACGCGTCCTCCACGAGTCCCGGCACGGTCGTCACGCGCTGCACGCCGCCACCGAGGTCCTCCACCGACACGACGCGTCCCAGGAAGCCATCGGGCAGCTGATCGGTCGGGTCGAGCAGCAGGTGGTCGTCGACCTGGAACGTCTCGGCACCCGGGCCCAGCACGACGACGACCCGGAGTGCGCCGGGCACGGCCGTCACCCGCTGGAACCCTTCCGCGAGCGGACTCACCGCAGTGACCTGTCCGGAGAACCCGTCGGGCGGCGCCGCCGCTTCATCGAGCTTGAGGAGGCCACCCACCACGTAGGGTTCCTCGGCCCAGAGGTCGAACGACTGCTCCGGGCCGCTGGGGATGACCGACGGCGTCACCGAGAGCACCGACGTGGCGTCGCGGGTCGTCTCGGGGATCTCCACCTGGGCCTTGAAGCCCGGCTCGGAGACCTCGACGTAGGTGGAGCCGATCGGGAACCACCCGAGCAGGTCGACCACCAGGTGGCCGGTGCCGGAGTTGTTGTAGAAGGAGACGTCACCGCCGGCGCCCATCTTCACGATGGCGAGGTTCGGCGTGTTCACGCCGGGCTCGGTGTTCACGTTCGAGGCGAGCGGCCAGGGCTCACCGGCCGGCCACGCCGTGATGAACGAGTCCTGGGACGCCTCGGTGGAGGTGATGTTCACCACGACGGCACCGATCGGCTCGTCGGGGAGGTCCAGCGTGAGGGTCTGCCCCGGGCCGATCTTGCCGGGCGGCACGCCGGTGCCCGGGTCGCGGGTGTCCATCAGCCGGAACGGCACGTCCGGTCGGAAGTTCGACTGGGTGGGGAACCAGCCGAGCACGTCGACGATGACATGGCCGTACCCCGAGTTGTTGAGCAGGCTGATCTTGCCGTCGGTCCCGAGCTTCACGAAGGCGAGGTTCGGCGTGTTCACGCCCGGATCGGTGTTCACGTTCGAGGCCAGCGGCCACGGATCACCCGCCGGCCACGCCGTGATGAACGAGACCTCCGAGGCCTCCGTGGAGGTGATGTTCACCACCACCGAACCCACGTCCGTCGCCGGGACGCCGCCTCGTCCTGTGACCTGCAGGTCGAAGGTCTCCCGCGGACCGAGCGTGCCGAGGTGACCACCCGTGCCGTCACGGGTGTCGAGCAACCGAGCCGGGGTCAGCGAGGTGAAGGTCGCCGTCGTCGGGAACCAGCCCAGCGCGTCGGCCACGAGGTGGCCGTAGCCCGAGTTGTTGTAGAGGCTGACGGCGCCGCCGGCGCCGAGCTTCACGACGGCCAGGTTCGGCGTGTTCACGCCCGGCTCGGTGTTGACGTTGGACGCCAGCGGCCACGGATCACCCGCCGGCCACGCCGTGATGAACGACACCGCCGACGCCTCGGTCGACGTGATGTTGAGCACGACGGCACCCACGCCGGTCGCCGGGATGCCGCCCCGACCCGCGACCTGGAGGGTGAGGGTCTCGGCCGGACCGACCTTGCCGAGGTGACCACCGGTGCCGTCACGGGTGTCGAGCAACCGGGTGGGCGTGATGGCCTGGAACTCGTCCGGGTCCATGACCCGTGAGGTGGGCTGCCGCTGCGGTGCCGTCATGGCGTCGGCGGGATCCGCCGGCGACCCGACGACCGGATCGGCGGCGCCCGGCGACGCCGCTGCGGCGGCGACCCCCGGCACCAGACCCACCAGCAGGAGCAGGGCGGTCGTGACCGCTACCAGCGTGCGCCGTACGTGCATGGCCCACCTCCGCCTTCGACGAGGAGGCAATCGCAGTGATCCCGGCCGCACCGACAGCGTGGTCGCAACGGCCGGTTCCGGCCAGGGCCGGCCGGGTGCCGACCTGAGGTCGGAGGTCGGGGCGGGCCCGGGCCCTAGGGCCTGACGACGGTTCCCGGGAGGTCATCGCGCGGCGCCCACCGGCCCCCGTCGATCCGGACGGCCGACGCCGGGTCGCGGGTAGCGTGCCGGACCGATGCCCGAGCCAGAGGATCTCCCCTACCGCTTGGATCCGCTGACCGGCGACCTCGCCTACATCGTCGCCAAGCGCCAGGGGCGCCCGAACCTGCCGTCGTCGGGCTGCCCGTTCTGCCCCGGCGGCCTCGAGGCCCCCGAGCCCTACGACGTCTTCTCCTTCCCGAACCGCTGGCCGGCCATCCCCGGCGGACGCAGCGAGGTCGTGCTCTACACGTCCGACCACGACGCCACCTTCGCCTCCCTCGGCGTCGCCGGCGCTCGGAAGGTCGTCGACCTCTGGGCCGAGCGCACCGCGGTGCTCGGCGCCCGCGACGACGTCGCCTACGTCCTCGTGTTCGAGAACAAGGGCCCCGAGGTCGGCGCCACCATCGCCCACCCCCACGGGCAGATCTACGCCTTCGACCGCGTGCCGCCCCGCGCCCACGACGAGCTCGACCGCGCCGAGCTCAGCGCCTTCGCACCCGAGGCGGCCGGACCCGGGGACGCGCGCCTCGTCGCGCAGCACGGCGGGTGGCGGGCGTGGGTGCCCTGGGCCGCGGGGTGGCCCTACGAGCTGCTCTTGGCGCCGGTCGAGCAGCGCCCCGACCTGCCGGCGCTCACCGACGCCGAGCGCGACGACCTCTCCGCCCTGCTGATCGACGTGCTCGGCCGACTCGACGCGCTGTTCGACGCGCCGATGCCCTACATGCTGTGGTGGCACCAGCGACCGACCGACGGAGGGGACTGGCCGCAGGCCTGGCTCCACCTCCACATCGCCCCGCTGTTCCGCTCCCCCGGCACCCAGCGCTACGTGGCCGCCGGCGAGCTGGGCAGCCACGTGTACTTCAACCCGATCGACCCCGCCGACGCCGCCGCCGCCCTGCGGGCCGCCACCCCGATCGCTCGGCCCGCCGAGAGCCCCGAGCCCGCCGGTGGCTGATCCTGCAACGGTGACGGCGTTCGCCCCCGGGCGGGTGAACCTCATCGGCGACCACACCGACTACGCCGGAGGGCTCGCCCTGCCGATGGCGATCGACCTCGGCACCACCGTCGTCGGCGCGCCCACCGACGAGCCCGTCGTGCGCCTGACCTCCGACGACCAGCCCGAGCCCGCCGTCGTGCCGATCGACGTCGGCGACCCGTCGACGGTCGCGCCCTCCTGGGCCCGCTACGTCGCCGGCGTGGTGGCCGAGGTGGCGCCGACGCACGGGTTCCGCGGCGCGGTGCACTCGACGGTGCCGATCGGCAGCGGCCTGTCGTCGAGCGCGGCGCTCGAGCTGGCGGTGGCCCTGGCGGTGGGCTTCGAGGGCGACCCGCTCGCGCTGGCCCGGCTCGGCCAGCGCGCCGAGCAGCGCGCCTCGGGGGTGCCGTGCGGGCTCATGGACCAGCTCACGTCGGCCTGCGGGATCGCCGGGCACGGCCTGCTGATCGACTTCGCGACCGACACCTGGACACCGGTGCCGATCCCCGCCGACGCCGAGGTGGTGGTCGTCCACTCGGGCGAAGCGCGCGCCCTGGCCGGCTCCGCCTATGCCGAGCGCCGGGCCGCGGTGGAGGCCGCCGCGACGCGCATCGGACCGCTCGGGTCGGCGACGCTGGACCGGCTCGACGAGATCGACGACCCGGTCGTGCGGCGCCGGGCCCGCCACGTGATCACCGAGGACCAGCGGGTCCGGGCGTTCGCCGAGGCGCTGCGCGCCGGCGACCTGACCCTCGCCGGGCACGAGATGGTGGCGAGCCACGAGAGCCTCCGCGAGGACTTCGAGGTGTCGACGCCGCGACTCGACGCCCTCGTGGCCGAGCTGTGCGCCATGCCGGGGGTGGTCGGCGCCCGGCTCACCGGCGCCGGGTTCGGGGGGTGCCTGGTGGCGCTGGCCGAGCCCGGCGCGGTGGCCCCGACCGGTCGCGCCTGGGTGGTGCACGCCGCCGACGGCGCCCGCCGGATCCGTTCCTGACCGACGTCAGGCCTGGGCAGCCTTGGCGAACGCGGCCTCGACCTCGGCGGGCGGGTACGCGTCGGCGCAGGGTCGGCCGGCGCCGGACGGGTCGAGGGCCGGCGGCCGGCCGTGGAGGTTCCACCAGGCGAGCGCGGACACGTAGGGGTACCCCCGGGCCGCGAGGTCGGCACAGGTCAGGCCGTCCTCGGCCAGGGCGGCGAGCGTCACCGGACCGGAGGTCCCCCGCTGCCAGGTGAAGCGGCCGCCGTCGTCGAGCACCACGACCAGCACCGTCGACGGGCCGACCTCCTTGATCGGCGGCTCGGTGCGGGCGGCGCACTCGAGCACCTCGCCGGCGGCGATCGGTCGGGGCGAGCCGCACGACACGGCGTGGGTCCAGCCCGTCTCGACCGGCAGCTTCGCCTCGAGCGCGGTGGCCACCTGGTCGGTGGTGAGGCCGGTGCGCGGCACCGCGACGGTGGTGCCCCCCGCCGGCAGCGGCGGCGGGGCCTTCGAGGTCGTGGTCCCGAGGATGTCGGCGGGCACGGGCACGGTGCGAGCGGTGACCGCCGCCGACGAGGCCTGCTCGGCCCGTTCGCCCTGGCGGGCGAGCACGACGACGACCATCGCCACGACGGCGGCGAGCACGGCCACGAAGCCCACCATCCGGAGCCACAGCGGGCTGTGGCGGGCGCCGACCTCGCCGTCGTCGCCCACCCCACCCGCGACCGCGGGCCCTGCGTCGCCACCCGGCGCCGCGGCCGGCGGCTCCCCGGCGGGTGTGGGAGGGTCCGGGCTGCGGCGGGGCTCGTCGCCCGCCCCGGGCTGGTCGTCATCGGTCATGGCGCCCGCAGACGCTACCGGTCAGCCCCGGCCCACACGGCGCAGGTGGCGCCACCGCCCACCGCGACCCTCCCTGGTCGGCCTCGGCCCCGCGACCCGGGTGGCGCCACAGGCTCCGCGACCCCCTCCGGGTCAGCCCCGACCCCGGTGCCCCAGGTCGTCGAGAGCGGCACCGAGGCGATCGAGCGCCGCCGGCGTGCGCACCCCCCACCAGAAGAGGTCCTGGCCGTCGACCAGGAGCACCGGTGCGACCGTCGCCAGCTCGTCGACGTGGCGGGCACCGAAGGGATAGGGCTCCGACGGGGCGAGCACGACGTCGGGCGCCCGCGCCGCCGCCTCCTCGAGGGTGGTCTCTGGATAGCGGTCGTCCTCGTCGGCGAACACGTTGACGACGCCGAGCCGGGCCAGCAGCGACGAGCCGTAGCACCGACCGCTCATCGTCATCCACGGTCGCCGCCAGATCGGCACGAAGGCCCGCGAGGTGGGCTCGGTCGCTGCCGGCGGCAGCTGCGGCGGTGGCGCCGGATCGAGGCCGAGGTCGGCTCGCAGCGCGCCGAGCTGGGGGGCGACGTCGTCGACCGCATCGATCCGGAACACGAACAGGCGCACGCCCGCCGCCTGCAGCGCGGCGGCGTCCTGGGCCCGGTTCTCCTCCTGGCACACCACGACGAGGTCGGGGCGCAGCGCCTGCACGGCGTCGAGGTCGGGGTCCTTGGTCCCGCCCACCGACGGCAGCTCGGGGTGCTCGCAGAACCGGGTGACGCCGACCGGCGTCACCCCCCAGGCCACCAACGTCTCGGTCGCGGACGGCACGAGCGACACCACGCGCACGCCGTCACCCGCCGCCGCTCGACGGGGCCGCCGCGGCCGGCCGGCGCGCCGATGCTCCCGTGGCCGAGCGCACGCCGGCTCACATGCGACCGAGCAGCTCGGCCTTCTTGGCCTGGAACTCCTCGTCGGTGAGCACGCCCTTGTCGCGCAGCTGGCTCAGGTGCTCGATCTGCTGGGGGATGGAGGGCGGCGCCTCGGCCGGGGCCGGCGCCGGCGTGGCGCCGGCCATCTGCTGGCCCAGTCGGTCGAAGTTGCGGCGGTCGTTGAGCTCCATCTGCCGGTAGATCTCGTTCTGCCCCGCGCTCGGCTTGCGGATGTCGTCGAAGACCTGAGCGCCGTCCTTGGAGGCCGACTCGATCTGCAGGTCGCCGAGGCCGAGCAGGCGCTCGAAGATCCGCTGCTCGAAGAAGATCGTGTTGATCCGCTCGAGGGGGATCTCGATGCCCCGCTTGGCGATGATGCCCGACCGGTACACGACGCGGTCGGTGGTGAGCACGAAGTCGGTGCTCGCCCACGTGAGGAAGACCCGCAGGAAGTACACGAGGCCCACCAGGACGAGCAGGGCGACGAGCAGCTTCACCGGGTCGGGCCAGTTGAAGCCCAGGACGATGATCCCGAGGATCACCGACCCGACGAGGGGGGCGATCCCCTTGACGAGCATCCACCAGTGCGGGTGCAGGTCGAGGATCAGCTCTTCGTACTCGTGCAGCAGCTCTTTCGGGTACGACACGGCAGCGAGCGTAGCCAGCGGACGGCGTCGGCGACGGGGACGGTCGACCGACGGGCTGCTGATCGCCGCGCCGACCGGTCCGCCGGTCGGTCAGCCCCAGCCGAGCTCGTGCAGGCGGGCGTCGGAGATGCCGAAGTGGTGGCCGACCTCGTGCACGACGGTGACCTGCACCTGGCGGACGACCTCGGCCTCGGTGCGGCAGCGGGCCAGGATCGGGAGGCGGTAGATCGTGATGCGGTCGGGCATGGCCAGCCCGCCGTACTCCTGCCGGTCCGTGAGCGGGATGCCCTCGTAGAGGCCGAGCAGGTGGGGGTCGCCGCTGGTGTCGCGCACGAAGACGGCCACGTTGTCGATGTGGCGGCCCAGCTCGGGCGGGATCCCGTCGAGGGCCTCGGCCACCAGGGCCTCGAAGCGCTCGGGTGCAACCTCGATCACGGTGGCGCACGGTACCGCCGCGCGACGACGATCGACCGCCCGAACCGACCGGCCCGGCCCGGCGGCGTGTCGGCGCCGGGAGCGTCACACCGGGTGCCTAAGGTGGGACCGGTGGACCCCGACGCCCTCCTCGACGGCCTGAACGCGGCCCAGCGGGCCGCCGTCACGTCCCCCGACGCACCCCTGGCGGTGCTGGCGGGCGCCGGCTCGGGCAAGACGCGGGTGCTCACCCGACGCATCGCCTGGCGGGCCGCCACCGGCGACCTCGACCCGCGCCACGTCCTGGCCCTGACCTTCACCCGCAAGGCGGCCGGCGAGCTGCGCAGCCGCCTGCGCGGCCTGGGCCTGCGCGACGAGGTGGCCGCCGGCACCTTCCACGCGGTGGCCTACGCCCAGCTGCGCAGCCGCTGGGCCGACCGCGGCATCGACCCGCCGACGCTGCTCGACCGCAAGGTCGGCTTCGTGGCCCGACTGCTGCCACCGTCCTCGGGTCGGGGCGGCTCGGTCGCCGCCCTCGACGTCGTCGGCGAGATCGAGTGGGCCAAGGCCCGGATGCTGACACCCGACGACTACGTGCCCGCGGCCGAGCGGGCCGACCGCAACCCGTCGGTCGATCTGCGGCTGGTCGCCCGGACCTTCGAGCGCTACGAGCGGGCCAAGTCCGAGCGCCGACTCGTCGACTTCGACGACCTGCTGCGGCTGTGCCGGCGCGACCTCGACCGCGACCGCGAGTTCGGCGACGCCCAGCGCTGGCGGTTCCGCCACGTCTTCGTCGACGAGTACCAGGACGTGAACCCCCTCCAGCACGAGCTGCTGCAGTCCTGGCTCGACGGCCGCACCGACCTGTGCGTCGTCGGCGACCCCAACCAGGCCATCTACGCCTGGAACGGCGCCGACGCCGCGTATCTCACGGGCTTCCGGCGCCAGCACCCGGGCGCGGGCGTCGTGGTCCTCGAGCAGAACTACCGCTCGAGCCCGCAGATCCTCGGTGTCGCCAACGCCGTGCTGGCCGGTGCTCCCCGTCGGGCCGCCACCGGCGAGGGGGTCCGGCGGCTGCGGGCGAACCGCCCCGACGGCACGCTGCCCCAGATCGATGCCTTCGAGAGCGACCGCGCCGAGGCCGCCGGTGTGGCCCGCAACGTGCGCGACCACCACCTGCCGGGCTCGGCCTGGTCGTCACAGGCCGTGCTGGTGCGCACCAACGCCCAGATCGCCCTGCTGGAGGAGGCCTTCCGGGCGGCCGGCATCCCCTTCCGGGTCCGGGGCGGCAACGCCCTGCTCGACCAGCCCGAGGTCAAGGACGCCCTCGGCCAGCTGCGGCGCGCCACCGGTCGCTTCGAGGACGCCCTCGCCGACGTCGAGGCCGCCCTCGGGCCTGCCGGCGAGCCGGGCACCACGTTGTCGCCGGAGCGCCGCGCCAACGTCGAGGCGTTCGTGCGGCTGGGCCACGACTACCTCGGGCTCGACCCCGCCCCCTCCATCCCCGGGTTCTTCGCCTGGCTCACCGACACCACCCGCGCCGACCAGCCCGACGTCACCGGCGACGCGGTGGAGATCACGACGTTCCACGCCGCCAAGGGCCTCGAGTGGCCGGTCGTCCACCTCGCCGGCCTCGAGCAGGGGCTCGTCCCGATCGGCCACGCCAAGACCTCCGCCGAGCTCGACGAAGAGCGTCGCCTCTTCTACGTGGCCGTGACGCGGGCCGAGCGCGAGCTGTGCCTGACCTGGGCGGGGTCCCGCACCTTCGGCTCCCGCACCATGTCGCGCGACCGCTCGTTCTTCGTCGACGACGTCGAGGTCGCCTGCCGGGTGCTGGCCGAAGGTGAGGAGCCCGACGACTGGTCGGTCGTGCTGCGCCGATCCCGGCCGGCCCCGGCCGACCAGCGCGCCCGGTCGGGCCAGCGCGGCTCGGGGACCGGTGGGCGCGAGGCCCGCGCCGACGCTCGGTCGGCGGCGCGGCGCCGTGAGCGCCAGGGTCGGGCCGCGGCCGAGCTGGCGCCGGCCGACCAGCCCCTGTTCGAAGCGCTGAAGACCTGGCGGGCGGGCGCGGCCAAGGCCGCCGCCGTCCCCGCCTACGTGATCTTCCACGACGCGACCCTGGCCGAGATCGCCACGGCCCGGCCGACCTGCGCCGACGACCTGTTGACCGTGTCAGGCGTGGGACCGGTCAAGGTGGGTCGCTACGGAGCGGCCGTGCTCGAGGTGGTGGCCGGCCATGTCGACGGCGGCGCGGCCGCGCCGGCGGGATCGACCGGCTGAGCCCGTCGACCTCCCGCAGTCCTCAGGCGACCCCCGAGGTCGTCGGTGACCCCGCCGCCCCGACACCCCGCCGACTCCGGTCGGCCTCGCCGATCTCCTGTGGGCGGCGCAGCGGCGCGTCGGGACGCGACGCGGGTGGCAAGGTGGTGACATGCGGTTCGAGGTCGAGCAGCGCTTCCGTGCCACCCCCGAGCGGGTGCTCGAGCTGTACACCGACCCCGACTTCTACCAAGCCCTCGCCGGGCTGCCGAAGGTGTCGGCTCCCCAGGTGCTCGAGCACCGAGCCGAGGGCGACCGCGTCCTGCTCCGGGTCCGCTACACCTTCACCGCGTCGCTGCCCGCCGCGGCGACCGCCGTCATCGATCCGGCCAAGCTGACGTGGGTCGACGAGACCTGGTTCGACCTCGTCCGGGGCACCGCCACCACCCGCCTGCTCCCCGACCACTACCCCGACAAGATGCAGGCCTCGGCCTCGGCCACCTTCGTCGCCGAGGCGCAGGGCGACACCGTGCGCCGCATCAGCGGCGACCTGCGGGTGCGGGTCCTGCTGGTCGGCGGCAAGGTCGAGCAGGCCATCGTGTCGGGCCTCCGGGAGCACCTCGTCGACGAGGAGCAGGTGGCCCAGGAGCGCCTCGACACCGACAGCTGAGCGACTCGATGCCGTGACCCGGGTCAACGACCTCCCGGGTCACCGTGACTAGATGACGTGGTCGCCGCGGCGGGCCCGCTCGGCCTCCTCGCGCTGCTCCCGCAGTGCGATGAACTTGGTGAAGTCGATCGAGATGAAGATGCCCTCGGCCTCCGCGCACAGCGTGTCACCGGCGAGGAGGCGGCCTTCGGTGAAGATCTTGCGCCCCTCCACCCGAACGATCTCGCCGATGAAGTGCAGCTCGGTGTGCAGCGGCGTCGGGCTCCGGTAGCGGATGGTGAGGGTGCCGGTCATCCCCGGCTGGCCCGACAGCGACTGGGTCGCGCCGAGCAGCTCGTCGAAGGCACCGGCCACGTAGCCGCCGTGGACGCAGCCGGGCGGCCCTTCGTAGGCCGACCCGAAGACCCCGCGACCGTGCACCACGCCGTCGATGTCCTGGAGGTAGATGGGCGGGGCGAGCGGGTTGGCCCGGCCGATGAACGGGCTGTGCTCGAAGCTGGCGTGGGGGTCGAGGCCGGCGTTGGCCGCCTCGGCGAATCCCTCGTAGCTGGTGCCGTAGTCGATGCGGTCGAAGGCCAGCGCCACGTTGGCCAGCTCGTTGGCCGCCTCGATCAGCGCCTCGGTCGGGGCGGCCGTGCCGACCAGTCGCTCCATGATGATGCGCATCGAGTCGGCGAGACGGCGCATCTCCACCCGCCGGGTCGTCATCTGTGAGGCGGGTGGCTCCTGCCACCGCGTGTACAGGGCCGAACGGGCCCGGTCGACGATCTCCGCTGCGTCGTCGGGGAGGTCGGCGGGGTCGGGGGACGGGGGCGTCTGGTCGGTCATCCGCCCTTGCTACCCCGCCGGGACGGGACTGCCGCGGGAGCCGGCGCCGGCGCGCGCCCGCCGACGTCGACCCGCCGGCGCAGTGCTCGACGACCGCAGCCGTCAGACGTCGAAGTCGGCGACGACCGGCGCGGTTCGGACGGCTGCTTTGCCCTTGCGGGCGTTGCGATCGATGAGGATCGACGTCGACGCCGCCGCCAGGGTCTCGGTAGCATCAGGTCGATGCGCATCCCCTGCCCTTGTGGAAGTTGCCGGCGCAGTAGTCCCACCACGAGAACAGCCCCTCGGCGTCGTAGTGGCGGCGGAACACGTCGGTGAGTCCCCAGCCCTGATCTCGGCGAGCGCCCTGCTCCGCCTCGCTCACGTGGGTCGCACCGGACGAAGTCACCCGGGTCGTACACGTCGCGGTCGTCCGGGGCGATGGTTGCAGTCGCCGGCTTCGCCAGCACGAGCCCGGCCGGGTCCCTGCGGTCGGCCAGCTGAGCTGCGGAAGCGCGGGCCAGCCACCGCAGCTTGTACTGGTAGTGCGGGTCGTCGAGGGCGCGGCCGTTGGGCACGTAGACGCTGGCCACGTGACACCACCGCACGTCGCCCACACTCAGGCGGGCCTCCGGGTCGGGCTCCTCGGCGTCGTCGAAGCTCGGCGACGACGTCGTCGAGGCCGACCTTGGAGAGATGGCGACGCCGTTCCACCGGCCTCTGCCGTGGTGGGCCGCCTCGTACCCCATGGCGGGCGAAGGTCAGCCCCGGGAATGTCGTCGGCGAGCCTGTCTCCTGCAGGCACACGACGTCGGGCTCGACCGTCGCCAGCCACTCCTCGACCCGCGGCAGCCGGGCCTTGAGCGAGTTCACGTTCCAGGTGGAGATGCGCACGGCGGCGCCGAGCTACCGCCGCCTCGGCCCCGACCGGCGCCCCGTCGCCGCCGCCGATGGGTCGGGCGCCCTCCACCGCTCGAGCACCCCGACCCGGCACACCGCCGGCGCCGGCGACCCGTCCGCCGCCGCGCCGCCGACGGTACGGTCGGGGCAGAGGCCGCTGGAGAGCGACTACATCTGCCCCTGGGCCTACCTGGGTCGCGATCGCACCCGCCGCTGCTGCGCGAGCTCGGGCTCTCGGTCCCGCCCTTCGAGCTGCACCCCGAGATCCCCCCGCCGGCCGGGAGAACCGACCGGCGGCCGCCTCGACCGGGTGTTCGACATCGTGGCGGCCGAGTGCGCGAGCTCGGCATCCCCTTCTGCTTTCCGGCATGACGCCGAACAGCCGGCGGGCCCTCGAGACCAGCGAGATCGTGCGGCTGCGCCGACCCGACGCCTTCGCCCGCGCGGACGAGGGCCTGTCGCGGGCCCACTGGGTCGACGGGCGTGACCTGGGCGACCTGAGCGTCCTCGACGAGATCGTCGCCGCGGCCGTCCCCGTGCCGAGAGCGCGAGCCGTCGCCGATGCTTGGGCGTCGGTGGCCGAGGCCGTCACGCTTCGATGGCGCGGGCCTGCAGCTGGGTGAACGTCACCTCCGCGGCGGGTGGGTGAGTCCGCTGATCCTTCAGCCCAAGCCTGCGAAGAGCGGTGGCGCTGGTCGCCCAGCTCAGGATGCCGCGCCAGCCGAGCCACCGGGCGTCGATCACCTGGCGACGGCCCGGCGAGGGGTGCCGGGCGATGGGTCCTGCTGTCACCCTCCGCCGGACCACCGGCGAACGGGACGTTCGGCTGTTCACTTCCGCGGCGGCTTCAAGCGGCGGCGTCCTCACCGCCGCTGGTCAGCCGGCCGCTGCCACCGAGGTGCGGCGACGCTTCTGGGGTGCCCTCGCCGAGGGCCTGACCCGACGGGCGGTGCTGGTGCTCGTCCTGGTCGTCGCCGTCACCGCGGTGCTGGCGCTCGGCCTGCCCAAGCTCACCTTCGCCACCGGCCAGGACAGCTACATCAACGCCGACGAGCAGGTCTCGATCGACAACGTCGAGTACCAGAAGCTGTTCGGCGGCGAGGGCATGGTCACGCTGTTCACCGCCGACCAGGGCAAGACCGTGGTGGACCTGTTCACCCCCGACAACATCGCCCAGCTGCGTGAGGTGCAGCAGCGGCTCGAGGCGACACCCGGCGTGCAGGGCGTGGTCAGCCCCCTGACCGTCATGGAGTACAACCAGGCGCTCGTCGAGCCCAAGGCCGGCTCGTCGGACCCGACGTCCAGCGTCGCCGGCGGCATCCTGCTCGACGCCCTCGGCCGGGAGACCGACCCGGCGGGCCAGGCGGCCCGGTCCGCCGACGCCGCCACCACCCTCCAGCGGTTCCAGGCCGCGGCGGCGTCGCCGGGCGGCACCAGCCTGGACAACCCCGACTGGGTGCGGTTCCTGCTGCTGGACAACCAGGGCGAGGTGCGCAAGGCGCTCCGCCCGTTCTTCGTCTTCGCGCCCGGCACGGCGCCCACCCTCGAGAACGCCACCCACGCCCAGATGGTCACCCGCCTGAACGGCAACCAGACCCTCGACGAGCAGGGGGCGGCGACCGTCGCCGTCGTCAACGAGCTGCAGGGCCGGAGCTTCCCGGGGTTCACGGTGCTCACCACCGGCGCCCCGGTGCTGCTGAAGGAGATCAACGACTACCTGCAGAAGGGCATGCTCACCCTTGGTGCCATCGCCGTGCTCGTCATGGTGATCGTGCTCGCCTTCGTGTTCCGCGTGCGGTGGCGGCTGCTGCCGCTGGCCGTGATGCTGACCGGCGTCGTGTGGACCTTCGGCATCCTCGGCTTCACCGGGTTCCGCCTGTCACTCGTCACCATCTCGGGTCTGCCCATCCTCATCGGCCTCGGCGTGGAGTTCGCCATCCAGGTCCACAACCGCATCGAGGAGGAGGTGGTGCGCACCGACGCCACCCCCGCGTCGCCGTTCGTGCGGACCCAGCTCGCCATCGCGCCGGCCCTCGCCGTGGCGGCCGTGGCCGGCGTGATCGCCACCATCTCCCTGAAGGCCTCCCGCGTGCCGATGATCCGCGACTTCGGCGTGCTGCTCGCCCTCGGCGTGGCCTTCGTGTTCATCGGTGCCATCGTCGTGCCGATCGCCACCCTGGCCCTGCGCGAGAAGCACAAGCCCTCGACCGAGTACCACCACCAGCCGGTCGTCGAGAAGAGCATGGTCGCCCTCGGTCGGGCGCCGGCATGGTCGGCCGTCCCGCTGGCGCTGCTCGGCGTCGCCCTGTTCGTCGGCGGCCTCTTCGCCGAGCAGAACACCCGCATCGAGACCAACGCCGAGGCGTGGATCGACCAGAGCTCGGCGGTCATCAAGGACCTCGACGTCCTGAAGGAGCAGACGGGCTCGTCGAGCGAGCTCGGCGTGTACCTGCAGGACCCGAACGGGGTGTTCAACGACCAGATGGCCGCCTTCATGACGAACCTGTCGCGGGACCAGCTGGCGGCCAACCCGGGTCGGCTCCTCACCGCCTCGAGCCTGACCGACACCGTCTCGGACCTCATGAACGTGCCCGGGGCGACGCCCCTGCCACCCACCGGGGCGAACCTGCAGGCCGCCTACGCGGTCGCGCCCGAGGCGATCCAGCAGTCCGTGGTCAGCCCGGACGGCAAGGCCGCCAACCTGATCTTCCGCACCGGGCCGTCGGCGCTGGAGGAGCGAAAGGTCGTCGTCGACGACATCAAGGACAACGTGACGCCGCCGCCACCCATCAAGGCCACGGCCTCCGGCCTCGCCGTCGTCGGCGTGGGGCTCCTCGACAACCTCACCGCCAACCGGCTGCTGCTCACCTACCTCGCCATCGGCGGGGTGGCGATCTGGCTGCTGCTGCGGTTCCTGAGCTTCATCAAGGCGGGTCTGGTCCTGGTGCCGGTGCTGCTCGCCGTCGGCCTCGCCGCCGTGGTGGTGCGCGCCCTGAACATCACCGTCAGCCCGCTCACCACCGTGTCGGGACCGCTGGTGATCGCCATCTGCACCGAGTTCGCCTGCCTCATCCTGTTCCGCCACATCGAGGAGCGGCGCGCCGGGTTGGCGCCGAGGGAGGCCGCCGACCAGGCCGCGTCGCACACCGGGCGCGCCTTCTTCGCATCCTCGCTGACCACCGTCGGCGGGTTCGCCGTGCTGATGGCGTCGCCGATGCCGCTGCTGCGCGACTTCGGCGCCATCGTGGCCCTCACCATCGCCATCGCCCTGCTCAGCGCCATCGTCGTGCTGCCACCGGTGCTGGTGTTCGCCGACGAGCACGGCTGGCTGCGCCTGGGCGACACGATCGAGGGCGAGCCGAACGCACCCGACGAGCCCGAGCCGGCGCCCCGACCCGACGCCGAGGCCCCCGAGCCCGCCGCGCCCCGGACCTGACCGGACCCTGACGACACGCCGCCGGCTGCCGGCTCGGCACGGCACGACACGGTCGCCGACCCCGCCGTCGCCCCTCGGGCCGCACCGGGGCGACCGGTAGGATCGGCCCGTGCCCGACGACGCCTTCGCCACCCATCCGGTCGGCCAGAACTCCTGGCTGGTCGAGGAGATGTACGAGCAGTACCTCACCGACCCGGGCTCGGTCAGCGAGTCGTGGCGCGACTTCTTCGCCGACTACCGGCCCGCCGTCGCCGACGCCGCGCCGCCGGCTGCGACCCCGCCCGCGACCACCGCGACCACCGCGACGACGTCCGCCACGGCGACGACGGCGACCCCGGCCGCCGCCCCGGCCGCGCCTGCCTCGCCAGCCGCCCCGACCGAGCCCCCCGGCGAACCGATCCGTGGTGCGGGGGCGCGCATCGTCGCCAACATGGAGGCGAGCCTGGCGGTGCCCACCGCCACCAGCTTCCGCGAGGTGCCGGCCCGCCTCCTCGAGGTGAACCGCCAGATCATCAACGGCTACCTGGGCCGCACCCGCGGCGGCAAGGTCAGCTTCACCCACCTCATCGGCTACGCCGTGGTGCGGGCGGTGGCGGGCACCGTGCCGGCGATGAACAACACCTTCGTCGAGGACGCCGACGAGAACCCTCGCATCGTGCGCAACGAGCACGTGGGCCTGGGCATCGCCGTCGACGTGCAGAAGAGCGACGGCTCGCGCACGCTGCTGGTGCCGGTGGTCAGAGACGCCGACACGATGGGGTTCCGGGCGTTCCACGCCGCCTACGAGGACCTCATCCGCAAGGTGCGCTCCAACAAGCTGAGCCCCGACGACTTCGCCGGCGCCACGGTCACCCTCACCAACCCCGGCACCATCGGCACCGTGCAGTCGGTGCCGCGGCTGATGCCCGGACAGGGCGTCATCGTCGGCGTGGGCTCGCTCGACTACCCCACGGCCTTCGCCGGTGCCGACCCCTCCACCATCGCCGCGCTCGGGCTCTCGAAGGTCATCACCATCTCGTCCACCTACGACCACCGCATCATCCAGGGGGCGGAGTCCGGGCTGTTCCTGAAGCAGGTGCACGAGCTGCTCCTCGGGGCCGACGGCTTCTACGACGACGTGTTCCGCGACCTGGGCGTCCCCTACGAGGCCGTGATCTGGCGGCGCGACGTCAACCCGGCCGACCACGAGCAGACCATGGTCGAGAAGCAGGTCCAGGTCGACCGGCTGATCAACATGCACCGGGTGCGCGGCCACCTGATCGCCGACCTCGATCCGCTGGCGGCCGAAGAGCCGCACATGCACCCCGAGCTCGACCCCGCGACCTACGGGCTGACCATCTGGGACCTCGACCGCGAGTTCCTCACCCACGGGGTCGGCGGACGTGAGCGGATGCGCCTCGGCGACCTGCTGCACGTGCTGCGCGACGCGTACTGCCGCACGATCGGCATCGAGTACATGCACATCCAGGACCCCGACGAGAAGCTGTGGATCCAGGAGCACGTCGAGGGCGTCTCGGGCACGCTCACCCCCGAGGAGCAGCGACACGTCCTCGGCCGGCTCAACGCCGCCGAGGCGCTCGAGAAGTTCCTCGGCACGAAGTACCTGGGCCAGAAGCGCTTCGGGATCGACGGCGCCGAGAGCGCCATCCCGCTGCTCGACGCCGTCCTGTCAGAAGCGGCCGACCTCGGCATGGACAAGGTCGTGATGGGCATGGCCCACCGTGGCCGCCTCAACGTGCTGGTCAACATCGTCGGCAAGTCCTACGAGCAGCTCTTCGCCGAGTTCGAGGGCAACATCGACCCCGAGTCGATCCAGGGCTCGGGCGACGTCAAGTACCACCTCGGCCAGACGGGCAAGTTCGTGAGCCGGGTCGGCAGCGAGATCGCCGTGGAGCTGGCCGCCAACCCGTCGCACCTCGAGGCCGCCGACCCCGTCGTCGTCGGCATGGCCCGTGCCGAGATGGACGGCATCGAGCCGCCCGGGAACTACCCGGTGCTGCCGGTGCTGATCCACGGCGACGCCGCCTTCGCCGGCCAGGGCGTGGTCGCCGAGACGCTGAACCTGTCGCTGATCAAGGGCTACCGCGTCGGCGGCACGATCCACCTGATCATCAACAACCAGCTCGGGTTCACCACCCCGCCGGAGGCCGCCCGCTCGTCGGAGTACCCGACCGACGTGGCCAAGATGGTGCAGGCACCGATCTTCCACGTGAACGGCGACGACCCGGAGGCCTGCGTCCGGGTCGCCCGGCTGGCGTTCAAGTACCGGCGACGCTGGAACAAGGACGTCGTCATCGACATGGTGTGCTACCGCCGCCACGGCCACAACGAGGGCGACGACCCGAGCTACACCCAGCCGCTGATGTACAAGAAGATCGACGCCCGCCGGTCGGTCCGCAAGCTCTACACCGAGGCCCTGGTCAAGCGGGGCGACATCACCCTCGACGAGGCCGAGGAGGCCCTGGCCGACTTCCACCACCGGCTGCAGGCGGCCCTCGACGAGACCCGCTCGCACGCCCCGCCGGCGGGGACCCGCGCCCTGCCGTCGCCGCCGCCCATCGGCGTGCTCCCCCACATCGACACCGGCGTGCCGCGCGAGGTGCTCGACGAGGTCTTCACCGCCGTCGAGACCGTGCCCGAGGGCTTCAGCGTCCACCCGAAGCTGGCCAAGCAGTTCGAGGCCCGGGCCAAGATGTTCCGCCAGGACGGTGAGGTCGACTGGGCGTTGGGCGAGGCGCTGGCCTTCGGCTCGCTGCTGCACGAGGGCACGTCGGTGCGCCTGTCGGGTGAGGACAGCCGCCGGGGCACGTTCTCCCAGCGCCACAACGTGCTGGTCGACTTCCACACCGGCGCCGAGCACGTGCCGCTGCGGGCCGTGGCCCGAGACGGGCCAAGTACTGGCTGTACGACTCGCTGCTCTCGGAGTTCGCCGTGCTCGGCTTCGAGTACGGCTACTCGGTCACCAACAAGGGCGCGCTGGTGCTGTGGGAGGCGCAGTTCGGCGACTTCACCAACGGCGCCCAGGTCATCATCGACCAGTTCATCGTGGCCGCCGAGGACAAGTGGGGCCAGACGTCGGGCCTGGTGATGCTGCTGCCCCACGGCTTCGAGGGCCAGGGGCCCGAGCACTCCTCGGCCCGCATCGAGCGCTTCCTCACGCTCGCCGCCGAGGACAACATCCAGGTCTGCAACGCCACCACCGCGGCGCAGTACTTCCACCTGCTGCGGCGACAGGTGCGCCGCAGCATCCGCAAGCCGCTGATCGTCTTCACGCCCAAGTCCCAGCTGCGGGCCAAGACGTCGCGCTCGTCGCTCGACCAGCTCACCCACGGCTCGTTCGAGGAGGTCCTCGACGATCCGGGTGTGCGCGATCCGGCCGAGGTGCGCCGCGTGGTCCTCGCGTCGGGCAAGGTCGCCGTGGAGGCCATGGCGGCCCGTGACGGCGCGGGCGCGCCGGCGGCGATCGTGCGCATCGAGCAGCTCTACCCCTGGCCCTTCGACGCGGTGGCCGCGGTGCTCGAGCGCTACGGCAACGCCCGTGAGGTCTTCTGGCTCCAGGAGGAGCCCGAGAACATGGGTGCGTGGAACGCCATCAAGGGTCGCCTCTACGAGGCGCACGGCGACACCCACGAGATCACCCGGATCAGCCGCACCGAGTCGGGCTCGCCGGCCACCGGCGTGCACGCCATCCACGTGCAGGAGCAGGACGACCTCTTCGCCCGCGCCCTCGCCGACCTCTGACGTCGGCCACTCCCTTCGGCCCCTCCCTTCGGCCCCTCCTTCGGCCCCTCCCCTTCCGGGTTCTTGTCATGGATCTGCGTGCCTCGGCACGCAGATCCATGACCAAGCCTCGCCCCTCGAGGAGCCGTCGCCGATCGGAGCCCTGCTCCCACCTCGCCCGGTCCGCCAAAGGGAGCGCCCTCATGCCCATCCCCCGCCCCTCGTCCGTCCACGACCGTGTCCTCGAGATCGCCGCGTCCCAGCACGGCCTCGTGACCCCCCGACAGGCCTACGACGCCGGCCTCACCCGCGGCGCGCTCGCCCACCAGCGGCACGGCGACTTCATCCGAATGGCACCCGGGGTCCTCGTGCGGACGGGAACGCCGGCCACGCCCGAACAGGCGATGCTCGCCGCGCAGCTCGATGCCGGCGCCGCGGCCGTGCTCGCGTTGGCAACGGCCGCCGCCCACTGGGGCTATCCGGGGTTCGAGCTGCTACCGCCCCAGGTCTGCTCGCCGCGGCCCCGCCGTCACCGACAGGTGCAGCTCGGTGTGCACCACACCTCCACCCGCCTCCCCGACACCGACGTCACCCAGGACGGACCGTTCCGCTTCACGACACCGGCTCGGACCCTGTTCGACCTGGCCGGTTCCCTGCCGCTCGGCCGCCTCGAGCGACTGGTCGATCGAGCGTGGGCAGAGCGGCTCGTCTCCGGCCGGCAGCTGCGACAGCTGCTCGCCATGCGCGCGACGCAGGGCCGAGCGGGCATCGTGGCGATGCGACAGCTGCTGCGAGAACGCGGCGACGACTACCGGCCGCCCGACAGCGGGCTCGAGCGGCGAGCCATCGAGGTGCTGCAACAGGCGGGCATTCGAGACTTCGATCGGCAGGCCGAGACCGGCGACGACGACGCCTGGATCGCCCGAGTCGACCTGCGGCACCGGCGACACCCGGTTGTCGTGCAGATCGACTCCGACAGGTACCACCGCAGCATCGCCGACCAGCGCAAGGACGAGGCCGAGACACGGGCGCTCATCGAGGCGGGCTTCATCGTCGTACGGTCACCGAGCACGACGTCTGGTACGAGCCGGCCTCGATGATCCGCGCGTCCGGGCCGCCGTCGACCGGGCCCGACGCGGGACCAGCGTCGCCTGACCCGGCTCGCCGACGCCCGACCACGGTGCTTCCGTCATGGATCTGCGTGCGGAGCACGCAGATCCATGACGAGGCGAACCCGAACGAGGTCGGCGAGGCGAACGAGGTCAGCGGAGGGAAGCCGAGGACGGCCTCGAGGTCGGCGAGCGCATCGTCGGGATCGACCACCTTGATGGTGGCCATGCCCATGGCGCGCGCCGGCTTGAGGTTCACGCCCAGGTCGTCGAGGAACACCGCCTCGTGGGGCTCGATGCCCAGCTGCTGGCAGGCCAGCTCGTAGAAGCGCGGATCGGGCTTGCGCACACCGACCCGCGACGACTCGACGACGACGTCGAACAGCGAGAGCACCTCGTGCATCTCGTGCTCTCGGTCGACGTGGCCGTCGGACAGCACGAAGTTGTTGGTCAGCAGGCCGGTGGCGAGACCGGGCCGCGCATGGCAGCGACGAAGGGCCTCGACCATCGCCGGTCGGAGGTCGCCCATGAGCAGACCGAGCACCTCCCGTCCGTCGACGCGATGGCCGAGCGCCTCGCTCTCGTCGGCGAAGGCGTCGCCGAACTCGTCGAGACCGAGCTCGCTGCGCTCGAGCCGGGCCCAGGCGTTGGTGTCGGGGTTCGTGGCGTTGACCGAGCGCAAGAACCCGTCGGGCAGCCCCCGCTCGCGCTCGAAGCGGGCGAAGGCCTCGAAGGGCGACGAGAGGATCACGCCGCCGAAGTCGAACAGGACCGCACGGATGCCGGGCACGGCGGGAAGCGTACCGACCACCCCGACCGCCGACCGCCCGCGGCCCCACCACGACGGCGCCGCCAGTCGCACGACCCGTCCACCCACGTTCCTGTCATGAGATCGAGCGCTCCAGCACGCACATCCATGACAGGAACAGCGGAGGGTCAGGCCAGGAGGTCGCGGGCGACCGCCTCCCACAGCAGGGTCGACAAGCGCAACGACTCGAGATCGATCCGCTCGTCGTCGCCGTGGAACATGGTGCCGTAGTCCTCGAAGCTCATCTTCTGGCTGAACAGCCCGAAGCCGTAGGCGGTGGAGCCGGCCCGCCGGAAGAAGCGGGCGTCGGTCGCGCCCACGGTCAGGTAGGGCACCGTCTCGCTCTCGGGGTACCACTGCTTGGTCACCCGCTGCAGCGTGTCCCACAGCGGGGTGTCGATCGCCGAGGCCGTCGACGCGTCGGCCTCGACGGGGGTGATCTCGACCTCGCCGGCCAGGTCGCCGAGCGCCTCCACCACGAGCGCGTGGGCTTCGGGCCCGGTCTGGCCCGGCAGCGTGCGGATGTCGACCTCGAGGTCGACCACGTCGGGGATGGTGTTGATCTTGGTGCCGCCGTGCACCATGGTCGGCGCCATCGTCGTGTGGGTGCAGGCGTGGAACTGGCGGGCCATGCCGAGCGGCAGCGCCTCGATGGCGTCGTTGAACGACGCAGGGTCGAGCAGCGGGCCGACCAGCTCGTCGGGGTAGCCCATCGACTCGATGAAGCGGCGGAACACGTCGTGGATCTGTGTGTCGGGCTGGAAGGCGTCGATGCGTCGCACGACCTCGGCCGCCTTGACCAGCGCGTTGTCGGTGCGATGCGGCTGGGAGCCGTGCCCCGGCGTGCCCCGGACGCGCAGGCGGCACCAGTAGGTCCCCTTCTCGCCGACGATGACGGGCAGACGGAGGCCGGCGGGCGACGGGATCGGGATGCCACCAGACTCGGTGATGACGTAGTCGGCGACCACGGCATCGCGCTCGCGCTCGACGAGGTGGCGCGCCCCGTACGTGCCGAGCGCCTCCTCGTCGGCCACGGCGAGGTAGACGAGCGTCCCTCGCGGCCGGAACCCCGAACGGGCGAGGCGCTTCACGGCGACGGCCATCGAGGCCGTCAGGTTCAACATGTCGACCGCGCCCCGACCCCAGATCTCACCGTCGATGATCTCGCCGCCGAACGGGTCGTGGCGCCACCCCTCGGGCGTCACCGGCACCACGTCGGTGTGCCCCATGAGCAGCAGCGTCGGCGCGCTCGGGTCGCTGCCCTCGATGCGGGTGACGAGGCTCGTGCGTCCCGGTGCGGGCTCGTAGGTCTCCAGGTCCAGACCCGCACCCTCGAGGTGCTGGCGCAGCACGTCGACGCTGCGGACCTCGTGACCAGAGGCCATGTGGCCGTCGTTGACGCACTCGTTGCGGATGAGCGTCTGCAGCAGCTCGGTGACCTCGGCCGCCTCCGGTGCAGGGGTGTTCACGTCGACCACGTCCCGAGCGTAGGCTGGCGGGGAACCTCGTGACGGACCGTTCGCACCGACGAGCCCGCCCGCATCGCACCGATCGCTCCGCGAGTCGGCGCCGGTGGGGCACGGCCCGCGACCAGGGTCCGGCCCGGTCACGAGACCCGGCCCGCGAGAGCCGCGGGTCGTGCACCTGACAGGACCGGACTCCCCATGCACTTCAGCCACGTCGTGGTCGACGGGTCGAACATCGCGACCGAGGGTCGCGACCTCCCGAGCCTCCACCAGCTCGACGAAGCGGTGCGCGCCTTCCTGGCCGAGAACCAGGTCGACAGCATCACCGTGATCGTCGACGCCACCTTCGGCCATCGGATCGACGCGTCCGAGCGCGCCGAGTACGAGGAGGCCATCCTCGCCCAGGAGCTCACCACACCGCCGGCCGGCGCCATCGGACGTGGAGACGCGTTCGTGCTGTCGATCGCCGACCGGGCCAGCGCCACCATCCTGTCGAACGACTCGTTCCAAGAGTTCCACGGCCAGTACCCGTGGCTGTTCGACGAGGGACGGATCATCGGCGGCAAGCCGGTGCCCGGCGTGGGCTGGGTGTTCGTGCCGCGCTCGCCGGTGCGGGGACCCGTGAGCCGCAAGGCGGTGCGCGAGGCACGATCGGGCAAGAAGACGGTCCCCGGCGGCGCCGCGAGCCGTCGCCGTGGACGTGGCCGAGGCGAGCGGACCAAGGAGCCGGCGCCCAAGGCCAGCGTCAGCGCGAAGCCCGCAGCCGAGCCGAAGCTGCAGGCCGACGACGCGAGCAAGCGCCGGAACCGCCGACGGGGCAAGCCGCCCGAGCCGGTCAACGACTTCCTCCCCTTCATCGAGTTCGTCGGCGAGCACCCGGTGGGCTCCGTGGTCGAAGGGACCGTCGACGTCTTCTCCTCGCATGGTGCCTACATCCACGTCGGGGAGGTGGCCTGCTACCTGCCGCTCAAGCTGATGGCCGAGCCACCACCCCGCAGCGCTCGCGACGTGCTGGCGGTCGGCGAGACGCGCTCGTTCGTCGTGCACGAGCTCGATCCGCCGCGACGGTCGGTCGACCTGTCGATGCTCACGCTGGCCGCACCACGCGACGAAGCCGCCACGACGGCGCCGGGGACGACCGAGACCACGACCACCACGCGCGCCAAGAAGACCTCGCGCGCGCGACAACGAGGTGAACGTCGCGGCGATACGCGACATGATGTCGGCGCGCGAGGAGGCGGAGCACACGAGGCGGAGGTCGGCAGCCACCTCGCCACACGCGATGAGGAGCAGCACCAAGGCATCGCGGTGGCAACGAAACCCAACACTGACGTGACGGTTGTTGCTACAACTACACCAACAAAACAACACGCCGAGGAGGCGCCGGTGACACCCGTGAAGAAGGCCGCCAAGAAGGCCGCCAAGAAAGCCCCGGCTCGCAAGGCCACCAAGAAGGCCACGAAGAAGGCGGTCCGCAAGGCACCGGCTCGCAAGGCCACCAAGAAGGCCACGAAGAAGACGGCGAAGAAGGCGGCCAAGAAGGCCACCCGCAAGGCGCCGGCTCGCAAGGCCACCAAGAAGGCCGCGAAGAAGACGGCCAAGAAGGCCACCCGCAAGGCTCCGGCCCGCAAGGCGGCGAAGAAGGCCACCAAGAAGACGGCCAAGAAGGCCACCCGCAAGGCTCCGGCCCGCAAGCGCTGACCCTTCCACGACAACAGATGTGCCGACGGCCCCGCTCCGGCGGGGCCGTTGCGCGTCCGGCGATCAGCCGCCGATAGCCTGCGCCGCCATGAACGCCCAGTTCATCTTCACGATGCAGAAGGTCGGCCGCTTCTACCCGCCCGACCGCGAGGTGCTCCACGACATCAGCCTCTCGTTCTACCCGGGTGCGAAGATCGGGGTGATCGGGGCGAACGGCTCCGGGAAGTCGTCGCTGCTGAAGATCATGGCCGGCGTCGACGACGGCTACACCGGCAACGCTCGGCTGACGCCCGGCTTCTCGGTGGGGTTGCTGGAACAAGAGCCTCTGCTCGATCCGGGCAAGGACGTCATCGCCAACATCATGGACGGCCTCGGCGAGACGGCGACGCTGCTCGAGCGCTACGAGGAGGTCCTCGCCAAGTGGGCCGACCCCGAGGCCGACTACGAGAAGCTCGGTGAGGAGCAGGCCGAGCTCGAGCGCAAGATCGAAGCCTCGGGCGCATGGGATCTGAAGCGCACGATCGAGATCGCCATGGACGCGCTGCGCACGCCACCGGCCGACGCCGACGTCACCACCCTGTCCGGTGGTGAACGACGGCGGGTGGCACTGTGCCGCCTGCTGCTGGCGCGCCCGGACCTGTTGCTGCTCGACGAGCCCACCAACCACCTCGACGCCGAATCGGTGGCGTGGTTGGAGCGCTTCCTGCGCGACTACCACGGCACCGTCGTGGCCATCACCCACGACCGCTACTTCCTCGACAACGTGGCCCGGTGGATCCTCGAGCTCGACCACGGGCGCGGCATCCCCTTCGAGGGGAACTACAGCGGCTGGCTCGAGCAGAAGCAGGAGCGGCTCGCCCGCTCGGAGAAGGCCGATGCCAAGCGGCAGCGCACGCTCGAGCGCGAGCTGGACTGGGTGCGCATGGCCCCCAAGGCCCGGCAGGCCAAGAGCAAGGCCCGCCTCGGCGCCTACGAGAAGCTGCTCGCCGAGTCGTCGTCGGGCGACGGCAGCGGCGACAAGCTGGAGATCTTCATCCCCTCGGGTGAGCGGCTCGGCGACGTGGTCATCGAGGCCGAGCACCTGCAGAAGGGGTTCGGCGAGCGGCTCCTGATCGAGGACCTGTCGTTCACGCTGCCCCGCGCCGGGATCGTCGGTGTCATCGGCCCGAACGGTGCCGGCAAGACCACGCTGTTCCGGATGATCACCGGCGAGGAGGAGCCCGACGGCGGCGAGCTGCGCATCGGGCCGACCGTGGAGCTGGCCTACGTCGACCAGTCCCGCGACAGCCTGGACGCCGACAAGACGGTGTTCGAGGAGATCAGCGACGGCAACGAGATCATCAAGCTGGGCAACCGTGAGATGAACGCTCGGGCGTACGTGGCCGCGTTCAACTTCCGCGGCAGCGACCAGCAGAAGGACGTCGGTGTGCTGTCCGGTGGCGAGCGCAACCGTGTGCACCTGGCGAAGGTGCTCAAGCGAGGCGGCAACGTGCTGCTGCTCGACGAGCCCACCAACGACCTCGACGTCGACACGTTGCGCGCGTTGGAGGAGGGCCTCGAGAGCTTCGCCGGGTGCGCGGTGATCATCAGCCATGACCGCTGGTTCCTCGACCGCGTCGCCACCCACATCCTCGCCTTCGAGGGCGACTCGCAGGTGCGGTGGTTCGAGGGCAACTTCTCCGAGTACGAGGCGTGGCGGCACAAGGAGCTCGGTGCCGAGGCCGACCAGCCCCACCGCATCAAGTACAAGCCCCTCGTGCGGTGAGCGGGCGTTCGGCGACCGCGACCCTGACCACGGTTACGAGCACGGCCACGGCCACGACCACGAGCATGGCCTTGAGCACGGCCGTCGTGTCGGCGTCACGGGTGGCGACGGCCCCCGTGCTGGCTTCCGTCATACCTGCCGCGATGCGCAGCGATCGTGCAGGGACCTGCGGGCCAGCGCGAGCATGAACGTCGTGGATGTCGCGGATGCCATCGATGCCGACGCCGCATCGGTCCCCGTCGACCCGTCTCGCCGGGCCCGGCTCGTGCGGCGCGCCGTGATCGCGCTGTCGGTCATCGGGATCGCCGGGATGATCTTCGGGTCGATCCGCGACAACAACGGGATCGCCATCACGTTCGGGCTGATCACCGCGGTCGCGGTCGGCTTCCTCATCCTGCTGACCGCCGTCGTCGGGCGCGCGGCGTTCATCGAGGGCGGGCCGGACGCCGGCCGCGGACCGAGGGTCGACGAGCGGGTCGCCGCCGACGTCGAGGCCCGTGTGCAACGCTTGGTGGCCGAGGGCGCCGACGAGCACGAGGTCCGTCAGCTCGTCACCCGTGCCGTCGAGCTGGGACGAGGCTGACCGAAGCCTTACACGACAACCTCCTTCGGCCGATAGGAGAGCCATGGCCACCACCAAGGCGGGGAGCGGCGCACCGACCAGCCGGGCGGTGCGCCGCGTCATCGAGCCCGGCAGCGGCACCGAGTGCACGGAGTGCGGGGAGCGCATCAAGTTCCAGGCCAAGGTGCGAGCCGAGCAGGTGATCTGCAACGTCTACGTCGACGGTTCGTGGGACCGCGTCGAGCACTACCACCTCGACTGCTACACGAAGGCCGGCGAGCCCTACGGCGAGCCCGAGGCGCCGACGCCCAAGACCTGACCGGCGACGGGCTCGGCGGCCCTGTCGCCGAGGCGACCAGGCTGACGGTTCACCTGCTCGCGACGATGCCAGGACCATCGTCGGTCGGGCGCGCCGGCCACGTGGCGCAGGTGCTCGGGACGGACGCGCCGGTGCCACCCTGACCGGTGGATGGGCCACTACGGTGGCACCTTCACAGGGGTCGGCGGGACAGGCGTCAGGGGGTGTTCTCATGTCGGAGCTCACGCGTCGCGGGTTCCTCGGCGGTGCCGCCGGGGCTCTCGGACTCGGTGCGTTGGGGAGCCTGTCGCTCAGCGGCTGCGGCTCCAACGACTCGGCATCGTCGACCGCCACGACGGCACCGAGGACGCCCGGCACGACGGCGCTCCCCGACCCGTCGAAGGCGCCGTTCGACACCGTCGTCGTGTTGATGATGGAGAACCGGTCGTTCGACACGCTGCTCGGGTGGGTGCCGGGGGCGAACGGCAAGCAGGCCGGGCTGAGCTACGTCGACTCGACGGGCCAGAGCCACGAGACGTGGCGCGTCGCCCCGAACTGGCAGGGGTGCCAGTTCCAGGACCCGTTCCACACGGTGCCGGCGGTCAACACCCAGTTCAACGACGGCAAGATCGACGGCTTCTTGAAGCTGCAGCCCGTCGGCGACCTCTTCCCGATCGGCTACTACCTCGCCGAGGACCTGCCGGTCCTCGCCTCGTTGGCCCAGAGCTACACGCTCTTCGACAGCTACTTCTGCTCGTTGCTCGGACCGACGTGGCCGAACCGCTTCTACCAGCTGTCGGCCACCACCGACGTGTACGAGACGGGCATCTTCCCCACCGGCGACCAGCCGCGGCCGTGCAACCTCGACCTGGCCATCTTCGACCGGACGAAGGAGGCCGGGCTCAGCTCGCTCTACTACTCACCCGGCGAGCCCATGACCGAGCTGTACGCGAGCAAGAAGTACGACTCGCTCACCGTCCCCTACGAGCAGTTCCTCTCCGATGCGAAGGACGGCAAGCTGCCCAACGTGGCGTTCGTCGACCCGGACTACACGGCTGAGGCCGAGTGGACGGGCACGTCGAACGACATGCACCCCTACGGCAGCGTGAAGGAAGGCGACGCGTTCCTCGCCGAGGTCTACAACGCCATCCGCACGAGCCCGCAGTGGGACCGCACCGTGCTCGTGATCAACTACGACGAGCACGGCGGCTTCTACGACACGGTGGTGCCGCCGACGTGCATCGACGACACCAAGGCGATCGGACCGGGTGCGCCGACCTTCACCAACCTCGGGTTCCGGGTGCCGGCCATCGCCATCAGCCCGTTCGCCCCGAAGAAGATCGAGAAGGCGGGCCCCTACGAGCACTGCTCGGTGCTGAAGATGATCGAGTGGCGCTGGGGCCTCCAGCCGATGACCGCCCGCGACGCGAACGCCAAGAACTTCGCCGAGGCGCTGGACTTCACCACCCGCCGTGATCCGATCGAGCTGCCGCAGTTCACGACGCCGCAGCCCGAGATCTGCGTCAACCCGAAGCACCTGCCGTAGCGAGGGCGGGTCTCAGGGCCAGACGAATGGCTCAGCCCCACTGCCGCGCTCGACCGGGCGCGTCTTCAGCCGGCCAGCAGGTCGAGCTGTTGGTGGGGCTGGTGGAGAGGCGCCCAGCCGGTCGGTTCTCCGGCAGCTCCGCACCCGCCGGAATCCCGGCGTGGAGAGGTGGCGGCACAGCCGTCCTCGTGCGCAGCGCGCTCCGCCTCGTCGCCGCCAGCGTGGGCGGGTTCGTCGAGGTCGACGCAGCCGCCTCGGACGGCGCCGGCGGCGAGGGGGTGGTCGGCTGGGACCAGGCGCCGTGAGCGGCCGTGGCGCACCAGGACCCAGCCGTCGTTGGTCTTGCGAGCGTCGTGGTCGGCGCACAGCGGCCCCAGGATGGCCAGGGTGCGGGGCCCGTCGTCGGCGTAGCGGTGGTGGTGGTCGATCACCTTCGGTGGTTTCGGGCACCCGTCGATGCAGCAGGTGGTGTGGTCGGCCTCCAGAACCCTCCGGGCGATCCACCCACCGCAGCCCAACCGAGCCACCACCGCGACTACTCGAGCAGGTCCAGCACCCGCTGCGCCTGCGCCACGGGATCGCCGTCGGCAGGCGTCAGCACGAGCTCGGGTGACAAGGGCGGCTCGTACGGGTCGTCGATCCCGGTGAAGCCGCGCAGCTCGCCCGCCCGCGCCTTGGCGTACAGCCCCTTCGGGTCGCGCCGCTCGCACACCTCGATCGGCGTGTCGACGAACACCTCGACGAAGCGAAGCCCGGCCGTCTCGTGGATCGCCCGCGCCCCCTCCCGGCCCGACCGGTACGGCGAGATGAGCGGCACCAGCGCGACGACACCCGCGTCGGCGAACAGGCGCGCCACCTCCCCCGCCCGGCGCACGTTCTCATGCCGGTCGGCCTCGGAGAACCCGAGATCGCCGTTGAGCCCGTGGCGCAGGTTGTCGCCGTCGAGCAGGTACGCCGCTCGGCCCGACGCCAGCAGCAGCCGTTCGACCTCGACGGCCACGGTCGACTTGCCCGAGCCCGACAGCCCGGTGAACCACACGGTCGCGCCACCCAGCCGGCCGGCCGACCAGCGCTCGGCCCGGGAGATCGAACCGGGATGCCACACGACGTTCGGGCTGACCGATCGCTCGTCGGTCACCGACGACCTCCGCGTCGGCCGACGGCCACGACGGACGCGGTCGGCACGCCCGGCACCGGCGTTGCGGTGCGCCGACCGCAGGCCCCGGCCGAGACCCTCACGACGGCGCGTTCTGCGTGGGGCCGAGGATCATCCCGGCGGCCACGGTGGTGTTCGTCGCCTCGTCGATGAGGATGAAGCTGCCCGTCTCGCGGTTGCGCCGGTAGTCGTCGAAGAACAGCGGTGCGGTGGTGCGCAGGCTGACCCGCCCGATCTCGTTGAGGCCGAGCGCGCCCGCCTCGTGATCGCGGTGCAGCGTGTTGACGTCGAGCCGGTAGTGCAGGCCCTTCACCAGCGCCCGGACGGAGCGGGTGGTGTGCTTGATCGTGTACTTGGCCCGCGGCGCGAGCGACGACTGCTCGTCCATCCAGCACACCATGGCGTCGATGTCCTGACCGATGTCGGGCTGGTTGTGCGGCCGGCAGATCATGTCGCCGCGGCTGACGTCGATGTCGTCGGTCAGGGTTACGGCGACCGACATCGGCGCGAAGGCCTCGTCGACCGGGCCGTCGGCCGTGTCGATCGAGGCGATCGTGGAGGTGAACCCCGACGGCAGCACCACCACCTCGTCGCCCGGCTTCAGCACGCCGCCGGCCACCGTTCCGGCGTAGCCGCGGTAGTCGTGGTGCTGCTCGCTCATGGGGCGCAGCACGTACTGGACGGGGAAGCGGGCGTCGATGAGGTTGCGGTCCGACGCGATGAAGACCGTCTCGAGGTGGTGCAGCAGCGACGTGCCCTCGTACCAGGGCATGTTGGCCGACCGGTGCACGACGTTGTCGCCCTGCAGGGCCGAGATCGGGATGAAGGTGAGGTCGGTGACGTCGAGCTTGGTGGCGAACCCGGCGAACTCGTCGACGATGGCGTCGAAGACCGACTGGTCGTAGTCGACGAGGTCCATCTTGTTGACGCACAGCACGAGGTGGGGCACCCGCAGCAGCGACGCCAGGAAGGCGTGGCGGCGGGACTGCTCGACCACGCCGTGGCGGGCGTCGACCAGCACCAGCGCGAGGTCGGCCGTCGAGCAGCCGGTGACCATGTTGCGCGTGTACTGGATGTGCCCGGGGGTGTCGGCGATGATGAACTTCCGCTTGGGCGTGGCGAAGTAGCGGTAGGCGACGTCGATGGTGATGCCCTGCTCGCGCTCGGCTCGCAGGCCGTCGGTGAGCAGCGCCAGGTTGGTGTACTCGTCGCCCCGCTCGCGCGACGTGCGCTCGACCGATTCGAGCTGGTCCTCGAAGATGGCCTTCGAGTCGTACAGCAGCCGGCCGATGAGGGTCGACTTGCCGTCGTCGACCGAGCCGGCGGTGGCGAAGCGCAGGAGCTCGGACATCAGAAGTAGCCCTCCTTCTTGCGGTCCTCCATGCCGGCCTCCGAGATGCGGTCGTCGGCCCGGGTGGCGCCGCGCTCGGTGATGCGGGTGGCTGCCGTCTCGGCGATCACCTTCTCGACCGTGTCCGCGTCGGACTCGACGGCGCCCGTGCACGACGCATCGCCCACGGTGCGGAACCGCACCAGCTGCTCGAACGGCTGCTCGCCCTCCAACAGGGTCACGTACGGGGTCAGGGCCAGCAGCATGCCGTCGCGCTCGAAGACCTGCCGTCGGTGGGCGTAGTAGATCGAGGGCAGCTCGATCTGCTCCTCGCCGATGTACTGCCAGATGTCGAGCTCGGTCCAGTTGCTGAGCGGGAACACCCGGATGTGCTCACCCTGCTTGTGGCGGCCGTTGTAGAGGCTCCACAGCTCGGGCCGCTGGTTCTTCGGGTCCCACTGCCCGAACTCGTCGCGGAACGAGTACACCCGCTCCTTGGCCCGGGCCTTCTCCTCGTCGCGGCGAGCTCCGCCGAACACGGCGTCGAAGCGGTGCTCCTCGATGGCGTCGAGGAGCGTGACCGTCTGGAGGCGGTTGCGGCTGGCCCGCGGCCCGGTCTCCTCCACCACGCGGCCCTGGTCGATCGACTCCTGCACGGAGGCCACCACCAGCCGCACGCCGACGCGCTCCACCGTCCGGTCGCGGAACTCGAGGACCTCGGCGAAGTTGTGACCCGTGTCGACGTGCATCACCGGGAAGGGTGGGCGGCCCGGCCAGAACGCCTTGGCCGCCAGGTGCAGCATCACCACGGAGTCCTTGCCCCCCGAGAACAGCAGCACCGGTCGCTCGAACTCGGCGGCGACCTCACGGATGATGTGGATCGACTCGGCCTCGAGGGTGCGCAGGTGCGGCAGTTCGTAGTCCATGGTGATCGACGAGCGTAGGGTACGGACCGGCCCGGCGGAGATCCTGACCGGGTCGGTCAACTTTAATCGGACCACGACATGGCACCGACCCGACCACCCGCCACGGGTGACGACCACGCACTCGCCGCCGATCTCGCCGCCTGCTGCCACCCTGCTGGTGTCGCTGCGGGCGAACCTCACGGCCGAGGGCGTCGACCCGACCCACCTGCGCGACGAGGGCGACCGGCGATCGCACGACCTGTTGCTGGACGGCCTGGCCGAACGGCTGGCGCGGGGTGACGCGGTGCTGTCCGAGGAGGGGGTGGACGACCCGACCCGCCTCGACGCCGAGCGGGTCTGGATCGTCGACCCGCTCGACGGGACCCGCGAGTTCGGTGAGCCGCCCCGCACCGACTGGGCGGTGCACGTCGCCCTCTGCATCGCCGGAGCACCCGCCGCCGGCGCGGTGGCCCTGCCTCGCCCTCGACCTCGTGCTGTCGACCGTCGAGCCGCCGCCACCACCACCGTCCCACGACGGCCCGCCCCGGGTGATCGTCAGCCGGAGCCGGCCGCCGGCGGCCGCCACCTTCCTGGCCGAACGGCTCGGCGGGCAGCCTGTGGAGATGGGCTCGGCCGGCGCCAAGGCCATGGCCGTCGTGCGGGCGAGGCCGACGTGTACGCCCACAGCGGCGGCCAGTACGAGTGGGACTCGTGCGCGCCTGTGGCGGTGGCGCTGGCCGCCGGCCTGCACTGCTCGCGCCGCCGACGGATCTCCCCTCGTGTACAACCGCCGACCCGTACCTGCCCGACCTGCTGATCTGCCGGGCCGAGCTGGCGACGGCGGCGCTCGACGCGCCTCGCTCGTTCGACGCCTCGTCGTAGCCCGGCCCGGACCCGTTGGACCCGTTGGACCCGTCGGGCCCGTCGCCGAGACGGCCGGGACGGCCGGGACGGCCGGGACGGCACTCGACCACGCCCGCCTGGCCGAGCCGCGGCGGGCCCGGCCGGGCGGGTCCGGTCAGCCCGTGAACGCCGGCGTGACGGCGCCGCCGACCGCGCCGGACCCGGCCGCGCTCGACCGCGCCCCGCCGTCGGCCGACGAGCTGGCCGGCGACGTCGGCGACGTGGTGGTCGTGGTGGTCGTGGGCTCGGTGGGTGGGATGGGCTGGGGCTGGCAGGCGCTGCCCGTCGCCGGAAGGCCGGGCGCCGGCAGCGTCGGCGGCTCGAGGAAGCCGGGGTTGGCGACGTCGAGCGTGTCGAGCAGGTCGTCGGCGTTGGCGTCCCGGTAGGTGAGGGCCCCGAGGTTGAACTGGTCTCGAGGAACTTGAGGATCGACGTGTGGTCGTGCACGACGCTCGAGACGTAGCCCTTCTTGGCGAACGGTGACACGACGACGGCGGGCACCCGGAAGCCGTAGCGGTCGAAGGCGCCGGGCTCGTCGGGTGGGACGGTGATGCGCGGGGCGATGGCGTCGGGTGCGACCGCCGGCGGCGGCGGCACGTGGTCGAAGTAGCCACCGTGCTCGTCGTAGGTGAAGAACAGCACCGTCTTGGTCCAGGCGGGACCGTGCATGACGGCGTTGACGATCGACGCGCTGTACGCCTCGCCGTTCTGGACGTCGGCGTCCTCCTCACTCCACTTCTGGTCGCCGGGACTGATGATCGACACCTGGGGCAGGGTCCCGTTGGCGCAGTCGAGCAGGAAGTCGTTGAAGGTCTTGACCTTGTCGACCTTGTCCTGGGACCACCCGGGGAACAGGGCGATGTCGGGGAGGTCGACCGCGTAGTCGTTCCAGGTGATCCCGTGGACGTCGAGGCGCTCCCAGATGACGCCGTTGGGCGCGGTCGGGGTGGCCAGCACCTCGTCCACGTCGGTGGACACGATGCCGACCGAGGTGGCCGCCTGGAGGTAGCGGCGGTTCGGGAAGGTCTGGCCGAGCATGGAGCAGAACCACCGGTCGCACAGGACGAACGTCTGGGCCAGCCCGTAGTAGAAGGGCAGGGTCGTCCCGTCCCAGTAGCCCATCGAGCCCGTGCCGCCGTTCGCAGCGCGGATGAAGCCGTCGTTGGCGCCGTTGCTCCACGAGATGTGGCTGGCGTTCCAGCCCTGGCTGGCGCCCTTGTTGGGATCGCAGGTGCCCTGGATCGGGAAGGCCGTCACCGGCTGCTGGTCCAGGTCGGGGTTGCTGTCGGTCGGCGTGCCGCCGGGGCCGAGGGTGAACCCGTCGCCGCGCCCGAGCATCCCGAAGTAGTTGTCGTAGGAGTGGTTCTCCTGCATGTAGATGATCACGTGCTCGATCTCGGGCAGCGTGTCGACGCCCTCGGGCTTGGAGGGATCCGGACGCGTGCCCGGCGGCAGCAGCAGGCCGGCGGCTCGGGCCGGCGCCTGCGCCTGCCACGACGAGACGCCGGCCACCGTGGCCACGCCGGCGGCCGCCGCCAGCCCCTGCAGCACCTGTCGCCTGGTCGGGCGAGCCTCGTGCGCCATCGTCGTCCCCCGTCACCGTCGCTCCGCCGGGCGTCGACCCTACGCCGTCCACCCGTCCTGCGGAAGGCCCCCGTCCCACCGACCACCGCGATCGCCACGAGCACATGCCGGCGACCACCGCGGCTCGCCACGAGCGCATGCCGGCGGGGCCGAGCGACCGGTGCGGACACGGCGGCGGCCGCCGGTCCACCGTTCGGTGCAAGGATCGGGCCATGCAGCTCAAGGTCGTCCGCTACGAGATCGCGGACCGCATCGCCACCGTCACCCTCGACCGCCCCGACCGCCTGAACGCCTGGACCGGCCGCATGCACACCGAGTACCGGTGGGTGCTGGCACAGGCCGAGGCCGACGACGACGTGCGGGTCGTCGTCGTCACCGGGGCCGGGCGGGGGTTCTGCGCCGGTGCCGACAGCAGCGCGCTGGAGCACGACGTGGCGTCGGGGGGCTACGACCCCGGGACCCGCGAGGACGAGCTGGCGCGTCCGGGCTACGGCCGACGCCCCGAGTTCGATCACGACTTCGCCTTCCACTTCGGCCTGACCAAGCCCGTCATCGCCGCCATCAACGGACCGGCCGCCGGCGTCGGCCTGGTGCTCGCCTGCTACTGCGACCTCCGCTTCGCCGCCGCCGGCGCCAAGCTCACGACCGCGCACGGGCGCCTCAACCTGCCCGCCGAGTACGGCCTGAGCTGGCTGCTGCCCCGTCTCATCGGGCTCGGTCGGGCCAACGACCTGCTGCTGTCGAGCCGCGTCGTGCTGGCGGAGGAGGCCGAGCAGCTCGGCCTCGTCAACCGCGTGCTGCCGCCCGAGGAGCTGCTGGCGGCCACCCACGACTACGCCGGCACACTCGCCACGACGATCTCGCGCCGCTCGCTCGCCGAGACCAAGCGACAGGTCTACGTCGATTGGCTGCGCGACGTCGGCACGTCGGTCGAGGAGTCCAAGCAGCTGCTCGACGAGATGATGGGAGAACCCGACTTCGCCGAGGGCGTCGCCGCCCTCACCGCCAAGCGCGACCCCCGCTTCACGTGACCGCCTCGGACGCGCGAGCCGCGGGCCCCGACAGCGCAAGCCTCCGTTTCGGTCATGGGTTCGAGCGCTTCGACGCCCGAGACGATGACAAGAACGCCGAGGTAGGCGGGGTCAGCCGAGGGCGCCGGCGGCACGCAGCCGGGCGATGGCTGCGTCGTCGATGCCGGCCTCCCGCAGGACCTCGTCGGTGTGCTCGCCGAGCGCCGGGGCCGGTCGCGGCGTCGGGAGGTCCTCGTGCCGGAAGCGCACCGGCGACGCCACCGCCTGGTGCGCCGGGGCCCATGCCCCCTCGGGCACCTCGACGAACGCTCCGGCGGCGCGGGCCTGGGGGTCGGCGAGGACGTCGGCGGGGGTGTTCAGCGGCGCCCACCACACGTCGTGCTCGTCGAAGCGGGCGGTGAGCTCGTCGCGGTCGTAGCGCTCGAGCTCGGCGTCGAGGGTCGTCACCACCAGCTCGCTGTTCTTGCGGCGGCCGCGGGCCGTGGCGAAGCGCTCGTCGTCGAGCAGGTCCTCCCGCGCGAGCGCCCGGCACAGGTTGGGGAAGTGCCGGTCGGCCTCGACGCCGATGAGCCAGAACCAGCGACCGTCGCCCGCCCGGTAGCAGTTGACCATCGGGTTGAGCTCCTCGGTGCGGGGCACCGCCGGGATGAGCTTGCCGAAGCGGGCCTGGATGCCGAGGTCCCAGCCCAGGCAGTAGATCCCGGTGCGCAGCAGCGACGTCTCCACCAACCCGCCCCGACCGGTGCGGCTGCGCTCGAGCAGCGCGGCGAGGATGCCGGCCACCGTGGTGATGCCGGTGACGTGGTCACCGAAGCCACCGCGGATCGCCGGCGGCGCCTCACCGGGGGCGCCAGCAGCGACGCCACGCCGCTGCGGGCCCAGAACCCGCCGACGTCGTAGCCCGGCCGGCCGGCATCGGGCCCCTCCAGCCCGTAGCCCGTCACGCTGGCGTACACCAGGTGGGGATGGCGCTCGCCGACCTCGTCGTAGGCGAGGCCGAGCCGCTCGATGGCGTCGGGTCGGAGGTTGGTGACGAACACGTCGGCTCGGGACAGCAGCCGGTGCAACGTGTCGCGCCCCTCGTCGACGGAGAGGTCGAGCACGACCGATCGCTTGCCGCGGTTGTCGAGGTCGAACGGTGGCGACTCCGGCTGGCCGTGGCCGGCGATGAGGTTGAACACCCGCCGCATGGGGTCGCCGCCGGGCGCCTCCACCTTGACCACGTCGGCGCCCCAGTCGGCGAGCAGGCCGGCCGCCGACGGACCGGCCACCCAGATCCCCAGCTCCACCACGCGCACGTCGTCCAGCACGGCCGCAGGCTACCGGTCGGGCCGACGACGCCGGCCGGCTCGGTCCCCACCGCCCGTCCGCCGGTTCCTGTCATCGATCTGCGTGTGGGGGCGCTCGGTTCCATGACAGGAACACCGAGGGGGGCGGGCGGGCTGGACCGGGGGGTGGGGCGGGCTGCGGATGCGCGGGGCGGACCCGGCGGGTCACCGAGGGCCCCGCCTCCGTAGACTCGGCGCCGACATGGCTGACGTGCTGGCACCCCACGATCCCGACGCCGCGCCGCAGACCGCCGGCGACCGGCCCCCCGACCTGGACATCGGCTCGTTCAGCGACACGCCACCCTGGCTCGTCGACCCCGACGCGATGCCGTGGCGCGCGCCGGTGACGGCGGTGCGGTGGCGGAGCCGCAAGGAGGTGCCCGAGCTCACCCGGCCCCGCCGCTTCCCGACGGGCACCCGGGTGTTCACGGTGACCCGCCGGCTCGGCGTCGCCGTGGGGCTGTGGGCGCTGGGCCCTCGGCGCCGAGGGGGCAGCGAGTCCAAGGCCGACCTCTCCCGGCGCCTGCGCATCGCCGCCGAGCACCTGGGACCCACCTACATCAAGCTGGCCCAGATCATCAGCTCGGGCGAGGGCCTGTTCCCCGAGGAGCTGGTGCGCGAGTGCCAGAAGTGCCGCGACCAGGTGCCGCCGGAGACCTTCGACCACGTCCGTCGCGTCGTCGAGGAGGACCTCGGCTGCCGGCTCGAGGACGTGTTCTCCTCCTTCGAGCGCGAGCCGATCGCCGCCGCCTCCATCGCCCAGGTCCACGCCGCCACCCTGCGCACCGGCGAGGAGGTGGTGGTGAAGGTGCAACGACCCACGGTGTCGACCCTCGTGCACGCCGACATCCGGGTCATGGCCTGGCTGGCCCCGTTCCTCGTCGGCCGCATCCCCATCGCCGCGCTGGCCAACCCGCCGGCGCTGGTCGAGCTGTTCGCCGAGACGATCTCCGAGGAGCTCGACTTCCGGCTCGAGGCGCAGAACATGCTCGACATCGCGCACGCCTTCGCCGACCTCGGCGTGCGCAGCTACGTCATCCCGCGGCCCCACCCCGAGCTGGTCACCCCCCGGGTGCTGGTCATGGAGCGGCTCCACGGCTACGCCTTCTACGACGTGGCCGGCATGAAGGACGCCGGCGTCGACACCGAGCAGGTGGTGCGGGCCGGGATGATCGGGTTCATGGAGGGGTGCATGATCCACGGCATCTTCCACGGCGACCTCCACGGCGGGAACCTGCTGGTGATGGCCGACGGGCGCACCGCCCTGCTCGACTTCGGCATCACCGGCCGGATGGACGAGAAGAAGCGCCAGGCCTTCCTGCGGATGCTGGTGGGTGCGTCGATGAACGACGTGCGCTCGCAGGTCGAGGCCTTCCGTGACCTCGGGGCGCTCCCGGCCGACGTCGACGTCGACGCCATGATCCGCGACCTCAACCTGGAAGGCCCGCCGGTCGACCCGACCAAGCTGACCCAGGAGGAGATGCTCCACGAGATCCAGACGGCGGTGAAGGGGCTGCTCGGCTACGGCGCCCGCCTCCCGAAGGAGCTCATGCTCTTCATCAAGAACATGGTGTTCCTCGACGGCGCCATCGCCTCGCTGGCGCCCGACCTCGACATCTTCTCGGAGATCGCCGCCATCTCGATGCACTTCGCCGAGCGCCACGGCGAGCGCATCGCCGCCGAGATCGGCATGTCCGCCGAGGAGTGGGACATGGACCTCACCGGCGTGAAGGCCGGCTTCGGGGTCGACCCCGGCGAGGTGTCGACGCTCACCTACCGCGACCTGCAAGAGCGCCGGGCCGTCATCCGCGAGCGGTTCCAGGACGGCGAGGCCCGCCGCGGGCGCCGTCGCCGCCGCCATCCCCGCTGAGCCCGAGGCGGGCGTCGCCGCGACGGCGTGCCCCGGGCCGATGCGAGCGCCCACCCCCCGGGCGTGCCCACCAGACCGGGCCCGCTCCCCACCGGTGGCCACCCTCGTGGTGCCCGATCGCGAGCACCTCGGTCGTGCCGCGCTCGTGCCGCGGTTGGCTATCGTCGGCGACCGATGCGCCTGGTGATCGCCCGCTGCTCCGTCGACTACGACGGCCGGCTGTCGGCCCACCTGCCGCTCGCCACCCGGCTGCTCATGGTGAAGGCCGACGGCTGCGTGGCGATCCACGCCGACGGTGGCGCCTACAAGCCGCTCAACTGGATGAACGCCCCCAACACCCTCGTCGAGGAGGAGGGCCGCTGGGTGGTGCGCAACCCGAAGGGCGAGACCCTGACCATCACCTTCGACGAGGTCCTGAGCGACACCAGCCACGAGCTGGGCGTCGACCCCGGCCTGCGCAAGGACGGCGTGGAGGCGCACCTGCAGGAGCTGCTGGCCGCCGACCCGAGCCAGCTCGAGGACGGCATGGTCCTGGTGCGCCGTGAGCACGCCACCCCCATCGGCCCGGTCGACCTGCTGTGCCGCGACGCCGCAGGCGGGGCGGTGGCCGTCGAGGTGAAGCGCCGTGGCGAGATCGACGGGGTGGAGCAGCTCGCCCGCTACCTCGAGTACCTCGAGCTCGACCCGACCCTGCGGCCCGTGCGCGGGCTGTTCGTCGCCCAGATGGTCAAGCCCCAGGCCCGGGTCCTGGCCGAGACCCGCGGGATCGCCTGGGTCGAGGTCGACTACGACGTGCTGCGCGGCATCGAATCCGACGAGCTGCGCCTGTTCTGACCCGACCCCCAGCCGAGACACCACGACCACCACCACGAGCAGCGACCCGGCGGGCGGGTCCGAGGAGGCACCATGCCGTCGTCGACCCCGACGCTGTACCCGTACCCGTTCGCCTCGGTGTGGGACGCCCTCGGGCGGGTCCTGCCGCACCTCGGCTTCCAGATCATCGGGGCCGACCCGGCCACCGGGCTGCTGCGCCTCCGCGGGGGCACCGGCTCGATCATGAGCGCCGGCGAGAACCTCAGCGTGCGGGCGGGTGGACCCGACGCCCAGCACACCGTGGTCGTGATCGAGTCGGGCGTCCGCCTCGGCGTGACGACCTACGCCCGCACCCGTTCGAACTTCGACACCATCCTCGGCACGCTGGGCCAGTACCTCGACCAGCACTACGTGGCCCACCGGGCACCCGACGCACCACCGATCGGCCTGCCGCCGCCACCCGCGCCGCCCCCGCCACCCCAGGCCGCGCCACCGCCGATGCCCCAGCAACCGGTCACCCCGCCGCCGCCCGTCGACCCCGGCGCACAGCAGTAGGCAGTGGCGCGCCGCGGTCGGAACCGGTGGCTCGGGCCGCGGCCGGCGCCACGCCCGAACGCCGTCGCGTCCTCTCAGGCGGTGAAGGTGCAGCGGCCGCCGTCGAGCACGACGCGCCCGTCGCCACCGGTGGTCTGGAAGCAGGCCTCGTCGCCGTCGACCCACATCGACACGGTGAGCGCCTCGCCGGGGAGCACCGGGGCGGAGAACCGGCCCTCCATCGAGCGGAAGCGGGCCGGATCCGAGTCGCACACGGTGTGCAGCAGGGCCCGCCCGGTGAACCCGTAGGTGCACAGGCCGTGCAGGATCGGACGGTCGAACCCCCGAGGGCGGCGAACGCCGGGTCGGAGTGCAGCGGGTTGCGGTCGCCCGAGAGGCGGTAGAGCAGGGCCTGGTCCTCGCGGGTCTGGTAGGCCACGACCTGGTCCGGGGCACGCTCGGGCGGGACGTTCCTGGGCCCCGACGGCCCGCGGTCGCCGCCCCAGCCGCCCTCGCCGCGGATGAAGGCCGACATGGTGTTCGTGAACAGCGGCTGGCCGGTCGAGGTGTCGGTCGACGTCGCCTCGACGACGACCACGGCACCCTTGCCCTTGTCGTAGATGCCGGTGATCTCGCCGACCGTGCTCACCGTGCCCGCGACCGGGATCTCGCCGAACAGCTCGATCGCCTGCTCGCCGTGGACCAGCATCGCCGGGTTGAAGTCGCCGATCTTGGAGAAGGCGCCGAAGAACCCGGCGCCGAGCACCACCGCCATGGTCGGCAGCACCCGCTGGGGCGTGTCCATGGTGTTCTCGGTCGTGAAGGCCAGCTCGTCGGTGCCGGCGCCGACGCCGAGCGCGTACAGCAGGCAGTCCTTCGAGCCCCAGGCGCGCTCCGTGGGCTCGCTGCGGGAGCCGACGGCGTCGGGGTTGATCGCCATCGCTAGCCGTCCTTCCGGTCGCGGCCGCCCATGTCGGCGTTCGGTCGGGCCTGTCCGAGCATCTCCTCGACGAGGGGCCCGATGCGGGTCGGATCGTCCACCGGATCGACGGTCGGGCCGATGTGCCAGCCTTCGGCGATGCCCAGGCGCATGCCGGTGACGTCGAACACCCGCCCGGTGACGCCGGCCGACTCGGTCGAGGCCAGCCAGGTCACGATGGGCGCGATCCAGCGTGGCGACATCTTCTCCTTGACGTCGTCGGAGGCCTGCCCCATGCCGAGGTTCTCGGTCATGCGGGTGAGGGCCGCGGGCGCGATGGCGTTCACCGTCACGCCGTAGCGGGCCAGCTCCATGGCGGCGATGATCGTGAAGGCGGCGATGCCGGCCTTGGCGGCGCCGTAGTTGGTCTGGCCCACGTTGCCGTAGATGCCGGATGGCGAAGAGGTGTTGATGATGCGCCCCGCCACCTCGGCCCCGGCCTTGGATTGCTCGCGCCAGTAGGCGGCGGCGTGGTGGGACGGCCCCGCCGTGCCCTTGAGGTGCACCTTGATGACGGCATCCCACTCGGCCTCGCTCATGTTGGTGAGCATCCGGTCCCGCAGGATGCCGGCGTTGTTGACGAGGACGTCGAGCCGGCCGAAGGCCTCGACCGCCTGGTGGACCAGCTTCTGGGCCCCGCCCCAGTCCGAGATGTCGTCGGTGTTGGCCACCGCCTGCCCGCCGGCGGCGACGATCTCGTCGACCACCTGCTGGGCCGGACCGGCCTCGGCCCCGACGCCCTCCATCGAGCCACCGAGGTCGTTCACGACGACCCTGGCGCCCTGTTCGGCCAGCATCAGCGCGTGCTCGCGGCCGATGCCGCGCCCGGCGCCGGTCACGATGCACACGCGCCCCTCGCACAGACCAGCCATCGGTGAACCCCCTGTCACTCGGTCGATCGGTCGATCCGGGGCAGCCTCGCATCCGTCGAGCGGCGGGCGCCACTCGCCGTCCGCGGCCGTCCGCGCCCGCCCATCGGAGCGGCGGGCGCGCTCGGGTGACCCCACTTCGGTGGCTCCACGCGCCAGAGTGGTGGTCGTGCCCGGACGCCGCTACGGACGACGACGACGCACCGGTCGCACCCTGGTGATCGTGGCCGGGGTGGTCGTCGCGGTGCTCGTGCTGACGATCGTGGCCTTCGGCGTCGACACGTCCCGGGCGAGCGACCAGGTCCCTCGCAACGTCGCCATCGACGGGACCGAGGTCGGCGGGATGAGCGGGCCCGAGCTGTGGCGGGCCGCCAAGGGCGTCGGTGAGCAGTGGGCAGCCGTTCCCGTCAAGGTGGTGACGCCCAAGGGGGAGCAGACCACGACGCTCGGCGAGCTCGGCGTCCGGGTCGACGAGCGGGCCCTCGCCATCGACGCGTGGAACGCCCGGGCCGTCGGGCTGCTCGGCCAGCCCGTCGCCTGGGCCCGCTCGTTCTTCGACGACCGCGACGTCAGCCCCGAGTTCACCATCGACCCCGCGGCCGCGGCGACCGCCCTCGCCCCGCTCGAGGCCCAGGTCCGCGTCGACGCGGTCGAGCCCGATCTCACCTCGGGCGACACGAAGGTCGAGCTGGTGGCCGGCAAGCCGGGCGAGACCATCGACCCCGCCCGGATCGCCCAGGACGCGCGCGTCGCGGCCGAGCGCGGCGAGCGCGACATCACCGTGCAGACCCAGCTCGTCCCCCTGCCGCCCAAGGCCTCCGACGCCGACGTCCAGGCCCTGGCCGACAAGGCCAACCAGCTCACCGACAAGCGGCTCGCCATCTACCTCGGGGCGAAGAGCGGCGTGGTCGACACCCGGATCCTTCGCTCCTGGCTCCACGCCTCCCGTGGCCCCGAGGGTCTGGTGCTCACCGCCGATCCCGACAAGGTCTCCGCCGACGTCACCCGCATCCTGGGCCGGGTCGGCACCCCGATGGTCGAGACCGGGTTCACCGTCGGCGCCGACGGCTCGGTGAGCATCGTCGAGGGCAAGGCCGGCCAGCAGTGCTGCACGCCCGAGTCGATCGACGCCATCATCACCGCCCTCGAGCAGGGCAAGGGACGGGTCGACCTCGAGCTGCAGACCGTCGAGCCGACCCACGACCGGGCCTGGGCCGACAAGCTCGGCGTCACCACCCGGGTCGCCTCCTTCACCACCAACCACCCGTGCTGCCAGCCGCGGGTGACGAACATCCACCGGTTCGCCGACCTCATGAAGGGCGCGGTCATCGAACCGGGCCAGACGCTCTCGCTCAACGAGACGGTCGGTCAGCGCACCGAGGAGAAGGGGTTCGTCAAGGCGCCGGTGATCTACGACACCAAGTACGACGAGGACGTCGGCGGCGGCGTCTCGCAGTTCGCGGCGACGATGTTCAACGCCGCCTTCTTCGCCGGTCTCGACATCCCCGCCTACCAGATGCACTCGATCTACATCGAGCGCTACCCGTACGGGCGAGAGGCCACCATCTCGTGGGACAAGCCCGACCTCGAGGTCCGCAACAACACGCCCTACGGCATCCTCGTCTGGCCGACCTACACGGACACCTCGATCACGGTGTCGCTCTACTCCACGCCGTGGATCAAGGGAGACCAGACCAACCAGACCAAGGAGCCCAAGGGCGAGTGCACCAAGGTGACGACCGAGCGCACCCGCACCCTGCTCGGCGACAACAGCACCAGCAAGGACACCTTCGTCGGCCTCTACCAGCCGAGCGAAGGCGTCAAGTGCGGCTGAGCGGGCGGCACGCCCGGCTCGGCCCGCCCGGCTGGCGGCCGGTACCCTGACCGGGCCGGCGGGCGCCACCCTGGCGGCCGCGCCGCCCATCCACGATCCGGGGGGAACCTCGCCATGACCGATCTGTCGGCCGTCGAGCACTTCGAGTTCGAACCCCGCATGAGCGACGCCGACGCCCTCATGTGGAGCATCGAGAAGGACCCGCTGCTGCGCAGCACCATCACCTTCGTCACGCTGCTCGACCAGGCCCCCGATCGCGAGCGGTTCACCCGGGTCATGGACCGCGCCAGCCGGGTGGTGCCACGCCTGCGCCAGCGGGTGCTGGGCCACCCGTACTCGATCGCCCCGCCCCGCTGGGAGGTCGATCCCAACTTCGACCTCGACTACCACCTGCGGTGGATGCGCACCATCGACGAGGGCACCGTGCGGGAGGTCTTCGAGATCGCCGAGCCCATCGCCATGCAGGGCTTCGACCGGGCCCGGCCGCTGTGGGAGTTCACCGTCGTCGAGGGCCTCGCCGACGGCAAGGCCGCGATCATCGGCAAGGTGCACCACGCCATCACCGACGGCGTCGGTGGGATGAAGCTGCAGATGGAGATGCTCGACCTCGAGCGCCATCCGGCCACCGAGCGGGAGATGCCGCCCGCGCCGCTCCCCCACGAGCTGGGCGAGAGCCGACGGGTGGTCGACGCCGTGCGCTACGAGGCCGAGCGCCAGCTGGGCTCGGCCCGCGGCATGCTCGCCTCGGCGGTGGATCGGGCCCGCCGCCTCGCCGCCGACCCCGTCGGCGTCGGTGTCGACGCCGTGCGCACCACCGGTTCGATCGCCCGGCTGCTGTCGCCGGCCACCAAGCCCCTCAGCCCGCTCATGGTCGACCGCTCGCTGTCGGTGCACTTCGACACCCTGCGGCTGCCCCTGGGGGAGATGAAGGCGGCGGCCCGCATCGTGCAGGGGCGGCTCAACGACGCCTTCGTGGCCGGCGTGGCGGGCGGGCTGCGCCACTACCACGAGCACCACGGCTACTCGGTCGACGCCTTGCGCATGACCATGCCCATCAACATCCGAGACGACGAGACCGCCAACCGGGCCGGCAACCAGTTCGTCCCCGCCCGCTTCCCGGTGCCGGTGGGCATCGACGACCCGCTGCGACGCATGAACGCCGTCCGCGAGCTCGTCGCGCAGCAGCGGGCCGAGCCGGCCCTCTCGCTGACCGACCCCATCGCCGGGATCTTGAACCGGCTGCCGGTCTCGGCCACCACCGCGGTGTTCGGGTCGATGCTCAAGGGCGTCGACTTCATCACGTCGAACGTGCCGGGCGCACCGCTACCCGTCTTCGTCGCCGGCGCCGCCGTCGAGGCCCAGATCGCGCTCGGCCCGATGACCGGCGCGGCCTGCAACGTGGTGCTGCTGTCCTACCAGGACGACGTCAACCTGGGGGTGACGATGGACCCCGCCGCCATCCCCGACCACGACGTGTTCATGGACTGCCTCCGGGACGGGTTCGCCGAGATCACCAAGCTGGCCTGACCGCGCAGCCCCGGTCGGCGTCGCCACCGTTCTCCGGACCGTCCCTTCTCGTTGCATCCGGCGTCGGAGGCCGACGCCTCCGGCAACCAGGTCGCCGATCAGCTCTGCGCCGGTGGGTCGACCGGGGGCTCGGTGGGACCGTACGGCCCGGCATCGGGCCGATCGCCACCGCCGGGCAGGTAGGCCTCGCCCTCCTGCTCCAGCTGGGCGGCCTCCGCCTGACGACGGCGCTGGACGATCAGCGCGGCGACCAGGCCGATGACGCCGAGGCCGGCGATCACGGCGACGACGATGGCGGGGGTGAGGTTGGAGCCGCCCTCGTCGGTGGCCGTCGACACGGCGGTGCCCGGGGTCGTCGCCGGCCGCGTCGTGGCGGGCGCGGCGGTCGTGGTGGTCGAGGACGAGGTGGTCGTGGTCGACGAGGTCGTGGTGGAGGTCGACGTCGTGGTCGAGGACGAGGTCGTGGTGGTCGACGCGGTCGTGGGGCTCGTCGGCGGCGGGGTGAAGGTGTTGGTCACGGTGATGGTGACCGCCCCGGGGCCGTCGCCCGGGAGGAACTTCAGCTCGGTCTCGCTCACGCACTGGCCCCGGCCGGTGGCCTGGCAGCGGAAGGCCACCGACGACGCGCCGCCGGACCCCGGCTCGCTCACCGTGCAGTCGGTGAGCCCGGTGGCGTCGACGGTCTGGCTCCCCGGCCCGGAGAACACGAACCCGCCGCTGATGATCCCGGTGGGCTGGCACTGCAGCTGCACCTCGTAGCTGGCCCCGCCCGGCGCCGTCCCGTTCACGACCTTGTTCAGGACGATCTCCTGGTCGGCCGCCCACGCAGGCGACGCCAGGCCGAGGCCGGCGACGGCGGCCACCAGCGCGGTGGCGGCGACGACCCTGACGGTGAACGAGCGGACGGGACGCCCCACGGCGGTGCTCCGAGTCGGATGGGCCGGCGCTGGCGGACCACCGGTGGCGGCAACGGCCGACGACCTCACCGTAGCCCGCGCCCTGGGTGGTCCCGGCGGACCGAGCGAGCACCCAGTGTCGCCGCGCCCGGCCCCGGCTCGCTCTTCTTGACGCGGCCTTGATGCAGGGAGCACCCGGGGTTGAGGTCCCCGCGGGACACTGCGGCTGCGGCGGCAACCAGCCGAGCGCCCCGGCGCTCGGCTCCTCCGGACGTTCGCTTGGTCGGCGAGCTCCAGGTCCGGGGATCAGGTGGGTGCAGCCGCCGAGAGCAGCGAGAGCGGCGACATGGCACGACCTGCAGAACCCCACGACGTCTGGTCGGCGTCGGGCCAGCAGTGGCTCGAGGACCGGTTGAACCTGGAGCCGGGCCGCAACGCCGTCGTCCAGGTCGTCGAGAACCGCGTCCACGTCTCGCTGCACACGGGACTCGGCGACGCCGAGTGGGTGCTCGAGTCGGGTGGCGAGTGGACCGTGGCGTGTTCGCTGCACCGCGGCGCCTGCGGCACGGCGTTCGTCGCCGACGACGGCGCCACGATCCTCGAGCGCATCGAGGCCTGGGCGGTGACCCATGGCTGAGGAGCTGCCCAGCCGACGCCGGTTCCTCGGCACGGCCGTGGCGGCGGGCGGGGCGGCGTGGGTCGCGCCCTCGGTGCTCAGCCTCGACGCGGCGGCCGCCGCCACCTGCCTCCCACCGACGCCGCTCGGCTCGCGCCAGAGCAAGGCCGACGGCTCCGCCGGTGGCACCGTCACCATCACCATCCCGGTGCCGTCGGGGGCCGACCCGCCGATCCCCACCGCAGGCACCAACGTGGCGCACGTCGCGATCGTCAACATCGACCACATCAAGGGTGTGGCCCTCCCGAGCGCCGTGCCGGTGGAGCCGGGGTGGACCCAGCTCGGCTCGTACGACTCCGACGTCACCACCCCGGGCAGCAACGGCGCCGGTAGCACGGGGCAGTGGAGCCAGCGGGTGGTCGTGTTCGCTCGCACGTCGGGGCTGCTGTCGGCCTACCAGTTCTCGGTGACCCTCACGGGCAACGGCGTCTACACCCCGCAGGCGCGGGTCGTGGTCGCCGCCTACCAGCACGTGCGCTCCGTGGCGAACGACCCTGGCGAGCTCGCCATGCAGGGGTCGGGGCTGCTCGACCCGACGCTCCCGCCCCCGCCGAGCAACCTCTCGCCCATACCCGCCATCACCACCAACCGCGCCTCGACCGTCGCGCTGGCGTTCACCGGGGCCGGCAACGTCTCGTCGAGCAACACCGAGGTCGCGCCGGCCGGCTACACGCTGGACATCGCGGCCAACGACGGCCTCGGCTACCCGCCCATCTTCGTCTTCCGGCGGTCGGTCACCGGCCCGGGCACCATCCCCGCCACCACGGGCACGGTGCTACCGGGAGCCCAGAACGTCGGCGGCCAGCTCAGCCTCGAGTGCTGAGGGCACCCACCGGCGGGCGGCCTCGTGCCGCCCGGTCGAGGCCGCCGTCGCGGCCAGCTCAGCCTCGAGTGCTGACGGCGCGCACGTCGGTCTGGGCGGTGCTGCCCTCCCGGGCGTACATCGGCAGCACGTCGAGCGGGACGTCGACCGTCGTCGTCGCCGGGCCCTCGATCACCGTCGACGGGTCCCACACGCTCGTCCACCGGCCCGGCGGGAACCAGACCTCGCGGGACCGCTGGCCACTGCGCCAGACCGGGGCCACCAGCACGTCGGGCCCGATCGTCCACTCGTCCCAGCGGGTCCGCGCCGACGGGTCGTCGGGCCACGAGAACACCAGGGGCCGCACGATCGGCAGTCCCGTCGCCTGCGCCTCGTCGGCGAGGCGGCGCAGCTCTGGCCCGAGCGCCCGGTGGAGGTCGACGTAGCGCTCGTAGATCTCCAGCAGCTCCTGGTCGACGGTGCCGTCGGCGTTCACGTCCCACGGCGCCGGGCCCTGCCCGTGGAAGCGCATGAGCGGGCTGGCGGCGCCGACCTGGATCCACCGGGCGTAGAGGTCGCGGTCGATCCACGGGGAGTAGCCCCCGATGTCGGATCCCCAGTAGGTCGTGCCCATGAAGGCGGCCCGCTGCATCGAGATGATCACCGCCCGCAGCCCGAGATCGGTCGAAGGCCCGGTGTTGGGCACCTCGGGGACGGTGATGCCCTCGCGGCTGGGGCTGTCGCCGCCCCACCGCATCACCGAGGCCTGGCTGCCGGTGTAGGCCGGGCGCTCGATCAGCCAGCCCGAGCCGTCGGGCCGGGCCCGGCGCATCGCCTCGGCGAAGGTGCGGGCGTACAGCACCGGGTAGTCGTTGTGGACCTGGCGCCCGTTGCGGCCGTCCGCATAGACGTCGGTGGCCGCCGACGGCACGTCGGGCTCGTCGCCCCGGTCCATGAAGAACCCGTCGACGTACCGACCCTCCGGTCCGGCGAGGAACGCCTCCACCTTGCCCTGCAGCCACGCCACTGCGTCCGGGTCGGTGAGGTCGATGGCCCGGGTCGAGCCGGGCGCGAGGTACCCGTTCGCCCGCGCCTCGTCGCCCAGCGTCCCGATGGCCCACGGCGCCACCCAGACCTGGATGTGCCAGCCGGCGTCACGCATCGCCGCCAGCATCTGCTCGGCGTTCGGGAAGCGCTCGGGGTCGAAGCGCAGCTCGCCGTAGCCCTCCTGGCCGACCGCCCACGGCCGGTCGAAGTGGAAGATCCCGGGAGGGATGCCGTAGCGGTCGTAGGCGTTCAGGTCGCGGGCGACGTCGGCGTTGATGGTGAGGCCGCGCCACTCGGCCGTGGCGCCCTTGCGGTACTCGTCCCGGCCGCGCCAGGTGGTGAAGACCGTGTCGGGCACGGTGGTCGGCCGTCCCGTCAGCTGCGTATAGGCGTCGAGCACCTTCGCCGGCCCGGGCCCGCCGAAGAGGTGGAACGAGCCCGCCTGCACCTGCGGGTCGAGCTCGAAGCGGAACGACACGGTGGCCGGGTCGGTCGCCCCGACGTCGTAGGTGCCGGGCATCGTGCCGTCGACGAGCAGCCCGTAGCCGAGCGACGACTGGGAGAAGGGCGCGTAGCCCGACATCGTCGGCGTGACGTACATGGTGACCTGCTCGCCCTTGCGGTCGAGCGAGCCGGCCTCGACCGGGACGATCTCGGAGGCGACCCGGTCGTCGACGATGCGCTCGGTGAGGCCGTAGACGGCCTCGTCGGGCGTGGTGGCTGCGGCGTGGCCCCAGGCCGTGACGCCGGCGGGGTCGTCCGGCCGGACCGTGACCTTGGCCGAGCCCCCGACGTCGGGAGTGACGCTGACGGTGCCGGTGGAGCCGTCGCGCAGGGTCACGCGCAGCCGCACCCCGGCCGGATCGGCCGACTCGACCTCACCTCGCAGCACGTGGATCGGCCCGCCGTCCCGCACGACGAACAGGCCCCCGCAGGGGCACACCGGATCGGTGCTGCTGCGGGGATCACCGGCGGACGGGCCGAGGAACGGCGTCGACTCGCCCGGCCGTCGCGCCTCGACGGCGAAGGGCTGCGGGGTGATGGCGATCTCGTAGCCATCGGCCGAGATGCGCACGACGCCGTCGCCCTGGGTCTGCACGGCGTCGAAGCGGGGGGTCGCCGCGGGCGCGGCGCTCGCCCCGGTCGGCGGGGCGGCCGACGTCGCCGGCGGCGCAGCAGCGTCGCCCGTGCACGCGGCGGCCAGGACCGCCACCGCGACGAGCGCGACCGCCACGGCGCCTGCCGTCGATCGCCTGCCCGACCGTGCCACCGCTCGCCTGCTCACGCGACTCGGACCCCCTGCACCCGAGTGCGGGGCGCCGCCCGACGGGTGCGTCCCGCATCGTAGGAGCCGGCCCGCGAGCACGAACCGCGCCGACGCCGGTTCTGACCCCGCCGTCAGGCCTCGACGCGGTTCACGCCGTTGCCGCCGTCGACCAGCGTCACGGACCGGCCCACCCACTCGTCTGCCTCGAGCGCGGCCAGCAGGCCGGTGTCGGTCGCCCGGGCGTAGCAGCGGTCGCCGCCGGGGAGATCGCAGATCACCAGCGCCCACTCGGGCACACCGTCGCGCCCGTGGACCACCGAGTACGTCGCGACCGTCGCCGCGCCCGTCGCCGCCGGCCGCACCGCCCGACGGGGCCGGGCGTCGAGGCGGGCCTGGACGGCGACCTCGTCGGGAACCGGGGTGGGGCCATCGGGTGGCGCCGTCGACCACACCGCGGCAGCGTGCTTGGTCATGTGCATGCCGACGCCGGTGGTGAGGCCGAACGCGCCGGGGTCGCCCCGCAGCACGTCCGTCATCGTCGCGACGGCGTGGGCGGCGTAGCCCGAACCGGGACCGCCGAAGAAGGGCAGGCCGCCCGTCACGGTGAGGCCGCGGGGGTCGGCCGGGTCGAGGCCCAGGGCGTCGGCGGCGTGGTGCAGCGACGACGGGAAGCACGAGTAGAGGTCGAGGTGCGCCACGTCGTCGATCCCGGTGCCGGCGAGCCGCAGTGCCTCGTCGGTGGTCGCCGCCATGCCCGGCACCTCGGCATACGACTGGTGCTCGGCGAGGTAGGTCGGGTCGGTGCCGTAGCAGTGCCCGTGCAGGTACACGCGGCGCTCCTCGGGCACGCCCAGCTCGTCGGCCACCTCGGCGCTGGCGAGGATCACGGCGGCGGCCATGTCGACGTCCATCACGCTCACCACGAGCTTGGTGTACGGGTAGCCGACCATCCGGTTGTCGGCGGTCGGGGTGATCAGCTCGTGAGCGGTGCGCGCCGTCGGGAACCACGCCTGGGGGTTGCCGGCGGCGACCTCGGTCAGCGGGGCCATCGTCTCGCCGATGGCCGCCCGGTAGTCGTCGGGTGCGACGCCACGGGCGGCCCGCCGGCCGACGTCCCACGTGGCGAAGGTCAGCCAGGCCTGGAACACCTCGTGGCTGATCTCGGTGTCGAGGAACGGCGCTTCCAACGGGAAGGGCTTGCGCTCGGGGTCCCGGAACGAGAACGCCGGCTTCTCCCCCGACCGCTTGATGCGCCGCACCGTGGCCAGCGCCTCGCCGCTCACCACGCAGCCGGCGCCGATCTCCCCGGCCCCGATCCGACGAGCGAGGCCCGCCAGCTCCTGCAGCGGCCGGGTGCCGCCGATGCCCGTGTAGGTGCCCTCGCCGCCGTCGATGCCGAGGCGCTCGGCGAGCCGGCCGGCCGGGTCGTCGTACTGCCAGGTCTGGCTGTAGACGACCCGGCGGTCCGCGAGCCGGGCCAGCACGGCGTCGGCCCCGCCCGAGGCCGCGGCCGCATCGGCCGCCGCCGTTCGGACGACGTGCTCCCACATCACCAGCGGCTCGGGGGCGCAGCCGTCGATCAGGTCGGGGGCGTCGGGCCGCCACGTCCGCTGCCCCACGCCGATGACGCACACCGCCCGAGGATCGACGCTCAACCGGTCACCGCCTGACGGGACGGATCCGTCCGCTCGGTCGCCACCGCCCTCGTGGCGCGCCGGTCGGCCCCGGCCACCGGCGCGTCGCCTGTCGGCGGCGGCGGCATCACCTCGCCTGCCACACGGGGTCGCGCTTCTCGGCGAAGGCCTTCGGACCCTCCTTGGCGTCCGCGGTGGCGAAGACCTTGTTCGCCAGCTGCTGCTCGATCTCGTAGGCCTCGTCGAGGCTGCCGGCCAGGCCGCGCAGCACGCTCTCCTTGGTGGCCTGCACCGCCAGCGGGGCGTTGACGACGATGCGGCGGGCCCAGTCGAAGGCGCGGTCGAGCAGCTCGTCCTCGGGCACGATCTCGTTGATGAGCCCCAGCTCCAGGGCCCGCGACGCCGGGAACCGCTCAGCGGTCAACAGGAACTCCATGGCCGCCGGGAAGGGGATCTGACGGGGCAGGCGTGCCGTGGTGCCGCCGCCGGCGAACAGGCCCCGCTTCGGCTCCATCACGCCGAAGGTGGCGTGCTCGGTGGCCACCCGGATGTCGACCCCGCCGAGCATCTCCATCCCGCCGGCGACGCAGGGGCCGTTGACCGCCGCGATGATCGGCTTGTAGATGCGGGCGTCGCGCAGCACGGCCCGGGTCCCGTCGGACAGCTTGCAGCCGTCGACCTCGGTCACCTCGCCCTTGCCGATCTCCTCGGCCAGCTTCGTGATCTGGGGGATGTAGGTCTTGAGGTCGGCCCCGGACATGAAGCAGCGCTCGACGCCGGTGACGACCGCCACCCAGGCGTCGTCGTCGTAGCGGAACGACTTCCACGCGCCGGCCAGGTCGCGGAAGTGGTACAGGTCGAGCGAGTTCTTGGCCTCGGGCCGGTCGATGGTGATCAGCACCACGTGCTCGAGGCCGTCGCGGCCGCCCGGGTGCTTCTCGTAGTGGATGGGCATGGCCCCCTCACGTCCCCCTGGGTGCTCGCCGCCGGGAGGCCGCGCCTCGGCACCGGTCGGCGTCCGTCTCGGAACCTGACATGGTAGTCAGGTTCCGCGATCAGGCCTCCGGGCGGCGGGCGAGCAGGTGCAGGTCCAGGTCGGTCGGGACCTCGGCGAGCGCGGCCCACTCGACGAGCGCGGCGGCGACGACCTCGGGCGGCTGGGGCTCGATGCCGTCGAAGCGCCCCTCGGCGTGCCAGCGCTCGAACATGGCGGCGGCGAGCTCGGGGTCCCAGGCCTCGGCCATGCCCGTCAGGGTGGGACCGACGACGGCCCGCGTGAACGAGACCGCGGGCTCCTCGGCCCGCCACGCCGCGGTCAGCGCCTCGAGGGCCGCCTTGGTCGCCACGTACGCACCGAGCCCGGGCCACGGGTCCGCCACCGAGTCCGACGACAGCAGCGCCACCCGGCCACCGACCGCCCGCAGGGTGGGCAGCGCCGCAGCCACGATGGACGCGGCGCCGACCACGTTGGTCTCGAACAGCCGGCGCCAGTCCTCCTCGCCGGTGGCGGGCAGCAGGGCCAGGTGGTTGACGCCCGCGCTGTAGACGACCGTGTCCAACCCGCCGAGCCGCTCGAGTGCGGTCGCCACGGCGTCATCGCAGGCCTGGCGTGACCGCACGTCGCAGGCCACGCCGGAGACCTCGCCGCCCACCTCGCTCGTCAGCGCGTCCACGAGCTCGGGGCGACGGGCAAGGCCGACGACGCCGGCACCGGCGACGGCCGCGGCCACGGCGGTGGCCCGCCCGATCCCCGTCGACGCGCCCACCACCACGACCCGTCGACCGGCGAGTCGACCGGCGAGCCGACCGAGCGGTCCCCCGGTCCGGTCGCTGCCCACCCACCGAGTCTGACACAGGCGTCAGGTTCGCGATCCGGACGGCGAGGCCGCCACGGCCCGAGCGCCGATCCGGTCGCCGGTCACCTCGCCGCGCCGGTCTCCCTCCGGTCGCCCAGACGACCGTCGGCGCCCCTGGCGGGAGCTCGGCGGCGGACCCGTCAGCCCGGCGTGGAGGTCACAGCCAGGTCGACGAGCCACATGCCGATCGACGCGTCGTCGCCGACCAGCACGTGGAGCAGCCCCGAGGGCAGCGCGGTGGCGTCGATGCCCTCTCCCTCGCCGGCGACGTGGCCGACCGAGCCGATCGACTGCACCTCGCCGGTGGCGAGGTCGACCCGGTAGAGGCCGTTGTCCGCGTCGTCCGTGGACAACCAGAGCGCGCCGTCGGCGACGTCCCCGCCCTGGATGCGCTCGACCTTCCGGCTCATGCGCAGCGGCTCGAGCGGTTGCAGCGTCGAGCCGTCCCAGCGGTAGCGGGTGACGGCGTCGTCGTCGAAGAAGTCGGTCGAGTACACGACGCCGTCGGCGGCGGCGACGAACGACGCGTGGTGCTGGGGCACCTCCCGGGCACCGGTGAAGGCCAGCGTCACCGGGTCGTAGCGGGCCACGACCTGCCGCCCGGCCTGCTTGTCCTCGCGCTCGAGCGGTGCCCAGAGGATCCCGCGGTCGACGTCGACGTCGCCGACGTGGTCGTAGCCCTGGGCGGCGAGCTCGGCCGGGATCGCCGGCGCGGCCTGCGCCTGCACGGCCTCCAGGTCGCCGTCGCCCACCCGGAACAGGCCGTCGTTCGTCGACAGGATCCACCCGGCACCGTCGGCGGTGCGGGCCACCCCCTGGCGGATGCCCGGGTTGACCGCCCGCTCGGCGGTCACGGTGGCGCGCACGGGGGGCGCCGGAGGCCGACTCGTCGTCGCGCCCTGGTCCGGGGCACCCTGGGACGAGTCGCTCGCGGCGGGGGCCGGACGGGTGGTGGTGTCGCCGTCGCCGGTGCAGGCGCCGGTCGAGACGGCCAGCAGCGCACCGGCGGCGCCGAGGGCCACGCGTCGCCTCGTCCCCCGTGACCACCACCTCACACCCGCGCACGCTACCGGAGGCCACCTCCACGTTCAGGCGCTCCACCACCGCCACGGTCGCGCCGCGCATGAACGTCGGCGTGGCACGGAGCCGACGTCGGCGCGCCACCTCCAGGTTCAGGCGCTCCACCACCGCCACGGTCGCGCCGCGCATGAACGTCGGCGTGGCACGGAGCCGACGTGGGAGGCTGGCGTCGTGCAGGGACGAGTCGCCGGCGGCGTGATGCTCCCGCAGCTGCGGATGGACCTCCCGACCATCGAGGCGCGCGTGCGGGCCGCGGAGGAGGCCGGGCTCCACTCGGCCTGGTTCATGGACCACCTCGCCGCGCCCGCCATGCCGACGGCCGACGCCTTCGAGGGCTGGACCCTGGCGTCGTTCCTCGCGGCCCGCACCGAGCACATCCGCCTCGGCCACCTGGTGCTGTGCGACGCCTTCCGACCGCCTGCGCTGCTCGCCAAGATGGCTGCCACCCTCGACGTGCTGAGCGGCGGTCGGCTGGAGCTGGGACTGGGCTGGGGCTCGGTGCCGGGCGAGCTCGAGGCCTACGGGATCGGTCGCGAGCCCGCCGCGGTCCGGGCGGCCCGGCTCGGAGAGACGCTGCGCGCGCTGCGGCTGCTCTTCACCGGCGAGCCGGTCGACCTCGATGGCGAGCACGTCACCCTGCACGGCGCCGTCGCCCGCCCGACGCCCGTGCAGGATCCGCTGCCGATCACCCTCGGCGGTGCCGGCACCCGGCTCACCCTGCCACTCGTGGCCGCCCACGCCGACTGGTGGAACTGCCCGTGCTACGCCGCCGACCGCCTCGCCGAGCTGCGGCCGCTCGTCGGCGACCGCGTCCGGGTGTCGGTGCAGCGCCCCCTCGGCATCGCCCCGTCGTCGGCCCACCGAGACGAGGTCGAGGCGCTGGCGCAGCGACGACTCGGCTCGTGGGGTGGCCTGCGCACCGGCACCCCCGACGAGATCGCCGGCGCCCTGCGCGCCGATGTCGCCGCCGGCGCCGAGCTCGTCGTGGCCGTCTTCCACGATTTCGGCCAGCCCGACTCGCTCCGCCTCTTCGCCGACGAGGTGCTTCCCGCCCTGGCCTGAGTCGCGCCTCGGCCGGCCTCGGCCCGAACACGACCGAACCGGCTGACGATCCACGCGCCCCAGCACCCGCGATGCCAGCCAGAACCGGGACGCGACCGAACCGCCTGACGATCCACGCGCCCAGCACCCGCCATGCCAGCCAGAACCGGGACGCGGCACGACTCGCCGATGTCGACCAGGACCCCGGGGTGGGGTGCCGAGACGACGAGGGTCCGGACGCGCTGGAGGGGCGGTCGACGACCGCCCTCCAGCGACCCCCGGTCGTGGATCCGCGCTGCGTGCGTCGATCCGCCGCGGCGATCCGTGTCAGGCCGCTTCGGCGACCGCCTCCCCTGGACCTTCACCTCGCCGTCGCCGTTGGCGAGGCTGACGTCGAGCACGACGAGCTTGCGCCCGTCCTCCTCCCGCTTGTCGCTGACGACCACCTTCGTCGTCAGCTCTCGTCGGGCCAGGTCTGCTTCGTGAAGCGCACCTGGTACCTGGTGAGGTTGCCGACGCCCGCGAAGTCGGTGATGGCCTTGCCGAGGATCCCCATCGACAGCATCCCGTGGCCGAAGACGCTCGGCAGGCCCGCGGCCTGGGCGGCGACCTCGTCGTGGTGCATGGGGTTGAAGTCCCCCGAGGCGCCGGCGTACCGGACCAGATCGGTCCGCGTCAGCGTGTGGGTGAGCGACGGCGCCTCGTCGCCCACCTGCACCTCGTCGAACTGCAGCTTGGCCTCGGCCATCGCCTCCGGTCTCCCTGGTCGAGTCTGCGACCTGTGCTCGCGACGATCACCGTCGACGACGGGCCGTGCGAGTGGGGGCAGTCTACGAAACCTGACACGAGCGTCAAGTAACGGGCCGACCGATGACGGCGGCGCCACCACGGGACGGACGGCGGCGCTTCCGTAGACTCGGCCCATGAGCGCTCCCGACGAGGTGGTGCACTACGAGCGGCCCGTGCAGGCCCGCGCCACGATCCGCGGCGTCCTGTTGCTCCAGCTGCTCGCCAACGGCGCCGGCGCCGCCGTCGTCGTCGTCTACCTCGGGATGCTGTTCCCGGTCACCACCATCGACGACACCCGCCAGGTCGGGCTCAACGTGCTCGTGCTCGGCCTGTTCCTGCTGATCAGCCTCGCCATCGCCTTCCCGCTCAACCGGGTGATGCTGCAGAAGGCGATGCGCTGGGTCCGCGAAGGTCGGCCACCCACGGCGAAGGAGCGCAAGGAGACGCTCGCCCAGCCCTTCGTGCAGACCTCCTCCGCCTTCGTCGGATGGGTCGGCGCGGCGGTCGTGTTCGGACTCGTCAACGAGAGCAACGGCCGCCGGGTCACCTTCGGCATCCTCCTCGCCGGCCTGCTGGTCAGCGCCATCCTGTACCAGCTGCTCGAACGGCACTTCCGCCCGATCGTCGCCCTGGCGATGGCCGGCCAGCCCCCCGCAGGCAACAAGCGCGAGGTGCTGATCCGGCTGATGCTGGCGTGGTGGATCGGCTCGGCCGTGCCCATCCTCGCCCTGGCGCTGGCCCCGCTGGTGACGCCCGCCGACGAGCAGGCATCGCTCGGGCTGCAGTTCAGCGTGGTGATGGTGCTCGTCCTGGTGGCCGGTGGCCTGGTCATGCGGGCGGCCGCCGGATCGGTGGCCCGGTCGGTGAACGGCGTGCGCGACGCGATGGCCGAGGTCGAGGACGGCAACCTCGACGTGCACGTCGCGGTCGACACCACGGGCGAGATGGGCCGTCTGCAGGCGGGGTTCAACGCCATGGTCGACGGCCTGCGCGAGCGGCGCCGCATCCAGGAGCTGTTCGGCCGCCAGGTCGGCACCGACGTCGCCCGCCACGCCGTGGAGGGCGAACCCACCCTGGGTGGAGAGGTGCGCGAGATCACCGCCCTGTTCGTCGACCTCGCCGACTTCACCGCCTTCACGGAGAGCCACGGACCCGAGGAGGTCGTGAACGAGCTCAACAAGTTCTTCGCCATCGTCATCCGGGTGGTGATGCACGAGGGCGGCTGGGTCAACAAGTTCGAGGGCGACGCCGCCCTGTGCATCTTCGGCGCACCCGCCGACCAGCCCGACCACGCGATGCGAGCGCTGCGGGCCGCGTCGCGGCTGCCGGCCGAGGTCGCGGCGCTGCCCGACGCCCCCGACGTCGGCATCGGCGTGGCGACCGGCCGTGCGGTGGCCGGCCACGTGGGGACGGCCGAGCGCTACGAGTACACCGTCATCGGCGACGCCGTGAACGTGGCCTCCCGGCTCACCGAGCTGGCCAAGACCCGCGCCACCCACGCGCTGTGCAGCGACGACACCATCCGCGCCGCCGGCGACGCTGCCGCCGGGTGGCGCCGCGCCGGCACCGTCCGGGTGAAGGGTCGCCGCGCGCCCCTCGGCATCTTCGAACCGGCGCCGGCCGAGACCGAGCCGGGTGACGGCGCGAGCAGCCATGCCGACGGGGCCGACGCGGTCGACGGGGACGACGGCGGCGTGGGCTCGCCGACACCCCCGAGCGGTGACGGCTCGGCCTCGCCCGCCCGCACCGTCGTGCGGCGGGTCGAGCCGCCGTCGTCCGACCGTCCCCTCGGCGCCGGCACCACCCCGGCACCCTGAGCCGGTCCCGGCCCGCGACCGCGACCTCCGTCGGCCCGCCACGCGCCAGCCGCCGCCGGGGCCGGTGCCGGCCGCGACCGGAGCCGGCCGTGGCGGCCCGGCGTGTGGCCGTCGCGCGTTGACGACCGAGCGGTCCGTGAGCGACCGCGCGTTCGGGCCACGGGGTTTACACCGTACGTAAACAATGTTTACATACGGTGTAAGCGCCGGGAGCGGCGTTCGGCCCGTGGAAGGCCGGCGCCGCGGGCGAACCCGCCGCCCACCTGACCAATCGGCGATGCGATCGAGGGGGAACCCATGCAACGAGTGCGACTGGCCGCGGCCGCGGCCGTCCTCACCACCGTCCTGGCCCTGGCCGGCGGACCCGCCCAGGCGGCGTCCGTCGACCCGCCCGGACAACCCGCGACGGGCTACGGCTCGTCCCAGGGCTACGTCGCCACCTCGGCGACCAAGCACGTCACCGGCGACGGCTACGCCGGCACCCGGGTGTGGTGGTACGTGCCCAACCGCTTGCAGCACGGCACCACCGCCCCGGTGGTGGTGTTCCTGCACGGCTTCATGCTGCTGGCGCCCGAGATCTACCAGGGCCACATCGACCACCTGACCCGGCAGGGCTACATCGTGGTGTTCCCGCAGTTCAACAAGGGCGGGATCCTCGGTCTGCTCACCGACACCGACCAGAACAAGATGCTGCAGCGGGCGGTCGACGCCACCAACGTCGCCCTGTCCCGCCTCGGCGGCATCGCCGAGCGCAGCAACGTCCACCTGTACGGCCACAGCCTCGGCGGCGAGATGGGCGAGGCGTGGCTGGGGCGCGGCGGCGTGCCGGTGCAGAGCATCACCTTGGCGAACCCGTCGCTGAACGCGGCCGCCTCGATCCCCTCCTTCGTGCGCAGCCTGATCTCCATCACGCCCATCGACCACGCCGCTGCGGCCAAGGCGACGAACGTGCGCACCATCGTGCTCACGGGCGACCGCGACACCATCGCCAGCCCGGCCGAGTCGCTGCAGGTCTACGACGAGCTGACCGCGGCGCCGTCGAAGGTCGTGTACCAGGCGCGATCGGACAGCCACGGCTCGCCCGCCCTCGTGGCCGATCACATGGCCCCCATCCAGGATCAGGGGATCGTGCCCGACGTCTTGATGCAGCTGTTCGGCGGCACCGGGCAGCAGGACGCGCTGGACTGGCGCTACTACTACGCCGCTCTCGACGCGAACATCGCGGGCGCCACCCGGGTGAGCTTCGACCTCGGCACCTGGAGCGACGGCGTGCCGGTGGCGAGCCCGATGCAGCTCACGCCCTGATCCGCGACCGGTCCGCCGAACCGGCGTGACCGACCCGACGCGCTCACCGGCCCGGTGCCGATCGCTTCGCCCGCGATCGCGCCGGGCCGGCCGCGTCGGTGGCCGCAGACGCGTCGAGCGCCGAGGCTCGTACCAGCTCGGCGAGGGCCATCGAGCCGGACCGCGCCGTGGTACGGCCGCCGAGGAGGCGGCCGGTCAGGCGCCGCCGTCGAGGAGGAGCTCGGCGAGGCGATCGTGGTGCCACTCGGCGTCGCCGAGCAGGGCGTTGCCGGCATAGGCGCGTCGCAGGTACAGGTGCAGGTCGTGCTCCCACGTGTACCCGATGCCCCCGTGGATCTGCAGGCCCGTCTTCGCACAGTGGCGCGCCGCCTGTCCGGCAGCGGCCTTGGCCACGTGGACCGCCCGGTGCCGGTCGGGATCGCCGGCGTCGGCCGCCATCGCGGCGTAGGCGACGGCAGCCTCGGCCCGCTCGACGTCGAGCGCCATGTCGACCATCTGCCACTGCAGGCCCTGGAAGGAGCCGATCGGCCGGTCGAACTGCACCCGCTCCTTCGCGTAGGCGACGCTCGTCTCGAGCAACCAGCGCGACACCCCCACGAGCTCGGCGGCGACGGCGACGGTGGCCGCCGCCACCACTGCGGCGAGGTCCTCGGCGTCGAGCGGCACCCCGGCCGCGCCACCCGGGACGTCGAGCTCGAACACCCGACGGGTCGTGTCGAGGGTGGCCACGTGACGCAGGTCGGTCGCGGCGGCGTCGACCAGCACGACCGCCGGGCCGGGCACCACCACGGCCACCATGTCGACCCGGTCGGCGTCGATCACGAAGGTCCGCACCGGGTCGGCGCTGACCGGATCGGTGACCCAGGTGCCGTCGCGCCCGGCCAGGGCGACCGTTCCCACCAGCTCGCCGGTGGACGCCTTGGCCGCCTCGGCGTCGAGGTCGGCGGCCCGCAGCAGCGGCAGGAAGAGGGCCGAGGTGGCCAGGAAGGGCCCGGGCAGCAGGACGCGGCCGGCCTCCTGGCAGAACAGGACGAGATCGACGAGGGGGCCGTCGCCGAGCGCCACCCACTCGCGCAGGTGGCGATCGAACAGGACGTCGGACGCTGCCGGATCGTCGATGTGGGCGCGCACCAGCGACGGCGGGCACTCCTTGGTGAGCAGGGTCCGGGCCGAGTCCCGCAACAGGGCCTGCTCCTCGGTGAGCGTGAAGTCCATGGTCGGCTCCTGCCTCCTCAGGCCCTCGGCAGGCCGAGCACCCGCGTGGCGACGACGTTGCGCTGGATCTCCGAGGTGCCCCCACCGATGGTGGCGGCCAGGGAGGTGAAGAAGCCGTGCCACCAGCGGCCGGCCTCCTCGGCGAGCTCGGGGTCGGTGACCGCCGCGTAGGCGCCCTGCAGGTCGAGGCCCAGCTCGAACAGCTGCTTGCGCAGCTCGGAGGTCGCCAGCTTCATGTAGGAGTGCTCGGGCGACGAGGAGCCCTGGGCGAACGAGGCGAACCCCTTGTAGCCGAGGGCCCGCAGCGACGCGACCCGCTCGTAGGCGGCGGCGAGGCGGCGACGGACGATGGGGTCGTCGGCCAGGCCGCGCCGCTTCGCCATGGCGAGCAGCCCGTCGACGCCGCGCTGCGCGCCCGCCACCCCCTCGATCCACAGCCCGCCCCGCTCGTGGGCCAGCGACCCCATCGTGATGCGCCACCCGTTGTCGCGCTCGCCGACGAGGTTGGCCTTGGGCACCACGACGTCGTCGAAGAAGACCTCGGCGAACTCGACCTGGCCGGTGACGTGCGGCAGCGGACGCACCTGCACCCCCGGCGTGTCCATGTCGATGATCAGCACGGAGATGCCCTTGTGCTTGGGCGCATCGGGGTTGGTGCGCACGTAGCAGAAGCACTTCTCGGCGAACGGCGCGTACGACGTCCACACCTTCTGGCCGTTGACGACGAAGCTGTCGCCGTCGTCGACGGCTCGTGTCGACAGGTTGGCGAGGTCGGAGCCGGCGTCGGGCTCGCTCATCCCGACGCACCAGACGGTGTCGCCCCGGATGGCGGCCGGCACCATCGCCCGCTGCTCGTCGCTGCCGAACTCGAGCAGGCTCGGGCCGACGATCGCGTAGCCACCGAAGTGCACCGAGCGCACCACGCCCTGCTGGGCGAGCTCCTCGAGGAAGATGAGCGTCTGGGTCGGCGTGGCGTTGCGCCCGCCGAGCTCGGGCGGGTAGGGCGGGACCATCCACCCGTGGTCGAACAACGTGGCCTGCCACGCGCGCGCCCAGTCGGGGATGGCGGCGCCCTCGCCGAGGTAGTCCTTGCCCCGGCGCGCCTCCGCCGGGCAGTGCTGGTCGAGGAAGGCCCGCAGCTCCTCGCGGAAGGCCTCGTCCTGCTCGCTCCAGGTCAGCTGCATCGATGCTCTCCGCGCTCGCTCAGGCCTCGGGCGACGGGAAGAAGAACGGCGGGATGCTCCCGTCGCTGGCGGCCAGCAGGGCGTCGCGCACGGCGTCGACCCCGTCGATCGTCCACGGCTTGTCGGCCGTCGCCTCGGTGAGCGGCCGCCAACCCTGCAGCAGCTGGACCTGCCCGCCCTGGACCTTCACCACCTGCCCGCTGATCCCCCGGGCCAACGGCGAGGCCAGCCAGCAGGCCACCGCGGCCACGTTCTCCGGCGCGAAGCGGTCGAAGTCACCCTCCTTGGGGGCCATGTGGTCGCCGGCGATGGCCTCGGTGAGCCGGGTCCGCGCCACCGGGGCGATGGCGTTCACCCGCACGCCGTAGCGCTCGAGCTCACGGGCCACCACGATCGTCATGGACGCGATGCCCGCCTTGGCCGCCGCGTAGTTGACCTGGCCGGCGTTGCCGTAGAGCCCCGACTCCGACGCCGTGTTGACGACGGCCGCCTCGACCGGCTGACCCGTCTCCTTGGCCCGGGACCGCCAGTGGGCGGCCGCGAAGTGCGTCGTGCAGAAGTGGCCCTTGAGGTGGACGTTGATGACGGCGTCCCACTCCTCTTCGGACATGGAGAACACCATCCGATCCCGCAGGATCCCGGCGTTGTTCACGAGGATGTCGAGGCCGCCGAAGCGGGCGATCGCCTCCCCCACCAGGTTCTCGGCGCCGGCCCAGGTCGCGATGTCGTCGAAGTTGGCGACCGCGGTGCCGCCGGCGGCGGTGATGGCACCGACGACCTGCTCCGCCGGAGAGGTGTCGGCCCCCTCCCCGGCGGCACCCCCGCCCACGTCGTTCACCACGACCTTGGCTCCCTCGGCCGCCAGCAGCTCGGCCTCGGCCCGGCCGATGCCGCGCCCGGCGCCCGTCACCACCGCGACCCTGCCGTCGAACAGCCCCACGCTCCACCCCCTCGCTCGCCGATCCGATGCCGGCGAGAAACCTGACGCTGGTGTCACCTCACGCTATCGTCCCGCCGCGCGACCGGCGAGCCGTCGGCGCCACGACGACGAGGAGGCGATCCGATGGCGGACGACCGGCCGGCCGAGGAGCTGGTGACGTGGCGAGTGGACGACGGCGTCGGGTGGCTGACCATCGACGCGCCGGAGCAGGGCAACTCGTTGTCGTGGCCGATGCGCGACCGGATCGGCGACCTGCTCGAGGACGCGTCGGCCGATCTCCGGGTGCGCGCCGTCGTGCTGACCGGGGCGGGACCGAAGCACTTCTGCACCGGCGCCAACCTCGGCGGACCCCGGGCCGCGGCGCCCGACCGACCCGAGGGCGCTCCCGACCGAGCCCTGGGCGACGCGGCCCGCATGATCCGGCGCGGGTGGCAGCGCCTCATCGGCAGCATCCTCGACTGCGAGAAGCCGGTGGTCGCCGCCGTGAACGGCACGGCCGCAGGCGGTGGGGCGCAGCTCGTGCTGGCGTGCGACCTCGTCGTGATGGCCGACTCGGCCCGCCTGATCGAGGTCTTCGTGCGGCGCGGCATCATGCCCGACGCCGGCGGCGCCTACCTGCTGCCTCGGCTGATCGGGATGCACCGGGCCAAGGAGCTGCTGTTCCTCGGCGACGACCTGTCGGCCGCCGACGCCGAGCGGTTCGGCATCGCCAACCGGGTGGTGCCGTCCGAGGAGGTGGCGGCCACCGCCGGTGAGCTGGCGGCACGGCTGGCCGCCGGGCCGACCAAGGCGATCGGCATGACCAAGTGGCTCCTGAACCGCTCGTTCGAATCGAGCCGCCAGACCGCCTTCGACGAGGAGGCCTACGCCCAGGAGCTGGTCAACGGGTCGGCCGACGCCCGCGAGGGGATGACCGCCTTCGTCGAGCGCCGCACGCCCGACTTCACGGGCTGGTAGCAGCGGGCCGGGGCCGCCACGCGGCCGGTCCGAACCGGTTGCGTGAACCGTGGGCCCCCGAACGCCCGACGCAACCAGATCATCGGCGTGCGAGGACCGCGCCGACGGCGGACCGCCGGCTCGGTCGGTCAGCTGTCGGCGTCGTCCTCGGTGGCCGGGGCCGGGCGCCCCTCGGGGCCCCAGTCGTAGCCCAGCTCGTCGAGCCAGTCGCCCAGGTCGCGACCGATCCGGAACTGGGCGAGCACCTCGCCCTCGGACGGGTCGGTGTAGGTGATCTGGATCATCGTCTTCTGCACTGCGGTCGGGTCGTCGGCGGCGGTGCCGACCTTGGTGATGGCGCCGCGGTCGATCGAGAACTCCTTCTGGGGCGCCCAGGTCACGAAGGCGATCTGGTCGGGCCCGGCTGCCAGCACGCCCATGCCCCGCAGCCCGCCGGCCTCGTCGGGCTCGGTGCCGAAGCCCGTCGCCTTGGGCTCGATGACCTTCACCGCGTCCTTGCCGCCCACCAGCTCGTGGGCCCGCTCGATGGCGGCGTCGCCCCTCTTGTTCAACATGGGCGTGAGGGCGAGACCGGCGACGATCACGACCACGACCACCACGAGCAGCACGATGAGCAGGGCGTTCATGGGAGCGACGCTAGCAACGGCGGCTCATGGCCGCCGTGGATGCGCCGCCCGGACCGAGCCCACGCCACCGCCAGCACGAGGCGATGCCAGGTCGTCGAGTCGCCCGGAGCCCGACGATCGGTCGCGCAGGGAGTGGTCGAGCCGCCGACCGTCGCGGCGGTGCTCCGTGCCAGGCTGTGACGCGCGACACCATTCGTATGCGGTCGATGCGAGGATCGACCTGGGCGTTCGCGCCCGCACGATGCACCGGGGGTGGCCGTGGGCCGATTCGACGACTTCCACGTGGGCGTGCCCGAGCCCGACGACGACCCGGGCCTGCCCATCAAGCTCAACCCGTGCTCGAACGGCGAGTTCGTCCCGCCGCCCCCGACCGACGTCGTGCGCGAAGCGGTGCGCAGGGCCCGTGAGGACGCCGACCGCAACGCCCGCCGCCTGGGGATGTCGCGGCGCCGCTTCCTGCTGTCGTCGATGGGGGCGGCGACGACCCTGATGGCGTTGGCTGCCTGCAGCGGCGAGGCGAACAAGGCCGCCGGCTCCGGCGGCAGCGGTGGGACCTTCTCGATCCCCGAAGAGGCCGGGACCGAGCCCGACGCCGCCTACGACGCGCTCGGCGGCGAGCAGTTCGTGTTCGACGTGCAGACGCACTACCTCGACGCCACCCACGACTACCCGCCCTCGCTCGGCGTGATGTTCCCCCAGGCCCAGTGCGACGACAGCAAGAGCGGCGACCCCAAGGCCTGCTTCTCGGTCGACAAGTACCTCGACCTGCTGTTCAACCGCAGCGACACCAACATGGTGATCCTGTCGGCGCTGCCGTTCGCCGGGTCGCCGCTCAGCGCCGACGTCATGGCCAAGACGATCGACCTGGCCGACCGGCTCTGCAACGACCGGCGCACGCTGATGCAGGGCGAGGCCCACCCCAGCACCGGTCCCCTGCCGGGCGTGTTCGAGAACATGGCGCGGCTCAAGGCCACCACCCCCATGGCGGCGTGGAAGGTCTACACCCACCTCGGCGGCCCCGGCTGGTACCTCGACGACCACGATCCCGCCGCACCCCAGGTCGGCCAGGCCTTCCTCGACGAGGTCCGCGAGCTCGGGCCGAAGCTGGTGGCCGTGCACAAGGGCTTCGCCATGGTGTCGGCGGCACCCCAGTTCTCCGATCCCGTCGACGTCGGCCCGGCGGCCGCCCGCAACCCCGACATCCGCTTCGTCGTGTACCACTCGGGCTACGACGTCGACTCCACCGAGGGCCCCTACGACGAGGCCAACACGAAGGGCATCGACCGGCTCGTCCGCTCGGTGCAGCAGGCGGGCATCGGTCCCGGGGGCAACGTGTACGCCGAGCTGGGCTCCACGTGGCGGGCGCTGATGCAGAAGCCCGACCAGGCCGCCCACGCCATCGGCAAGCTGCTCGTCGCCTTCGGAGAGGACAACATCGTCTGGGGCACCGACTCGATCTGGTACGGGTCGCCCCAGGACCAGATCCAGGCGTTCCGGTCCTTCGAGATCACGCCCACCTTCCGCGAGCGCTACGGCTACCCGCGCCTCACCGCCGAGGCCAAGGCCAAGATCCTCGGGCTCAACTCGGCCCGGCTCTACGGCGTCACACCGATCACCTCCACCTGCCGCATCGACCGCGACCAGATCGAGAACGCCCGCCTGGCGTCGTTCGACGGCAACCGCACGTACGGCCCCCGCACCCCGACCGAGGTGGCTGCGGTCGCGGCCCACGACCTCGCCCAGCTCGGCCTCGGCTGAGCCGGCGCCGTCGGCCCCCGACGCGACCGGTGCCCCTCGACGGGGCGCCGTGGCTACTTCTTCTTCCCGCCCTTGTCCTTGGCTTCGTGCTCGGCGTGGTGGCGGGCCTGCAGGGCGGCCCCGATGATGCCGGCCTTGTTCTTGAGCCGAGCCGTGGTCACCGGCGTGCGGCACTCGACGAGCGGCAGCCACGGATCGGGCTGCTTGGAGATGCCGCCGCCGAGGACGAACAGGTCGGGCCACAGCAGGTCCTCCACCAGCTGCAGGTACTCGCTCAGGCGCCCGGCCCACTCCTCGTACGAGAGGCCATCGCGCTCACGGGCCGACTCGGCGGCGTACTTCTCGGCGTCCCCACCATGCAGCGAGAGGTGGCCGAGCTCGGAGTTGGGCACCAGCTTGCCGTGGTACATGAGGGCCGAGCCGATCCCCGTGCCGAGCGTGAGCAGCAGGACCACGCCCTTGTTGGCGCCCCCGCCCCCGAAGGTGGCCTCGGCGAGCCCGGCGGCGTCGGCGTCGTTGAGCACGGTCATCGAACGGCCCCGGCCGAGGTGGGACGAGGCCTGCAGCCCGATCCACTCGTGGTCGAGGTTGGCCGCGGTGCGGATGACGCCGTGGGTCACGACACCGGGGAAGGTGCAGCCCACCGGACCCTCCCACTCGAAGTGGTCGACGATCTCGCCCACGACCTCGGCCACGGCGTCGGGGGTCGCGGGGTGCGGGGTGAGGATGCGGAGGCGGTCGGTCTTGAAGACGCCCTTGTTGGTGTCGACGACGGCCCCCTTGATCCCGGTGCCGCCGATGTCGATGCCCAAGACCTTCACGTCGTGACCCCCTCGGAGTGTGCCGGGCGGCAGTCTCGCGCGGAGGGGCCGAGGGCGTCGGGACGCGCCCGGACCGCGCCGCGCGCCCACCACCTCCCCCCTCCGGCGTTCCGGTGACGCCTTCTCCGCCTGGAGATGCACAAGTGCCACCGGAACGGCGGTGGCGTCACGGAACGGAGGTGGGAGGTGACGAGGGTCCCTTCCCGTTCGCGACGACCCTCCCTACCCTGACCGGTATGGCGGACACCGTGTCGCTGCAGGACCCGCACACCATCCCGACGCGCCACTGGCACGCCCTCGACGACGGCCGCATCCAGTGCGACGTGTGCCCGCGTGCCTGCAAGCTGCGCGAGGGCCAGCGGGGCGTGTGCTTCGTGCGGGGCCGGGTCGACGACCAGGTCGTGCTGACCACCTACGGACGGTCCAGCGGCTACTGCGTCGACCCCATCGAGAAGAAGCCCCTCAACCACTTCCTGCCCGGCACGTCGGTCCTGTCCTTCGGGACGGCCGGCTGCAACCTCGCCTGCCGCTTCTGCCAGAACTGGGACATCTCCAAGTCGAAGGAGACCGACCGGCTGGCCGACGCGGCCCAGCCCGAGGACATCGCCGAGGCCGCCCTGGCGCTCGGCGCCGCCAGCGTCGCCTTCACCTACAACGACCCGACGATCTTCCTCGAGTACGCGATCGACACGGCCGAGGCCTGCCACGCCGTCGGGGTGAAGGCCGTGGCCGTGACCGCCGGCTACATCTGCGACGAGCCGCGACGAGAGCTGTACGCCGTGCTCGACGCCGCCAACATCGACCTCAAGGGCTTCACCCAGGACTTCTACAAGCACGTGGCGATGGGCGACCTCGAGCCCGTGCTCGACACCTTGCGCTACGTCGTGCACGAGACCGACTGCTGGCTGGAGATCACCACCTTGCTGATCCCGGGCCACAACGACGGCGACGACGAGCTCGACCGCATGACGGCCTGGATCGCCGACGAGCTGGGGACGGGCGTGCCCCTGCACTTCTCCGCCTTCCACCCCGACTTCAAGATGCTCGACGTGCCACCCACGCCACCGTCCACCCTGACCCGCGCCCGTCGCATCGCCAAGGCCAACGGGATCCAGCACGTGTACACCGGCAACGTCCACGACACCGAGGGCGGGTCCACCTACTGCCCGTCCTGCGGCGAGCGGGTGATCGAGCGCGACTGGTACGTCATCGGCGGCTACCGGCTCACCGGCGACGGCCACTGCCGCGAGTGCGGCGCCGAGGTGAGCGGCGTGTTCGACGGACCCCCGGCGAGTGGGGGCCCGGCGGGTGCCGGTGCGCCTCGCCGAGGGACAGGTGCGGCGGCGATGAGCGGCGCGGCGATCGACGCCGGCGGGCGCCGGCTGCGGGTGCGACCGCCGGCCGTGGCCGGGATGTTCTACCCGGGCCGGGCCGACGTGCTGGCCACCACCGTCGACACCGACCTGGCCGCCGCGTCCCGCTCGCTGCCGGCCGTCGAGGCCCCACCGAAGGCGATCATCGCCCCCCATGCCGGCTACGTGTACTCCGGCCCGATCGCCGCATCGGCCTACGTCCGGCTGCGCAGCAGCGCCGAGCGGATCGAGCGCGTCGTGCTGCTCGGTCCGGCTCACCGGGTGCCGGTGCGCGCCTCGGGCTGTCGTCGGCAGACGCCTGGGAGACGCCGCTCGGCCTCGTCCCCGTCGACACCGAGGCCAACGGGCGCCTGGCGGGCCTGCCCGGCGTCGAGGTCGCCGACCGGGCCCACGCCCCCGAGCACTCCCTGGAGGTGCACCTGCCCTTCCTGCAGCGGGTGCTCGGCGAGGGGTGGTCGCTGGTGCCGATCATCGTCGGCGGCGCGCCGGCGTCGGTCGTGGCCGACGCCCTCGACGAGGTGTGGGGTGGCGACGAGACCCTGATCGTCGTCTCGTCGGACCTGAGCCACTACCACCGCTACGAGGAGGCCGCCTCGCTCGACCGGGCCACGGCGGCGGCCATCGTGGCGGGTCGGGCCGTCGAGCCCGACCAGGCCTGCGGCGCACCCCGTCGACGGGCTCCTCGTCGCCGCCCGCCGCCACGGCCTGTCCACCCGGCTGGTCGACCTGCGCAGCTCCGGCGACACCGCCGGCGACCGCGACCGCGTCGTCGGCTACGGGTCGTTCGTCCTGGGGACGCCGGCGACGACGGGACCGGCGTCGTGACCTCCCTCGGTGCGGCGGCGCCCGAGCTCGACGTCGACGATCGCCGTGCGCTCGTCGAGATCGCCACCGAGGCGGTGCGGGCCCGGCTTGAGAGCCGGCGGTTCCGGCTCGACCACGACGACCTCACGCCGGTCCTCGCCGCCCCGGGCGCCACCTTCGTCACCCTGCGCCAGGGCGAGCACCTGCTGGGCTGCATCGGCTCGATGGAGCCGATCTCCCCGCTGGCCGAGGACACCGCACACAACGCCGAGCGGGCCGCCTTCGCCGACCCCCGCATGCCGGCGCTCACCCCCGCCCAGTTCGAGGTGATGGAGGTGAAGGTGTCGGTCCTGTCCGCGCTGGAGCGCCTCGCGGTGCAGTCGCCGGCCGAGCTGGCGGCCACGGTGGTACCCGGCCGCGACGGCCTGCTGCTCGACTCGCGCCACCACCGCGGCACCTTCCTCCCGTCGGTCTGGGAGCAGGTGCCCGAGGTCGGCGACTTCCTGACGATGCTGTGGCGCAAGGCCGGCATGCACCCCTTCGACTGGCCGCCCGACCTGCAGGTGCTGCGCTACCGCACCCTGGAGTTCGGCGACCCCGGCCCCCGGCCACCCATCCGGCGCTGAGCCCGGTCGACGCGTCCCGACGGCCGGCGCCGCCCTCCCCTACCCTGCGTCCGTCACGTCGCTTCGCCAGGAGGACGCCATGGACCCCGCCGACCGCGATGGCCCCGACGCCGTGACCGTCTCGGCCACATCGCCGGATCCCGACCGCCGTGACGAGCTCGCCGAGCTGCGATCGCTCGTGGCGCTCCAGCAGCGCCAGATCGACGAGCTCCGCGACCGCCTCGACGACGTGGTGGCCGCGGCCGCGGCGAGGCCCGCGGTCCACGCCACCGCGGACCCGACCGGGGCGACGCATCACGTGGCGCCCGACGCAGCACCACAGCCCGATCATCGGGGCGCACCCGACGACATCGGGCCACCCGACCGGCGAGCGTTCATCCGGCGTGCCGGCACCGCCGCCGCCGGCGCCGTGGCGGCGACCACCGCCGGCGCCGCGATCGCCGCCGGTCCGGCCGCGGCGGCCAACGGCGATCCGATCGGCCCGGGCCTCGTCACCTCGGGCACGAGTCCGGCGACGCTGTGGTACACGGGTGCCTCGACACCGCCGGGCGGCGGCTCGATCCTCGTGGTCGGCGACACCAGCCTCGCTCCCGCCGGCGGCGGCCCGGTCGCGATCTTCGGGTGGGCCGCCCGCACGACCACCACCGGGGTCTACGGACTGTCCAGCGCGGTCGGTGGCGTCGGCGTCCGCGGCAACGTGAACGCCAGCGGGGCCGGGATCGGGCTGCAGGGCCGCGGCCGGTCCGCCGCCCTCTGGCTGGAGCCCGTCGCGGGCAACGGGCCGCCCGCGGGTCGCAGCACCGCCGGCGTGGCCGGCATGCTCGACGCCGACGACAACGGCGACGTGTGGGCCTGCGTCGCCACCGGCACGCCCGGCACGTGGCGCAAGGTGGCCGGGCCCACCAGCGCCGGCAGCCTGCACGTCCTCGACAGCACCACCCGCGTCTACGACAGCCGACCCGGCAACCCTCCGCTCGGGGGGATCAAGACGCCGCTCGCGAACAACGGCCAGCGCACCGTCGACTGCAAGGTCGGTGGCGCGGTGCCGCTCGGGGCCACCGCCGCCCTGGTGAACGTCACCGTGGTGAACACCTCGGCCAGCGGGTTCCTCGCCCTGTTCAAGGGCGGCATCGCCTGGCCCGGGAACTCCACGATCAACTGGAACGCGCCCAACACCATCATCGCCAACAGCGCCGTCGTGGCCCTCGACTCCCTCGCCCAGCTCACCGCCCGCTGCTCGGGGAGCGCGAGCACCGACTTCTTCGTCGACGTGGTCGGCTACTACCGCTGACGTCGGCGGGCCGGGCCGCCGCAGTCGTCGACCGTCAGCGGGTGCGGACGTGCTCGATGGTCACCGAGAAGCGGGCGGTGAAGCTCGAGCCCGGCGCCACCACCGGGCAGGCACCCGAGGACAAGGCGTCCACCGGCGCCGTCATCGGCTCGAGGGCCACGAAGCTCTTGCCCGACGGTGCGAACACCTGGGCGAACGGGTAGCTGCGATCGAACTCGATGCCGAGCCGCGAGCCGTCGCCCTCGAGCGCCAGCCGCCGATCGGCGCGCAGGCGGTAGGCGTCGTCGAAGGTCCGCCGACCCAGCAGCTCGGCCTCGGCCTTCTGGCGCGCCGACTCGCCGGTGGGGAGGCCGCGCTCGTCGAGCACCAGGTGCTCGCGCGGTGGGAGCAGCAGACGCAGGTCGCCCCGCTTGATCCCCGGCAGCGTGAAGTAGGGATGCCAGCCGAACGACACCGGCACCTTGCGCCGACCGGTGGGCCGCACGGTGGTAGCCACCACCAACCGGGCCGGGGATCCCCGACGCACCGGACGGGCGGCGCCGGCCAGCGGCGGCCGGGTCGACGGCGCCGGCGGACCGGCCGGCACGACCCGGGCCTCGATCTCGAGCTCGTGCGGGAACGGGAAGGCGGCGAGCAGCTCGTCACCCTCGAACGGGAACAGGGCCACCAGGACCGCGGCCCGCTCGTCGGCGATCACCCGGGCGACGTGCCACGGCCGGGCGGCCATCGTGCCGTGGATCGGCAGCCCGTTGGCGTCGAGGTGCAATCCGTCGGCCTTGCGGTCGATCTCGACGCTGACCCCGGCCGCCTTGTACTCGAAGCCGGCCAGCCGGTTGGCCCACGGCGCCAGCAACGGCATGCCCGTGGTGTGACCCTCGCGGTAGGCGTCGAGCCCACCGTGCAGGCTCAGGTGCTCCTCGCCGCCGAACCGCAGCGACGCGCCGAGCATGCCGAGCGACGGCACGAACGTCGCCTCCAGCTCGCCGGCGGCCAACGTCACCGCCGGCTCGCCGTCGAACACGACGAGGCGGACCTCTGGATCCCCGCTCATCGGCTGTGCGACGTCACTTCTTCTCGTCGTGACCGCCGAACTGCTTGCGCATGGCGGAGAGCAGCTTGTCGGCGTAGTCGGCTTCGCCGCGCGAGCTGAACCGCTCGTACAGCGAGGTGGTCAGGATGGGGGTGGGCACGCCCTCGTCGATGGCCGCCAGGGACGTCCATCGCCCCTCACCGGAGTCCGAGACCCGGCCCTCGAACGAGTCGAGGTTCGGGTCCTCGACCAGGGCGGCGGCGGTGAGGTCCAGCAACCAGGAGGCGATCACGCTGCCGCGCCGCCACACCTCGGCGACCTCCTTCAGGTCGAGGTCGTACTGGTAGTACTTCGGGTCGCGCAGCGGGGTGGTCTCGGCGTCGGCTTCGCGGTGCGCCTTGCCGGCGTCGGCGTGCTGCAGCACGTTCAGACCTTCGGCGTAGGCCGCCATGATCCCGTACTCGATGCCGTTGTGGACCATCTTCACGAAGTGCCCGGCGCCGTGGGGCCCGCAGTGCAGGTAGCCCATCTCCGACGGCGCCGGGCCGCCCGCGCGACCGGGCGTGCGCTCGACGTCGCCGGTCCCGGGAGCGATCGACCGGAAGATCGGGTCGAGGTGGGCGACGACGTCGTCCTCACCGCCGATCATGATGCAGAAGCCCCGCTCGAGCCCGAAGACGCCGCCGCTGGTCCCGACGTCGACGTAGTGCACGCCCGACGGCGCCAACGCCGCGGCTCGGTCGATGTCGTCGCGGTAGTAGGTGTTGCCGCCGTCGATGACGATGTCACCGGCCTCCATCAGCCCGGCCAGCTCGGTGACGGTCTGGCCGGCGAAGGCGGCCGGCACCATCACCCACGCGGCAGGCGCGTCGAGCTTCTGCACGAAGTCCTCGAGGCTGGCGGCGCCCGTGATGGCGTCGCTCTCGGCGGCCAGCGACTGCGTCGCGTCGGCGCTCACGTCGTAGACGACGCAGGTGTGGCCGTCGCGCACGAGCCGCCGCACCAGGTTCGCCCCCATCCGACCCAGGCCAACCATCCCCAGTTGCATCGCCGCACCCTCCTCGTCGTGGTCGGTCCGCATGATGGCGCATCGGCGGCGGCCGTGCCGTGATGCGCACGGCTCATTCCGACGGCACGCCGCGCCTGCCGGCATGCGCCGAGCCTGCGGCATCCGGCGAGGCTCATCGGCGCGGCGTCGACATCGCTCCGTCGGGCGCCGACCTACCCTCAGCGCGGCTCGTCGCCCGGATCGGTCGGCACCGCCTTGCGGGCGGTCCCGCAGAACATGTGGGTGGCCACCTGCAGCCCGCCGAGGTCGAACTCCCGCAGGTGCTCGGTCCAGAAGCCGGCCCGGCGCACGATCGCCGGGATGTCGCGATCGAGGTGGCAGCCACCGGCGATCCGTCGCTGGAGGGGGGTGAGGCGGTGTTGCCACGAGGCGACGCCGGCCTTCGGCGACAGGCCGTGCTCCAGGAACGACAGCCGGCCGTCGTCGCGCAGCACCCGGTGCGCCTCCCGCAACGCCAGGTGCACGTCGGGGATCGTGCACAACGTCCACGTCGACAGCACCGCGTCGACGCACCGGTCCTCGAGGGCCAGGTGCTGCCCGTCCAGCCCGACGAACTCGACGGGCACCGTCGCGGCCTCCAGGCGCCGGGTGGCCAGGCGCCGGCCCACCGCCGACGGATCGACGGCGAGCACCCGGTCGACCTCGGGCGGGTACAGCGGCAGGTTCGGCCCCGATCCGAAGCCGATCTCGAGCACGGTGCCGTGCAGGCCCTCCATCGCCGGGCGGCGGACGTCGGCCATCCAGCGGTTCCCGAGGAGGACGTCGATCGCCCGGGGCAGCACATGGTCCTCGTAGATCCCCACGGCGGCATGCTCGCGCGCGGCGCCGCCCGGACCCCAGCGGGCCGACGGGTGAGGAGCGCGGGTGCGCGCGACCGGCGAGCGCGACCGAGCGCGGCGCCCCGTTCGTCCGCCCGGCGAGCGGGCCGCACCTGGGGCCGCGGGCCGGGCAGGGCGTAGGCTTCTCGGAACCCGTCCGGGCGGTCCGGACGGCCGTCCGGCCCGGGAGTCCTTCGGCGGATGAACCCCTACGAGGTGCTCGGCGTCACGCCCGCCGCGCCGATCGAGGAGATCGAGGCCACCTACCGCCTCCGCCTGCGCGAGTGGCACCCCGACCTCCACCAGGCCGAGGGGCCCGACGCCGTGGCGGCCGCCGAGGCCCGCACCCGCCAGCTCAACGCCGCCATGGCGCGGATCCGCCAGGAGTTCAAGGAAGGAGGTCCGGGCGCCTGGCGGGCCTACGACGCGCCACACGCGCCGGGTGCCTCGGCCGGCGCGTCCGACGCCCACGGTCGCGGCTGGTGGGACACCGACTACGTCCGCTGGTACGGCTACGACCGCACCGGACCCTTCGCCGCCGGCGAACGCCCGGGCGCCGACGCCGGCGGCCGGGCGTGGGCGCCGCCCGGGCCGAACGAGGACTGGTTCGACGCGTCGGCGAGCGACGAGCCCGTCCCGTGCCCCTACTGCGGCGACGCCTTCGACGAGCTCGACGACTTCAACCGCCACCTCGCCACGGCCCACCAGCTGCGCACCACCGTGTACCGGAGGTCCCGCGGCGTCGGCGCCGGCCTGCTCGACGCCCTCGGCACGCTGCGGTTCCTCCCGCTGTGGCTGGTGGTCCCCTTCGCCGTCCTGCTGACGTTCCTGACGCCCTTCTGGTCGTGGTCGGTGGTGTGGGGCGTCGTCGCCCTCATCATGTGGGCGCAGACCTCGCGCCGCTTCAAGCGCGACCGCTACTCGGTCTGAGCGCCGGGTCGGCGACCGCGCCGCTCACCCCGAGGTCAGCAACAGGCACCCGCCCAGCGGGCCGCCGCCGGCGCCCACCACCGCCACCTCCGGTGCCCGCCCTCCGGGGCGCTCGACCTGACGGGCGGCACCCCGGCCCCACAGCTGCGTGCACGCCTCGTGCAAGAAGCCGTAGCCGTGCAGCCGGCCGGCCGACAGCTGGCCGCCGTGGGTGTTGAGCGGGATGCGGCCGTCGCGGGCGATGGCGGACCCACCGTCGATGAAGGCTCCGCCCTCTCCCTTGCCGCAGAACCCGAGCGCCTCGAGCCAGCACAACGTGATGAAGCTGAACCCGTCGTAGAGCTCGGCGACGTCGACGTCGTCGGGCGTCAGGTCGGTGCGCTCCCACAGCATGGTCGCGGCGTCGCGCAGCGCCATGGTGGTGAGGTCGTCGAACTGGTCCCACGAGGGACGGCCTCGCAGGGCCGACCCCACCGCCTCCACCCGGGCGGCGGGGTGGTCGATGGCGGCGGCGTGCTCGGCGCGCGACACGATCACCGCGGTCGAGCCGTCGGCGGGGACGTCGCAGTCGTAGAGGCACAGCGGCGTGGAGATCATCCGGACGTTCAGGTAGTCGTCGAGCGACATCGGGTCGCGGTAGATCGCTTTGGGGTTGACCTCGGCGTTGCGGCGGGCGTTGAGGGCGATCCACGCCAGCTGCTCGCGGGTCGTGCCGAACTCGTGGAAGTGGCGCTGGGCCATCATCCCGATCCAGTTGGCGGCCGACGGCGCCCCGAACGGCAGCGTCCACTGCATGAAGCTGTTCGCGCGGTAGGCGCCACCGCCGCCCGCGCCCATCGTCACCGAGGCCCGACCCTTGTCACCCTGGGCGCTGGCCTCCCACACCGTGCGGAAGCACAGGACGTGATCGCACAGGCCCGCCGCCACGGCGCACACGGCGTTGATCACCGAGCCCAGCTGGCCCGGCGACTCCAGGCCGCCGGCGAACCAGTCGAGCTCGAGCCGCAGCGCGTCCTGGATCTCGGTGACGCCGACGCCGCTGAAGCCGGGGGGGATGTCCTGGTTGCCGGGGTACGTGGCGACCCCGTCGATGTCCTCGGGGGTGAGGCCGGCGTCGGCGATCGCCGCCAGCGCAGCCTCCACGGTGAGGTCCAGTGGGTCGCGGTAGATCCGTCGACCGACCTGGGACTGGCCGACGCCGGAGATGATGGCCCGGTCCTCGAGCCGGGTCGTGGCCTTCATCGGGCGCCTCCCCCGGGCGTGGCCGGCGCGTCGGGGTCGGGCTCGAACATCGGCAGCCAGACCTCGTAGCCGTCGTCGTCGTAGTGGTCGAAGGCGACGCGCACCGGCATCCCGATGCGGACGTCGCCGGGGTCGCAGCCCACGATGTTGGTCGTGAGCCGCAGACCCGCCTGCTCGGGCAGCTCGACGATGGCGATGACGTAGGGCGGGTCCATCGTGGGGATCCACGGCTGCTCGTTCACCGTGAAGGTGTGCACGACCGCCCGCCCGCTGACCGCCGCGGGGGCGACGTCGCGCGCCCGGCACGCCGGACACACCGGCGACGGCGGGTGGATCCAGGTGCCGCACGCGCCGCACCGCAGGAACCGCAGCTCGCCCTCGGCCCCACCCCGCCAGAAGTGCTCGTTCTCCGGGGTGACCCGGGGCAGCACCCGGAACGGCTTGGCCGTCTGGTCGCTCACCGTCGCTCCCTCCCGGACGCCGCCGCGGGCGGCCCCCTACCTGACATCAGCGTCAGGTGGAGTTCCTAGCACTCCCGGCGGGCATGCTGGTCCGATGACCGCTTCACCCCCTCCGCGGCGCGTCGCCGTGCTCGCCGACACGCACCTACGGCCCGGCGGGCGTCCCCTGCCCGAGCCGGTGTGGGCGCAGGTGCGGGCGGCCGACGTCGTGCTGCACGCCGGCGACGTCGTGTGCGGCGAGCTGCTCGACGAGCTGGCGTCGGTGACCACGGTGCACGCCGTGCTCGGCAACAACGACGTCGGCCTGGAACGCCGGCTGCCCGACCGGTTGGAGCTGGTGCTCGGCGGCGTGCGCATCGCCATGGTCCACGACTCGGGTGCCCGTCGGGGGCGGCCCGATCGCCTGCGGCGGTGGTTCCCCCGTGCCGGTCTGGTGGTGTTCGGCCACAGCCACGAGCCCGTGGACGAGGTCGGCGTCGACGGGCAGCGGCTGTTCAACCCGGGGTCGCCGACGCAGCGCCGGCGCCAGCCCCGATGCACGATGGGCGTGCTCGAGCTGGCCGAGGGAGCCGTGCGGGCAGCGAGGATCCTGCCGATCCCGTGACGAGCCGGGCTCGCCGGCTCAGCCCTCCTCGTCGAGGTCCTCGTCGAGCTCCTCGCCCTCGAGCGCGCGTCGGCCACGGTCGTGGCCGTCCCGGGCGAAGGGGATCGCCTCGACCGCGGCCAGGATCCCGAAGCCCGGCTCGGTGAGCACGACGGCGGCGGCGATCTCGTCCCAGGTTGCTCCGACCTCGGTGGCGAGCTGCGCGTGGCGGCGGATCCCCCGACCGTTGCGGGCCAGGACCATCACGACCATCCGGACGAGCTCGTGGGTCTTGCGGTCGAGCGCCTGCAGCGATTCGATCTGGGCGAGCCAGGCCCGCTGCGCGTCGAGCAGCGCGGGGAACACCTCGTGCAGCGGCTCCTCGTACGAGAAGCTCCACTCCTGCTGGCTCACGATCCCTCCCGTCCCGAAGGCGACGGCGGCCTCGACCGCGGCCTGCACCCTAGTGCCGCACCACCACGCCGACCGACGGTGGCCGACGCACCGGCCGACCATCCGACGATCGCCGACCCGTCGACCGGGACGACCGACGATCGCCGACCCGTCGACCCGGGGTCCGCCACTACGCTCTGGCGGCGAGCAGCCCGGGGGGTGGGTGATGGAGCTGGTGCCCGAATCCGAGTCCGAGTCGGTGTCGGAGGCCGGGGCGCAGGTGCGGCCGCTGCGGTCGGCGACGAGGTCGACGGCGCCCGAGCCGACGACCGAGGCCGCCACCCGGTCGCCGCTGCACCCGGCGTCGGTCCTGCGCTGGACCGTGGTGCTGGCCCAGGAGGTGGCGATGGTGCCGTGGACCATCCGGCAGACCCGCCGCTCCCTGGTGGAGCTGCCGACCCGCCTCGACCGCCTCACCGACGCCTTGGAGGACACCATGGCGGGTCTGAACGCCACCCTCCCGCGCCTCAACGACGTCATGAGCGAGGTCACCGAGGGTGTGGGCAGCGTCGAGGAGGCGGTGCACGAGCTCAACGGCGAGCTCGGCAAGACGGTGTTCGCCCTCGACCGCCTCCTGCCCGAGCTGTCCGGGATGATCAGCGCGATGGACCTGCGCATGTCCCACATGGACGAGACGGTGTCGGAGATGGGCGCCATGGCCCGGGGCGTCCTCGGCGCCATCCCGGGCGTGCGACGCTCCGTGCGCCGGCCCGCCCCCGGCTGACCCGCCCGCGGCGGAGGCGACCGTCGGCCGACGCTGCGGGCCCGGACCTTCGTCCCTTCCCCAACCGTGCCGGTGGGCGCACCATGGGGCCATGACGATCGCCATCTCGGTCCAGGGGCTGGTCAAGTCGTTCGGTCGGACCCAGGCGCTCGACGGCCTCGACCTCAGCGTCGACACCGGCGAGGTGCACGGGTTCCTCGGCCCCAACGGCGCCGGCAAGACCACGACGCTGCGGATCCTGCTCGGGCTGGTGCGCGCCGATGGAGGGACCGCCGAGCTGCTGGGAGGCGACCCGTGGCGCGATCCGGTGACGCTGCACCGCCGCCTCGCCTACGTCCCCGGTGACGTGGCCCTGTGGCCGAACCTGTCCGGGGGCGAGGTGATCGACCTGCTCGGACGCCTGCGCGGGGGGCTCGACCAGCGCCGACGCGCCGACCTGCTCGACCGCTTCGACCTCGACCCCACGAAGAAGGGTCGGTCGTACTCGAAGGGCAACCGCCAGAAGGTGGCGCTGGTCGCCGCCCTGGCCTCCGACGTCGAGCTGCTCCTGTTCGACGAGCCGACGCTCGGTCTCGACCCGCTCATGGAGGCCGCCTTCCGGGACTGCGTGCGAGAGGAGCGTGACCGCGGCCGGACGGTGCTGCTGTCGAGCCACATCCTCGCCGAGGTCGAGGCCGTGTGCGACCGGGTCACCATCATCCGCGCCGGGCAGACCGTCGAGACGGGGGCGCTGTCGGCGCTGCGCCACCTCACCCACACCTTCATCGCGGCCGAGCTGACCGCGGCGCCGCCCGCCGGTCTGGCCGACGTCCCCGGCGTGCACGACGTGCTCGTCGAGGGCACCACGGTGCGGTGCCACGTCGATCCGCAGGCGCTCGACGAGGTGCTGCGCCGGCTCACCGCCGTCGGGATCCGCAGCCTGATCAGCCAACCACCCACGCTGGAGGAGCTGTTCCTGCGCTACTACGCCGAGGCCCCCGACGCCGTCGCGGCTCCCGCGCCCGAAGGGGTCGCGACGTGAACGAGCTCGCCGGCACCGGCACGCTCGTCCGCCTGGCCCTGCATCGCAGCCGGGTCCTGATCGGGGTGTGGCTGGCCGTGTTCGTCGGGATGGCGGCGCTGTCGTCGTCGGCGACCGTCGACCTGTACCCGACCGCGGCCGATCGGCTGCAGGCCGCCGACGCGGTGAACCAGTCGTCGGCGCTGGTCGCCTTCTACGGACGCATCTACGACCCCACCTCCATCGGCGCCATCGCCATGATCAAGATGGGCGGGATCGGAGCGGTGTTCGTCGCCATGCTCGCCGTGGTGCTGGTGGTGCGCCACACCCGCGCCGACGAGGAGTCAGGCCGGACCGAGCTGCTCGGCGCGACGGCAACCGGACGCCTCGCGCCGCTGGCCGCCGCCCTCACGGTGGTGGCGCTGACCAGCATGGCGCTGGCCGTGCTGACTGCCGCCGGCCTGGCCGCGACCGGCCTGCCCGTCGACGGGTCGATCGCCTTCGGCCTGGCCTGGGCCGGCGTCGGGTTGGCGTTCGGCGCGATCGCCGCCGTCATCGTGCAGCTGACCCCGAGCGCGCGGACGGCCACCTCGCTGTCGGCCGGCGTCCTCGCCGCGGTCTACCTGGTCCGGGCCGTCGGCGACGCCGCCGACGAGGCCGGTCCCCGCTGGCTGAGCTGGCTCTCCCCCATCGGATGGGGCCAGCAGTTCCGCCCCTTCGCCGGGAACCGATGGTGGGTCCTGCTGATCACGCTCGGGTTCACGGCCGTCGTCGGCATCGGTGCGTTCGCCCTCGCCGCCCGCCGCGACCTCGGCACGGGCGCCATCCCGACCCGCCCGGGCCCGGCCACCGCCTCGCCCGGCCTGCGCAGCTCGCTGGCGCTGGCGTGGCGCCTGCACCGGGTCTCGTTCATCGGTTGGGCCGTCGGCTTCGCCGGGATGGGGGCGCTGCTGGGCAACCTGGCCTCCAGCGTCGAGAGCTTCATGGGCAGCGAGCAGGCCCGCGACCTGTTCACCAAGCTCGGTGGCGAGACGGCGCTGATGGACGCCTTCCTGGCCGTGGAGCTCAGCTTCGCCGGGATCGTCGCCGCCGCCTACGGCATCTCGGTGATCGTGCGCCTGGGCACCGAGGAGCACGAGCTGCGGACCGAGCCCGTGCTCGCCACCGCGGTGAGCCGCATCAGGTGGGCAGGCGGACACATCGCCGTGGCCGTGGGCGGCACCACCGCGCTGCTGGTGCTCGCCGGCGTCAGCGCCGGGCTCGCCCACGGCGCCGCGATCGGCGACCTGGGCGAGACGGGCCAGGTGGTCGTCGCCGCCCTCGTGCAGCTGCCGGCGGCGCTGGTGCTGGTGGCGATCGCCATCGCCGGGTACGGGCTCGGGCCCCGCGCCACCACGGTCGGGTGGATCGCCCTCGCCGCCTTCGTCCTGCTCGCCGAGCTCGGCCCGCTGCTGAACCTCAGCCAGTGGGTGCTGGACCTGTCCCCCTTCGCCCACGTACCGAAGCTCCCGGGCGGCGCCTTCACGGCCACCCCCGTCGTGGCCCTCTCGCTGGTCGCCGTGGCCATCGTCGCCGCCGGCCTCGCCCGCTACCGGCACCGCGACATCGTCTGACCTGGCCGATCCCGGGACGGCGACGCCCCACACCGGCGTTCCGGTGACGGTTGTGCGCGCGCAGGACACGTAACCGTCACCGATTCCCCGGGGTGGGGGGGTCAGGGGTCCTTGGGGAGGTCGAGGAGGCGCTCGGCGATCACGTTGCGCTGGATGTCGGAGGTGCCACCGGCGATCGACAGCGCCCGGTTGCCGAGGAACCCCGACACCCACAGGGCGGCCTCGCCGTCGGTCGCGGCCGCCGCCGACCCCAGCAGCGCCAGACCCGCCTCCTGGACGTGCTGCTCGTGCTCGACCCCGAGCACCTTGCGCACGCTGGCCTCCGCCCCGGGCTCGGCCCCGGCCAGGGCCCGCAACGTCGCCCGCAGGCCGAGCACGGCCACGGCCTGACCCTCGGCGACGAGGGCGCCGAGCTGGTCGCGCACGGCGCCGGGCGAGGCCGCCAGGAGGTCGGCGCCCCCGACCGCGACCTCCGTCGTCGATGGCTCGCCCCGGGCGGCGGCGACCCCTGCGCCCTCGACCGCCACGTCGCCCCGGTCCGACGTCGCGACGTCGCCGACGCCGCCGACCGCTGCGGCCGCCTCCTCGTCCGCCGCCGCACTGCCGGTGTCACCAGCAGCGAGGCGCTGGCCGGCGAGCCGCACCACCGACTCGAGCCCCGGACCGAACGACGACCCCGACCCCATCGAGACCCGCTCGTTCGCCAGCGTCGTGCGGGCCGCCTCCCAGCCCCCGTTGACCGGACCGACCACGCAGTCGTCGGGCACGAGCACGTCGTCGAGGAAGACCTCGTTGAAGAGCTCGGCTCCGGTCAGCTCCCGCAGGGGGCGAACGTCCACCCCCGGCGACGTCATGTCGACCAGGAAGCACGTGATGCCCTCGTGCTTGGGCGCCACCGGATCGGTGCGGGCCAGGCAGATCCCCCCCTGGGCGAGGTGCGCCATGGTCGTCCACACCTTCTGCCCGGTGAGCCGCCAGCCGCCCTCGGTCGTGTCGCGCACCGCCCTCGTCGCCAGCGACGCCAGATCGCTGCCGGCGCCGGGCTCGCTGAACGGCTGGCACCACAGCAGCTCGCCTCGCAGGGTCGGGGGATGAACCGCTCCTGCTGCTCGGGCGTGCCGTGGGCGATGATCGTGGGGAGCACCCAGGCGCCGACCTGCAGGTGGGGACGGCGGATGCGCGCCGCGGCGAACACCTCGTCGATGACGAGCTGCTCGATGGGCCCGGCGTCGCGCCCCCACGGCGACGGCCAGTAGGGCACGAGGTAGCCGGCGTCGGCGACCGCCCGGTTCCACTCCTGCTTGGGTTCGGCCTTGACCTGCTCGACGAAGGCCTGCACCTCCGCCCGGAGCGGCTCGGCCTCGGGAGGCAGCGCCACCCGCACCGAGCGTCGGGCACCGGCCAGCGCCAGGCGGGCCACCCGGTCGCGCCACGGCTCGGGCCCGCCGAGGTGCAGACGCAGCGCCAGGGCCCGCTTGGCGTACAGGTGGGCGTCGTGGTCCCACGTGTAGCCGATGCCACCGAGCACCTGGATGCAGTCCTTGGCCACCTCGAGGGCGGCGTCGGGGACCAGGGTCCCCGCCACGCAGGCGGCCAGCCCGGCCTCGCGGGGATCGTCGGCGCCGCGGGCGGCGTCCCACGCCGCGGCCCGCCCCTGCTCGAGCCGCAGCAGCATGTCGGCGCAACGGTGCTTCACCGCCTGGAACTGCCCGATCGGGCGACCGAACTGCTCACGCACCGCGGCGTAGGACGCGGCCGTCTCGACGCACCAGGCCATGGCCCCGGCCGACTCGGCCGCCACCAGCGTGGCCGCGAGGTCGGCCACCACGGTCGGGTCCTCCGTCACCGCCAGCCGGTCGATCGGGTGCACCACCGCCTCGGTCGCCACCACGTCGGCGACCGGCCGCGTGCCGTCCGTCGAGGGCCGGGCGGTCACGGTCACGCCGGCGTCGCCGCGCCGCAGCACGCACCACTCGATCCCGCCCGACCCGGTCCCGCCCGGGTCGGTCCCCCGCGCCCGCGTCACCGGCACGAGCACGGCGTCGGCGAGGGCACCGCCGAGCACCGGGCCCACCCGGCCGGACACCAGGATGTCGTCACCGGACCGCTCGCCGCGCAGGGTCGGCCCGGGCAGCGCCACCGCCGCCGTCGTGGAGCCGTCGACGAGCCCGGGCAGGTGGGCGGCCCGCTGCTGCTCGGACCCGAGCGCCTGCACGACGGCGGACGCCAGGACCGTCGGCAGGAACGGGCCGGGCGTGCACCCGCGCCCCAGCTCCTCCAGCACCACGGCCAGCTCGGGCAGGCCGAACCCCGAGCCGCCGTGCTCCTCGGCGACGTGCAGGCCCAGCCAGCCGAGCTCGACGAGGTCGTCCCAGAACGGCGGCCGCACGGGCGCCTCCGGCACGTCGCCGTCGAGCAGGGCCTTGGTGGCCGCAGGGTCGACGTGGGCCTCGACCCAGCGCCTCGTGGTGGCGTGCAGCTCGAGGTGCTCGTCGTCGATGCCGAGGGTGCCGAGCCTCATGGCGCTGGTGCTCCTGTTGACGGCCGGGGGACGAAACCTGACAATCGTGTCATAGTCGGGCGAGGGCGCCGGGAGGCAACGGCGGAGAGGGGGACCGATGGTCATCGATGCCGACGCGCACGTGAACGAGGAGCCGCTGGCGTGGTCCGAGCTGGGTGCTGCGCACCCGGGGTGGCTGCAGGCGGGCCGCTCGGGCGAGCGCTGGGTCGCCGAGATCGCCGGCAAGCTCTACCCGGTCCAGGAGGGGCCCGGGTGCGGCGTGCCGATCGACGCCGCGGTCAACCAGGCGGCCGCCGCCGGCGCCGCCGACCTCGACCAGCGCCTGGCCGACATGGACGCCGAGGGCATCGACGTGCAGGTGCTGTTCGGCGGGCTGGTGATCGGCCTCACCACGTTCGACGACGCCGGCTTCGCCCTCGACTTCGCCCAGGCGTACAACGACTGGCTGCTCGACAAGGTGTGCGCCCACTCGCCCGAGCGGCTCAAGGGGGTGGCGGTCGCGCCGCTGCAGGACATCGAGCGGGCCGTCGCCGAGGTCGAACGGGCGGCGGAGAAGGGCGCGGTGGCGGTGACGATCCCGCCGGTGCTCGGCGAGCGCAACCTCGACGACCCGCAGCTGCTGCCGTTCTTCGAGGCCGCCGACGACGTCGACCTCGCCGTGTGCGTGCACTCGGCCCCGGGCATGAACGTGCCGCTGCCGGCGGCCGGGCGCTTCACCAACTACGCCCAGGTCCACTGCCTGTCGTTCCCGGTCGACCAGATGGTGGCGCTCACCGCGCTGGCGATGGGCGGGGTGCTGGACCGGTTCCCGGCGCTGCGCGTCGGGTTCATGGAGTCCGGCATCGGCTGGGTGCCGTACTTCGTGCACCGCATGCACGAGCACCACGAGAAGCTGTCGCACCTGCTGCCCGACCTGCGGACCGACCCGCGCGAGCTGCTGGCCCGCGGCCAGTGCTTCTTCTCCTTCGAGGCCGAGGAGCCGCTGCTCGAGCAGTGCGTCGCCGAGCTGGGACCCGACCCCTGGGTGTACGCCAGCGACTACCCGCACTGGGACAGCGACTTCCCCGGCACGGTCGCGGAGTGCCGCGAGAAGGCGGCCGGCCTCGGCCCCGAGGTGACCGAGCGCCTGCTCGCCACCAACGCCGCCCGCCTCTACGGCCTGTAGCCCGATCGCCCCGTTCTTGTCATCGTTCTGCGGGCTGGGGCGCTCGAAGTGCTGACGAGAACACCGGCGAGTGCGGGCAGACTGGTGGCGACCGGCTCAGCGCCGGGTCGGCCACGCGAGGGGGCACCGTTGCACTACGACGAGTTCGGGCTGCTGCACGAGAACGCCGAGGAGGTCGGCCTGCCCTTCGACCCGGAGCACCCGCCGACGGTGCGCCGGGTGTTCGTGGAGGCCCCGAGCGGCCACCGGGTGAGTGCGCTCGTGTGGGGCGAGCAGCCCGCCGAGGTGGTGCTGCTGCACGGCGGAGCGCAGAACGCCCACACGTGGGACACCGTCGTGCTCGCCCTCGACCGCCCCGCGGTGGCCATCGACCTGCCCGGCCACGGCCACAGCGACTGGCGGGACACCAAGGACTACCGCCCGCTGGCCATGGCGAACGACGTGGCCGCCGCCGTCGAGGCGCTCGCCCCCGAGGCGACCACGCTCGTGGGCATGTCGCTCGGCGGGCTCACCGCGGTCGCCACCCTCGCCGACCGGCCCCACCTCGCGGCGCGGATCGCCATCGTCGACGTGACACCGGGCGTCAACCGCGACAAGGCGGCCGACATCGCCGCGTTCATCGCCGGGCCCGAGACCTTCGCCAGCTTCGACGAGATCCTCGAGCGCACCATCGCCTTCAACCCGACCCGCTCCGAGTCGTCCCTGCGGCGCGGCGTGCTGCACAACGCCGTCCCGCACGACGACGGCACCTGGGCGTGGCGCTACGACCTGCCGACCGACGCCCGCCTCGAGGACCTCGACACCCGCTTCGCCGACCTGTGGGAGGCGTTCGGCTCGCTCGACCAGCCGATGCTGTTCCTGAAGGGCGAGCGGTCGCCGGTCGTCGACGAGGACGACCTCGCCGAGCTGCGACGACGCAAGCCCGACGTCGAGATCATCGTCGTCGACGACGCCGGCCACAGCATCCAGGGCGACCGCCCCGTCGAGCTGGCCAGACTGCTCGACGAGTTCATGGGCTGATCCCGGCGCGGCCCGCGCCGGTCGAACGGCCACCCGGATCGATCCGGGCCCCGGTCAGGTGGCCCGCCGCACGGCCCGATGAGGCGGCTCGGGGACGAGACCCGAAGGAGCGGCTCGACCCCACGCACCGCGGCGCCGCACGGGCGCCGCGGCAGGGTGCAGGGCCGACTCAGGGAGCTCAGCCGTCCTGGGTCTCGAAGCCTCGTGGGTCGTTGGGGTTCGGCGACAGGGGCTCGAGGGTGGTCGACGGATCGCCGGGGGCGACCGACGTCGTCGACGACGACGAGCCGCCCACGGACATGTCGACGCCGGCGCGGCACTTCCGCAGGCCCAGGCCCTGCGCCTGCGAGGCCGCCTGGGCCGTGACGGTGGCGAGGTCGTCGAAGGACGGTGGGGTCCCGCCCGGGTCCGAGCCGCTGAGCAGGCTGGCCTGCAGGTCGAGCAAGCGGACCCGCTCGTCGAGGCTGCCGAGGTACTCGCGCACCTCGGCCCGCTTCTCGTCGGGCTTCTCGAGGTCTCGCAGCTGGCTCGCCTCCTTCTTCGACAGCTCCGAGCTCTTGCGCATCGTGTCGGCGAGGGTCGGCGTGAACAGGACCGGTCGGACCTGGTCGGCCTCCTTCTGCACCTGGGCACAGATGTCGTCGGCCTTGGTGCGCCATGAGGACAGCGGCACGGCGTCGCTCCCGCACGCCACGAGACCCAGGAGCACGACGGCCACGACGAACGCCGCGCGACCGAGCCGGATGCCGCCGACGCCCGCCCATCGGGCACGGGGTGCACGGGCTCGACGGGCAACGGTGGGCAGCGCCATGACGGGTCGACCCTAGTGCTGCGTCCCCCGGCCGGCGGCGCGGCCACGGCCGGCCGGGACGTCGCCGTGGACGCCGGATCGGTGCGTCGCGGGTCAGCTGTCCGCCCGTTTGTTGATACATCAACTTCTGGTAGGCTGAAGGCAGATCCGCACCGGCCCCGGCGCACCCGAGCGCGGGGTTGGGGCCCGAGCACGAGGAGCCGGTCATGGAGGTCAAGGAGCTGGGCCACCTGGTCCTGTACGTGCGCGACCTCGAGCGGTCCCGCGCCTTCTACCGCGACGTCCTGGGCTGGAAGGAGGTCGTGGGCGGCGTCCCCGGCATGCCGGCGGCCGGGTTCTCGTCGGGGCGCACCCACCACGAGCTGCTGCTGATCGAGGTCGGCGAGGACGCCCAGCCGATCCCCCGCGGCCGCCGCGTCGGGATGTACCACTTCGGCCTGAAGGTGGGCGACTCCGACGACGAGCTGCGCGAGGCCCTCGCTCGGGTGCAGGCCGCGGGCGCCACCATCGTCGGGGCCAGCGACCACACCGTCACGCACAGCCTCTACATCCTCGACCCCGACGGCAACGAGATCGAGCTGTACATCGACGTGCCCGGCGTCGACTGGCGCGCCGACCCGATGCTCATCGCCGCCCCCATCAAACCCCTCGCCCTCTGACCGACGAGCGGGCGCCGCCCGAGGGTCAGCACCCCCGGCACCCCGTCAGGAGCCGGGCGGCCCGGGTGGGCCGGCGAGCTCGCGGAAGCGCTCGTAGCGGGGGGCCGCGGCCTCGGCCCACGAGGGATCGGGCTCGACGCGGTGATCGGTCGAGGCCCAGCGTCGGGCGTCGGACGCGTCGGGCTCGAGGCCGGCGGTGACGCGGGCCAGGTAGGCGGTGCCGTACGCCCCGCCCTCGGGCACGGCCACGACGTCCACCGGCAGGCCGGTGCAGTCGGCGAGCGCCTGCACCCACGCCTCCACCCGCACGCCGCCGCCCGTCGCGACGAGGCGGCGGGGCGAGACCCCGGCCAGGTCGAGGTGGTGGCGCACGGTGAACCCCGCCGCCTCGAACACGGCGCGGCGCACGGCGCCCGGGCCCATCGTCAGGTCGAGGTCGTGCAGCACGGCCCGGCGGTTCGGGTCGTGCAGCGGCGTGCGCTCGCCGCGCACGTAGGGCTCCCACACCGGCACCGCCGCGGGATCGCTCGGGGGCGGGCCCTCGGCCAGCAGCGCGGTCGCCCAGTTGAGGAACAGCCCGCCGGCGTTCGACGGGCCCCCGATGAGGATCTTGCCCGGCGCGGTGTGGGGGATGGTCCACAGCCCGGGCACCTCGCGCCACTCGTCGATCACCGCCCACGTCATGAGCGTGGTGCCGCAGATGACCAGCACGTCGCCGTCGTGGTCGGCGCCGGCGACGATCTGCTCGCCGAAGGCGTCGACGGTGCCGCCGCCGACCGCCGCGCCGCCCGCCGTGCGACCGCAGGCATCGCTGCCGTGCACGATCACCGGCAGCTGGTCGACCCGCGCCCCCGCCGCCGACGCCACCGCCTCGTCCCAGGCGGTGAAGTCGAACAGCGGCAGCGTGGTCATGGCGACGACCGAGTCGATGGCCCCCACGTCGCACAGGGCGTGGTTGGCGACGGCCTGGGCCGGCCAGTAGCCGGCGGCCTCGGGCGCCGCCGCGGCCGTCCATCGCAGCATCGACACCAGCTCGCCGCTCTCGGACGGGTTCTTGCCGGTGACCGGCCCGCCGCGCCAATCGCCGTACAGCAGGCCCGGCGTCAGCGCCCGGCCGTCGGCGTCGACGGCGCACAGCGACGGCACCATCGCCGCCACGTTCACGGCGGCCACGTCGAGCCCGGCGGCCACCTCCTCGAAGGCGGCGAGCACGTTGGCCCGCCACGCGAGGTCGGGGTCGTGCTCGAAGGCGTCGGGCCGCGGCGAGGCGACCGGGTGGACCTTGCGAGCGCGGGCCAGCACGGTGCCGTCGCCATCGACGGCGAGCGCCTTGACCGACGTGGTGCCGATGTCGACCCCGACCGTCACGTCGCTCGTCACCGCAGCATCCCCCTGCTCCCCCGTCGGCGACACGACGGGCACGGGCCGCGCCGCCGGATCGGCGAGGCCGGCGACGGACGAGCCGCCGCCGGCCCGGCCGTCACTTCACCATGCGGAGGTTGAACGGGTAGCGGTAGGCCTCGCCGCGGCTCGCCGCCATGCCACCCATGATCGGGATGATGGTGCCGACCAGCCAGATGACGGCCCAGAACAGGAAGCCGATCAGCACCAGGGCCAGGACGCTGCTGACGATGGTGCCGATGAGGACCATGAGCTGGAAGTTCAGCGCCTCGGCCGACTGCTCCTTCACGAACGGGTCGGTCTTGCCCGAGGTGAGGTAGATGATGAGCGGGCCGATCCAGCCGCCGTAGCCGCAGCTGAGGAACTGGATGCCCCCGCCGAGGTAGTGGGCCATGGCCGCGCTCGACGCCGAGCTCGAGCCGGTGGCGCCCGCCGCCGCGGCCGGGACGCCACCGGCCTGCTCGGCGAACTGCCCCCACTGGCTGCCGTCCCACCACCGCAGCTGGCCGTTGGTGGGGTCCGGGTACCAACCCGGCGCGGTCTGCCCGCCCTGCTCGGCGGTGGGGTCGGGGTTGCCGGACGCTGCGGGATCGCTCATGGTGCACCTCGCGAGGGCGACGGGGAGAGGGGATGGCCGCGACCGTAGCCGCCGCTCAGCGCACCATGCGGAGGTTGACCGGGTAGCGGTACCACTGGCCGCGGTTCGCGGCCATCGCCGCCATGATGCAGAAGATCCAGTTCACGACGATGACCACGAAGATCAGCACGAAGCCGATCAGCACGAACACGAGCACGAAGCTCACGAGCATGGCGATGAGGATCGTCAGCTGGAAGTTGAGGGCCTCGGCCGACTGGTCCTTCACGAACGGGTCCTGGTTGCCGGCCGTCAGGTAGATGATCAGCGGCCCGACGAACCCGAAGAGCAGGCCGAGCAGGTGGGCCAGCATCGCCATCGTGGCCGGGTTCTGCGTGGACGGCGCCGGCTGGTAGCCGGGCGCCGGTGCGCCGTAGCCGGGTGCACCCGATGCCGCGGCCGGCTGCTGGGCGAACTGGCCCCACTGCGCGCCGTCCCACCACCGCAGCTGGCCGTTGGTCGGGTCCGGATACCAGCCGGGAGCGACCTGTCCGGCCGATGCGCCACCGCTCGCGGCGGCGCCGGCGTCGGACCCCGTCGGTTCGGGCCGACTCGAGGGATCGGTCACTCGTCCACCTCCGGTCCTCGAGGGCATCGATCGCCCCGAACCGTACCGCTCCGGCCGCCGACGAGCCGGGAGCCGGGAGCCGGCCACCGCACCGCCGGGACGACGCAGGACGGACGTCGTCGCACACCATCAGGCCGGGTACCGCTCCTCGGGCGGGACGAAGCCCTTCACGAACCGGATGCGCACGGGGTAGCGCCACCACTCGCCGCGGTTCGCCTTGACCATGCCGGTGATCGACAGCGCGATGTTGGCGATCGACACCGCCATCGCCAGTGCCCACACCACGAACAAGCCCCCGAAGGCGGTGCCGAAGGCGGCACCCTGACCGCTGCCGCGGGGCGCCGTCGTGCTCCCTGCGAGCGATCCGAAGAACAGCACGAAGAACGGCACCATCAGCACCAAGGTGACGACCTGGACGGTGAGCTGGAAGTTGAGCCCCTCCGAGGCGTTGTGCCGCACGTAGCGGTCACGTCCCCCGTCCATCAGGTACACGACCAGCGGCGGGATCCACCCGCCGAGGATCCCACCGACGTGGGCCAGCACCGCCATCGTCCTCGGGTTGCGGGTGGGGCCGACGGGCACGCCGTAGCCGTAGCCACGGCCGGATGGCGGGTACGGCCTGGTCCCCGGCGGTCCTCCGCCGGCCGGACCCCCCGCGTGCGGCCCACCGTAGGGGCCGGCGCCGGTCGCGCCGGGCGGCGGCACGGGAGCACCCCAGCGCTGCCCGTCCCACCAGCGCGCCACGCCACGGGCGTCGGGGTAGACGCCGGGCGGCGGACCAGCTGCGGTGCCGTCCGGCGGACGCGGTGGCTGGGGCGCCGCCATGTCGCCAGCATGCCATCGCCACCGCCGCGCACGAGGTCGTCGCGCCGGCCCGGCGACGGTCCGACCGGGCCGCCGGCGCTGCGGGCGCGGCGACCGCCGCCGTGACCGTGCCCGGTGACCGTGCCCGGTGACCGTGGCCGAGGCCGGTGACCCGTGACGACGGGGTGCCTGACGCCGAGGTCCTGTCGGGTCACCCATCGGCCCCGAGGCGACCTGACATGGGCGTCAGCAACCCGGGTAGGCTCCGCGGGCTCGCCTGCCGACACCGCGGCCGGCGACGCCTGGGGGACGGCGGGCCGGGTGGCGGCCGGCATCGGCCGGTCCCGAGCCGGGATGGGCACCGACAGCGAGAAGGGGGAGGCCGTGGGGGCCGTCGACGACAAGATCGCCATCGTCACCGGAGCCGGTCGCGGCATCGGCCGAGCCGAGGCGTTGGCCCTCGGCGGCGAGGGCGCCACGGTGGTGGTCAACGACGTCGACGCCGACCAGGCGGCTGCGGTCGTCGAGGAGATCGAGGGCGCTGGGGGTGCGGCGCTCGCCCACACCGAGGACGTGTCGACCTGGGGCGGGGCCGAGTCGGCCGTGACCACCGCCGTCGACCGCTTCGGACGCCTCGACATCCTGGTGAACAACGCCGGGATCATCCGCGACGCGATGAGCTTCTCGATGTCCGAGACCGACTTCGACGACGTGGTGCGCGTCCACCTCAAGGGCCACTTCGCGTGCTCCCACTTCGCCGGCATCCACTGGC
>JAWKIW010000002.1:0-443251 GCA_041394145.1 Acidimicrobiales bacterium
GCCGTGCAGCTCGTGGTCGTCGGACTCATCGCCGCGTCGCTGGCCGGGGCGGCGGCCTCCATCTCCTGGCGCCAGGACGCCTCGGTCACCCGGCTCGCCAACCTGCTGTGGCTCATGGCGACCGGCGCCGTCGCCTGGTTCGTCGGCCTGTTCGGCGGCGTCGTGGTCGACCTCGGGGACAGCGCCACGGTGCTCGTCGCGGCGATCGCAACGCTCGTGCCGGCCGGCGCGCTGTTGTGGTGGCGGCGAGCGACGCTGCAGCACCTGGCCGTCTACGCATGCGTCCTCGGTGGGGTGATCGCGGCCTGCCTGGTGGCGTGGAGCGACCACCTCTCGGCACCCGCGATGGGGATGATCCTGTGGGGGCTCGGCCTCGTCTGGTGCGTCGTGTCGTGGAGCGGCGTGCTGCCGCATCCCCGCGTCGGCTACGCCCTCGGCGCCGTCACCGCGCTGGTGGCACCCGCCGGCCTCGCCGACCGCTCCGACGACGCCGCCGTCTGGGTGGGCATCGCGACCGGCGCCGCCATCCTCGCCGCCGGGGTGTTCCTGCGGTCCCTGGTGCTCGTCGGGCTGTCGATCCCGGGGCTGTTCGGCTACATCACCGCAGCCCTCGGCATCTACGTCGGGTTCGAGCGGGGGTCCGGGTTGGTCGTGATCCTGCTGCTGCTGCTCCTCGGCCTCGGCGTGCTGGCCACCGCCCTCCTCGCCGCGCGTCGGATGACCCACGGCGGCCCGGGTCGGGCGCCGCCGCTCCCGATCGGCACCGGAGCCCGCCATGCCCACTGACCTGGCGCCCGTCGAGCGGGTGCGTGGCGGCCGACGGCGCGGCGTCGCCGCGGCCGTGTCCGCCGGGATCGTGGTGGTCGTCGCCGTGGCCGTGGCGCTGCTGGGCGTGCCGCGACCACCGTCGTTCCCGTCGCTGGCCGACGATCCGAACCCGGCCTACGTGGGGACGGTCGCCTATGTCCGCGACGACGGGCCCGACGGGTGGTGCGTGACCGTGGTCGACGCCTCGGGCGCGCCGCGTCGTGACCTGCGGTGTGGCTCCGGCCCGCCGCCCGAGTGGATCGACTGGACGGCCGACGGGATGGTCGAGGTGGCCACCGCCGCGACGGCCGGCGGCGAACCGCAGGTCGATGTCGTCGATCCGGTGTCGGGTGGGGTGGTGCGGCAGACGACGAGCGGGTGGTCCAAGTCCGGGAGCCCGGACGACGTCGGACCGATGTCGAGCGACGGGGCCGTGGCCGAGATCCGGCGGGACGGCGAGCGCCGGTCCGTCGAGGTCCGAGAGCCGGACGGCACGACGAGGACCGTGCTGTCGGTGGAGGCCCCCACCTCCTACGACCTCGTCGACGTCCGCTGGGGGCCCGACGGGCGCTGGCTGCTCGTCGTCGACGGCGACGGACGACTGATCGTGGTGCCTCGGCAGGACGGCGCTCCGGCCGTGCTGGCCGACGACCTCTTCGCCGGCTGGATGCTGCGGGTCGCCGTCACGGGAGCACAGGTGGCGAACGTCTGAGCCGGTCACCGGCGCGCCGCGGGGCCGACCTGGGAGACTCGCAGCCATGACGACGGCCGAGTCCGATCTCATCCCCATCGCCCTCGACCCGGCGAGCCCGTGGCCCAAGATGCGCGGTGACGCCCGCCAGCAGGGGCGGAGCCCCGTGTCGGCGGTGGATCCCGGCACCGAGCCGTGGCGGGTGGCGACCGGCAAGGGCATCTTCTCGACACCGGTGATCGACGCCGCCGGCACCGTCTACATCGGCTCGGCCGACCAGCGGTTCCGGGCCATCGCCGCCGACGGCACGGTCCGCTGGGAGCTCGAGACCGGCGAGATCATCGACTCCGCCGCCCTCCTCGACGACGAGGGTCGGGTCATCTTCGGTTCGGGCGACGGCGTGCTCTATGCCCTCGACCGCACGAGCGGCTCGGTGCGGTGGACCTTCACCGCGGCACCGGCGGCGGAGACGGGCGGGTTCATCTCGTGGTTCGAGGGCAACCTCGCCCTGGCGGGCGGCGACCTGCTGGTGGTCCCCAACGACAACTTCCGCATCTACGGCATCGACCGCCGCACCGGTGAACAGGTGTGGGAGCACGTCACCTTCGACCAGACGTGGGCGTGTCCGGCGGTCGATCCCGACACCGGCACCATCTACGCCGCCACCAACTTCCCGTTCCTGCCCAACGTCCACGCCCTCGACCCCGCCGACGGCACGGCGCGGTGGTCGGCCCAGACCCGTGGCTCGATGGTGGCCAGCCCGTTGCTGACCGACGACGGCCAGGTCGTGGTGGGCGGCTTCGACGGGCTGGTCCGCTCGTACGACGCCGCCACCGGCGAGCCCCGCTGGGTGGCCGAGACCCGCGACCACGTCTACGCCAGCCCGGCGCTCGGGCTCGACGGCACCGTCGTGCAGCCGGGCTGCGACGGCACGATCTACGGCTTCGACCCCGCCACCGGCGCCGTGCGCTGGACGTTCGAGGTCGGCGCACCGGTGCGGGCCTCGGCCGCGGTCGACGCCGACGGGCACCTCTACGTGGGCACGGGCGACGGCCGGCTGCTCGTGCTCGGCCCCGACGGCTCGCTGCGGTGGCAGGCCCAGCTGGTCACCGGTCCGCGCAACGACCTCAACGGCTCACCCGCCCTCGGGCCCTTCGGCGTCGTCCTGGCGGGCGAGAGCGGCGAGGTGCTGTTCGTCCCCTACGAGCACGGGCTGCGACCGGAGGTGGCACGGGCGCGCACGACGCTCGCGGCCGGTGCGCCGGCCGACGGCGCGCGGCTGGTGGTGGCCGAGCGCTTCGGCTCCGTTCGGGAAGGTTCGCCGGAGGCGGTCGATGCCGACGATCCGCTCACGGTGGTGCTGCGGGTGACCGAGGCCGGCCGTTCCGTGCTCGCCCACCTCGACTCGACGGGCGTGGAGGTCGAGGTCGATCCACCCGTGCCGGTCGACGTCGACGTGTCGGGCGATCGCACCTTCGTCGTGATCGCGCCCCGGGCCCCCTGGGTGCCCCCCGAGGGCGGTGAGGTGCGGGTGCGCCTCCGAGCCCCCTACCTGGTCGACCCCGAGCGCGACGGGCTGGTGTTCACGGGGGGCCGACCCGGCGGCGTCGCCGAGCGCGAGCTGGTGCTGCCCGTGCGGCCCCGCCCGTCCGAGCCGGTCGGCCTCGCCGCCGGCTACGAGCTGCACCGGGTGGCGGCGCCGCTGCCGACGATCCTGCCCAGCTACAACCAGATCGGGTTCGACTCCATCCACTACCTGCTCGGCATCGTGCGGCGCGACAGCGACAGCGACGGCGACGTCGACCGGGCGCTGGCGTGGGCGGTGGGGGGCCGGCTCGACCCGACCACGGGCGGCGCGGTGGTCGACCCGTCGGCGGGCACCCGCTTCCCCCTCGAGGTGCGCATCGACGGCGACCTCGTCACCTTCGTCAACGACCGCGGCTTCACCATCGAGTTCAACGGGTTCCCGCTGCCGTTCGAGTCGTTCCGGGTCGCCGCCCGGGTGGCGGTCGACGGCTCGGGCACGCCGACGACCAGCCCCTCGATCGTGGCCCGGGCCGACTCGAACGCCATCGACTTCTACGGGCCGTTCCTGCAGCAGCTCGGCTACTGCAACCCCGACACCGGCCTGCTCGTCGTGTCGGGCGCCGCCGAGCTGCGGACCCACGAGCCAGGGGGGACGCCGGTCGGGGTCACCGCCGAGCTCGCGATGGTCGACGGCGCGCTCGTCGCCGAGGTCGGTGGCACGCCCGTGACGGCCGCCGACCACAACGTCGGCCTGCTGGCGGTCGACGCCGACGGTCACCCGCTGCCGCTCGCCTACGCCACGGCGACGACGGTCGAGACCGGCGACGACGGCGTCGTCACCGGGGTGTCGGTGCCCGTGCCCGACGACGGTTCCCGACCGGTGCAGGCGTACCTGATGGTCGACACGTCGGTCGCGGCGGTGGGCCGGGTCGGCGCAGCGGACGGCTGACCGCGGGCGGCGTCCCCGTCAGCCGCCGAAGAGCAGCTCGTAGTTGGCGCCGCGGCGCAGGTGGTGGCCACCGTCGACGCCGAGGCACTCACCGGTGATCCACGACGACTCCGGACCGGCGAGGAAGCGCACGGCCCGGGCGACGTCGTCGACCGTGCCCAGCCGCGAGATCGGCATCTCGGCCAGGTAGTCGTCGAGCAGGGGGCCGCCGGCGGTGATGAACGACATCAGGTCGTCGTCGATGATGCCGGGCTGCACGCAGTTGACCCGCACGCCGCGGTCGCCGAGCTCCTCGGCCGCGTACTTGCACAGCATCTCGATGCCGCCCTTGGCCGAGCCGTAGGCCCACAGGAACCGGTGCGGGAAGTGCCCGGCACCCGACGACATGCCGACGATCGAGCCGCCCCCGCGGTCGACCATCGCCTTCGCCGCGTGCTTGATGGTGAGGAACGAGCCGTACAGGCCGAGCTCGAAGGTGGCCTTCACGGCGTCGGCGTCGGCGTCGAGCAGCGGCCCCATGTGCAGGGCGCCGCCGGCGTTGGCGAAGCAGATGTCGAGCCCGCCGGTGGCCTCGGTCGCAACGGCGACGGCTCGGGCGATCTCGTCCTCGACGGTGATGTCGGCGACCGCATAGCGCACCTGCACGCCCTCGGCCGCCCCCGACTCGATCTGGGGCACGGCGGCCGCCAGCTTGTCCTCGGTCCGCCCGCAGATGGTGACGTGGGCGCCGTCGGCGGCGAGCAGCTGGGCCGTGCCCAGCCCGATCCCGCTGCCGCCACCGGTGATCAGTGCCGCCTGTCCCTCGATCCCGGCCATGTCGTCGTCCTCCCCGTCGTCGTGCTCGTCTGGGTGGCGGCGACCGTGCGCCGCGGTCCTGACAGCATGTCAGGTCGCTGGGGGGCCACCGGCCGGCGGCAGGCCCTCGCCGGAGGGCGGGACCGACGGGTACTCGACCGGGGCCGGCGCCGGGCGGGCCTGCTTCCACTCCTCGTGGCGGATGCCCTGGTCGATCCACCGGACGAGCGCGTTGACGGCGAGCGCGAACAGCCCGTACATGATGATGGCGAACAGCACGGCGAAGTCGAAGACCGAGCCGTTGCCGAAGGTGGTCGAGGGGAAGATCCCCCGGAACGGCTCGAGCAGGCGGTTGGCGCTGCGGTACACCCACTGGGTGAACTCCGCGGTCGGGCTGGCGTTGAACAGCAACAGGATGAACGCCAGGGTCAGGATCACCACGGCGAGCACGAAGAAGGCGTAGACCAGCCAGACCAGCACCTTGGCGAAGCGCAGCCCGGCCACGGTCGCCCTCGTCTCGCCCATGGTCGGCTCCTCCCCGTCGGCTCCGGGGCGAACGTAGCAGCGCGCTGTCGGCGGGTCGCTGACCCGGCCGGTCGACGACGCGATCGCCACCGCGCCCTACGCTGCCCGGCGTGCAGAGCGACTCGCCGCTGGGCCCGTTCGTCCTGGTCGTGGCGGCCGCCGCGGTCGCGCCGCTGCTCGCCGAGCTGACGAAGCGATGGCGCATCCCGAGCGTGCTGTACGAGCTCGCCCTGGGCATCGTCATCGGCCCGCAGGTCCTGAACTGGGCGTACGAGACCGACTTCATCAAGGCGCTGTCCCAGATCGGCCTGGCGTTCTTGATGTTCATGGCCGGCTACGACGTCGACTTCGCCCGCATCCGGGGCGCCCCGCTCAACCGGGCCATCGGCACGTGGACGATCTCGCTCGTGCTCGGCCTGGTGGTGACGATCCCCCTGGTCGCGTCCGGCTTCGCCATCTCGGACCTGCTGGTCGGACTGGCCCTCACCACGACCGCGATCGGGACGTTGCTGCCGATGCTGCGCGATCGCGGCCTCATGACCACCCGGTTCGGCACCTTCGCCTTCGCCGGTGGCACGGTGGGGGAGTTCGGCCCGATCGTCGCGATCACGCTGCTGCTCAGCACGGAGAGCCCGCTGCACGAGACCGTGCTGATGGTCGCCTTCGTCCTGGTGGCCGTCGGGGCGGCGTTCGTGGCCGCTCGACCCCAGCCACCCCGCATCGTCGAGATGCTGCAGCGGAACCTCAACACGTCGAGCCAGCTCCCGGTGCGCATCGTCGTGCTGCTGCTGGTGGTGATGCTCTACCTGGCCTTCTCGCTCGGGCTCGACACCCTGCTGGGGGCCTTCACCGCCGGGATCCTGGCCCGGCTCGCGCTGCACCGCGAGCGGGCCGAGGGACTCGAGCGCAAGCTGGAGGCGATCGGCTTCGGCTTCCTCATCCCGGTCTTCTTCATCGCCAGCGGCATGACCTTCGACCTGCGGTCGCTCCTCGACGACCCGTCCACGCTGGCTCGCGTCCCGCTGTTCCTCGGCCTCTTCTTCGTGGTGCGGGGCGTGCCGACGCTGCTGACCTACCGCCGTCACCTCGGTGGCGCGGAGCGGGTGTCGATGGCCTGCCTGATGGCGACGGCGCTGCCCCTGGTGGTGGTCATCACCGGCATCGGGCTGGAGACGGGGAGGATGAAGGCGGCCAACGCCTCCGCGCTCGTGGGCGCCGGCATGCTGTCGGTGCTCGTGTACCCGCTCGTCGGCTTCGGCGTGCTCGACCGGGCCCTGGCCAAGGGGAGGGCCGAGCCGGGGGAGGCGCTGGACGAGGCCGCCCTCGAGGCCGGCCCGCTGATCGCCGACGAGGCGCCCTTCGACGAGGAGTGACGCGCCCCGGTCAGGAGCCGCCGACGAGGCCGCCGTCGACCAGCAGCGACACCAGCTCGGGGCCGGCCTTGGCCGGCGAGCCGGCGTCGAAGGGCGGGGCCGGGTCGTACTCGATGGCGAGCTGGATGGCTCGGGCCACGTCGTCGCCGGCCAGGCGGGCGGCCAGGGTGAGCCCCATGTCGATGCCGGCCGACACGCCGGCGGCGGTGATCACCTTGCCGTGGTCGACCACCCGCTCGGACACCGGGATCGCCCCCCACTCGGCCAGGCGGTCGAGGCTGGCCCAGTGGGTGGTGGCGGTGAGGCCGTCGAGGATGCCGGCGGCGCCGAGGGCGAAGGCGCCGGTGCACACCGAGGTGGTGTGGGTGGTGCCGGGGTGGACGGCGCGCAGCCAGTCCACCAGCGGCGCCATGGTGGCGATGCGCCGGGTGCCCGGTCCACCCGGCACGACGACCACGTCGGGGTCGGCGACGTCGTCGAAGGTGGCGTCGGGCAGCAGGCGGGGCGTGCCGACGTCGGGGCCGATCGGGTCGGCGTCGGCGGCGACGAAGCGGACCCGGGCGCCGGGGACGTGGGCCAGGACGCTGTAGGGCCCGATCGCATCGAGCAGCGTGAGGCGGTCGTACAGGGCGATGGCGATGTCCACGGGGGTCTCCTGGAGTGGGTCAGCGGTGTTCTTGTCATGGATGTGCGTGCCCCGACCCGCAGATCCATGACGAAACACGATGACGGCTGAGGCGTGGGGACGGGCGGTGGGGACGGGCGGTCAGGCCGAGGCGGCGCCGAACCGGGAGCGGTGGGTGGCGGGGGTGACGCCGGTGCGGCGGCGGAAGGCGCGGTGCAGGGTCTCGGCGTTGGCGAACCCGCACCGCCGGGCCACGGCGGCGACGGTGAGGTCGGTGGACTCGAGCAGCTGGCGGGCGGCCTCCACCCGGACCTGCTCGACGTAGTCGGCGGGCGTGGTGCTGCACTCGGCGCGGAAGGCCCGGGTGAGGGTCCGCTCGCTCATGCCCGCCTGCCGGGCGAGGGCGGGCACGGTGCAGTCGGCGTCGACGTGCTCACGGATCCACGCCTGCAGCTCGCGCAGGGCGGGGCGCTGCGCCGCCTGGACGGCCATCGGGGCGGAGAACTGGTGCTGGCCGCCGGGCCGCTGGAGGTAGACGACGAGGCGGCGGGCCACCCGGCGGGCCACGGCCGGTCCGAGGTCCTCCTCGACCAGGGCCAGCGCCAGGTCGATGCCGGCGGTGACGCCGGCGGAGGTCCACACGTGGCCGTCGCGCACGAAGATCGGGTCGGCGTCCACGTCCACCTCGGGGAAGGCCAGGGCCAGGGCCTCGGCGGCGGACCAGTGCGTCGTGGCCCGCCGCCCGTCGAGCAGCCCGGCTGCGCCCAGGAGGAAGGCGCCGGTGCACACCGCGGTGACGCGGCGCGCCCGAGCACCGACCCGGGCGACGGCGGCGACGAGCGCCTCGTCCTCCAGCGCCGCCCGCGTGCCGTCGCCGCCCACCACGACGAGGGTGTCGACCGCGCCGCGCAGGCGGCCCAGGTCGACGGCGGGTCCCATCGTCAGCCCGCTCCAGCTCGTCACCGGCCGACCGCCGGCCGACGCGAGGACCAGGTCGTAGCCGTGGCCCTCCGTGGCGAGGCGGGCGGCTGCGGCGAAGACCTCCCAGGGGCCGGTCAGGTCGAGGGACTGGACCCCGGCGAAGCCGACGAACACGACGCGGCGGGCGGGCATGGCGGCAGTGTGGGCGCTGGCACGGCTGGCGGCAAGGTCAGTGTTGTGACGATCTCGGCCATCTCCCGCCCCCCGGGTCGTGCAGATCGGCGACAGATGCCCGTCCCGGCCGACCGTCACCCCGGCTCGGGACCTAGGACCCACGACGCCGCGGCCCGGCGCCAACTAGGTTCGGGCTTCCCGGAGGGTTCGGGGGACCCGAAGGTTCCACACGAGAGAGGGCGTGACGCCGCACCCCCAGCCGCGCGGGGAGGGGCGGGCGCCTCGGGAGAGGAGCGCGACCCATGGCCACGGGTTTGGATGCCGACACCCTCGACATGATGCTGTCGGCGATCTCCGAGTTCGCCGACCACGAGCTGCCCGAGGCCCGCCTGATCGAGCTCGACGAGGCCGACGAGTTCCCCGAGGAGCTCGTGCGGCGCATGTGCAGCGAGGCCCTCGGGGTCCAGCTGGTCTTCGTCGAGGAGCTCTACGACGGCATGGGGGGCTCGTCGCACGACGTCTACCGGGTCTGCGAGCACCTCGCCGGCATCGACCTGGGGGTGGCCACCGCGGTGCTGGCCACCGCCCTGGGCTCTGACCCCATCACCGTCGGCGGCACGCCCGAGCAGAAGAAGCGGTGGCTCACCCGCATCGCCGACGAGGGCGTGCTGTTCGCCTACGGGGCGACCGAGCCCCAGGCCGGCTCCGACCTGGCCGCCATGAAGACCACCGCGGTGCCGGTCGAGTCCGACGGCGTCGTGACCGGCTACAAGATCACCGGCGCCAAGCAGTGGATCTCCAACGGCGGCGTCGCCGACCTCTACACCGTGTTGGCCCTGGCCCCCGGAGGGCCGTCCTGGTTCGTGGTCGAGCGGGACACCCCCGGGTTCACCCACGGCAAGCACGAGGACAAGCACGGCATCCGCCTGTCCAACACCGCCGCGCTGTTCCTCGACGACGTCGAGGTCGACACCGACACGCTCGTGGGCGGGGTCGAGGGGCAGGGGCTGGTCCAGGCCCAGCTGGTGTTCGGCTACACCCGGCTGATGGTGGCCGCCTTCGGCCTCGGGGCCGGGTGGGCGGCGCTCGACCGGGCCATCCCGTACTCGGTCGAGCGCATCCAGGCCGGGGGCCCGCTCTCGGAGAAGCAGGGCTACACCCACAAGCTGATCGTCCCCCACGCCGTGCGCCTCGAAGCGGCCCGGGCCGCCATCGAGGAGACCGCCGCCCGCATCGACGGGGGCGAGGGGGCGCTCACCACCGAGGGGGCCGTGGCGAAGTACCTGGCCACCGAGGCGGGCAACGCCGCCGCCGACGCCTCGATCCAGGCGCTCGGCGGCTACGGGTACACCCACGAGTACCTCGTGGAGAAGATCAAGCGCGACGTGCGCATCACCACGATCTACGAGGGCACCTCCGAGATCATGGAGATGACGATCAGCCGCGACCGCTGGCAGAGCCACCTCAAGACGCGCGGCGCCCACTACCACGACGCCGCCACCGACCTCGAGGCGCTGCACGCCCGCCGCCCCGAGGTCGGCGCCGGGACGGCGGCGCTGGCCCACCACGCGCTGGCCGAGGTGCTCGAGGCCTGCCGGGTCGGTCGCCTCACCCGCAACCAGCACGTGCTGCTGCGGCTCGGTCAGCTGATCGCCCTGGCCGAGGGCGCCGCCGCCTTCGCCCGGGCGGCCGCCGTCGCCCTCGACGGCGCCACACCGGCCAAGGCGGGGTTCCGGCTGGCACCACCGGCCATGGCCGCGGCCAGCCGCGTCAACGCCCGCGACGTCGCCCTGACGATCGCCAGCGAGGGGATGCGGTGGGTGATCGGTGCCGGTGGTGCCGGTGCCCTGGCCGGCCTGCCCGCCGCCGTCCGCCTCGACGCCATCCACGCCGCCCAGGACGGGCTGCTGGCCGACGAGGACCTCGTCGCCGACCACCTCTACGACCGGGCCTGACCGCCGAGGAGCACCGATGCCCGAGCCTGTCGCCGACCCCACCGTCGACCCCGGGGCCAACGCCGTCGCCATCGTCGGCGTCGGCGCCATCCTGCCCGACGCCCCCGACGTGGGCGCCTTCTGGGACAACGTGTCCGGCGGTCGCTACTCCATCAGCGACGTCGACCCCGCCCGGTGGGACCCCGACCTGTACTACGACCCCGACCCCAAGGCGCCGGAGAAGACCTACTCCAAGATCGGCGGCTGGGTCCGCGACTGGGAGTGGAACCCGCTGGGGTGGCGGCTGCCCATCCCGCCGACGGTCTCCGACGCCATGGACGACGCCCAGAAGTGGGGCGTGGCCTGCGCCCGCATGGCGCTGCTCGACTACGGCTGGCCCGAGCGCGAGCTCGACCGCGAGCGCACCGCGGTGATCGTCGGCAACGCCATGGCCGGCGAGAAGCACTACCTCACCGCGCTGCGCATCGCCTTCCCCGAGCTGGCCCGCGAGCTGGAGAAGGCGCCGTCGTTCGCCGCGCTGGACCCGGCGGTGCGCGCCGCCGTCGAGCAGGAGCTGCACGCCAACTTCGACGCCTGGCTGCCGCCGATCAGCGAGGACACCATGCCCGGCGAGCTGGGCAACATCCTGGCCGGCCGCATCGCCAACCTGTTCGACTTCCACGGACCGAACTTCGTGACCGACGCCGCCTGCGCGTCGGCCATGGCGGCGTTCGACGCGGCCATCGAGGGGCTGCTCGAGCACGAGTTCGACATCGCCGTCACCGGCGGCATCGACCGCAACATGGGCGCGGCCACCTTCGTGAAGTTCTGCAAGATCGGGGCCCTGTCCGCCACGGGCACCCGGCCCTACGCCGACGGCGCCGACGGCTTCGTCATGGGTGAGGGTGCCGCCCTGTTCGTGGTGAAGCGGCTGGCCGACGCCGAGCGCGACGGCGACCGCGTCTACGCCGTGGTGCGGGCCATCGCCGGCTCCAGCGACGGCAAGGGCAAGGGCATCACCGCGCCCAACCCGGTGGGGCAGGTCATCGCGGTGCAGCGAGCGTGGCGGGCCGCCGGCCTGTCGCCCGCGGCGTGCGGGATGATCGAGGGCCACGGCACGTCGACCCGCGTCGGCGACGTGGTGGAGGTCGACAGCATCGGCGAGGCCTTCGCCGGGGCCGACCTTCCCCGGGGCTCGGTGGCGCTGGGCTCGGTGAAGTCCAACATCGGTCACCTCAAGGGCGGGGCCGGCGCCGCCGGCCTGCTCAAGGCGACGCTGGCGCTGCACCACCGGCAGCTGCCGCCCAGCCTCAACTTCGCCGCGCCCAACCCCAACATCGACTTCGACGCCACGCCCTTCCGCGTCAACACCGAGCTGCGGGAGTGGGCGCCGCGCAACGGCGACCCGCGCGTGGCCGGGGTCAGCGCCTTCGGGTTCGGCGGGACGAACTTCCACGCCGTGCTCGAGGAGCACGTGCCCGGCCGCCTCTCGGGCACCGGCCGCAAGGTGGTGGCCGTGGGCGCCGACCTGTCGGGGGTGGTGGAGCCCAAGGCGCCGCTGCGGGGCGCGCTGGTGGTCGGCGCCGCCGACGAGGCCGGGCTGGCCGAACGGCTCCGTGCGGTGCACGCCGAGGCGGAGGCCGGTCGCACCCCGCCGGTGCAGGCACCGGCCGAGGCCGACCTGCACGCGCCCGAGCGGGTCGCCATCGACTTCGGCGACGCCGCCGAGCTGGCCGACCGGACGAAGCGGGCCCTCGACGCGCTGGCCAAGGGCGTGCCCGCGGCGTGGAAGGTGCTGCGCGGGCGCGGGGTGTTCCGCGGCAGCGGCCCGGCGCCCATGACCGCCTTCCTCTACACGGGGCAGGGCTCGCAGTACGTCAACATGCTCGCCGACCTGCGCGACGTCGAGCCCATCGTGGCGCAGACCTTCGACGAGGCCGACGAGATCATGCGGCCGCTGCTCGACGGCCGTCCCCTCAGCGAGTTCGTCTTCGTGGACGACGGTGACGAGGCCGCCGTGGCGCAGGCCGAGGACCAGCTGCGCCAGACCGAGATCACCCAGCCGGCCGTGCTCACCGTCGACGCCGCCCTCACCCGGCTGCTGGCCGCCTACGGGATCGTGCCCGACATGGTCATGGGCCACAGCCTCGGTGAGTACGGCGCCCTGACCGCCGCCGGCGCCCTCGACTTCTCGGCGGCCCTGGAGGCGGTCAGCGCCCGCGGCCGGGAGATGGCCTCGATCGAGGTGGAGGACAACGGGGCCCTGGCGGCCGTGCTCGCCCCGCTGGAGGAGGCCGAGCAGCTGGTCCAGGAGGTCGACGGCTACGTCGTGCTGGCCAACGTGAACTCCACCAGCCAGACGGTGATCGGCGGTGGCACCGAGGCCGTGCAGCGGGCCATCGCCCTGTGCGAGGAGCGCGGGTACCGGGCCCTGCAGCTGCCCGTGAGCCACGCCTTCCACACCGCCATCGTGGCGCCGGCCAGCGAGCCCCTGCGGGCCACGCTGGAGCGGCTGCGCCTGCACCCGCCGTCGCTGCCGATCGTCGCCAACGTCACCGGCGAGCTCTACCCGATGGGGCCCGACGTCACCGAGGAGATGCTCGACCTGCTGGCCCGGCAGGTGGCGTCGCCGGTGCAGTTCGTGAAGGGCCTCCACACCCTGTACGACACCGGTGCCCGCGCCTTCGTCGAGGTCGGGCCCAAGCGGGCGCTGCAGGGCTTCGCCAGCGACGTGCTCGGCGACGACGACGTGCTCAACCTGGCCACCAACCAGCCCAAGCACGGCGGCATCGAGTCGTTCAACCACGCCCTGTGCGGCCTGTACGCCGCCGGCCTCGGCGTGGGTCGGCGCGAGGCGCCGGCACCGGCACCGGCCGTTCCGCCTGCGGCCGCGCCCGTCGCGGCGCCGGCCGTCGCCGTGACGCCCACCGCGTCCACCGCGACCAGGCCCGCATCGGTCCCGGCCGGCCCGGCCACCGACGCCACCTACCTCGAGCTCGGGCACCTCTTCGCCGAGTACCTCGACCGCGCCCGCGACGTGTACGCGGGTGGGGCGTCGGGCGACGGCCGCGGTGGCGGTCTCGCCGAGCCCGTCGTCATCACCGGTGCCGCCCTCGGCCTGCCGGGCACGCCGAGCATCTTCGACGACGCCAACGTGGCGCGGATCCTGCACGGCCAGCAGCTCATCGACGTGATCCCCTCGGCGCGCCGCCACGAGATCGCCGAGCGCCACATCACCCGCCTGGTCAAGGGCGACGACGGCTCGGCGCTGTTCGAGACCATCGACAGCCCGGCCGACGTCATCAAGCTGGCGGGCCGCGGCGGCGCCTTCGACCTGGCCGAGGAGTTCGGCGTCGACGCCGGCCGCGTCGCCGCCTTCGGGCGGGACACGCAGCTGGCCGTGGCCGCCGGCCTCGACGCGCTGCGCGACGCCGGCCTGCCGCTCGTGCAGCACTACAAGACGACCACCACCGGGTCCAAGCTGCCCGACCGGTGGCTGCTGCCCGACGAGGTGGCCGACACGACGGGCGTGATCTTCGCCTCGGCGTTCCCCGGCCTCGACGCCTTCGCCGACGACATGACCCGCTTCTTCGAGGACCGGTCCCGGCGCGACCAGATCGCCGACCTCGAGCAGCTGCGCGGGCGGCTGGTCGACCTCGATGGGGAGAGCTCGACCGCGGTGGCCGAGCTCGATCGCCACCTGCACGACCTGCGGCTCACCGTCGAGACCGACCCCTACACCTTCGACCGGCGGTTCATCTTCCGCATCCTGTCGATGGGCCACTCCCAGCTGGCCGAGCTGATCGGGGCGCGTGGGCCGAACACCCAGGTCAACGCGGCCTGTGCCAGCACCACCCAGGCCATCGGCCTCGCCGAGGACTGGATCCGCGCCGGGCGCTGCCGGCGGGTGGTGATCGTGGCCGCCGACGACGCCACCTCCGACCAGCTCCTCGGCTGGATCGGCTCCGGCTTCCTCGCCTCGGGGCGGCGGCCACCGACGAGGTCGTCGAGGAGGCGGCCCTGCCGTTCGACCAGCGCCGCCACGGCATGATCCTCGGCATGGGCGCAGCGGCGCTGGTGGTCGAGGCCGCCGACGCCGCCTGCGCAGCGGGGCATCGCCCCGATCTGCGAGGTGCTGGGCGTCGTCACCGCCAACAGCGCCTTCCACGGCACCCGGCTCGACGTCGAGCACATCTCGTCGGTCATGGAGACGGTGGTGGCCGAGGCCGAGGCGCGGGCAACGTCACCCGCCACGAGCTGGCGCCCCAGACCGTGTTCGTCTCCCACGAGACCTACACGCCGGCCCGCGGCGGCAGCGCCGCGCGGAGATCCACGCGCTGCGCCAGGTGTTCGGCGCCGACGCCGACCAGGTCGTGATCGCCAACACCAAGGGCTTCACCGGCCACCCCATGGGGGTCGGCATCGAGGACGTGGTGGCGGTGAAGGCCCTGGAGACGGGCCTGGTGCCGCCGGTGCCCAACTTCCGGGAGGCCGACCCCGGGCTGGGGACGCTCAACCTGTCCAAGGGCGGCGTGTACCCGGTGCGCTACGCGCTGCGACTGGCCGCGGGCTTTGGCTCGCAGATCGCCATGTCGCTGCTGCGGTGGACGCCGCTGCCCGACGGTCGCCACCGCAACCCCGAGGAGCTCGGCTACGGCTACCGCGTGGCCGACCCCGACGCCTTCCGGGCGTGGCTGGCGCAGGTGACCGGCGACGACCGGCCCGAGCTGGAGGTCGTCCAGCGCCGCCTGCGCTCGTCGACCACGGCCTGGCCGCGGCCCCGGCCGCGCCCGCCGCGGTGCCGGCCACCGCGCCGCGCCGATGCCGGTCGCGGCGCCACCGCCCGCACCGCTGGCACCTGCTGCGCGCCGCCGCCGCTTCCTGGGAGGCCGCCCCGTCGGCGCCGTCGGATCGACCAGCGCCGCCACGGCATGATCCTCGGCATGGGCGCAGCGGCGCTGGTGGTCGAGGCCGCCGACGCCGCCCGCGAGCGGGGCATCGCCCCGATCTGCGAGGTGCTGGGCGTCGTCACCGCCAACAGCGCCTTCCACGGCACCCGGCTCGACGTCGAGCACATCTCGTCGGTCATGGAGACGGTGGTGGCCGAGGCCGAGGCGCGGGGCAACGTCACCCGCCACGAGCTGGCGCCCCAGACCGTGTTCGTCTCCCACGAGACCTACACGCCGGCCCGCGGCGGCAGCGCCGCGGCGGAGATCCACGCGCTGCGCCAGGTGTTCGGCGCCGACGCCGACCAGGTCGTGATCGCCAACACCAAGGGCTTCACCGGCCACCCCATGGGGGTCGGCATCGAGGACGTGGTGGCGGTGAAGGCCCTGGAGACGGGCCTGGTGCCGCCGGTGCCCAACTTCCGGGAGGCCGACCCCGGGCTGGGGACGCTCAACCTGTCCAAGGGCGGCGTGTACCCGGTGCGCTACGCGCTGCGACTGGCCGCGGGCTTCGGCTCGCAGATCGCCATGTCGCTGCTGCGGTGGACGCCGCTGCCCGACGGTCGCCACCGCAACCCCGAGGAGCTCGGCTACGGCTACCGCGTGGCCGACCCCGACGCCTTCCGGGCGTGGCTGACCCGGGTGACCGGCGACGACCGGCCCGAGCTGGAGGTCGTCCAGCGCCGCCTGCGCCTCGTCGACCACGGCCCGGCTGCGGCCCCGGCCGCGCCCGCCGCGGCGCCGGCCACCGCGCCCGCGCCGATGCCGGTCGCGGCGCCACCGCCCGCACCGCCGTCACCGCCCGCACCGCAGGAGGCTGCGCCCGCGGCGCCGTCGGTCGAGGCGGTCGCGGTTGCCGCGCCGGTCGATGGTGGCGAGGACGAGGTGGCGGCGCGGGTGTTGGCGGTGGTGGCGGAGCAGACGGGGTATCCGCCGGATCTGTTGGACCTGGATCTGGATCTGGAGGCGGATCTGGGGATCGACACGGTGAAGCAGGCGGAGGTGTTCGCGTCGATCCGGGAGTCCTACGGGATCGAGCGGGACGAGTCGTTGCAGCTGCGGGACTACCCGACGTTGGCCCACGTGATCGGCTTCGTGCGCGACCGTCGTCCCGACCAGCCGACGGCCGTCGTGGCGGAGGCCGGTGCAGCCCAGCCCGGCGCGGCCGACGCCGTCGCACCGGTCGTCGACGACGCCGGCTTCCCCCGGCGGGTGCCCGTGCCCGTGCTCCGCCCGCCGATCACCGCCTGCGGCGAGACCGGTGTCGACCTCGGCGCCGGCAGTCGCGTGCTGCTGGTGCCCGACGCCGGCGGCGTGGGCGCGGCGCTGGTCGGCCGCCTCGAGGCCCGAGGCGTCGAGGTGCTCGTGGTCGACGACGACCCGAGCGCCGGCGAGCTCGAGGAGCGGCTGGCGGCGTGGTCCGCGGCGGGGCCGGTCACCGGCGCCTACTGGCTCGCCGCCCTCGACGACGAAGGCCCGCTCGCCGCCCTCGACGCCGATGCCTGGCACGCCGCGCTGCACCGGCGGGTCAAGCTCCTCGCCGTGGCCATGCGGGCGCTGGCCGAGCAGGTCGGCCCGGCCGGGACCTTCCTCGTGACGGCCACCCGTCTCGGTGGCCGCCACGGCTACGACCCCGCCGGTGCCTCCGCGCCGCTCGGCGGTGCGGTGAGCGGCTTCACCAAGGCCCTCGCCCGCGAGCGCGTCGACGCGCTGGTCAAGGTCGTCGACGTCGAGCCCAGCCGCAAGACGGCGGCGCTCGCCGACCTGCTCGTCGACGAGACGCTGCGCGACCCCGCCACCGTCGAGGTGGGCCACGCCGACGGGCTGCGGTGGGGCATCGGTCTCGACGAGGTCGCGGCGGTGCCCGACGAGGCCCGGGCCCTCACCGCGGACGACGTCGTGGTGGTGACCGGAGCGGCCGGCTCCATCGTGTCGGCCATCACCGCCGACCTGGCGGCCGCGTCGGGGGCCACGTTCCACCTGCTCGACCTGGTCGGCGCGCCGGACCCGTCCGACCCGGACCTCGACCGCTTCGAGTCCGATCCCGAGGGCCTCAAGCGCGAGCTGGCCGAGCGCATCGCCGATCGCGGCGAGCGGCCGACGCCGAAGCTCATCGAGCGCGAGCTGGCCGGCATCGAGCGGGCCCGCGCCGCCCAGGCGGCGATCGACGCCGTCACCGCGGCCGGCGGCACCGCCCACTGGCACCAGGTGAACCTCACCGACGGCGCCGCCGTGCGCAGCGTCGTCGAGGCGATCACGGGGGCCCACGACCGGGTCGACGTGCTGCTGCACTGCGCCGGCCTCGAGATCAGCCACTTCCTGCCCGACAAGCCCCAGGCCGAGTACGACCTGGTCTTCGACGTGAAGGCCGACGGGTTCTTCCACCTGCTGTCGGCGCTCGGCGACACGCCGCTCGGCAGCGTCGTGGTGTTCTCGTCGATCGCCGGGCGGTTCGGCAACGGCGGCCAGACCGACTACAGCGCGGCCAACGACCTGCTGTGCAAGATCGTGTCGAGCTTCCGCACCACCCGGCCCGGCACCAGGGGCATCGCCGTCGACTGGACGGCCTGGGCGGGCATCGGCATGGCCAGCCGCGGCTCCATCCCGAAGATGATGGCGATGGCGGGGATCGACATGCTCCCGCCCGAGGTGGGCGTCCCGGTGGTGCGCCGAGAGCTGACCGCCGGGGGCGCCGGGGTCGAGATCGTCGAGGCCGGCTCGCTCGGGATCCTGCTCGAGGAGCGCCCGCTCGCCGTCGACCTGCCGGCGGGTGGACCGATGGCGGCACGCGTGGCCGGCGCCACCCTCGCCGAGGGGTTCGTGGTGGCGACCGAGGTCGGCGTCGACCAGCCCTTCCTCGACGACCACCGCATCGACGGCACCCCGGTGCTGCCCGGGGTCATGGGCGTGGAGGCCTTCGCCGAGGCCGCCCGGCTCGTGGTGCCCGACCGCCCCGTCGTCGCGATCGCCGACGTCGACTTCCTGGCGCCGTTCAAGCTGTACCGGGACGCGCCGCGCACGGTCGAGGTGCACGCCCGCGTCGTGGCCGACGGCGACGACCTCGTCGCCCACTGCGCGCTGGTGGGACGGCGGACGCTGCCGGGCCAGGACGAGGTGGCCACGGTGCACTTCCGGGGGGCGGTCCGGCTCGGTCGTGCGGCACCCGAGGCCCCGCCGGCGCCGACCTCGGCGCCCGACCCGGCCGACGGCGCGGCGGTCGCCGGCGACGTCTACGAGGTGTACTTCCACGGGCCGGCCTACCAGGTGCTCGGCGCGGTGTGGGCCGACGAGACAACGGCCTACGGGCGCCTGGCGGAGGGGCTCGGACCGAACCACCAGCCGGTCGAGGCCCGCCTGGAGACGGCCCCGCGGCTGCTCGAGCTGTGCTTCCAGACCGCCGGCGTGCTCGAGCTGGGCACCGAGGGCCGCATGGCGCTGCCCACCCACGCCGATCGCATCGTCGTCTTCCCCGGCGCCGGGGAGGGCGAGCGCGTCACCGCCGCCGTCACCCGCCGCGACGACGGTGCCGTCGGCAGCGGTCGTGCTGGGTCCCGAGGGACGGGTGTGGCTGCGGCTGGAGGGGTACCGCACGGTCGAGCTGCCCGCACCGGTCGACGAGGCGGCGCTGGCGCCGCTGCGGGCGGCCGTGGCGAGCTACCGCGGCGGGTCCTGACCGGCCGCGGGCGCGGCGACGATGTGACCCGGAGGGCCCGGTCCGGGTCCGAAGCACCTGGGCGGTGGGCCCACCGCCACGAGGGGGAAGGACAGCGAGGACCATGCCACAGCCGGTGACCCGCCTGGCGATCGTCAACCGAGGCGAGCCCGCCATGCGCGCCATCCACGCCGTGCGGGAGCGCAACGCCGAGGGCCATCCGCCGATCACCACGATCGCCGTCTTCACCCAGCCCGAGCGCCGCGCCATGTTCGTGCGGGAGGCCGACGAGTCGGTCCTGGTCGGGCCGGCGACCTTCGTCGACCCGGTCGACGGCGCCCGCAAGGCCGGCTACCTCGATCTCGACGCGCTCGAGCGCGCCCTGGTGGCGGCCCGAGCCGATGCGGTCTGGGCGGGCTGGGGGTTCGTGTCCGAGCGCCCCGACTTCGTCGAGCGCTGCGAGCGGCTCGGGATCACCTTCGTCGGACCCGACGCCGCCACCATGCGGCGCCTCGGCGACAAGATCGCCTCCAAGCTGCTGGCCGTGCAGGCGGGCGTGCCGGTGGCGCCGTGGAGCGGCGGTGCCGTCGACGACCTGCCGGCCGCGCAGCAGGCGGCCGCCGACATCGGCTACCCGCTGCTGGTCAAGGCCACCGCCGGTGGCGGGGGGCGCGGCATCCGGCGGGTCGATCGGCCCGAGGACCTCGCCGCCGCCCTCGAGACCGCCCGCGCCGAGGCGGCGATCGCCTTCGGGGACCCGACCGTGTTCCTCGAGCACCTCGTCGTCCCGGCCCGCCACGTGGAGGTCCAGGTCATCGCCGACGGCCAGGGAACGGCGTGGGCCGTGGGGGTGCGCGACTGCAGCCTCCAGCGCCGCAACCAGAAGGTGGTCGAGGAGTCCTCCTGTCCGCTGTTCACCCCCGACCAGGACCAGGCGCTGCGCGACGCCGCCTGTCGCCTGGCGCTGGCCGCCGGCTACCGCAACGCCGGCACCGTCGAGTTCCTCTACCGACCCGACGACGGCACGGTGTCGTTCATGGAGGTCAACGCCCGTCTCCAGGTCGAGCACCCGGTCACCGAGATGACCACCGGGCTCGACCTCGTGAAGCTACAGCTGGCGGTGGCGTGCGGCGAGCGGCTCGAGGGCGCCCCGCCGCCGGTCAACGGCCACGCGGTCGAGGTGCGGCTCAACGCCGAGGATCCGGCCCGCAGCTTCCTCCCGGCGCCGGGCACCATCGAGCTGCTGCGCCTGCCCACCGGCCCCGGCATCCGGGTCGACACCGGCGTGGCCGAGGGCGACGTGATCCCCCGCGGAGTTCGACTCCATGATCGCCAAGGTCCTGGCCTGGGGCCGCGACCGTGACGAGGCGCTCGCCCGCCTCCGGCGAGCCTTGGCCGAGACCACCGTGGTGGTGCGCGACGGCACCACGAACCAGGGCTTCCTGCTCGATCTGCTGGCCCGGCCCGAGGTGATCGCCGGCGACTACGACACCACCTGGCTCGATCGGCAGCAGGCGGAGGGGGCGTTCGTGCCCACCGCCCACGCCGAGGTGGCGTTGGTGGGGGCAGCCATCGAGCTGGCCGAGGCGGCCGACGAGGTGGAGCGCCGGCGCTTCTACGGCTGGGCTCGGCGAGGCCGGCCCCAGCTCGACGTGGAGCTCGGCACGGCGATCGAGCTGCGCCACGGCGGCGAGGTGTACGGGGTGTGCACCTGGCGGCTCGGGCCGACCCGGTGGCGGATCGAGCTGGACGGCCACCGCGTCGAGGTCGACGTCGAGCGGCTCGGGCGGTACGAGACGAGGCTGCAGATCGGCGACCGCCGCTACCGCCTCGTCACCTCCGAGCAGGGCGGCGACCTGCTGGCCGCCGTCGACGGCGTGACCCATCGGTTCGAACGGGACGACGGTGGGCTGGTGCGCACGCCGGCGCCGTCGGTCGTCGTCGCCATCACCGTCGCCGAGGGGGACGAGGTGGCGGCCGGCGACACCGTGGCGGTGGTCGAGGCCATGAAGATGGAGACGGTGCTCGTCGCCCCCTTCGCCGGCCGGGTGCGCCGGGTGCTGGCGGGCACCAACGTGCAGGTGGACGCCGGGACGCCGCTGCTGCAGCTCGAGCCCCTCGACGCCGACGACGGCGAGGCCGGCCCCGCGGCCGAGCGGCTCCGACTCGACGACCTGGCCTCGGCGTCGCGGGTCGACGACCCGGCCGCCCGGGTCCGGGCCGACCAGCAGCTGCTCGAGTGGCTGCTGCTCGGCTACGACGTCCCCGACGACGAGGTGGCCCGCATCACCGCCCACGACCCGGCGGCGGACACCCCCGGCGGCGCGACCGACCCCGGGCTGTTGGACGGCGAGCAGCGGCTGCTGTGCCTGTTCGCCGACCTGCGGTCGCTGACCCGGCCCCGCGACATCGACGACGTCGACGACACCGGGTTCTTGGGCCGCGATCCCAACGAGTACCTCAACGCCTACCTGCGGTCCCTCGACACCGAGGCCGAGGGCCTCCCCGGTCGCTACGTGGCGCTGCTCGAACGGGTGGTGGCCGCCTTCGGGCTGCCCAGCCTCGAGCGGGGCCCGGCGCTGGAGGAGGCGCTGTACCGGGTGGCGCGGTCGCTGCACCGCGTCGATCCCCAGCGCGCCGCCGTGCTCGCCGTGCTGGCCCGGCGCCTGACCCGCGCCGACGAGCTGGTGGGGGCGGTCGGCCCCGAGTTCCGCGACGTGCTCGACCGGCTGATCGCGGCCACCCGCCTGCGCGACCCGGTCGTGGCCGACCAGGCCCGCGCCACCCGGCACCGCTACTTCGACCAGCCGCTGCTCGACACCGCCCTCGACCAGGCCTACGCCGAGATGGACGCCCACCTGCAGGCGCTCGCCGAGCCCCTCGACCAGCGCACCCACGACGAGCACGTGCGGGCGATGGTGCGCTGCCCTCGCCCGCTGGCTCCCCTGCTCGAGCGCCGGGCGCAGCAGGCCTCCCGCCGTGAGCGCGCCTCGCTGCTGGAGGTGCTGACCCGTCGCTTCTACCGCACCCGCGACCTCGGGCCGTGCACCACCGACACCGTCGACGGCGTCGACCTCGTGTCGTCACCGTTCGCCTACGACCACCACCGCGGCCGCGTCGTCGCCGCCTTCGCCGACCTCGACGACCTGCCCCAGGCGCTGCGGGCGGTCTCGCAGTGGGTCGAGGGCCGACCCGGCGGCGAGGTCGTCCTGGTGGACCTGCACTCGCTGCAGCCCGAGCCGTCGGCCGTGCCCGGCACCCACGACCCCGCCGGCTCGGAGTGGCTGGCCGGCGTCGCCAGCGCGGCGATCGGAGCGGTGACCCTGCCCGACGCCGTCCACCGCGTGGTGCTGGCCGCCGCCCGGCCCGGCGAGGAGCGAGGCATGTCGGCCGTCGACCTCGTCACCTTCGGTCGACCGGCCGACGCCGAGGGCCCGGGCCTGGTCGAGGAGCCGTCGCTGCGCGGCCTGCACCCGATGATGGCCGAGCGCCTCCACCTGTGGCGTCTGGCCAACTTCGCCATCGAGCGGCTCCCGTCGGCCGAGGACGTCTACCTCTTCCACGGCGTCGGGCGGGAGGCGCCGAGCGACGAGCGCCTGTTCGCCGTGGCCGAGGTGCGCGACCTCACGCCGGCTCGTGACGAGCGGGGCCACGTGGTCGCCCTGCCCGAGCTCGAGTACGTGCTGGGCCAGGCGTTGGAGGGCATCCGCCGCTTCCAGGCGCTGCGCCCGCCCCACAAGCGCCTGCAGTGGAACCGGGTGCAGCTGTACGTGTGGCCCCCGATCCTGTTGACCCCCGACGAGATCCGCACCGTCGTCGGCCGGTTGACGCCGGCCACCGCCGGTCTCGGCATCGAGATGACCCTGGTGCGGGGGCGCATGCCGGTGGGACCCCACGGCGAGCTGCTCGACCGCGTGCTGCGGGTGACCAGCCCGGCGGGCAGCGGCTTCGTCATCGACGTCGACGAGCCCCCGAACGAGCCGCTGCGCCCCCTCGACGACTACACCCGCAAGGTCGTGCAGGCGCGCCGGCGGGGCAGCGTCTACCCGTACGAGCTGGTCCACGTGCTGGCCCCGGCCAACTCGACCGGCGGCTTCCCCCGCGGCGACTTCATCGAGCACGACCTCGACGACGACGGCGTGCTCGTGCCCGTCGACCGTCCACCGGGACGCAACGCCGCGGGCATCGTGTGCGGCGTCATCCGCAGCTTCACCAGCCGGTACCCGGAGGGCATGACTCGGGTCGCGCTGTTCGGCGACCCCACCAAGGCGCTCGGCGCCATCGCCGAGCCGGAGTGCCGCCGGATCAACGCCGCCCTCGACCTGGCCGAGCGGCTCGACGTGCCGTGCGAGTGGTTCACCCTGTCGGCCGGCGCCAAGATCGCCATGGACTCCGGCACCGAGAACATGGATTGGGTGGCAGCCGTGCTGCGCCGCATCATCGAGTTCACCCAGGCGGGCCACGAGCTCAACGTCGTGGTGGCCGGCATCAACGTGGGGGCCCAGCCGTACTGGAACGCCGAGGCCACGATGCTGATGCACACGAAGGGCATCCTGGTGATGACCCCCGACAGCGCCATGGTGCTCACCGGCAAGCAGGCCCTCGAGTACTCCGGGGCGGTGTCGGCCGAGGACAACTTCGGCATCGGCGGCTACGAGCGGATCATGGGGCCGAACGGACAGGCCCAGTACTGGGCGCCCGACCTCGCCGCGGCGGCGCGGGTGCTGCTCGCCCACTACGAGCACGGCTACGTCGCCCCCGGCGAGCAGTTCCCCCGCCGGGCCGAGACCGACGATCCCGTCGAGCGCGACGTGCGATCGTTCCCCCACGACCTCGAGGGGTCCGACTTCACCACGGTGGGCGACGTCTTCTCGACGACCACCAACCCCGAGCGCAAGAAGCCCTTCGACATCCGCACCGTGATGCGGGCCGTCGTCGATCAGGACCACCCGACCCTCGAGCGGTGGTCCGTCATGCGCGACGCCGACACGGGCGTGGTGTGGGACGCCCACCTCGGCGGATGGCCGGTGACGGTGATCGGCATCGAGTCGCGGCCGCTGGTGCGACACGGGCCGGTGCCGGCCGACGGCCCCGACTCGTGGACCTCGGGGACCCTGTTCCCGATGTCGTCGAAGAAGATCGCCCGGGCCGTCAACGCCACCAGCGGGTCGCGGCCGTTGGTCGTGCTGGCCAACCTGTCGGGCTTCGACGGCTCGCCGGAGTCGCTGCGCTCGCGCCAGCTGGAGTTCGGCGCCGAGATCGGGCGGTTGGTGGTGAACTTCGACGGGCCCATCGTGTTCTGCGTCGTGTCCCGGTACCACGGTGGTGCGTTCGTGGTGTTCTCCAAGCGGCTCAACGACGACCTCGAGGCCCTGGCGCTGGAGGGGTCGCGGGCCTCGGTGATCGGCGGGGCCCCGGCGGCGGCGGTCGTGTTCGCCCAGGAGGTCGCCTCCCGGACCCGGCGCGACCCCCGCGTCGTCGAGCTGGAGGAGGCCGTGGCCGCCGCCACCGGTGCCGAGCGCGAGCAGCTGCGGGCTCGACTGACCGAGGTCCACGACGCCGTGCTGGCCGAGCAGCGAGGGCTGCTCGCCGCCGAGTTCGACCGGGTGCACAGCGTCGAGCGGGCTCAGCAGGTCGGCTCGATCGACGAGATCATCCCGGCCGCCGACCTGCGGCCGCGGCTGGTGGACGCCATCGAGCGGGGCATCGAGCGCAGCCTCGAGCGCGGGCGCAGCGACCCCTGAGCCCGCCGGCCGATCCCGGTCGCGCCGCCGGCGCGGCGGGCGGTTCGTCACCGTCGCCGCCGCGGCTGCGGTGGGCCGATCTCGGCGACGTGCCCGACGACGACGGGTGGCTCGGCCCGCGCGAGCGCGCCGTGCTGGCCGGGTTGCAGGTCGCCAAGCGCCGCGCCGACTGGCGCCTGGGGCGGTGGGCGGCGAAGCAGGCGGTCCGTGACCTCCTGGGCGCGGAGGGCTCGGCGGTCGAGCTGCTGGCCGCCGACGACGGGGCACCGGAGGCGTGGCGGGGCGACGTCCGGCTGCCGGTGACCGTCTCGTGGAGCCATCGTGCCGGTCGAGCGGTCGCCGCCGTGACCGGGATCGCTGTCGCGGTGGGCGTCGACCTCGAGCTGCTCGAGGGGCGCAGCGCCGCCTTCGTCGGCGAGTGGTTCTCGGGCAGCGAGCAGGCATGGGTCGGTGACGACGTCGTGGTGCGGGCGAACCTGCTGTGGACGGCCAAGGAGGCGGCCGCCAAGGTCCGGCGGGCAGGCCTGCGCCTCGATGTGCGGGCGCTGGTCGTGACGGTGCCGGACGTGCCCTCGACGGGTTCGGACGCCGGCCGGGCTCCGGCAGGCTGGGCGCCCCTGTCGGTCACCGAACCGGGGCCCGCCCCGCCGATGCACGGCTGGTGGGCGGTGGCCGCCGGGTTCGTGGTGAGCGTGCTCACCGACCCGCCCACGCCCCGTCCGGCACCGCCGCCCCCCGCCGATCGGTGAACCGACGAACCGGACGGGGTCAGCGGGGCTGGCGGACGGCCCACAGGGCGCTGCCGGCGTCGGTGTAGGCGATCGGCTCGGCCCCCACGCCGTCGGCCGGCAGCGCCAGCGGGGCCGCGGTCGACGGCGGGCTCGGCAGCTCGGACGTCTGCACGAGGACGCCGTGGTGCGCCTCGATCGTGGCCAGGTCGCCGGTCGGCAGCACGAGGGTGAGCCAGCTGCCCGCCCGCACCGGCGGGGCGGGCAGGTCGTCGAAGCCGACCCGCCAGTCGGGCTCGAGGTCGGGGAGCCGCAGGCAGCGCAGTGCCGGTCCGACGTCGTCGAGCACGGTGACGTGGACCGCGTCGTCGCCGACCACGATCCCGGTGGCGGTGTCGCCGGCCGTCGCCCGGGCCAGGTGCGCACCGGTGCCGGCCTCCATGGCCTGGACCGAGCCGTCGAGGGCGGCGAACCAGATCACGCCGCCGACGACCACCGGCGGATGGTCGACGAGCCCGCTGATGCGCTGACGCCAGCGGCGGTGACCCCGGGCGGTGTCGAAGGCGTGGACCACCCGGTCGCCGCCGAACACCACGACCGTCCCCGCGCCCCGCTCGCCCCGGGCCCGGGGGTCGACGGCGCCGACGACCACCGGGGCGGTGGTGGGCGGGGCGGTCAGCCGGGCGTGCCAGCGTCGCCGTCCGCTCTGCGCGTCGAAGGCGTCGAGGCGGTGGTCGGAGCGGGCGCACACCACCAGCCCGCGGCCGCACGCCAACCCGAAGCCGGTCGGCTCCTCGAGGCGGTGGTGCCAGCGCCGCTCGCCGGTGGCGGTGTCGAAGCCGTGGACGGTCCCGTCGTCGGTCCACGCCGCCACGACGTCGGCGTCGGCGCCGGGGCGCGCACCGGCGGAGCGCCCGAGCCCGGCCCGCCAGCGCTCCCGGCCCGTGCGCCCGTCGACGGCCGCCACGGCCCCGGGCGGCGAGGTGATCAGCAGGCCGCCGGTGGCGACCGGCGGCGTGCGGGTCGGTTCGGGGAGGTGCCACAGCACGTCGGCGAGGCCGGTGTCCTCGCGGGGCTCGGTCGCCCACCGCCGCCGGTGGGTCACCTGCGGGCCGGCGAGCTCGGCGTCGTAGTCGCGTCGGCGGTCGGGGTCGCTGAGGACCTCGTAGGCCGCGCTGATCTCGACGAACGCCTGCTCGCTGCCGCCCCGGTCGGGGTGGGCCAGCATCGCCCGTCGGCGATAGGCGCGGTGGATGGTGGCGGCGTCGGCGAAGCGGTCGACCCCGAGCACGTCGTACCAGGTGCGGTCGAGGTCGCTCACACCGTCGATTCTGGTCCGTCGATAGGGTCGCGGCCGCCATGAGCGCCACGGACCGAGCCGCTGCCGACGCCCCGGACCGGGCCCGGTGGGCGACGGTCGTCGTCTGCGTGTCGGTCGCGGTCATCGGCGTCAACACGACCGCGGTGAGCGTCACCGCCCTCGACATGGCCGACGAGCTCGAGCTGGGCGCGGTGACGCTGTCCTGGGTGGTCAACGCCTACCTGCTCACCGCGGCCTCCTTCGCGCTGATCGGGGGTCGCGTGGGCGACGAGCTCGGTCGGTCGCGGACGTTGGCCATCGGGTGCGGCGTGTTCACCCTGGGGTCGCTCACCGCGGCGGTCGCGCCGGGCGACACGGTGGTGCTGGTCGGGCGGGTGCTGCAGGGCCTGGCCGCGGCGCTGGTGCTGCCGTCGGGCATCGAGGTGCTCCACGCCACGACGCCGCAGCGAACGGCCGAGCGCCGGTCGTACCGCTGGCGGGGCATCGTGTACGCCACCGCGTTCGGCGTGGGCCCGCTCGTGGGCGCCGCGCTCACCGACCTGGTCGGCTGGCGGGCGTTCTTCGTGCTCGAGGTGCTCGTGATGGGGGCGCTGACCCTCGCGTGCTTCCCCCTGCGGTCCGCGTCCCGTCGTGGGCGCCGCCGCCGCACCGACGACCTGCTCGGTGCCGTGCTGGCGGTGCCGCTGGTGGCGCTGCTCGTGCTGTTCGCCGAGCGTGCCCTCGGCTGGGGCCTGGTGTGGTGGCCGACGCTCGTGGTGGCGGTCGCGATCCTCGGCTTGGGCGTGGCCTTCGTGCACGTGGAGCGCCGTCGACCGCATCCGCTGCTGCACCTCTCGCTGCTCCACCGACGGCGGCTCGTCGGCGCCAACGTCGCCGTGCTGGCCGCGTCGATCGGGATGGTCGGGCTCTTGTACTGGTGCAACCTCTTCGCCCAGTCGGCGGCCGTGTTCGACGCCACCGCGCTGGCCGTGGTCGTGCTGCTGGCGCCCTTCATCGTGTCGATCGTCGCCTACACCCAGCTCGCGATGTGGCTGGGGCACCGGTTCGGCGGCTACGTGCCGGTGCTCGTCGGGCTGTCGAGCTCGGTCGTCGGCTTCTGGCTGCTCTCGCGGACGGGGCCCGACACCACCGAGGCCCAACTGCTGGTGCCGCTCGCCGTGTGCGGGCTCGGGGCGGGCGTGGCCAACGCCGGGCTGGTCGGTGCCGCCGTGCTCGACCTGCCGCCGGGCCGGCTCGACGAGGCCGCCGGCATCACCACCCTCGCCCGGTTCGCCGGCTCCGCTCTGGCGATCGCCATCGGATCGGCGTCGTTCCTCGCCGTGGCGCCCGGCGTGGAGGTGGCGCAGGCGGCCCAGGCGGTGGACGCCGAGCAGGTGGCCCTCGGCGGCCGATCGCTCGACCGGTCGCTGGCCAAGGTCGACGCCGCGCTCGTGCAGCGCCTCCTGGCCACGGTGCGGGCCGACGCCGCCGAGGTGTTCGCCCGGACGATGCGGGTCGCCGCCGTGGTCGTCCTGGTGCTGCTCGTGCTCGCCACCTGGCTGCTGCGGGCCGGCGGGCCACCACCCGCCCGGGGATCGTCGACCTGAGGTGTCGATCTTCACAACGGTCGGATGGCGCACGATCGGGCGTGATAGCGACCGCTACGGCAGACTCGGGACACCAGCCCACCCGCAGCCCTGCGGAGGTCAGCGACGATGCCGACCCGAACCCCTCCTCGCCGTGCCCCCCGCGGCCCCGACGCCGATCCCCCCGGCTCGGGCCCCGACCTCGTCCGGCTCTACCTCGACGAGATCGCCGCCCACCCCCTGCTCAGCGCCGCCGACGAGGCCCGTCTCGGGGCCCTCGTGCAGGACGGGCTGGCGGCGCGGGCCCGCCTCGAGGCAGGTGTCGACGATCCCGACGAGCAGCGCCGGCTGGAGGAGGTGGTTCGGGCCGGCGCCGACGCCACGACGACCTTCGTGCAGGCGAACCTGCGCCTGGTCGTGTCCATCGCCCGGCGGTTCCGTGCCACGGGCGTGCCCCTGCTCGACCTGGTGCAGGAGGGCAACACCGGGTTGCTGCGCGCCGTGGAGAAGTTCGACTTCCGGCGCGGCTTCAAGTTCTCGACGTACGCCACCTGGTGGATCCGCCAGGCCATCGCCCGGGGCATCAGCAACGGCGAGCGATCCATCCGGGTGCCGCTGCCGGCCGAGGACGACCTGCGGCTGGTGCGGCGAACCCACGACGAGCTCGAGGCGGTCGCCGGGCGGCGCCCGACCGTCGACGAGGTGGCGGCGGCTGCCGGCCTCGCACCCGACGCCGTCCGCCGGGCCCTCGCCATCCCGGCCGTCACGGCCTCCCTCGACGAGCCGGTCGCGGCCGAGAGCTCGGCGCCGCTGGCCGACTTCGTGGCCGACACCGGTGGCGACGACCCCGAGGAGGTGGCCGGTCGAGCCGATCGCGGCACCACGCTCGCCCGGTTGCTGCGGGTGCTCGACGAGCGCGAGCGGGGGATCCTGGCCATGCGCTACGGGCTCGCCGGTGACGGCGAGCCGCACTCGATGCCCGAGGTGGCCAGCGCCTTCGCCCTCAGCCGTGAGCGGGTGCGCCAGATCGAGGCGAACGCCATGTCGAAGCTGCGCCACCCCAGCAACGAGGTCCGCGCCGCCGACCTCATCGGGTGAGGCCGGCGGGGTCCGCGCCCGGTCAGGCCCTCACGGGGAGACGACGGTGAAGTTGACCGCGCCGGGGATGGTCAGGCCGGTGTTCGTGGTGACCACGTACCGCACCGAGTGGGGGCCGACCGGATAGCAGCTCACGATCTGCTGGCCCTCGCACAGCACCTTCTGGCCCGACGCCGTCGGGCCGTTGCCCAGGGCGAACACCCGGCCCATGTCGTCGCGGATCTCGTAGGAGAAGCTGCTCGGCGGGACGGACGCGAAGGCCCACTTGACCACGGCCTGGTTGGTGGCGGTGACCAGGAAGGCGTTGCCGCCGGTGGACCCGGTGATCTCGATGGAGGGGTTGGTCGCCCACTGGAACTGCGGCGGCGCCGTGGTGGTGACGACGGGGAGGGCACCGCCCCCACCGCCGGTGGCGCCGCCCCCGCCGGTGGCGCCACCGCCGCCACCGGTGCTGACACCGCCGCCCAGGCCGCCGAGGCCGCCGCCCGCGGCGGCCGTGGTCGTGGTGGTCTCGGGCTCGGTCGTGGTCGTGCTCTCGGTGCTCGAGGTGGTCGAGGGGGCGGTGCTGGCCGTGGTGGGGGCCACGCCGGGGGAGCGGGTCGTGGTGGTCTCCCGGGGGCCGTTGGGGTCGAAGACGCTCGGTGCCGGCCCGGCGTTGACCTCCTCCTTGTTGCCGCCCCGGGTCGCCAGCACGATGCCCAGGACCACGAGCAGGACGCCGGCCACCGCGGCGACCGGGATCCACCACCGCTTCGTGGTGGTGCCCTCGTCGTCGAGGAACTCCTCGCCGGGGCGCAGCTTGGGCTTGTCCCCGGCGTCGGCGGTCAGCGCGGCCAGGGCCGGGACGGTCGCGGCGCCGGCGGCGGCCGGCACGAGCGGCCCGGCGCCCGTGTCGCTGGTGTCGCCCGTGTCGCTGGTGTCGCTGGTGTCGGCCGTGTCGCTGGTGTCGGCCGTGTCGCTGGTGTCGGCCGCCTCCTCGGCGCCGGCGGCCTTCGCCGCGGCGCCGCCGAGCACCGCGGCGCCGGCGAGGCCCGCCGCGCCAGCGGCCACCTCGCCGCCGGTGCCGCCCGTCGTCTCGTCGTCGGCCGTGCCGTCGCCGGCGTCGCCCGCGTCGGTGTCGTCCGTGCCGGCCGTCGCGTCGGCCGTCTCGGTGTCGCCGGCCGTGGTCTCGGCGGCCACGTCCGTGCCGGTCGTCGTCTCGGCGGTCTCGGTGTCGCCGGTCTCGGTGTCGCCGGTCTCGTCCACCTCGTCGGCGCCGGCGGCCTTCGCCGCGGCGCCGCCGAGCACCGCGGCGCCGGCGAGGCCGGCTGCGCCGGCGGCGACCTTGGCGCCGGTGCCGCCCTTCTGCCCGTCCTCGGCTGCGGCCTCGGTTGGGGCCGTCGGCGGCGGCGGCCTCGGTTGGGGCCTCGTCGGTGCCACCGTCCTCGGTGCTCGACGCCTTCTCGTCGGCCGCTGCGCCGGCGGCTGCGGCCGTGCCGGCGACGGCGGCGACCCCTGCGGCGGCGGCGACCCCGGTGGCGGCGCCGGAGGTTCCGGCGGCCTCCTCCTCGTCCTCGCCGAGCAGCGCGGCGGCCGCGGCGTCGCGGGCGTCGCCGTCGGGCAGCGACGCCACCGGGATGGCGCCGAAGACCTCGATCGGGGGCAGCGCCATGAGCGCCCGGGCCCGGCTGCGGGCCGACGTCTTGACGTGGGCGTTGATCACGCGCACGGCGTCGGCGCCGTAGCCCTCGGCCTTGGCGTCGCCGAGCGCCTGGGCCAGCTCGGCGTCCTCGGGCTCGCCGCCGCGCCACAGCACGCGCGTGCGGGCGGTGTTGGCGAAGCCGGTGGGCAGCTTCTTGCCGAGGTCACCCGCCTTGTCGGGCGGCACGCCGAGGACCTCGCCGGCCTCCTCGGGCGTGAGGCCGTGGCGGTAGACGAGGTCGGCGAGGTCGCGGACCCGCTCGCCGAGCACGTCGGCGGTGTCCCACATGATGCTGGCGACCTCGGGCTCGGCCGCGATGGCGTGCAGGTCGACGGCGCGGCAGAGGCGGTCCTCGGCGGTCGGGCCGTGGGCCGAGCGCCGTGACGCCCGACGGGCGGTGGAGCCGGCGAGCTGGGCGCGCGCCGCCCGGAACACCACCACGGCGAGGTCGCTGGCCGAGCCGGCCCGCAGGACCTTGCCCGCCGCCGTGAAGGTCGCCACCACCACCTGCTCGGCGTCCTGGGTGCCGAGCCCGTGGGTGCGGGCCCAGTCGTAGACGTGGTCGCCCCAGGCGTTGACGGCGCGACGGGCGGCCCGAGGGTCCCCGGTGCGGATCGCCGCCGCCAGCTCCTTGTCACGCTCCCGCCGGGCCGCGATCTGGGCCGACCGCTCCTCGGACCGATCCCCCAGACCCCCGGACGACTTGTCGTCGCTCACCCCAACACCTCTGACGTCATGGGCCGTGTCCCGGTCCCCGAAGGCGCGGGAGCGGGTGCTCCCGCCCGGGATCCCATCGGCCGGTCGGGGCCGCAGATTAGGGGCTCCACTCCCCGTGCTCCGGTCACCACGTAGGGCAACTCCGGGTGCGCCGCGGCCAGCGGGCGCGGCGCGGGCGGCGATGGCGGCCGCCGGGACCGGGGCGCCGGTAGGATCGTCGGCCGTCGCCGACCGCCTCGTCGCGCCGACCCGCGCCTCATGCCCCAGCCCGCCGCCCCCTGCCTCGCCGTCGTCATGCCGTGCCACAACGAGGTGGCGACCGTGAAGGACGTGGTCGAGCGGGTGCTGGCGTCGCCGTTCACCGCCGAGGTCATCGCCGTCGACGACGGCTCCACCGACGGCACGGGTGAGGTGCTCGACGGCATCCACGATCCCCGGCTCCGGGTCATCCACCAGCAGCTCAACCTGGGCAAGGGCGCGGCGCTGCGCCGCGCCTTCCCCGAGGTCACCGCCGACTTCGTCATCGTGCAGGACGCCGACCTGGAGTACGACCCCGCCGAGTACGGCACCGTGCTCGGGCCGCTGCTCGGCGGCCAGGCCGACGTCGTGTTCGGCTCGCGGTTCCACGGCGAGCCCCACCGGGTCCTGTACTTCTGGCACTCGCTGGCGACGCGGGGCCTCACGCTGCTGTCGAACGCGTGCACCGACCTGAACCTCACCGACATGGGCACGGGCTGCAAGGCGTTCCGGCGTGAGGTCGTGCAGTCCATGGAGCTCGAGCAGGACCGCTTCGGGATCGAGCCCGAGCTCACCGCCAAGGTCGCCGAGGCCGGCTGGCGGATCTTCGAGGTGGGGATCTCCTACGAGGGCCGCACCTACGAGGCCGGCAAGCAGGTCCGCGCCGTCGACGGTGTCCGCACGCTGCTGTGCATCCTGCGCTACTCCGCGCTCGGCAAGAAGCTGGCCAAGCCCCGCGACCACCGTCACGCCGGCTCGCTGGCCGACTTCCACGAGGCCGACGACGAGCTGTCCGACACGCTCGACAGCCTCGACGAGGCCCAGCACTACGCCGACTGGATCGTCGACCTGCTGGCGCCGCACCTCGGTGGCGAGATCGTGGAGATCGGCGCCGGCCACGGCACCATGTCGGACCGTCTCCGGCGCCTCGGTCGGCTCACGATCTCCGAGCCCTCCCCCCGAGCCTGCGAGCTGCTCGAGGAGCGCTTCGCCGCCACGCCCGACGTGCGGGTGGTGGCCGCCGACGCCGAACAGGTGATGCGGCAGGGCGCCGACGGCGAGGGCGCGCCGTTCGACTCGGCCGTCATGATCAACGTGCTCGAGCACATCCCCGACCACGTGGGCGTCCTGCGGTCCATCCGCCGGGGCCTGCGCCCCGGCGGCACGCTGGCGGTCTACGTGCCGGCGCACGAGGTCCTCTACTCGGACTTCGACCGCCGCATCGGCCACCAGCGCCGCTACCGGCGCTCGACGCTGGCCCACGCCCTGTCGCTGGCGGGCTTCGAGCTCGTCGACCTGCGCTACGTGAACCTGCCGGGGTGGTTCGCCTGGGTGCTGGTGGCCCGGCTGCTGCGCCAGCAGCCGACCCGTCCGGCCACCACCCGCCTCTACGACCGCTGGGTCGTGCCCGTGCTGCGCCGGGTCGAGGGCCGGCATCCGGCTGCGTTCGGCCAGTCGCTGCTCGCCGTCGCCCGTCGCCCGCTCGACGACCTCGACGACTGACCCGGGAGGCTCGGAGGGGTTGCGCGCCGCGCAGGTGAACAGTGTAAAGTCCAGCGACTGAACAGTGTTCACCGGGGGAGCGAGACGGGATGGCGACGCTGACGACGAACCTGTTCCACGGCATGGGCGAGGTCGACCTGCGCCTCGACGTCGTGGAGGGCCACTGGCCCGCCGACATGGACGGGGCGGTCTTCGTCGTCGGCCCCGACAAGCGGTCGCCCGGGGGGCACTGGTTCAGCGAGCACGGCCTCGTGCTGCGGATCGACTGCCGCCCCGGTGCCGACGGCACGGTGGCGGTGCGCAGCCGCCGCATCGACACGCCGGTGGCGCGGCTGCGCCGGCGCTTCCCGAACCTGTTCCGGCAGTGGGAGTTCATGGAGGTGTCGCCCTTCGGCGTCACCAACCTCGCCAACACGAACCTGCAGCCCATCGACGGGCGGCTGTTCGTCGGCTACGACGCCGGCCGCCCGATCGAGGTCGATCCCGAGACCCTCGAGTACCTCACCGCGGTGGGCGGCAACGACGAGTGGTACCAGTCGGCCCCGGGTGTGCTCGAGCCGCTGGTGTCCGTCGCCGCGCACCCGGCGCCGGCCTTCGACGAGCGGGCGCTGTACTTCGTGAACTACTCGCCCCTGCCGGGCGGTGGCCGCCACCTCGCCCGGTGGGGCCTGAACGGACCGGTGGAGCGGTGGCCGTTGGAGGGGATGGGCGAGTTCGACTCCATCCACGACATCAAGGCGACCCGCGACCACCTCGTGATCTGCGATCTGCCCTTCGTGATGGACGCCACCTTCGGCGGGGGCGAGCGCACCCGTGCGAACCAGGTCGTGACCCGGTTGTGGATCGTCAAGAAGGCCGACCTGCGGGCGACCCCGCCCGGCGAGCCGGTCCCCGTGACGGCGCTGGAGGTCCCGTTCCCCACCGGGCACCTGTCCGTCGACCACGACAACCCGGCGGGCCGGGTGGTCGTCAACCTCGAGCACATCCCGGTCGCCGACCGCCCATCTCGATGGGCCCCGACCTGGTCGATCACCGCAATGGTCGGCCGTTCGACCCCGAGTACGAAGGCATGATCGCCACCGCCGTGCAGCCGGTGCCGTCGGTCGCTACGTCGTCGACGACACGACGGGCGAGGTGCTCGACGGCGACGTCGTCTGGGACGACCGCTTCTGGGGCGCGGTGCTGGCCACCAAGGACGAGTCGACTGCCGAGGCTCGGGCCCACGTGCGGCGAAGCTGTGGTACGCGGGCTGCGGCTTCGATCCCGACCTCGTGCCGGAGGCGTGGTGGCAGCTGTACCACGACGCCGCCGACGAGGACGTGCTGGTGCCGGTGCGCGACCTGCCCGAGTCCGCCCGGCCGGGGGCGCTCGCCCACTTCGACCTGGAGTCGATGAAGGTCACCGACGTCTACGACTTCGCCGACGGCTCGCTCGTCGCCGCCGACGTTCGTGCCCCGCACCGGCCCCGACACCGAGCCCGGCGACGGCTACGTCGTCGTGCTCGTGCACCGCGCATTCGGCCCAAGGAGGTGCAGGTCTGACGCCCACGACCTCGGACGCAGTCCGCTCGCCCGGGCGACGGCCGAGGGCTTTCAACCCGAACCTCCTCCTGCACTCGTGCTGGATGCCGCCGCGGCCCGGGGCCCGCCCCTCGCGCTACCGCGTGCCGGTGCGCCGCGACGTCACCGGGGCGCTGCGGGGCCTGCCCGCCGTGCTGGTGGGAGATGGCGACCACCACCCGGGCGATCCGCCGGATGCAGGAGGAGCAGGCAGCCGGCGCCTGACGAACGGGGGCCCACCGCCCCCGGGGCGGTCAGTACGGGCCGGCACTAGGGTGACGACATGACACGACGGCCGGCCTGCCCCCGGGGTGATGGGCGCCCGGCCCACCGGGGTCCGGTCCGGGGTACGGACCGCCGCCGCCGGCGAAGCGGTCGGCCTGACCGTGGTCGTCGTGGTGCTGCTGGTCGTGGTGGTGCTGGCCTGCCTGGTCGCCGGTCCGCTGCTGTTCTTCGGCCGCATCTTCACCGGCGCGGTGACCTCGGGGGGCCCGGAGAACGAGTCGGTCCCGGTGCAGGAGGACCCGGGTTCACCGCGGCGGGCGATCGGGCGGCCTACCTCGTCCGCGTCCGCTTCGCCGAGGTCACGCCGGCGGGCACCGAGGGCCTGGTCGAGGTGACCACGACGAGAGACGTGGCGAACGGGCCGGTGGTGTTCCCTCGTGTCCCAGGAGCCCGGTCAGCCCGGCGTGGTGAGCGTCGGCGTGGGCGAGCGGAGAGCACGTCGTCGGGCTCGTCGACGTCGAGCTACCGCGCCTCGACGTCGCTGCGGGGGTTCGCCGCCTGCGGCGGCTGCGAGAAGCGGTTCGTGCTGTCCGCGGTCGCCGGCGCGTCGACCGACCTCCTGCTCGAGATCGGGGCGACGGCCACGGGCTACGACGCCGAGGTCGCCAAGGCCCGGCCGACGGTGTCCGTCGAACGGCTGCCGATCGAGCGCCGGCCGCCGGCGACGCCGCGCCTGGCCCTCCCGGGGGCCGACGCCGTCGGCCAGGTGGCCCGGGCCCACCACCTCACCGTCGAGGGCGACCCGGCCCGGTTGGCCGAGACGCGCGCCGTGCTGCGCACCCCGGCGCCGTCGGCGAACGCCAACCGGACGCCGACGCCTGGCCTCTACCGGGCCCGGCCGGGGCGACCCCGTCGTCGCCGTGCCCATCGACGGCGCCGGTGTCGCTGACACCGCCGGCGTCGTGCGGCTCACCCTGCCGCATCGGCCTGTGGGTGCTGCTCCCCCGAGGGCGGCGACGCGGGCGTGGATCTCGAGGGCGCCGGAGCGTCGTCCGTCGAGGTCGTCACGGACACGGTGCGGGCGTCGGCCACCGAGGCGGCCTTCGCGGTCCGCGACGGCACGCGGCGCACGGTCGTGGTCGACCGGGTCGAGGGCGGCGCGGTCGACGGCTTCCTGGTCGTGGGCCAGAAGACCCGTGGCGGGCCGTTGGTGCGCACCCAGGTCGGCGAGCAGCGGGGTGAGGTCCCGCCCGGCGCCCGGCCGCTGCTCATGACCCCGGGGTCGCCGTGTGCCGACGACCGGTGCGCGCAGTCGGTCCCGGTCCGCTTCGATCCGGCGGGCGCCAACGAGCTCACCCTCGCCGCCGAGGCCTACTCGGTCGACCTCGACCAGACCCGTGAGCGGGCCCTGCTGGTCCCGTCGATCGGCGGGGGCTGAGCCCGCGGGCGCCGTCCGCCTACGCTCGCCGGCGATGGACAACGTGCTCGTCGAATCACCCCACCCGCACGTGCGGGTCGTCACCATGCACCGCCCCGAGCGGCTCAACGCCATGTCGATCGACCTGGTGATCGAGCTGCACGACGCGCTCGAGGCGGTGGCGGCCGACAACGACTGCTACGTGTGCGTCCTGACCGGGGCGGGCCGGGCCTTCTCGTCGGGTCTCGACCTGAAGGACTACGGGATCATCCCCAACATCGACGGCCTCACGGTCGGCCGCATCGCGCAGCGGTCGATGCGCTACTACTCCCGGCTCATCCTCACCATCCGGCGCATGCCCCAGCCGGTGATCGCCGCGGTCAACGGCCCGGCCTACGGGGGCGGCATGTGCCTGTCGCTGGCTCCGGAGATCCGCATCGCCGCCGAGTCGGCCACCTTCAACGCCACCGGCATCGTGAACGGCCTGACCTCCACCGAGCTGGCGGTGTCGTGGCTGCTGCCGCGCCTCATCGGGGCCGCCCACGCCAACGACCTGCTCCTGACCGGCCGGCGCATCGACGCCCACGAGGCGCTGCGCATGGGGCTGGTGTCGCGGGTGGTGCCCGACCACGAGGTGCTCGACACCGCCGTGGAGGTCGCGGCCGGGATGTGCGAGTACAGCCCCTACGGGCTGGCCATGACCAAGGACATCCTGTGGGTGAACCTCGAGACGGCGAGCCTGGAGTCGGCCATCGAGATCGAGGACCGCAACCAGCTGATGCTGGGGTTCACGGAGAACCTGCAGGAGGCCATCCGGGCCTTCGACGAGCGGCGCAAGCCCGTCTACACCGACGAGCCCCGCAAGGACCTGTTCGGCCCGCCGATCGAGTAGCGCGAGGGCTCGCTCAGGCGCCGGCGGCGCCGGCGGGGGGTGGCACCACCGTCACCGGCGGCGTCGCCGCCTCGGCCGTGGCGGCGGCGTCGACGGGCGGGAGCCGGAAGCGGTCGTAGCCCTTGGCCCGCGACAGGACGAGCTCCACGTAGGCGCCGTCCTGGTTGTAGCTGAAGAAGCCGCGCCGCAGCCCGTCGTCGGTGTTCAGGCCGGGGCCCCTGCGGCAGAGGTAGTCGGCGGCCGACAGCGCGGCGTCGTAGAAGTTCTGCACGTCCTCCACGCCGTCGCCGTTGCCGTCGCGGCCCACGGCCGCCCACGTCGAGGTGATGAACTGCATCGGCCCCTGAGCGCGGTCACCGCCGAGGTCGGCGTTGCCGCCCGAGCCGTCGAGGGACACGCCGAGGATGTCCTTGGTCATCTCGCCGTCGGCGGTGACCGTCGAGCCGCCGAAGGTGCCGTGGTTCGACTCGGTGCGGCCGATGCCGGCCAGCGCCGTCCACCGCAGCCCGCACGACGGCTTCTCGGCGGCGAGCTCGTCGGCGGCTCGGACGTACGCGTTCAGGACGACGAAGGGGATGTCGAGGCCGACCACGGCCGCGGTCATGCGGGCGTCGGCGAGGTCGCGGCGGCGGGCGTCGACGTCGTCGCGCCGTGCCGCGATGGCGGCGTTGGCCCGCTGCAGGTCGGCGACGAGGCGGCGCTGGTCGGCCACGGCGGCGTCGCGGTCGCTGATGGCGCGCTCCCGCTCGGCCGTGGTGGCGTCGATGCGGCGACCGAGCTCGTCGAGCTCGGCGGCGAGGGTGGCGACGAGGGCCGCCTGCTGGTCGCGGAAGGCCACGGTCTCGGCCAGCTCGGCCCGGTTGTCGCCCTGCACCGCGTCGATGACGACCCGGCGCGACAGCAGGCCGTTGGCCTTCTCGAGGTCGAGCTGCTCCTCCGGCGCGCCGCCGCGCCCGCCGGTGACGTACTCGTTGACGGCGAGGTCGCGCAGGCGGGTGCGGATCTCGTCGATGCGGGTGAGGGCCTTCTGCTGGCGCCGGGCGGCGGCGATGCGCTGCTCGGCGACCTGCACGCGCGTGGCCTCGAGCTGGCGGAGGCGGTCGACGGCGTCGTCGAAGCGGCCGGTCGCCTCCCGCTCGCGCCCCATGGCGGCCTCGATGTCGCCGACGACGCCGCGGGCGGCCTCGACGGCACGGGCGTGGTCGTCGAGGGCGGCCCGGTGCGCGGCGAGCGCTCGGTCGTAGCCCGGCCCGCGCACCGCCACGGCGGCCAGCTCGGGGGCCGAGCGCGGGCTGTCGAGCACCGGGAGGGGCGCCGGGTCGGGGGTGATCGCCTCACCCGTGGCGGTGGGCGTCGGCGACGTGGTGCCCCGGGGGTCGGTGGTGGGCGCCGGAGTGGTCGGGGTGGTCTGGGCCGCGGCGGGCAGGGCGCCGAGCACGGTGGCGGCGACCACCGCCGCCGCCACGGCGCGAACGGCGGGGATGGCCCGGCGGCGACGGTCCCCCATGGGCAGGCCACGGTAGTCCGCCGCCGCCCCGCCGCGGCTGCGCCCGCCAGCCCGGCCGGCGAACCGCTCGGACAATGAGTACCGACTACTCAGGCCCGACGCCGAAGACCTGTGCTGCACTGGTGGGGCGGCGGGCGACCGTCCCCCGACAGGAGGATCACACCAGCATGGGTTTCTTCAAGAAGGCCAAGGAGAACTTCCAGCAGGGGCAGGCCAACGCGGCCAACGCCCAGGCCATGGCCGCGGCCGGCCAGGCCGAGCAGGCCGCCGGTGCCGCCCAGGGCAAGATCGGCGTCGACGGCATGATGGCCAACCCGGCCGCGTTCGGCGGTCCGTCGACCACCCCGCTGGCGGCCGACGATCCGCTGCTGCAGCCCGTCAACGGCGTCAGCCTGGAGCAGTACGCCCGTGTGGCCAAGGAGTGCCAGCGTCAGGGTGTGACCGACGAGGCCGGCATGGGCGTCGTCGCCGAGCAGATGGGCGTCGCCTCGGCCGCCGACATGCAGGCCGCCGTCCAGGAGTGGACGCGGCGCATGCAGCAGTCCATGGTCGTGGGCCAGCAGTTCAACAAGATCTTCATGGCCCTGTAGCGGTCGGGACGGGTCAGGACGGGTACTCGTAGGGCTCGTCCGGGGTCGATCGTCCGGACGGCCGAAGCGTCCAGGACCGGTGGCGCGCCGTGCCGGTCCTGGCTGCGAGCCTGTCCCGTGCGCTCGACGTCGAACCGGCCCTCGACGTCGACCCAGGTGTCGACGGCTGGCGGCGTCTGCCCGTCGGTGTGCACCGTGACGTTGAGGGGGACGGCGTCGCCGGCACAGCAGCCCACCATGAGTCGGGACAGCACGAAGCGGTCCGGGGCGTCGACCGACGCCACGAAGCCGGTCAGGCGCACCGGCGTGGAGGCGAGCAGCGAGTGCTGGCCGTCGTCGTCGGCCGCGGCGACGAAGCGCCCCTGCGACAGGGGCATGGCCTGGCCGCCGACGGCGCCGCTGCGCAGGTAGGCGGCCAGGTCGAAGTCGGGCAGGGTGGCGCGGTTGACCCAGCCCGAGCGCGACACGCTGGCCGCGCCGAGCGCGACCGGGTCGAGGGCGATGGCCACCACGACCGGCAGCAGCAGCAGCCAGCCGACGCGGCTCGGCCCGTGCGGGTGGTGGTCGGCGGTGCCGGTGGCCGCGTCCTCGCTCGGGCGCCGCCAGGTCGCCCACCCGACCGCCACCGCCAGCACCACCAGCGCAGCGCCGGCCAGCAGCAGCCAGGGTCGCATCGTGGGCCGGAGGAAGCGGTAGAGCACGTCGGTCGAGCCCACCCACAGCGCCAGCAGTCCCACCGCCGCCACCAGCAGCGGCCGGTCGCCCGGCCTCACCGTCGCCTCACAGCAGCATCCGCCCCACCATCAGGCTCACCACCACCCCGGTGACGAACGTGAGCGGGGCGAAGCGCACATGAACCGCCGGCCGAACGTGCCGGCCTGCATCGCCATGAGCTTCAGGTCGACCATCGGCCCGATCACGAGGAAGGCCAGGCGGGCGGTGGGGCTCGCCTGGGTGAGCCCGGCGGCGACGAAGGCGTCGGCCTCCGAGCACACCGACAGCCCGACCGCGAGCAGCGCCAGCACCACGACCGGCACCACCCCGTCGCCGCCGAAGCGGTCGAGGAGGTCCGCCGGAGCTGCGGTCTGCAGCGTGGCGACGAGCGCGGCGCCGAGCACGAGGAACCCGCCGGCCTGCAGGAAGTCGGCCACCGCGGTGTCGGCGAAGGCGTGCCCGTGGCTGCGGTGGGTGACGGCCTCGAGGCGCTGCTGGAGCAGGTCGGGCGACGCGAATCGTGACCACAGCCAGCCCACCAGCACCGCGGTCGCGAACGAGGCCACGAACCGGGCGAGCGCCATCTCCGGTCGGCCCGGGAAGGCCACGACCGTGGCGACGATCACGACGGGGTTGATGGCGGGCGCGGCCAGCAGGAACGTGAGCGCGGCGGCCTGGGGGACGCCCTTGGACACCAGGCGGCCGGTCACGGGCACCGAGGAGCACTCGCAGCCGGGGAGCACCGCGCCGGCGGCGCCGGCCACGGGCACGGCCAGCACCGGTCGGCTCGGCACCACGCGGCGCAGCCAGTCGGCGGGCACCAGGGCGGAGACCGCCGCGCTCAGCACGACCCCCAGGACCAGGAAGGGCAGGGCCTGCAGCGTGAGCGAGACGAAGACCGTGGCCCAGGTCTGCACCACGGGCACCGACGTGAGGCGCCCGGCCGCGCTGCGATAGGCGAGGAGGACGACGAGGTTGATCCAGATGGCGACGGTGGCCGCGGTGCGGGTGGCGCGCGTGGTGACGTCGGCGGTCTCGATGCGGCGAGTGTAGGAGCGTCCCGTCAGCGGTCGGCATCGTCGACCGCGCCGACCACCTCGACGCCGTCGCCGATCGCCAGGTGCCCGTCGGCGGTGACGAGCGCGGCGACGGCGAGGCACGAGCGCCGTTCGCGGTGCACGGTGCGCAGCACGTCGAGGTCGCGGGCGAGCCCGTCGGGCTGGGGGCGGGTGACCATCACGCACCGGTCGATCTGCTTGGTGATCTCCAGCTGCGCCGACCCGATCCGCACCGTCCGCCCGACGAGGGCGTCCTCCTCGCCGTCGCCGCCCGCGAGCACGACGTTGGCTCGGAAGCGACGCGGGTCCCAGCCGCGCAGGCTGCCGGTGGTCACCAGTGACACCGCCGTGCGGGTCGAGTCGTGGAACCGGCCGGTCGGGCCCTGCCACGTGACCCAGTCCTGCTCGCCTTCGGCGTCGAGCGGGTTCTCGAACACGCCGGCGACGTCGTCGCTCGCCTCGACCAGGCGCACCGGGCGCCCGAGCCACGCCGACAGCGCGGCGTCGGCGACGGCGCGCTCGTCGTCGTTCCCGGCGTGGACGGTGCGGGTGGCGCCGTCGGGCAGGTGCAGGTGGACGGCGCGGTCGTCGTCGGCGGTCGCCCGGCCGAACAGCAGGGCGGGCTCCCGTCGGGCGGTGAGGAAGCGGCCGGACCCCTCGTCGCGCAGCGCCCAGTGGCGGTCGCCGAGGATCCCGCGCCCGGTCAGCACCGCCGAGGGGAGGGCCTCGCCCTGCAGCGACTTCACCGGGGCCCGCCACAGCGTCACGACCTGCACGGCCCCTGCCTAGCACCGGTCGCGCCGTCGGTGGCCCGTCGCGGTGACGAGCACGTTCCGCGAGCACCTTCGCGCCCAGCGTCGACCGGTCGCCGGTGCCGGGGCGTGCGGGCCGAAAAAGGTGAGGACCCGCTGGGGCGGGATCCAGCGGGTCCTCGGGGGGTTAACCCCGACATCAAACCTATCGCTTTGACGCGGGGGCGCCGCAAGTGCCCGGTCTTCCTGTCATCGAATCGAGTGCTGGAGCACGCAGGACGACGACAGGAACCCGGGATGTGGGGCGAGTGGCGCTACTGCTCGGGGGCCACCTGGACGACGACCTTGCCGACGTTCTCGCCGGTGAAGAGCATGTTGAGCGCGTCGGGGCACCCGTCGAGGCCCTCGACGATCTCCTCCCGCCAGCGCAGCTTGCCCTCGTCGGCCCACTGGCGCAGCTGGTGGAAGCACTCCGGGAAGCGGTCCCACCAGTCGAGGGTGATGAAGCCCTGCATGGTGCCCCGGCGGGCGATCAGGTTGACGTAGTTGGCCGGTCCGGGCGGGCGACCGCCGGTGGTCTCGGCGGCCAGCGCGCCGCACAGCACGACGCGCCCGTGCATGGCGAGCGAGCGCAGGACGGCGTCGAGGATCGCGCCGCCGACGCTGTCGAAGTAGACGTCGACGCGCTGCGGGCACAGCTCCTTGAGCTTGGCGGTCAGGTCGTCGGTGCGGTGGTTGATGGCGCCGTCGAAGCCGAGCTCGTCGACGATCCACGCGCACTTCTCGTCGGTGCCGGCGATGCCGACCACCCGGCAGCCCTGGAGCTTGGCGATCTGACCGGCCAGCGATCCGGTGGCGCCGGCCGCCGCCGACACGACGACCGTCTCGCCGGCCTTGGCCCGGCCGACCTCGACGATGCCGAAGTAGGCGGCGGCACCGGTGGCGCCGAACACGCTCATCATCGGGCGCAGCGGCGTGTCCGGCTCGAGCGGCGTGGTGAACACGTCGTCGCGCACGACCCCGTACTCCTGCCAGCCCGGCATCGAGTAGACGAGGTCGCCGACCGCGTACGCGTCGCAGCGGGTGGCGACGATGCGGCCGATGCCGCTGCCCCGCACGACCTCGCCCACCTCGACGGCGGGCAGGTACCCCTCGCCCCGGCTGAGCCAGGTGCGCACGGCCACGTCCATCGAGAGGTACACCGTCTTCATCAGCGCCTCGCCGTCGGCCAGCTCGGGCAGCGGTGCCTCGTCGAAGGTGAAGTCGTCGCGGGTGACGAGGCCCTCGGGCCGGCGGGCGAGCAGGATGCGGCGCTGGGTGGCGGGCAGGTCGGTCACGCCCGCACGTTAGATCCCCACCTGCCGGAGGAGCAGCGGGCCGGCGGGGTGCCCGCTGCGGGAGAAGATCAGAAGCATGGGCGCAGGGGCATCCCCGAGCGGCCGTCGTCGGGGGCGACGGCCAGCACCTGGTGCACCTGGGTGCTTCCGTGCTCGAAGCCGAGTGCACAGGCAGCCATGTACAGCCGCCACACGCGGGCCCGGCCTTCGCCGACCTCGCGCACCGCCTCGTCCCACGCCTGCTCCAGGTTGGCGACCCAGGCCCGCAGCGTGAGGGCGTAGTGCTCGCGGAGGCTCTCCAGGTGGCGGACCTCGAACCCCGCCTCCTGCAGCATCGACACCACCGTGCCGACCTCGTGCAGCTCGCCGTCGGGGAAGACGTAGCGGTCCATCAGCGCGCTGTCGATGCGCGACGGCCAGGACGCTCCGACGGCGGTCGCGACCCGACGGTTGAGGGCGCGCAGCCGGCCCGCCGGCGTAGCGGGCTGGGGGTAGCCGGGTCGGCCGATGGCGTGGTTGAGGAGACGGCCCCCCGGTCGGAGGAGACCGAACAGCGTCCGGACGTAGGTCTCGAGCTGTCGGCGGCCGACGTGCTCGAACATGCCGATCGAGCTGATGGCGTCGAAGGGCTGGTCGGGGACGTCGCGGTAGTCCTGCAGGCGGATCTCGACCCGGTCCGCCAACCCGGCGTCGGCGACGCGCTTGGCGGCCAGCTCGGCCTGCCGTCGGGAGATGGTGATGCCCACGCCGGTGACCCCGTGCTCACGGGCCGCATGGATGAGCATGCTGCCCCAGCCGCAGCCGACGTCGAGCAGGCGCATGTCCGGGTGCAGCGCGAGCTTGCGGCAGACCAGCTCGTGCTTGGCCGCCTGGGCCCGTTCGAGGGTGGTGGCGTCGTCGGCGAAGACCGCGCACGAGTAGGTCATCGACGGCCCCAGCACGAGTCGGTAGAACTCGTTGGACACGTCGTAGTGGTGCGAGATGGCGTCCGCGTCACGCGTCCTGCTGTGCAGGACGCCGCGCAGGCGCGCCTCCTCGGGAGGCGGCGGGATCGGCCTGAGCCCGTCGGTCCCGACCTCGCGCGCGAGCGCCACCACCGAGCGGGCGTCGATCCGCACCCCGCGTCGGAAGCCGACGTCGAGCACCGTGAACAGGTCGCCCTCGACCTCGAGGTCGCCGGCGACGAAGGCCCGGGCGATGCCGAGCTCACCCGGCCGGGCCAGGACCCGGCGCACCGCCTCGGGTCGGCGCACGATCGCCGTCGCCCTCGCCGGGCCGTCGAGCGGGTCGGCGTGGCTGCCGTCGTAGGCGTCGACGGCGACCGGCGCGTCGCCGAGCAGCCGGCGGACGTGGAGTGCGAGCGCCATGAGGGAGCCTCCCGCAATCGGGTCTGCGAGCAGTTCGTCGCGTCCTTTGTCGCGTAGGCGGCACCCCGGCGGCAACCCCTTGCCGTCGACGGCCGCGGCTGGAGCCGGGGCAACCAGTGCTGCCCCGGGGTCACGCGACGACGGGACCCCCACCGCCGACCGCGACCGCTGTGAGAGGCTCGGCGGATGCGTCGCATCGTGTGCCCCGAGCTCGGTCCGCCCGACGTGCTGGTGGTCCAGGACGGTCCGCCGCTGGAGGCCGGGCCCGGTCGGGTGGTGGTCGACGTGGCGGCCGCAGGCGTGAACTACGTCGACGCCCTCTTCGTCGCCGGGCAGTACCAGATCAAGCCGCCGCTGCCGTTCACGCCGGGCAGCGAGGTGGCGGGCACGGTGGCGGCCGTCGGCGACGGCGTCGACGAGGTGGAGGTGGGGGACCGGGTGCTGGCCATGCCCGGCCTCGGTGGGTACGCCGAGCAGGTCGACCTGTCGTCGCGCCAGGTGGCGGTCGTGCCCGAGGCGCTCTCGCTGCCGGCTGCGGCGGCCTTCACCCAGAGCTACTGCACCGCGCTGTTCGCCCTGCGCGACCGGGCCCACCTGGCCGCCGGCGAGACCGTGCTCGTCCTCGGCGCGGGCGGTGGCGTGGGCCTGGCCGCGGTCGACGTGGCGAAGGCGCTCGGCGCGACCGTGATCGGGGCGGCGTCGACGAGCGAGAAGCGCGACGCCGCCCGGGCGGCCGGGGCCGACCACGTCATCGACACCGGCTCCGAGCCGCTCAAGGACCGCGCCCGCGAGCTCGCCGGTGGCGATGGCGTCGACGTCGTGCTCGACATGGTGGGCGGCGACCTGGCCGAACCCGCCCTGCGGGCGCTGCGGCTGTTCGGGCGGTTCGTCGTGATCGGCTTCGCCTCGGGGACGATCCCGTCGTTGCCGGCCAACCAGGTGCTGCTGCGCAACCGGTCGGTGGTCGGCGTCGACTGGGGGGCCTGGACCATGATCGACCCAGGGGCCAGGCCCGGCTGCTCGGCGACGCGCTGGCGATGGTCGCCGACGGCCGCCTGCACCCCGCCGAGCCGACCGCCTATCCCTTCGACCGCGTGGTCCAGGCGCTGGACGACCTCCTGCACCGGCGGGTCACCGGCAAGGTCGTGCTGGTCCCGTAGTGGCGGCCCGGGTCTCGGTGCCGGCCCGCCCGGGCGCCCGGCTCTACGCCGGCTACCTCGGCCTGCAGGCGGTGCTGGGCGTGGCCCTGTGGGTCTCGATCGCGACGTCGTCCACCGTCCGGTCGGCCTTCGAGCTCACCCCCGAGCGGTCGTGGGTCACGGACGCGTTCGTCTACCCGGACCTGCTGGTGACGGTGATCGGGTCGGGGCTGAGCGCGTGGGGCGTGGGGGCGGCCAAGCGGTGGGCCGTGCCCGTGGTCGCCTTCACCGCCGGCTCGGTCGTGTACCCGACCATCTACCTCTTCGCCTGGGTGGGCAACCAGGGCGTCGGGTCGGTGGCCCTGTGGGTGATGGTCGTGGTCTCGACGCTCACCAGCTGGGTCGCCTGGCAGACCTACCGCGCCTGGCGCTGAGCGTGGGATCGGACGAGGTCCAGGCGCATGCGCAGCCCGGGACCGAAGCGGGTGGCCACCTCGCCCGTCACGACGAAGCCGACCTTCTCGTAGAAGGCGAGCGCGTTGGGGTTGGCGATCACCCAGAGCGCGGAGCGGCCGCGTCCCGTCGCCACCTGGGCGGCGTCGTCGACCAGGGCGCGTCCGATCCCCCGGCCGCCCTGCAGGGCGGGCTCGACGAACAGCCCGTCGAGCTCCGGTGCGGCGTCGTCCGCCGACGGCAGCACGACCGAGAAGCCGACGGTCCTGCCGTCCGGGTCCGTCGCCACGCGCACGTCGCCGACGTCGAACAGCGACGCGGGGACCGAGATGGCGTCGGGGTGCTCGAGCAGCGCGTCGCGCTGGTCGTCCCACACCAGCGACGCGCGGCGCTGGAGCGCCTCCAGCTCGGCGGCCTCCTCTGGTCGGCCGTCACGGATCACCACCTGCACGTCGCGGACCGTAGCGTCGATGCGGTGGTGCACACTGGCGTGATGCCCCGCCGTCGTGATCGCCGTCGGACCGGACGTGCCCCGGTGGGGACAGCCGGCACCGTCCTCGTCCTCGTCGCGGTGCTCGGCGGCTGCTCGGGGGCGACGACGGGTGAGTCGGCGGCGCCCGGGACGACCGCGCCGCCCGTCGCCACGCCGGCGACGTGCGCCTGGCCGGTCAAGGCCGACAAGGCCACGCTCAACATCGCCTATCCCGACACGGCCGCCACCTACTGGGCGCAGCGCTACTCGCTGGCACCCGGTGAGCGCCTCGAGCTCGGCTGGACGCCGCCCGACGCGCGCTACTCGTCGTTCATCACCTATGCCTCCTCGGGCGGGGCCCTCGACGTGCGCACCGACCGGGACCTCGCCGCCGGTCCCGACGGGACGGCGACCGTCGAGCTGCGCGGCGACGTCGAGCCCGGTGCCGGCGGGAACCGGCTGGCCGCCGGGGGCACGCCGAGGAACTCGGTCGGCGCCGCCATCGACAACGCCGCCGGGCCCGGTGCTGCGGCGACCGCGGCACCGGGGACCACGTCACCGGGCGGGCGGGTCGACGGCACGGTCATCTACCGCGTCTACGTGTCGAACGACCCGGCCTCGCCGTCGGGCGGTCCGCTGCCGACGGTCACCACCGTCGCCGGAGACGGCACGCGGCGCCAGCTGCCGCCCTGCCCTGCGCCCGGCGCCAGCGCCGATGCGGTCGACCTGGTCAACCGGTTCGGGCCCGAGACGACCACCCCGGCGCCCGCCCAGCCGATCTTCGTCCGTCCGGCCAACGGCGGTGGCAACCTCTACCCGAACCCGGACAACGTCTATGTGGCCACCATCGTGGCGCACCGCCCCGGCGAGGTCGTGGTCGTGCGGGGCAAGGCGCCCACGTTCCCCGACACGCAGGCGGGCGCGCCCGTCACCGGCGACGAGCAGGTGCGCTACTGGTCGTTCTGCACGAACGAGTACCGCAAGCCCTATCCCGTCACCGAGTGCGCCCACGACGCGCAGGTGCCGCTCGACGCGAACGGCTGGTACACGTTCGTGGTGTCGACCCCCGAGGACCGCCCCGCCAACGCCACCACCGCGAACGGCGTGGTGTGGCTCGACTGGGGCTCGACCGAGGTCGACGGGCTGCTGCTGCTGCGCAACATGCTGGCCTCGCCGTCCTTCCCGGAGTCGGCCACCAACCTCCAGCCGGGCGCCCTCGCCACCTCGACCATGGGCGCGTACGCGCCACGCGGGACGTACTGCCCGAAGGCCACCTTCGAGGCGGGTGGCACCGGGGCCGGTGGCGTCGCCGCCTGCTCCACCTGACGCCGGGTCCTGCCGCGCCCCAGGCCGGCGTCCACGACGCGCCGCGGCGGGGGCGGGATGATCGGGGCATGGCTCCGAGCACCACGCCACCACCCGATGCGACCGACACGCCGCCAGCCGGCGAGCCCACGTCGGCCGAGCGGCTCGCCCACTGGGAGACCCGCACCCGCCCGCTGATCATCGCGGCCGCCGTCCTGCCGCTGTTCGGTGCGTTCACGACCGGGGCGCCCGACGTCGTGGTCTGGGTCGTCGCCTTCGGCACGTGGTTCGTGTTCCTCGTCGACCTCGTGGTGCACGTGCGGCTGTCACCGGGCTACCTGAGGACCAAGGTGGGCTGGTTCGACCTGTTCCTCGTCGTCACGACCTTCCCGTGGTACCTGGTCGGCGGCGGCGACAGCGCCGGCGTCACCCAGCTGTTCCGCCTGGCCCGGCTCGAACGGGTCGCCAAGGTGGCCACCTCGTCGCCGCTCGTCCAGCGGTTCATGAAGCGGTTGGGCCGTCCCGTCGTCTACGCCGCGGTGATGCTGGTGACGTGCTCGATCATCGTCACCCGGGCCGAGGGCCCGGCCAACGGGTTCACCGACATCGGCGCCGGTCTGTGGTGGGGGATCGTCACCCTGACCACCGTGGGCTACGGCGACCTCGTGCCGGAGACGACCGTCGGGCGGGTCACGGCGTCGGTGCTGATGGTCTCGGGCGTCGCCCTGCTCGGCACGGTGGCGGCCAGCCTGGCGTCGTTGTTCCGCATGGAGGACACCGCGGTCGTGCCCGGTGGCGCCGACGTCGAGGACAGCGGCGCAGCCGACGTCACGGTCGCCGATCTGCAGCGCCAGATCGCCGACCTGCACGACGAGCTGCGGACGGTGCGCTCGCTGCTGGAGGCGCGGGCGGCGGGCGAGCCCAGCTGACCTGGGCCCGGCTCAGCGGTCGGCGGCCTTGATGGCCGACACCTCGAACTCGAGGGTGACCTTCTCGCCGACCAGCACGCCGCCGGCCTCCAGCGGAGCGTTCCAGGTGACGTTCCAGTCCTTGCGGTTGACGACGGCCGAGCCCTCCAGACCGAGGCGGTGGTGCTGGAACGGGTCGACCGCCGTGCCGGTCAGCTCCAGGTCGAAGGTGATGGGCTTGGTGACGTCCTTGATGGTGAGGTCGCCGGTCACCCGGTAGGTCGCGTCGTCGACCGGCTCGACCCGGGTGCTCACGAAGTGCAGCGTCGGGTAGGTCTCCATGGCGAAGAAGTCGTTGCTGCGCAGGTGGGCGTCGCGGTCGGCGTTGCGGGTGTCGATGCTGTCGGCCTGGATGGTGAGCTCGAGGTGCGAGCGGGTGGGGTCGTCGGCGTCGAAGTAGCCGGTCCCGTCGAGCTCGTTGAACGAGCCGCGGACCTTGGTGACCATGGCATGGCGGGCCACGAAGCCGATGCGGCTGTGGGCCGGATCGAGGGTGTAGGTGCCGGTGGCGGTGGACGTGGTCGGGGCGGTGGTGCTCATCGGGGTCCTCCAGGTAGTGGATGTGTCAACCACCATACCCAGGAAAGAAGACATGTCAACTACCGGGGGAGTACGATGTGTCACATGGCGACGCGATGGCTGAGCGACGACGAGCGCGAGGCCTGGAAGCACCTCAACCTGATGCAGCTGCAGCTCAACGCCCTCCTGGGGCGCGAGCTGGCCGACGACGGGCTCTCGTATCAGGACTACCTCGTCCTGGCGGGCCTGAGCGACGCGCCCGACAACCGCGTCCGGCTCACCGAGCTGGGGTGCCAGCTGGGGTGGGAGAAGAGCCGCGTCTCCCACCACGTGAGTCGCATGGAGCAGCGCGGGCTGGTGGCCAAGGTCAAGTGCCCGACCGACCGCCGGGGCTCGTTCGTGGTGCTCACCGACGAGGGCCGCAGGGCCATCGCCGCCGCCGCCCCCGGCCACGTCGACACCGTGCGCCGCCACTTCATCGACCTGCTGACCCCCGAGCAGATCAGCACGCTCGACGACATCGCCCGCACGGTCCTCGACCACCTGCCGAAGCGCTGAGGCGGCCGGCGACGCCAGCGGCGCAGCCGCTCAGGCGGGCAGGCGGTGCTGCGCGAAGAACTCCCACATGAGGTCGTTGGCCTCGATCTCGGTGGTCGTCGGTCCGAGGGCGGCGGTGACCGCGGCCATCCCCTCGCTGCCGGGCCACGTGTGCCCACCGCCGTCGACCCGGTACAGCTCGACGACCGAGCCGTCGCGGCAGCCGTCGTAGCGGATGCGGGCGACCGACGCGGTGACGACCTCCTCGGTCGGACCCGACGAGCAGCCCTCCCGCTCCGCCCACTGGGCCAGCGCGTCGGGGGTCGCCTGGAAGCGCACGGCGGCGAAGTTGCGTCGGGTCTCGTCATCGAGGGGCAGCGTCGCCTCGGCGCTGGAGAAGTCGCCGTCGCCGTAGTGGACCAGGGGATCGGCCGTGCCATGGAAGGCGATGATCGGGACCGGTCGCGACGGGCGGCAGTCCTCGGGTGACGTCAACCCCGCGACCGGGGCGATGGCGGCGACGCGGTCGGCCAGGCGACAGGCCACCAGCGACGCCATGAAGGCGCCGTTGGACAGGCCCGTCACGTAGACGCGGGACAGGTCGAGGCACAGCTGGCCGCCGGTCTGGTCGATCAGGTCCGAGACGAACGCGAGGTCGTCGGGCCCATCGGGCGTCGGTCCGGCGTTCCAGTAGGGGACCGGCCCCGTGCCCTGCGGGGTGAGGAGCACGAACCCGTGCTGGTCGGCGGAGGCCTGCAGGCCGGCGAAGGTCTCCTGGAGCGCGGCGCCCTCGGCGAAGCCGTGGAGGTCGATGACGAGCGGGACCGGCGCGGTCCCGTCGTAGGACGCCGGCACGTACCGGTAGGTGCGGCGATCCCGGCCCGAGGTGGCGACCACCTCGTCGGTGGCGCTGCCGAGGACGGGGTCGGCTCCCGGCTGGCGACAGCCGGGGGACGGGCCGCGGGGCGACGCCACGGTGGTGGCCGTGGCCGGTCGACCGGCCGGCGCCGTACCCGGCGGATCGGTGGTGGTGCCCGGCGCCGCCGTGGGCGTCGATGCGCAGGCCGTGGCGGCGAGCAGCACGGCGACCAGCGACGCGACGGCGAGGACGCCGGCTCGTCGTCGCGGTGCTCGATCGTTCGTCGTCCGTCTCGTCATCGATGCCCCCTCGTCCGCCGGTCGGCAGCGTAGGTGGTGACCGGGCGATCGGCGGGCGCGGCGGTCGGCCGCACCGTCGGGCTCAAGTTCCTCCCCTCGGGGCGCCGAAGGAAGCACTGCGAGTCGGGCGCCGCGCCCGACCGCTGCGGAGCAGCAGATGAGCGAGGTCCCGAGGCCAGCACCCCCCGGCGCCGCCTCGGCCTGGGTGTCCTCGGCGTCGCCGGTCTGGTGGGGGCGATGTCCGTCGTCGCCGCCTGTTCGGCGACGAGGGCCGCCGTGATCACCAGCACGGACGCGGCGAAGGCCGTGCCGGCGCCGTCGAGCAGCACCGTCGTCGACGCGGCGGTGGCGACGAGCGTCCCCTCGGTTCCGAGCACCGTCGGCGATGCGGTGGTCGTGGGCGCCGAGGTGCCGACGCCCGTCGCCTCGCGCTCGACGAAGGTCCTCTTCGACTCGAACCGGACGGGGAACTACGAGGTCTTCACGATGGACCTCACCACGGGCGTGGTCACCCAGCTGACCAGCGATCCGGCCTACGACAGCTGGTGGGCCAGGATCTCGCCGAGCGGCACCGAGATGATCTTCAACCGCACCCCGGCGGGCCTGCACGACACCGACTACTCCAAGGTCAGCCTGTGGAAGGCGAACATCGACGGGAGCAACGCCCGCCAGATCATCGCCAACCAGGCGCACGGCTGGGTGATCCAGGGACACGCCGAGTGGTCGCCGGACGGCACCGAGCTGGTCATGTACGGCGGCCACGCCATCTGGGTGACCGACGCCGACGGCAACCTCCTGCATCCCGTCACGAACGGGATCGATCCCATCTGGAGCCGTGACGGCTCGCGCATCATCTACGTCAAGTGCGCCAACGCGCCGTGGTGCACGCCGGGCACCCACCAGCTCGCCAGCATCGCCCCCGACGGCTCCTCGCCGCGCGACCTGACGCCGGTGCTCCCGCAGCTGTCGGCGAACGACCCGACGATGTCGCCCGACGGCACCACCATCACCTGGGAGGCGAGCATCAGCCTCCTGCGGTGGGACCTGATGGCCGTGGACAGCGACGGCACGAACCTGCGGACGCTGTTCACCGACGACTGGACGAACACGAACCCGGTGTGGACCCCCGACGGCACGCGCATCGTCTTCTTCAAGAACAAGCCGTTCCACGAGATCAACATCTGGTCGATCCGGCCGGACGGCACCGACCTGACCCTCGTCACGCAGGGACAGCCCGGCATCAACGAGATGCCCGACGTCGCACCGGTGACGTAGGCGGGATCAGCTCCCCGCCGGTGGTGGGGGTGGCGGTGGTGCGGCGGCCGGTGGAGGTGGTGGCGGTGGTGCGGCGGCCGGTGGAGGTGGTGGCGGCGGTGCGGCCGCCGGTGGGGGTGGTGGTGCGCCGGCTGGTTGGGTGGTGGAGGTGCGCCCGCCGGCGGAGGTGGTGGTGCGCCGGCCGGTTGGGGTGGCGGTGGTGCGCCCACCGGTGGGGGTGGTGGTGCGCCGGTCGCGGCGGCGGCACGGGCGACGATCTGGTCGATGACGTCGGCTTGGAACCCCTGGACGCCCATGGTCTGGCCCTCGAGCTCGGAGATGCTGCCGTCGGGCCAGGCGAGCGTGAGGAACCGGGTCAGCGAGCCGGGTTGGGTGGAGGCCCCGAAGGCGCCCCACGGCCAGTAGCCGAGCTGGTCGCCCACCCGCAGCCCGAGGTTGACCCCGGCCTCGAACACGTACAGGCCGCTGTCGGTCACGGCGAAGGCGTTGTAGGGGGCGAAGCCGGCGGCCTTGGTCTGGCTGGCGTTGTGCACGGCGGCGCCGATGGCGCCGAAGCCCATCGTCGCCCCGAACTTGCCCCGCGGCGCCAGGATCGCCGCCGCGAGCACCGGTTCGGACACCTTGGCCTGCACCAGCCCGAGCAGCTTCGCCGCCCGCCGATCACCCATCGCCATCTGCCGCCTCCTCGTCGCCGTCGCCGGCCAACGGTAGCGAACCCGGTCGTCGGCGTGCGGGGTGGGTCGCGGGCGGCGTCCCCGGCCGCCGGAGGCCGGGCGCCGCCGCCGTACGATGGCGGCGCCCGCGGCGGCGCGGGCGGTCCGGGCCCGGCGACGAGCGAGGTGAACCAGATGATCGGCACTGGCGCCGCAGGACCGCGGACCTGGGTCGCGCCGGAGGTGACCGGCCTCGGTCGCCTGCCCATGCGCACGCCCCACCTGCCCTGCCCCGACGCCGCCACCGCCCGGGCCACGACGCCCGCCGAGACGGCCGGCAACGAGCGGGAGCTGTCGCCGTGGGTCCGGTCGCTCGACGGCCCCTGGCGCTTCCGCCTCTACGACCGGCCCGAGGACGTCCCCGCCGGCGTCGCCGGCGCCGAGCTCGACGACAGCGACGTCGCCGGCTGGCGCGACATCGCCGTGCCCGGCAGCTGGACGATGCAGGGCACGGGCGACATCCCGCACTACACGAACATCGTCATGCCGTTCGAGGGCGTGCCGCCCGAGGTCCCCGACCGCAACCCGACCGGCGTGTACCGCACGACGTTCCGGGTGCCACCGGAGTGGCGCGACCGGCGGGTCGTGCTGCACGTGGGCGGTGCCGAGAGCGTGCTGTACGTCCACCTGAACGGCCGGCTCCTGGCCATGGGCAAGGACTCGCGGCTGCCCAGCGAGGTCGACCTCACCCACCACCTGGTCCCGGGTGACAACACGTTGACGTGCGTGGTGGTGCGCTGGTCCGACGCCAGCTACGTCGAGGACCAGGACCACTGGTGGATGGCGGGGCTGCACCGCAGCGTGCACCTGTACAGCACCGCCGAGGTGTGGCTCGACCACGTCGCGCTGGTCCCGGGTCGTGACGGAGGCGGCGACGGCGACGGCGCCTGGCACCTCGACGCCGAGGTGCGGGTGGGGTTCGCCCGCCGCGACCTGATCGACGCCGGATGGACGGTGCAGGCCCGGCTCGAGCGGCTGAACGGTCGGGTGGTGGGCGAGGCGGTCACCGGTGACGTGCCGAGCGACCTGCGGCCGTACCTGTTCCCCGGGCACGTGGTGCGGCTGCGCATCGACGCACCCGACGTGGAGCCCTGGAGCGCCGAGGCGCCGACGCTGTACCGCGTCGTGCTCACCCTGGTCGACCCGACCGGGGGCACGAGGGAGGTGACGGCCCAGCGGGTCGGCTTCCGCACGCTCGAGATCGCCGACCGCGAGCTGCGCGTCAACGGTCAGCCCGTGCTCATCCACGGCGTCAACCGCCACGACCACGACCCCAGGGCCGGCAAGGCGGTGACGGTGGCCGGCATGCGGCGCGACCTCGTGTCGATGAAGCGCCACAACCTCAACGCCGTGCGCTGCTCGCACTACCCCAACGACAGCCGCTTCTACGACCTGTGCGACGAGCTCGGGCTCTACGTGGTCGACGAGGCCGACATCGAGTCGCACGCCTTCATCTCCAGCCTGTGCCACGACCCCGCCTACCGGTCGGCGTTCCTCGAGCGGTTCGCGCGGATGGTGGAGCGCGACCTCAACCACCCGTCGATCGTGGCGTGGAGCCTGGGCAACGAGAGCGGCTACGGCGCCGTGCACGACGCCATGGCCGGCTGGGCACGCCGGCGCGACCCGAGCCGACCCCTGCACTACGAGGGGGCGATCATGTTCGACCTCTTCGCCGAGGCGCCCTGCACCGACATCGTCTGTCCGATGTACCCCGAGATCGACGCCATCGTGGCGTGGGCCGAGGCCGGCGTCGGCGAGCGACCCCTGATCATGTGCGAGTACTCCCACGCCATGGGCAACTCGAACGGGTCCCTCGTCGACTACTGGGAGGCCATCGAGTCCCACCACGGCCTGCAGGGCGGCTTCATCTGGGAGTGGAAGGACCACGGCCTCACCCACCACACGCCCGACGGGACCGAGTTCTTCGCCTACGGCGGCCAGTTCGGCGACGAGCCCAACGACCGCAACTTCGTGGCCGACGGCCTGGTCGCCCCCGACGGCCGGCCCCATCCGGCCATGCGGGAGGTGGCCTGGGTCGGCCGCCCCGTCAGGGTCACCGCCACTGCGGCCGACCTGCGGGCCGGCAAGGTCCGCCTCCACAACCGGCAGTGGTTCCGCGACCTGTCGTGGCTGAAGGGCCGGTGGGAGGTGGTGCTCGACGGCGAGGTGGTCGCCGACGGCACCTTCACCCCGCCCGAGGTCGCGCCCCGCAAGAGCGCCACGGTGGAGCTGGGCTTCCCCCGCCCGAGCCTGCAGCCGGGCCAGGAGCTGTTCCTCACCGTGCGGTTCGTGACGCTGCGGTCCGACGCCTGGGCCGACCGGGGTCACGAGGTCGCCTGGGACCAGCTGTCGCTGCGCCGGCGGGCGCCGGCCAAGGGACCGGCCACCCGGCCGGCGGGCTGGGTCGGCCTCGACCGCGACCGCGTGGCGGGAACGGCGCAGGTCACCGCCGGCCCGCTGCGGCTCCGCATCGACGAGGCGACCGGGATGGTGCAGGCGCTGAAGTGGGACGGCGTCGAGATCACCGACCGTCCGGCGCGCCTCGAGCTGTGGCGGGCACCCACCGACAACGACGGCCTGAAGCTGTTCCTCGACGATCCCGACCCGCTACGGGCCGCGGGGGCGCGGGCCAAGCCGCTGGGCCGATGGCTCGAGTGGGGCCTCGACCGGCTCCACCGCAGCCCCATCGGCAGCCACGTCGACCACGACAAGGCCGGTCGGGTCGTGATCGAGGCCCGCCACAAGATCTGGGGCACGGACCCGGCGAAGCTGGTCACCCACCACCAGCGGGTCACCGTGCTGCCCACGGGCGACCTGCTGTTCGACGAGACGGTCGAGCTCCCCGACGACTGGGACGACCTGCCGCGCATCGGCATCTCGGTGTGCCTCGCCAAGGGCTTCGAGGGCCTCGAGTGGCTGGGGCTCGGGCCCCACGAGACCTACGCCGACCGGTCGGCGTCGGCGACCGTCGGGCGGTGGCGCTCGACGGTCACCGACCAGCTGCCCGGCTACCTCGTGCCCCAGGAGCATGGCGCCCACGTGGGCACGCGGTGGCTGGTCGTGGCCCAGGACCACGACCACTGGGGGCGTGGTGGGCGCCGGGCCGCCGTCCTCCTCGGTCAGGCCGGCAGCGGCCCGCTCACCGTGAGCGCCCTGCACCACGGCGCCGACGACCTGTACGAGGCGGCCGACCTCACCGAGCTGGTGCGGCGGCACGAGACCTTCGTGCACGTCGACCTGGCCCAGCGCGGCCTCGGCACCGGCAGCTGTGGGCCCGACACCTTGGCCCGCTACCGGGTCGGCGGCGGGCGGCACCAGTGGCGGTGGCGGTTGCGTCCCTTCGTGGTCGGGACCGAGGACCCCGGCGAGCTCGGACGTCGCATCCCCACCTGAGCCCGACCGGTGCCGAGACGGACCTGCCGGTCGCCGGGCCGGAGGGCCCTGCCCGAAACGGCGCCGATGCGGGCATCATGACGGGATGGTGGGTCAGGACCCCCCGGACGCGGCGGACGCGGCGGACGCGGTGACGGTGACGGTGGCGGACGCGGCGGACGCGGCCGATCCGATCGCTGTCGCCGAGCGCTACCGGCTCCTGGCCGAGGCCACGCGCGACGTCGTGATGCTGAGCCGACCCGGCCACACGGAGTGGATCTCGCCGTCGGTGACCGACCTCCTCGGCTACCGACCCGAGGACCTCTACGACGCCGAGCTCAGCCTCCTGATCCACCCCGACGACCGGGCCACCACCCTGGCGCAGCGTGCCGACGTGGCCCAGGGCCGGGCGGTCGAGGGTCGGGTCCGCCTGCGCCACAAGGACGGCACCTGGCACTGGTTCGAGGGCCGGGGCCAGCCCGTGCCCGAACCCGATGGTGGCTACAGCGGCCGGGTCGTGTCCACGTGGCGACTGGTCGACGAGGAGGTCGCCACCGTCGACCGCCTCGCCAGGCGTGAGGCGCTGCTGCGGGTGATCCTCGACAGCTCGCCCGACGTCATCGTGCGGTACGGCCGCGACCTGCGCATCGACTACGCGAACCAGCGCATCGCCGAGGTGACGGGCCGCCCGCCCGACTCGTTCCTGGGGAAGGCCAACCGCGACCTGCCCTTCGACGGGTACGACGCCATCCGGTGGGACCTGCACCTCACCCGGGTGCTCGAGTCGGGCGATCCCGACGCCTTCGACTTCGAGGGCGACCTCGGGTCGGGCGAGCGCGCCTACGAGGTGCGGCTGGTGCCCGAGGCCGACGCGGCCGGGCAGGTGAGCCACGTGGTCGTGCAGTGCCGCGACGTCACCGACCGGCGGCAGGCCGAGGAGCAGCTCGAGCTGGCCGCGACCCACGACCCGCTCACCGGGCTGGCCAACCGGGCGCTCCTGCTCGACGAGATCGACCGGTCGCTGAAGGCCGACGAGCGCTCGGCGCGGACCACCGCCGTGCTCATGATCGACCTCGACCACTTCAAGTACGTCAACGACTCCCTCGGTCACCAGGTCGGTGACGACCTGCTCCGGCGGGCTGCCCGGCGGCTCGAGGACCACGTGCGGGGTGGCGACCTCGTGGCCCGTCACGGCGGCGACGAGTTCGTGGTCGTGATGCGATCCCTCGAGGACCCGGCCGAGGCCGTGCGGGTGGCGGAGCGCCTCGTCGCCGCCTTCCGCCGGCCGCTCGTCGTGGGTGACGCCGAGCTGTTCGCCACGGCGAGCATCGGCATCGCCTCGAACCGCCCCGGTCGGCGCGACCGTCGTGGCGCCGACGACCTGCTGCGCGAGGCCGACACCGCCATGTACGTCGCGAAGCAGGAGGGCCGCGACCGCCTGTCGCTGTTCAGCGACGACCTGCGGGTGGTGGCGAGCGAGCGGCTCCGGTTGGAGAGCGAGCTGCGCCCGGCGCTGGGTCGCGGCGAGCTCGTCCTGTGGTACCAGCCCGAGATCGACCTGCTCACCGGGCGACTGCTCGCCGTCGAGTCCCTGCTGCGGTGGCACCATCCGTCCGGTCGGCTCTACGTGGCCGGCGAGTTCATCGAGGTGGCCGAGGAGTCCGGCCTCATCCTGGAGATCGGTCGCTGGGTGCTCGCCGAGGCGTGTGCCCAGGCCGCCCGTTGGGACGAGGTGGTGCCGGAGCGGCCGCTCACGGTCCGCGTCAACCTGTCCGCCCTGCAGCTGTCCGACGGCGCGCTGCTCGCCGATGTCGACGCGGCGCTGACGGCGGCCGGCCTCGACCCGCGACGGCTGTGCGTGGAGATCACCGAGACCGCCCTGCTGCGCGACCTCGCGGCGGTCGAGCAGAACCTGCGAGGGCTGCGGGCGCGTGGCATCGGCGTCGCCGTCGATGACTTCGGCACGGGCTACGCCTCGCTGACCTACCTGCGCCAGTTCCCCGTCGACGTGCTCAAGCTCGACCGCAGCTTCGTGGCCGGGCTGACCGACGGGGCCGACGAGCGCGAGCGGCGCCTCGTCGCCGGGATCATCGCCCTGGCCCACCGGCTCGAGATCCCGGTCACCGCCGAGGGCGTGGAGACCGACGAGCAGGCCCGGCGCCTGCGCGACCTGGGCTGCCGCAGCGCCCAGGGGTTCTGGTGCTCGGCGGCGGTGCCGCCCGCGGACATCGAGGCGATCCTGCTCGGTGCGCCCACCGGGTGCGCGACGTCGGGCTAGGTCGGGGCCGGCAGGTCGACCTCGATGGTCTCGCCGGGGCCGAGGGAGTGCTCGGTGCCGGCGATCTCCATGGTGATCCGCTTGTGCTCGATCCCGTCGGGCAGGACGTGCACGACGACCTTGTCGGTCGTGAAGACCAGGTCGAGGGTGTGGCGCCGGTAGGTGACCCGGAAGCGCAGGTGGGCCAGCTCGTCGGGGAGCACGGGGTTGAGCACCAGGCGGTCGTGGCGGGTCTCGATCCCGGTGAAGCAGCGCTGCACGAGGTCGACGGTGCCGGCCATGGCGCCGAGGTGGATCCCCTCCTTGGTGGTGCCCCCTGTGAGTCGGCGACGTCGGCCATGAGCGCCTGGCGGAACAGCTGCCAGGCCTTCGGCCGGTCGCCACGGGCGTGCAGCCAGGCGTGGACCATGTGGCTGAGCGTGGAGCCGTGGGACGTGCGCGCCTCGTAGTAGGCGATGTGGCGGGGGATGAAGTCGGCGTCGTACTCGTAGCCGAGGCGCTCGATCAGCTCCTGCACCTCCTCGGCGGAGAACAGGTAGAACAGCATGAGGGTGTCTGCCTGCTTGGCCAGCTTGTACCGGTTCGGGCTGTCGCCTTCGGCCTCGAGGATGCGGTCGAGCCGCCCGATGTTGCCGTAGCGGGCCCGGTAGGCGTCCCAGTCGAGCTCCTCGAGCTGGTCGTAGCCCTCGAACTGGCTGAGGATCCGGTCGTCGTGGAAGCACAGCTTCATCTTGCGGCTGATGTCACCCCAGCGGTCGAGCTCCTCCTCGTCGAGGTCGAGCTTCTCGCGCAGCTCGTGGCGCCGCAGGTCGGGCAGCAGGGCCAGCGCGTCGAAGGCCCGGCACAGGCACCACACCGCCATCACGTTCGTGTAGGCGTTGTTGGTCAGGCCGGGCACCTTGGCGCCGGGATAGGCCTCGTGGTACTCGTCGGGGCCGACCACGCCCCTGATCTCGTAGCGGTCGAGGGCGTGGTTGTACTCGGCGAGGCTCGACCAGAACCGCGCGATCTCCAGGATCATCTCGGCGCCCCAGAACCGCATGAACTCGAGGTCGCCGGTCACCTGCCAGTAGCTCCACACCTCGTAGGCCACCGCGGCGTTGATGTGGCGCTGCAGGTGCGACGCGTCGGGCAGCCAGCGCCCCGACTCGGGGTTGAGGTGCAGCGTCTGGGTCTCCTCCCGACCGTTGCTGGCGCTCTGCCACGGGTACATGGCGCCCCGGTAGCCCGCCTCGGTGGCGAGCCGGCGAGCCTCGTCGAGGCGGCGCGCTCGGTAGCGCAGCAGCGCCCGCGTGAGCTCGGGCACCCGCCAGTTGAGGAACGGGAAGATGAACAGCTCGTCCCAGAAGATGTGGCCGCGGTAGGCCTCACCGTGCAGGCCGCGGGCGGGCACGCCGACGTCGAGCTCGGCGGTGTTCTTCGAGGTGGTCTGCAGCAGGTGGAAGATGTGCAGGTTCAGTACCCGGGCGGTGTGGTCGACGTGGTTCTCGAGGTCGATGCGGCTGCGGTTCCAGGCGTGCGCCCAGGTGACCACGTGCCGCTCGAGCAGCTCGTCGAAGCGCCCGGCGATGCGCGAGGCCCACATCTCGGACTCGTGGTGGGGCTCGTAGATGCCGTCGTCGCGCGAGGTGAACAGGGCGACGATCTTCTCGATCGTGACCTCGACGCCCTCGTCGAGGTCGAGGCGCAGCCGCTGTGCGACGTAGCGCGGTTCGCGCACCCCTTCGGTCGGCACCTCGAGGAGCCGGCCGTCGGCGAAGGCGCGGGTCCGAGCCGACTGGGCGATGCGCACGTGCGAGTCGTTGGTCTCGACCTCGAGGCACATGGTGTACGGGTCGACGAAGCACTCGAGCACGGGCGACAGGTGGTCGCTCGGCAGGGACTCGTAGCGTGACGCCGCCGTTGTCGCGCGCCCGTCGATGGCGCTGGTGACGGTGAGCGGTCCGCTCCAGTTCTCGGCGACGAGCGTGCACTCGATGCCGGCCAGGTGGAAGTCGCGCATGCTGACGAAGCGGCGTTGCGTGATGGCGAGGATCCGGCCCGCGTCGTCGCGCAGGCGGCTCCGGCGGGTCAGCAGGCCCCGCCGGATGTCGAGCTCGAGGTGGTGGTCGAGCACCTCGCAGGAGGCGGTGTCGAAGGTGGTGCCGTCGTCGGTGGTGAAGCTGAGCGGCAGCCAGTTCGGTACGTTGACCATGCTCTCGTTCTCGACGGTGCGGCCGGCGATGTCGGAGCGGAGGCGGTTGAACACCCCGGCGATGTAGGTGCCGGGGTAGTGGACGCCGTCGGCCGAAGATTCGGCGAGGGCGCCTCGCGTGGCGAAGTAGCCGTTGCCGAGCGTCAGCAGCGCCTCGCGCAGGCCCTCGGTGTCGGGGTCGAACCCCTCGTAGGTCCACGTCCACGGGTTCATGCGTCGCCCTCGGCGTGGTCGAGCAGCAGGCGGAGGAAGTCGCGGACCTGGTCGGTGTCGTCGACGCGGAAGCGCGCCGCGGTCGGGCGGTCCTCGTCACCCACCACGATGCCGACGCCGGTGGTCCGGATGGCGACGAAGGCGTCCTCGTCGGTCACGTCGTCGCCGATGTACACGGCGAGGCTCGTGGCCGGGTCGACGCCGGCGACCTCGAGGATGTGCTGCAGCGCCTTGCCCTTGTCCCACGGGATGTCGGGCCGCAGCTCGAAGATCTTCTTGCCGCCGGCGAGGCGCAGACCGGGGCTGGCCTCGGCGACCTCCGCGACGAGCCGCTCGAGCCGGTCGACGTGCTCGTCGGGGGTCTGGCGGTAGTGGACGGCGATGGCGAAGCGCTTGCGCTCGACCCAGGCCTCGGGGACCGCCGGGACCTGCTCGCGCAGCGCCGCCTCGGCCGCGTCGAGCTGGGGCAGCACGTCGCGTCCCGCCTCGATGTCGCGGCGCCAGCCCTCGGGAGAGGCGATGTCGAAGCCGTGGCTGCCGGCGAACCACAGGTGCTCGCCCCGGCCGACCATGGCGCGCACGTCGTCGAGGTCGCGGCCGCTGATGATGCCCACCGTGCACCGCGCCGCGAGGGCGTCGAGCACCTCCCCGGTGGCCGGCGGGAGCACGGCCAGCTCGGGGCGGGCGACGATGGGGGTCAGCGTGCCGTCGTAGTCGAGGAACACGGCGGGGGACCGGCCTTCGAGCAGCAGCCCGATGCGTCGTCGTCGAGGGCGGACGGCAGCGACGGCAGCGGTGCCTCGGGTCGCTCGCGGCGGACGATGGCACCGTCGTCGTCGACGGTGAGCTCGTCGAGGTCGGTCACGACGAGGTCGGCGTGGCCGGTCAGCGCCTCGGGGTGGCCGGCGCGATCGATCCCGACGACGAGCCCGAAGCCCGCCGCGACGACCGGCCTCGACGCCGGCCACGGCGTCCTCGACGATCGCCACCCGCTCGGGCGCCACGCCCAGCCGGCGGGCGGCCTCGAGGAAGATGGCCGGGTCGGGCTTGCCGGCGAAGCCCAGCTCGGCGGCATCGAGGCCGTCGACGCGCACGTCGAAGAGCCGGTCGACGCCGGCGGCCTCGAGGACCTCGGCGCAGTTCTTGCTGGCCGAGATGACGCCGGTGCGCACGCCGGCGGCCCGGAGGGCCTCGACGAAGCTGACCGTCGACGGGAACGCCTCGACGCCGTCGGCCCGCAGCTGCGCCAGGAAGTGGTCGTTCTTCTCGTTGCCGAGGGCGTGCACCGTCGCGGGGCCAGGTGGGTCGTCGGCGGTGCCGAAGGGCAGATCGATGCCCCGGGAGGCGAGGAAGCTGGCGACGCCGTCCTCGCGGGGCTTGCCGTCGACGTACCGGCGGTAGTCGTCGTGGGTGAACGGCTCGAAGTCGTCGCCACCGGCGCGCCGACGCAGCTCGTCGTCGAACAGTCGCTTCCACGCGGCGAAGTGCACCGCGGCGGTCTTGGTGACCACGCCGTCCGTGTCGAACACCACCGCGTCGAGTCGGGGTCGTCCCTCGTCTGCCACGCCCTGCCCTGTCGTCTCCGTCAACCCCGCGGCGCAACAGGCTACCGGGTCGCGGCGCCGGGGGCGCGCGTCGGTGGCGGTGAGTACGGTCTGGCGGCGACCGGCCGACGGGACCGGAGGAGGCAGGCCGAGGGATGCTCAGCGGGCGCTCGTACCTGGTCACCGGGCTGAGCCGGCTGACGGCGCGGGTCGTCGACGTCCTCGTCGACCGTCACGCCTCGGTCACCGTCGTCGGCGATCCCGCCGCGGCGCGCCTGGGCCACGAGGTGGCGGCCCGGCTCGACGACCGGGTCCGCCTGGTCGTGCCCGCGGGCGATCGGGATCGGGCGCTGCTCGACGCCGGCGTCGTCGAGGCCGATGTGGTGCTGGCGCTGGCCGACGACGACCTCGACAACCTGCGTGACGCCGCCGCCGTCCACGCCCTGGCGCCCGACGTGCCCGTCGTGCTGCGCACCTTCCAGCCCGAGCTGGCCGAGGACCTGTCGGGCGAGCTGCACCTGCGGCGGGCGTACTCGGTGGCGGCGCTGGCCGCGCCGGCGATCGTGGCGGCATCGGTGGGCGAGGAGGTGATCGAGACCTTGCGCCTCGGGGACGAGGAGGTCCCGCTGTGCGTGCTCGACGTGCACGCCCGGTCGCCGCTGGAGGGCTGCAGCGCCGACGAGGTCAAGGCCGACACCCGGTGCGCGGTGGTCGCCGTGCAGCAGGCGGGCCGCTGGCTGGGGGCCGGCGAGCTGCACGCCGAGCTCGGCGACGGCGACCGGGTGCTGGTCGGTGGGCGGCTGCTCGACGTGCTGGCGCTGGCGCTGCGCAACGACACCGCCGGCGAGGAGGCCCGAGCACCGTCGGCTCGGCAGGCCCCGGTCCGGCGGCGTGGCGGCACGGCCGACGGCGGCCGGCGCCGGCCGACCCTCCTGCCGCTGAGCCTGGGTGTGTTCGGCGTCGTGTTCGCCGTGACCGCCGTCGTCAACGGCGTGGTCTTCGACCTGGACCTGCAGGGGTCGCTGGCCGTGGCGCTGGGCGCCGCCCTCGGCAACACCACCCCCACCACCGACGCCGGCTGGGTGGAGTGGTTCAACCTGCTCGCCACGGTCGCCGGCGTCGTGTTGCTGTGGGTGCTGCTGTCCCACGTGACCGCCCTGGTGCTCGCCGAGCGCTTCGAGCTGCGCCAGACCCGGCGGGCCAAGCGCATGCGCGACCACGTCGTGGTGGTGGGACTCGGCCGGGTCGGCTACCGGGTGGTCGAGCTGCTGCGCGACCTCGGCGTCGAGTGCGCGGTGATCGAGCGATCGCCGGACTCCGCGTTCGTGGAGGCGGTCTCCGTGCACACCCCCGTGCTGACCGGCGACGGCCGGTTGCCCGAGAACCTCGAGCGCGCCGCCGTCGACCGGGCCCGCTGCCTGATCGCCTGCACCGACGACGACCTCCACAACCTGGCGACCTGCCTCGAGGCCGCCAAGCACAACCCCGAGCTGCGCACCGTCAGCCGGGCGTTCGACGACGTGCTCGTCGATCGCCTGGGTCGGGCCTTCCGGGTCGATGTGTCGCTGTCGACCACCCAGCTGGCCGCCGGCGCGTTCGTCGGCGCCGCGCTCGACGGCTTCGCCATGCGGCCGGTGAGCCTCGACGGGTTGGAGCTGCTGGCCTTCCGGCTGTCACCGTCCCGGGTGCTCACCTCCGAGGACCTCCGACGCTGGCGAGGCCGGGGGCTGCGGGTGCTGGCCGTCGATCGGGGCGATGGCGTCGAGCCACCGACCGTGGCGCTGACCGAGCCGCTGCGCCCGGGCGACGAGGCGATCGTCGTGGCGCCGGCGGAGCTGGCGCGAGCGTGTGCCGCCGAGGTCGCCGTCCCGGCGTCGGCAGGCTGACGGCGAACCCGCGGCCGGGAGCCGGGGCGGCGCTAGCGTCGGTCGCGTGGGCACCGGGGGAGGTCACGACGGGCGACGGGGACGCCGTTGCCGCACCCGCTGCGGCCGCCGGTCACGTGGCGTCGTCGCCGTGCTCCCGGTCGCCTTCGTCGTCCTGGCCGCGTCGCTCGTCGGACCGGCGCCGCCGGTCGCTGCCGGGCCGGGCCCGGTCCCCGGAGCCGACTGGGCGGTCGAGTCGCCGGCGGCCCACGGCATGGACCCGGCCGTGCTCGACCAGGCCCGCGCCTACGCCTTCGCCGACGGCCGCAACACCCAGGGGGTGGTGGTGGTCCACGGCGGGGCCATCGTGGCCGAGTGGTATGCGCCTGGTGCGAGCGCCGACGCGTACGCGGCCAGCTGGTCGATGGCCAAGTCCTTCACCAGCGCCCTGATCGGCATCGCCATCGCCCGGGGCGAGATCCCGAGCATCGACGTGCCGATGTCCACCTACTACCCGGACTGGGCCGGCACGCCGAAGGGGGCCATCACCCTGCGCCACGTCCTGCACATGGAGTCCGGCCTGGCGTGGAACGAGGACTACGACCCCACCGGCCTCGGCACCTCCCAGGTCGGGCAGATGGTGGCACTCGAAGCGGACCAGCTGGCCTTCGCCGCGTCCCGCCCGGCCGAGGTCGCGCCGGGCACGAGGTTCAACTACTCGAGCGGCGACACCATGCTGCTGTCCGGTGTGCTGCAGCAGGCCACCGGCATGCCGCCCGAGCAGTACGCGCAGCAGGTGCTGTTCGCCCCGATCGGGATGTCGAAGGTCGAGTGGTGGCGTGACGCCGCCGGCCACACCCTCACCTACTGCTGCCTCGACACGACGTCGCGGGACTTCGCCCGGTTCGGCCTCCTGTACCTCCGGGGCGGCTCCTGGAACGGCACCCAGGTCGTGCCGGCGGCGTGGGTCGACGCCTCGGTCACCGACACCGCGGCGAGCTACGGCGGCTACGGCTACCAGTGGTGGCTGGACCCCTCGGGCGCCGGTGTCGTGCCGCCCTTCTTCTCGGCCCAGGGCCACGACGGCCAGTTCATCTACGTGATCCCCAGCCTCGACCTCGTCGTCGTGCGCAACGGGACCTACGTGAAGAGCCCCTGTCCGCCCGTGGCCGACCCGACCCTCCTCCCGTACTACCCGCCGAGCGGCCTGGTCCCCGGGCAGGGCACGGTGCCGCCCGACTCGTGGAGCGACCGGGCGTTCCTCACCCCCATCGTGCAGTCGTTCACCGGTGCGGGCGGCGGGGCGGCGCGGGAGGCGATGGGTGCCGCGGCGGAGCCCGCCGCAGCGCCGGGCTCGACCCGGGCGGCACAGGCCGCCCTGGCGCCCTGCCCGGCGGGCTCGGCCCCGACCTCCGCGACGGCGCCGCTGTCGCCGGCGACGGCGCCGAGCGCCGCGGCGGTGGTCACCCCGCAGTTCACCGGGTGACGGGTGCTCAGCGGAAGTAGCCGAGGATGTCGATGAAGATGTCGGTGCTGGAGGTGGGGCACGTAGCAGGCGATCTTGGCCAGCGAGCAGGCGATGACGGTGGTGTTGGCGGCGATGGTGCCGGTCTGGAACCAGCTGATCGTCGAGGCGAAGGCCGGGGCGCCCGTTGTTGCGTCGCCGGGCGCCGGGTCACCCGCTCCTACGATGGCCGCGTGGCACCGCGGGTCTCCGAGCGGGCGGGCATCGCCCCCTTCCACGTGAGGGAGGTGATGAAGGCCGCCGGCGAGCGGGCGGCGGCCGGTGGCGACGTGCTGCACCTCGAGGTCGGCCAGCCCGCCACCGGCGCGCCCGAGCCGGTGGTCGAGGCGGCCGCCCGGGCGCTGCGCGAGGGGCCGCTGCACTACACCGACGCCGACGGGCTGCCGGCGCTGCGGCTGCGCATCGCCCGCTGGTACCGCGAGCGCTACGCGCTCGACGTCGACCCGACGCGCGTGGTGGTCACCACCGGGGCGTCGGGGGCGTGCGTGCTCGCCTTCCTCGCATGCTTCGAGGTGGGCGCGCCGGTGGCCGTCGCCCGTCCCGGGTACCCGTGCTACCGCAACATCCTCACCGCGCTCGGCTGCGCCGTCGTCGACCTCCCCGTGACCGCCGAGACGAGGTTCCAGCCTGGGCCCGGGCACGTGGCCGCAGCGCGCGGGTCGCTCGGCGATGAGCCGCTCGCGGGCGTGGTGGTGGCCAGCCCGTCCAACCCCACCGGCACCGTCCTCGACCGGACCTCGCTCGCCGACCTCGCCGAGGCGTGTCGGACGGGGGACACCTGGCTGCTCTCCGACGAGATCTACCACGGCATCACCTACGACGAACCGGCCACCAGCGTGCTGGCCGTCGACGACGCGGCCGTGGTGATCGCCTCCTTCTCGAAGTACTTCTCGATGACGGGCTGGCGGCTGGGCTGGCTGGTGGTGCCTCCCGAGCTGGTGATCCCGGTGGAGCGACTGGCGCAGAACCTGACCGTGGCCCCGCCGACGCTCCCGCAGCAGGCCGGCATCGCCGCCTTCGACGCCGTCGACGAGCTCGACGGCCACGTCGCTCGCTACGCCGCCAACCGTGGCGTCCTGCTCGACGGGCTGCGCCAGGCCGGGTTCGACCGCATCGCACCGGCCGACGGCGCCTTCTACCTGTGGGTCGACGTGTCGGCGTGGACCGACGACAGCCAGGCCCTGTGCGCCGAGTGGCTCGCCGACCTCGGGGTCGCGGTCACGCCGGGCATCGACTTCGACCCGGTCGACGGCCACCGGTTCGTGCGGTTCTCCTTCGCCGGGGCCACCGAGGACATGGCCGAGGCCACCCGCCGCCTCGCCGGCTGGACGGCCGACCACCCGTCGCGCCACGCCGGCTGAGCCGGCCGGGCGCCCTGGTGGCGTGGGGCGTCGGGGGCCGACGCTGGAGGCAACCGCTTCGGCGGGTCAGGCGGGTCAGGCGCGCGTCGGGGTGGTCGGGGTGAAGGTGACCGGGAGCGACTCGGGGCCGGAGATGAAGTTGGCCGGGCGCATGGGCGGCGGGTCGTCGGAGGCCAGCGCCAGGTCGGGCAGCCGGTCGAGCAGCTGCTCGAGCATGACCTTGATCTCGAGGCGGGCGAGGGAGTTGCCCAGGCAGAAGTGGGCGCCGAACCCGAAGGCGACGTGGTCGTTGGGCGTGCGGCGGATGTCGAAGGTCTCGGCGTTCGGGAACACCGACTCGTCGCGGTTCGCCGACGCGTACAGCAGGAGCAGCTCGTCCCCCTCGCGCACCTGCTCGCCGGCCAGCTCGACGTCGCGGGTGGCCGTCCGGCACATGTTCTTGATCGGGCTGACCCAGCGCAGCATCTCCTCCACGGCCGTCGGCAGGAGGCTGCGGTCGTCGCGCAGGTCGTCCCACTGCCCGGTCAGCAGCAGCTGGTAGACGCCTTCGCTGAGCACGTGACGGGTGGTCTCGTCGCCGCCCACGAGGATGAGCAGCGAGTCGTAGATCAGGTCGTCGTGCGTGAGCCGCTCGCCGTCCACCTCGGCGTGCACCAGGATCGACATGAGGTCGTCGCGCGGCGTCGCCCGGCGGTCGGCGATCACCCGGTCGGCGTACTCGCTGTAGTCGGCGAACGCCTGGACCATCGTCTCGAGCTGCTCCTCGGTGGCGTCGCTGTCCTGGCCCTTCACGAGGTCGTCGGACCAGCGCAGCAGCGTGGCCCGGTCCTCGGGGGCCACACCGAGGGCGTCGCCGATCATGATCATGGGCAGCGGCGCCGCCACGTCACCGACGAAGTCGCACGAGCCCCGGTCGGCCACCAGGTCGATGATCCCGTCGCAGACCTCGCGGATCGTGGGCTCCTGGTCGCGGACCCGCCGGGGGGTGAAGCCGCGGTTGACCAGCTTGCGTCGCCCCCAGTGGGCCGGGTCGTCGAGGTCGATCATCATCGGGGTGGCCGGGAGGTTCGGCCGGATGCCGCCGCCGTTGCCGAAGGTCGCGGCGTCCTTGGACACCTCCCGCACGAGGTCGTAGGTGCTCACGCCCCACACGTGGCCGCCCTCGTCCCAGTACAGCGGCGCGTTGGCCCGCATCCACGCGTAGTGGGGCTCGGGGCCGTTGGCGTAGAAGTCGCCGGCGGTGAGCCGGATGGCGGGGTTCGTCGGGCGGTCGGGCATGGGCGCTGCTCCTGCGGGGCGGATCGCGACGCGTGGTCGGGAGCCGGGCGCGGCTCGAGCCCCGGCCCGCCACGATCTGACACTGTGTCACATCTCCCCGCAGCCACCGGTCGGCTCGCACCTCGCCCGGGGGTCGGGCAGGCTTGCGCCATGGGAACGACGGGGGGCACGGACGCGACCGGGAGCGGGGGCACGAGCGACGCCGCCGCGCCGCCCGAGGCGGCGGGCGATCCGTCGACGCTGCCCGGCCGGGCGGCGGCCAGCGACTGGGTCGCCGCCGAGCCCGGCCTGGCGGGGTGGGTCGCCGACCTCGACGGCACCGCCGGCCCGGCCAAGCGGGCGCTCGCCTACCGCGCCAGCCGCCTCGCACAGCCGGGTCCGGTCCCCCCGGCGCGGGTCGCGCGCCACGTGGGCGCGGCCGGCGTCTCGCGGGCGGTGCGGGCGGCCACCCGCCTTCCCGACCTGCGCGACCTGGTGCCGCTGCGGGACCCGCGTCGCTGGGTGCTCGACACCGCGGTGGAGGGGTTCGTCGACCAGCTCGCGCTCGGCGGCCCCGCCTCGGCCGAGGTCGCCCGCATCATCGAGGGCTCGGGCGCGCTGTTCCCGAGCGTGCTGCGCAACGAGCTCGGGCAGCGGGGGATCCGGCCGCTGGAGGTCACCCACACGACCGCCGCCGACATCACCGGGCGGGCCCTGACCGGCGTCGAGCTGCTCGAGGCGCCGCCCGTGCTCAACCTGCCGGTGTCAGAGCTGCGGGTGGGCCGCCTCGACGTCGAGGGTGACGGCATCGACCACCGGGACGTGCTGGTGCGGATCCGGCGCCCCGGCGTCGCCCGTGAGCTGCAGGCCGACGTGCGCATGCAGGCCGCGCTGGCCACCGCCGTGCAGCGGGCGGTGCCCACCGTCGGCGGCATGCACCCGCTCGGGTTCGTCGAGCTCGTCGCCCGGATGGCCCTGGAGGCGACCGACCTGCGCAACGAGGCGCTGAACCTGACCGAGCTGGCGGTCAACCTCGAGGCGCTCGGTGCCGACGGCATCGACATCGCCCATCCCGTGGCCGGGCGGGCCACCGAGCGGGTGGTGGTGCTCGAGCACGTCGAGGGCGTGCCCTTCGAGCGCTTCGGTGGCGTCCTCGCCGACCCCCAGGCCACCCTCTCGGCGCTGATGTCGCTCACCTTGGAGTCGGCGCTGCTGTACGGCACCTTCTGGGCCGACCCCGCCCCCGAGCACCTGCTGGTGCAGCCGGGCGGGCGGCTGGCGATCGTCGGCGCCGGGGTGGTCGGCCACCTGCCCCTGTCGCTGAAGCGGGCCGGGATCGGCTTCCTCAAGTCGCTGTTCACCGGTGACGCCGAGGGCCAGGTGGCCGCCATGCAGCTGGCCGGGGCCGCGCCGGGCGGCCTCGACACGGCGGCGCTGGTGGCCGACCTCGCCAAGGCCGACGCGCTCCAGCCGTCCACGATCATGTTCGGGGGCGAGCAGGCGCTGCTGGCCGGGCTCAACGAGGCGGTGCGCCTGATGCTGAAGCACCGGCTGCGACCCCCGGTCGAGGTGGTGCTGCTGCTGCGCACCATGTTCGCCCTCGGTCGGCTGTCCGAGCAGCTGCTGCCCGAGGGGGGCGGCCCGATGGCAGGCCTGCTCGGCCTGCTGCCCCGCCTGCCGGCCCTGCTGGCCCAGGCCGAGGACGAGTCGTAGCCGACCGATCCCCACGGGCGAATCGGTGACGGGTTGTCTGCCCTGCGGCGAAAGAAGCGTCACCGGTTGGTGGTGTGCGGTGGCGGGTGCGGGAGGGTGAGCGAGACCTGACACCCCGTCAGGTGCTTGGCTAGCGTCTCGGGTCATGAGCGATCCCGTAGCCCCCGCCGTCCTGATCGAGCGTGACGGCCACGTCGTCACCGTCACCCTCAACCGGCCCGACAAGCGCAACGCCTTCAACGCCGAGATGCTGTGCCTGCTCGCCGACGCCTGGGACATGATCGACGGCGACCCCGACGTCCGGGTCGCCATCCTCACCGGCGCCGACGGCAACTTCTCCGCCGGCGCCGACCTCGACCGCCTCGTCGGCGCCCTCCTGTCGGGCAAGCCCCCCGAGACCGAGTACGAGGCCCGCATCCGCGACGACTTCTCGATCATCTTCAAGGGCTTCTTGAAGGAGTACCGGACCAAGAAGCCGCTGATCGCCGCCATCGAGGGCTACTGCTACGCCGGCGGCACCGAGATCCTGCAGGCCACCGACCTGCGGGTGGCGGGCGAGTCCGCCCAGATCGCCATCACCGAGGTGCGTCGTGGGCTGTTCCCCATGTCGGCGTCCACCATCCGCCTGCCCCGCCAGATCCCCTACGCGCTGGCGATGGAGCTGCTGCTGGTGGGCGAGCCCCTGACGCCGGCCCAGGCCAGGGAGTGGGGGCTGATCAACCACGTCACCCCCGACGGCGGGGCGCTGGCCAAGGCCCGCGAGCTGGCCGACAAGATCGCCGCCAACGGGCCGCTGGCGGTGCAGGGCGTCAAGGCCGCGGTGCTGGCCGCCGACGCGCTGCCCGAGGCGGACGCCTTCGCCAAGGAGATGGAGATCGGCATGGCGGTGATGTCGAGCAACGACGCCAAGGAGGGCCCCCGGGCCTTCCTCGAGAAGCGGCCGGCGAGCTTCACCGGCACCTGAGCCCCGGCTCGTGGACCCACGCTCGCTCAGCTGGTGACGAAGCGGGGTGGGCTGGAGCAGGTCGGACCGCCGTCGCCGGTCGGTGCGCGCAGGAAGGACACGACCAGCTGCTGCGGGCAGGGGCCGGCGTCGATCACGGCGTGGCCGGCGCCGTCGACCACGACGACGCGGGCGCGCGACAGCCCCCGGGCGGCCTGCTCGGCCCACGCCGGCGCGGTGACGGGGTCGTAGGTGCCGGCCAGCAGGAGGGCGGGCACGTCCGAGCGGGTCTCGGCGGACGGCCGCGGGGGGATGGCCCACGCCGCGCAGTCCTCGAGCTGCTGCTCGGCGAGGACCACGAGGTCCTCCCGGAACGCCGGGGGGATCGACGCCGACCGCTCGGCGATGGCGTCGGGGTCGTTGGCCGGCGCCTCCTCAGCGCACTCGACGGCGTAGAAGAGGGCGTCGCTGTCGTCGGGGCGCCGGCTGGCGTCGGGCGGCTCGCCGGCGTCGGTCGTCGTCGCCCCGGCCGTCTGCAGCAGGTCGTAGCCGGCGCCGGCGTCACCCCGGGCCACGAGGTCGAGGGCCTTCGGCAGCTCGGGGATCGCCGCCGTCAGGTACATCGCCTCGGCGAGGGCGTCCACCACGTCGGCACCGGTCAGGTCGATGTCGACCGGTTCGCCGGTGTCGGGGTCGGTGACGGTCACGGGCGCGGGGGAGCGGTCCAGGCGCTCGACCGCGGCCGTCAGGCGCGCCTCGAGGTCGGGGTAGGCGGCGTCGCAGCCGGGGTCGGCCCGGCAGCCGGCGAACAGGTTCGCCATGGCCTGCCACAGCACGGTCGGCTGCTCCTCGTAGCCCCGCACCCCGACCGGGTAGACGGAGTCGAGCACGATCGAGCGGATGCCGTCGGGGTGGTCGGCCAGCACCCGCAGGGCGAGGCGGGTCCCGTAGGAGACGCCGAACAGGTCGACCTGGGCGAGGCCGAGGGCCCGGCGCAGGTCGTCGACGTCGGCGGCCGACTCCGCCGTGGAGAACGCGCCCAGGTCGACGCCCGAGGAGGCCAGGCGGTCTCGACAGGCCCGGAAGAGCCGGGCGACCTCGGCGTCGGTGTCCGCCGGCATCGACCTCGTCTCGCGGTCGCAGGTGAGGCGCGGCTCGCTGTACCCGGTGCCGCGCTGGTCGACGAGGATCACGTCGCGGTCGGCGAGCAGCGGCGACGGTGGGGTGGTCCACGTCTCGACGGCGGCGAGCGCGGAGCCGCCGGGCCCGCCCTCGAGGTACACGACGGGGTCGGGCGCCTTGGCCGGGTTCGCCGACCGGACGATCGCCACCGCCAGCTGCAGCGTCGGGCCGTCGGGCCGGTCGCGGTGCTGGGGGACGGTGAGCGTCCCGCAGGTGATGTCGGCGCCGCCGGTGGCGTCGCGGCGGAACGGGCAGGGTCCGGTGACGAACGCCGGCGGCGTCGCGTCCACCGGTGGCGTCGGCGAGGTCGGGGGCGAGGACCCGCTCGGGGTCCCGGGCGAGGCGTCGCCCGTGGCCGGCGGCCCGGCCCGGTCCGGGGCGGTCGTCGTGCAGCCGGCGAGCCCCAGCGCCAGCGCCACCAGGACGGCCGGCAGGGCTCGCCGCGCCCGCACCGGCGACCAGGTCGTCACCGGAAGCCGGTGATCGGGGCGCAGCCGCCCGCCGGCGCGGTGGGGTCGTTGATGAAGGACGTCACGAGGTTGGCGCCGCACTCGCCCGTGAAGTACACGCCGTGGCCGGCCCCGTCGACCTGGACGAGCTGGGCCTTGGGGAGGCGGCTGGCGGCGAGCTGGCCCCAGGCCGGTGGCGTGATCGGGTCCATCGAGCCGGCGAGCACCAGCGTGGGGATGTCGGCCGTGGTCTCGGCGAGCTGCCGGGGCGGCACCTTCCACGACTGGCAGATCTCGAAGTTCTGCTTGGCGCTCTTCAGCAGCGCCGACTTCAGCGGCTCGGGGATCTCGGCCGAGCGCGCCTCGAGCTCGGCCGGGGTGGTGAGCGGCGCCTCCTCGGCGCACTGCACGGTGTAGTGCAGGCCGTCGCTCTGGGACGGGCGCCGGTTCGAGACGTCCTTCTCGGGGGTGGCCACGATCGTGGGCAGCGCGTCGGCGAGCAGGTTCAGCCCCTGCAGGGTCTGGCCGTTGGCCGACAGGGTGATGGCGCGGGGGATCACCCGGATGGCGTCGGCGATGTAGGACGCCTGGAAGAGGAACTGGGCGAGGTCGGCGCCGGTGAACTCGAAGGGCTGCAGCTCACCGTCGGAGGTGACCCGCCGCACCTTGAGCGGCTCGTCGTTGAGCTGGTTGATGGCGTCGCCGAGGCGGGTCTCGAGGTTCGGGTACCGGGAGGCACACGACGGGTCGGCAGCGCAGGCGTCGAAGATGGCGCGGAAGGCCCGGTAGGCGTCGGCGGGGATGTCGGCGAAGGCCTTCACCCCGGCGGGGTAGGTGGAGTCGAGCACGACGCTGCGGATCCCCTCGGGGTGCTCGGCCATGATCTGCAGCGCCAGGCGGGTGCCGTAGGAGACGCCGAACAGGTTCCACTGCTGCAGGCCGAGGGCGGTGCGCAGGTCGGCGATGTCGGCGCCGATCTCGGAGGTGGTGTAGTGGCTGAGGTCGATCTTGGCGCCGTTGAGCCGCTCGTAGCAGTCGCCCATCAGCTGGACCTCCTGCTCGGAGCGGGTCGCGGTGGCGAACTCGAAGTCGCAGCTGAGGCGGGGGTCGGAGTAGCCGGTGCCGCGCTGGTCGACGAAGATCACGTCGCGGTCGGCGAGCAGCGGTGACGGCGGGTTGGTCCACAGCTCGAGGGCGGCGAGGGCGGAGCCGCCGGGGCCGCCCTCGAGGTAGACGACCGGGTCGGGCTTGGGCGTGGGCGAGGTGGACTTGAGGGTGACCACCTGCAGCGTCACCTTGCGCTTCTTCGGGTCGTCACGGTTTTCGGGGACCGTGAGCGTCCCGCACACGACGGCGACGTTCTTGATCCCCTTGACGCCCTTGACCGGGCAGGTCTCCTGCTGCTGGTAGACGGGCTGGTACTGCGGCTTGGGCTTCGACGTCGTCGGCCCGCCGAAGGTCGGGGTGACCACGTTGTCGAGCTTCTTGGCCGACTCGTCCTTGGCGCAGCCGCCCGCGACGAGGCCCAGGGCCAGGCCCACCGCCGCCACCGTCGCGCCGAACCGCCGTCGAGAGGTCGGCGGGGTCGTCCGCCGCAGTGAGCTCCGCACGGGCCCACATGTACCACGCCGCCGGGCCGGCGCGGGCTCGGGTTCGGGCGGCTCAAGGGTCGATGACGAGCACGGCCGCCGCAGGGTAGCTGGCCGTCCAGACGGCGCCGGCGCCGGCGACCACCGCGCCCGGGGCGCAGCCGGGCACCCACGAGTCGGTCACGTCGGCGGTCACCGGGTCGACCCGCAGCAGGCGGTTGTCGCGCTGGCGGTCGAAGCGGCTGGTCACGTCGAGGCGGAAGCTGGTCACCCACACCGCGCCCTCGCCGGCGGCGGCCCCGACCGACGTCGAGACGTCGCGCACCACGCCCGTGAGGCGCCCGTCGGCGCCGATCCGGGCGAGGCCGTCGTCGGTGTCCACCCACACGGCGTCCGCCAGCGTGCGGACCCGGCCCGGCGCGGGGACGGCAACGGCGTGCCGCTGGTGCGAGTCCCGGTGCGGGGATCGATGCGCACGACCTCGACACCGTCGGCCACCGCGAACAGCGACCCGGCCGCCCAGGTGAGGCCGCCGAGGCGGCGCCCGGCCCCGCCCCCGCCGGCCACCACCGTCGGGTTGCCGTCGTCGAGCTCGACCCGCCACAGCCGGTCGCTCGCCTCGACCCAGGCCTGGCCCTCGCCGTCGGTCGCCAAGCCGACGCCGTCGGCCCAGGGCGAGCCCGGCAGCCGATCGTCTCCTTCCGGTCCGATCCCGACGGTGTCGGGCGCGGGGGTGCGGGCATCGACCCACGTCAGGTCGAGGCGGTCGTCGGCCGCCGCCGAGCGCCGCAGCAGCACCCAGAGGCCGGGTCGCTCGGCACCGCCGGCGGTGGCCACGGCCGCGATGTCGTCACCGGGCTCGCCCAGGTCCACCGTCGCCGTCAGCGTCACCGTCGCCGGGGCGACCCGCCAGAGGCGGGGCGCGGCCCGGCCCGGGGCGACGCTCGCCGGTCCCTTGCCGGTGACCCACAGCGAACCCCCTGCCTCGAGGAGGCGGCCGGTGGTGGCGGCGTCGAGGGACAGGCCCCCGGTCGGGGTGCGGGTCGCGGGGTCGACCCGGGTGACGGCCCGGTCGCCGAGGGCCCACACCGACCCGCCGGCGATGGCCACGTCCTCGACCGGCTGGCCGATCGGGACCTCCTCACCGTCCTGGCCTCCCCGCCACCCGTCCGCGTAGCAGGGACCGAGGGCCCGGGTGACGGTCGCCGGCCCGACGACGGCGGCGACGAGGACCACGACCACGCCGATGCCCGAGAGGAGCCGACGACGCCGTCGTGACGGTCGGGCCCGTGCCGTCGGGGCGACGGCCTCGGGCGCCGTCGACGCGCCTGCGTCGGCCTCGATGGTCACGCCCGCGACCCGGTCGCCATGTCCTCATCGTGGCCTGCCCCGGCCCGCCGTCGCGAGCCCAGCGGGGGGCTGGTCCGATGCACGGGGTGCGGCGTCAGCGGTAGAAGCCGATGATGTCCACCAGGACGTCGGTGCTGCTGTTGGGTGGGACGTAGAGGGCGATCTGGGCGGTGGCGTCGCAGGCGACGACGGTGGTGTTGGCGACGATCTCGCCGGCGGTGAACCAGTTGATGCTCGAGGCGTTGGGGGTGGCGGCGCCTGCCTTGTAGGCGGCGAGGAACCCCGACGCGCTGGTGTTGACCACGGTGAGGTTGGTGAGCACGCCGGTGGCGCCGGCGGGCACGCCGCTGCTGTTGGCCTTGGTGTCGATGACGCGGGTGGTGCCGTTGGCGATCGGGGTCTTCGAGCCGATGTTCGGCGGGTTGTTGGGCCGCGAGTCGTAGGCGCGCACCGGGGCGTTCAGCAGGACGAGGGCACCGGCGGTGCTGCCGCCTCCCAGCCGCCGCCACGTACCGGGCGTGCCCGGCGCGACGCACAGCCACAGGTCGTGGTTCACGTCGAGGGCGATCTCGCCGAGGCGGTGCGCGTCGGTGCGGGTCGGTGGGATCGGCAGGCCGTCGGGGTCGGGTGGCTCGGCGGCCGGCCCGTCGAGGACCAGGTGGGCCTTGGCCGTCGGGACGTTGGGGGCCACGACGAGCGGGTACCCGCTGTTGGTCGTGCCGAGCAGGGCGGCGCCACCGAGCGAGGACGCCCACAGCGCGTTGGTAGTGGCGCCGGTCGTCTGGGCGAAGACGCCGAGGCCGCTCGCGTTGCGGGCGTCGACCGTGGCGCCGAAGGCGTTGCTCGTGGCCGCGATGGCGTTGCTCGATCCCGTGCCGGTCGCGATCACCGCCGGGCTGCCGTCGAAGGTGCCCTGGGCGGCGGCAGCCGGAGACGCCGACACCAGCACGGCGGCCGCGCCCCCGGCCGCGGCACCGGCGGCGGCCACGCCGGCCCGGCGCAGCAGCTCGCGGCGGCCGGTCACCTCGTCGTGCCGGCGGGTGGTCGCCCCGGGGGCCTCGTCCGGCCTCGGCCGGGCGTCGACCTCGTCGAGCCGCCGCCGTACGGCAGCCAGCTCGTCACGCAGGGCCTGCAGCTCCTCGGCCTGGTGGTGCACGAGGGCATGGAGCTCGTCGGTCGTCGCCATGACGCCTCCTTCCGTCGCCGAGCCACCCGTCGTCCCGCCGGTGGCGCACGCCTGTCTCGCACCCTCCTGCGTCGCTGCTGGCGGCGGCAGGGCCGAAGGTCCGCCCGTGCGGCCCTCGACGCCGACGTGCTACCCGAGGACGAGGTCGGCGATGCGCTGGAGGGCCTGGGTGCTGCCGGGCGAGTAGACGAGCAGGGTCGACACCGGCGACTCGTCCCACGCGGCGAGGCGGTCGCGGATGCGCTCGGGTGGGCCGACCAGCGAGATGGCGTCGGCGAACTCGTCGGGCACGAGGGCGATGGCCTCGTCGCGGCGGCCCTCGAAGAAGGCCTCCTGGATGGCCAGCGCCTCGGCCTCGTAGCCGAACCGGCCCATGAGCTTGGTGTGGTAGTTCTGCCCCTTGGCGCCCATGCCGCCGATGTAGAAGCCCAGCATCATCTTCACCGGGGCGAGGCCCTCCTCGACGGAGTCGGTGATGTTGAGCTGCACGCCGGCGACGATGTCGAAGCCCTCCTTGGCCGGGGCCAGCGACTCGGCGTACACGTCCTGGTGGTACGGCGAGTAGTAGAGGGGCAGCCAGCCGTCGGCGATCTCGGCCGTCTGGCGCACGTTCTTGGGGCCCTCGGCACCGAGGTAGATGGGCAGGTCGCGCCGCCGCGGGTGGGTGATCGCCTTGAGCGGCTTGCCGAGGCCGACCGCACCGGGTCCCCGGTAGGGGTGCTGGTAGAACTCGCCCTGGAAGTCGAGCGGCTCCTCGCGGCGCAGCACCCTCCGCACGATCTCCACGTACTCCCGGGTGCGGGCCAGGGGCTTGTCGCTCGGCCGTCCGTACCAGCCCTCCACCACCTGCGGGCCGCTGACCCCGAGGCCGAGCTGGAAGCGGCCGTCGGAGATGTGGTCGAGGGTGATGGCGGCCATCGCCGTCGCCGTGGGCGTGCGGGCGGCCAGCTGCACGACCGAGGTGCCCAGCTTGATGCGCGACGTGTGGCCGGCGATCCATCCGAGGGGGGTGAAGGCGTCCGAGCCCCAGGCCTCGGCCGTCCAGACCGAGTCGAAGCCCAGCCGCTCGGCCTCCCTGGTCACCTCGATGACGTCCGGCGGCGGCAGCTGCCCCCAGTAGCCCCACATCAGCCCGAGCTTCACGGCATCCCTCCCGTCGGCGGCCGGGACCGGCGCTGGCCGGTGCCCGCCGCACGCTACCGGCCGGCTCCCCTGGGCGCGAACCCGGCCCGGTCGGTCACGTGCATGCGGGTGACCACCGGTGCGGTGGCCCGGGGCCTGAGCGTCGGAGGGCGCGCCGCGTGCGTCACGCGTAGCGGCGCAGGGCGGCCAGCACCGACGACGCGTAGCCGCCGCCGAACAGCACGGTGTGCACCAGCAGCGGGTGCAGCTGCCAGAGCGCGACCCGCTCGGCGTGGCCGTCGGCGAGGGGGAAGGCGTCCTCGTAGGCGGCGAACACCCGGGGCCCGAAGCCCCCGAAGAGCCGCATCATGGCCAGGTCGACCTCGCGATGGCCGCCGTGGGCCGAGGGGTCGATCAGCACCGGCGCGCCGTGCTCGTCGACGATGGCGTTGCCGCCCCACAGGTCGCCGTGGAGCCGGGCCGGCGGCTCGGGCGGGCCGGCGAGCTGCGGCAGCCGCGCCGCGAGGCGGTCGGCGAGCCCGCGTGCCTCGGGCGGCAGCCGCCCGTCGTGGACGGCCCGGCGCACGAGCGGCAGGACGCGGCGCTCGGCGAAGAACGTCGGCCAGTCGCCCGCCGGCGTGTTGTCCTGGGGCAGCGGCCCGATGAACCCCGGCCGGTCGAGCCCGAACGACGGGGCGCCGGCGCCGTGCAGGGCGGCGAGGCCGCGCCCGAGGGCCTCGTCGTGGTCGGGATCCGGGCGACCCGGGTGGATCCGCTCGAGCACCAGCACCGCGACGTCGCCGTGGCGGCCCGTGCCCACCACGGCCGGGAGCCGGAGGGCACCGGCCTCTGCCAACCAGGCGAGCCCGTGGGCCTCCGCCTCGAAGAAGCCGTCGGGTGCCCGGTGGTGGGACTTGACGAAGACCTCCCGTCCGTCGGCCAGCACCGCCAGCGCAGCCCGACTGGTGTCGCCGCCGCCGACGTCGTGGAGGGCGTCGACGCGGGCGCCGCTCGCCTCCTCGACGGCGGTGGTCAGGTCACCGCCGTCGGGCACGATCCGGGTGATCCGGGTGATCCGGCGGAGCACCGTCGGACGGCTCGCCGAGGTCGACGCGCACGTGGTCGAGCAGGTTGCGACAGGCGGCCTCGACGAGGTCGAACACGTGGGAGAAGCCGTCCGGCCCGCCGTAGTAGGGGTCGGGCACGTCGAGGTCGTCGCCGGCGCCCGTGGCCGACGGGTCGAACGACCGCAGCAGGACGACCTTGTCGTGGTGGTCGGGCTCGAGGGCCAGGTCGTGGAGGTCGGCGAGGTTGCGCCGGTCCATGGCGACGACCAGGTCGAAGAAGGAGAAGTCGCCGACGTGGAACTGCCGGGCCCGGCCGCGCATGGGGATGCCCCGCCGCGACGCCTCGGCCGTGGCGCGCTCGTCGGGCGGGTCGCCGACGTGCCAGCCGCCGGTGCCGGCGCTGTCGACCTCGATCCGCTCGGCCAGCCCCTGCTCCTCGAGCAGCCGGGCCATCACCGCTTCGGCCGTCGGCGAGCGGCAGATGTTGCCGAGGCACACGAAGCAGATCCGCAGCGGCTCGCCGCCGCCGGCGGATGGAGGGACGGGGTGGTCGGTCGCCGCCATCGGATGGAGGGTAGGCCGGTCAGCTCCGGCCGAGCAGGCGGTCGCGCCAGGTGCGGTGGGCGACGCCTTCCAGGTTGCCCTGGGCCACGGCCCGCAGGCGCTCGGCCCGCAGGGCGTCGGCGTCGGCGTCGTCGAGGTCGGGCAGGGGGGCGCCGACGACCCAGCCGAGCAGGAGGTCGGCCAGCGCCGGGTTGCGGGCCAGCACCGGGCCGTGCAGGTAGGTGCCCACCACCTTGCCGGGGCCGGCCAGCGAGCACACGCCCTCGGTGCCGTCGCCGTTGCCCACGCCGGCGTCGACCCGACCCAGCACCCGGGCCGTGGGTCCCGGCCGGGTGCGTCCCCCGTGGTTCTCGAAGCCGGTGAGCGGCGGCAGGCCGAGCGCCTCGTCGCCCTGCACCAGCAGCTCGCCGACGGCCCGGGGCTCGTCGGTCTTCACCGTCACGCAGTCGAGCAGCCCGAGGCCCGGCACCGGCGCGCCGCGGCCGTCGGGGAAGGCCCGGCCGGTGATCTGCATGCCGGCGCACACGGCGAGCACCACGGCGCCGCGCTCGACGGCCCGGTGGAGGGGGCCGTCGTCGCCCAGCTCGCGGGCCGCTTCGATCTGGGGGGCGTCCTCGCCGCCACCGAGCAGGTACAGGTCGGCCGTCTCGGGCACCGGCTCGCCGGAGGCCACCTCGACGATGCGGGCCGGGATGCCCCGCCAGATGAGGCGCTTGGCCAGCACCAGCGCGTTGCCGCCGTCGCCGTAGGTGCCGAGCAGGTCGGGGAACAGGCTGCACACGGCCACCGTGCTGTCGGGGTGGCGTTCAGCCACGGTGGCCCCCGGCGCTCGGGCCGCCGACCTCGGCCAAGTAGTCCTGGAAGGCGGTGTAGTTGGCGATGAGGTCGACGTGGTCGGCGCCGGAGGGGCCCGCCGCCCGTCGGACCGCCTCGGTGAGGTCGGCGGCGACGGCGTGGTCGACCTCGGCGTAGCGCAGCCGCACGGCGAGGTCGTGGCGGCGCTCGCCGGTGGCGACGACCAGGCGCCCCCGCAGCCGCTCGTAGGGCACGTCCCACAGCCACGACGGGTCCCGGCCGTCGGCGATGCGGGCGTTGATGGCGGCCACCACCGGCGTGGGCGGTGGCTCGGCCATGTCGATCGCCTCCTGCCAGCCGGCCGGGTTCTTGGCGAGGAGCATGCGCACGTCGACGCCGGCGATGGTGGCGTGGCGGTAGCGACCGGCGACGTCGCGCACCCGCCCGACGGCGGCGACGGCGTCGGCGAGGTCGGCGCCGAGGGCGTCGACGGCCGCCAGGACCATGGCGGCGTTGGTGGCGTTGACGTGGCCGGGCAGGGCCAGGTCGAGGCGGCGCCGGGTGCCGTCGCCCCCCACCAGCTCGGCGTCGGCGCCGGCGCCCTCCACCCACCAGGCCGGCTCGGGCCGGGTGAACGAGCAGACCGAGCAGTGCCAGCCGTCGTCGGCGAACTCGATGCGTCCGCCGCAGGAGGGGCAGCCGGCGGCGTCGAGGGTCCAGCGGGTCCCGGTGGCGACCCACACCACGTCGCCGGCCCCGTCGGCGGCCCACACCACCAGCGGGTCGTCGGCGTTGGCGACCACGTGCTCGGTGGGGTGGGTCGCCAGCGTCGAGCGCCACCGGTCGGCGGTCTTGCGGACCTCGTGGGCCCGATCGAGCTGGTCGCGGCTCAGGTTCAACAGGATCACCGTCGCCGGGCCGGCGGCCTCGAGCACGGCCGGCAGCCACTGCTCGTCGACCTCGAGCGCGGCGGACCCGCCGGGGGCCGCCCGTCCGAGGGCGGCCACGATCCCGGGCGGCATGTTGGCACCGAGGTCGTTGGTGGCCACCCGGCCGAGCGTGGCGAGGGCGGCGGTCAGCAGGTGGGTGGTGGTGGTCTTGCCGTTCGTGCCCGACACCAGCACGACCCGGCGTCCGGCCAGCACCCGGGCGAGGAGCTCGGGGTCGAGGGCCAGCGCCACCCGCCCGCCGATCACGCTGCCCGAGCCGAGGTGGCTGAGCTTCGAGGCACCGGCGACGGTCCGGCCCGCGTACACCGCAGCGCGGCTGCGGCGGGGGAGCGCCGATCCGGTGTGGGGGGCCATGACGGGTCGATCGTAGCGACGGCCCCGTCGCCGTCGGTCCGGGTGTCGGCGCGGACCGGCGACGAGGTCCTACAGTCCGGGGCACGATCGGCCGATGGTTCGGGGAACCCTGGGCCGTTCGACCCACCGTCGTAGGCCCCGGGGCCCATGGCACCGATGGGCCCGAGGCCGGCAACGGCGCCGCCCCCGGGCTCGCCGTGGCGTCGTGCACCCGACGATCGACCTGCCGCAGGAGACACCCGACGTGAGCACCGCCGACCGACCCTCGACCACCGACCGCGCCGCCGCCTACGCCGCCTGGCGCAACCGCCTGACCCAGCAGGTCGAGGAGACGAAGGTCATCGACCTGTCCGTCGACGAACCGCCCACCTCGTCGGACGAGCCCGCCTTCGACTGGAGCACCGACGCCCTCTTCGCCGAGAGCCGCCGTCTCGCCGACGACGACGCCGCTGGCTGACGTCGCGACGACGCCCGGCCGGCGCTGCGACGGTCAGGCCGTCGCGACGGTGTCGGTGTCGACGCCCGCCTTGAGCACCGAGCCGGGCAGGGCCCCGGTGCTGGCGTTGTCCTCGACCGTGACGACGCCGCCGACGTAGACGCGTCGCACGCCCAGGGCGTCGGCGGTGAGCCGGGCCGTGCCGCCGGGCAGGTCGTTGACGAGGGTGGCGTGCTCGGCGCCGACCGACTCGGGGTCGAACACCACGAGGTCGGCGATGGCACCCTCGGCGACCACCCCGCGGTCGCGCAGCCCGAACAGGGCGGCGGGCACCGACGTCATCATCTGCACCGCCCGCTCGACGGGCACGAGCTTGCGACCCCGCAGGCAGTCGCCGAGGAAGCGGGTGGGGTAGGGGGCGCCGCACATGCGATCGAGGTGGGCACCGGCGTCGGAGCCGCCGAGCATCGCCCGCGGGTCGTCCCACACCTGCTTGCGCAGGGCCCAGGAGGCGTCGTCGCCGTCGGTGGGGATGGGCCACAGGACGGTGCGGAGGTCGTCGGCGATGACGATGTCGACCAGCGTGTCGAACGGGTCGGCCCCGCGCTCGGCGGCGATGTCGGCGACGACCCGGCCCTTGAGCCCCTCGTTGGCCGCCGAGTAGGTGTCGCCGATGACGTAGCTGGCGAAGTCGGCCAGGCGGGCGAAGACCCCGGCCTCGGGGCTGGCGGCCTGCTCCTGCATCTGCCTGCGGGTGGCCGGGTCGCGCAGCGCCTCGATGCGCTCGCCGGTGGGCAGCCCGAGGATCTCGCCCCAACCCGGCAGCATGTTGAGGGCGCAGTAGTTCAGGAACGACATGTTCATCGGGACCTGCACCGGCATGGTCAGGGCCACGACCTTGCCGCCGCCGGCCTCGGCCCGGGTGCCGGCCTCGAGCTGGTGCCAGGGCTGGTCGGGTCGCTTGGAGTCGACGGTGAGCACGTTCCAGTTGATGGGGCGGCGGGCGGCGGCCGACATGGCGACCAGCAGGTCGATCTCGTCGTCGGAGAACTCCTCCAGGCAGCCGTCGACGATGCCCTCGAGGGTGGTGCCCTCGTGGCGGCCGACCTCGGTGCACAGCGCCAGCAGCTCGTCGCGGCCGGCCCAGCGGGACGCCACCGGCTGGCCGTCGCCGTCGTTGTGGGTCCGCGACAGCGTCGTGGAGAAGCCGAGGCCCCCCGCCTCGATCGACGCCCGCAGCAGCGCCACCATGGCGTCGACCTGCTCGGGCGTCGCCTCGTGGCCGACCGACTCGGGCCCCATGACGTAGCGCCGCAGGGCGCAGTGGCCGACGAGGAAGCCGGCGTTGACGCCGAGGTTGCCGTCGAGGCGGGCGAGGTAGTCGCCGAAGGTGTGCCAGCCCCACTCGATGCCGTTCTCGAGGGCGGCCAGGGGCATGCCCTCCACCTTGGCCATCATCCGGCGGGTGTAGTCGGCGTCCTCGGGCTTGATGGGTGCCAGCGTGAAGCCGCAGTTGCCGGCGATGACCGTGGTGACGCCGTGGACGTTCGACGGCGTGGCGTAGGGGTCCCAGAAGAGCTGGGCGTCGTAGTGGGTGTGGGGGTCGACGAAGCCGGGGCACACCACGAGGCCGGTGGCGTCGAAGGTGGCGGCCGCCTCCTCGCCGATGCCGCCGGGTTCGGCCACCGCCACGATGCGCCCGTCGCGCAGGCCGAGGTCGGCGGGGCGGCCGGGGGCCCCCGTGCCGTCGATCAGCGTGGCACCGGTGATCAGCTCGTCCAGCATGTCGGCGAGCCTACCGCGGAACTAGAACCTGTTCTACTTCGCGTCGTCGCCGAGCCGTCCCGTCATCGCCCCATGCCCGTTTCTGTCATGGAACTGCGTGCTCCAGCGCTCGAATCCATGACCGGAACCCCGAGGTGCGGGTCGGGGTCGGGGTCGGGCTCGGGGTCGGGGTCGGGCTCGGGGTCGGGGTAGGCCGCCATCACCCAGTCGAGGGTGCGGAACATGGCCCACGTGGCCGGCCGCACCGCCAGCGGGTCGACCAGCGGTGGCAGCGGCAGGCGCAGCTCGCGCCGGGCCCAGCCCGGCAGCAGCCCGACGGCGGCGGCGGCCAGCAGCCCGTAGGCCGGGCGGGTGTGCAGCGGCAGCGGCGGGTTCAGCAGGAACCGCACGGCGTCGCGGGCCTGGCCCTCGGCCCGCAGCTCGCGACGCTCGTCGGCGAACCAGGCCCCCAGCTCGGCGGTCGAGCGGGCGGCCGGCTCGGCCCCGAACAGCTCGGCGACCGCCGCCCACTCGGCGACGTAGCGGTCGGCCTGGCCGTCGGTGAGCTCGCCCGAGCCGTAGCGGCGGTAGGCGGCGAGGAAGGAGTCGACCAGCGTGTGGTGGACGAAGGTCAGCAGGTGCGGGTCGTTGGCGGTGTAGGGGCGGCCGTCGGGGGCGGTGCCGGTGACGCGCTCGTGGATGTGCTTGACCCCGGCCACGGCGTCGCGGGCCTCGTCGGTGGTGCCGAAGATGACCGTGCCGACGTAGCGCGAGGTGTTGGACAGGCGACCGAGGGGGTCCTCCCGGTACCGGGAGTGGTCGGCCACCCCGGCCATGGCCAGCGGGTGCAGCGTCTGCAGCAGCAGCGCCCGCAAGCCGCCGACCAGCAGGCAGAAGTCCTGGTGGACGTACCAGGTCACGCTGTCGGGTCCGAACAGGCCCTCGTCGGCCCGGGGCGCGGTCGGCTCCCGGATCGGCTCCCGGTCGCCGATCAGCAGGCGGGCCACCTCCTGCGACGCCGCCTGTCGGGCGAGGTCGACCACGGACCCGGCCAGGGGCCGGGGGTCGGGCAGCACGGCGAGCGGTCCCGGCAGGGGCATCTGCACGAGGGTAGCGACGCCGGGGCCGCCGTGGCCGGTCCGCCGTTTGACGGGGGTGGCGCCCTGTGGTGGGGTTGGGTCGACAACTCGACGCCCGCCTGCGGGGGAAGCCGGTCCGAAGCCGGCGCTGACCCGCAACCGTGGGCCGGGGCCTCGCCACCGGTGGGGTCGCCCGGCGAGCCGGAGCACCCGGGGCGGGTGCACGTCTCATCCGAACGTCGTGGTCTGCGGACGGTGGGGCCCGGCGGGGCGCACGAGGCGGCCTTCGGGGTCCGCCGCCGGTGGACCACCCTGAGCGAGGCCGCCGAGCGCACCCGTGGTCCATCCCTCCCTCGCCCGATCCGAGCGGTCGGCTCCCGCTCGACCGCGGCGCACCCGGCGCGTCGCGCTGGCGGTGGCCGCCCTCGTCGTCGCGCTGGTCGCCCCGTTGGGCGTGGGCGGCTCCCTGGTGGCGCCGTCGGGGTGCGCCGAGGCCCAGGCGTCGAACCGCATCGCGGTGGTCGTCGACTTCGGCACCGTCGCCGGCTCGCCCGGCGGGGTGCAGCGTCGCTGCGTCGCCCTGTCGGCCGGTGCCGACGGCATCGCCGCCCTCTCGGCGTCGGGCCACTCGATGCGCTTCAACAGCGCCGGCCTGCTGTGCGCCATCGACGGCTACCCGGGGGGCTCCGTCTGCGGGGAGCGCACCGCGGCGGGGTACCGCTACGGGGCGTACGTCACCGGCCCCGCCGCCGGCTGGCAGGACCAGAGCGTCGGCCCCGGCTTCCGCAAGGTGGCGCCCAGCACGGCCGAGGGGTGGCACTTCGTCGAGGGGACGGGCCGGCCCGGCGACCCCGGGCCGTCCGCACCGTCCGATCCGGCCGCGACGTGCCCGCCGGTGCCGGTCACGACGACGGCGACCGCGCCCGCCGCGCCGGCACCACCGACCAGCCGCCCGGTCGCGGCCGCGCCGCCCGCCGGTCCCGTCGCGGGTGGCGACGTGTCGATCCCGCCGTCCTCGGTCGCACCGACCGCCGACGGTGTCGCGTCCGCACCCGAGGTCGCCGCCGGCGTGCCCGACGCGGCGCGGGGGACGGTGCCCGAGGAGCCGGCGCCGGAGGCCGATGGCACCGGCGACGCCGCGACCCCGCCCGGGACCGACGTCGGCGCGGACGGGTCGTCGGACCAGGGGGTCGGCGACGGCTCGGCACCGACGGCCGCGCCCGAGGAGGTGGCCGGCGCGCCGGCGGCGGCGATCGTCGGGGACGGCGGTGGATCGCCGTGGGCCGGCATCGTGGTGGTCGCCCTGATCGTGGCGCTCGGCGGTGCCGCCGCCGTGCGCTTCCGCCGGAGCCCCGACGCGTGAGCGGGGCGGGGCGCGCTCGCGCCGTGCCGACGTCGAGCGACGCCGGGTCCGACGACGCCGGGTCCGACGACGCCGGGTCCGGCGCCGCGACCGCCACCCGCGCCCGTGCTGTGGCCGGCCCCCACCGCCGGCTCCGGCTGCACCCCGCCGCCCGCCGGGCGGTGCACCCCGGGGCCTGGTGGCTGTGGGCCGGGGGCCTCGCCGCGGCGGCGATGCGCACCACCAACGTGGTGCTGCTCGGGCTGCTCCTCGCCGTGGTGGCCTACGTGGTCGCCGCCCGCCGCACCTCGGCGCCCTGGTCGCGGTCGTTCGCGTCGTTCCTGCGGCTGGGCGTGGTCATCGTGGTGATCCGGGTGGTGCTCACGGTGCTGTTCGGCGCCCGCCTGCCCGGCACCGTGGTCGTCACCCTCCCGGCCGTCGAGCTGCCCTCGTGGCTCGCCGGCGTGCAGGTGGGTGGGCCGGTCACGGTGCCCATGCTGGTGCAGGCCTTCACCGCCGGCTTCCGCCTGGCGGTCCTGCTCGCCTGCTTCGGCGCGGTCAACGCCCTGTGCAGCCCCTACCGGATGCTGCGGGCGCTGCCGGCGGTGCTCTACGAGGCCGGCGTCGCCGTCACCGTCGCCCTCGCCTTCGCGCCCGAGGCCGTGGCTGCGGTGGGCCGTCTCCGCGAGGCGCGGCGGCTGCGGGGCCGCCCGAGCCGGGGACTGGGCGCCTGGCGGGGGCTGGCGATGCCGGTGCTCGAAGGCGCCCTCGACCGGTCGGTGGCGCTCGCTGCGTCGATGGACACCCGCGGCTACGGCCGCCGGGGCGACGCCCCCGCGACCTCCCGCCGCCTCGCCGTCGCGGCCACCGCCGCCGGGATGCTGGCCGTGGCCGTCGGTCTCTACGGCCTGCTCGACGCCGGGGCGCCGCGGTCGCTCGGGCTGCCGGCGCTCGGCGCCGGTGCCGCGCTGCTGGCGGTGTCGCTGTTCGCCGGTGGTCGCCGCACCGCTCGCACGCGCTACCGCCCCGACCCGTGGGGCTGGCCCGAGTGGGTGATCGCCGCGTCCGGCGCCGCCGCCTTCGTCGGGAGCCTCGTCGCCGGCGTCGTGGACCCGGCCGCCCTGGCGCCGGCCACCACACCGCTGACGTGGCCGGCGCTGGCCTGGCCGGCGGTGGCCGGCACGCTGGCCGCCCTGGCCCCGGCGGTGGTGGCACCGCTGCCGCCGCTCGTCGCCGGCGACCCCGCCGCCGCCGGGGACGGGCCGACCGCGTCGCCCGCCGTCGCCCGTCGCGCCGTCGGACCCGTCGGACCCGGCGGCCCGCGGCCACGACCGCGGAGGCCGCGGCGTGAGCCCCGGGCCGATGGGGCCGCCGTCGTCGACCCACGTCGGGCCGGGGATCGGGCCGCGGGACGCCACGGCGGCGGTGGCCTTCGACCGCGTCACCTTCACCTACCCGACCGCCGGCGCCCCCTCGCTGGCCGGGGTCGACCTCGCCGTCGAGGAGGGTGAGCTCGCCCTCGTCGTCGGCCGCACGGGGGCCGGCAAGTCCACGCTGCTGCGAGCGGTCAACGGCCTGGTCCCCCGCTTCACCGGCGGCCACCTCGCCGGCGACGTCGTCGTGCACGGCCGCCGCACCGCCGACCACGCACCCCGCGAGCTGGCCGACGTCGTCGGCCTCGTCGGCCAGGACCCCGCCGCCGGCTTCGTCACCGACACGGTCGAGGACGAGCTCGCCTACGTGATGGAGAACCTGGGCGTCGACCCGGCGGTGATGCGCCGCCGGGTGGAGGACGTGCTCGACCTGCTCGGCCTGCACGCGCTGCGCGACCGGCCCCTCTCGACGCTGTCGGGTGGCCAGCAGCAGCGGGTCGCCATCGGCTCGGTGCTGACGGCGTCGCCGTCGGTGCTGGTGCTCGACGAGCCGACGTCGGCCCTCGATCCGGCGGCGGCCGAGGAGGTCCTCGCCGCCCTGACCCGCCTCGTGCACGACCTCGGCGTGACGGTCCTCGTGGCCGAGCACCGCCTCGAGCGGGTGGTGCAGTACGCCGATCGGGTCGTGGTCGTCGACGCCGACGGCACCGTCCGGGCCGACGAGCCCGCTCGGGCCATGGCGTCGTCGCCGGTCGCCCCGCCGGTGGTGACGCTCGGCCGGCTCGCCGGGTGGTCACCGCTGCCGCTGTCGGTGCGCGACGCCCGTCGGGCGGCGGGGCCGCTGCGCCGGCGGCTGGCCGGCGTGGCGCCACCACCGGCCACCCGCGTGCCCGGCGAGGTCGTGGCGACCACGCGCCGCCTGCACGCGGCCTACGGCCGCATCGAGGCGCTGCGCGACGTCGACCTCGACCTGCGCCAGGGCGAGATCACCGCGGTGATGGGCCGCAACGGATCGGGCAAGTCCACCCTGTTGCACCACCTCGTCGGGTTGCGGGCCCCGGCCTCGGGCCGGGTCGAGGTGGCCGGGTCCGAGCCCCATCGGCTGCCCGACCGCCGGGCCCTGCGGGTGGCCGGGCTGGTGCCCCAGGACGCCGGCCTGCTGCTCGTGGCCGACTCGGTGGACGCCGAGCTGCGGGCCGCCGACCACGACGCCGGGGCCCCGCCCGGCACGGCCCGGGCCCGTCTCGACGCCATCGTGCCGGGCCTGCCCGGCCACGCCCACCCCCGCGACCTCTCCGAGGGACAGCGGCTCGGGCTCGCCCTCTCGGTGGTCCTCGCCGCCGATCCGCCGCTGCTGCTGCTCGACGAGCCGACCCGAGGCCTCGACTACGACGCCAAGGACCGCCTCGTCGCCGTGCTGCGCGACCTCGCCGACGAGGGCCGCAGCATCGTGCTGGCCACCCACGACGTCGAGGTGGTGGCCACCCTCGCCGACCGCGCCGTGGTGCTCGCCGGCGGCGAGATCGTGGCCGACGGCGCGGCGCGCGACGGCGTGACCCACTCGCCGGTCTTCGCGCCGCAGGTGGCGAAGATCCTGGCCCCGGAGCCGTGGCTCACCGCCGACGAGGTCGCCCTGGCCCTCGCCGGCGGCGTGGGGATCGGGGACCCGACGTGAGCGCGACCGTGACGGCCCCGGGGCGCTCCGTCGTGCGCCTGCGACCCCGCGCCTGGCTGCTGCTCGGCGCCACGTCGGTGCTCGGCGTCATCGCCTTCGCCTGGCCCCTGCTGGTCGCGCCCGACCCCGGCTCGCCCGACGCCGCCCACGCCGCCGACGCGCCGTGGATCTTCGTGCTGCTGCTGCCGCTGCTGCTCGCCATCGTGGTCAGCGAGATCGCCGAGGGTGCCCTCGACGCCAAGGCCGTCGCCCTGCTCGGGGTCCTCGCCGCCTGCGGCGCCGCCCTGCGCCTGCCGTCCGGTGGCCTGGGCGGCTTCGAGCCGCTGTTCTTCGTGCTCATCCCGTCCGGGCGCGTGCTGGGGCGTGGCTTCGGCTTCGTGCTCGGTGCGCTGACCCTGTTCGCCTCGGCGCTGCTCACCGGTGGGGTGGGCCCGTGGCTGCCGTTCCAGATGATCGCGGCGGGCTGGGTCGGCTTCTTCGCCGGTTGCCTGCCGCCGGCGAAGGGCAAGGCCGAGATCGCCTGGCTGGCCGGCTACGCGGTGGTGGCCGGGCTCGCCTACGGCCTCGTCATGAACCTGTGGTTCTGGCCCTTCGCCGTCGACCCCGGCAGCTCGGTGGCCTACGTGCCGGGTGCGCCGCTCGCCGAGAACCTCGGCCGCTTCCTCGCCTTCAGCCTCACCACGTCGCTCGGCTGGGACATCCCCCGAGCGGTCACCAACCTCGTGCTGGTCGTGGTGCTGGGCCGACCCGTCCTCAACGCCCTGCGCCGGGTGTCGCGGCGGGCCGCGTTCGGCGCGCCGGTGACCTTCGCGCCGGCCGCGCCCCCGCACGCCGGGTGACGTCGGATCGCCGGGAGACCTCGGCCCACGCCGACGTTGGGGGACCTACGACGCGTCGGCGTCCCGGTGGGCGTCGTAGAGCTCCGCCGGCCACTTGCGGGCCGGATCGACGCCGTCCGCGTCCACCAGCTCGGACCGCACCCGGTCGTAGTCGTAGCAGTTGAGCTCGTACCGGTTGCCCCACGGGTCGGCGAGCTCGAAGGCCCAGCACAGGTCGAAGTCGACGAGATCGCCGAGCACCAGCGGTTCGCCGTTCGGGCCATCGATCCCGCAGGGCAGCGAGCGGGCGAACGCCACGAAGCTGTCGGCGTCGACGCTGAATGCTGCGCCCTGGTGCAGGGGGACCATCGGATGGCTCTCGGTGGCCTCGAACAGCGCCAGCATCGTCCGGCCACCATCGGCCGAGATCTGCAGCGGGCCCCCCTCGAAGCCCGTCGCCCAGAAGTCGTAGGCGTCGACCGGCTCGAACCCCAGGTGCTCGGCGTACCACCGCGCGGCCTCGGCTCGATCCGGCACGCGGATGTGCACGTGGTCGAGCCGTCCCATCCGGAACGGTGGTCGCAGCGTGGCCATGCACCGCTCAGGGTAGGTGCCCGGCACCGCTGACGCTTCAGCGGCCCGTGGCGCCGTCGTGGAGCTCTCGGAGGATGTCGGCGTGGCCCGCGTGGCGGGCGGTCTCCTCGAGCAGGTGCACGACGATCCAGCGCAAGGTGACGGGCGGACCGGTGTCGAACGGCGGGCAGGGGTCGTCGAGCTCGGCCGAGGCGATCTGCGCGTCGACCGCGGCCCAGGTCGCCCGATAGCGGTCACGGGCCCCGGCGATGGTGTCGGCGTGCGGCGGGTCGGCGGCCGGATCGGTCCCGGCGAAGCGGTGCAGCACCCAGGTGCGCTCGGCGTCGGCCAGGTGGTTGGTGAGCCAGAGCAGCGAGGTCCCGCTGGCGACCGGTGACGCCACGGCGGCGTCGTCGTCGACGTCCTCGGTCGAGCGCAGGAACGAGTCCCGCTGGAACTGCAACAGGGCGAGCACGGTCTCGCGCTCGCCGGCGAGCAGTCGCGGGGGCTTGTGGTCCGGCATCGCCGCCCAACGTAGCGACGGGCCCGGCGCCCTGGGCGACGAGCAGGGGGTGGGGGTCGGTGTCAGTCCGAGCGGCGGGAGAGGGCCTCGAAGGCGTCGTGGACGAGGAAGGCCGGCCACACCATCGCCTTCGCCACCGCGACGGCCTTGCCGGCGGGACCGTCGGCCCGACGCCAGAACCACACCAGCGCGCCGATCATCCCGAGGCCGTAGACCGCACCACCCGACTGCGGGGGGGTCGGCGGCTTGCGCGTCGGCGGCACGCCGAGGTCACGGTCTGCATCGGTCGGAGACGCCATGGCCGGACGCTACCGCGGGGCCGCGCCGCGGGGAAGGGCCGCCGCCGCTGATCACGTACGTGGGTGGCTCACGTCCCGAACCAGCCGACGAGGTCGGCCACCACGTTCGCTCGCCGATCACGGTGTTCTCGTCATGAGATCGAGCGGGGCGCTCGATCTCATGACCGAAACCCGCATGACGGGCGCCCGCTCGGGTGGCAACGGTGCCGGGGTACGGTGCCGCCATGCGTCGACTCCTGTCGTTCACCGTCGCCTTGTCCGCCGTCGCCGCCTTCGCGGCCTGCTCGTCGAGCGGGGACTCGACGACGGGGGCGACGACGGGCGGTCCGGGCACGAGCGGAGGACCCGGTGCGACGAGCGGCGGACCCGGTACGACGGGCGGGCTCGGGCGGCGGCTTCGCCCTCACCTCGCCGGCCTTCACCGACGGCGGCGCCATCCCGCGCGAGCACAGCTGCCAGGGCGAAGGCGTGTCGCCCGAGCTCGCCTGGAGCGGCGCACCGGCCGGCACGCAGTCGCTGGCCCTGATCGTGCACGACCCCGACGCGCCCATCGCCGGTGGGTTCACCCACTGGGTCCTCTACGCGATCCCGGGCGACACCACCGGCATCCCGCAGGGTGGCACGGCGGGCTCGTCCGGCCTCAACAGCACCGGCAAGCCGGGCTGGGTGCCGCCGTGCCCGCCGAGCGGCACCCACCGCTACGTCTTCACCCTCTACGCGCTGCCCACCGTCACGGCCTTCGCCACGACCCCGACCAAGGACCAGGTCGAAGCCCTCGGCGCCGACGCCCTCGCCACCGCCACCCTCACCGGCACCTACGCCAAGTCCTGAGGGCAGCGCACCGGCGACGTCACGGTGGTTGCTGATCGTGCGGCCGTCGGCTCGGCGGCCATGGCTGACGAGCCGCGGGCGCGGCCGCCGTCGACGCCCCAGGTCCGCCGACCCGAGGAGACCGTGCAGTTCGGCGTGCAGCCCCGGCCGCCGATCGTGCCACCGCTCGGCGACGGCGGCGCGGGCCGCGCCGCCGCACCCGGTGCGACGCCCCCGACCACCGGCGATGGCGGCGATGCGACCGACCCGATGGTGACGACCGTGGTGCCGTTGCCTCCGGGTGCGCCGGTCGAGCCCGTCCACGAGCACCTGCCCGGCCTGCGTCGCCGTCCGGCCGGCGAGGCCCCGCCCCTGCCCCGCCAGCTCGACCGCAGCACCGTGCGATGGCTGGTCGTCGCCCTGGGCGCCGCCCTGCTGTGGATCGTGCTCGGCCTGAACCCGGTCACGTCGCAGGCCATCTCGGTGCGCGAGGGCCTGCTCGTCGCCAACGTCGCCGACGCCCGCGTGGCATGGCTGACCGACGTCGTGCGACCCACCTACGACGTGGTGAGCGTGTGGGCGGTGGCCGTCATCGGGTGGGCGACCATCGTCACCTTGGTGGTGGTGAAGCGGTTCCGTCACCTCCTGCTGTTCTGGGTCGGGCTGCTCGCCACCGTCACGGTGCAAGCCGTGGTGTCTTCCGCGGTGCAGCGGCCACGTCCGTTCGGCGTGGCCGTGCTCGGTCGATGGGAGGGCTTCGCCGCGCCCTCCAAGCCGGTGGCGCGGGTCGCGGCCGCCGCCACCGGGGCGCTGCTGTGCCTCGTCCCGTCGGGGCGGGGCCGCTGGGCCGTGCCCGTCGGGCTCGGCGTCGGTCTCGCCGCACTGGCCGCCATGGAGACCTACCTCGGCGTGTCCCACCCCACCGACCAGATGACGGCGGTGCTCGTCGGTGTCACCCTGCCCGTGCTGATCATCCGGTGGTTCGCCCCGGCCGAGGTCTTCCCCGTCGGCTACGGGCGCTCCGGCAACGCCGCCCACCTCGACGTGTCGGGCCCGCGGGGCGACGCCGTCAAGCGGGCCGTGCGCGAGCAGCTGGGCGTCGAGGTGGTGGGCATCAAGCCGGTCGGCCTGGAGGGCTCGGCCGGCTCGACCCCGCTGATGCTCACCGTGGCCGACCCGGCCACCGGCGAGGCCCGCGGCACGCTGTTCGCCAAGCTGCTGGCCAAGCAGCACCTGCGCTCGGACCGCTGGTACAAGCTCACGCGAACGTTGCTGTACGGCCGCCTCGAGGACGAGAACCGCTTCCAGACGGTGCGCCGGCTGGTGCAGCAGGAGGACTACATCGCGCTGCGGGTGGCGGTCGCCGGCATCCGCACGCCCTACTCGTACGGCGTCCTCGAGATCACCCCCGAGCGCGAGTACCTCGTGGTCACCGAGTTCCTCGACGGCTTCGTCGAGCTGGGCGAGGCCGACGTCGACGCCGAGGTGATCGACAACGCGCTCACGATCGTGCGGCGGATGTGGGACGCCGGCCTCGCCCACCGCGACGTGAAGCCCGCCAACGTCATGGTGAAGGGCCAGGAGGTCGCGCTCATCGACGTGGGCTTCGGCCAGATCCGACCCTCGCCGTGGCGCCAGGCGGTCGACCTCGCCAACATGATGCTCTGCCTGGCCCTGCGGTCCTCGGCCGCCCAGGTGTACGAGCGGGCCCGGCTGCAGTTCACCGAGCAGGAGATCGCCGAGGCCTTCGCCGCCAGCCGGGGCATCACCCTGCCGACCCAGCTGCGCCGGGAGATGAAGAAGGCCGGGCGCGACGTGCTGGCCGAGTTCCGGACGCTGGCCCCGCCCTATCCCCGCATCCCGATCCAGCGCTGGAGCTTCCGCCGCGTCGGCCTGATGGTCGCCACCGTGCTCGGCGGCCTCCTGTTGGCGGTGCTCACCCTGTCGTTCCTCTCCGCCACGGGGCTGCTGCCGTGACCGCGCCGTCGCCGCCGTCGCCATCGCCATCCGTCGCCGACGACGTGGCCGGGTCGCGCCTGCACCGATGGCTGGTCCGGGCCGTGGTCGTCCTCGGCACGCTGGTGGTGGTCCTGGTCCTGATCGGGCTCGGTGCCGAGGACGAGCACGACGCTCGTCGCGGCGACGACCGCTGCGCCCGCGACCCCGACGTCCTGCTCGTCGCCCAGTCGGTGCCCTCGGCGCAGACCGTCCCCTGCTTCGTCACCTTCGTCGATGGCTGGACGGTCACCAACGACGAGGTCGCCAGCGGCGGCACCCACCTCGAGCTGACGACCAACCAGATCGACGGTGCCACCTGGACGGTGCAGTTCGACGAGTCCTGCACCCCCGATGCCTCGGCCCAGGAGGTGCCCTCGGACGAGTCGGGCGGACCGGCCGGCGTCTCGGTGCGGGAGCGGGCCGAGGAGACCGACGCCTCCTACCGGTTGATCGACTGGTACGTGTTCGCCGGCGGCTGCGTCGTCTCCGACGTCTCCGTCCCCTTCCGCATGGACCACGCGGTGATCCTCGACGACGTCGATCGGATGCTGCGGCTGGTGCCCCGCCAGAAGCTGAACGACGCCGTCCTCGACGAGACCGACGGCGAGCTGCCCCTCGACCCGCTCGCCGGCTCGCCGGGCTGAGATCGGTCCCGCTGCGGTCGGTCCCGCCGTGGTCGGTCCCGCCGTGGTCGGTGCCGCCCTGGACCGCGGGTGAAGGGTCCTGCCACGACGTGTCAGGAGACTCCTAGGTCGCGGCCGGCGAGTCGTCGAACCAGTCCCAGCGCCACGGGGTGATCGTCTCGAAGGGCCCGGCGTAGGCCAGGTCGCCGTGGGAGCCGAGCAGCGGTGAGATGCGCCCGGCCACGGCGAGCGGATCGTCGTCGAGGAAGGCGACGGTGATGTGCGTCCCGTCCGCGTCCGGCCGGGTGTGCGGGCCGCCCCGCGAGGCGAAGCGCCACGCCCCCGCCACGCCCGCCAGCGCGGTCAGCCCACGAGCCAGTCCTCGCGGGCGTCCGTCGCCTCGGTGGTCGTCGAGCGCTCGACGACGACGTACACGCCCCGGGTCGGCCGGTGGGCGACGGCCTCGGCCGACACGCGGACCCGTAGGGCGACCTGCCGGTCGATGACGGTGAACGGGCCCGCCAGCCGGGCCCGGCGGGCGTCGAACCACCGACCATCGCCGCGGAGCCGTTCGGCCAGTGCGGCGAAGCCGGCCAGCGTGTCGTCCACCGGATCGGCCAGCAGGTAGAGGGTGACGTAGTGGATCGGGGCGAGCCGCTCGTCGGCGGCGAGGCGGACGGCCCGGCACGCCGGGGTGCACACCCAGCGCTGCCCGGCCACGATCCCGGGGAGCGGCCGCTGCTCGGGCAGGTGGTCGAGCTGGTGCCACGCGTTGTAGGCACGGTGGGCCGAGGGGTCCGTCACCTCGGTGAACGAGAGGAACCCGGCGACGGCCCGGGGCACCGCTCAGCCTCCGAGGATGTTGACGGCCCGGGCCGCGACCAGGGCGATGGTGATGAGCGAGGCCGCCGCCTGGACCAGCATGAGCAGCTTGGCGCGCACCGACAACGGCATGGTGTCGGTCGGGCTGAACGCGGTGGCGTTGGTGAAGCTCACGTACAGGTAGTCGACGAACGTCGGGGCCCAGCGCTCGTGCCGATGGGGGTTGCGGCCGGGCTGGTGGACGGTGCGCACCGCCGTGAACGCGACGCCGTCCTGCGCATCCTGGGGGAACAGGAAGTCGGCGTGGGCCAGGGCGTGGACGGGGTCGTGGTGACGTCGGCGCCGGCGGACCCGCGGTCCCCCGCCGTCGAGCTCCCAGAACCACAGTCCGAAGGCGATGACGTTGATGGCCCAGATGGAGATGGCCGAGAAGACCAGGCTGCGACCGGTGGCCTCCACGCCGCGCAGCAGCTCCCGGATGAGCAGGCCGAGCGAGACGAGGTTGGCCAGGCTCACGGCGGCGATGATGGCGACGGTCAGCCCCCGCCAGCGTCGCTCGTGGGTGCGCCGTCGACGCAGGTCGGGGTCGAGCACGGCGAGCACGAGGGCGAGCACGGCGAGCAGGGCGGGCACCAGCCACTGCGGGCCTGGCGTGAGCTGGTCGGGCAGGAGGAGCCGCAGGGCGATGGCGGCCACGATGGCGACGGTCGCCGGCCACCGGGTCTCGCCTCGGAGGGCATGGTGGTCGTGGCCGGCCGCGGCAGGTGGCGACGCGGCGGGTGGGGATGCGGCGGGCAGCGACGCTCCGGCCGGCCCGCCCGGCGTGGCCTCGTGCCCACCCTGTGGATCGGGGGGCGGCACGTCTCGGACGCTACCGCCGTCTTCACGGGTGCCGTGGGACGCCGTCGCCGCTCGCGGGCGCGGCCGACGCAACCGGAGGTCTCCCACCGACCGCCGTCCCCGCCTCGATCGGCCCGCGACCCGAGCTCAGCGCGTCGTCGCGGGGCCCGCGGTCGTCACCGTGACGGCCAGGTCGCGACCGTCCTCGGTGAGCAGGGTGGCGAGGATCACCACCGGTGTCGTCGTGTCGTTGGCGCCGAAGTGCACCATGCCGTCCGGCTCGGCGACGGAGTCGCCCGGACCGAGGGTGATCGTCGCCGGCCCGGTCACCGCCTCGGTGTCGCCGCCGGCCCGCGTCACGGTGGCCGTGCCCGACTCGACGGTGTAGGTGAGCGTGCCGGTGTCGATGGCGGCCAGCTGGATCCCGGGGTGGATGTGCGGCGTGAGCTTCGCGCCGGGTGCGATCGTGTAGCGGATCAGGGTCAGCGTGCGACCGGGAGCGCCCGGTGGGTCGGCGGTCGTGGCCAGCACGTCCTTGGCCACCGCCACGGTGGTGGTCGGTGCGCCTCCAGTGGGTGGCACCGCGGTCGATCCGCCGGCCGCCGGTGGCGCGTCGCCGCGACCGCAGCCGGCGACGACGAGCGAAGCTGCAAGCACGGTGGCGGTCAGCAGGTGGTGGCGATGGAGACGCGGCACCGGGCGAGTCTTCCAGGCGCGAGGGCGCCTCGACGTCAGGTGAAGTAGCCGACGACGTCGATGAAGAAGTCGGTGCTGGCGTTGGCGGGGACCTTGGCGACGGCTTGGCCGTACTGGTCGACGTCGGTGTAGGCGGTGTTGGCGACGATCTCGCCGGCGACGAACCAGTTGATCGACGAGGTGCCGGGCCAGGTGATGCCGTTCTTGTAGAGGGAGATGAAGCCGCTGGCCGAGGTGTTGACGACGGTCAGGTTGGTGAGCACGCCTTGGACGTTGGGGGGTAGGCCGACGAAGCCGTTGAACATGTTGATGACGCGGGTGCCGTTGGACAGCTGGCCCTTCACGACGTTGTTGGGCGGGTTGCCGGCCCGGGAGTCGTAGACGCGGATCGGGGCGACGGGCTTGAACCCGTAGCCCGGCGGGAAGATCCCCAGCCGTGCCCCGAGGATCCGGATCGTGCCCGTGGTGGGGGTCTGGAGCCAGATGTCGTAGCCACGATCGGCGCTCGTCAGCTGGCCGACGCTCGCCGTCACGACCTGGGGGTCCGAGCCGCCGGTCGGGACGTCCACGTAGCCGATGTTGGTGTGCGGCGGTCCGGCGAGCTTGACCTCCTCGATCCACACGCGCGCGCTGCTCCCCGAGGTGTTGGTCACCGATGCCGTGAGCTCCGCCACCAGCGATGCGGGTGGGATGAGGATGGGGGCGGACAGCGTCCCGTTCGCAGCGCTCGTGTACGCGCCGGTCGAGGTCGTGGTCTTGTCCCAGGACGGGCTGTCGGCCAGGAAGGCGTAGTCGCTGACCGTCAGGTACTCCAGGCCCGGGGTCTGGGCCAGGGGCGGGTAGCCGCTCGCGGGCTCGGGTGCGGGTCCTGACGTGGCGTGGCCTCCGGACTCGGCCCGGGCGATCTCGGGCACGCCGACCAGTGCGACGGCACCGGCGGCACCGCCGGCGCCGGCCAGCACGGCCCGGCGTGAGATGCGGGTTCGTTCGATGGTGCCCATGACGACCTCCCGATGTGCGATCGGCGGTGCCATCGGCGATGGCGGAGGGCGGGCGTCGGAGAACGCCCGCAACACCTCGCTCGTCCTTCGCTCGTCCCTCGCTCGTCGTCGGTGCCCGGGGCTGGTGCCGACGCTGGCCGCGCCGGGCGCCCCGATGGTCTGATCGTGCTCCCGACGCGGCGGCGGCCCAAGGGGCCGATGACCCCCGACGGCGGGGTCATCGGACTGCTCGGCCTGGTCGCGGGCGAAGCGTCGACCCGGCGCACCACCGGGCGCGGCCACCTGTCGGTCGCCGCGCCCCGACGTCGTCGGCGATCCGCTGGACACCCGGCACCCGGCCGGGTAGGCCTGGCCCATGCGTGTCCCCGCCGACCGGGCGACGCCGGCTCGTCCGCCCGTCGTCTACGTCACCCGGCCGCTGCCCGAGCCCGGCACCGCGCCGCTGGTCGCGGCGGGCTTCGTGGTTCGCCAGCACGAGCCCGACCGGCCACCGACGCGCGCGGAGCTGCTGGCGGGCGCGGCCGATGCCGACGCCGTGGTGGCGCTGCTCACGGACCGCATCGACGAGGAGGTGCTCGCCGCCGCGCCGCGACTGCAGGTGGTGGCGAACGTCGCCGTCGGGTTCGACAACATCGACGTGGCCGCCTGCACCGCGCACGGTGTGCTCGCCACGAACACCCCCGGTGTGCTGACCGAGGCGACCGCCGATCTCGCCTGGGCGCTGCTGCTGGCCGCAGCGCGCCGCATCGGCGAGGGCGAGCGCCTGGTGCGCTCGGGCGGCTGGGCGGGCTGGAGCCCGACCCAGCTCGTCGGGGCGCCGGTGCACGGCCGCACCATCGGCATCGTCGGCCTCGGCGCCATCGGGACGGCGGTGGCCCGCCGGGCCCGGGGCTTCGGCATGGAGATCCTCTACACGGCCCGCCACCGCCACGAGGCGGCCGAAGCCGAGACGGGGGCGACCCGGGTGCCGCTGCACGAGCTGCTCGCCCGGTCCGACGTCGTGAGCCTCCACACGCCGCTGACCGCCGAGACCCGCCACCTCATCGACACCGATGCCCTGGCCCGCATGAGGTCCACGGCCATCCTCGTGAACACCGCCCGAGGCCCGGTCGTCGACGAGATCGCGCTGGTGGCCGCGCTCCGGTCGCGCTGCATCGCCGCCGCCGGCCTCGACGTGTTCGAGCACGAGCCTGCCCTCGAGCCCGGCCTGCTCGAGCTCGACAACGTCGTGGTGCTGCCGCACCTCGGGTCGGCCACGACCGAGGCCCGGGCCGAGATGGTCGGCCTCGCCTGCGCGAACGTCGTCGCCGCCCTCACCGGCGGCGATCCTCCGACACCGCTCAACCCCGAGGTGCTCGGCCGCTGATCCGGCCGACGGCCGAGGGCCGACCGCGTCAGCGGGCGTAGAGGGCGACGAAGTCGCGGGTGTCGGGGGTGACGAAGCGGTTGGAGCCCCCCGACATGGAGGCCACCAGCTTCGTGCCGCTGCCGGCGGAGCCGGGCGGGAACGACAGGAAGCTCACCCACTGGCTGTTGATGTCGAGCGTCATGGCGCGCACGGCTCCGGCGCTGACGAGCGCGTCGGCCAGGCCCCGTGCCGTCAGACCCGGGCCACCCACGTAGACCAGCGAGCCGTCGGCCCGCACCCCGACGCCTGATCGCGGTGGCGCGGTGGCCTTGTTGAGGGTGGCGCCCCAGACGCTGACGTCGCGGTCGGTGGCGGTGGGGCTGGCCACGCCGTCGTCGACGAGGAGGTCGAGGTTCTGGCGGACCGCGACGACGTTGGGGAACAGCCCGATGTCGCGGCCCCACCGGCCCACGGTGACCTTGCCGTCGTCGAACACCACCAGCGAGGCGGCGCCGTCGCGCAGCGGCGCCACCTCCCGGCCGGCCAGGAAGAACCCGCCGCGCGAGTCCTTCATCTTGAAGCCGCCGTTGAAGGCGGCGCCGAGGACGCCGAGCTTGTCGGGTGGGACCGCAGCCGACGGGAACGGCCACGAGCCACCGGGGTCGCCCGAGCCGGGGAACAGCTGGGCCGAGAACGCGGCGGGGTCGATCCACGCCACGCCGACGATCGATCCCGTCGAGGTGGGCAGCGTGGTGGCGTACATGCCGGGCTGGCCGCCCACCGGAGGACCGATCGGCTGCCACTGGCCGGTGCCGGGCACGGCGGTGGGGATGGCCGTCGGCGGGGCGAGGCGGCCCGGCAGGGGGCTGCCCGGCGCGGCGCTGCTCGGAGGGGGGAGGGGCGGTGGGGTCGTCGACGGTGCGTCGACAGGGGACGGCGCCGCGGTGGACGGCCCCGCGGTGGGCGGCTCGGTGCCGGGAACCGCCGTGGTGGCGACCGGCTCGGTGGCGTCGGGCGTCGCCGTCGTGCCGATCGACGGGTCCGAACCGCTCGGCGCGGTCGTGCCTGTCTGCTCGGCGGCCGAGCCGGCGCAGGCGGTGGCGGCGAGCAGGGCGGCCGCCGACACGGCGACGGCGAGGCGGTGGGGGAGGTGGTGGGTCAGGTGGTGGGTCACGAGGGGCTGCTCACGGGTCGATGTCGTCTGGTCGCGACCGGCTGGTCACGGTGGCGGTCCGAGGTCCGGCCGGTCATGGCTCGTTCGCGTCAACGGTCGTCGGCCCAGGGGGCGGTGTACCACCGCAGGTAGGCGTCGGTCATGGCACCCCAGTAGGCACGGTCGTGGCCGCCGTCGCCGACGTGGGTCTCGTGGTCGACCCCGCGGGCGGTGAGGGCCTGGTCGAGGGCGGCGACCGGTGCGGCGAGCGAGTCCCGGTCGCCGACGTCGAGCCAGATGCGCAGGCCCTTGTCGGCGAGCAGGCCGGCGAGCTGGGGGCCCGGGTTGGTCGGCACCCCCACCGCCGGGCTGTGGCCGCCGACGGTGGAGAAGACGTCGGGGTGGCGACCGGCGATCAGCAGCGCCCACTCGCCGCCGCGGGAGATGCCGCCGATCGCCCGGTGGGCGGCGTCGGTGCGCGTCCGGAAGGCCTGCTCGACCCGGGGCTGCAGCTCGTACAGCACGAACCAGTCGAGGGGCGGGGTGGCACCGCCGTAGTCGCCCATGGCGTGCAGGGCATCGGGGAGCACGAGGATGACCGGGGGATCTGGCCGGCGGCCGTCAGGCGGTCGGCGGCGTCGAGCACCCCGACGTCGGTCCACTGGGTCTCGTCGGTCTGGGCGCCGTGCAGGAGGTAGATGACCGGGTACCGGCGAGCCTGGTCCGTGTCGTAGCACGGCGGGGTGTGCACGAGGTAGGGCTGCACCGGCTTGGGGCTGGGGGCGAACACCTTGCTGGCGAAGGTGAACCGGGTCGTGCGGCCGTGGGTCTCGCCGCAGCTCGCGGCGGTCGGCGCGGCGGCGGCCGCGCCCGTCGTCGACGGCGGGTCGTCCGACGTCGCGGACGTGTCCGCCGTGGTGGGCGGCGGGACGACCACCGAGGCACCGATGTCGCCGCCCGGGTCGGTGCCGGGCGCGAGGGTGGAGGACGGTTCGGTGGCAGCGGGCGTCGCCGGGGTCCCGGCCGCCGCCCGCTGGTCGTCGGCCGCGCCGCAACCTGCGACGGCGACCACGCCGACCGCCGCGACGGCGAGGCGGCACGCGAGGCGACGCCCGTGCCGACGCGCGTGGCCAGCGGCGACGTGCCTGCCCGTCGCCGCTCGGACCGCCTGGCGCACCTACGGGTTGGGGATGTCGGTGCGGCGGAAGACGGCGACGAAGTCGCGGGTGTCGAGGTTCAGGTAGCGGTTCGCCGACTGGCGCATCCCGCCCTTGTCCTCGGGGCCCTCGAGGCCCTTGGTGCCGACGCACTTGCCGTCGGGCCCGACGGAGTAGAGGTTGGCGGTCACCCACTCGGGGTTGATGTCGCCCTCCATGGCCCGCACCGCGCCGGCGTCGGCGAGGCGCTGGGCGATGTCGCGGGGCTGCAGGGCGGGCCCGCCGGCGTAGACGATGGCGCCGTCCTTGGTGACGCCCCAGCCCGACCGCCACACGAAGTAGACGTTCTTGAGCAGCGCGCCCCAGTCCTTGCTGTCGATGTCGGGCACCACCTGGCCGTTGTCGACCATCAGGTCGAGGTTCTGGCGGGCCACGGCGATGTTCGGGTAGTCGGCCGGGCCGACGTCGCGCCCCCACATGCCGACGGTGGCGGTGCCGTCCTTGAAGGTGACCATCGTGGCCGCGCCGTCGCGCATCTTGTACTTCTCGTTGCCCTCCGACCAGTAGCCGCCACGGCTCTGGTCGAACCGGAAGCCGCCGTTGCCCGCCATGATGGCGTCGGCGCAGCGGTCGGCCGGGATCTGGTTGCCCACGCTCCACTTGCCGCCGGGGACCTCCGACCCGGGGAAGATCTCGACGCTGGCGAGCTTCGGGTCGATCCACGCCATGAACACCAGCAGCGAGGTCTTCTCGGCGTTGGGTCGGACCTTGGTGGTGTACACGGCGGGCAGGCCGCCCACGGGCTGCCCGGCGGGGAACCACTCGCCCTCGTTGGCGATGGGCTCGGCGGCGGGCGTCGGCATCTTGGTGGGGGGCGGCAGGTGCGGCGGGCCGGCCTTGGTGGTGGTGGTGCTCTCCTTGTCACCGGCGGCGACGGCGGCCGACGTGCTCGGGGCGTTGCCCGCCGGGCCGATGGCCTGGTCGGGCGTGCCGCCCGACGGCGGCTGGTTGTTCTCGTAGTACTTGTCCTCGGCCCAGTTGACGGCGAAGCCGAGGTGGTTGTCGCGCGCCCACTGCACGACCCGGGCGTCGAGGGACTCCTGCCCCGGCTTGGTCAGCGCCGCGACCAGCGAGTAGCCGACCAGCACCAGGAACGGGACCAGGATGATGGCGACCGCGGTGAGGATCCGGTGGCGGCGGGCGAAGCCGAGGAGCCGGTGCCGCTTGCCGTCGCCGCCCTCGGCGGCCTCGTGGCCGGACTCGTGGCCGTCCTCGTCGCCCGGCGCCCAGGCCTCGTGCTCGGCGTCGTCGACGGGATGGTCGACGACCGAGACCGGCGTCGCCTCGCCGGTGGGGGGCGCGAAGGGATCGGGCTGATCGGGTGTCGGTGCCATGCCTGCCGGAGTCCGGGGGTCGCAGTCGGGCGGCCGGGCCCACGTGCGCCGCCGCCGGAGCCCCCAATGCTAGGGGGGCACCGGGTCAGAAGCACGTCACCCGGGTCAGGACCGGCGGACGGTCACCACCTCGTTGACGGCCGTGTCACCCCGCTCGCCGCCGAGCACGTAGGCCGTGTCGCCGAGCACGGCGACCCCGAAGTCGGCGACCGGCTTCGGGAGCTTGCCGACCTCGGTCACCGACGCGGTGGCGGGATCGAACCGGTAGATCGTGGCCGACGTGGTGGTCGTCGCCGTGCTCGTGCCCGCGCCGGTGCGTCCGCCGAGGACGTAGATGCTGCCGCCGAGGTTCACCGCCGCGGCGTGACCGAGCGGGACGGGCAGGGTGCCGACCTTGCGGGCGCTGCCGTCGGTGGTGTCGATCGCCTGGATGTCGGTGGTCTGGGCCTTGTCGGTCACGCCGCCGAAGACGTAGATGGTGGGTCCGTCGGCGGCGACGGCTCCGTAGCGGACCGGGGTGGGCAGGTCGACCACCTTGCGCCAGCTCGCGCCGTCGCCCGAGGCGAGCACCGGGGCGACGATCGAGCGCTCGTCGTAGCCGCCGAGCACGTACGCGGTGTCGCCGACGGTGACGGCGCTGTTGTCGGAGCGACCGACGTCGATGCGTCCGATCTTCGTGGGCGGCGAGGCCGTGACGTCGACCACGTCGGGATAGGCCACGTTCTGCTCGCCGCCTCCGATGAGCAGCACCCGGTCCCCGAGGGCGGTGCCGGCGGCGTCGTGCACGGCTTGGGGCAGCTTGCCGGTGGCGGTGGTGGTGCCGGTCCGCGGGTCGAGGGTGAAGACCCGGTTCATCGAGGCCTTGCCGGCGGTGAGCCCGGAGAAGACCAGCAGCGTGTCGCCGCGGGGAACGGCGACGAGGCGGCTCATCGGGGCGTCGAGCGAGAACCGCGCCGCCTGGGCGGTGACGCCCGGGCCGGCGGCCGTCGTGGGCGGGGACCCGTCGGTGGTGTTGGGGACGGCCGAGGTCGGGGGGGCCGTGGAGCCGGGCGGGGTGGAGTCCGTCGACGCCGTGGCGGAGGTCGGGGTCGACGGAGGGGTGGTCACGGGGGCCGTGGTGTCCGTGGCCGTCGGCGTCGCGCTGGAGCAGGCCAGGGGGACGGCACCGGCGAGGAGCAGCAGCGCGAGCGGCGCGAGCGGCACGGGGGAGGGGCGGCGGCGGGGCACGCCGCCATCATGCCCGGCCACCGGGCGACGCCGGGCGCGGGCGGCCGCGGGCCCGTACCGTGGGGGCGATGGCCGATGGTGGGTGGCAGGTCGACGACGGGGACGAAGGGGGCTTGCGCCGAGACGTCGAGGCGGCATCCACCCCGACGACCCGCGCCCAGGCGCTCACCGGTCTCGGACGTCACCTCCTCGACACCGGTGATGCCGATCGCCTCGCCGAAGCGGCCTCGGTGCTCGACGAGGCCGTCGAGTGGGGCGTCGTGTCGGGCGACCCGGCCCTGGCCTACACGGCCCGCGTGCTGCGGGCCCGAGCGGCCCGCTCGAGCGGCGACGAGGGCACCCACCGCTTCCAGCTCGAGGCGGCCCTGGCCCTGTGCCGGGAGACGGGGTTCCGCCGCCCGGTCCCCGACCTGCTCATGCTGCTGGCCCACGGTGACGAGCGGGGCGGTCGGGCCGACGACGCCGCCGCCCGGCTCACCGAGGCGCTGGCCGCGGCGCGCGACAACGGCGACGAGCACCAGCAGGCCCGGGTGCACAGCGAGCTGGGACGGCTGGCGCGCGCCCGGGGTGACGACCTCGCCGCCCAAGCCCACTTCGAGCTCGCCCTGGGCCCGTTGCGCCAGCTCGGTCCCCTTCGCCTGCGCACCGCGGTGGAGAACGACCTCGCCGCCGCCCTGCAGGGCACCGGTCGCTACACCGAGGCCCTGCGCCACTACCGCGTGGCCCGCGACGGGTGGGAGGCCCTCGGACGGCCCGAGCAGGTGACCCGGGTCCTCAACCGGATGAGCGAGCTGGCCCGGCTCACCGGCGATCGCGACGAAGCCCGGACGCTGCTGCAGGAGGCCCTCGCCCGCAGCCGCGCCGCCGGCGACCGGACCCGGGAGGCCGAGACGCTGGCCAACCTGGGCGACCTGGCCCGCATGACGAGCGACTACCCCGAGGCGGAGCGACGCTTCCTCGAGGCGCTCGACCTCGCCCGTCGGGCCGGGCTGGCCCGGACGGCCACCCGCTGCCTCGGAGGCCTGGCCGCCGTGGCCCGGATGGACCGTCGCATGGACGATGCCCGCCGCTACCTCGACGAGGCGCTCCCGGCGTACGAGCAGCTCGGGGATCGCCTCGGCGTCGCCAACACCGCCAACGGCCTCGGTCAGCTGGCGAAGGTGCGCGGCGACCTGGCCGCGGCTCGGCGGTGGCACGGCGAGGCGCGCGCGGTGGCCGAGGCAGCCGGCTACCCGCTGGGCGTGGCCAACGCGTCGCACGCCCTGGGGCTGCTGTCGGTGCGCGAGGGTGACGTGGCCGGGGCCGAGGCCGACCTGGAGCTCGGCCTGCGGTTCGCCCGTGAGCTCGGCGAGCAGCACGGGCAGGCGCACGCCCACTGGGGCCTCGCCCAGCTGGCGCTGCTGTGCGGCGCCTACGAGCGGGCCCGCACCGAGATCGACGAGGCGGCGGCCATCGCCGAGGCCGTCGGCTACCGCCTCCTCGTCGCCCATGCCCATCGCCTGCGGGCCATGGTCGCCTTCGCCACCGGCGACCAGGCTGCGGCCGAGCGGGGCTACCGGTCGGCCTGGGTCGTGGGCGACGAGGTCGGCGACGCCGGGGGCACGGCGGACACGCGCTCGGCGCTCGCCGAGGTGGCCCTGGCCGCAGGCGATCGCACCCGGGCCACCGAGCTGCTGGACGCCGCCCGCACCAGCCACGAGCGCACCGGCGCCCGCTTCGAGCTGGCCGAGGACCAGCGCCGACTCGCCCTGGTGGCTCGAGCAGACGGCGATCTGCGGCGGGCCGTGGCGCTGCTCGCCCACGCCGCCGACGAGCATGCCGCCATGGGCACCCGGCCGGCGCTCGCCGTGACCAGCGCCGCCCTCGCCGACGTCACCGCCGCCCTCGGTGACGCGGCCGGGGCGACCGCCGCCGCGGTCCGGGCCGGCAACGCCATCGAGGCCGTGCGGGCCACCCTCACGCCCCGCTTCGCCGACGTCGACTTCCGCCAGCGTCACCGCGGCGTGTACGCCGTCGTCGACCGCCTCGGGCCCTCCTGAGGGCCGACGTCGCCTGCGTCAGCCCGGCGGTGGTGGGGGCGGTGGCGGTGGCGGCGGGGGCGGTGGCGGTGGCGGGGCCTCGGCGCCGGTCGCCGCGGGTGGCGCCGGTGGGGGTGGCGGCGGTGGCGGTGGCGGGCCTCGGCGCGGGCGCCGCGGTCGTGGTGGCGGGGCCTCGGCGACGGGCTCGGGCACGGTCGGCGCCGGGGCGTCGGCGTCGGCATCGCCGTCCACGACGGCTCGTCGGGGCCGCCGACGGTGCCGAACGCCGCCCACACCGCCTCGGGCCAGGCGTCGGTGAAGGCCACGACGAGGGCCATCAACGGCGGGAACTCCTCGGGCTTGACGCTGCGGTCGAAGCACAGCACGGCGTCGCGGTGCAGCTCGAAGGAGAACCGACCCTCGGTGCGCACGAGCAGCTCGACCACCTCGGGGACCAGCAACGTCCGGGCGAAGCCGGGGTTGTCGCACCACACCTGGAACCGGGCGGCGAAGACGGGATCGTCGATGGCGACCTCGGCCTCCTCGTCGAGCTGGTTGCGCCGGCCTCGGGGCGACACGTGGCAGAGCGGGAGGTCGGCGTCGACGTGCACGACCACGCAGCCGTACTGGCGGCCGTCCTCGTAGCGGAACCACGGCGCCGCACCGGGGATGCCGGATCGCTCCCGGGGCTCGTCGGCCACGAAGGGGAAGTCGAAGCCCCGGACGCGCCGGCCGCGCAGCCGGGCGGCGAGGACGTGCTCGGCCTGGTGCCGGTCGCTCTGGGCGAAGAGGGTGAAGGGCAGGCGGTGCAGCGCGTAGGGGTCTTCGGCGGTGAAGGTGATGCCCTTGGCCTGGGCGACCGCAGCCAGGTCACGGGCCCGCTTGCCCACCCGGAGGTACGACATGGCGCGATTCTGCCCGGCGGTCGCCGGCCGTGCAGGGGATCGACCGGTCGGGTCCCGCTCAGGTGGCCGTCGGCAGGGCGAGGGCGGCGGTCAGCCGCCCGATCTCCTCGGCGAAGGGCCCCGACGGCGCCACCTGGACGGGGAGGGTGCCGCTGCCGGCGAGCCGGGGGATCTCCTCGTCGTCGACCAGCACGGCGGTCACGGGGTGGCCCAGCACGTCGGCGATCTCGTCCGGCTCGGGGAGGCGCGCGAGGTCGGCGGTGCCGTGGCGTCGCCGGTGTCGCCGCGCGTCGTCCTCGGGCAACCGGTTCACCACGACCGAGAGCCGGTCGCGGGCCCCGAGCGCGTCGAGGGCGATGGCCGCGTTCTTGAGGCTGGTGAGCGGCGGGCGGGTCACGAACACGAGCTGGTCGACGACCCTCGTGTAGGCGCCGTGCATCACCGCGTGGAACGGGGCGTCGAGCACCACGACGTCGACCTCTCCCGCCACCGCCTGCAGCACCGCCGTGACCGCCTCGAAGGGGAGGATGGTGAAGTCGTCGCGCAGTCGGGGGAGTCCTGCGAGGCGGACGCCGGTCTCGTCCTGCACCGCGATCGAGCGGCGGAGGGCGGTCGGCCCGGGCACCAGCTCCGCGGGATCCTCGACCACCGGTGGCGCCGGCATGCCGAGCAGCAGCGCCAGGTCGCCGAAGTTCGGGTCGCAGTCGACCAGCGCCACCTCGTGGCCCCGTCCGGCGATGGTGGCGGCGAGGTTGGCGGCCACCGTCGAGACGCCTTCGCCACCCTTCGCCGCGGTGACGAGCACGACGGTGGCCGGCGTGCCGCCGGTCGTGCCGGTCGCGCTCCCGGGGGCCCCGCCGGCGGCGCCGCGGGCCGCGGCGAGGGCTTCGTCGACGGCGTCGTTGAGCACCTGGCGTGGGGCGTCGTCACCCACCACCACCTCGGCACCGGCGTCGAGCAGGCGCTCGGCCCGGTCGGCGGACACCTCGGCCAGCACGACCACCACGTTCACGTTGGGGCACGTCGTGGCCAGGCGGGCGAGGTCGACCTCCGCCCCGTCGGCGGCACCGGGCCCGAGCACCGCCACCGCCGCCTGGTCCCCGGCGAGTCGATCGAGGGCCTCGAGCACGGTCCCGAAGGTCTCGGCGTAGCGGGGGCGCAGGGCGTTGGCGTGGTCGACGGCCCACAGCACGTCGGGGTCGACGACGGCGACCTCGAGGTGGGCGATGGCATCGGGGAGGTCGGACACGGGTGCTCTCGTCCTCGGCGGCCACAGCGGGCCGACCGGTGGTGTGCAGCAGGGCGGCCGGTGCCGCCCGCGGAGGCCGGGGGGAGTCTAGGGAGCCGGTCCCGGTCCGGGGCGATCCCGTCGGGGCGATGGGCTCGCCGGCCGGTAGATTGCCGCGTGCGCCGGGCGACCGCCCGGCGGGGAAGCGCCGAACCGTCCTATGGCCACCAGCTACCGCGCCCAGGTCGCCACCGCCTTCGAGGTGCTCGCCGAGGGGCTGGCCCCCTTCGTCGACACCCGCATGAGCTCGGCCTTCCCCGGCGACGATTGGATCCTGATGGCGGCCCACAAGCTGGGCAAGCGGCGCGACGTGCTCGTCTCCCTGTCCGACCCGCACTTCCAGCTCGAGGTCATGAACCGCTGGTGGGGTCCCGTCTTCGCTCCGGTGCTCACCACCGACCTGCGCCAGACGGTCACCGACCTGCGCACGGCCCGCAACCACTGGGCCCACCCCGACGAGGACCACCCCTTCGACGTGGAGTACGCCGCCCGGGTCCACGCCGCTGCCGAGGACCTGCTGCGGGCCATCGACGCACCCGAGGCCGACCGGCTGGCCGACCTGGCCGAGCACCTGCGGTGGACGAGCATCCGCGACGTCGCCCGGGAGGAGGGGCTCACCGAGGCCGACGCCCTGATGCAGCAGCTGCAGACGCTGCAGAAGCAGTACGACGAGCTGCAGGGCCAGCTCGAGGACGCCCGGGAGGTCGCGCAGTCCGCCACCGGCCGGACCCGAGCGGTCTCCCGCCAGCTGGCCGAGCTGCAGAGCCAGTACGCGGCGGTCGCCGGCCTGCGCGACCAGTACCAGGCGCTGCAGCGACAGCTGGCCGATGGTCACGAGGTCGACGTGCCGCCCGCCGCCGAGCTGCAGGACGAGCTGGCGACCGCCGAGATGGCGCTGGTCGGTCTGCAGCGGGAGTCCGAGGTCCTGCGCGCCCAGCTCGCCGAGGCCCGGCGGTCCATGTCCCAGGTCGACCCGGTGGACACCGAGGTCGGCCGGCGATGGATCTGGCTCGTGACCGTGCTGATCCTGCTGCTCGGCATCCTGGTCGTCGTCGCCTACTACTCCGGACCCCGCTGAGGGGCGGGTCGCCCCGCGGCCGCGCCGGCCCCCGCCCACGGCGGCGCGGGCCAGTCCGCCCGACGTTGCCGTGTCAGCGGGGGGTGGAGGCGAGCGGCGAGCCGGTGGCGAGGCGCTCGACGAGGGAGCGCTTGGCGGCCAGCTCGCGGTCCGTCAGGATGCCGGCGGCGTGGAGGTCGTCCAGCTTGGCCAGCAGGTCGGCCTTGTCGAGCGAGGCGGGCCGCACCGTGCTGGTCAGCGTGGGTGCCGGTGCCGACCCGGGTGTGGACCACGCGGCCCGCTCGGCCGGTGTGGCGTCGCCCTGCCGGTGCGGCGCTGGATCACCGCCTTGACCTCTTCGGCCTGGTCCGGGCGCAGGCCCTTGGCGACCATGACGTCGCCGGTGATGCTCTCCACGGTGACCGACGCACCGGTGAACTTGCGCTGGACGACGACGTCGGTGATGTCGTCGCCCCGGATCACCTGGCGGACGCGGTCGTTGCGATCGTGCATCTCGACCCGGTCGTTGAAGATGACCAGGCGGTCGCCGACGTGGCTGACGTCGGTGTTGAGCGGCGACGGCTTGACCTCGAGCAACGGCGGGGCGATCGCCGGTGCCGGGGTCCTCCGACGCCGGCGCAGGCGCTGGCGCGGGCGCCGCCGTCGGCGTCGGGGCGGGGGTGGTCGCGGCGGGCGGTGCCGACGCCTCGCCGCCGCCCGTCGCCGGCCCGGTGGTCGCCGGTGCCGCCGTCGCGGGGGTCGCCGCCGGTGCGGTGAGGTCGATGGCGCGGGCCGGTCCGGTGGTGCGCAGGCCGCGGTGCCGGCGGCGCCACCTCCGCACCGATCGATTGCAGCGCCCGCAGGGCGGCGGCGGAGCGGGCGCCGGCCAGCACGGCTGCGTCGGCGCGTGACGCCTGGTCGCGCTGGCGGATCTGTCCCTGCGGGGTCAGCCCCGTCGACGCGCCGCACCGTCGGGCGCTCCTCGTCGCCGGGCTCGGTCGGCGAGGCCGCGACCGGGGCGGGCGCGACGGGCTCGGGCGTCGCCGGCCGGGGCTTCGCCGCCGACGCGGCGGCGTCGGTCGCGGGCGGGGTGGGCGTGGCCTCGACGGGGGTCGGCGTGACGGGTTTGGCCTTGACGGGGTCGGCGTGACGGGTTTGGCCTTGACGGGGTCGGCGTGACCGGTTTGGCCTTGACGGGGTCGGCGTGACCGGTTTGGCCTTGACGGGGTCGGCGTGACGGGTTTGGCCTTGACGGGGGTCGGCTTGACGGGTTTGGCCTTGACGGGGGTCGGCTTGACGGGTTTGGCCTTGACGGGGGTCGGCGTGACGGGTTTGGCCTTGACGGGCGTCGCCCCGGCCGCGGTGGGCTCGCCGGTGTCGGCCTTCGCCGTGCCGGGCGTGGTCGGGCTGGGCTCGACGGACGTGGCCTCCGTGGGGGTGGAGGAGGAGGCTGCGGGTGGCGGGGGCGCCGGGGCGTCGGCGGACGGGCCGGAGGGCGCGTCCCTCGGCGGGTACCACTGGCCGTCGGAGGCGAGCCACCAGCCCGGTGCCGGTGCGGCGGTGGTGTCGGCGGGTGGGTACCACCGGCCGTCGGAGGCGAGCCACCAGCCCGGTGCCGGTGCGGCGGTGGTGTCGGCGGGTGGGTACCACCTGCCGTCCGCCGCCAGCCACCAGCCGGGGCCCTGGGACACGTCGCTCATCGCCGAGCTCCACCGTCGGCCATGGTCACGAGGCTATCGGTCGGGTGCGGATCCGTGCCGGGGCGGTGTCGGCGCGCGGTGGCGCGCCCTCGGGCGAGGAGCGCCGAGGTCCCGACCCTTCGCTGCACGACCAGGCTGCACACTCGGTTCGCCACTCCCCGTTCGTCCACGTCGCCGTCAGCGATCTGCCGGTGCGGCAGCGCCTTCGCTCCTGATGATCGGCCGGAGCAGCGCGATCATTAAGCCCCGATCGCGCGGAAGGTGGTCGTGCGTCCCACCTCGCGGGTGGCCGGTCATGGGGAGCCGGTGCACGTGGCAACATGCGCATCGGTGCCACGACCCGCCGATGCGGCCATGATCGGTGGTCCACCGTCCGGTCCCCGTCCGAGGAGCAGCCCGATGACACCGCCTGCCGACGACGTCACGCCCGACTTCCCAGGAGGAGGGCGTCGCCGAGCCCGAGCTGCCCGAGGTCGATGTGGAGGGCCCGGCTGCTCGCCAACGAGGCTCGGTGACCGGCTGCGGCCCGACGGGTTCACCGACGACGAGATCGACGCCTGGACCCGCGCCTACTTCGAGAGCTCGTTCGGCGGGCAGGGCGAGGGCGACGTCGACGGCCTCGTGGCCTTCATCGAGGCGGAGCAGGCCGCCGGTCGCGACCGCGGTCGCTGACCACCTCGTCGTCGCCTCCGGGTCGCCCGCCCCGGCGGGCCGGGTGCGCCGGCGTCAGGGCCCGCCCACCAGCTGACCGACCACCACCCCGAGCACGGCCAGGGCGAAGACGATGGCGAGGGCCAGCACGACGGTGCGCACCATCGGTGTCGCGGCCGGGGAGCCGTCGACGGGCGCGGAACCGGGTGCGGGCCCCGGCCCGATCCCGGGGCGATTCCCGCTCCCCCGGCAGCCGGTGGACCGAGGGTGGACCGTCCGCACCGAGCCCGCCCGTCGCGCCGGGGCGTGGGGCGGCCGCGGCCCGACGGGCGGCCGCGGTGCGACGGCCCGGGCAGCGTCGGCCCCGAGCCCGGACCGGGCCCGGCGGGCGTCGGTCGTGACGAGCTCGGCGGCGCCCAGCCACCGGTCGCCGGTGCCGACAGCGACGTGCCGCAGCGGCCGCAGAACCGGTCGCCGTCGGGCACGGTGCGTCCGCAGGTCGGGCAGCGTCGTGGCACCGCACGATTGAAGCACTCCGCCGGTCGCAGGTCCGGTGGACGAACGGGTGGGGAGTGGCGGGCGCGGCGGTGTCGCGTCCGGTGGCCGATCAGCGCGCCCCGGCGACGTCGGCGACGAGGTGCTCGACGTCGGTGCGCACGATCCGTCCCTCGGCCCTCAGCCACGCGGCGTTGCGGCGGTGGAGGTCGTCGTCGGAGGCGAACCGGTTGAGCACGACGACGACCGGCACCGCCGCGTCGGCCAGGACGTCGGCCGCCAGCCGCACGGCGTTGATGGTCCCGAGGCCGGCATCGGCGACGAGCACCACGAGGTCGGCGGCGATCGCCGTGGCCAGCGCCACGGTGTCGCCGTCGTCGGCCAGCGGCGAACGCACGCCTCCCGCCGTCTCGACGAGGCCGACCTCGGCCACCGGGCTCGGCCACGCCAGCTCGGCGACGAGGTCGGCGAGGCGGATCGGCGGTCGGCCCAGCACGTCGGCCGCCATGGGCGGGGCGACGGCCACCGGGTACCAGCGGTGGCTCGGGCACACCACCTCGGGCTCCTCGCCGCTGGCCGCCGCCAGCACCTCGGCGTCGGTGGGCCCCGCGCCGGGCTCGAAGGACTGGACCGGCTTGCGGGCGGCCACCCGGAAGCCGTTCACCCGCAGCGCCTCGGCGAGCCGGGCACCGACCCAGGTCTTGCCGATCTCGGTCGCCGTGCCGGCGACCACGACGACGCGGCCGGGGCGATGTGCGTCGGGGACGGGTCCGTCGCGTCGTGTCGGCGCCGTCATGGGCGCACCGTCAGTCCGAGGTCGGTGAGGGCCTCGCCCAGGCTGGCGACCTGCTCGTCGGTGTGGGCGGCGCTGAGCGCGACCCGGAGCCGGCAGGACCCCGGGGCGACCGTCGGCGGGCGGATGGCGGGCACCAGCAGCCCGCGGTCGGCCAGCGCCGCCGCGGCGTGCAGCGCCGCCCGCTCGTCGCCGACGATCACCGGCAGGATCGGTGAGGGGTGGCCGGGGGCGAGCGTCGTGATGTGGCGCCGCAGCACGTCGCGGCGGCGCTCGCCTTCGGGGCCCCGCACCAGGTCGACGGCGGCGAGCCCGGCCGCGCTGTCGGCGGGGGTGGGAGCGGTGGTGAAGATGAAGGGGCGTGCCTGGTTGACCAGCAGGTCGATCACCGCACGCGAGGCGGCGACGAACCCACCGAGGGACCCGAGCGCCTTGGACAGGGTGCCGACCCGCACGAGGGCACCTCCCCCCGCCGACAGCGCGGCGTCGGCGTCGGCGGGGACCTCGGGGCCCAGCACGGCATGGGCCTCGTCGAGCACCAGCGCGGCGCCGTGGGCGGCGCATCGGCCGACCAGATCGCCGAGCGGGGCCTCGTCGCCGTCCATCGAGAACACGGTGTCGGTCACCACGAGGGGGCGTCGGCCGTCGGCCACGACGTCGGCGAGCAGTCGGTCGAGGTGGTCGAGGTCACCGTGGCGGTAGACGGCGACGTGTGCCCCGCGCGCCGCGGCCAGCCGGCAGCCGTCGATGATCGAGGCGTGGTTGCGCTCGTCGGAGAGCACCGCGGCCTCGTGGTCGGAGAGGGCAGCGAGGGTGCCCAGGTTGGCGGCGAAGCCGGTCGGGAACACCAGCGCGGCCTCGGTGCCGCGCCAGGCGGCCAGCGCCTCCTCGAGGTCGTGGTGCACCGGGCGGGACCCCACGATGAGCCGGGACGCGCCCGAGCCGGTCCCCCAGCGATCGAGGGCGGCGTGGGCGGCCGCGATGGTCGCCGGGTGGTGGGTCAGCCCGAGGTAGTCGTTGGAGGCGAACGACACCAGCCGTCGGCCGTCGGCGGCCTCGCCGGCCGGGCCGGTGGCGTCGAAGGGCTCGACCCGGCGCCACCGGCCGGCGTCGTGGATGGCCCGGGCGGTGGCGGCGAACCAGCCCGGCCAACCACCGGTGGTGCCGGTCGAAGGGTCGTCGGGCGCGCTCACGTCACCTGCCGCTCCCGCCGCTGCAGGGCGACCACCGCGGCGAGCGTCACGCCGAGCAGCACCACGACGCCGGCGACGGCGACGACCAGGCCGACGTCGGGACCGGTGGTCCGGGCGGGGAAGGCGATGGGATCGGGGGTGGACACGCCCAGGTGCGACGACAGGTAGGGGACCATGTCGTTCCACACGGCGGCCGTGTACTCGTTGGCGTGCTGGTGGCCGCCGAGCAGCTTGACCTCGTGCTCGACCTTGGCGTCGGCGAGCGAGTCGGCGAGGGACTGCAGCTGGCCGATCGGGACGATCTCGTCCTCGGAGTTCGCCAGCCAGACCGGCACGGTGCGCCCGTCGATGCGTGCCGGTGGGGAGGCCTGGACGTAGCGGTCCCGGCAGTCCGCCGGGCCGCAGCCGAGCATCGTCGGGATGAACGGCACCGTCCAGAACGTCCGGCAGTAGTCGTTGTCGCCGCAGCTGGCGGGCGGGCTGTCGCCCTCGGGCACGAGGTCGAGCAGCTCCGCCGGCGGCGACCACAGCGCGACCACCTTGACCAGCTGGGGTGGCGGTGGCGGGCTCGTCGGCGGCGGTGCCGCCGGGGTGCCCGCACCGGCCACGACGGCGGCCGGGGCGGTCACGGTGGTGGTCGTCGCCGCGCCCGGCAGCGGTGGCTCGTCGGGTCCCGGTGTCCCCGTCCCGAGGGAGGCGACGAGGGCCGACAGGTGGGCGCCGGCTGACGAGCCGAGCAGCGCGATGCGACCGGCGTCGGCGCCGTAGCTGGCGGCGTTGGCCGCGACCCAGCGCACCCCCCGCTGGACGTCGAAGAGGTTGCCGGGCCAGGTCGGCTGGCCCAGTCGGGCGAGGCGGTAGCTGATGCTGAAGCCCACCCAGCCCTGACGGGCGAGGAGCCGGCCCTGCTCGTCCATGTCGCCGGGCGAGCCCTGGAACCAGGCCCCGCCGTGGACGAGCACGACCGCCGGACGGCCGGTGCCGGGCTGGGTCGGTTCGTAGACGTCGACGAGCAGCGGACCGGCGTCGGTCGTCGCCATCGGCACGCCCCGCGTGATCTTCACCCCGTCGTCGTCGGCGGCGGGGGCGGCCGTCGCCCGCCCGGACGACCAGGGGACCACCACGGCGACGACGACGACCGCGAGCAGGACGCGGGCGGCCATCGCGACGCGCGACGTGGCGGTCATGTCGGCTCGGCTCCGGCGGGCCGGTCGTGGTCGCCCGCGACCTCGTCCAGGGCGGCCAGCAGCGTCTCGACGATGCGGTCCACCTCACCGGCGGTGATCGTCAGCGGGGGCATGAGCACGACCACATCACCCAGGGGGCGCAGCAGCACGCCGCGGCGCACGGCCGCCGCGCACACCCGCCGACCCCAGCGCAGGTCGTCCGCGGGCGGCGCCAGCTCGACGCCGGTCATCAGGCCTCGCCGGCGCACCTCGGCGACCGCGGGATGCGTGGCCACCGGCCCGTCGAGCGCGGCGCCGAGCTGGTCGGCCCGGGCTCGCACCGCCGTGAGGACGTCCCACTCGTCGAGGAGCTCGAGGTGGCGCCGGGCCACGGCGCACGCCAAGGCGTTCCCGCTGTAGGAGTGCCCGTGGTACAGGGTGGCCTCGGACAGGTCGGCGCCGAGGAACGACTCGTAGACCTGGGGCGCGGCCGCGGTGGCCGACAGCGGCAGGTAGCCGCCGGTGATCCCCTTGCCGATCGCCACCAGGTCGGGTTCGAGGCCGCACTGCTCGGACGCGAACAGCGTCCCGGTGCGGCCGAAGCCGGTGGCGACCTCGTCGGCGAGCAGCAGCACGCCCGCCTCCCGGCAGGCCCGGCCGAGGCGACCGACGTCCTCGGCGTCGGCCACCTGCATGCCGGCCGCTCCCTGCACGAGTGGCTCGACGACGACGGCGGCGAGCTCGTCGGCGTGGCGCTCGAGGGCGGCGAGGGCCTGCGGCAGCCAGTGCGGGTCCTCGTAGCCGGCCGTGCGCACCACCGGGAACCGCAGCGGGTCGAACAGCTCGGTGCCGAAGCCGCCGGCGCCGACCGACAGCGAGCCGATCGTGTCGCCGTGGTAGGCGCCGCCCAACGCCAGGTAGCGGGTGCGTCCCCGCTCGCCCCGGTTCCACCAGTGCTGGAAGGCGATCTTGAGCGCCTGCTCGACGGCGGCGGCCCCGTCGGAGGCGAACAGCAGGTGGGCGTCGGGCACCGGCAGCCGGGGCACCAGCGCCTCGGCGAGCTCGATGGCCGCCACGTTGCCGTTGCCGAGCAGGGTCGAGTGGGCGACCTTGGCCACCTGCTCGGTGAGCGCGGCGTCGAGCTCGGGGACGCGGTGGCCGAGGGTCGTGACCCACAGCGACGAGATGGCGTCGAGGTACCGGCGGCCGTCGACGTCGATCAGCTCCCGCCCCTCGGCGCGGGCCACGATGACGGGCGCGTTGTCCGCGTAGGCCGCCATCTGGGTGAAGCCGTGCCACACCGTCGCGGCATCGCGCGAGACCCAGGCATCGTGGGAGGACTCGCCGGGCATCGGCGGCAGGGTAGTGCCGCCTCACCCGGCCCAGCGCTCACCGGGGTGGGGGGGTGCGGACGGCACGCCGGCGTCGGCGAAGCGGCCCGGCGGGAGCGTGAACCCGACGACCGCTCCGCCGCCGGGAGCCTCCTCGACCAGCACCGCGCCGTCGTGGGCCCGCACGACCTGGTCGACGATCGACAGGCCGAGCCCCGACCCCGGCGCCGCCCGGGCCGCCTCGGCCCGGTAGAAGCGGTCGAACACGTGCGGTCGGTCGGCGGGGGCGATGCCGGGACCGCGGTCGCGCACGGTGAGGCGGGCGCCGCCGGCGACGATCTCGACCGCCACGTCGATCGGGCTGCCGGGTGGCGAGAACTTGTCGGCGTTGGTCATCAGGTTGGTGATCGCCCGCTCGAGCTGCGCCGACCGGCCTCGGACCAGCACCGGGCCGAGCGGGGCCCGCAGCTCGATGCGCCGTGCCGTGCGCCGCCGGGCCCGCTCGACGACCGCCCCGGCGATGCCCGCCAGGTCGACGTCGGCCTCGGGCTCGCCGGTGGCGTCGGGCGACTGGGCGAGCAGCACCAGCTCGGCCACGAGGTCGGTCAGCTCCTGCACCTCGTCGGTGACGTCGTGCAGCAGCATCGCCCGGTCCTCGGGGCTGAGCCGCTCGGCCTGCTGGAGGACCTCGGCGTTGGTGCGCAGGCTGGTCAGCGGGGTCCGCAGCTCGTGGCCGGCGTCCTGCACCAGCCGTTGCTGCTGCTCGCGGGACTCGCCCAGGGCGCTGAGCATCTGGTTGAAGCTCCCCGCCAGGCGCCCCACCTCGTCGGTGCGCTCGACGGGGATGGCGGTGTCGAGCTGCTGGGTGGCGGCCACGTGCTCGGCCGCCGCCGTGAGCTGCTCGATGGGCCGGACCGTGCGACGGGCGACGAACCAGCCGATCCCGGCGGCGACCAGGGTGCCGAGGATCCCCGCCAGCAGCATGCGGGCCCGCAGCCCCTGCAACACCTCGTCGGTGCCACCCACCTGGCGGGCCACCTGGAGGGCCCCCCCGCTGGGCATGGCGGTGGTCAGCACGCGGTAGGGCTGGCCATCGACGACGACGTCGGTCAGCACGGCGGTCTGGGTGCCGCTCCGGCCGGTGGGAGCGGACCCGGCGATCTGCCGGTCGGTGTCGTTCACGGGCAGCGCCGTCGCCGCGCCGCCGGAGGTGGCGGCCACGGTGCCGTCGGCGTCGAGCAGCTGCAGCACGGTGTCCGAGGCGGTGACGGGCGACCGTCGGCTCGGCGGGCGCCGGCCACCGAACAGGTCGCTGACGTCGGGCCCGCCCGGCCGGCCCTGCTCGCGGCGCACCTCGTCGACGACGTCGTTGGCCCGCGACACCAGGGTGCGGTCGGTCTCGGCGAGCAGCTCGCTGCGGGCGATGGCGTAGGCGGCGACGCTGACGACCGTGACCGTGGTCGCCACCGTGACGGCGAGGACCAGGGCCAGGCGCCAGCGCAGGCTCATGGTGCCGTCACGACCCCTTCAAGGTGTAGCCCACGCCCCGCACCGTCTGGATGAGGCGGGGCTCGCCGGCCTCCTCGGTCTTGCGCCGCAGGTACCCGATGTAGACGTCGAGCGACTTGGACGAGGTCCCGAAGTCGTAGCCCCAGATCCGGTCGTAGATGACCTCCCGGGACAGCACGATCCCGGCGTTGCGGGCCAGCAGCTCGAGCAGGTCGAACTCGGTCTTCGTCAGCTCGATGCGCCGGTCGCCGCGTTGCACCTCCCGTCGGCGCGGGTCGATGCGCAGGTCGTCGACGGCCAGCTCGTCGCCCTCGTCGGGCGAGGCCCGTCGCAGCAGCGCGCGCAGGCGGGCGAGCAGCTCCTCCAGCGCGAAGGGCTTGGGGAGGTAGTCGTCGGCGCCGGCGTCGAGCCCGGCCACCCGGTCCGACACCGCATCGCGGGCCGTGAGCACGAGGATCGGGGTGCGGTCGCCGCGCTCGCGCAGCCGCCGGCACACGGACAGGCCGTCCAACCGGGGCATCATCACGTCGAGGAGGATGGCGTCGGCGGGTTCGGCCGCAGCCAGGTCGAGCGCCTCCAGCCCGTCGGCCGCCTGCTCCACCGTGTAGCCCGCCAGCCGCAGGGCACGATCGAGCGACTCGCGCACGGCGCGGTCGTCTTCGGCGAGCAGGATCCGGGCCGCCGGCTCGCCGATCGCCCCACCGCCGTTGCCGTTCATCCCCCCTTGCTACCAGCCCTCCGTGAGACACGGGTAAGAGGGCCGACGACCGCACTTCTTGCCCGGTTCTTACCTCCTGCTGGGTGCGGGCTTACCCACGGGCTCCACCCTGGGCAGCACCCCTCTCAGACCACACCGTCACCCCCGAAAGGATCCGACATGCGCAAGGCACCGCCGCCGGCGCCGTCACCGCCTCACTGCTCGCCGGCGGCACCGCCGGCGCCCTGCTGTTCGCCCCCGCCATCAGTGGCGCCCAGTCGACCACGACGCAGGCACCGGCCGCCCAGGCGCCCCAACCGGACACGCCACCGCCGTGGATGACCGATGCCTCTCGAAGCTCGTGCAGGACGGCACCATCACCCAGGCCCAGGCCGACGCCGTCCAGAAGGCGCTCGACGACGCCAAGCCCAAGGGCGGCCTGCGGGCGGCCATGGCCCCGGTGGTCCCGGTGGGTTCGGCCATGACCGCGGCGGCGCCGGTCTCGACACCGCCGCCGCTGCCATCGGCATCAGCGCCGACGAGCTGCGCACCGCCCTGCAGAACGGTCAGACCATCGCCCAGGTCGCCCAGTCGAAGGGCGTCGAACCGCAGAAGGTCGTCGACGCCATCGTCGCCGAGATGAACAAGCACTTCGACGAGGAGCTGGCCAGCGGTGAGCACACGCAGGCCGAGATCGACCAGAAGAAGGCCGAGGCGGCCCAGCGGGCCACCGACATGGTGAACAACACCATGCCCAAGGGCGGCCCCGGTGGCCGAGGCCCGAAGGGTGGCCAGAACGGCCAGAACGGCCAGAGCGGCCAGAGCGGCTCGACGACCACGACCCAGCCCGGCTGACCCTCCTCCCTCCACCAGCCGGACGACCGAGGGCGCCCACGTCGCCGTGGGCGCCCTCGCCGTCCGGAACATCCCGACGCGACCTGCACACAGGACCGGAGACCCTGGTGAGCGGCCCGGGTCGGGCGCACCCTGACGGGGAAGGTGCACCACGACCGATGCCTGGGGGTGGTGCCGTGACCTTCGTCGGACTGATCCTGAAGAACCTGGGCCGCCAGCGGTGCGGGCTCTGCTCACCCTGACCGGCATCGCCATCGCCATCACCACGGTGGTGGCGCTCGGGGTGATCACCTCCGGCCTCAAGACCACGGCCGACGACTTCTCCCGGTCCGGCGGCGCCGCCTTCATGGTCGCCCAGAAGGGTGCCGCCGACCTGAGCTTCAGCACCCTGCCCGAGTCGGTCGTCGGTGAGGTCGCGGCCGTGCCCGGCGTGGCCCGGGCTCGGGGCGCGCTCTGCACATCACCACCGCCGGCTCGAACCCGCTCTTCTACCTCGGTGGCGTCGACGCCGAGACGTTGCAGGCGCAGGAGCTCGAGCTGGTGGAGGGGCGGCTGTACGGCGCCGACGCGACCGACGAGATCCTGCTCGGCCGACGGGCCGCGTCCGATCTGCAGGCGGGGATCGGGTCGACCGTGAAGATCGGTGACGGCACGTTCCGGGTGGTGGGGATCTACGCCTCCGACGTGCTGTGGGAGGACGCGGGGGCGTTCGCCCCGCTCGACGCGGTCCAGCAGGTCGCCAAGAAGCCCGACAGCCTCACCGTCGTCTACGTCGACCTCGCCCCCGGTGCGACCCAGACCGACGTCGCCGACGCCATCGCCACGCTGGTGCCGACGGTGGTGGTGATCTCCGGTGCCGCCGACTACGGCCAGGTCGACCAGGGCTTCGCCCTGATCGATGCCGCCAACGTGGCCATCTCCTTCCTGGCCATCGTGATCGGCGGCATCGGCGTGATGAACACGATGATCATGTCGGTGTTCGAGCGCACCCGGGAGATCGGCGTGCTGCGGGCCGTCGGCTGGAAGGGCGCCCGCGCCCTGCGCATGGTCCTCGTGGAGTCGCTCGTGCTGTGCGTCGTCGCCGCCTTCGTCGGCTCGCTGATCGGTGTGGGGATCACCCGGCTGGTCCTGCTGTCGCCCACGGTGAGCGGGTTCATCCAGCTCGCCTACCCACCCGGCGTCTTCGTGCAGGCCTTCGTCGTCGCCATCGTCGCGGCCTGCTCGGTGCCCTGTACCCCGCCGTGCGGGCGGCTCGGCTCACCCCCATGGAGGCGCTGCGCTATGAGTGACGAGCCGACCAGGGGCGACGAGCCGATGGTGCACCTGCAGGGCCTGGTGAAGACCTTCGAGGACGGCCGGCTGCGCGCCGTCGACGGCGTCGACCTCGACGTGGCACCGGGGGAGTTCGTCGCCATCGTGGGGCCATCCGGCTGCGGCAAGTCGACGCTGCTCAACCTCATGGCCGCGCTGGACCGGCCCGACGAGGGCACCATCGTGATCGGCGGCCACGACCTGCGCCAGCGGCGCGACCTGAACCACTACCGGGCCGAGGACGTCGGGCTCGTGTTCCAGCTCGACAACCTGCTGCCCTCGCTCACCGCGCTCGAGAACGTCGAGGTGCCCATGTTCGGGCAGGTGCCCTCCCGCACCGAGCGCGCGGCGCGGGCCCGACAGCTGCTGGCGTTCGTCGGCATCAGCGACCGGGCCGACACGCGGCCGCCCCAGCTGTCGGGCGGTGAACGCCAGCGGGTGGCCATCGCCCGCGCGCTCGCCAACCACCCGCCGCTGATCCTCGCCGACGAGCCGACTGGTCGGCTGGACTCGCACACCAGCGTGGCGGTGATGGACCTGCTCGAGGGTCTGCAGGACGACCAGGGCGTCACCCTCATCGTCGTCACCCACGACCCGACCGTCGCCCGTCGGGCCGATCGGATCGTGGAGATGCTCGACGGCCGCATCGCGTCCACCACCGCGGCCTCCCGCACCCCCTGACCGGCGTTCTCGTCATGGATCTGCGTGCTGGCGCACGCAGATCCATGACCGGAACCCCCGGGGGTCACGGTCACCGCGGTGCGGCGCTCGAGGGGGCGGAGCTCAGCCGCCGACGGTGTCGGTGGTGCGATCGGCCGCCCAGGCGGCGATCGCCTCGCCCATCGGGGTCGACGGTGGCCCGGCGACGAAGGGCCAGATCTCCTCGGCCAGGCGTCGCCAGTTGCCGGTGGCCCGCAGCTCGCCGAACAGCGCGTACAGGCCGAGGTTGATCCGCTGGATGATGACGAACTCCGGCGGCAGGTTGGCCGCCTTCATGATCTCGCCGTAGGGGCCGCGCTGGTCGAAGAAGCGGCGGACCGTCTCCGAGGCGTACTCCGGTTCGATGGTGTAGGTGCCATCGCGCATGACGAACTCGTAGAAGTGGCCGAAGTAGTCGATGACCTCGTCGTCGGTGAAGGGCTCGCCGCTGCGCAGCAGGCCGACCCGCTCGAGGGTCTTGCGGAAGCGGACGGGATCCGGCTCGAGGACCATCCAACGGATCATCTCGCCGAACGGCTCGAGCTCGTCCTCGGTGAAGTGGCGCACCAGCCCGAAGTCGAGGAAGGTCACGTGACCGCCGGGTCGGAACAGGTAGTTGCCCGGGTGGGGGTCGCCGTTGAACGCGCCGAGCTGGTACAGGCTGCCGAAGGCGAACCGGTACAGGGTCTCGGCGGCGAGGTCCTTCTCGGCCTGGCTCCAGGTGAGCAGCTCGTCCCAGTGCACGCCCTCGGCCAGCTCGGTCGTCAGGACCCGAGCGGTGCTGTAGCGCTCGACCACCCGCGGCACGTGGATGTACGGGTGCCCGGCGTAGTGATCGGCGAACAGGGTCTGGTTCCGGGCCTCGTTGTGGTAGTCGAGCTCCTCGGCGAGGCGGGCCCGCAGCTCCTCGACGAAGGGCTTGTGGTCGAAGCCGGGGAAGAGCTGGGCCATGCCGGCGAACAGCAGGCCCACGTTGTCGAGGTCGGCCGCCATCGCCTCGTCGACGCCCGGGTACTGCACCTTGACGGCCACCGCCTCGCCCTCGTGGGTGATGGCCCGGTGGACCTGACCGATCGACGCCGAGGCGATGGGGGTGGCGTCCCAGGTGGCGAACACCTCGTCGGGAGCACCGCCGAGCTCGGCCGCGACCATGTCGGCGGCCAGCTCCGGGTGCATCGGCGGCGCGTCCTTCTGCAGGTCGGCCAGTGCGCTGCGGACGTGCTCGGGCAGCCCCTGGTCGAGGTAGCTGGCCATCTGGCCGAGCTTCATCATGGCGCCCTTCATGTTCCCGAGCGCCTCGGCCACCTGCTCGGCGGTCTTCAGCTCGTACTGGCGGTCGAGCGCCGCCCTGCGCTCGGCCGAGGCGAAGACGCGCTTGGCGCGGTGCGCGGCGAACCCGGCGCCGGCCTTGGCGCCCACCCGAGCCAGCTGGGCGTTGCGGGCCGACTGCGAGCTGTGGCGGATCGGGTGGCTGCCGCCAGCCACCCCCGTCTGCTCGTGCTGCTCCTTCTGGCGCTGACGGAGGAGGGCGGCGGCGACGATGGCACCGGCGGTGCCGGCGGCCAGGGCGCCGGCGGTGGCGGTGCGGGGCGAGACGCGCGGCATGTCCTCAACGGTAGGAGCGGTGGCGCGCCGACACAAAATGGACAGACGCCTTATTTCGACCGTGGCGACGGCACCGGTACCCTCCGGGCCATGGCCGCCGCCGCCCCGCCCGTGATCGAGGTCTTCGCCGACGTGGGCTGCCCCTTCACCCACGTGGGGCTGTTGCGCCTCGTCGCCGTCCGCCGGGAGGCCGGCCGCGAGGAGGTGCGGCTGCGGGTGCGGGCCTGGCCCTTGGAGCTGGTCAACGGGACCCCGCTCGATCCCGCCTTCATCGCCGAGGAGGTCGCCGACATCCGCGACCAGGTGGCACCCGACCTGTTCAGCGGCTTCCGCGCCGACCACTTCCCCCGTACCTCGTTGCCCGCCTTCGTGCTCGCCGGGGACGCCTACGCCATCGACGACGCCACCGGCGAGGCGGTCAGCCTCGCCGTGCGCCACGCCCTGTTCGAGGACGGCCTCGACGTGGCCGACCCCGAGGTCCTCGCCGCCATCGCCGAGCGCCACGGCGTCCCGAGCGCCCGCGAGCGCGCCGAGGCCGACCGCCACGGCGGCGACCACCCCGGTCCGCTCGCCGACCTCGCCGAGGGGCGCCGTCGGGGCGTCATCGGCTCGCCGCACTTCTTCACCCCCGGTGGCGACTTCTTCTGCCCGGCGCTCGACATCGCCAAGGTCGACGGCCACCTGCACATCACCGCCGACCTCGAGGGCTTCGACGCCTTCGCCCGCGCCTGCTTCGCCCGCTGAGCGCGGTGGGGTCGCCGCCGAACGCAGCTCCCCGGTCCCGGTCGAGCTCGCCCGGCTAGGGTCGTTGCCGATGGTCGGGACCAAGGACAGGTTCAACCCTGCGCTGCCGGCGCCGCCCCGCAAGGGCACGCGGCCGCTGCTGTACGTCGTCATGCCGAGGTGGCCGGGCCAGGGCTCGCACCGCACGTTCGGGCACCGCTACCCGCCCATGGCGCTGTACGTGCTGGCCGCGCTCGCCCGGCGGGAGGGCTGGGACGTCTTCGTCGTCGACCAGAACTACCAGGACCTGCCGGCCGCCGATCCCGACCTCGTGGCCATCACGGTGTGGACCATGAGCGCCCCCCAGGCCTACCGCACCGCCGACGCCTACCGCGCCCGCGGCGTCCCCGTGGTCCTCGGCGGGGTGCACGCGTCGCTGCTGCCCGGCGAGGCGCTGCGCCACGCCGACGCCGTGGTGGCCGGCGAGGCCGAGGCCATCTTCGGCACCGTGCTCGCCGACGCCGCGGCCGGCGCGCTCCAGCCGATCTACCACGGCTCGTGGGGCTCGATGGACGCCGTGCCCGGCGTCGTTGAGTTCCGCGACATCATCGAGTCGATGCCCCTCGGGCGGTACTACCCGTCCCTCACCCTGCAGACCACCCGGGGCTGTCGCTTCAACTGCGACTTCTGCTCGGTGATCCGCATCAACGGCCGCGGCTCGCGCCACCTCGAGCCCGACCAGGTCGTCGAGGAGCTGCGCCAGCGGCGGGCCATCCCGCCGTGGGCGCCGTTCACGTTCGTGTTCTTCCTCGACGACGACCTCGCCGCCGACCTCGACTACGCGGTCCGGCTGTTCGAGACGCTCATCCGAGCCAAGCTCCCGCTGCGCTGGGGCGTGCAGGCGTCGGTCGGCCTCGCCCGCAACCCCGAGGTGCTCGCGCTGGCGGCGAAGTCGGGCTGTCGCATCGTGTTCACCGGCTTCGAGAGCGTCTCCCGGGACGCGCTGCGCGAGGCCAACAAGAAGAACCGGCCGTCGGAGTTCAAGGAGCTCGTCGCCCGCTACCACGAGCACGGCATCCTCATCGAGGGCGGCTTCGTGAACGGCTTCGACGCCGACGGCCTCGAGGTCTTCAGCGAGACGGCGCTCGGCGCCGACGACATCGACGTCGACCTGGCCCACTTCTCGGTGCTCACGCCCTACCCGGGCACCGGCACCTTCGCCCGCATGTACGGCGACGGCCGCGTCGTCGACACCAACTGGTCGCGCTACGACTACTACCACGCCGTGTTCGAACCGGCCCGCATGACGCGCGACCAGCTCGAGGCGGGCAACCGCGAGGCCTTTCGGATCTTCTACTCGGGCTCCTCCCGCCGGGCCCGCTTCCGTCGCCGCCTGCGCCAGGGCCTGCACCCGTATCCGGTCATCGGCGCAGCCATCGCCAACGCCACCTACGCCCGCAGCTACGTGCGCAACTGGTACGACCCGGGGGTCGACGACTACCAGGCCCCGCCCGAGGAGCTCGAGGCGCTGCTCCAGACGAGCCGCATCGAAGCCCCGCTGGCCATCACCTCGGCCGTGCAGTCCCACGCCGAGCGCTCCGGTCTGCCCATCGCCGGCACGGTGGGCCCCGCCCCCGGGGCGCGGCTGGCCCCGGTGCTGCCCGCCGACGAGGACGGCTCCTCGGTCACCGTCCCGGTCTCGCTGGGGCGACGTCCCGGCTGAGCCCGCCCCGCCCGCGCTTGGCCGGGCCGACGGGGCACCCGCCTCGCCCCCGCGGCCGGGCCGACGTGTCAACCTGCACGCATGACGGGGCTCTGGCTGGCCGTCGCCGTCGCCTTCGGCTTCGCCCTCACCAACGGGTTCCACGACGCCGCCAACGCCATCGCCGCGCTGGTCGCGACCCGCGTCGCCACCCCGGGACGGGCCGTCGTCATGGCCGCCGTCTTCAACGTCCTCGGACCGCTGCTCGTCGGCGGGGCGGTGGCCGACACGGTGGCGGGCATCGTCGAGGTGCCCGCCGACCAGACCATCACCGTCGTCGGTGCCGCCCTGACCGGTGCCGTGGCCTGGAACCTCGCCACCTGGCGGCTCGGTCTCCCGTCGAGCTCGTCGCACGCGCTCGTCGGGGCGCTGGTCGGTGCCGCCGTGGTCGACGCCGGCTGGTCGGCCGTCACCTGGGGCGGCTTCCACGGCATCGAGCCCTACGGGGTGCTCGGCGTGCTCGCCGTGCTGGTGATCTCGCCGATCCTCGGCCTGCTCGCCGGGGCCGCGCTCGACGCCCTCGCCCGCCGGGCAACGCGGCGTGCCACCCGGCGTGCCGACGTCGTGGTCCGGGGCGGACAGTGGGTCGCCTCGGCGTCGCTGGCCTTCTCCCACGGCGCCAACGACGCCCAGAAGACGATCGGTGTCGTGGCGCTGCTGCTGGTGGCCGGGGGGCAGATCCCGTCGTTGGCGGCACCGACCTGGGTGAAGCTCGCCAGCGGCCTCGTGCTGACCCTGGGCACGGCCATGGGGGGCTGGACGATCGTGCGCACCATCGGCCGGCGCATCTACCGGGTGCGCCCCCTCGACGGCCTCGTGACCCAGGCCGGATCGGCGGCGGTCATCTTCGGGTCGTCGCTGGTCGGGGCGCCGGTGAGCACCACCCAGGTGGTCGCCTCGTCGGTCGTGGGCTCCGGCATCGGCCGTCACCGGTGGCGCCACATCCGGTGGCGGGTCGTGCAGGAGATGGGCCTGGCGTGGCTGATCACCCTGCCGGTGTCGGCGGTGCTGGCGATCGTGGCGCTGCCCCTCTGGCGCCGGATCGGCTGAGCCGCGCGAGCATGCGTCATGGCCCTCAAGCGCTGGTTCCTGCCGGAGACCCCTGACGTCGTGGGCACCCTCACCGAGCAGATCGCGGTGACGGTCGAGGGCCTCGACGCGCTCGTCGAGTGGGCGGGCAGCGGCGGCTCCGATGCCGCCGCCGGCGTCGTGCGCGACGCCGAGCACCGCGCCGACGAGTGCAAGCGCGAGCTGCGGCGGGCGCTGCGCACCGCCTTCACCACCCCCCTCGACGCCGAGGACCTCTACTGGCTGTCGGAGCGGCTCGATGCCGTGCTCAACGGCGCCAAGGACGCGGTGCGGGAGGCCGAGGTCATGGCGACGCCGCCCGATGCCGCCGTGGGGGAGATGGCGGTGCTGCTGCGCCAGGGCGTCGGGCACATCCAGGACGCCGTGGGCCACCTCGTCGGCGACAGCGACGAGGCGACCACGGCAGCCGACGCCGCGGTGAAGTCCCAGCGGGGCATGGAGCGCGTCTACCGGCGGGCGATGTCGGACCTGCTCGACGTGGACGACCTGCGGGTGGTGATGGCCAGGCGCGAGCTGTACCGGCGCTTGTCCCGTGTGGGCGACATGCTGGTCGAGGTGGCCGAGCGGGTCTGGTACGCGGTCGTCAAGGAGGCGTGAGGGGCGCACGCCGGTGGTGGGCTCGGAGGCGTGAGGGGCGCACGGCACGTCGGGGGGTCCTTGAGGTGGGGCCCAGGGGGCGGGATGCTGGTTGGCGTGCCCCACCCGGTCCCCGCCGCCCGTCGCCGCGCTCGGCTGCTCGTCGCCGGCGCCGTCGTCGCCGCCACGGTGGCGGTCGCCGCCACCCTCGGCGTCGGCCCGGCCCTCGGCCAGGTGTCGACCACCACCTACCGAACCTCGACCACGAGGGCGTCGTCGTCGGTGAAGCCGTCGAGCACCTACGTCACCTCGACCACGGCGTACACCACGACCACCACCTACGCCACCACGACCACCACCGTGCCGCCGACCACCGAGCCGGCCACCACCGAGGCCCCGGCGCCACCCCTCGGTGCCGGCGCCGCCCCCTTCCCCGCCGGCACCGTGGCCACCGTCCCCCCGGCCGACGTCGAGGCCGATCGCGCGCTGGCGGCCGTGTACGTGACGGCCGGGGGCGACGCCAAGTCCGCGCCCTTCGCCGTCCAGTTCCGCAAGCCCTTCGAGCTGCCGAAGCGCCCGTACCGGCTGTCGATCGTCTTCGGTGACCCGCTCGGTCCCCAGGTGCGCGCCTCGCTCTCCACCAACGGTGGGCCCACGCCCACCGGCAAGGTGGAGAAGCGCACCGGCGACGGCGCCGACTGGACCTTCATCGCCACGACCGACGTCGCCTTCGACACGTCCGGGCTGGCCTCGATCACCTACCCGGTGGAGATCGCGCCCAAGGGCGCGGCCTGGGCCGAGGTCCAGGTCGGCGAGGACGGCGACATCACCCAGTCGCCCTACTGGTCGCCCGATGCGCTGGTCGGCAAGGCCGTGAGCGGGCGGCTCACCAGCGCACCGGTCGGGCAGGTGATCGGGGGCGACGGCAAGGTGGCGGGCAACCCGGTCGGGCTGCCCGGCCCTCCCCAGCTGACCGTGGTCAACCAGGCGGTGGAGCTGTCGTTCCCGGCGCCGCGGCCCGAGTCGCTGGCGGGCCACGCGGTCACCGGCACCGTGGCGTCGGTCCAGGTGGCGCCGAGCTACACCAGCAACGCCGCCCTCAGCGACGAGATCCGCGTCGACCGCACCACCGGCACCATCAACCTCATCGATCGGATGGTCCAGCCGCCGGCCGACAAGACCTCGGAGGAGGGCTGGCTGGTGCAGGGCCTACCGGCGGACGATCCGGGTGCACCCGCCACCGTCACCTTCGACCTGGCCAAGGTGCTGAGCGGCCTCGGCCTGGACGAGTCGAGCATCGACCAGGTCAACGGCGTCGGCCTCGGCGTGCGCCAGGAGTACGTGCTCGACGACGGCACCACCGTCGTGGGTGCACCGGTCCTGGCGACGACGGAGTGGTTCGCCCTCAACGCCGACGTCGCGGCCTCGGCGGCCACCGCGCCCGAGGCCGCACCGCAGGGCCCGCTGGTCGCCGACGAGGCCGACGACGGCCGGACGCGCGCGCTGGTGATCGCCGCCGTCGTGCTCGCCGTGGTGCTGCTCGGCGTGCTGGCGCTGCTCGTGCGCCGCCGGCTCGCTCGTCGTGAGGACGCCGCCGACGTGCTGGAGACCCTGGCCCACGAGGCCGAGGCGGCCCGCACCGGTCGTGTCGCCGTGGTGCACGTCGGCGCCGACGGCACCCCCGAGGTCGCCGCCCCCGAGGTCGTCGAGCCCGAGCCGCCGGCCTGGGCCGTCGGTGCGCCCACCGGTGGTGGTGAGGACGCGGGCGCCGAGACCGGCGTCGCGGCGCCGCTGGCGATCGTGACGGTCGAAGACCTGCAACGCGGCGAGGGCGAGGTGTCGGCGTCGACGGGTGGGGCCGGCTCAGAGCCCCAGGTCCCGATCGGGGCGCCGACGGTGGCGCCGGCATCGTCCGGCGAGCCGTCCACGTCGTCGGGCGAGGCGTCGGTGCCGGCCCCGGTCGAGGGCGCGACCCGGCGCGACCCGGGCGGCGCCCTCGCTGCCCTCGACGCCGAGATGGCCGACCTGGCAGCCCGCCTGTCGCGGCTGTCGGGCGGGTCGCCGCCGCCCGCGCCCCGCGGAGACGCGGCGGGGGATTGACGGTCGGGCGGATGGGCCGGCCGTCCCAGGGCTGCCGGGCCGTTCGGCGCTCATCCCCGGGCCCGCTGCCGCCGATACGAGAGGTGTGCGGTCGGTTCGGCCGCGCGGTCGAGAGCGGAGAGCCATGAGCCTGGGACCGGGAGCCCCGCAGTCCGGCGGCGCCCGCCGCTCGGCGGACGCCGACACGTCCGCGTCCTTCGAGGACCGGGCGCTGGTGACGGCGCTGCGGCGGGTCGCCCTGGCACGGTCCCAGCTCGAGGCCCTCACCGAGGCGGTGCGGGCCACCCTGCCGGCACCGGAGTTCGACCACGCCGCCCTGCGGGAGCTCGAGTCGGTCCACGACGACCTCGTGCACGCCCGTGATCGGGCCCGGTCCCGGTTCGGTGGCCACGCCCGCCACCGAGTCGCCGAGCTCGAGGCCCGCCACGACGAGCTGCTGGGGCGGCTCGGCGCGGGCACGCTCGTCGAGGCCCAGGCGCTCGAGGCGCACCCGCCGCCCTCGCCGGGGTTCGACCCGTCCGTGGTCGACTTCGCCCAGCGCGAGCTGGCGGAGGCGTCGCGTGCCCTCGACGAGCTCCTCGCCGCCCAGCGGTCATCCGTCGAGGCCGATCGCGAGCCGGCGGCGGCGGACGCCGGGCCTGCCGGCGACGTCGTCGATCTCCGGGCCGTGCCGTCGACGGGCTGACGGTGCCGGCCGACCGGGTCGGTCAGGCGGACGGGCCGCGGTACTCGCAGCCCGTCGTGCAGGTCTCGCGCACGACGACGCGCGACAGCCCCGGCAGGTCCCGGGCCAACCGAGCCCAGATCCACTCGGCGAGGCGCTCGCTGGTGGGGTTCTCGAGCCCGTCGACCTCGTTCAGGTAGCGATGGTCGAGCTGCTCCCAGACCGGTCGCCACGCGTCCTTGAGATCGGCGAAGTCGACGACCCACCCCGAGTCGGCCCCGACCGGGCCCGCCACGTGGACGGTCACGTGGAACGAGTGCCCGTGGAGCCGGGCGCACTTGTGGCCGTCGGGTACGTTCGGCAGCCGATGGGCCGCCTCGAAGGTGAACTCGCGGAAGACCTCCACACCTCCACCGTGGAGGTCGCGCGACGCGGTCGGCAAGTCCGGTCCTCTTTCCCGACCGATCACCCGTCGGGCACGTCGCGGCCATGAGTCGAGCCGTCGACCCCACGTCGCCGGTGCTCGTCGGTGCCGGTCAGGTGGCGCGCCGACCCGACGACGCCGCTCCGGTCGAGGCCGCCGTGCTCATGGCCGACGCGGTGCGCGCCGCTGTGGCCGACGCCGATCCGGTCGGGGGGCCCGACGCGCTGCTGTGCGCCGTCGACGCGGTGTGGGTCCCGGGCGGCACCTGGGGCTACGCCGACGCCGCCCGCCTCGTGGCCGACCGGCTCGGCATGGCGGGGGTGGCCACCGCCCGGTTCGATGTCGGGATGACCCAGCAGGCGATGCTGACCGCCGCCGCGCTGGCGGTGGCCGAGGGTCGCCGCGAGGTCGTCGTGGTCGTCGGCGGCGAAGCCCGGCTCCACGCTCGGGCGTCCGGTGTCGGCGACGCCGTCCCCGAGACCGGCCAGCCCGACGGCACGGCCCCCGACGAGGTCGTGGCTCCCGCCGATCTCGGGGTGCACGACCTGGAGATCGAGCGCGACATCGTCACGCCCACCACCGGCTACGCCCTCGTGGAGCACGCGGTGGGCCACGCCGCCGGTGAGGAGCCGGGGCGCCACCGCCTCGGCGTCGGTGCGCTGTGGGCCCGCTTCGCCGAGGTCGCCGCCGCCAACCCGTACGCCTGGGACCGCGGCGCGCCGACGACGGCGGAGATCCTGGCCGTGGGTCCCGACAACCGGCCGATCGCCGACCCGTACCCGAAGCGGCTGTGCTCGCAGTGGAACGTCGACCAGGCCGCCGCCGTGATCCTGTGCTCGGCGGCGACGGCGCAGCGCTTGGGTGTGGCTCGCGAGCGTTGGGTGTTCCCGCACGCGTCGACGGTGGCGGACCACGCGGTCCCGCTCCTGCAGCGGGCCGAGCTGCACCGGTGCCTCGGTGCCGAGCTGGCCGGGCCGCGCTGCGTCGAGCTCGCCGGGGCGACCGTCGACGCCCTCGGCCCGGTCGACCTCTACTCGTGCTTCCCGGCCGCGGTGCAGCTGTACGCCGGCGCCCTCGGCCTCCCCCTGGACGATCCCGCCCGGCCGCTCACGACCACCGGCGGCATGACCTTCGCCGGCGGCCCGCTCAACAGCTACGTGCTCCACGCGCTGGCGGCGATGGTCCCGCAGCTGCGCGGCGAGCCGTCCCGGCTCGGCCTGTCGACCAGCGTCAGCGTCGTCGTGACCAAGCAGGGCTTCGGTCTGTGGGGCGCGTCACCGCCGACGGGCGGGTTCCGCCACGAGGACTGCACCCGCGCCGTCGCGGTCGCCGCCGCCCCCGAGGTGCGTCCGGTGGACGCCGGCTTCGCCGGCGTGGGGACGGTCGCGTCGTGGACGGTGACCTACGACGGGCTCGAGCCGGCTCGAGCGGTGGCGATCGTCGACACGCCCGACGGCGCCCGCACCATCGCCGAGTCCCGCGACCGGGAGCTCGCGTCGGTCATGGCCGGCGATCGCGACGACTGGATCGGCTGCACCGTCGAGGTCGACGACGGCGCGCTGCACCTGCCCTGATCGACCGCGCCGATCGGCGGTGGTCGCGGCCTACGGGATGCCGAGGAGCTTGTGGGTCTGCAGCGAGAGGCGCCAGCGGGGATCGCGACGGCAGTGGTCGACGGCGGCCGCCGTGTTGGCGGCCAGCTCGGGTCCGTCCATGGGCTGCACGAAGCGGTGGGTGAACACGAGGTCGTCGTAGCGCTCGGGCTCGGCGCCGGGCTGGGGGAACACCACCTTGAGCTCGTCGCCCGTGGTCACCACGAGGTCGGCGCCGGCCTTCGGGCTGACGCACACCCAGTCGACGCCGGCGGGCACGGGGAGGGTCCCGTTCGTCTCGATGGCCACCGCGAACCCGCGCCGGTGCAGCGCCGCCACCAGGACGTCGTCGAGCTGGAGGAGCGGTTCGCCACCCGTGCACACGACGAGGCGCTCGCCGCGCACGACCGCGCTGGTCGACCCCGTGCCCTCGTCCCACACCGTGGCCACGTGGTCGGCCAGGTCGTCGGCGTCGGCGAAGCGGCCGCCGCCGGGCCCGTCGGTCCCCACGAAGTCGGTGTCGCAGAAGCGGCACGTCGCCGTCGCTCGGTGCTCCTCGCGGCCCGACCACAGGTTGCAGCCGGTGAACCGGCAGAACACCGCGGCCCGCCCGGTGTTGGCCCCCTCGCCCTGGAGGGTGAGGAGCACCTCCTTGACGAGGTAGCTCACGTGGTGGCGTCCTCGACGTAGCGAGCAGGGTCGGCCAGACCGTGCTCGGCGAAGCCCCGCCGCCGCAGCAGGCAGGCGTCGCAGTGGCCACAGGCGGCGCCGTCGGCGGCCGGGTCGTAGCACGAGGTGGTGGCGGCGTAGTCGACGCCGAGCTCGAGCCCCCACCCGATGATCTGGGCCTTGGTCAGCTCGATGAGGGGGGTGCGGATCCGCAGCCGGCGGCCCTCGACGCCGGCGCGCGTCGCCAGGTTGGCCATCGCCTCGAAGGCGGCCACGTACTCGGGACGGCAGTCCGGGTAGCCGCTGTAGTCGAGGGCGTTGACCCCGAGGAACAGGTCGGTCGCCTCCCGCACCTCCGCCACGGCGAGGGCGAACGAGAGGAAGATCGTGTTGCGGGCCGGCACGTAGGTGATGGGGATGTCGTCGGGGTCGAGCTCGTCGACGGAGCGGTGCTTGGGCACCGGCAGGTCCGCGGTCAGCGCCGAGCCGCCGATGGCGCGCAGGTCGACGTCGACGACGGTGTGGCCGATCCGGGCGGCGGCCGCCAGCGTCCGGGCGCAGTCGAGCTCGTGGACGTGACGCTGCCCGTACCGGAACGACAGGGCGTGGCAGTCGAAGCCCTCCCGGCGGGCGATGGCGAGGCAGGTGGCCGAGTCGAGGCCACCGGAGAGCAGCACGATGGCGGTGGACACGGGCGTCCACGCTACCGGTGCCCGGTGGCCGCGCCCCTCGCCGGCGGGTCCCGGGCGGCCGTTCTCGTTGCACGGAGCGCCCGGCTGCGGGATGATCTTGGCCACGGACGACCACGGGGCGTGGGTCGGCAGCCTCTGCGGGTCGTACGGCGGAGCACGGCGTGGACCAGAGCGGGACGCGCGGAACAGGGGAGTCACGACGATGACGACGTTCGACCGGTTGCTGGAGTCCAGCTCGGGGCCGAGCGACTCCGAGGTGGTGCGGCTCCTGCAGCGCATGGCCAGCGCGCGGGCGCAGCTCCTCAAGGCCGAGCAGGCGGCCGCCGTGCCGGACCGCTCGGTGTCGCGCCGCAACGACGCCATCGAGGAGGCCCACGCCGACGTGTTGTGGGCCCAGGCCCGGCTGCTGTCGTCGACCAAGTCCGCCAAGGCCACCGCCGCGCTCGAATCGGCGGCCCACAAGGAGAAGTCGGTGCTCAAGCGCTTCGGGTACGCGAGCTTCCGCGAGTACCTGACCGAGCGCACCAGCCCACCGACCGAAGACGTGCACCTTGCCCTCGCTCGCCGCGAGTACGAGGAGGCGCAGGCGGCCTGGGAGCAGCTGCAGCACGACATCGTCGCGGCCGGCGGCCCGACGGTGGTGCTCGACCTGACCGGCGAGCGCCCCCGCCGCATCGACTGATCCCGTCGCCCGCGACCCATCCGGGTCGCATCGGTGGCATCGTTCTACGCTCGTCGGTCGCGACCACCCGTGGCCGCGCGCCCGTGCCCACGATGCCCGCTTCGTCCCGACGCCGTCCGCTGCTCGCCCTGGTGGCCCTGGTGGGCCTCGGCCTGCCGGCCTTCCTCGTCGCCTGCACCGACGACGAGTCGGCTCGGCCCGTCGCGACCATCCCCACCACCATCGCCCCGCTCGCCCGGGCCGAGGACCAGGCCACGGTGGTGCCCACCATGCCCGTCCCGGTCGGGTTCGTTCCCGCCGACACCCGCAACGTCGTGCTGCCCGTCGCCCGGTCCAGCGGCGTGGGCGAGCCGCCGCTGCCGGTTCGCGGCGGGCAGGCCCAGCTGAGCGGCACCGTCTTCGGCCCCGACGGCCCCGTCGAGGGGGCCACCGTGCGCCTCGAGCGCTTCATCGGGTTCCGCTCGGGTCGGGTCGACATCACCACCGGGCGGGGCGGCCGGTTCGTCGTCGGCGACCTGCTCGGCGGCAAGTTCCGCGTCCGCGCCTGGAGTCGGCCCGACCTGGCCACCGTCGAGCCCCAGACCATCTACCTCACGGCCGAGGGCAACGGGACCCTCGACCTGACCGCCGAGCGCCACGACGCCACGACGTTGCAGGGCGCCCTCGCCGTGGCCGATCCCCGGCTCGGTCAGCAGGTCCTGTTCCAGGCCCTGCTGAGCAAGGAGGAGGTCGACGAGAACGGGATCGTCGTGGGCAAGGGCATCGACGCCACCGACCTCGAGCTGCAGGCCACCCCCGGCGTCGAGATCCTGTCGGCCAACCCCGTGCGCACCGGTCCCGACGGTCTCGTCGGGTGGAACGTGCAGTGCGTCGAGGTCGGTGCCCATCCCGTCACCGTGGTGGGCGGCGGGCAGGCCGCCACCTTCACCCTGCCCGAGTGCCGCGTCCCCGACCCGACGGCGCCGCCGCCCGAGACGCCGACCTCGTCCTCGTCCACCACCACGACCGCGCTCGGCCCCGTCCCCGACTGGCCGGTCGGGGCCCGCTTCCGGCTGCCCTTCGCCGGCCCCGTGCCGCCAGGGGTGTACGCCACCAAGGAGTCGGGGTGCCAGGTGGGGCTCGAGCTCTACGGCAACGGCGTGTGGAACCAGGTCACGTTCCGCGGCCAGGCCGTCGAGCTGCCGGGTCCGGCCCGCTCGTTCGTGGCCCTGCCGGGGTCGCCCGCTTGTACCTTTGAGCGCATCCGATGACCGTCCTCGACGAACCCGCCACCCCGGCCGCCGCCGGCCCGGACCGTTCCGCGACCGGGCGGGCGGCATCGGGCTCGCCACCGCCCCGGGTGGGGATGCGCCGCCGCCCGGCATGGCGGCGGTTCACTCGGTGGTCGTTCCGCGTCGCCGTCATCCTGATCGTGGGCATCCCGGTGCTCGCCGCCACCACCGGCCTGAGCGGGGGGTGGCTGCTGCTGTTCGGCGACCTGCCCGGCACCGTGCCCGAGGAGAAGCCGCCCGTCCAGGCGATCCCCTCCAAGGTCTACGACGCCGCCGGCAACGAGATCGGCGAGTTCCGCGAGTTCGACCTGTCGGTGCCCATGACCCCCGCCGACGTCCCACAGGTGCTCAAGGACGCCGTCGTGGCCGCCGAGGACCAGAACTTCTACGACCACAAGGGCATGGACCCCCAGGGCCTGGCCCGGGCGGCGGTGGCCAACTACGCCGAGAACGACGTCGTGCAGGGCGGCTCGACCATCACGCAGCAGTACGTGCGCAACAAGTACCTGTCCACCGAGCGCACGGTCGAGCGCAAGCTCAACGAGATCATCCTGGCCACGAGGGTCGAGCGCGACCTCGAGGACAAGCTCGGCTCGAAGCAGGCGGCCAAGGAGGAGATCCTCTTCCAGTACCTCAACACGACCTACTTCGGCGGCGGGGCCTACGGCGCCCAGGCGGCGGCCCAGACGTACTTCCGCAAGGACGTCCGCGACCTGACCGTCTCGGAGGCGGCGCTGCTCGCCGCGGTCATCCCGGCGCCGTCGCGCTACGGGCCGCGGGAGAACCCCGCCACGGCCGAGTCGCGGCGCAAGGACGTGCTCGCCGAGATGCTGCGCCAGGGCAAGATCACCCAGGCCCAGTACGACGAGGCGGTCGCCCAGGTGCTGTGGTACTCGGGCTTCGGCCTGCCCGACCGGCCGGCCACCATCTTCTTCCCCCCGCCCGAGAACGCCATCGGCCGCTACCCGTACTTCATCGACTACGTCCGCCAGTACCTGATCGAGCGCTACGGGCCCGAGCGGGTGTTCCGGGGGGGCCTGCGCATCGAGACCACCATCGATCCGCGGCTGCAGGACCTGGCCGAGCAGGCGGTGGCCAACGGGCTCGCCGGCACGTCGGCACCGCTGGAGATGTCGCTGGTGTCGGTCGAGCCCGCCACCGGCTTCGTCCGCGCCTTCGTCGGTGGCCGCGACTTCACCGCCAGCCAGGTCAACCTCGGCCTGGGCGGCATCACCGGCATGCAGCCGGGTTCGGCCTTCAAGGTGTTCACCCTCGCCAAGGCCCTCGAGGACGGCTACGGACCCGACACCGTCTACGACGCCCCCGGCTCGATCGAGATCGGCGGGTACCGCTTCAAGGGCGGGGCCGGCGGTGCCATCGACCTGCGCTCCGCCACCGCCAACTCGGTCAACACCTACTTCGTGCAGCTCATCCGCGACGTCGGCCCGAACCGGGTGGCCGAGCTCGCCCACCGGCTCGGCGTGAGTCGCATCAACCCCGACAAGCAGTACGGCCTGTCGCTCACCCTCGGCGCCTACGAGGTGTCGCCGCTCGACATGGCCGCCGGCTACGCCACCATCGCCAACCACGGGGTGAAGGCCGACGCCACGCCGGTGGTCAAGGTGATCGCCCCCGACGCCACGGTCGTCGAGGACAACAGCGGGCCGCGCGGCACCAGGGTGCTCAACGCCGCGGTGGCCGACTGGACCACCGAGCTGCTCACCGGCGTCATCGACGGGGGCACGGGCAAGCGGGCCGCCATCGGTCGCCCGGCCGCCGGCAAGACCGGCACCGCCGAGAACTACACCGCCGCCTGGTTCTCCGGGTTCACCCCCCAGCTCGCCACCGCGGTGTGGATGGGCTACAGCGACACCCCCAAGCCCCTGCTCGGGATCGGCGGCTTCGGTCAGGTGATGGGCGGCACCATCCCGGCGCGGACCTGGGCCCAGTTCATGGGTCCGGCCATGGAGCCGTTGCCGGTCGTGCCCTTCGCCGAGCCGGGCATCCTGCCCTCGCCCACGAGCGGGATCCGCAAGGCCTCCCGTGAAGCCCTGCCCACCATCACCCGCGACTGCGGCGGCCCCTGCGTCGAGCTGCCGGTGCTGACCACGCCGTCCCTCGTGCCGACCGACCCGGCTCGACCGGGAGCCCCACCGGCGACGCCGGCGCCGCCGGCACCGCCGCCGCCCACCACGACCAGCACCACCGCCACCATCGCCGCGCCCGCAGGTGCAAGGCTGTCCCGGTGAGCCAGCTCGACGACCTGCCTCCCACCGGCGCCGCCGGCGAGGCGACCGGGGACGACCTCGACGGCGCCACCGAGGTGTTCGACCCGGTCGCCCGCGAGATCGACGACGACCCCGGTGCCCGGCTGACCGGCGCCGAGGAGGTCGACGCCGCCGGCGAGGGCGAGGGCGAGGAGGTCGACGCCGCCGAGGGCGAGGCACCGGCGCCGGGGCGGTTGCGCAGCCGCAGCCGGACCCGCAAGGAGTGGCGCACCACCGAACGGGCCCGGCGCTACGCCGCCCGTCGCTCCGTGCGGTTCCCGATCTTCACCCGAGCGGTGCTGCTGTGGGTCCTCATCTTCGCCCTCGTGGGCGTGGCCTTCGGTGCCAGCGGCGCCTTCTGGTGGGCGCACTTCAACACCCAGATCGCCCAGCTGCGCGACGACACGCGCGACTTCGAGCAGCGGTCCCAGAGCGCCCAGAGCGCCATCGACAGCGAGCGCAACCAGGCCCTCACCCAGATCAACGAGGCGCTGAAGCCGTTGTCGGGCTTCTTGTCGGAGAGCCGCACCATCCAGCTCGCCCAGGCCTTCGCCCCGTCGGTGTTCTTCGTGTCCACCTTCGACGACGAGGGCAAGCCATCGGTCGGCACCGCGTTCGCGCTCACCTCGGGCTCGGACGAGACGCTGCTGGTCACCTCCTACAACACCGTGAAGGCCGCGGCGGTGACGCCCGGCCCCGAGATCCAGGTGAACCGGGGCGGCACCACCACCAAGGCCGAGCTGTGGAGCACCGACAGCGAGCACGACCTCGCCCTGCTGCGCGTGCCCCTCGGAGGGGTGAACGTCCTCGAGTGGGCCACCGACGACACCGCCCAGCGGGCGCTCGGTCTGCGGGTCTTCCCGGTGGCCGGCATCGGGGGCAACGGGGCGTCGCTCACCTCCGGTGTGGTGGTCGACGTCAGCGCGTCGGGCATCGCCCACACCGCGCCGGTGGGCTCCGCCTTCCAGGGCGGCCCCATCGTCACGCCCGACGGCAAGGTGCTCGCCGTCGCCTCGCTCGCCTACGAGCCCGCCGGCTTCGATCCCGGCGAGGTGCACTACGCCCCGCCCATCAGCGCAGTGTGCCAGAAGATCCTGGCCTGTGGTGGTGGGGTGAAGGACAAGAAGGACAAGAACGTCCAGGCCCCGCGCTGACCCGGCCCGCGCTCCCGACGGCGGCGAGCTCGGGCTCCTGCCGCCGCGCGCTCAGTCGTCGGCGGCGGTGGCCGGCGCCCAGGCCACGCGGGCCATGTGGGCGTGGGTCAACAGGTCGGGGTTCGACGGCACCACCCGCACCGTGTAGCCGTAGTTGCCGGCGCGGCGGAGTCCCACCTCGGCGGTGAAGCGGTGCCAGTGGGCCACCTGCGCCTCGCCGTCGATCTGCATGGTGGCGGTCTCGGGAGCCCGCAGCTCGTCGTCGGGGTCGACCGGTCCGTACAGCACCTGGACCTCGACGTCGGCCGGCTCGAGGTCACCGAGGTCGACCTCGGCCTCGACGCGGTAGCGGGCGCCGTGGTCACCGGCGACGTGGTCGATGGCGGTGCTGGTCACCGCCACCGACGGCCAGGCCCGGAACACCGACCGCTTCCACCGCACCAGGGCCCGGGCCCGCTCGTACCCGTCGGCGGCGAGCTCCTCGCTGCGGGCGGCGGCGGGCTCGTAGTGCTCGGTGACGTACTCCTTGAGCATGCGGGTGGCCTGCAGCTCGGGTCCCAGGCGGGCCAACGAGCACTTGACCTTGTGCAGCCACTCCGTCGGGACGCCGTCGGCGTCACGGCGGTAGAACAGGGGCACGACCTGGCGCTCGAGGAGGCCGAACAGCCCCTCGGCCTCGATGCCGTTGCGGGCGTCGACGTCGTCCTGCCACTCCGCCGACGGGATGGCCCAGCCGACGTCGGGCTCGTACAGCTCGTCCCACCAACCGTCGAGGATCGACAGGTTCAGCGCGCCGTTCAGGGCCGCCTTCATGCCCGAGGTGCCGCACGCCTCCATCGGTCGCAGCGGGTTGTTGAGCCACACGTCGACGCCGGCGACGAGCACGGTCGCCACGGAGATGTCGTAGTCCTCGACGAAGACCAGCCGCAGCCGCGTGTCGAGGTCGTCGGCCGCGTTCGCCACCTGCTGGAGCAGCTGCTTGCCCAGGTCGTCGGCGGGGTGGGCCTTGCCGGCGATGATGATCTGCACCGGCCGCTCCTCCGACAGGAGCAGGGCCTTCAGCCGGTCCCAGTCGCCGAAGAGCAGGTTGGCCCGCTTGTAGGTGGCGAACCGCCGGGCGAAGCCGATCGTCAGCACGCCGGGGTCGAGCGCCTCGTCGGCCCAGGCGACCTGTGACTCGCTCTTGCCCTTGGCCCGCCCGGCGGCCTTGAGGCGGTGGCGCACGAAGTTGACCAGCCGCTCCCGGTTCAAGCGCCGCACGGTCCACAGCTCGGAGTCGGGCACCGACTCGATGGCCGCCCACCGCTCGGCGGTGGCCTCCTGCCAGTCCGAGCCGATGCGGCGCTCCAGCAGATCGCTCATCTCGCGGGTGACCCAGGTGCGGCCGTGCACCCCGTTGGTGACCGACGAGATCGGCACCTCCTCGACGGGCAGCCCCGGCCAGACGCCCGAGAACATCTCGCGGCTGACCTTGCCGTGCAGCTTGGACACGCCGTTGGTCTGGCCGGCGAGGCGCAGGCTCATCACCGCCATGTTGAAGACCTCGCCCTCGGGCTGGCCCGGCTCGTGGCCGAGCTCCATGAGCTCGTCGAAGGGCAGCCCGACCTCTCGGCACCAGGAGGTGAAGTAGGTCTCCATCAGCCCGCGGGGGAAGCGGTCGATGCCGGCGGGCACCGGGGTGTGGGTGGTGAACACCCCGCCCGGGCGGATGGCGGTCTTCGCCTCGGAGAAGGTGAGGCCGTGGTCGACCATCAGCCGCCTGATCCGCTCCAGGGCGAGGAACCCGGCGTGGCCCTCGTTGATGTGGAAGACCTGCGGCAGGCGGCCCAGTGCCTCGAGGGCCCGCACGCCGCCGATGCCGAGCAGGATCTCCTGGCGGATGCGCTCCTCCACGCCGCCGCCGTAGAGGCGGTCGGTGATGAGCCGCAGATCGGCGGGGTTCTCCTCGAGGTCGGTGTCGAGCAGGAACAGCGGGATGCGACCGACCCGGGCCTCCCACAGGCTGGCCTGCACGGGTGTGCCGGCGATGTCGACGGTGACCCGCACGTCGGGCACCGGCACCATCGCCATGGCGTCGGGGTCGAGGCGCGGGAAGCTCTCCTGCTGCCAGCCGCGGATGTCGAGGCGCTGCCGGAAGTAGCCGTGGTGGTAGAAGAGCCCGATGCCGGTGAGCGGCAGGCCCAGCTCGTTGGCGGCCTTCAGGTGGTCACCGGCCAGCACGCCCAGGCCGCCCGAGTACTGGGGGAGGGCGGCGGCCACGCCGAACTCGGCGGCGAAGTAGCCGACCGATCGCAGCGGGCCGTCGCTGCGGAGCTGGAACCAGCGGGGGGCGTCGAGCGAGCGGCGCAGCTCGTCGCGCACCGACGCGGCCAGCGCCGTGAACGACGGGTCCTCGCCGAGCTCGTCGAGGTGGTCGGCCGACTCGGTGGCGAGCATGCCCGCCGGGTCGCCCTCGTAGTCCCAGTTCTCGGGGTCGATCCGGCGGAACAGCTCCTGGGCCCGCTCGTCGTGGATCCAGCCCAGGTTCATCACGACCTCCCGCAGCGGTGCCAGGGAGTCGGGCAGGTGGGAGGTGACCGTGAACGTCTTGGCGGCCTTCATGGCCCCGGAACCTAACGCGGCCCATCGGGGGGCGGGTCGGGGGAGGGGCGGCCCGCCGGACAGTTCACGCAATGGAAACCCACCCGCCCGATGGCGGACGACCATGCACTACCTTGTGGCGCCATGCCGTCGTCGATCGCCACCGTCAACCAGAAGGGCGGGGTCGGCAAGACCACGGTGGCGCTGGGGATCGCCTCGGCCGCCGCCCACGCCGGCCTGCGCGTGCTGGTGGTCGACCTCGATCCCCAGGCCAACGCCTCCACCGGGCTGGGGGTGTGGAGCCCCGAGCTCACCGTCGACACCGCGCTGGAGGCCGACCAGCCGGGCGTGCTGCGCAAGGTCATCACCTCCTCGACCTGGGAGGTCCCCGGCGGCGTCGTGCCCGACGTGGCGGCGTCGTCGCCGGCGCTCGCGCGCCGCGAGGCCGCCCTCACCAACGACCCCATCGGTGCCCAGGACCGGTTGGCGCTGGCCCTCGAGGGCCTCGACGACTACGACGTGATCATCGTCGACTGCCCGCCGTCACTGGGCCTGCTCACCGTCAACGGCCTCTTCGCCGTCGACCGTGCCCTGGTGGTGAGCGAGCCGGGAGCGTGGGCCTCCGACGGGGTCGAGCAGATCCTGCGCACCGTCTCGCGCATCTCGTCGCGCCGCGCCGGCGCGCTGGGCGTCGCCGGCATCGCCGTGAACCGCCTGGGCCGCACCCGTGACGGCCGGTACTGGTACGAGCAGCTGGTGCAGACCTACGGCGACCAGGTGCTGCCCCCCGTCCACCAGCGGGCCGCCCTGCCGGAGGCCGCGGCCCAGTCGCTGCCCATCCACGGCCTCGGCCACCGCCCCGGCGCACCCGAGGCCGCCGCCGAGCTCGACGAGCTGGTGCGCCGGCTGTTCCCCGAGCTGGTGCCTCCGGTGACGTCGCCGCCGGTGGCCCCGCCCGACGAGACCCCCACGGACGCCTCGTCGGACGCCCCGGGCCCGGTGCCGGCGGCGCCTGCCGGCGGCCGCGCCGACGACGACGGAGGGCCCTCGGCGTGAGCGGCTACGACCCGAAGCGCCGGCGCGGCCATCGCGACCCGTCGCCCGACGAGCCGCCCCCCGTCGACGCCCTCCTGGGCCCACCTCCCGGCGGCCCGTCGCCCGAGGACACCGAGGCCGCCGCCGGTGAGCCGGCCGAGGCGGCCGTCCTCGCCCCCGTGCCCGGGGTGCCGGTGGCCGAGGACACGACCCCGGCGGCGACGTCGACCGGTTCGTCCATCCGCGAGCAGGTCGCCGCCATCGAGCGCGAGGTCGAGGCGGCGGCGGCCAGCGCCGGTGCCGAGCCGGCGGCGGTGCCCCACACCGTGCCGGCCGAGACCCGACCCCCCGCCACCGCCCCGCCCGAGCCGGGGGCCCGGCGCCGCCGCTCGCCGCTGGTGCCGGCGGTGGTCGCCCTCGTCGTCGCCGCGCTGGTGGCGCTGCTCGTCGTGATGCTGCGTCGCCGCCGCCGTTGACGCGGCCCGGTCAGGTCGCGGCGCCGGCCTCGTCGCCGGTGCCGCCGGTGCCGCCGGCCTCCTCGTCGGCGCGGCGCTGCAGCTGACGGCGGTCGATCCCGCTGCGGCGCTCCTGCCCGCTGCGGCGCTGGCGGGTCACCTTGGCCCAGTCCTGCGTCTTGCGCCGGTCCGCGCCGCTGCGCCGGTCACCGCCGCTGCGGCGCTCACCGGTCTCGAGGAGGTGGCGGAGCGCGTCGATGCCGTCGGCCAGCTCCTCGGCGTCGTCGCGGGGCACCACCACCAGGGCACCGGCGGCCAGCGCCTCGTCGACGACCCCCCGGTCGGCCGACACGAGCACGATCTCGGGGGGCAGGCCGGCCTCGGTGGGGATCTCGCGCAGCGGTGCCACGGCCTCGCTGCCGAGCATGCCGGTGAGCTCGTTGCCGAGCACGATCGCCGCCGGCTTCACGAAGGGCGCGAGCTGGATCGCCCGCGCCGCGTTGTCCACCTCCTCGATCACCTCGAAGCCGGCGGCGCTGAGCGCCACCGCCATGGCCCGGCGATCGACGAGGTCGGAGGCGCAGACCATCGCCCGCAGCGAGCGGCTCGGCAGCGCCATCAGCAGTCCTCCTCATCGGTCCCACGCAGCGCGCGTGGGGGGTCACGCGCCCATGCTTGCACGCGCAGCGAGACGCTGCTCGGACCGTGAGCGGGACGCCGCGGGGTCAGCGCGGGAGGACGACGAGTCGTCGCTCGGTGAGCTCGTCGACGGCGTAGGCGGGGCCCTCGCGGGTGTTCCCCGAGGCCTTGACGCCGCCGTAGGGCATCTGGTCGGCCCGGAAGGTCGGCATCTCGTTGACCAGCACCCCGCCGAACTCCAGTCGGTGGGCCGCGTCGAGGGCTCGACCCAGCGAGGCGGTGAAGACCGCGGCCTGCAGCCCGTAGCTGGTGTCGTTGGCGAGGGCGACCGCCTCGTCGAAGCTCGCGTAGGGCGCCACCCCGACGACCGGTCCGAACACCTCCTCGCGGCACACGGCCATGTCGGCGGTGACCCCGTCGAGCACGGTGGGGGCGAGCACGCCGCGATCGTCGACGGTGCCGCCGCAGCGGATCGTCGCGCCGCCGCCGACGGCCGCCTCCACGATCCCGTGGACGCGGCGGGTGTCGTCGCCGGTGATGAGGGCCGACACGTCGGTGGTCGGGTCGAGGGGATCGCCGCACACCAACCGCTGCACGCGGGGCACCAGCTCGTCGAGGAAGCGGCCGTGCACGGCCTCGTGCACGTACACCCGTTGCACGGCGATGCACGTCTGACCGGCGAAGGCGAAGCCGCCGGCGGCCACCTTGGCCGCGGCCAGGGCCAGGTCGGCGTCGGCCTCGTGATGACCGGTGCGCTGTTGCCGAGCTCGAGGCCCACCCGGGCTTGCGGGCGCAGCGGCGGCGATGGCCCAGCCGACCGCCGCCGAGCCGGTGAAGGAGATCACCGCCACGTCGGGGTGCTCGACGAGGCGTGGCGCCACGTCGTCGTCGCAGGTGACCACGTTGAGCCAGCCGTCGGGCAACCCGGCCTCGTCGAGCAGCAGGTCGGCGAGTCGCAGCGCGGTGAGGGGGTGTTCGGGCCGGCTTGAGCACCACGGGGCAGCCGGCGGCGATGGCCGGCGCCACCTTGTGGGCGACGAGGTTGAGCGGGAAGTTGAACGGCGTGATGGCGCCCACCACGCCCCGGGGCACCCGCAGCACGAAGGCCACCTTGCCCTCGCCCGCCGCGCTCGCGCCCGAAGCGGACGGTCTCGCCGGTGTGGGTGCGGGCCACGGCGGCGGCGAAGCGGAACGTGTCGACGGCGCGCGTCGCCTCGACCCGGGCGGCGGTGATCGGCTTGGCGGACTCCTCGGTGATCGACCGGGCGAGCTCGTCCACCCGGGCGGCCAGCGCGACGGCCGCGCGGTCGAGCACCTCGGCTCGGCGGTGGGCGGGCAGCGGCCCGGCGCGGTGGCGGGCGAGGGCCGCGGCCACCGCTGCGCCGAGGTCGGCGACGGTGCCGGCCGGCACGTTTCCGACCTCGTGGTCGTCCCAGGGCGACCGGACGACCAGGACGGCGTCGTCGGCGTCGCCGTGGTCGACGTGCTCGCCGCCGATGCGCATGGGCGTGCAGCCGGGCAACGGGACGCCTCCGCTCAGCGTCCGGCTGGCACGGAGGTGGTGATGGCGTGCACGCCGCCCCCGCCGTAGGCCAGCACCGTGGCGGGCACCGGCACCGTCTCGCGGCCTGGGAACTGCGCGCCGATCAGGTCGAGCATCCGCCGTCGGCGGCGGCGCCGGCGACGGGGACGTGTACTGCCGTCGCCGACGTAGAAGCCGACGTAGGGGACCTCGACGATCTCGTCGAAGCACTCGACGTGGGGCAGCACGTCGATCTCGACCACGTCGAGGCCCGCCTCCTCGAGCCGCCGCCGGGCGTCGGCGGCGGCGGCGTGGTCGGGGTCGTCGGTGTCGGTGGTCGTCTGCAGCAGCACCCGGTCGGGGTCGTCGGTGAAGGCCACGACGTCGTCGATGTGCCCGCCGGCCCGGTCGTCGGCGAGACCTCCGGCGATCCACACGACCCGCTCGACGCCGAGCCACGCCCGCAGCAGGTCCTCGGCGGGGGATCGCGCCAGCCCGGGGTTGCGCCGCTCGTCGAGCACGCACGACTCCGACACCACGATCGTGCCCCGTCCGTTGCCCACGAAGGCCCCGCCCTCCAGGACGAACGGTGCCCGTTCGACCGGCAGCCCGAGGTGCGCGGCGAGCGGGGAGGCCAGCTCGGCGTCGCGGTCCCAGGGGGCGAGGCGCTCGCCCCAGCCGTTGAACCCGAGGTGCACGGCCAGCCGCTCGCCCGCTTCGTCGACCACCACGACGGGCCCGGTGTCTCGGATCCACGAGTCGTCGAGCGCCAGCTCGACCACCTCGATGCCGTCGCCCAGCCAGCCGGCGGCGGCCCGGCCCTCGCCCTCGTCGGCGACGACGAGCACCGGCTCGCGCTCGGCGATCAGGCGGGCCGTGGCGGCGAAGGCGTCGCGGGCGGCGCCGAGGTGGCCGCGCCAGAAGTCGATGCGGCGCATGGTCGGCCAGGCCATGACCGTGCGCTCGTGGGCGGCGGTCGCTGCCGGGAGGCGGAAGCCGCGCTCGGCCGGTGTCGCCATGTGCCCCTCCCGTGTCGTCCGCCTGCGCCGCCGGCCGTGCCGGCCCGCTCATGATGGCACGATGGGGCGATGCCGACCGTTGGGGTGCCCCGCGAGGTCAAGTCGGACGAGCACCGGGTCGCCGTCACCCCCGACGGGGTGCACGAGCTCGAGCGGCACGGCGTCGACGTGCTGGTGGAGGCGGGTGCCGGGTCCGACGCCGGGATCGCCGACGAGGAGCTGGCCGCCGCCGGGGCCGAGGTCGTCGCCTCGGCGGCCGAGGTGTGGGGCCGCGCCGACCTCGTGTGCAAGGTCAAGGAGCCCCAGCCGTCGGAGTTCGAGCACCTCCGTCCCGGGCTCGTGCTGTTCACCTACCTCCACCTCGCCGCCTACCCCGAGGTGGCCGACGAGCTGCTGGCCCGGCGGGTCACCGCCGTCGGCTACGAGACGGTCGAGCTGGCGTCGGGGGCGCTGCCGCTGCTGGCGCCCATGAGCGAGGTCGCCGGGCGCATGGCGGTGCAGATCGGGGCCCACTTCCTGGAGCGCCACAACGGCGGGCGCGGGGTGCTGCTCGGCGGGGCGCCCGGCGTGCAGCCGGGCCGGGTCACCGTGCTCGGGGCCGGCAACGTGGGCTGGAACGCGGCGTGGATCGCGGCCGGCATGGAGGCCGAGGTCAACCTGCTCGACGCCAACCTCGACCGCCTCCGCATGGTCGACCAGATCCACAAGGGCCGCATCACGACGCTGGCCTCGAACCGGGGCGCCATCGCCCGGTCGGTCGCGTCCTCGGACCTGGTGATCGGCGCCGTGCTGGTCCCCGGCGGCCGGGCCCCCGTGCTGGTGACCGAGGCGATGGTCGCCTCGATGCGGCCGGGATCGGTGATCGTCGACGTCGCCGTCGACCAGGGTGGCTGCGTCGAGACGATCCACGAGACGTTCCACCACGACCCGGTGTACGAGCACCACGGCGTGCTGCACTACGGCGTGGGCAACATCCCCGGTGCCGTGCCGCACACCTCCACCCACGCCCTCACCAACGCGACGTTGCCCTACCTCGCCGAGCTGGCGGCGCGGGGCCTCGCCGGCGCGGTCGCCGCCCGCCCCGAGCTGGCCGTCGGCGTGAACACCTGCGACGGGCGACTGGTGCACCGCGCGGTGGCCGAGTCGCTCGGCCGCGACCACGTCGAGCTCGCCGACGTGCTGCCATGACGGGTCCACCCGCGTTCCTGCACCCGTTCGCCCGTCCGGCGGCCACCGAGTTCCTCGACATCGTGCGGGGCGAGGGCGCCGCCGTCTTCGACGCCGCGGGCCGCCGCTACGTCGACGCCATGGCGTCGCTGTGGTACTGCCAGATCGGCCACGGTCGGCTCGACGTCGCCGAGGCCGTCGCCGATCAGGTCCGCACGCTCGAGTCGTTCCAGGCCTTCGAGCGGTTCACCAACCCGGTCGCCGATGCCTTCTGCGAGGAGCTCGCCGCGCTGGCGCCGATGCCCGACGCCCGCGTCTTCCTCACCTCGTCGGGCTCCGAGGCCGTCGACTCGGCGCTCAAGCTCGCCCGGCTGACCTTCAGCCGCCAGGGCCGACCCGAGCGCCACGTCGTGCTCGCCCGGCACCACGCCTACCACGGGGTCACCTACGGCGGGATGACCGCCCAGGGCCTGCCGGGCAACAAGGAGGGCTTCGGCCCGCTCCTCGAGGGTGTCCACCACGTCGCCCACGACGACCTCGCCGAGGTCGAGGCCGCCTTCGCCGACGGCGGCGATCGCATCGCCGCCGTGCTGGCCGAGCCGGTGATCGGCGCAGGCGGGGTGCGTCCCGTCGACCGCGGGTACTTCGTCGGGCTGCGCCGCCTCTGCGACGAGCACGGCGCCCTGCTGATCCTCGACGAGGTGATCTGCGGCTTCGGCCGCCTCGGCACGTGGTGGGGTGCCGACCGCCTCGGGGTCGAACCCGACCTCGTCACCTTCGCCAAGGGGGCGACGTCGGGCTACCAGCCGCTCGGTGGCGTGCTCGTCGGCCCCGCCGTGCGGGAGGTCCTCGAGGCCGACGCCGGGTTCGTGCTGCGCCACGGCCACACCTACAGCGGTCACGCCACGGCCTGCCGGGCCGGGCTGGTCAACCTCGCCGTCCTGCGCGACGAGGGCCTCCTTGCGGCCGCCACCCGCATCGGCGAGCGGCTGGGACCGAGGCTGCAGGGCCTCGCCGACGACGGCCTCGTCGCCGCCGTGCGCGGCCTGGAGGGCATCTGGGCCGTGGACCTGGCGCCCGGCCGGTCGGCGGTCGCCGCCCGCGAGGCGTTGCTGGCCGAGGGCGTCATCGTGCGGCCGATCGGCGACACCACCCTCGCCATGTGCCCGCCGCTCGTCATCGACGACGACGACCTCGACCGCATCGTCGCCGGTCTGCACACCGTCCTGTCCCGCCCCGGGTGACCGACCCTGCCGCCTCTGGCTGACGATGCGGGTGCTGGGGCGCGTGACCGGTCAGCCGGTTCGCGGTGGGGGGTGACGCGCGAGGATGGTCGCGTGCTCGCCGAGCGCCTGTTCGAGCCCGCCCCCGCCGCCACCGGCCCGCTGCGGGCGACCGACCTGCCCGAGCCCACGCCGGGTCCCGGCGAGGTGCTCGTGGCGGTGGAGACCTGCGCGGTGTGTCGCACCGACCTCCAGCTGGTCGAGGGCGACCTGCCGGCCCGGCGCCTGCCCATCACCCCCGGTCACCAGGTGGTGGGCACCGTGACGGCGGTGGGGCCCGACGTCGATCCCGCGCTGGCCGCATCGCTGCCGGGTCGCCGGGTGGGCATCGCTTGGATCGCCTCCACCTGCGGCACCTGCCGCTTCTGCCGTCGGGGCCGGGAGAACCTGTGCGAGCACGCCGAGTTCACCGGCTGGGACCGCGACGGCGGCTACGCCAGCGCGGTGACCGCCCGGGCCGACTTCGTGCACCCGCTGCCGGACGGGTTCGGCGCGGTCGCCGCCGCGCCGCTGCTGTGCGAGAAGAAGGACCATCGGGTACGGAGGCCACGGGTCGCCGCCGGTGGCGTCCCTACGGCTTCGGGGCGTCGGCCACCGTCGCCATCCAGATCGCCCGGCACTGGGGTGCCGACGTCCACGTGGCGACCCGCTCGCCGAGGGAGCAGGCCCAGGCCGAGGCCCTCGGCGGCCTGGACCAGCGTACGACGGTCGTCCCCGTGCCGCTCGATGCCGCCGTCACCTTCGCCCCGGCCGGCGACGTCGTCATCCGGGCGCTCGAGGCGCTCGACCGCGGCGCGGCGGTGGCCGTCAACGCCATCCACCTCGACCACATCCGCGGCTTCTCGTACGACTCGCTGTGGTGGGAGCGGTCGATCCGCAGCGTCGCCAACGTGCAGCGCCGACGTGCGCGACCTGCTCAGCTGGCCGTCGCCGTGCCCCTGCGCACCGAGGTCGAGGTGCTCGACCTCGCGGAGGCCAACACGGCGTTGACCCGACTCGGCACAGGGCAGGTCGCCGGCGCCGCCGTGCTGCGCTGTGCGGTCCCCTGAGCGGCCGGGTCGGCGGTCCGATGCCCGGACCGGGCCGTCCGACCCACGGCCCGAGGGCAGCGGATCGACTGAAGAGCGTCCTGATGCGGCCCGCCACCCGAGTGACGAGGGGTCGCCGCGCCGCGACCACCAGGGCGGGCCGGCGATGACCTCCTGGAGCCGACGCCTCGAGGCGGCGGCCCGCACCGGCGCGGCGCGCCCCGCGGGCGAGCGGGCCGAGGTGCTCCACGAGGCGGTCGAGGCCGGCGTCGACGACGACGACCAGGCCGCGCTGTCGGCCCTGGCGACGATGGCGGGAGCGCCCCGGCTTCCACAAGGTGCTTGGGTCCGCGCCACCACGACCGAGGGGACCACCGACTACGAGTTCGAGGTGGCGCACTCGTCGGAGGGACCCGTCGTCCGGTTGCTGCGCCAGCTCGCCCGGGGAGGTGGGGGCGGCCCCACCGTCACCGGCCAGATCGGTCGCCCCGGCGCCCGGTCCCGACGAGCCGGCCGACGAGATCGACATCGTCGGGATCCTCACCGACCACCATGGTCAGACCCCCGACCTCGTGGCCATCTTCGCGTCCGGTCGGTCACGAGGCGCTGTGGGCCAACGACGCCTTCGTGACGCTGATCCCCATCCGGGAGGCGGACAAGATCGGGCTCGTCGAGCTGCGCGACGAGTGGTCGAAGGGGCACTACGAGGTCAAGGTCCTGCCCGCGCTGGTGAAGTACGGGCGGTGGCGGGGCCGGCTGACCCTGCTCGCCGGCGCCGACGAGTCGCTGCCGGTCTCGGCGGTGATCGTCGCCCACCGCGACCGGCGCGGGGAGATCGAGGCCGTCTCGATGGTGGCCCGCGACCTCAGCGAGGTGCGGGTCGCCGAGGCCAAGGTGTCCCAGAGCGAGACGCGGTTCGCCGCCTTGGTCGAGAACGCCTCCGACGTGATCGCCGTGGCCACCCCCGCGGGCGTCGTCCAGTACGCCAGCCCGGCCACCGCCCGCCTGCTCGGCTACCCCGACGGCGGGTTGGCGGGGGTCGACCTGCTCGAGCTGGTGCACCCCGACGACCGGCCCGAGCGCCTCGTCGACCTCGTGAGCACCGACGAGCTCGGCATCGGCGAGCCGGTCGAGCTGCGCCTGCGCGCCGCCGACGGCGGGTGGCGCCACTTCGAGGTGGTGGCCTCCGACCTTTCCGACAACCCGGCCATCGGCGGCGTCGTGCTCAACGCCCGCGACGTCACCGAGCGGGTCGAGGCCGTCTCGCAGCTGGCCGAGCGCGCCTACACCGACGCGCTGACCGAGCTGCCCAGCCGGGTGCGCATCCTCGACCGCCTCGCGCGGATGCTCGACGAAGGGGCCTCGGCGCCGGTCGTCCTGCTCATCGACGTCGATCGCTTCACCGACATCAACGACGCCTACGGCCGGCCGGCGGGCGACGACGTGATGAAGGCGCTCGCCACCCGCCTCGTCGCCGTGGCCGGGGAGGCATGCGTGGTGGGTCGCCTCGGGTCCGACGAGTTCGTCGTGGTCATGCCGGGCGGGGCCGACGTGGCCGAGGCCGTGCTGCTGTCCACCCAGGTGCGGGCCGTGGTCGCCGACCCGATCGCCATCGACGGCGGCGAGGTGCAGGTGTCGGTGTCGATCGGCGTGGCGGCCGGCCAGGACGACCACGAGGCCGACGACGTGCTCATGGCGGCGGGTCGGGCGATGGCGATGGCGAAGTCGACCGGGCGCGACCGGGTCGAGGTCTACACCGAGGAGCTGGCCGAGTCGGCCAACCGTCGGCGGGCCGTCGAGCAGCAGCTGCGTCGGGCGCTCGATCACGACGGCGTGCAGGTGCACTACCAGCCGATCGTCGACATCGAGCTCGAGCGCACGGTGGGCGCCGAGGCGCTGCTGCGCGTGCACGACCACGCCGGCGAGCTGCTCTCCCCGGCGGAGTTCATCGAGGCCGCCGAGTCGACCGGCCTCATCGCCCGGCTCGGGGCCCAGGTGCTGCAGCTGACCTGCGAGCAGCTGGCGGCGTGGAACGACGCCGGCCTCGACCTGCAGGACATCTCGGTGAACGTCTCGCCGCGTCAGCTGGCCGACCCCGACCTGTCGACGAAGGTGGTGACCGCCCTGCAGGCCGGCGGCCTCCCACCGGAGCGGCTGTGCCTCGAGATCACCGAGAGCATCCTGATCGGGGCCCAGGCCAACATCGACGCCTCCATCGGCTACCTGCGCGACCTCGGGGTGCGCATCGGGCTCGACGACTTCGGCGCGGGGCAGTCGTCGCTGGGCTACCTGAAGCGCTTCCCGCTCGACTTCGTCAAGATCGACCGCACCCTCATCCAGGGCCTCGGCCAGCACGAGCACGACACCGCCATCGTGCGGGCCACCATCGAGCTCGCCCACAACCTCGGCCTGCAGGTGACGGCGGTGGGCGTCGAGTACGAGGAGCAGCTCGAGATGCTGCAGATCCTCGGCTGCGACCGGGCGCAGGGCTACTACTTCGCCCCGCCGCTGACGGCCGACGAGTTCCCCGCCGGGGCCACGCCGGGCTGACCTCCTCGCCGGCCCGACCCGGGCCGGGCGGGCGTGCCCGGGCGGGCGTCGTCGGGCGTTCACCGAGGTTTCATCGGGTGGCCGGAGAAGCGTCAGCGAGCGGTCAGGTCCGTCCGTCAGGGTGTGACCACCGACGGGGAGCCGGCCCCGAGCAGCCGCGGGGCCGGTCTCTCCGCACGGTGTGGTGCGGGGCGGAGGGCAGGCGCGGCGCCGTGCGCCAGGCAGTGCGGCATCGGCACGGCGCCGGTGCCGACGACGGCGGAGGAGTCGCCATGGCCCCGAGACCCTGCCGATCACCCGCCGAGCCCGACGCGCCGACCCCGGCCCGGTCGGTCCCTCCGGAGCGGTCCGATCGGCCCGGCACCATCGGCTCGACCACGCCTTCAACCTGCGCGACCTGGGCGGCTACCGCGGGCGCGCCGGGCAGACGGTTCCCTGGGGCCGCCTGTTCCGGGCCGACGGCCTCCACCGGGTCTCGGCGGCCGACGTCGCCCGGCTGCAGGACCTCGGGCTGCGCACGGTGGTCGATCTGCGCACGGCCGGCGAGGTGGCCGCGACCGGGCACCTCGGCGGGGAGGGCTCACCGTTCGGCTGGCACCACCGACCGGTGCTGCAGACCACCTGGGCCGAGCGCGACCTCGACGTGGACGTCGAGCCGTCCCGCTTCCTCACCGACCGCTACCTCGAGATGCTCGACGAGGGTCGCGACGCGGTGGCGGGGCTGTTCGCCCTGCTGGCCCTGCCGGCGTCCTACCCGCTCGTGTTCCACTGCTCGGTGGGGAAGGACCGCACCGGGGTCATGGCCGCCCTGATCCTCGGCGTGCTCGGCGTGCGGGACGACGAGATCGCCGGCGACTACGTGCTCAGCGCCTCGGTGATCGAGCAGACCATCGCCTGGCTCGACGGGGTCGCGCCGTCGAAGGCCGACGAGCTGCGCGCCCTGCCGGCCGCCCACCGGGCGACCGAACCGGCCGCCATCCTCGAGGTCCTCGCCGCCGTGCGCCGCGACCACGGCTCGGTGCTCGGCTACCTGCGAGCCATCGGCGTGCCGTTCGAGACCATCGAGGCGGTGCACGCCAACCTCCTCGGGTAGCGACGCGGTCGCGGCGTCGATCGCACGCGTCGTGGCCGACGCACCCGTGGCGTCGATCGCCGTGACGTGTCGCTCGGGCTCAGAAGGTGCGGCGCAGGGGTGGCGGGGTCGGGCTCGTCGCGCCGGTGGTCGCGCCCGGCCCGCCCGTCCAGTCGATCGCCGGTCGACCCTCGTCGCCCGGCGCGACCCGCCCCCGCTTCAGCAGGCGCTCGATCACGTCGACCGGCTGGGGCCGCCCGTAGTAGTAGCCCTGGGCGAGATCGCACCCCATGCCCCGCAGGGCCTCGGCTTGGTCGGGGTGGTCGACGCCCTCGGCCACCGGCGTGAGTCCGAGCGCGTGGGCCATGCCGACGATGTGCTGGACGATGGCGAGCCCCTCGCGGCTGTCGGCGACGGCCTGCACGAACGCCGGGTCGATCTTGAGCACGTCGAGCTGGGCCGTGCGGATGGTGGTGAGCGAGGCGAACCCGACGCCGAAGTCGTCGAGCGCCAGCTGGACGCCGGCCTCCTTGGCCATGCGCAGCGCCGGCCACGCCGCGGCGTCGAGGGCGGCGCTGGACTCGCTGATCTCCAGGCAGAGCTTGTCGGGCGGCAGGCGGTGGGCGGACAGCGCCGGCTCGAGGATGCCCTCGACGAAGTGCTCGTCGGCGAGCTGGCGTGGCGACACGTTGACCGTGGTCGTCAGGTCGAGGCCGGGGAAGGCGTCGAGCCAGGCCCGGCTCTGGCGGCAGGCCTCGTCGACCACCCATCCGCCGACCGGCACGATCAGGCCGCTCTGCTCGAGGACCTCGAGGAACTCGGCGGTGCCCATCAGGCCCCGGTCGGGGTCCGCCCAGCGCAGGAGCGCCTCGACCCCGACGATGCGGTGGTCGGCCACCGCCACCACCGGCATGTACAGGAGCCAGAACTGGCGCTTCTCCAGGGCCTCGCGCAGCTTCGCCTCCTGGGTGCCGCCGCCCAGCCGCGAGCGCAGGGCGACCTCGAAGGTCACGATCGAGTTGGTGCCGCGCTCCTCCGCCTCCTGCAGCGCCACGCCGGCGTCGAGCAGGACCTGGCCGGCCGGGGCGGTGCCGTCGGTGAGCACGACGCCGACGTTGGCGTCGATGCGCAGGGTGTCGCGGCCGATGCGGAACGGGGCCCGGATCACCGTCTGCAGGGTCTCGGCCCGGGCTCGAGCCACCGCCAGGGTCGACACCTCGGGGCAGGCCAGCGCGAACTGGGCGCCCCCGATGCGGGCCAGCACCTCGCCCCGCTGACGGGCGTCGTCGAGGTGGCCGGCCACCTCGACCATGAGGGCGTCGCCGACCTCGCGGCCGTACGTGTCGTTGAGGGCGTGGACGCGCTGCAGCTCGAGCAGCAGCACCGAGAGGCGGGTGGGTCCGGCGCCGGACTGCAGCAGCCGCTCGAGGGAGGCCTCGAAGCTGGTCCGGTTGGGCAGGGCGGTGAGCACGTCGGTCGACTGCAGCTCGGTGAGGCGGGTCCGGGCGCGCGTCGCGGCCCTGGTGGCCAGCACCGCGGCGGCGATGGCGAGCGCCGACACGACGGCGAGCACGATGACGGCTATGCCCATGCTGCGCCCTGTTCAGGGGCGTCGGCCCTCCTCGGCATGGTCACCCTCCCTGCGTCCTCGCCTCGGGGCCCGCACGGCGTGCGCCGGGACCCGATGGGACCGCAGTCTAGGGAGCGGGGCCGCGGTGGGGGCGCCCGACGCCGTTCACGCCCCGTTCACGATCCGAGCGGCGACACCGGAAGCGGGGTTCGCTAGCCTGCGACCGACGTCGGTCCCGGCGGTCCCGCCGGCCCGACGCCGGAGGTGTGCCGGGAAGACTGGTCGGCGTCCCGCGACCCGTCCGCCCGGAGCCGTCATGTTCGCCGTCCTGCTGGCCTTCTTCGTCACCGCCCCGGTGATCGGGATGTCGGCGCGTCGCCTGGGCACCCGCAGCCTGCTGCTCGCCGCCGTGGTGCCGGCGGTGGCCCTCGGTTGGTCGGTGTGGCAGGCGCCGGGCGTGCTCGACGGCCGGCCGGTCACGGCCACGGTGTCGTGGGTGCCCTCGCTCGGCCTCGCCCTGCCACTGCGGCTCGATGCGTTCGCCCTGCTGTTCGTGCTGGTGGTGACCGGCATCGGCGTCGCCGTGTTCGCCTACGCCCGGTGGTACCTGCACCCGGGACCGGGCACGGGCCGGCTCGCCGGCCTGCTGGTGTTCTTCGCCGGCTCGATGCTGGGGCTGGTCCTGAGCGACAACCTGCTGGCCCTGTTCCTCTTCTGGGAGCTCACCTCGGTGGCCTCCTTCCTGCTCATCGGGATCGACGATCGGGACGCGTCGGCGCGGTCCGCGGCGATGCAGGCCTTCTTGACCACGGGGGCCGGCAGCCTGGCGATGCTCGCCGGGTTGGTCCTGCTCGGCCAGCAGGCGGGGACCTTCACCCTGTCGCTGGTGCTCGCCTCGCCGCCGAGCGGCGCCGTGGTCGACGTGGCCCTCGTGCTGGTGCTCGTCGGGGTGGTGACCAAGTCCGCCCAGGTGCCGTTCCACTACTGGCTCCCGGGGGCGATGGCCGCGCCGACGCCGGTGAGCGCCTACCTGCACTCGGCCACCATGGTGAAGGCGGGCGTCTACGTGGTCGCCCGCTTCTCCCCGGCGTTCGCAGATGGGCCGTGGCGCCCGCTGGTGCTCGGCATCGGCGCCGCCACCGTGCTGCTCGGCGCCTACCGCGCCCTGCGCCAGAACGACGTCAAGCTGCTGCTGGCGTTCGGCACGGTGAGCCAGCTCGGCCTGCTCGTGCTGCTGTTCGGCGTCGGCACCCCGCAGGCCGCCCTGGCCGGCTGCACGCTGCTGCTGGCCCACGCCCTGTTCAAGGCGTCGCTGTTCCTCGTGGTCGGGACGGTGGACCACCAGGCCGGCACCCGGGACCTGCGCCGGCTCGGGGGGCTCGGTCGTCGCCTGCCCGTGCTCGCCGGCGCCGCCGCGGTCGCGGCCGCCTCGATGGCGGGGCTGCCGCCGCTGCTGGGGTTCGTGGCCAAGGAGGCAGGGCTCACCGGCCTGGTCGACGCGCCGCTCGCCGGCGTGGCCGTCGCCGCCCTGGTGGCCGCCGTGGTCATCGGCAGCGCCGGCACCGTCGCCTACTCGTTCCGGTTCGCCTGGGGTGCCTTCGGCCCGCACGAGCACCACGTCGGCGCCCTGCCCGACGGCGACCTCGTCGATCCCGCCGCCGTGCGCCGCCCGGCCCCCATGCTGGTGGTGCCCTCCGTGGTGCTCGCCGCCCTCGGCCTGGTGCTCGGCCTGGCGCCGTCGCTGGCGGCGGTCGTGCTCGAGCCGGCGGCCGGTGCGCTCGCGCCGGGCGAGGTGGAGGCGCTGGCGCTCTGGCACGGGCTCACCGCGGCGCTGGGGCTGTCGGCCCTGGCGGTCGGCGGCGGCGCCGCGCTCGCGGTCGCCCGTCGTCGGGTGGAGCGGTGGCAGGCCAACGCGCCGCACCCGCCGAGTGGCGCCGACGCCTACCAGGCGTCGCTGCGCGGGCTGCTGACCGGGGCCGATCAGGTCGCCGGGGCCGTCCAGCGCGGGTCCCTGCCCTTCTACCTGGCGGTGATCCTGCTCACCGTCGTCGCCCTGCCCGTGGTCCCGCTCGCCCTCGGCGTCGCCCGGGGCTCCGAGCCCGTCCCCCTGGTCCTCGCCGAGGGGCCGGTGCAGCTGCTGGTGACGGCCCTGCTGCTGGGGGCGGCGGTGGCGGTGTGCCTCGCCCGCCGGCGGGTCGTCGCCGTCCTGGTGCTCGGCGTCGTCGGCTACGCCACCGCCGCGCTGTTCGTGGTGCAGGGCGCTCCCGACCTGGCGATCACCCAGCTGCTGGTCGAGACGCTCGGCATCGTGGTGTTCCTGCTCGTGCTGCGCCACCTGCCGCCACGGTTCCCCGCCGTCGGGCTGCCCGGTGGTGACGGGCGTGGCCGCCCGGCGGCGGCCACGCGTCGCCGCACGTCCAACGCCGGACGTCTCGCCCTGTCACTGGCGGTCGGTGCCTTCGTCGCCGGGTTCGCCCTGATCGCCGCCGGTCAGCGGTCCGACGCGCCGCTGGCCCGCGAGTACGTCGAGCGCTCCCTGCCCGAGGGCGAGGGCCGCAACGTCGTCAACGTCGTCGTCGTCGACTTCCGCGGCTTCGACACCATGGGCGAGATCACCGTGATCGCCGTGGCGGCGCTGGGGGTCGTGGCGCTCGTCCAGGCGGCGAGGCGCGACCGGCCCGGCACGCGCCGGGAGGTGCCGCTGGACGACGGCGAACCGGGTGCCGGCGAGGCGGGCTCCGCCGCCCGGGCGGCACCGGAGTCGGTGGTGGCGTCGTGAACCGGACGTCGCGCACCCCCATCCTCGACGTCTGCGTCCGCGCCGAGTTCCACACCGTGCTGCTGGTGTCGGTGTACCTGCTGTTCGCCGGTACAGCCAGCCCGGCGGCGGGTTCCCCGGCGGTCTCGTCGCCGGCGCCGCGTTCTCGTGCTGCGCTACCTCGCCGGCGGTGTCGACGACGTGCGCCGCGCGGCCCGGCTGAGCCCGTTCGCCTTCCTCGGGGCCGGCCTGCTGCTGGCGACGGTCACGGTGCTGGTCCCGCTGGCGTTCGGCGGGACGCTGCTCGAGCACGGCTCCTTCGGGGCCGATGCACCCGTGCTCGGGTCCGTGAAGGTGACGAGCGCGCTGGTCCTCGACAGCGGCGTGTACCTCGTGGTGGTCGGGCTCGTGCTGCTGGTGCTCACCTCGCTCGGCGCCACCGGCGATGGTCCGGTGGGCCCGGCGCCCGCCGAGGCGGCACCCGAGGAGGTGGACGCGTGACGCTCGCCCTGGCGGTGGCGGTGGGCGGGCTGTTCGCCGCCGGCACCTACCTCCTCCTGCAGCGCAACCTCACCCGCATCCTGCTCGGCCTCGGGCTGTTCGCCCACGGGGCCAACCTGCTGCTGCTCGCCGCCGGCGGGCGTGCCGGGGCGGCGCCGTTCATCGGTGGTCTCCGCGAGGGGGAGCCGGTGGCCGATCCGCTGCCCCAGGCGCTGGCGCTGACCGCCATCGTGATCTCCTTCGGGCTCACCGCCTTCCTGCTGGCGCTCGCCTACCGGTCCTGGACCCTCACCGGGGAGGACGAGGTCGAAGACGACCCCGAGGACCGTCGCATCGCCGCCCTCGCCGAGCGCGAGCGCCATCCGCCGCGACCGCCCGACCACTCGCCCCGGTCGGGGGCGGCGTCGGCGCCCGACGGCGCACCTCCCTCGGCGGGCGCGTCGCCCGGAGGCGAGGCGTCGTGAACGCGCTGCTCGTCCTGCCCATCGTGGCCCCGCTGGTCGGCACGGCCCTGTGCCTGCTGGCGTGGCGCTCGGTCACGGCGCAGCGGCTCGTGTCGGTCACCGCCGTCGCCGTCGCCCTCGCCGGCGCGGTGGCCGTCCTCGCCCAGGTGTGGGACGGGACGGTGGTGGCGACCCAGTCCGGTGGGTGGCCGGCGCCCCTCGGCATCACCATCGTCGCCGATCCGATGTCGGCGGTCGTGCTGGCGGTCGGCCTCGCCACCATCGCCGCCGTGCTCGTGTTCGCCATCGGCCAGCCCGGCTGCGACGACGACACGCCGGCGTTCCACCCGACCTACCTGGTGCTGACCGCCGGGGTGTCGCTGGCCTTCCTCACCGGTGACCTGTTCAACCTCTTCGTGGCCTTCGAGCTGGCGCTGGCCGCGAGCTACGTGCTGCTGACCCTGGGCGCGACCCGCGACCAGGTGCGCCACGGCATGACCTACGTCGTCATCAACCTCGTGGCGTCGACCCTGTTCGTGGCGGCCATCGCCTTCGTCTACGCCGCCACCGGCACGGTGAACCTGGCAGACCTGGCCGGTCGCCTCACCGCCGTCTCGCCCGAGGTGCGCACCGCGCTCTCGCTCACCCTGGTCGTCGTGTTCGGCATCAAGGCCGCGGTGTTCCCGTTGTTCTTCTGGCTGCCCGACTCGTACCCCACGGCCCGCGCCCCGGTGACGGCGGTGTTCGCCGGCCTGCTCACCAAGATCGGGGTGTACTGCCTCCTGCGCACCCAGACGCTGCTGTTCGCCCCCGACGGGCCCTCGACCCTGCTGCTGGTGCTCGCCGGGTTGACCATGGTGATCGGCGTCCTGGGCGCCATCGCCCAGGGGGACATGAAGCGCATCCTGTCCTTCCACATCGTCAGCCAGGTGGGCTACATGGTGCTCGGGCTGGCCCTGTTCACCGTGTCGGGCCTCGCCGGGGCGGTGTTCTTCCTCGTCCACCAGGTGCCGGTGAAGGCGAGCCTGTTCCTCGTGGGCGGCATGGTCGACCACGCCGCCGGATCGACGTCGTTGCGTCGCGTCGGGGGGCTGATCCGACGGATCCCGGTGGCCGCCGTGCTGTTCGGGCTCGCCGCCCTCTCGCTCGCCGGCGTCCCCCCGCTGTCGGGGTTCGTGGGCAAGCTGGCGCTCGTGGAGGCCGGCTTCGACGCCGGCGAGTGGGCCATCGTCGCGGTCAGCCTGGCCGCCAGCCTGCTCACGCTGTACTCGATGACCAAGATCTGGAACGGCGTGTTCTGGGGGCGTCCCGACGAGCCCACCCCCGCCCTGGCCGCGGTGGCCCGCATCGACGCCGGCCACCCGGCTTCGGCTTCGGCTTCGTCCTCGGCCCTCCCGAACGACGTCGCGCCCTCGGGCACCACCCTGGTCGCCGATCACGGTGCGGCCCCCGACGGGCACCACGGCGCCGCGCCGGGGCGCCCGGCGAAGCTGGCGGTGCCGCCGTTGATGACGGGCTCGACGGTGGCGCTGGTGGCGGTGACGGTGGCCATCGCGCTGTTCGCCGGCCCCCTCTACGGGCTGTGCGAGCGGGCGGCGCAGGGGCTCGTCGATCCGACCGCCTACGTGCAGGCGGTGATGGGCCGATGATCCGCCGGGTCGCCACCGTGGCGTGGCTGGTGGTCGTGTGGGTGGCCCTGTGGGGCGGGCTCACCTGGGCCAACGTGGCGAGCGGCATCGTGGTGAGCGTGGTGCTGCTGGTGCTGTTCCCCACCGGTGACGGCACCGGCGCCCGGATCTCGCCCTGGCCCGCCGTGCGCTACGTCGTCTGGTTCGCCGGGCAGCTCGTGGCGGCCACCTGGCAGGTCGTGGCCGCGGTGGTGGCCCCGCGCGGCCGGGTCCATCCGGGCGTGGTCGCCGTCGGGCTGCGGTCCCGCTCGGCCGTGATCGCCACCCTGGTCGGCAACTCGGTGACCCTCACCCCGGGGACCCTCACCGTCGACGTGCTGCCGGCCGCCGGTGTCGGTGCCGGTGCCGACGTCGACGGTGATGCCGACGTCGATGCCGACGTCGACGCTGATGCCGACGTCGATGTCGATGCCGATCAGGCTCGGGTGCTGCTGGTGCACGCGCTCGACCTCTCCGACCCCGAGGCCGTGCGGGAGAGCGTGCTGGCCTTCGAGGCCCGGGCCGTCGCCGCCTTCGGCACCGAAGCCGACCGGGCCGCGCTGTCCGCCGAGGCGGTGTCGTGAGCCGGTGCCGCCTTCAGGGACGGACGCTGCGGGAGGTGCAGCCGTGACCCTCGCCGTCGACGTGGCCTTCGCCCTGCTGGCGATCGGGGGCGCCCTCGCCGCGGCCCGTCTCGTGCTGGGCCCGACCGTGGCCGACCGCATCGTCGCCTCCGACGTGCTGCTGACCATGTTCGCCCTCAGCACGCTGCTGCTGTCGGCGCGCACCGGTGACGGCACGTTCCTCGAGGTCGGGTTGGTGGTCGCCCTGCTCGGGTTCGTCGGCACGGCTGCCGTCGCCCGCTTCCTCGCAGAGTCCGGGGAGGTGGAGCCGTGACGCCGACCGAGGCGGTGTCGTCGGTGCTGCTGCTCGTCGGCGGCGCCCTGGCGGCGGTGGCCGGGCTCGGGCTCGTGCGGTTCCCCGACGTGCTGTCGCGCATGCACGCCGCGACCAAGCCCGCCACCCTCGGGCTGGTGCTCGTCGCGGCCGGGACCGCGCTGCGCCTGTCGGCGGCGTCGGACCTCACCAAGATCGCCCTCATCGTCGCCCTGCAGCTGCTGACCGCGCCGGTGGGCGCCCACCTCGTGGGCCGCGCCGTGCGCCCGCGGACGCCCACCTCGACCGACTGACCGGCCATCCCCCGGCAGGCTGGTCGGGCACCCACGGTCGGCGTCCGGCGACCGGCGCGGGCGCGGCGGTGTGCGCGGGGCCCACGCGCCAGGCTGGCGACCCCGTCGACGACGTGGTTCGATCAGGCCGTGACCGCCGATGACGACATCCGGGCCTGGGCCGCCGGGCTCCCCGTCCCCGACTTCGAGACCACCCCGTGGACGCCGCCGCCGGACCTGTCCGACGCCACGGTCGCCATCGTGACCACGGCCGCCCTGCACCGCCGCGATGACGAGCCGTTCGGGCCCTTCGACGTCGGCTACCGCGTGCTCGACCGCGCCGATCGCGACCTGGTGCTCGGCCACTGGAGCCCGAACTTCGACCGGGAGGTTCGCCCTCGACCTCGACGTCGTCTTCCCGATCGACCGGCTCGAGGAGCTGGCGGCCGAGGGCACCATCGGGGCGGTGGCGCCCCGCCACCTCGCGTTCGCCGGCAACCAGGACGACTCGGTCGCCAAGGTCCGCCTCGACACGGCGCCCCGGGCGGCGGCGTTGCTCGCCGCCGACGGCGTCGACGTGGTGCTGCTCACGCCCGTCTGACCGCTCTGCTCGCGCACCGTGTGTGTGCTCTCGCACGTCTTGGAGGCCGCCGGCCTCGCGACGACCGCCCTGATCTCGGTGCGGCCCGTGGCCGAGCAGATGCACCCGCCGCGGGCGCTGTACTGCCACTTCCCCCTCGGTCGCCCGCTGGGCGTCCCCAACGACCCCGCGTTCCAGCACGGCGTGCTGCGCCACGCCTTCGACCTGCTGGCGCGGCCGTCGGGGCCGGTGCTGGAGGACCACCCCGACGTGGTCGAGTTCTCCGAGACGCCGCTGGCCTGCTCGCTGCCGCCGCGGTTCGACCCGACCGTGCCCGAGGCGGTCGAGGAGGCCCGGGCCCTGCGAGACGCCTACGAGCGCGCCGTGCGGGCCCACGGCGGCCGGACGTCGGTCGGCCGGGTGACCGACGCCGCCGGCGTCCCCGACGTCGTGGCCGCCTTCGTGGCGGTCGCCGGGGGCACGCCGTGGGACGAGGCCGGTCTGCCGGGCGACCCGATCCAGGCCGCCCACGACGTGCGGACCTACTACGAGGAGGCCGCCCTCGACCTGGTCGACGTCGACCCGGCGCCCGGCGCCGCCGAGGCGTGGTTCTACGACGTGACCGCCGCCGGTGCTGCCGTGCTGGCCGCCCGCCGGGCCATGCAGGAGGCCGGGGTGCCCTTCCCGTTCTGGTTCTACATGGCCCGCGGCTCGCGCCGCTGAGACCGCCGCCGACGGGGCCCCGGCCGGCGGAGGTCCGGGTCCCCGGGGCGCGTCCGCTGTCGACGCTCGCGGGCGAGCGCCACGAGCCTCCGGCGCGCCGGGGTCGTCAGCCGGGCGGGAGCGAGATCACGGCGTCGAGGCCGCCGCCGTCGGCGGATCGCAGCTCGACCGACCCGGCGTCGGCCTGCACCAGCTTCTGCACGATCGACAGGCCGATGCCCGATCCACCGAGGGACGAGCGCTCCTGGCGGGCCCGCCAGAAGCGGTCGAACGCCCGGTCCCGCTCCTCGTCGGTCATGCCGCGGCCCTCGTCGGTGACGTGCAGCTCGATGCGCATGCTGTGGTCCCCGTCGGCGACCGGTCGGGCCGTCAGCCGCACCGCTCGACCAGCCGGGGTGGCCTCGATGGCGTTGGCGACGAGGTTGTCGAGCGCCTGGGCCAGACGGTCGGGCGTCGCCCGCACGTACAGGGGCACGCGCTCGACCTGGAGCCGCACCCCGTGCTCGTCGGCGACCGGCTCCCAGGCCGCGGTCCGCGCCGCGAGCACGTCGGCCACGGACAGCCGCTCGGCGCTGTCGGCGAGCGTCGCCCGGTCGGCGCGGGCGAGCGCCAGCAGGCCGTCGACGATCCGTCCCAGGCGCAGGACCTCGGTGCGGGCCGCGTCGAGGTCGTCGCGCAGGTCGTCGGCCACGTCGACCCCGCCCGGCAGGTGCTCGGCCGCGTCCTGCAGGTTCTCGAGGCGCAACCGCAGCGCCGCCAGCGGGGTGCGCAGCTGGTGGGAGGCGTCGGCGACGAAGGACTCCTGGGCGGTGACCAGCTGCTCGAGGCGGGCCGCCATGGTGTTGAAGGCCTCGGCCAGCTCGCGCACCTCCGGCGGCCCCTGGCCCGACGGTGCCCGCACGGAGAGATCGGTGGTGAGCCCGCGGGCGGCCACGTCGAGCTGCTCCAGCGGCCGGGACACCCACCGGGCGAACAGCACCCCGAGCACCGCCGCGGCGGCGAGCGAGATGGCGGCGATCCCCGCCAGCCCCAGCCAGTAGCTGCGCACCCGGTCGTCGAGCTGGGCGGTCGAGTAGGAGATGCGCGCCGCCCCGTGCACCACGCCCGACGACGCGATCGGCACGGCCACGTAGAGCAGGTCGCCGCCGAGGGTGTCGGAGTGGCGCACGCCGGTGGCGACCTGGCCCGACAGCGCCGTGGCGATCTCCTCCCGGTTGGTGAAGTCCTCACGATCGGTGTCCCGCTGGGAGTCCGCCAGCTCGCGACCGGTCTGGTCGACGATCACCACGCGGGCCCCGGTCCGCTCGGAGTAGCTCCTCGCCAGCTGCCCGAGGTCGGCCGACGCCGCGCCCTCGACCGTCTCCTCCGAGAAGCCGGCGATGGCGAAGGCGTCCTTGGTCAGGGCGCCGGTGAGCTCGCTCTCGAGGCGCTGGCGGTAGTTGATGGCGAGCGGGATCTCGAGCGCGGCGAGCACCGCCAGGGTCAGCAGCAGGTAGGAGGCGAGCAGTCGACGGGTCACGGGTCGTCGGCCGGCGCGGCGTCCCGGAGGCGGAACCCGACCCCGCGCACCGTCTCGATCAGCGTCGGGTCACCGAGCTTCTTGCGCAGGGAGGCCACGTGCACGTCGAGGGTCTTGGTGGGTCCGTACCAGTGCGGGTCCCACACCTGCTCGAGGATCTCCTCGCGCGTGCGGGTGGCGCCCGGGTCGCCGGCGAGCAGGGCCAGCAGGTCGAACTCCTTGCGCGTCAGCGCCACCTCGTCGCCGTCGACGAGCACCCGTCGGGTCCGCGTGTCCACCTCGATCGGTCCGTGCACGAGGACCTCGGCCGTGTCCGTGGCCGACCGGCCCGCCCGGCGCAGCACGGCCCGCATCCGTGCCACCAGCTCGCGGAAGCCGAAGGGCTTGACGAGGTAGTCGTCGGCACCCAGCTCCAGGCCGAGGACGCGGTCGATCTCGTCGCCGCGGGCGGTGATCACGATGATCGGCAGCGTCTCGGAGCGGGCCCGCAGCTGCCGGCACACCTCGTACCCGTCGATGTCGGGCAGCCCGAGGTCGAGGAGCACCACCTCGGCCGGCTCGGCGTCGAGGGCGCTCGCCCCGGTCGCGACCCGCTCGACCTCGAAGCCCTCGCGCTGGAGGCCCTTGGCCAGGGGATCGGCGATGGCGTCGTCGTCCTCGACCAGCAGGACCCGCATGGCCACCAGCATGCCCGACGGCCGGGCGCGCCACCGCCGGATCGGGGGCCGGTGACCCGACTTTGCCAACCCTTAACCCGCGGCTGTCCTGGCGCTGGGCGTCGCCGTCGTACGGTGCCCCCGCAAGGCCGACCAGGAGGAACCCCGACGATGCAACGACGCAAGGCACTGGCCGTCGCCGCCGCCACCGCCATGACGATCACCGCGGCGAGCACGGCCATGGCCGCCAACCTGGGCCTGCTGTCCCGCTCGAACGAGGGCGACGTCGGCAAGCTCAACGCCAGCAACGTGGCCCAGCTCGTCGACGAGCCGACCACCACGGCGGCGCCACCGACGACGCTGGAGATCGTCGTGGTGGAGGACCCCGCCGAGCCCACCACCACGGCGGCGCCCGCCGCGCCGGCCCCGGCCGAGGTGCCGGATCCCGCCGGCCGGGCCGAGGATCACCCCATGGAGCTCGAGGCCGAGCACCCCGAGGGCCCGGCACCGGCGGTCGCTCCCCCCCCCGCCCCCGCCCCGGCTCCGGCGCCGGCCCCGGCGCCGAAGCCCTCCGGTGGTGTGATCGCCCGGCCCGCGCCGACCGCCGCCCCGCCGGCCCCGACGAACCCGCCGACGACGGTCCGTCACGAGGACGACGACCACGAGGCACCCGAGCCGCCCGAGGTCGAGCACGATGACTGAGCCGGCCACGGCCCCGGGGGCGGCCCGACCCAACCGGGCGGCTCGTCGTGCCGCCGGTCGGGCGGCCGCCCGCCGGGCGGGGCACACGGCGGCGGCCAGTCGGATCCTCGCCGGCGGCATCAGCCTCAGCGTGACGTTCGGGCTGGTGGGCGCCATGGCGCTGGCCAGCGGACCCGACGAGGGCGACACCGTCGACGAGGCCCCGGTCGTGACCGAGGCCCCGACCACGACGGCCGCACCCCCTCCCACCACCGCGGCGGTGACCCGGATCGTCATCCACCGCCCAGCGGGCGGCGGGGGCACCGATCCAGCGGCGGAGCCGGCCCCCGGCACGGGCCCGGCGCCCGGATCGGTCACCGGGACCGACGCCGCGTCGGCGGCCGCCCCCGCCGGTGGGAGCAGCGGCACGAGCGGCGGTGGGAGCAGCGGCTCGTCGGGGAGCCGCAGCGCCGCCGCGACGTCCGGTCGCGCCCCAGCGACCCGCTCGGCGCCGCGGCCGCGGCCTCGTCCTCGTCGGCGGCTCCGTCGGCGCCGGCGCGGCGCCGTCGCCGGCTCCCAAGGCTGCGGCGCCGGCGCCGACGGCCGCGCCGAAGCCGGTCACCAAGACCAAGGCGAGCTGAGCCGCCGGCGGTGCGAGGACGCGAGGATCTGGGGATGCTGGCCGAGCGGGAGTTCCCGGCGATGGGATCGAGCGCCCACGTCCTCGTCGAGGTCGTCCCGAGCGCGAGCGGGTCGGGGGCGCAGCGACGAGCGTCGTCGGGTGACGGTCGCACGGTGTTCGTCGACTGGGGCCGTCCCGCCGAGGACCCGACCGCCCTGCTCGACCGGGCCCAGGCCGAGATCGACCGCCTCGAACGGCTGTGGAGCCGGTTCCGCCCGGACTCCGACGTCAGCCGCGTCAACGCCGCGGCCGGCGCCGACGTGCCGGTGGCGCCCGAGACCGTCGAGCTGGTGAGCCTCGCCGTCGAGGCCTGGCGGCGCACGGGCGGCCGCTTCGACCCGACGCTGCTCGACGCGGTGGTGGAGGCCGGCTACGACCGGTCGTTCGACGAGCTGCAGGCGGCGGGGATCGTGCCGGACGAGGGCGACGTCGTCCCCGACGGCGCCGGCTCCCCGCCCGCTCCTCCGCCCCCCGAGCCCGCCGCGGGCTCCCGGCTCGACGCGGGGCGGATCCGGGTGGACACCGAGCGCAGCACCGTCGGCCTCCCGCCCGGCGTCGGTCTCGACCTCGGCGGCATCGGCAAGGGCCGGGCCGCCGACCTGGTCGTGGCCGACCTGCGACGAGCCGGCGCCGCCGGCGCCTGCGTGAACCTCGGGGGCGACGTTCGGGCCGAAGGGGCGGCCCCCGACCCGGCCGGGTGGGCGGTCGCCATCGCCGACCCGTTCCACCCCGACGACGACCTGACCGTGGTCGCCGTCACCGACGGCGCCGTCGTGACCAGCGCCCGCACCCGCCGCCAGTGGGTGCGCGGCGGCGTGGCGGGCCACCACCTGATCGACCCCGCCACCGGCCGTCCCGCGGCCGGTGGGCTGGCCGCGGTGACCGTCGTCGCCGCCAGCGCGGCGTGGGCGGAGGTCGCGGCCAAGGCCGCCTTCGTCGCCGGCCGGTCCGGAGCGGGCGAGGTGCTCGCCCGGTTCGGCGTCGCCGCGCTCGTGGTGGCCGACGACCGCGACATCACCCGGGTCGGCGACTTCGAGCGGTTCGAGCCGTGAAACGACCCGACGGAAGGGCAGAGGCATGAACGAGCACGTGTGGTGGTACGTCGCCCGGGCGACCGGGATCGTGGCCTGGGCGCTCGCCACGACGTCGGTGCTGTGGGGCCTGGCCCTGTCGACCCGAGCGCTCGGCTCCAAGCCCAAGGCGCCGTGGCTGCTCGATCTGCACCGCTACCTCGGCGGCCTGTGCGTGCTGTTCGTGCTCGCCCACATGGGGGCGCTGGTGGCCGACAGCTACGTCGACTTCGGCCCGGCCGACCTGCTGGTCCCCGGCGCGTCGTCGTGGAAGCCCGTGCCGGTGGCGTGGGGCGTGGTGGCCTTCTACCTCCTGGTCGCGGTCGAGCTCACCTCGCTCGCCATGAGCCGCCTGCCCAAGCGGGTGTGGAAGGCGGTCCACTTCAGCAGCTACGTGGTGTACCTGCTGGCGACCGTGCACTTCCTCGTGGCCGGCACCGATGCCACCAACCCGGTCGTGCGGGTGCTCGCCATCGCCAGCGCCGGGGCCGTCGCCTTCTTCACCCTGTACCGGGCGATCGGACCGGGCCGGGCGGCCTCGGCCCGGTCGGCGAAGGCATCGGCGAAGGCATCGGCGAGGGACTCGAGCAAGGACTCGAGCAGGGACTCGAGCAAGGACGCGAGCAAGGACTCGACGAACGGATCGGCGAAGGGATCGGTCGAGGGAGCCGGCGACGGCTCGGCGAACCGGGCCCGGGCGGGCCGTGACCGCCCGAGAATCCCCGCCGGGGCGACCGCTGAGTAACAATGGGGCCGTGTACGAGAACGTGATCGTCCCGTTCGACGGGACCACCGCCGGTCGCATCGCGCTGGCCCCGGCCGCCGACCTGGCCTGGCGCTGCGGTGCCCGACTGGTCATCGTCAACAACACCGACGCCAACGACAAGGCATCGCGTGAGGCGATCAAGAGCAAGGCGATGACGCTGAGCGGGGCCGACGTCGACTTCTGGGTCGACCTCGACCACAGCCTCGGGATGGCCCTGGTCGAGGCGGCCAAGTTCCGCCGACCCGGTGATCTGCATCTCGGTGCAGGGCCGGCAGGGCGGCCTGCTGCGGTCCAAGCGCTGGAGCCTGCCCCAGCTGGCCGACGACGTGCTGAGCGCCAGCCCTGCACCGGTGCTGGTCATCGGTCCGAGCACCGACGCCGGCCGTGGCCTGCCGCTGGCGGAGATCGTGGCGGCCACCGACGGATCGCCGGCGAGCGAGCAGATCATCCCCACCGCGGTCGCGTGGGCGCGCGAGCTCAAGCTGACCTTCACCCTGGTCGGCGTGGTCCACACCGACGCCGAGGACGTCAGCGGCGAGCAGGAGTACCTCGCCGACCAGGTCGCCGGCGTGCGGGGCGACGTCCCGGAGGCCCGCTTCGAGCTGCTGCGGGCCGCCGACCCGGCCAGCGGGCTGCTGTCGTACCTGCAGACCCACGACGACACGATCCTGGCGCTGACCACCCACGGGCGCAGCGGCTCGGGTCGCACCACCCTCGGCAGCGTCGCCGAGCGGGTGATGGAGGAGTCGCCGCGCGCCGTGCTGCTCCAGCGTCCCGCGGCGTCGTCGTCCTGATCCGTCGGGTGCCCGGCGGCGTGGTGCGGTGAGCTGCACGGCCTCGGCGCGGGCCCTGGCCCTCGCCGCGACCGCCGGCCTCGTGGTGGCGGTGCTGCTCGGGTCGAGCGCCGGGGCGGCGCCCTCCGAGGATCCGTCACCCGGTACCAGCAGCCCGGTGACCCTGCCCGGGCCGGCCGGCCTGCCGCTGCCCCCGGCACGGTGCTGCTCCCGCCCGCCGAGGCCAAGGCCCGTCGCGACGCCGCCGTCGAGGTGCGGGATCGGGCCCGCGCCGACCTCGACGTCGCGCAGCAGCGGCGGCGCCAGCTCGACGGCGTCCTCGGCGGCCTCGACGAGGATCAGCAGGTCGCCGCCCAGGACCTGGCCCGCTCGCGCCGGCTCGCCGACGACGCCGTCGTCGCCGCCTACATCGGGGGCGGGCCGGTGCCGGTGAGCCGGGCCCTGCTCGGCGCCGAGGGACCCGGCGAGCTGGCCCTGCGCTCGTACCTGGTGCGAGATCAGGCGGCCCGGCTGCACGGTGCGGTGGCCGACGCCCGGCGGCGTCAGGAGGCGGCCGACCAGCAGGTGGCCGGGACCGCGGAGGCGCTCGCCGGGGCCGACCGGGCCCTCGACGCCGCTCGCCAGGCCTCCTTCGCCGCCGATCTGGCGCTCGAGCGGGCCGAGCGCGACCTGCGCATCGCCGAGCTCGCCGACGCCCTGCGGGATCCGGGCGGGGGGCGGGGGGCCCGCCCGGCGGGCGCCGACGGCTCGCCCACCCCGGATCAGACCGGCAACGCCTGGGGCCCGGGCTGGGACGCCCTGCGCCGGTGCGAGTCGGGCGGCGACTACAACGCCGTGTCGGCCCAGGGGACCTACCGCGGCGCCTACCAGTTCGACCTGCAGACCTGGGCCGGCGTCGGCGGCACCGGTGACCCGATCGACAACACCACCGCCGAGCAGGACTACCGGGCCCAGATCCTCTACAACGACCGGGGCTCGCAGCCGTGGCCCATCTGCGGCCGCTACCTCGACCTGTGGAACGGCTTCCTGCGCGAGCTGGGCCTCGGCGGGTCGCCCACGCCGCCACCGGTGCCCCCGCCCCGCCCGACCGCCAACCCGATCGCGCCACCGGAGGTGACCATCCCCGCGGTGGTGCCGTCGGTGCCGCCCGTGCCGGCGCCGCCCCCTCCGCCGCTCCCGCCGCCCACCACCGCCCCACCCGCGACCACGACCACGACCACCGGCGCGTCGACGACGACCACCTCCACCACGTCGACGACCCAGCCGGCGGGGTGACGACCGCGCCGCGGCGATGACGACGTGCGCCTACGGCGTGAAGCCGAGGTTGGCGAGCACCCGGTCGCCGAGGTCGGTGTCGCCCTCGATCACGACCCCGCCGGCCTCGTTCGCCTCGGCCGCCGACCACCGCCCGCCGCCCAGGGCGACGAAGGTGGTGAAGGGCAGGGTGATCGTCACGGTGGGCTCGTCCGGCGCGTCGCTCGGGTCGACCAGTCGCGCCCGGCCGTCGACGACGACCGGGAGCACCAGCTCGGTCTCGCCCGTGGTGATGATGACGACCGACGACCCGTCGTGGGCGCCGGCCTTCTTGCCGACGACGAACCCGAGCGCGGCCCGGAACCGGTCGAGCGAACGGTCGACCACCGGCCCCGACAGGTTGCCGGGCCGGCCCACGGCGCGACGGATGTCCTGCTCGTGCATCCAGCAGTCGAACAGGCGCACGACCATGAACTCGCGGTAGGGCACCTCGCCGATCGGCGACCAGCCGACCTCGTCCAGCTGCTCGGGCGTCATCGCCCGCAGCGACGCCACCCGGCGGGCGGTGGCGTCGTCGAAGGCGGCGACGACGGCGGCGCCGGTCTCGCCCCGCATCGCCTCGACCCACACCTCCATCATCTGCTGGAAGGGCCCGTCACGTGGGCGAGGTGGGACACGTCCACCTCGGGCGCCGGCTCGCCCAGCAGCATCAGCTCGGTCCCGGCGATGTGGCTCAGGCAGTCCTTGGTCGTCCAGCCGGGCAGGGCGCTCGGCGTGGCCCAGTCGCCCTCGTCGAGCTGGTGGGCCAGCGTCGAGATCGAGGCCCACTCCTCGGCGAGCAGGTCGATGATCGGCTCGGTCGCCGGCGTCGCTGCTTCGTCGGCCATGATCGGTCCCCCAGGTTGTGGCACTCGGACTGTCGGAATCGTCGCTCGCCGGTACCCTACCGGCATGGCCGACGACGTCGATCGCATCGAGTTCTTCTTCGACCCGATGTGCCCCTACGCCTATCAGACCTCGCTCTGGGTCCGGTCGGTGCGCGACCGCACCGGTCTCGACATCACCTGGCGCTTCTTCAGCCTCGAGGAGGTCAACCGCGAGGAGGGCAAGAAGCACCCGTGGGAGCGCGACTGGTCCTACGGCTGGTCCCAGATGCGCATCGGTGCGCTGCTGCGCCGGCAGGGCCAGGATGTGGTCGACCGGTGGTACGACGTGGTCGGCCGGGCGTTCCACGTCGACGGCCGGCCGACCCAGCACCGCGACGTGCACCGCGAGGTGCTCGTCGAGGCGGGCTTCGACGGCGACGTGGTCGACGCCGCCATCGACGACCCGACGACCGGTGAGGAGGTGCGGGCCGACCACGACTGGCTGGCGCGCGAGCAGGGCGGCTTCGGCGTGCCCACCATGGTGTTCCCCGGCGGGGAGGCCGTGTACGGCCCCGTGGTCGTGCCGGCGCCGACGGGTGACGAGGCGGTGCGGCTGTGGGACTTCGTGGTGGCCTACAACGCCTTCCCGCAGGTGTTCGAGCTGAAGCACCCCAAGACCGGCGCCGACCTGGTCGACATCGCCACCCGGTTCGAGCCCTACCTGCGGGCCCGGTCCTGGCGCACCATCGAGAACCCGGCGCCGTAGCGCGCCGCCGCGCGGCGGGCGTCCCGGACGCTCAGGCCACCGGCCAGGTGATCTCGGTGCGCCACGTCGACGGGTCGGGTTCGGTGGCCGGGTCGCTCAGGTAGGCCTCCCACATGGCCGTGGCCGGGGTGAGCCCGTGGTCGGCCATCCAGGCGACGATCTGCTCGTAGCTCTGCTCCATCCGGTCGTACGGGCCGACGTGGACCGCCCGCACGACCCGGCCCCCGGGCAGCCGGCTGGCCACGATCTCGCCCGAGGGGGTGACGGGCCCCGAGACCGGGAACCCGATCTCGACGTCGACGGTGTCGGTGGGCGGGCGCAGGTAGTAGGCGAACGGGGGTCCGGCGACGGACGCACCGCTCGCCGCGACGGCCGCCATCAGCTCGGCGAAGACCCGGCCGAACAGCGCCGGCAGGTCGGCGATCGCCGACTCGGTCCGCACCACCGCGGTCGGCTGCTCCGCGATCTCGATCAGCTCGATGTCCATGGCTCCTCCCTCGGGCCGGCGACCGGCTCACTCCGTGGTGATGGCCCGCAGGACGTCGACTCGGGCGGCGTGGCGGGCGGGGGACAGGGCGGCCACGACCCCGGCGAGGGCGGCGAGCACGGCGATCACGACGAGGCTGGCCACCGGCACCACCAGCTGCGAGATGCCCTGGCTGTCGAGCGCCAGGGTGATCGCCACGCCGAAGCCGACCCCGAGCACGATGCCGAGGACGGCGCCGAGCAGGGCGATGATCACCGACTCGAAGCGGACCGTCGAGCGCACCTGCCGTCGGGTCATGCCCAGGGCGCGCAGCAGCCCGAGCTCGTGCACCCGCTCGTGGATCGACAGCGCCAGCGTGTTGGCGATGCCGACCACGGCGATGACGATCGACAGCAGCAGGAGGGCGTAGACCATCGCCAGCAGCTGGTCGAGGCCGGCGGTGGTGGCGGCCTTGAACGCCGTCTGGTCCTGCAGCTGCAGGTTGGGCTGGCCGGTGGTGACCTGCTCGACCGCCCGTCGGCCGGCCTCGGGGGTCACGCCGTCGCGGAGCCGGACGAGGACCTGGCTGTCGAGTCGGTCGCGGAACCCGCGGTCGGCCGCCGCGAGGGAGATGATCTCGGGGGTCAGCGCCTGGTCCCGCTCGTAGACCGCCACGATCCGCATGGGCGTCGTCTGCTCGCTCGAGAACCCGACCGGGACCTGCTGACCGAGCTGCCAACCGTGGGCCGAGGCGGCGGCCGCCGACACGGCGAGCCCGTCATCGCCGAGGGCGGCGAGGTCGCCGTCGACGTGGCCCAGATCGAGCACCTGCGGCAGGGTGGTCGGGTCGACGGCCGCGATGCGCAGCGACTCGTCGCCGACCTTCACCCCGCCGACCCGGATCGGGCTGGCCGTCGCCACCTCGGGGAGGGAAGCCACCCGGCCGGCGACCTCCGGGCTGAAGCCCACCGCGCCGTAGCCGCTGAAGCCCCCGCTCGGCGCGATCACCAGATCGGCCCGCAGCGCCTGGTCGATGACGCCGTCGATGGTCGCCTTGGTCGAGGCGGTCAGCACGGTGACGGTCCCGACCAGGGTGACGCCGAGCATCAGCGCGGCGGCGGTGGCCGACGTCCGACGGGGGTTGCGGGCCGCGTTGTCCGAGGCCAGGCGCCCGGGCTCGCCGCCGAGGCGGGCCAGCGGGGCGCGCAGGACACGGGCGAGCGGCCGACCGAGGACGGGGCCGAGGGCGACCACCCCGACGAACACGGCCATGAGGCCGAGCGCGACGGGGCCCGACGAGCCGCCGGCGAGCAGGGGCGCCGCGATGGCGACCACGCCGAGCGCCGTCGCCACCACCCCGAAGGCGGTGCGGGCCCGCAGGCCGCGCCGCGGCTCGGCGCCGGCCGCCTGCAGGGCCGCCATCGGCGCCACGCTCGACGCCCGCCGGGCCGGGACCAGGGCGGCCACGACCGTGACCCCCACGCCCACCAGCGCGGCGACGGCGATGGTGGCTGCGGGCACGGCCAGCCCGGCCGCCGGCAGGTTGAGCCCCAGCAGGTCGAGCAGGGCCTTGAGCCCGAAGGCCAGCACCACGCCGCCCGCCACGCCGGCGACCGACGCCGCCACCCCGAGGACGAGCGCCTCGCCGAGCACCGACCCGGTGACCTGCCGGCGCGTCGCGCCCAGCGCCCGCAGCAGCGCCAGCTCGCGGGTGCGCTGGGCCACGAGGATCGAGAACGTGTTGTGGATGATGAAGGTGGCGACGAACAGGGCGATGAGGGCGAACACCAGCAGGAACGAGCTGAAGAAGGCCATGCCGCTGATCAAGCCGTCGCGCGCCTCCCGGGCGATCTGGTCGCCGGTGACCGCCTCGACCCGGGCGTCGGCGGGCAGCGCGGCCCGGAGGCGCTCCACCAGCTCGTCCTGGGACACGCCCTCGGTGGCGCCCACCGCGATGCCGTCGACCTTGCCGGGCTCACCCACGAGCTGCTGGGCCGTGGGCAGGTCGAAGAAGGCCAGCGTGGCGCCGGCGGGGCTGTCGGCGCTGCCGTAGCGCACGGCGCCGACCAGGGTGAAGGTGGCCGGACCCTGCTGGGTGAGCACGGTGACGGGGTCGCCGAGCGCGAACGGTCCGTTGCGCATCGTGGCCCGGTCGAGCACGACCTCGCCGGGACCTGGGGCGCGACCCTCGACGAGGCCGTAGGCGCTGAGCCGGTCGTCGGCGGCCCAGCCCTCACCGAAGGTCGGCGGGCCGAAGCCGCCGAGGGCCCGGCCGTCCTTGGCGACGACCTGGGCGTACCCCTCGACCTGCGGCGACACGGCGGCGACGCCGGGCACGGCGCGCACGTCGTCGACCAGCGACTCGTCGATGCGCACCCGCTGCTCGCCCCAGGCGGTCGAGGCCGTCTCGGTGCTGCGCACGAAGCCGTCGACGCCCCGCGTCGTGTCGCCGACGAGATCGGAGAAGGTGCGCGTGATGGTGGCGCTGTAGATCAGGGTGGCGCTGAGGAACGCGACGCCCAGGCCGATCGACAGCGCCGTCAGCACGAAGCGCAGCTTGTGGGCGAGGACGCCCTTGACGACGACCCGGAGCACGGCAGCTCACCCCGTTGCCGGGCCGACGGCGATCACCATGGCGGCCTCCCGGTGTGGGCGGTCGGTGCCCCTCCAGTGTCCGTCGGTCTTGCCTGCCGACCTAGAGGCCTCGGCCCCTGATCCGAGGGGTGCGCTGGTCGACGACGTGGTGCACGAGGCCGGCGACCAGGCCACGCAGATCGGGGATCGGGCGGCGTCGACGCGATCGTCCCGCCGGTCCGGCAGACACGACGTCGGTGGTCATCGGATGGTGTGGGGGTCCACGCTGAGCCAGGCGTTGTGCACCACGCCGGCCGCGGCGGCGACGTCGTGGACGGCATGGTCGCCGTCGGCGAGCAGCAAGGTCCACGCCTGTCGGAGGTCGACGTCGGCGGCATGCAGGACGGCCGCCGCCCGCGAGTCGGGCGACAGGCGCGCCGTGGTCGCCGCGGCGTCGCGCGGGCGTCGCTCGGCTGGGGCGGCGTCGCCGTCCGTTCCCGCCGAGCTCGGGCCGTGAGGCGGGGCCGGCCGCGGCGCGACGTGGGCGAGGAGCTGCAGGGCCTGGTCGAGCAGGGAGTCGACGGCCCTGTCGGTGACCGGGCGCAGGGCGGTCAGGTCGGCGACGACGCGACCGAGGATGCCGCGGGCCACCTCGACCTCGTCCGAGGCCGACCTCGACCCTTCGGGCCCCGTGGCCGGGGGCGTGTGCGTTGCGGTCACGGCCTGTCCCTGGTGGCGAGGAGGATGGCCTGGGGGTGGACCCAACGGCAGGCGACCAGAGACCAGGCGGTCCGGTCCGGGTCGAGGACCAGCCAGGGCCGTCGGCCTTGCACCCCTTCGACCAGTCGGGCCGGGTGTCCCCGACGTCCTGGGGACGACACCGGCGCGACGTCCAGCTGCTCGGACATGTCGTGCCTCCAGCAACGGCGCAGTTCACCAACGCCGCCAGCAGCAAGGACGGCAGGGGCCGCCGGGGCTGGGGCAGACGTTCACCACATCGGCTGGGCGTGCTCGAGCGTGACCGTCTCGACGCGTCGGGCTCCACGGCGAGGTCGAGGTAGCCGGCGTCGACGGCGCTCTGGGGGTCGAACAGCTTGGCGTGGGGACGGCGGACGAACTGGCGCTTCGACAGCCGGTCGCGGGCCAGCTCGACGGCGAAGCGGGGGACCGGCATGCCGATGGCCACCTCGTTGAGGCCGATCTTGAACTGGCCCTGCGCGCCGATCCGGGCGTCGGCCGCCATCAGCAGGATCGAGCCCATGGCCAGGGCGTGGCCGGTGCAGCCCAGCACGACCGGACGCTTCAGCGTGTAGATGCGCAGCGCCAGCCGCCGCCGGCCCGCAGCAGGTCGCGGCGGCCTCCATGCTCGACTGCATCACCGACAGGTCGAACCCGGCGGAGAACTTGCCGGGCCGCCCGAGGACGGCGATGGCGCCGATGTCGTCGGCCTCGGCCCGGTCGAGTGCGGCGTGCAGGCCGGCGATCATGTCGTGGGTGATGGCGTTGGCCTTGCCGTCGTCGACGCGGGTGACGACGACGTCGCCGTCGACCTCGGTGGTGACGACGGACGGGGCAGCGGAGGCGTCGGTCATGGACCGAGACGCTATCCGCGGTCGTGACCCGCCGGTCCGGCCGGTCCGGGTGGTCCGAGTGGTCCGGCGTCGAGTGGTCCGGGTGGTCCGGGTGGTCCGGCGGCGCGCCCCGCTGCAGGGCTCGCTGGAGGTCGGCCCGACCCACGGTGCCGAGGGCCCGGCCCTGGTCGTCGACCAGCACGATGCCCGCGGCGCCCTCGCGGCCGGCCCGGGTGAGGACGTCGACCACCTGCTCGTCGCCCCGGGCCGGGACCAGCGCCGACGCCGGCCGCGCCAGCTGCTCCATGGTGGTCGTCTCGGGCTGCGGGCGGCAGAGCCCACAGCACGGCGGTGGGGACCGCACCCAGGGGGCGGTCGAAGCCGTCGACGACGAGCACGTGGTCGTGGCCGAGCCGCCAGTCGATGCGGCTGCCCACGGCGAGCGCTGACTCGAACGGCCAGGCGCAGGCGCCGGGGCGGGCGAGGTCGGCGACGCTGCCCGGCGAGGGCACGACGGGCGGCGATGGACGCCCGCTCTGCCCCGGGCGCTCGACACCACGAACCAGCCGACCAGCATGGTCCACAGCCCCGAGGTGGCACCGAGGACGAGCTCGCCGGCGCCCAGGCCGACGATGCCCCAGCCGACGACGGCGCCCGCCGTGGTCGCCTGCTCGTGGGCGCGCAGCCGGTCGCCGTGTCGGCGCCACAGCACCGCGGCGAGGATCCGACCGCCGTCGAGCGGCGCCGCCGGGATCAGGTTGAACACGGCCAGCACCACGTTGATGAGGGCGAGCCAGGCGAGGGCTTCGGGGAGCATGCCGAAGGCGCCGGTGCCGGCCACGGCGACGGCGACCGCCGCGAGCAGGCCGGCGACACCGAGGCTCGCGAGCGGGCCGGCGGCGGCGATGCGCAGCTCGGCCCTCGGCGAGGGCGCCTCCCGGTCGAGCTCGGCGACGCCGCCGAGGAGCCACAGCGTGATGCGGGTGGTGCCGACCCCGTGGCGCCGGGCGACGAGGGCGTGGGCGAGCTCGTGGACGAGCACGGAGCCGAAGAACACGGCGACGGCCACGGCGGCCACCGACCAGTAGTGGCCCGCGGCCAGACCGGGCGCCAGCGCGGGGAACCGGGAGGTCGCCAGGATCCAGGCGAGGAGGCCGGCGATGGCGAGCAGGCTCCAGTGGAGCCCGACCGGGACGCCGCGGATCCGCCCGAGGGTGATGCTGCTGCGAAGCACGGAGGGTCCTTCAGATCGGGCCCGGCCGTCGACCGTGGTTGGAGCGGCCGGGCGGAGTCCTCGGTGCACCCGAGCGGGTGCACCTTGATACGTGAAGGATACTTCCGAAATCTCCGAACCGGAACGTGCCGTGCCGGTCTTCGGGCTCAGCGGATGAGGCCCTGCTTCGGGCGGAAGGCGCCGGCCATCACCTGCTGGTCGAAGCCCTGCGGGGCCTGCCCCGTGGTGGCGTAGCAGTACAGGGCGGTGCGGTAGATGCCGGTCAGGGTGGAGATCACCACGCTGACGGCGACGACCCACAGGATCATGATCGGGATGCCCACGAAGGGGATGGCGATGGTGATGAGGCCGCCGACGAGGAGGCCGGGGAGGATGGCGAGGAAGCCCACCAGGCCGAAGCCGAACTGGCCGATCAGGTTCTCGCCCCAGGTGCGCTTGAGCAGCGAGGCCGAGGTCTTCAACGTGGTGATGGGCCCGTTGCCCTCGACGATGATCGCCGGCACCGCCAGCCAGGTGATGACCTCCCAGGCGAACTCGAGCAGGCCCCCGAGCAGGAAGCCGAAGATGCCGGCCCGCTCCCGCAGCGCCCGCAGGAGGTACCCGACGGTGCCGGCCAGCAGGGCCCAGCCGAGCAGCTGGGGGAACCGCCGCGACGCCGCGCCGAAGGCCGACCCGAGGGAGGGGTCACCGCCGGTGAGCCGCTGGTAGGCGCCCGCCACCAGCGCGCCGGTGAAGAACGTGACCACCAGGGTGATCAGGAAGTAGCCGAGGATGCCGACCACGTAGGTGATCGGGCCCGCCGTGTACTCGTACTGGCCGGTGCGCGGGACGTAGGTGCGGTTGACGGTGAGGAACACGCCGGCGCCCATCGCTACGGCGATGATCGAGGCGAGCACGCCGTTGAGCACGGGGATGGCGGTGAGCTCCTTGTCCGCCTTGAGGACCGCCCACGACGACTTGAGCAGATCCATCGAGTTCGAGAAGCGTCCGGCCATGGGCAGAGGGTAGCGAAGGGGCCACCGGCTGCGCGGGCGGATGCGCCTCGTTCGGCCCGTGGGACGGGGGTCGCCCGACGATGGGGCGCCGCCGGTCGCCGGGGCCGGTCACACCTGCTGTGTAAGTTCACGACGATGAGCGAGCAGGCGGCGCCGGGGGAGTCAGCAGCACCAGCGGACCGGGTGGGCCTGGTGATCGGCACCGAGGACGCCACCCCGCTGGAGTTCTGGGTCGGGGTGGCGCCCGACGCCTACCTCCAGCTCGACGACGTGGTCGCCCTCGAGCGGCCGCTGCCCGGTGGCGAGGTCGTGCGCATCTACGGCGTGGTCTCCCAGGTGCGGGCCCGCCACGAGGGCGCCCGCTTCGACAGCGACGTGTTCCTCATCGCCGACGGCGTGCTGCCGGCCGAGGTGTCCGAGGCCGCCCAGGTGCAGGCCACCCGCTTCGAGCCCGAGACCTTCGTCCCGCCCCGGCCGGGGCAGGTGGTGCGCAAGGCGGTGGGCGCCGAGCGCGACGAGGCCCTGTTCTTCGACGGCATGGCCAAGCCGCTGCCGGCCGGGCTCACCCGCGACGACGAGCCGCTGTTCGTCAACCTCGAGTTCCTCGACGGCACCCGGGGCGCTCACGTCAACATCAGCGGCATCAGCGGCGTGGCCACCAAGACCACCTACGCCACCTTCCTGCTCTACTCGCTGTTCCGCTCGGGTGTGCTCGGCGCCGAGGCCCTCAACACCAAGGCGCTGGTGTTCAACGTCAAGGGCGAGGACCTGCTGTTCCTCGACCACGCCAACACCGCCCTCGACGACGACGAGCGCGACCGCTACCGACGGCTCGGCCTCCAGCCGGGCGCGTTCACCGACGTCGGCTTCTTCGCCCCGCCCCGCCGCGACGACCCCAACGCCGCCCCCGACGTGTCGGGGCGCCCGGTCGGCGTCACGTCGTTCTTCTGGACCCTCGAGCAGTTCTGCGCCCAGCAGCTGCTGCCGTTCCTGTTCGCCGACGCGGAGGACGACCGCCAGCAGTACACGATGGTCGTGCACAACGTCGCCGCTCGGCTGCGCGAGGACGCCAAGCCGGCAGGGGAGGGCGCGGTGTCGATCGAGGGCACCACGGTGCGGACGCTGCGCCAGCTGGTCGAGCTGATCGAGGCCAAGGTGCTCGACGACGACGAGTTCGAGGCGCAGCGCTGGGCCGGGCGGGCCATCGGCGCCGGCACCATCAACGCCTTCGTGCGGCGCCTGTGGGGTGCGGTGCCGCACGTGGGCCGGCTCGTGCGGGCCGACGTGGCCCACGCCGACAAGCACGCCGTCGACTTCGGGCACCAGGTCACCGTGGTCGACCTGCACAACCTCAACGACCGGGCCAAGCGCTTCGTCGTCGGGGTGGTGCTGCGCAAGGCGTTCGACGAGAAGGAGCGCTCGGGCCAGGCCCACCCGCTGCAGTTCGTCGTGCTCGACGAGCTGAACAAGTACGCGCCCCGCGACGGGTCGAGCCCGATCAAGGAGATCCTGCTCGACGTGGCCGAGCGAGGCCGCTCGCTCGGCATCATCCTGATCGGCGCCCAGCAGACCGCCAGCGAGGTCGAGCGCCGCATCGTGGCCAACTCCGCCATCCGCGTCGTCGGTCGCCTCGACCCGGCCGAGGCGGCTCGGGGCGAGTACGGCTTCCTCTCGCCGGTGCAGCGCCAGCGGGCCACCATCATCAAGCCCGGCACGATGCTCGTCGCCCAGCCCGAGCTGCCGGTGCCCCTCGTCGTGCAGTTCCCGTTCCCGGCGTGGGCCACGCGGGCCAGCGAGGCGGGGGCCAACCCGGCCGCCACCGCCCGCGACCTGCCCGACGACCCGTTCGCCGGCCTGCCGCAGTGAGCCGGGGACCGGGGGCGGCGGAGGATCGGTCGTGAAGCTGCTGCACACCGCCGACTGGCACGTGGGCAAGACGGTGCGGGGCCGCTCCCGGGCCGACGAGCACCGGGCCGTGCTGGGCGAGATCGCGGCCGTGGCCGACGCCCACGACGTCGACGCCGTGCTCGTGGTCGGCGACGTGTTCGACACCGCCGCGCCCTCGCCCGAGGCCGAGCAGATCGTCTACCGGGCCCTGCTCGACCTGTCGCGGGGCGGCGAGCGACCGGTGGTGGTCGTCAGCGGCAACCACGACAACCCCCGTCGCCTGGGCGCGGTGTCGCCGATGCTCGACCTCACGAACGTGCACGCGGCCTCGGGCTTCCGGGCGCCCGACGACGGCGGTGTGCTGTCCCTCGACGTCGCCGGCGTGCCGTTGCGCATCGCCCTGGTGCCGTTCCTCTCCCAGCGCTACGTGGTGCACGCCGCCGACCTGGTCGACCTCGACGCCGCCGAGGCCGGGGGCCGCTACGACGCCCGGGTCGGCCAGCTGGTGCGGGCCCTCACCGCCGGCTTCGCCGACGATCCCGGGGCCGTGCACGTGGTCGCCGCCCACCTGCACGTCGCCGGGGGCGTGCTCGGCGGGGGGGAGCGCTCGGCCCACACCATCTTCGACTACGCCGTGTCGGCGACGGTGTTCCCGGCCGAGGCCCACTACGTGGCGCTCGGCCACCTGCACCGCACCCAGCAGATCCCGGGGGCGTGCCCCATCTGGTACCCGGGCTCGCCGCTGGTGATGGACTTCGGCGAGCAGGCCGACACCAAGGCCGTGCTGGTGGTCGACGCCGAGCCCGGCCGGCCGGCCCGGGTCGAACCGGTGGCGCTGACGTCGGGTCGCCGCTTCCGCACCGTCGTGGGGACGCTGGCCGACCTCGAGGCACTGGCCGCCGCGGGCGACGTCGACGACGACGACCTCGTGCGGGTGGTGGTCCGCGAGAAGGTGCGCATCGGGCTCGGCGACGACGTCCGGGCCCTGTTCCCGGCGGCGGTCGACGTCCGGGTGGAGGCGCCCGACGAGCCCGGCGGTGGGGCCGGGCCGGTGGCGCCCCGCCTCGGTCGGGCGCCGCGGGAGCTGTTCACCGAGTACCTCGCCGACGAAGGCGTGGACGACGATCGGCTGGTGCGCCTGTTCGACGAGCTGCTCGACGAGACCCTGCGGGGCGAGCCCGGTGCCCACGAGGCCGAGGCCGAGGCTGGGGACGGGACCGAGGCGGTGGCCGGCGAACCGGCGAGCGAGCCCGACGCCGCGGAGCAGCCCGACGCCGGCGAGCAGCCCGACGGGCTCGCCGAGGCGCTGGCGGCCTCGCTCGAGGCGGTCGAGGCCGCTCGCCGCGTGGAGGGCGACGGTGCGCCCTGAGCGGCTGCTGGTCGAGGGCTTCGCCCCCTTCCGCGACCCCACCGAGATCGACTTCCGCGACGTCGAGCTGTTCGCCCTGGTCGGCAGCACGGGGGCGGGCAAGTCGAGCGTCATCGACGCCGTGTGCTTCGCCCTCTACGGCATCGTGCCCCGGTACGCCGACCGGCGGGTGGTGGCGCCGGTGGTCACGCAGGGCGCGGTCGAGGCGCGCGTGCTGCTCGACTTCTCCGTCGGGTCCGAGCACTGGCGGGCGGTGCGGGTCGTCCGCCTGCAGGGCGGTGCCGGGCGGGCCACCACCAAGGAGGCGCGGCTCGAGCGGCTGGCGGTCGCAGGGGACGAGGCCGGCGAGGTCGTGGCCGGAACGGCCGACGAGCTGACGGCGGCCGTCACCGACCTGCTCGGCCTGACCTACGAGCACTTCACCACCTGTGTGGTGCTGCCCCAGGGCGAGTTCGCCCGCTTCTTGCACGACAAGCCGGCCGAGCGCCAGGGGCTGCTCGTCGAGCTGCTCGGTCTCGGCGTCTACGAGCAGATGGCGGGCGCCGCCCGCTCCCGGGCCCAGGTGGCGAAGGCCAAGGCCGACCTCGTCGCCGAGCAGCTCGGCGCGCTCGCCGCCTACACGCCAGAGCTGCAGGCCGAGCTCGAGGACCAGCGCGACCGGGCCGTCGCCCTGCTGGCCCGCATCGACGAGGCCGAACCCGGGCGGGTCGCGCTGGTGGAGGCCGAGCGGGCGGCGGCGACCGAGGCCGAGGACGCCGACGAGCGGGCGGCGACGCTGGCCCGGGTGCAGGTGCCCGACGGCGTGGCCGACATCGGGGCCCGGCGGCAGGGCACGGCGGCGGCCCTGGCCGAGGCGCGCGCCGTCGAGGACGCGGCCACGGCGGCCGTCGGCGATGCCGAGGCGACGGTGGCGGCCGCCGGTTCCCGAGCCGACCTGGAGGCGCTGCGCCGTGACCACGAGGAACGCGCGGCGCAGGCGGCTCGGATCCCCAACGGCGAGCAGAAGCTGGCCGGGGCCACCGCGGCGGCCGAGGCGGCCGACGCGGCGCGCGACGCGGCCGTGGCGGCCCACGCCGCAGCAGCGGCCCGGCTCGAGGCGGCTCGCACCGCCGACCGGGCCCGCGAGCTGGCCGCCACCCTGACGGTGGGCGAGCCCTGCCCCGTGTGCGGTCACGAGGTCGTCGAGCTGCCCACCCACGAGCTGGCCGACCTGCGGGCGCTCGAAGGCGAAGCGGCGGCGGCCGCCGGCGCCGTCGAGGAGGCCACCGAGCGCGCCGCCGACGCCCGCCGCACGGCCGACCGCTACGAGGCACTGCTCGACGAGGTGCGGGCCACCGTCGCCGCCCTCGACGACCGGCTGGCCGGTCGGCCCTCGGCCGCCGAGGCCGACGCGACGCTGCTGGCCCTGGCCGCCGCCGAGGAGGCGCTCGACGCGGCCCGTCGGGCCGATGCCGCCGCCCGACGCGCCACGCGCGCCGCCGAGGACGCGGCGCGCGCCGCCGAGGCCGACGAGCGCCGCGCCCGCGGCAGCTTCGACTCGGCGCGCGACGCCGTGGCCGTGCCGGGGCGCCGGTCCCCGAGCGGACCGACCTGGCGGCCGACTGGCAGCAGCTGGCGGCATGGGCGCCGCCGAGCGACCCGCCGCGCAGGAGGCCGCCGCGGCGGCACGGTCGCGAGCGTCGACGGCGCGCGACGAGCGCCTCGCCCTGGAGCGGGCCCTGGCCGACGCCGCGGCCGAGCTCGGGATCGCGCGGGGCACGGCCCGCGGCGCGACGCCGTCGTGAAGGCGGTCGCCGACCGCGAGGCCGACGTGGTGAGCGTGATCGACGGGCTCGCGGTGAAGGCCGAGCGGAGGCCGAGCTGGCGGGGCTGCGCGGCGACGAGGAGGTCGCCGCCGCGCTGCGGCCGGTACCTCGACGCCCGCCACTTCCGCGGCTGGATGATCGACGAGGCGCTGCAGCGGCTCGTGGTCGGTGCCACCGAGCTGCTGCAGACCCTGTCGGACGGGGCCTACTCGCTCACCCTCGACGACAAGGCGACGTTCTGCGTCGTCGACCACCGCAACGCCGGCGCGGTGCGCTCGGTGCGCACCCTGTCGGGCGGCGAGAATCTTCCTCACCTCGCTGGCGCTGGCCTTGGCGCTGGCGGATCAGGTCGCCCAGCTGGCGTCCACGGGCGACGTGCGGCTGGAGTCGGTCTTCCTCGACGAGGGCTTCGGCACGCTCGACCCCGACGCGCTCGACACCGTCGCCGACGCGCTCGAAGAGCTCGGCGCCACCGGTCGCCTCGTCGGCGTCATCACCCACGTGCGCGAGCTGGCCGAGCGCATGCCGGTGCGCTTCGAGGTGGCCAAGGTCGGCACCACCTCCGTCGTGTCGAGGGCCGAGGCGTGAGCGACCCGGGCCCGCCCGGCCACCCTGGCGCCCGACCGACCCCTCCCGGCATGCGGTTCGCCGTCGAGACGTGGGCGCCGGAGTACGGCGCCCCATCGGGCGAAGAGGCGGTGCTCGCCGAGTCCACCTCCGAGGTCGACGCCTGGGCCGAGTGCGGCCCCGAGCAGTGGCGCCCGCTCGATCCGCCGCCCGGTGCCGTGGCGCCCGACCGGCTGCTGTTCGTCGACGGGTGCGCCGGGTCGAGGCCACGGTGTGGATCACCGTGCGGACCAATGGGAGCGCAGGCAGCTCGGGCGACGTGCACCAGGCGCTGTGCGCCTCGTACGCGCAGGGGCGGTGTGCTGCGACGGCACGGCTCGGCTGGTCGGCGCCGAGGTGCGCCGCAGCCTGCTGTGCGCAGTCGCCGGAGGCCGAGCCGATCCACACCCGGCACGGCCGCTTCGCCGTGGAGGTGGCCGCCGCCCACGAGCCGACCGACCTCACCCTGCTGCTGCAGGCCCGGATGGCCCGGCTGGAGGTCGCGGTGGCCACCGCCCACCGCGGCGACGTCCCGGTGGTGGTGGTCGACGGTCCGCTGCGCGACGGCCACGACGCCCCCGGCATGGTGGGCTTCGTGAAGACCCACCGCAGCGCCTACGGCCCGCCGCTCGTGCGCGAGACCGTGGCCCGCCTCGGCGTCGGGCAGCGCACGCCGCTGCTGCTGCTCGGCACCGTGCGCAACCGGTGGTCGTGGTACCTGCGGCTGCCGGGCGAGATCAACCACGGGTGGGCGGGCATCGTCCGTCTCGAGCTGCGGGCCGACCGCCCCGTCGCCGAGGCCGCCGCCCTCGCCGACGGGCTCGCCCGAGCCCTGCCGCGGTTCGCGTCGGTGCCCCAGAAGGACCCCCGAGCCCGCAGAACCTCGTGCCGGTCGGCGGCCTCGAGCGCGACCTGCGCCGCCGCCTGGGCGACCCGGCCCTGCTGTTCCGGGCCCTGCGCCGCGCCGCCTGGGCGAGCGCCGCGCGCTGACGGCGCCGGCAGGGCGAGGTGGTGGGACGCGCTGGTGACCGGGGCGGGATCCTGGTCGCCAGCCGCGCCCAGCCGTCCTCGGGCAGGGGCGTCCAGCCCGAGCACGATCTCCCATCGGCCGGGCCACGTCTCGACACGGGATCGACGTGCCGTGGAGGGGAAGCCGTCGGGTGCTCGACACCGGGCCGGGTGGAGACCGCTGGTACCGTGCGACCGTGCCCGTTGCGGAACGAGAGTTCGTGATCTATGAAACGGGTGTCAACGGGGCGAGGTCCCGTTGGCGCTGACCTCGCCGCCCCGGATCGGCCGACGCCTGCCCGGGTCCGCCCGGCGCACGCCGCGGGTCGTGGGGCATCCCGCTCGAACGGTCGTCACCGCCTTCGCGGCGACGGCCCTCGCCGGCGCCGGGGTGCTCGCCCTGCCGGTCTCGTCCTCGACCGGCGACAGCGTCGGGCCGTCACGCGCTGTTCACCGCCACGTCGGCGCTGTGCGTGACCGGGCTGGCCGTGGTCGACACGAGCGTCGCCTGGAGTCCGTTCGGCAAGGTCGTGATCCTGGTGCTGGTCCAGCTCGGGGGCTCGGGATCACCACGCTGGCGGCCCTGCTCGCCGTCCTCGTCAGTCGCCGCCTCGGCCTGCGCAGCCGGATGCTCGCCCAGACCGAGACCGGCGCCACCGACCTCGGCTCCGTCGGGCGCCTGGTGCGGCGCATCGTCGCCTTCAGCCTCGCCTTCGAGGCGGTGGGCGCCGTCGTGCTCACCGGGCTGTTCTGGGCGGCGCACGGCCAGGGCGTGGCCGAGGCGGCGTGGAACGGCGCCTTCCACGCCGTGTCCGCCTTCAACAACGCCGGGTTCTCGTCCCTGCCCGACAACCTGGTGTCGTTCAACGACGACCCGCCGCTGCTGCTGGTGGTCTCGCTGCTCATCGTGGCCGGCGGCATCGGGTTCCCCGTGCTGTCCGAGCTGCTCGGGTCGGCGTGGCGGCGGCCGCGCACGTGGTCGCTGCACACCCGCCTCACCGTGGCGGCCACCGGCGTGCTGCTGGCGACCGGGGCCGTCGCCGTGCTCGCCCTCGAGTGGACCAACCCGGCCACGCTCGGGCCGATGGGTGTGGGCGACAAGGTGGCCAACGCCTGGTTCGGCTCGGTCACCCCCCGCACCGCCGGCTTCAACCTGTCGACTACGGCGAGGTCCGCTCCCCGACGCTGCTGCTCACCATGGCGCTCATGCTCATCGGTGGCGGCAGCGTGTCGGCCGCCGGCGTGAAGGTGACGACGTTCGCCCTGCTCGGCTTCGTCATCTGGTCCGAGCTGCGCGGCGACCCCGACGTCGACGTGCCTCGGTCGGCGCATCCCGACCACCAGCCAGCGTCAGGCGCTCACCGTGGCCCTGCTGTACGTCGGTGCCGCCGTGCTGGCCACCATCGCGCTCGGCGTCGTGAGCACCGGCGACCTCACCGACACCGCCTTCGAAGCCGTGTCGGCCCTCGGCACCGTCGGCCTGTCGGCCGGCGGCACGGCCGGGTTCTCCGACGCCGGCCAGCTGCTCCTCACGATCCTCATGTTCATCGGTCGGGTCGGCCCGGCCACCGTGGGCGCCGCGCTGGTGCTGCGGCGCCGCGACCGCCTGTACCGCAATCCCGAGGAACGGCCGCTCGTCGGCTGACTCGACGCCCGCCAGGAGCCCCCCGATGCCGAACGCCCGTCCCCGCTCGATCCGTGCGCCCCGCCGGGGCGACGACTCCGTCCTGGTGATCGGGCTCGGTCGCTTCGGCGGGACGCTCGCCACGACGCTGGTGGAGCTGGGCACCACCGTGCTCGGCGTCGACGCCTCGCCGTCGATCGTGCAGGCCTACGCCGGACGGCTCACCAAGGTCGTGGAGGCCGACGCCACGAACCCCGATGTGCTCGAGCAGCTCGGTGCCACCGAGTTCGGAGAGGTGGTCGTGGCCATCGGCAACCTCGAGGCGTCGATCCTCACCACCACCGAGCTGGTCCGAGTGGGTTGCGCCGATGTCTGGGCCAAAGCGCTCACCGACGCACACGCCACCATCCTCCACCGGGTCGGCGCCCACCACGTCATCCGGCCCGAGCACGACATGGGTCGTCGCATCGCGCACATGGTGAACGGCCGGGTCCTCGACTACATCCCCCTCGACGCCGACTTCGCCCTGGTCGAGACGCTGGCCCCGGCGTCGTTGCACGGCCAGGCGCTCGGGGCCGCCGACGTCCGGCAGCGCTTCGGGGTGACGGTGGTGTGCATCAAGCCCGAGGGCGAGGGGTTCGCCACCGCCACCGCCGAGTCGGTCATCCGTCCCGGTGACGTGCTGCTGGTCGCCGGCCCCACCGAGCAGGTGGAGGACTTCGCCTTCCTGGCCTGACGGTGGGCTCGACGGCCGGCCGGTCAGGCTCAGCGCCTCGTCACACGCGCAGGCCGCCCAGCGCGGCGTCGAGGCGGGGAGCCACCGTCGCGGCGAACGCGGCGGCGGCCGGGTCGTCGTCGCCGCCCCAGGCCGTGGCCACGGCATCGGCCTCCTCCCACAGCTCGTCCTCGAGCGGACCGAGCACGGCGCGCACCGCGACCAGCGCCTCGTCGTCCCCGTCGTCGTGGGCGGTCTCGACCCGCTCGCGCAGCGCTCGGAAGCGCAGCCAGGTGGCCTCCTCGGCCAGCACCGCCGGCACGCCGCCCGGCGCCGCCGGGGGCGGGAACACGGGGACGTACACGCTCACGCACGGGCTGCCCAGTGCCACCCACGCCCGCAGCGGCTCGCCGGAGCCGGCGGGCAGGTCGGCCAGCAACGACGCCGCGGTGGCCTGGAAGCCGCGGATGTGCATGCACACGCTCACCCCGGTGCCGTCGAAGTCGGCCGTCGGCCCGGGGACGGGATCGACGGTCGTGTCGATCGGGTCGCCGCCCGGCCGGCCCCACGGGTGGTCGCCGTGGCTGCGCGACCCGGCGGCGAGGTCACGGGCGTCGAGGCCGGATCGCTCGGCGACGGCGGTGGTCGACGCCGCCCGCACGTCGGCGAAGCCGGTGGGCACGTCGGGGGACCGCAGGTCCTGGAACGACGAGCCCGCGGCGAGGTCGGCCGAGCCACGGGTCCAGTCGTCGGCGAGGTGGAGGCGGTTGGAGATGGCCACCGCGCCCGCCGCGGTCGGGCGGGCCGCCCAGGTCGAGCCCATCGTCTCCAGCACCCAGGCGCCCCGGCGGTCGGCCACGAGGAACGACGAGAAGTAGCCCTCGCCGGCGGCGGCGTCGGCGATGCCGCCCTGCCCGTGGGAGGTGAGCAGCGCGCCGATGACCTCGACGGCCTCGTCGGCGCTGGCCGCCCGCTCGAGGGCGAGGCGGACCAGGTCCATGCCGATGAGGGAGTCGGGGGCTAGCGACTCGTCGTCGCGCACCGTGTAGACGCGCTCGTTGCCGATGGCGACGCCGTGCTCGTTGAGGCCCATCTCGAAGCCCCACAGCCAGCTGGGCCGGCAGCCGAGCACGGCGGCGGCCCCGGGATCGTCGATCGCCAGGTACTGGGCCTGCACCGTGCCGCCGCCCGGCCGCCGGTCGAAGGCCTCGGCCACCTGCACCTCGTCGATGGGGCGGTCCGAGCTCTTGGCGAACCAGGTGCGGTCAGGCGCCACCGAGCAGAAGGAGTCGCACATGCAGGGCCGACGGTAGCGTGCGCCGGTGGCCGAGATCGCGATCGAGACCGAGCAGCTGCGGCGGACCTTCGGCGACTTCGAAGCGGTGGCCGGCGTCGACCTGCAGGTGCACGAGGGGGAGATCTACGGCTTCCTCGGCCCCAACGGCGCAGGGAAGTCCACCATCGTGAAGGTGCTGTGCACGCTGCTCGTCCCCAGCGGGGGGCGGGCCTCGGTCGCCGGCTTCGACGTCGCCCGCCAGCCCCACGACGTGCGCCTGCACATGGGGGCGGCGCTGCAGGACGCGGCGGTCGACCCCAAGCTCACCGGTCGAGAGACCCTCGAGCTGCAGGGTCGCTACTACGGCCTGCGCAAGGACGAGGTCGCCCGCCAGATGGCGCGCGTGCTGCGCCTCGTCGACATCGGCGACGCCATCGACCGGCGGGTCGGCACCTACTCGGGTGGCATGCGCCGCCGGCTCGACCTCGCCGCCTCGCTGGTGCACAACCCCCAGGTGCTGTTCCTCGACGAGCCCACCACGGGCCTCGACCCGGTGAGCCGGGTCCGGGTCTGGGACGAGGTGCGCCACCTCAACGAGGACCTGGGCATGACCATCTTCCTGACCACCCAGTACCTCGAGGAGGCCGACCAGCTCGCCGACCGCCTCGGCATCATCAACGAGGGCAGGATCGTCGCCGAGGGCACCCCGGCCGACCTCAAGGCCCGCCTGTCGTCGGACGTGGTGGAGGCCGTCGTGGCCGGCGATCCCCGCAGAGCGGCGGCAGCCGTCGAGCCGCTGGCGGGGGTGAAGCAGGTGGCGATCGACGGGGCACGCCTGACGATCTCGGTCGACGACGCGGCCACCACCATCGCCCCCGTCGCCGTGGCGCTCAACGGCAGCGAGGTCTCGGTGCAGGAGCTGACCCTGCGCCGGCCGACCCTCGACGACGTCTTCCTCCAGCTCACCGGCGAGCACCTGCCCGGTGACGACGAACCTCAGGAGGTCGGGCCGTGACCGACACGCAGACCGCGGCGGGCCCCGGGATCGCCGCCCGCCAGGGCAGCTTCTTCCACGACGTCGCCTCGGTCGCCCGTCGGGCGCTGATCCTCACCACCCGCGACGTCGAGGGCGTGATCCCGGCGCTCATCGTGCCGGTGTTCTTCTTCGTGGTGAACGTGGGCTCGCTGCAGAACGCCTACGAGTTCGCCAACCCCGGGCAGAGCTTCAAGGCCTTCCAGCTGCCCGTCGCGATCATCTTCGCCGTGACGGGGGTGAGCCGGGCCTCGAACCTCGTCATCGACATCCAGGACGGCTACTTCTCCAGGATGCTGATGACGCCCATGCGACGCCAGGCCATCCTCATCGGTCTGATGGTCGCCGACTTCACGCTGGTCTGCGCCCTGTCGGTACCGGTGGTCGCGCTCGGCTTCATCCTCCGTGTGCGCTTCGCCACCGGCGTGCTCGGGATGCTGGCCTTCATCCTCGTCGCCGGGTTGTGGGGCCTCGTCTTCACGGGCTTCCCCTACGCCATCGCCCTCAAGACCGGCTCGCCGGCCGCGGTGAACTCCAGCTTCATCCTGTTCTTCCCGTTCGCCTTCCTCACCACCTCGTTCCTGCCCCAGGACCAGCTCACCGGCTGGCTCTCCACCATCGCCAGCTACAACCCGGTCACCTACCTGCTGGCCGCCCTGCGGTCGCTGGTGAGCGAGGGCTGGGAGTGGGGGACCCTGGCCAAGGGGCTCGGCTGCGTGCTCGCCGTGGGCGTCGTCAGCCAGGCGCTCGCCTTCGCCGCCCTGCGCGGCCGGGTCAAGGGCGGGTGAGCGCCGGCCGGCCGCGGGCAGGAGGCGGCGTTGCTCGGCGGGTGCCGCACCTCTGGCGAGGTGGTGCTGCGATCAGGGTCGGGGCGGCACCGGGAGCGGGGGCGGCGGGCCGACGTAGCGGGCCGACGGGCGCAGGATGTGGCGATCCCGGGCCTGCTCGAGCACGTGGGCCGTCCAGCCGATCACCCGGCTCGACGCGAAGGTCGGGGTGAACAGCTCGCGGGGGATCCCCACGGTGGCCATCACCACCCCGGCGTAGTACTCGACGTTGGCCCGCAGGGCCCGGCCCGGGCGCTGCTCGGCCAGCACCGCCACGATGCGGTCCTCGGCGGCGACCGCCAGCTCCACGAGCGGCCCGCCGAGGCCGAGCGCGACCTCCCGCAGCAGCTCGGACCGCGGATCGGCGGTGCGGTACACGGCGTGGCCGAAGCCCATGATGCGCTCGCCGGCCGCCAGGTGGGCGCCCACCACCTCCTCGATGCGGTCCACGGTGCCGATCTCGTCGAGCAGGTCGAGCGCCCGGCTCGGGGCACCGCCGTGCAGGGGGCCCGACAGCGCGCCGATCGCGCCGACCACGGCGGCGCCGACGTCGGCGCCGGTGGAGGCGATCACCCGGGCGGTGAAGGTGGAGGCGTTGAAGCCGTGGTCGATCGTCGTGACCAGGTACGGCTCGAGGGCCGCCGCGGCCCGCGGGTCGGGGTCCTCACCGGTGAGCAGCCAGAGGTAGGAGGCCGCGCCGTGCAGGTCGTCGCGCGGAGCGACGGGCGCGAGGCCGAGGGTGGCCCGGTGCAGCCCGGCGACCAGCGTCGGGGTGACCGCCGCGAGGGCCAGCGCGTCCCGGCACCGCTCGGCGTCGGTGAGGTCGAGCACCGGGCGCAGGCCGCGGGCGGCGGCCTCCAGCGACACGGCGGTGCGCAGCGCGTCGAGGGGGCCGGCCGTCGCGCCGGTGGCGGCGGCGAGGGCGGGGAGGGCGGCGAGCACGGCCGGGCTCGGCGTGCGGTGCGGTGCCACCTCGGCCCGGAAGCCGGCCAGCTCCTCGCCGTCGGGAAGGTGCCCTGCGGTGAGCAGGAACCACACCTCGTCGAGGCTGCGCGTGCGGGCCAGGTCGACCGCGGAGTAGGGCCCGTAGTGGAAGAAGCCCTCGTCGCCGCGCACGTCGCCCACCGCGGTGTCGGCCACCACCACCCCCTTCAGGCCGGCGGGCACCGTGATCGTGCTCGGTGGGTGGGCGGCGGGCGTCTCGGGCGGGACGGTGACGGGTGCGGGACGGTCGGCGGCGGGGATCTCGGAGGTGGCGGATCTGGCGGGTGGGTTCGGGTGTGCCCCGAAGGTGCTCGGGTTCGTCGTGATCGTCGTCATGTCCCGAACGTCGCGCCGGTCGACGGTGGCGTCAACATTGATTAAGGTCAACGTTGATGCCTCGCAACCTGCTCACCGCGGACCAGGCCGCCGCCCGCCTGGGGGTCAAGGTCGAGACGGTGTACGCCTACGTCAGCCGGGGTGCGCTCACCCGCACGGTGGCCGAGGACGGCCGGACCAGCCGCTTCGATCCCGCCGAGGTCGACGAGCTGGCGCAGCGGGGTCGCCCCCGCCGCGATCGCCGGCGCGCCGGCTCGGTCGAGGTCACCCTGGCCACCGGGATCACGAAGCTGGCCGACGACCGCCTGGCCTTCCGCGGCCACGACGTCGCCGACCTGACCCGCACCGCCACCTTCGAGGCCGTGGCCGAGCTGCTGTGGACGGCCGAGCTGCCGTCGAGCGCCGACGCCGCGGTGTGGACCGTGCCCGACGACGCCCGACGGCTGGCGGCGGCGGTCACCGCTCCGCTGCCGGCGGACGCCCCGGCCATCGAGCGGTTGGCGGTGGTCACGGCCGCGCTCGCCGGCGCCGATCCGCTGCGGGTCGACCGTCGGCCGGCAGCGGTGGCCCGGGTCGGGCGGCGGCTCCTGACCACCTTCCCGACGGCGTTGCCGGCGGCGGTGGCGCCGGACAGGTCTCGTCGGCGTGGCACGGCGACGAGGACCGGCGGCGGCAACCGGGCGACGGGCGCCCACCGGCGGGTGGCCGCCGCGCTGTGGCCGGCGCTGTCGCCGCTGCCGGCGACCCGGCCGCGGGTGCGGGTGCTCGACGCCGCACTGGTGCTGCTGGCCGATCACGAGCTGGCCACGTCGACGTTGGCGGCCCGCGTGGCCGCCTCCACGCGGGCCGACCCCTACGCCGTGGTGCTCGCCGGCCTGGGCGCGGTGGCGGGTCCCCGCCACGGCACCGCGGCGGCGGCCAGCCACCGCCTGTTCCTCGATGCCGAGGCGGGCGGGTCGGCCGAGCGGGCGCTGGCGGCCGCGCTGGAGTCGTCGCCCACGCCGCCGGGCTTCGGCCATCCCGTGTACCGCACCGCCGACCCCCGGGCGACGGTGCTCCTCGACCGGCTCGCGTCGATCTGCCCACGCCGGGCGGCGGCGACGATCGACGGCGTGCTCGCGGCCGGCGCCCGCCTCGACGCCGGCCCGGCCACCGTCGACGCCGCCCTCGGCGCCTTCGCCTACGCCACGCAGATGCCGGTCGGCGCGACCGACGCCGTGTTCGCCGTCGCCCGCACCGCCGGCTGGATCGCCCACGCCCTCGAGGAGTACGGCGAGGCCCCGTTGCGCTTCCGTGCCCGCGCCGTCTACACCGGCGAGTGACGGTCCTCGGGCTCTTCCTCCGCGGGGTCGCGCAGCTCGCCCCGCGGCAGGCGGGTGGCCACGGCGAGGCCGAAGACGATGAACACGGCGGCGATCCCCACCACCCGCTTCATGGCGGTGACGAAGGCGTCGTCGACGGCGGTCACCACGGCCTCGTTGCCGGGCTGCTGGCGCAGCTGGGTCACGGCCTGGCCGGCGCTGGCGGCGACGGCGTCGGCCAGCTTCTCGGCGGCCGGCGGCGGCAGCCCGGGCACGCTGGCGAGGTTGGCGGCGGTCTGGCTGGCGAGGGTGACCGACAGCAGCGCGCCGAGCAGGGCGATGCCGAGCGCCGAGCCCACCTGGCGGCTGGTGCTCTGCGTGCCCGACGCCTGGCCCGACTCCTGCACGGGCACGTCGGCGAGGATGGCGCCGGTGAGCTGCGCGGTCGCCAAGCCCACGCCGACGCCGTACACCACGAGGAACGGGGCGATCTGGCCGCCGCCCGACGACGGCGACAGGACCAGGGCGATGGCGCCGACGCCGACGGCTTCGAGGGCCATCCCGACGACCACCACCGTGCGGGAGCCGAAGCGCTCGGCGATCCGCGCCGCCGCGGGGCCGGCGAGGAACGCGCCGACGGCGATGAAGGTGATGAAGGCGCCGGACTGCAGGGGGGAGTACTGCAGGACGGACTGCAGGTACAGGGGGAGCACGAACACGAGGCCGAACTCGCCGAGGCTGACGATCAACGCCGCGGTGTTGCCCCACCGGAACGAGCGCAGCCGGAACAGGTCGAGGTCGAGCACCACCACGCGCCCGGACCGCCGGCGAGCCCGCTCCACCACGACGAACGAGCAGAGCAGCACGACGGCCAGGGCGAAGGCCACCGGCGTGACGCTGACGCGCGTGGACGGCCAGGTCCAGGAGCCGAGGGTGAAGGCCTCCTCGGGCGCCCACCAGCCGTAGGTCTGTCCCTCGATGAGGCCGAAGACGAGCGCGGCCAAGCCGAGGCCGACGAGCACCGCGCCCACCGCGTCGGTGCCGTGCTGGACGTCGGGGTCCTTGGTCTCGGGCACGAGGAACAGCGACGCCACGAGCACGGCCCCGCCGATCGGAACGTTCACGTAGAAGATCCAGCGCCAGCTGTAGCTGGTGGTGAGCCAGCCTCCGAGCAGCGGACCGATCGCGGCCATGCCCCCGATGACCGAACCCCACACCGCGAACGCCACGGCGCGCGCCCGGCCGGTGAAGATGGCGTTCACCGATGACAGCGTGTTGGGCAGGATCATCGCCGCCCCGAGGCCCTGGGCGAAGCGGGCGCCGATCAGGTGGGCAGCGTCGGTCGACCGGCCGGCCCAGACGCTGGCCGCCACGAACACCACGATGCCGAGCAGGAACAGCTTCTTGCGGCCCCACACGTCTCCGGCCCGGCCGAGGTTGATGAGCAGGGCGGCGAAGACCAGCGCGTAGATGGTGTTGATCCACTCGGCGTCGCTGAGCCCGAGGTCGAGCTCGCGGATCATCGTGGGCAGCGCCACGTTGACGACGGTGCCGTCGATGATGATCAGGGCGACCCCGAGCGACAGCAGCGCCAGTGCGACCCAGCGGCGCGACCCCGCTCGCCGGCCGTCGTCGCCATCAGTCGCCGGGCTCGGTCACGAAGTCGATGAGCTGCTCGACGGCGCCGACGAGCCCGGTCTCGAGGTCGGCGTAGGTGCTCACCTTGTTCCGCAGCTGCTTCCAGAAGACGCCGGTGTCCGGACGGGTCGACGCCGAGGGCGGCGCACACGCCCTCCTTCCACGGCTGGCCCTTCGGCACGTCGGGCCAGGCGTCGATGCCGACCACCTTCGGCCGCACCGCCGCCCAGATGTCGACGTAGGGGTGGCCGGTGATCAGCACGTCGGGGTGGTCGATCGTCGACGCCAGCCGCTGCTCCTTCGACCCGGCGACGAGGTGGTCGAGCAGGATGCCCAGCCGTCGCCGCGGGCCCGGGCCGAACGAGCGGACCACCTCGGCCAGGTTGTCGGCGCCGTCGAGCGTCTCGACGACCACGCCCTCGCCCGCAGGTCGTCGCCCCAGACCAGCTCGAGCAGCTCGGCGTCGTGGATGCCCTCGACGAGGATGCGGCTCGCCCGGGCCATGCGGGCGGGGGCGTTCGGCACCGCCACCGAGCCCGACGCCGTGCGCGACGGGTGCCTTCGGCCCGGCGGTCTTGGCCGGCACGAGGTGACCTGGCGGCCGTCGACGTCGAAGCCGCCTCGCGCAGGCGGTGCGGTGGTCGCCCGAACCGGTCGCCGGATGACGACGGCACCACCGGCCACCAGACCACCGTGCCCTCCAGCGGCGTGCCCTGCTGCTTGACGGCCAGGCCTGGCCGGGCCGGGACCTTCGGGTGGTCACGCCGGCGCTTCTGGGAGCGTCGAGGTCGAGCGGCTCGGAGAGGATGCCCCTGCGGTAGACGTTGCTCGCCATGGCCGATCGAGGCTAGCGGCGCGGCACGGGACCCCCGCGGACCTCGTCGTTCTCGTTGCGAAAGGGTCGGGGGCCGACCCGGATCGCGACGAGATGGGCCGTGCCCCCGGCCGGGCGACGCCCTCAGCCCGAGACGAGCTCGTGGATCTTGTCGGCGGAGGGCTTGCCGTCGTAGCCGACCTCGCCGTCGCAGGCCCGCGCAGCGGGTGGCGACCTCGAGCAGGTCGAGCTGGTGGGTGGAGCACACGACGGTCGCCCCCTGCTCGACCACGTCGCCGATGATCTCCACCAGCGTCTCCTGGCCCGGCCGGTCGAGGCCGGCGAAGAGCTCGTCGATCAGCAGCACCGAGAACGGTCGGATCAACCCGCAGATGAGGGCGGTCTTCTGGCGCAGGCCACGGCTGAAGCGCGACGGCAGGTCGTCGGCCCGCTCGACGAGGTTGAACATGTCGAGCAGGTCCTCGCCGTACTCCTCCCACTCGGCGGTGCCGTGGAGGCGGGCGATGTACTCGATGTGCTCGTGCACCGACAGGTCGTCGTAGAGCACGGGCTGGTCGGGCAGGAACGACATGGCGCAGGCCCGCAGGGTGCCGCCGCCTCGTGGCCGGCGATCCACGCCGAGCCGTCGCTCGGCTCGACCAGGCCGGACGCCAGGCCGAGGAAGGTCGACTTCCGGCGCCGTTGGGGCCGACGAGCATCACGCACTCGCCGGCCTCGACGACCAGCTCGAGGTGGTGCAGGCCGAGCCCGTCGCCGTAGTCCTTGGTGAGGTCGTCGGCGACCAGGACGGCGCCGTCCTTGGCTGCCTGGGGGACCTCCTTCGGGGTGGCCTGCTTGGCCGCCTGGGCGAAGATGCCGTCAGCCATCGGTGGGCTCCTGGGCGAGGGTCGGGACGCCGCTCGGGGCGTGGGTGGTCGATCGGCGCACGGTCACACCCGGTTCGGCTTCCGGTAGCGGAGGTACAAGAAGCCCACGGCGATGGCCAGCAGCGCCCACATCGTGGTGTTCGAGACCCGCCGGGTGTCGAGGGTGTCGGGGTCGGTGCCGGCGGCGAGCATCGGCAGGAAGGCGATCACCACCATGGCCGGGGGCAGCACCAGGCGGGCGGCCAGCACGAACCCCATCATGTCGGCGCCGAAGCCGATGAGCTTGGCGGCGTCGGGGGCGCCGAGGCTGGTGCTGACCGCGGCGGCGACGGTGGCGGCTCCGGCCACCGGGACGAGGGCGAGGCGCCGAGGCGCAGCACCACCGAGGGTGGCACCAGGGCCATGGCCACCAGGCCGCTGACGACGCACAGCAGCACCATGACGACGAGCGCGGCGGGCAGGTGCTCGGCGAGGAAGCGTCCGGGGTCGTTGGGGACGGCGTTCCACCGGGTCGGGTGGTCGACCTCCTGGGCGATGGGCTCCACCGCGTCGTAGGCGGCGAGGTACAGCGCCAGGGCCGACACGATGAAGGCGGCGTAGGCCCCCCGCCACGTGAAGCCCAGCGCCAGGCCGGCGATGACGGCCAGGGCGAGCATCCGCACCACCCGCACCAGGGGGTAGCGGAGGAACCCCTGCCAGTCGCGCCGCCACGTGGCCGGCAGGCGCCCGCGGGCGTAGCGCAGCTGCAGCCACGGCTCGGTCCGGGGCTTCTCCTGGGCGAGCTGGCGCCGCAGCAGGACGACGGTGCGCACGTCCTGCATCGTCACGGCGAAGCGCAGCTGGGAGACGAGACCCGCTCGGCGGCGGGCCTGCTCGATGGACGTGCCCCCGATGCCGCGCAGGCCGAGGACCACGACGAGGGCGACCAGCGCCACCGCCACCAGCGCCAGCGGGGTGAACCGCAGCTCCCAGAAGGCCAGCGACCCGAGCCACGACAGCGGCGATGTCTGGGCGCCCAGGGACGCATCCAGCGCCGACCACGCGACGAGCAGCAGGCGACGCCGTTGGCCGCCCAGATGCCCACCCGCCGGCCCGACAGCGCCATGGCGGTGGCCGACGCCGCCACCACGGCGAGGGCGAAGGCGGCGGCGACGCACACGGTGGTGAGCACGGGGTTGGCCGGCACCTGGTGGGTCGCCAGGATGCCGACGATGCCACCGACCACCGCCCCGGCGAAGGCGAGGAACCGCAGCTGCTTGAGGGCCGGGCCCCGCAGGGCCGCGCCCCGGTCGACGGGGGCCAGCAGCTCGTGCTGGACCGTCGGCGGCTCGACCGTCAGCGGCCCGCCCGCCCCCGAGCGCAGCCCGAAGGCGATCGCCACCGCGAAGCCGAGGCCGAGCCAGGCCGGCCCCTTGCTCGCGAGCTGGTCGGCCGCCTCGGGATCGAGCTTGAGTGTTGGGGAACCAGCCCGAAGCGATCAGGACGAAGAGGAACCCGCCGAGCCCGATGATGTAGACGCGGTACAGGGCGTCCACCCAGTGGATGTTCGACCGGATGTTGCGACGACGGGCTCGCCGCGTCGGTCAGCGCCTCGTCGTGGGACGGCGCCTCGACGTCGATCACGGCGGGCCACCCTACCGGTGCCCCTCGGCGGTCCGGCAATCGCCCCCGGTCGCACCTCGACGCCGCTCGGCGTCGGCGACCGCGTTGCCGGGTCGGCGTCGGTGACCGGGGCCGTACCCTGCCGGCGTGGTCCTCGTCGACGCCGACGGCATCACCATGAGCCGACCGGGCCGGCCGCTGTTCACCGAGCTGCGGTTGACCCTCCATGCCGGCGACCGGCTCGGCATCGTGGGGCTGAACGGCTGCGGGAAGTCGACGCTGCTGCGGGTGCTGGCCGGTGCGGAGGAGCCCGAGGCCGGCGTCGTGCGGCGCGGTCGGGGCGTGCGGGTGGCCGTGCTCGACCAGGACCCGGTGCTGCCCCCGGCCCGGCGCGCGCTGCGGTGGGCGACGGCTGGGAGGCCGCAGCCGTGCTCGACCGCCTGGGCATGGGGTCGCTCGCCGACGCCGACACCGCCACCTTGTCGGGCGGCCAGCGCAAGCGGATCGCGCTGGCCCGCACCCCTGGTGACCGAGTGCGACCTCCTCGTGCTCGACGAGCCCACCAACCACCTCGACATCGACGCCATCGCCTGGCTCGAGGACCGCCTCGCCGAGCACACCGGGGGCTGGTGCTGGTCACCCACGACCGCCACCTGCTCGACCGCGTCACCACCCGCATCCTCGAGCTCGACCGGGGCCGGGGGTACCTGCACGAGGGGGGCTACGAGGCCTACCTCGCCGGCCGGGCCGAGCGCGAGGAGCAGGCCGTCGCCGCGGAGGCGACCCGGCGCATCCTCGCCCGCCGCGAGCTCGCCTGGCTCCGGCGGGGTGCCCCGGCGCGCACCCGCAAGCCCAAGGCCCGGGTCGAGGCGGCCACCCGCACGGTGTCGGCGAGGCCGGAGGCCGCCGCCCGCCGGGCCGACCTCGACCTCGCCGCCGCCGGCGGTGGTCGGGCCGCGGCACCGGCGGGCCCGTCGGACGGACGGGGTTGGGGGGCGGCGGGCGTGCTGGCGCGCCACCCCGGCACCCCGCGCCTCGGCGACCAGGTGATCGAGCTGCACGGCGTCGGTCATCGCTGGGGTGAGGACCAGCCCTGGCTGCTCCACGACGTCGAGCTGCTGCTCGACGACCGCGAGCGGCTCGGCGTGGTGGGCGCCAACGGCACGGGCAAGTCGACGCTGCTCGACATCCTGGCGGGGCGCCGGGTGCCCGCCGTCGGTCGGGTCGTCACCGGGCCCACGGTCCGCCTCGGCGTGTTCGACCAGCACGGCACCACCCTCGACCTCGACGCGCGGGTGCGCGACGCCGTCGCCGGGCCCGATCGGCAGCCCGACGGGTACGACGCCGCCCTGCTCGAGCAGTTCTGGTTCGACGCCGACGCCCAGTGGGCCCCGATCCGCCTGCTGTCGGGGGGCGAGCGCCGGCGGCTGCAGCTGCTGCTGGTGCTGGCGGCCAAGCCGAACGTGCTCCTGCTCGACGAGCCCACGAACGATCTCGACGTCGACACGTTGCGCGTGCTCGAGGAGTTCCTCGACGACTGGCCGGGAGCGCTGGTGGTCGTCAGCCACGACCGCGCCTTCCTCGAGCGCACCGTCAGCGACGTCGTCGTCCTCGACGGCACCGGCACCGTGGCCCGGCGACCCGGCGGCTACGCGGCGTGGGAGGACGAGCGGCGGGCCCGTCGCCGGCGGGGCCGGGCCGGTCCCGCCGACGAGCGCCCGGCCCACCACGACGACGGCCCGCCGGCCGCGTCGGCGTCCGCGTCCGCGTCCTCGTCGCCGTCCTCGTCGGCGTCCGCGTCCGCGTCCTCGTCGCCGTCCTCGTCGGCGTCGAGCCGCTCGCCGAGCACCCTGCGGCACCTGGTGCGCGAGGCCGACAAGCTGGTGGCCCGCCTCCAGCGGCGCCACGACGAGCTCGCCGCCGAGCTGGAGGCGTCGGGCCACGACCGGGCCGCGCTCGCCACGCTCGGTGTCGAGCTGGCGACGGTGGCCGCCGAGCTGGCCGAGGCCGAGGAGCGCTGGCTCGACCTGGCCGCCGAGCTCGAGGCGGCCGAGGCCGCCCGTCGCGCCCGCCGCTGACCGTCGGCGAGCACCGGCGAGCGGGTCTCGGCATCGACCATTGCCTCGGGTGCGGCTCGGGGCTAGGTTGCCTGCGGTCACCGGGACGGAGCACGGGTCGTCCCGGGGGTCAACGGCTGGGGGAAGCCGCAGCGCGGAGCCGTCGACGGGGGAGCCGTGTGGACACCATGAGCCCAGGCCACCAGCGCAGGTCGTGGCGCGGCCCGGCCGCCGGCGGAGGCTGCCCGTGACCGCGTCGTCCACCCTCGGTCGACCCACCACCGCGGGCCGGGGGCGTCGTGGCACCGTGCCGCCGGTCCCGTGGCTGCCCCTGCTCGCCTTCCTGGTCGTGGCCGTCGCCGTGTGGCTCGTGGTGTGGTGGTCGGCCGGTCACCTGCCCCGCCACCCGCAGTACTACCCGAGCCCGGTGCCCGGCGGGGGCGGCCCGCTGTTCGAGGGCTGGGCCCGTTGGGACGGGTTCTGGTACCGCACCATCGCCGAGGAGGGCTACGTCTACTACCCGGGCGTGCAGTCGTCGGTGGCCTTCTTCCCCGGCTACCCGCTCGTGATGCGGGCCGTGTCCGTGGCGGTGCCCAACCTGTTCGTGGCCGGCAGCCTGACGACCTTCGTGGCCGGTCTGTTGGCGATCCGCTGGCTGTGGGCCTGGCTGACGGCGCGGATGTCCGTCCGGGCGGCCGGCGTCACCCTCGGGGTCGTGCTGCTGTACCCCTTCTCCTGGTACCTCTTCGGCGCCGTCTACGCCGACGCCCTCTTCCTCGCCGCCGCCATCGGTGCCTTCGTGGCCGTCGATCGCGACCGCATCTGGACGGCCGGACTGCTCGGCTTCGTCGCCTCGGCGTCCCGGCCGACGGGTGTCGCCGTGGCCGTGGGCCTGGTGCTCGTCACCCTCGAGAAGCGCAACGCCGCCCGCCGCGTCGTGGCCGGCGCCGTCGACGCCACCGCGGCCGCCGTCCGACCCGAGCCCGTCGCCGCCGGCGCCGTCGAGGGCGTGCCGGGGCGGTCGCACGGGGCGATCGACCATGCCGATGCCAGTGCGGTGGCGCCCGCATCGTCCGGTGTCGCCGGCCGGGCGCGCCGCGCCGCACGGGCGCTGGGGGAGCGCTTCGACCCCCGGGGCTTCCGGCGCGAGGACGCGCCGCTGCTGCTCGCCTTCGGCGGCCTCGTCGCCTACATGGCCTACCTCTGGGTCCGGTTCGGCCATCCGCTGCTCTTCTCGGAGATCCAGGGCGTGAAGGGCTGGGACCAGCCGGCGGGGTGGACGACGTGGCTGAAGGTGCCCGTGCTGCACAAGCTGACCACCGACCCGTTCAGCGACGCCGGCGTGATGATGGTGGTGCAGGCCGCGCTGACCGCGGTGGCCCTGGCGCTGGTGCCGCGGGTCGCCCGCCGCTTCGGGTGGGGCTACGCGGCGTACGTGCTCGCCGTGGTGGCCATCCCGGTGCTCGGCAGCAAGGACTTCGTCGGCCTGGGCCGCTACCTGCTGCCCGCCTTCCCGTGCTTCGCGGTGGTGGGCGAAGGCCTCGCCCGCCGGCCGGCGGGGGTGCGGGTCGGCGCCTACCTGATGCTCGGGACGGGCCTGCTGGCCATGGCGTCGTTCTTCGCCCGCGGCTACTACCTGTCGTGACCGGTCGCCGCGGCCGGCGTCGCCGACCGGGGGCCGGGTCGATAGGGTGATTGCACGGCGATCGCCGTGTTTTCCGAGCCGCCAGGACGTCGTGACCATGCCCGTCGAGACCGATGCCGCCGCCGAGACCGTCGACGTGGAGCCTGTCGTCGCCGTGACCGACGAAGCCCTCGCCCGGATCCTCGAGATCCGAGACGCCGAGGAGGACAGCACCGAGCTGGTGCTGCGCATCTCGGTCACCGGTGTCAACGGGCCCGAGTACGCGTACGACCTGTCCTTCGAGGAGGCCGCCGAGCTCGACGCCGACGACGTGCGCTACCACGTCGGCGACCTGCAGGTGGCGGTGCCCGGCGGCGACGTGGAGGCGCTGGCCGGCGCCGTGCTCGACCTGCCGTCGCGCCCGGGCCAGAGCGGGCTGGTGATCCGCAACCCGAACCGGCCGAACCCGCTGGCCGGGCGCACCGTCGAGCTGACCGGCGACCTCGCCGACAAGGTCAACCAGCTGCTCGACCAGTCGATCAACCCGTCGCTGGCGGCCCACGGCGGCTACGCCACGCTGGTCGGGGTCGAGGACGCCAAGGTGTTCCTGACCATGGGTGGCGGATGCCAGGGCTGCGCCCTCAGCGCCGCCACCCTCCGCGAGGGCATCCAGGCCGCCATCCTCGACACCATCCCCGAGGTCACCGAGGTCGTCGACGTCACCGACCACACCGCCGGCGACAACCCCTTCTACACCTGACCCCCTGCTTCCGGTGTCGGTGGCTACCAAGTGGTGAAAGCCAACGACACCGGAAGATCGGCGGACGGTCAGGCGGCCACCCCGGCAACGCGCAGGGCTTCGCGGACCTGGGCGACGACGAGGCGAGGCTCCTCGGTGACCATCTGCCACGTGAACTCGAGGACCTGCCATCCGGCCAGCTTCAGCCGGTTCCGCTTCCGTCGATCCGCCTCGAAGGCTGCGGCGTCGAGGTGCCAGCGGAGGCTGTCGAGCTCGATGGCGATGCGGGCGTCCGGATATGCCACGTCGACCCGCGCCACGAAGCCGTGGGTGTCGTGCACGACCACCTGCACGTCTGGTCGGGGCAGGCCGGCGTCGGCGACCAGGCGGAGGAAGATCCGCTCGAGCAGGCTCTCCGGGTCGCGGTCGCCGTAGCGCTCGCGGAAGACGGTCCGGAGTCGCACGATGCCTGGACGCCCGCGACGAGCGTGCAGGACGAGGCACTCCCACAGCTCCGGCCAGGTCGCGCCGCGGCGGCGCGCCTCGTCGACGGCGTGGCCGAGGCGCGCCGGGCCGGTGAAGCGGGCCAGGTCGACCAGCGAGCGGGTGAGTCCGGTGACGGGGATGCCGTCGATGACGGTGGCGTCGACCAGGTCGAACGCGAGGCTCTGGTGGACCCGCACGTCGGTGTCGACCAGTCGCACCCTGCGTGTCCGTGGCACGGTGACCTCGGGCCGTCCCGGGTGCAGGCCACCGATGCGCCACAGCGCCGCCGCGGCTCGGTGCGAGGCGACGCCACCAGTGGTCAGGCAGGCGGCGAGCTGGCGGGCGTGCCAGGTGATCGGCGCCCCGCCCATCAGGTAGACGCCGGGGTGCAGCCGTGTGAGGCGTCCGTCGTGGCACCGACGGGTGACGTCGGCGGCAGGCACGCCGACGCGACGGAGATCTTCGAGGGAGAGCAGGCCGTGCTGCTCCCGGGCGATGGTGGACAGGTCGTGGTCGCGGGACATGGCTTCCCCCCGGGCGCGGTGAAGGACCAGTGGATGAGGGGAAGGACCACGGAGCCCAGCGTTTCGGTGCCGCGGGCTACCAAGGGGTGGCAGCCGACGACACCGGATCGGCGGTTGGGGGGAAGGCTGGTGGGGGCCGGGCCGGGCCGGTCAGAGCTCGGCGGGGTCGGCGTGGGTGGTGCTCAGCAGCGAGAGCGACGAGGCGACGATGCCGGGGGTGTCGAGGCCCAGCTCGGCGAGGATGGCCTCGGGCTTGCCCTGGGGGATGTAGGCCACCGGCGTGCCCAGGACCCGCACACGGGGGGCGTCGGGGCGGCCGACCGACAGCTCGGCGAGGTGGTCGGCGAACAGCGACCCGGCGCCGCCCTCGCGCATGCCGTCCTCCACCGTGAGCACGAACGGGTGGCGGGCGGCGTCGAGGAGCATGTCGGGATCGGGCGGGGTCACGACCCGGGCGTCCCACAGCGTGACCGACACGCCCTCGGCCTCGAGGCGGTCGGCGGCGGCCTCGGCGGCGTCGAGCATCTTGCCGACCGACAGGATGCACAGCTGGTCACCCTCGCGCACGCGGCGCGCCCGCAGGCCCGCACCCAGCTCGTCGGGCCCGACGTGGCGGGCCATCGTCTTCGGCCACCGGATCATCACCGGGCCCGAGGTCATGGCCATGGCGTCGTGGAGCATCTGCTGCAGCTCCTGGTACGACGACGGCGCCAGGATCGTCATGTTGGGGACCTTGGAGAACCACACCATGTCCATGACGCCGTGGTGGCTCGGGCCGTCGTCGCCGGTGATCCCGGCTCGGTCGACGCAGAACACCACCGGCTGGCCGTGCAGGCCCACGTCGTACATGACCTGGTCGACGGCGCGGGTCATGAAGGTCGAGTAGATGGCCACGACCGGGCGGAGGCCCCCCATCGCCATGCCGGCGGCCGCCGTGACGGCGTGCTGCTCGGCGATGCCGACGTCGAGGAAGCGATCGGGGAAGCGCTGCTGGAAGGGCAGCAGGCCGGTGGAGTCGGGCATCGCCGCGGTGATGGCGACGAGCTCCGGGTTGTCCTCGGCCTCGCGCAGCAGCGCCTCGGTGAAGGCGGCGGTGAACGAGCCGGGCTTGGCCTCCGACGTGTCGTGCAGGCGCTTGATCGGGTCGTTCTCGGCCGGCGCGTAGCCCCGGCCCTTCTGGGTGAGGACGTGCACCACGTGGGGCCCGCCCAGCTCCTTGGCGTTCTGCAGGGCCTCCTCGAGGCCCTTGATGTCGTGGCCGTCGAACGGGCCCGTGTAGCGCACCCCGAGCGTCTCGAAGAACGCCGGCGGCTCCCACATCTCGCGCACGGCCGCCTTGGCCGCCTCGACGCCCCGCTCGAGGCGATCGCCGAGCAGCGGCATCTCCGACACCAGGCGCTCGAGGCGAGCCTGCCGTCGCATGTAGACGGGGTTGTTGCGGATGCGGGCGAGCGTCTCACCCAGCTTCGACACGGTCGGGGCGTAGGAGCGGCCGTTGTCGTTCAGGATGATGATGCAGTCGGCGCCGCTGTGGCCGAGGTTGTTGAGGCCCTCGAACGCCATGCCGCCGGTCATCGAGCCGTCGCCGATCACCGCCACGACCCGCCGTCCCTCGCCCTGTGGCGATGCCTCGGCCAGGGCCAGGCCGTGGGCGTAGCTCAAGATGGTGGAGGCGTGGGAGTTCTCGATCCAGTCGTGCTCGGACTCGGCCCGGCTCGGGTAGCCCGACAGCCCGCCGGCCTGGCGGAGCTGGGAGAAGTCGTCCCGGCGGCCGGTGACGATCTTGTGCACGTAGGCCTGGTGACCGGTGTCCCACAGCAGGATGTCGTGGGGAGACTCGAAGACGCGGTGCAGTGCCAGCGTCAGCTCGACCACGCCGAGGTTCGACCCGAGGTGGCCACCGTGCGCCGTCACCGAGTCGACGATGAACTGGCGGATCTCGAAGGCCAGGATGTCGAGCTGCTCGTAGGACAGCGACGACAGATCCTTCGGGGACTCGATCGACTCTATGATCATGATGGGCGCAGGTCTTTCGCCGAGGCCGGGCGTCTCGGAACGGGCCCGGCTTCCAACACAACGAGGTCACGGTACCCCCGGCCCACGGGTTGGACCATGATCAGCACGGAACCTTCACACGGGAGTGACCCCCGCCATCCATGGCACACCTCGGTCACTTTCGTGCCCATCGGTGCGCGGCGCGGCGGCAGGGCCACGCGGACGGGACGCCGATGGCCGGCACCGAGGCAGACGTGGTGGCCGTGTCGAGCCGCGTCACGCGGTCGCGCTCGTCGCCGGCCGCCGCTCGACGGCGAAGGCCGGCGCGCCGAGCAGGCTCACGCCCACGTTCAGCAGGTAGAGCACCAGGCCGAGGGCGATCGCCCGTTCGGGGGGCACCCCGAGCGGCTGGAGGAAGACGGTGAACGAGATCTCCCGCAGGCCGAGCCCGGCGATGCCGAGCGGCAGCACCTGGGCCATCAGCACGGCGGGGTAGAAGGCGAGCATCACGGTGAGGCCGACCTGGTCGAGGCCGAGGGCCTGCGCGGCCATCCACGCCGCGGTGCAGAGCACGAGCTGGTAGGCGAGCCCGGCGCCGACGACCCGCAGCGCCTGGGTGGGGCGCCGGCGCAACGTGTCGACGCCGACGTGGACGGCGCCGAGGAAGCGCCGCCAGCCCTCGCGGTCGCGCATCCGACCGCCGAGGCGGGGGTGGTAGGCGGCGACGAGGATGACGACCAGGCCGGCGAGGGTCGCGGTGACGGCGAGCAGGGCGGCCCCGGTGCCCGGGTCCTCGGTGGCGAGGCCGCGGTTGAGGGCGAAGCCCAGGTAGGCGATCAGGGGCAGCACCAGCCAGCCGGTCAGCCGCTCGAGGGCGACCGAGGCGAAGGTGTCGGCGGCGTCGCCGTTGTCGCGGGCCAGGCGCGACACCCGCAGCACGTCGCCGCCGATGGTGGTCGGCAGCACGTTGGACACGAACTGGCCGGCGAAGCACAGGCTCGTCAGCCGCCGCAGCGGCGCGGGTCGCCCGAGGGCGTGCAGCACCTGCGACCAGCGCAGCGCCGACAGCACCACCCCGAGGCCGGTGAGCGTGATGGCCCCGGCCAGCCACGCACCCGTGCCCGGCGACCAGGTGGGCAGCAGCTCGTCGATGCTGAAGTCGGGGATCTTCCACACGAGCACCCCGAGCATGGCGACGCTGACGAGGACGCGCAGCGGGAGCACCCACCGGCGACGGGGCTGGTGGGCGGGCTCGCTGGCCTCCTCGGTCAGCTCGGCCAGCTGGTGGATCGACAGCTCGGCGTACTCGGCGAGGTCGCCGTCGTCGACCGCTGCCGGCCCGGGCCGCGGCGCGTCGCCGTCGGAGCCGCGGTCGTCGGGGGTGAGGTCGTGACCCATGGCGGTCTCGTCAGGGGCGTGGGGAACCCGACGAGTCTACCGACGGCCCCTCGGGCGACCGGGCCGACCGGGTCCGTCGTGGCGCCCCGCCGCGCCGGCTGCGACCCTCGACGGTCCTACGCTGGGCGCACGCCCCGCCCCCGTGAACGAGGACCCGCCGTGGACCGCGACCGAGCGCACATCGGCAAGAGGAGGCCCGGCCCGCCACCCACGGGGGGACGGGCCATCGGCGTCGTCGTCGGCCTCGCCCTCACCGCCGCGGTGGCCGCCGGGTGCGCCTCGGGCGGCGACACCACGGTGGCGGGCCCGGCGTCGTCGTCGGCCCCCGCGCCGGCCGCGCCCGGGACCACCCAGGGTCGCGGTGGGGTCGGCGCCATGGACGGCGGCTCGGCCCCGGGCGGCGCGCTCGGCCGGGTGGCGGCCTCGGCGACGCCGCAGTACCTGGCCGAGGCGGCCTCGCGCACCAGCGAGGTCTCGTCGGGGGCGTTCACCCTCGGTGTGGGGCTCTCGGGGGGCGAGGGCCTCCTCGACGGTGACCTGCTGCAGGTCGAGGGGGTCTTCGACACGAGCGCGAACCGGGCGCGGATGACCCTCGACGGCGGGGTCCTGTTCGGGTCGACCCGGCTGGTGACCGCCGGTGACACCACCTACGTCAGCACCGACGGGCTCGGATCGCTGCTGACGGCGGGCCGCACGGTGCCCACGCCGTGGATCTCCTTCGCGTCGGCGGGGTCGGATGCCTCGTCGGGCATCGTCCCGTTCGTCGGGACCGGCGGGGCCCGCTCCTTCCTCGCCGCCCTGCGGGGGGCGGGTGGGCAGGTCACCGAGGTGGGCACCGACACCATCGACGGCGTGGCCGTCACCCGCTACCAGGGCACGATCGACCCGGCGGCGGCCAAGACGGCGACCGGGGACGCCCCCGGCGGCCTCGCCGAGCTCGGGTCGACGCCGTTCCCCGTGCAGGCCTGGATCGACGAGCAGGGCATCGTGCGCCGCCTCGAGCTGCAGCCGTCGCTCGACGCCGCCGCCGGCCTCGGGGCGCTCGGCGCGCTCGGGGGCGGTGGCGGTCTCACGATCACAGTCGAGCTGCGCGACCTGGGTGCCCCGGTGGTCATCGACGTGCCGCCCGCCGACCAGGTGACCGAGGTCGACCCCTCCTCGCTGTCGCGCGTGGACCCCGGGGCGGCCGGCCTCGGCGGCCTCGGGGGCCTGGGTGCCGGGGGCGGGGACCTGGGCGGCCTGGGCGGCCTCGGCGGCGGGTGACCCCGCCGCCCGTGCGACCCATCGCCCACCGATAGGCTCGCCCGCCGAGGCGCACCCGACGGGAGCGCACGGGGGAAGGGACGCACCGCGTGGTCCGAGACCGCACCGTGTCGCTCGGCGAGGTCGAGCTGACCATCAGCGAGGCCGGCGCCGGGGGACGCCCGTTGCTCCTCCTGCACGGGTTCACCGGCGCCCGCACCGACTTCGACCGCTGGCTCGAGCCGCTCGCCGAGGCCGGCTGGCACGTGGTGGCGCCCGATCACCGCGGCCACGGCGCCAGCGACAAGCCCGACGATGAGGCGGCCTACTCGTTCGAGACCTTCGCCCACGACGCGCTGGCCCTCGCCGACCTGCTCGGGTGGGAGCGCTTCGTGCTGCTCGGGCACTCGATGGGCGGGATGATCGCCCAGGTGCTCACGCTCGCCGCGCCCGATCGGGTCGCCGCCCTCGTCCTGATGGACACCAGCCACAAGGCGGTGCGCATCGACCCGAACCTGGTCGACCTCGGCGTCGCCACCGCCCGCGCCGAGGGCGTGCACGTGATCGCCGACCTCCTGTCCAGCGTCGACGACCCGCTCGAGACCGAGGCCTACCGGCGCCTGTGCGAGGCCGATCCGGACTACGCCGCCCGCGGCGACCGCAACCTGCGGGCCTCGTCGCCGGCGATGTACGCGGCGATGCTGTCGAGCATCACGTCCCAGGGCGACCGCCTCGACGAGCTGGCGGCCGGTGTGCGCTGCCCCACGCTCGTGCTCGTCGGCGACCAGGACGCACCGTTCCGCAAGCCCAGCGACCGCATGGCCGCGGCCATCCCCGGCGCCCGGCTCGTGGTGCTGCCCGACGCGGGGCACAGCCCCCAGTTCGAGTCGCCCGACGCCTGGTGGGCGGCGCTTTCGTCGTTCCTCGCCGAGGTGGCCGCGTCATCGGCGGCGCCGGCGCCGGTGGCGGCGGCACCGACGAGCTCGGGGGTGCCGTCGTGAGCACCGAGATCACCGGCCACGGCGGCGAGCTCGCCCTCGCCGCCCTGCGCCAGTTCGGCGTCGAGGAGCTGTTCACCCTCAACGGCGCCCACGTCTGGCCGTTCTACGACGCCGCCGTGAAGGCCGGCGTCCCGGTGTACGACACCCGTCACGAGGCGACGGCCACCTTCGCCGCCGAGGGCATGGCCAAGCTCACCCGTCGGCCGGGCGTCGCCGTGCTCACCGCCGGCCCGGGGGTCACCAACGGGGTCAGCGCGGTGACCGGCGCGTGGTTCCTCGGCTCGCCGCTCGTGGTGCTCGGTGGCCGCGCGCCCGAGGGCCGGTGGGGGGCGGGTTCGCTGCAGGAGTTCGACCACGTGCCGGTGCTCGAGCCCATCACCAAGGTGTCGCGCACGGTGAAGGCGACCGAGGCGATGGGGTCCGCCGTGGTCGAGGCCGTCGCCGCGTCGCTGACCGCCCACCGCGCCCCGGTGTTCCTCGACTTCCCCATGGACCTGCTGTTCGGCCAGGCCACCGCCGAGGTGCCGGCGCCGCCCTCGATGGCCGCGCCCGAGCCCGACCCCGACGACGTCGCCGCCGCGGCCGCGCTGCTGGCGGGCGCGTCGAGCCCCGCCGTCATCGTCGGCAGCGACGTGTACTGGGCGGGGGCCTGGCCCGAGCTGCGCGCTGCGGTCGAGGCGCTGCGCCTGCCGACCTTCGTGAACGGCCTCGGGCGGGGCTGCCTGCCGGCCGACCACGAGCTGGCGTTCTCGCGCACCCGGGGCGTCCTCAAGGCCAAGGCCGACGTGGTGATGGTGATCGGCACGCCCCTCGACTTCCGCCTGTCGTTCGGCCGCTTCGGCGACGCCGAGGTCGTCCACGTCGTCGACCACCCCGACCAGCGGGCCGCCCATGCCGAGACGGCGGTCTCGCCGGCGGGCGACCTCGCCACGATCCTGCGCGCCCTCGCCGAGTGGGGTGGCGACCGCGCCGACCACGAGCCGTGGATCGCCGAGCTGCGCGACGCCGAGCAGGCCGCCCGCGACGCCGACCGGCCGCTGCTCGCGGCCGACGACGCGCCGCTCAAGCCCACCCGGGTCTACGGCGAGCTGGCCAAGGTGCTCGACCGCGACGCCGTGGTGGTCTGCGACGGCGGCGACTTCGTCTCCTACGCCGGCAAGTACGTCGACTCCTACGAACCGGGCTGCTGGCTCGATCCGGGCCCGTACGGCTGCCTCGGCACCGGCCTCGGCTACGCCATGGCGGCCCGCGTCGCCCACCCCGACCGCCAGGTGGTGGCCATGCTCGGCGACGGCGCCGCCGGCTTCTCGCTGATGGACGTCGACTCGCTGGTCCGCCAGGGCCTGCCGGTGGTGATGGTGGTGGGCAACAACGGCATCTGGGGCCTGGAGAAGCACCCGATGCGCATGATCTACGGCTACGACGTCAACTGCGACCTGCAGCCGGAGACCCCGTACCACGAGGTGGTGGCCGCCCTGGGCGGCGCCGGGGAGGTCGTGCGCGAACCCGACGAGCTGGCCCCGGCCCTGCGGCGGGCGTTCGACGCCGGCGTGCCCTACCTCCTCAACGTCCTCACCGACCCCGACGACGTGTACCCCCGCTCATCCAACCTGGCCTGACCCGCCTCCCCGTCGCGGCCCGGGGTTCTGGTTTCTGGGGCGTCGGCTCCCGATGGCTGCGGCAACCAGCTCGGCCCGGTCGTCGCCGCGATGCGGCGCGTCCGGACACGATCGTGCTACCTTCCGTTCACGTTCATGAGTTCGTGAATGGTGGAGCGGCGGTCAGGGATGAACGCACCCGGCGCCGCGCGGGTGAGCCGAGGAGACATCCGTGTCGGAGTGGGTGACGGAGGCCGTCGAGACGGGCGGGCCACTCGTGCTGGTCGTGGTGATGTTCCTCGAGAACGTCTTCCCGCCCATCCCGTCGGAGCTGGTGCTCCCGCTGGCCGGCTTCATGGTCGAGCAGGGCGACCTGAACCCCGTCGCCGCGATCCTCGCGGCGACGCTCGGGTCCGTGCTCGGCGCGGTGTTCCTCTACGAGAGCGGTCGCCACGGCGGCCGTCCACTGCTGCTGCGCTACGGGCGGGTGCTGCGCCTCGACGACCGCCGCCTCGACCGGGCCGATGCCTGGATGGACCGCCACGGCCCGAAGGTGGTCCTCGTCGGCCGGATGATCCCGCTCGCCCGCAGCGTCGTCTCCGTCCCTGCGGGCACGACGAAGATGGACCGGGGTCCGTTCCTGCTCTACACGACGGTCGGCTCGCTGGCCTGGAACAGCCTGCTCATCGGCGCCGGCTGGTCGCTCGGTGCCACCTGGGAGCGGGCCTCGGACCTCGTCGGGAGCCTGACCGTCGTGGCGGCGGCCGCGGGCCTCCTCGGCGCCCTCGCCCTGTGGTGGCGGACGCAGCGGCTGCGCCGCATGGCCACCCCGGCGCTCGCGAGCGACGCCCCCGTCGCGGTGACCGACGAGGTCACCGACGAGGCCGTCGTCACCCCGTCGTCGAGCGCTTGACGCCACGCCGATCCTTCCGGCCCGCGGGACGCGACCGCCGAGCGAGCCTCTACCGTGGGGCCGGGCAGCGGAGGGCCCTGGGTGATGCACACCGACGACCGAACGGCGACCTACGGCGCCGCCCAACCGGAGATCGACGAGGCCGTCCGCCTGGTCCTGCTCGAGCGCGGACCCGAGCTCGTGATCGCCCTCGACGACGATCTGCGCATCGTCTACGCCAACCCCTCGGCGCTCGAGGAGCTCGGCTACGGGCCCGAAGACATCCTGGGCACGAGCGTGCTCGACTTCATCCACCCCGACGACATCGCCTACGCCGCCCGGTCGATCGACAACCGGCGCCGCCACACCGGCGAGACCGGTCTCACCATCCAGCTGCGGGGTCGTGACGCACGGGGCGCGTGGCGCGTGGCCGACGTGGTCGGCCGACGCCTCGAGATCGAGGGAGCCCCGCCGCTGACGGTCATCTCGATGCGGCCGATCGACAACACGCCGGCGCTGGGCAGCGACCCGTCCCGGCTGCGCTCGGTCATCGACAAGACGGCCGACGTGATCCTCCTGCTCGCTGCCGACGGCACGGTGCTGTTCGCCAACATGACCGTGACCCGGCGACTCGGCCACGACCGCGACGTCCTGGTGACGCGGCCGTGGCTCGACCTGGTCCACCCCGACGATCGTGGCGAGGCGGCCGAGCGGCTGACGGCGCTCGTCGAGGGTGACGATCGGGAGGCCGAGTGGCGCGTGCGGCTCGTCGACATGGCCGGTGCCACGGTGGTGCACGCGCTGCGCCTCGTCGACCAGCACGACGACCCGCTGGTGGCCGGCGTCATCGTCACCGCGACCGAGGTCACCGCCCTCGTCGAGATGGAGGCCAAGCTGCGTCGCCAGAACGAGCTGCTCGCCTACGAAGCGACCCACGACCACGTCACCGGCTTGGTGAACCGCCGAGTTCCGCCGGCTCGTCAACGAGACGGTCGAGCACCGCAACGACGACGTCGTCGTGCTGTTCTGCGACCTCGACGGCTTCAAGCGGGTCAACGACCGCTACGGCCACGACGCCGGTGACCAGGTGCTGCGCACCATCGCCGCGCCTCGAGGAGGCCGTGCGCAGGGGCGACGTCGCCGCCCGGTGGGGGGTGACGAGTTCACGGTGCTGTGCAGCGGGCCCATCGACGCCGAGGAGGCCGATCATCTGCGCGCCCGGCTGCGCGACGTCATCGGCGCGCCGATCGACGTCGAGGGTCCGTCCTCAGCGTGGGTGTTTCGGTCGGGGTGGCACGACTGCCGGCCCGCACCGCCGACGCCGACGCGCTGGTCGACCAGGCCGACCGGGCCATGTACGCCGACAAGCGCGCCCGGGCCTGACCACCCCCACGCCACCCGTTTCGGTCATCGTTTCGAGCGTCCCCACGCTCGAAACGATGACGAACGCGCTGGCCGGCCGAGGTAGGGGCGGTCAGCGGGCCTTGTCGAGGAAGCGCTCGACGTCGACGACCACGCGGGTGACCCGGCCGACGGCGACCAGGCCCCGCTCGTCGTTCACCGACACCGTGAAGGTGATGCGGCGGCCGGTGACCTTCTCGACCGTCGCCTCTGCCGTGACGCGGTGCCCGGTCGCCGTCGGTGCCAGGTGGTCGAGCTGCACCTGCATGCCCACGCTCGTCTCGCCCGGATCGAGCTCGTTGGCCAACGCCTTGACCGCCGCCTCCTCGCACAGGGCGATGACCCGGGGCGTGGCGAGCACCGGCACCGTGCCGGATCGGAGCGCGACGGCCGTGTCCTCGTCGCCCACGACGAGGACCACCTCGGCGCTGAGACCTGGCTTCACGGGCACCGGCGGAGCGTATCCCCCGCCGCGCGGGGCGGCCAGATGGCCGGCCGGTGGCCCGAGGCGATCGCCCAGGGGAGCGGTAGCCTCGGCGTCCACAGCGATCCAGGAGGCCCGGGCGTGCTCGACGAGTCGGTCATCACCAGCGTGCTGGGCACGGCCCTGCGCACCGGCGGCGAGTTCGCCGAGATCTTCGTGGAGGACAAGCGCTCGTCGTCGGCCTTCCTCGACGACGGCAAGGTGGAGGAGCTGACGTCGGGTCGCGACCGGGGGGCCGGCATCCGCGTCGTCGTCGGTGAGACGACCGGCTTCGCCCACACCGCCGACCTCTCCGAGGACGGGCTGCGCACCGCGGCCGAGGCGGCCGCCGCCGCCGCCCGCAGCGGTGGTGGCGGGACCAAGGTCGTGCCGCTCACCCGCGTCGACGCCTCCCGTGGCTACGCCATCGAGACGTATCCCGCCGACGTCGGGAAGGCCACCAAGGTCGAGCTGCTGACCGAGGCCAACGACGTCGCCCGATCGGCGGGCTCGGCCATCACGCAGGTGTCGGCCTCCTATGCCGACAGCCGGCGTCGCATCCTGGTCGCCAACAGCGATGGATTGCTCGCCGAGGACGACACGGTGCGCACCCTGTTCGTGGTGTCGTGCGTGGCCACCGGCGACACCGGCATGCAGACGGGGCGGGAGTCGGTCGGCCACACCGTCGGCTTCGAGCTGTTCGACACCTACGACGTGGCCGAGCTCGCCACCAACGCCGCCGAGCGGGCGCTCACCAAGCTGGCGGCCCGGCCGGCGCCCAGTGGCGAGATGCCCGTGGTCATGGCGCCCGGCGGGGGCGGCGTGCTGTTCCACGAGGCCTGCGGGCACGGGCTCGAGGCCGATCTGGTGGGCAAGGGCGCCTCGGTGTTCAAGGGTCGCGCCGGCGAGCAGGTCGCCAACCCCAAGGTCACCCTGGTCGACGACGGGACCATGGCCAAGGAGTGGGGCAACGTCGCCATCGACGACGAGGGCCACCCCACCCAGCGCAACGTCTTGATCTCCGACGGCGTGCTCACCGACTACATGTGGGACCTGCTGCGGGCCCGCAAGGAGGGCGGGCGTCGTCGGGCAACGGCCGCCGGCAGAGCTACCAGCACCTGCCGATGGTGCGCATGACCAACACCTACCTGCTCGCCGGTCCCGACGACCCCGACGACATCGTCGCCTCCACCGACCACGGCGTGTACGTGAAGCACCTCGGCGGCGGCCAGGTGAACACGGCCACCGGCGACTTCGTGTTCGGCATGACCGAGGCGTACCTGATCGAGAACGGCGAGATCACCGAGCCGTTGCGCGAGGGCAACCTCATCGGCAACGGCCCGCAGGTGCTCACCCAGATCGACGCCGTCGGCGACGACTTCGCCATGGGCCCGCCCGGGACCTGCGGCAAGGACGGCCAGGGCGTGCCCGTCGGCGACGGCGTGCCGACCCTGCGGGTCACCAGCCTCACCATCGGCGGCACCGCCGCCTGACGATCTGCCCCCGGCGACCGGCTCGTGACGTCGTAGGCTGGGCAGATGCCGAACGTGGTCCAGCTGCCGCTGCGGCTCCTGGTCGAGGCGCACCGCGACGAGATCAAGGCCATCGTGGCGCGCCACCACGGGCGGTCGGTGGCCATCTTCGGGTCGGTCGCACGCGGTGACGAGCACCCGGACAGCGACATCGACTTCCTCGTCGACCTCGAGCCCGACGCACGCCCGATCGAGCTCCTCTCCATCGGTGTCGAGCTCGAAGAGGTGCTCGGGGTGACCGTCGATGTCGGCACGCGATCCTCCCTGCGGGACGGGGTGCGCGACGAGGTGCTGGCCGAGGCTGTCACCCTTTGAGCCGACGCGACGAGGCTCGTCTCGGCGACATCGCCGGTGCCATCGAGGCGATCCGGTCCCACCTGGCTCGCGGTTCGCTGGACGACGGCTTGGTCTACGACGCCGTCCGCATCCGTCTCCTCGAGATCGGCGAGGCGGTGAAGGGCATCGATCCCGAGCTGCTCGGGGCCGAGCCGAGCGTTCCGTGGAAGGAGATCGCCCGCATGCGCGACCACCTCGCCCACCGATACTTCGACACCGATCACGCCATCGTCCGGGACGTGGTCGACCACGATCTCGATCCGCTTGCCGTCGCCGTGGAGGTGCTGGTGGAGCGCGCACGGCGGCGCGGCGACGGGTCCGACGAGTAGACCGAGGCGAGCTACGGCCCGGTGGTCGGGCTCCCGGGGCCGGCCAGCTCGCGCTGGAGGCGGGCCGGGTCGAGGTCCGAGGCCTCGGCCCTCGCTCGGTCGACGAACCCGACGCCGTCGACCATGTAGCCCACCACCTCGTCGCCGGTCTCCGAGGCGTACACCGGGTGCATGGCGGGCGGCGGGCTCCACCCCGGTGGCACCGAGGCCGGCACCTGCGGGACGAGGTCCGCGGTGTCCATCCACCCGTGCTCGCCCCGACCGTCGCCGACCTGGATCCGCGGCTTCGCCAGCGCCTCCCGCAAGGACGGGTCGGTGATCTCAGCGGGCACCGAGCGCGTCGAGGCCGTCTGGGCGGTCGGGCCGGGTCCGGTCGTCTGGCCGGGGTCGACGGAGGCGCTGGGGGAGGGGGTGTTCGGGCGTGACGAGGCCGTGGTGGGGCGCAGGGAGCGGGCCATGCGCTCGAGGTCGGCCCGCGGGATCGAGCTGCTCCCCAGGGCGGCGAAGGTGGTGTCGTCGGCGCAGAGGACGGACGTCCACGGGAGCGGCCCCGAGGCCGGCGGCAGCGGGCCACCGCGCCCAGCGGTGGTGACGCAGGTGATCCCGTCGACGCTGGTGGGTTGCGATCGGCCGATCAGCGGGAGCCACCAGGGTGAGGCCGCGCCGATCGGGGCGTCGTACTCGGTCAGGAAGATCTGGTCGGGGGCGACGCCCTCCACGCGCCCAGGCGGCGTTCCTTGCACGTACGGCGTCTGCTTGCCGGTCGTGTAGACGAGCCGGGCCATCCCGACCTGGCCCGGCAACGCGCCCAGGGCGAGGGAGAGATCCGGGCCGGCGTAGGTGGGTTGGAGCGTGCCGGCGAGGCCATCAGCAGCGATGTCGGCGGTCGGGCTCGTCGGCGTGCCGCCGACGGTCACCCCTCGAGCGATGCGGACCGTGTCCTCGCTGCTCGCCCCCCTAGATGTGACCGAGACGCGCACGGCGCCGTGGTCCCAGGTCACCGTGTACCCGCGGTCATCGGCGCTGGCGCTGATGCCGTCCATGGTGACGTTCACCCAGCCGGCGTCGCCGTTGACGTCGACCTGCTGGGCGGCGGTCGGGTTCGTGACGGGGTTGGCCAGGCCCTGCGGGTCGTCCCGCGGCGCTGCCCGCACCTCCACGCGCGACGGTCCGCCGGGGCCGTACGGGCACAGGACCGCGGGGTCGTTGCACGCCTCGGGCGTGGTCCGCTCGTAGCGGTGCAGGAACGATGCCCGGGGGGGCGGGCCGGGCGTCACCTTCGATTCGGTGGGCGAGTAGCCGTCTGGCACCCACGCCGGGAGCAGGCGGGGCAGGGGGGCATCACCTTCGGCCTCGTTCCGAGGCTCGCCGGTGGTGAGCCCGCCGTCCCTGTCCCGGAGGGCCACGACCACACCGGCGACGAGCGCCACGACGAGGAGAGCGGCGGCGGCCACGCCGATCAGGTGCGTTGACGATCGGTGGCGGTCGGAGAGCACGGTCGTGGTCGGATCGTCGAGGTCGCGCGCCGGGGCGGCGGTGCGCTCGGCGACGGCGGTGGCGGTGGCCCGGATGCGGTCGGCCAGCGCGGCGTCGTCGAGCCGGCCGTGGTCGGTCGGTCGGTCAGGGGCCATCGGTGAGCACCTCCCGCAGCGAGGCCAGGCCCCGCCGCAGCAGCGATCGGACGGTGCCGGGGCGGCACTGCAGGATCTCGGCGATGTCGTCGATCGAGCGGTCCTCGTAGAAGCGGAGGAACACCACGATGCGACGCTTGGGGGAGAGCTGCTGCAGCGCGGCCCAGGTCTCGTCGAGCTCGGGTGGTAGCAGCAGCTGGTCGGACGGGGTGGGGGCGTGGCGGGCCTCGACGTCGCGGCGCCGGAACCACATGCGGCACTCGTTGACCACCGTGGTCCGCAGGTAGGCACCGGGGTCCCGCAGCTCGCCGAACCGGGGTCGGATCTTCAGGAACGCCTCGTGGACAAGGTCCTCGGCCGCCTCGTTCGACCCGGTGATGAGGTGGGCGAGGCGGACCATGGCCAGCCGCTCGGCGCCGTACAGGTCGGTGAAGCTCAGGGCCTGCTCGGCTGTCCCGTTCCCGACTGGCCCGTCGTCGAGGACGTCTCGATTCGGGGGGATGCCGTCGCCAGGACCCTCGGGAACTCGATCGTCCTCGGGCTCGCGCGGCCGGATCGCCGGCGTGGAGGCGGTCGGCACCGACCGCCTCGTGCGTCCACGACGCGCCACTGAGCCCTCCATCACCTCTTCGATGCGCAGCCCACCACGACATGGTGCATCGCCCGGCCCGCCTGTCCCTCGTGTCGGGTCTCGCCGACTTCTCGGAGGCGTGAGCGCTCGACGGCCGTGGAGTGGCGGCGTCGACGACGGGTCGTGCCACGAGCGGCGTCGAGCGGTCTTGGCTACGTTGGCGGCCGTGAGCCGGTCGGCCGGGGCGCAGCAGGAGGGAGCTGCCGTCGGCGCCCTGTCGCCTCGCCTGCGGGTGGTGCTGGGTGCCGTGGGGCTGGGCACGGGCGCCGCCCTCGTCGTGCACATCCTCACGAAGGTCTCGCTGGCGCTGGCCGCGCTCGTCCTCGTCGTCGGCGTCGTGACGGCCTTCGTCCTCGTCGTCCGACGTCTCGACGAGCGCCGGCGAGCCGACGTGCTGCACCGGGTGCGCGTCGGCGCGGTCGTCGGCCTGCTGGCCACCGTCGCCTACGACGCGTCCCGCTACGGGTTCGTCGCCCTGCTCCAGCTCAGCTTCAAGCCGTTCCACGCCTTCGAGCTGTTCGGTCAGGCGGTGCTGGGCCAGGACGCCGCCGCGCCGGCCGCCTTCGCCGTGGGCACCCTCTACCACGTCGCCAACGGTGTCGGCTTCGGCATCGCCTTCGCCGTGGTGGTCCGCCACCCCACGGTGTGGAAGGGCATCGCCTGGGCGATGGTGCTCGAGGTGTCGATGATCGCCCTGTACCCCTCGTGGATGCAGCTGCAGGCGATCGGTGAGCTGGCCGAGGTCTCCGTCGTCGGTCACGTCGTGTACGGCACGGTGCTCGGCGCGCTGACCAGGCGATGGCTGTCCGTCACCGACTCCGCCGCCGTGGCCGCCGGGACGGAGCTCCGGTCGTGACCGCGCCGACGCCTGCCTCCGCCGCCGCCTCGGCCGACCCCACCGCTCGTGCCGCTGCGGTCGTGTGGGAGCGTGTGCCGCGCGCGGCGTCGCGGCTGTCGACGGCGCTCGGCACGGTGCTCGCCGACTCCGCCTACCTGGTGCGCTGGCCGCCCGTCGCCGTGCTCGCCGCCCCCGCGGCCGTGCTGCTCGGGGCCGTGGTCGGGGCGCTGCACTGGGGCGCGCCCAACGTGTACTCGTCGTCGGCGGCGGTGACGGTCGCGCTGTTCGCGATCGCCATGGTGCTCGGCGCCGGCGTCGGAGCCTGGATCACCGCCGGCTACGCCCTCGCCGACTTCGTCCTCTACCAGCGACCCGACGTCTACACCGCCGACCTCACGGCCCAGGTCGGCCTGCGGCTCGGACTCCTCGTCTCCTACGCCGCGCTGTTCCTGCTGCTCGCCGGCGTGCCCCTGCTGGCCTCGCAGGCCCGTCGACGGCTGCTCGGGCGGACCGGCAACGTCGCGCTGGCCGCCGTGGGCCAGGTCGTGGTCGGCGGCGCCTTCGCGCTGGCGTGGTCGGCCGCGTCGCCGATCCTGCTGCGGTCCATGTGGGTGTGGTCGGGGTCGTCGCCCCCGGTCACGGCCATCGCGCCGATACAGAACAACGGCCCGGTGTTCGCGCTGGTCGGCGGCGTCGCCGCCATCGGACGCGTCACGCTGAGCCGCCTGGCGCCCGACCCGCCCTTCGATCCCGGTCCCGAGCTCCTCGACCGGCTGGGCCCCGGCCCGGCCCGCCTCGTGCGCGCCGTGCTCTCGGCGGGCCTCTTCACGCTCCTGCTCGCCGGGCTGGCCGACACCTGGGCCGATCTGGCGCTGCTGCTCGCCTTCATGCTCGCCGCCGCCCTGCTGCGCATCGTCGTGCTGCCCCGTGCGGCCGGGTACGTGCGGGTGGTGGGCCGGGTGCCCCCGCTCGTGCGCGTGGCGGTGACGATGGCCCTCGGCCTCGGCGTCGCCTACCTGCTCCTGTCGCCCGTCTACGAGGGGGCCGCCGACGTGCTGTCGTTCCGGCCGCTCCTGCTGTCGATGGGCATCGGCATGGTCATCGGTGCGGTCCTGCTGCCCGACGTCCAACCGGGGACGACCTCGTGAGGCGCCGCGGGCCGGTCGCCGCCGTCGTGGCGCTGCTCCTCGTCCTCACCTGGCCCACGCCCGCCTACGCCGACAACTGCGGCTCGCTCACCGACTGCGTCAACGTCCTCGGCGCCGGCCTCGGTCTGCTCGGCGGGCTGCTCGGGCTGGGCCTCGGGGCGCTCCTCCTCGGTGGCCGGGGCGGCGGATCCGGCGGAGGTGTCGGCGGGGGAGGTGCCGGCGGGGGAGGTGCCGGCGGAGGTGGCGGTGGCGGCGGTGGCGCCGGCGGCGGAGGTGGTGGGGGTGCCGGCGGCGCGGGAGGTGGCGGCGGCGGGGGCACGCCGACGCCGCCGCCCGTCTACGACCCGAACAACCCGCCGGTGACGCCCGACCAGCAACGCCAGATCGACGAGGCCCGCGACCGGATCGCCAAGTCCCAGCAGCAGGGGGGCGGCCCGAAGGACTGGGTGAAGGACATCAACCCCACCCGCAACCACAGCAACTGCGTGGATTCGGCAGCCGCCGTCGACAAGACCCTCGGCGGCCAACCCACCGCGGCCGGCCCCAACAACGGCCAGGGGGCGAGCGAGCGGGACATCCGCAACCAGTACCCGGGTCGCGAGATCAACGACAGCACGCTGGACGGCGTGACGCAGCAGGTCCAGCAGGGCGGACCGGGGACCCGTGGCATCGTGATCATCAACGAGGGCAACGACGCCCACGCCATCAACGTCGTCAACCAGAACGGCCAGGTCATCTGGATCGACGGCCAGCAGGGCACCGTGCACAACAGCGGCTCCGGGGCGCTGCGGGCCGACGGCTACGACCCGTCGAAGGCCAGCATCAGGTTCGTGCAGACCTTTCCACCATGAGCGACCCCACCCTGACCGACCGGGAGGTGACCCCGTGATCAGCTGGGACCAGGCCCACGCCATCGCGGCCGACCGCGTGGCGCGCCTGCGCGTCTCGGGCGACGATCGGGCGGTGCTCGTCGACGACCTGGCCCTCACCTACGACTTCGGCTGGCTGTTCGAGTACCAGTCCGAGCGGTTCCTGCAGACCGGCGAGGTCGACTTCCGGTTGCTGGACAACCACGCGTTCCTGGTCCACCGCCTCGACGGCCACGTGGTCGAGCTGCCCCGGTGGCGCCGGGACGACCAGCTCCGGGCGCTGGCGGAGGCGTGGGCCGCCGGCGCGCCGCCGCCGGCCTGAGCCCCCGCCCCACCTCGTCCCCACGCTCGCCCCGACGCATCCGGCGGATCCTCTGGTAGGAACGACCCATGCACGTGACCTCCGGCGACGACCTGCTCGCCATCGCCGACCGGGTCGTGGCCCTCGCCGGGCCCGGCGAGCAGGTCGAAGCGGTGGTGGTGCGAGGCACCGACACCGAGGTCAAGGCCTACGAAGGCGAGGTCGAGTCGCTGGCGTCGGCGCAGTCCCAGGGCATCGGCGTGCGGGTGGTGCACGACGGCCGCCAGGGCTTCGCCTACGCCGGCACGCTCGACGAGTCGGTCGTCGACGAGACCCTGGCCGAGGCCCGGGACAACGCGTCGTTCGGCGAGGTCGACGAGTACTTCGGCCTCGCCGAGCCCGACGGCGTGCCGGTGGTCGAGCTCGACCTGTACCGGGAGGCGCTGGTCGCCTTCCCGGCCGACCGCAAGGTCGAGCTGGCGCTCGAGCTGGAGCGGGCCGTGCGGGCCGCCGACCCGCGCATCGTCGGCATCGAGTCCGCCGAGTACGTCGACTCGGTGGGCGAGGCCGCCATCGCGACCACCACCGGCATCCGCTCCTCCAGCCGCGACACGTCCTGCTACGTCGCCACCTACGCCCTGGCCGAGCAGGACGGCGAGGTGCAGACCGGCTTCGGCTTCTCCGTCGGGCGAGACCCACTGGAGCTCGACGTGGGCGTGGCCGCCGCCGATGCCGCCGACCGCGCCACCCGCCTGCTCGGCGCGACGAAGCCGCCGAGCGAGCGGCTCACCGTCGTGCTCGATCCGTGGGTCACGGCCCAGCTGCTCGGCATCCTCGCCTACACGCTCAACGGCGAGGCCGTGCTCAAGGGCCGCTCGCTGTTCGCCGACCGCCTCGGCGAGGAGGTGGCGTCGCCGCTCATCACGCTGGTCGACGACCCGACCGACCCGGCCTTCTTCACCGCCACCGACACCGACGGCGAGGGCCTGGCGACCCGCCGCAACACCCTCATCGCCGACGGCGTCCTGCAGCTGTTCGTGCAGAACGCCTACACCGGCCGCCGGTCGGGCACGGCGTCCACCGGCTCGGCCGTGCGGGGGTTCTCGTCCACCCCCGGCGTCGGCTGCATGGCGACGTCGCTGGTGCCCGGCGACCGGTCGCCCGCCGAGCTGCTGGCCGAGGTGGGCGACGGCCTGCTGGTGCAGGACGTGTCGGGCCTGCACTCGGGGGTCAACCCGGTCAGCGGCGACTTCTCCACCGGGGCCGAGGGCCTGCGCGTCAGGGGCGGCGAGGTGGCCGAGCCGGTGCGGGAGTTCACCATCGCGTCGACGCTGCAGAAGATGCTCAAGGACGTGGCCGCGGTCGGCCGCGACCTGACCATGCTGCCCATGAGCGCGGCCGGTGTGACGCTGGTGATCCACGACGTCACGGTCTCGGGCACGTGATCGGCCGCGCCACGAGGGCCACGAGCACCGGTCGACGCGGGCCGGTCGGGCCGGTCGGGTCGTGACCGAGCACCCCGACCTGCTCGAGCTGGGCGACCGCATCGTCGCCCGGGCCGCGCCGGGCGAGCAGGTCGAGGCCTACGTGGCCCGGGGCGAGACCACGTCGGTCAAGGCCTACGGCGGCGAGGTCGAGTCGCTCACCTCGGCGCAGTCCCAGGGCGTCGGCATCCGGGTGGTGGTCGGGGGTCGGCAGGGCTTCGCCCACGCCGGCACGCTCGACGACGACGTGATCGCCGAGACGCTGGCCGAGGCCCGCGACAACGCGTCGTTCGGCGAGGTCGACGACTTCTTCGGGCTGGCCGAGCCCGACGACGTGCCCGTCGTCGACCAGGACCTGTGGAGCGACGAGCTGGTGGCGTTCCCGACCGCCGACAAGGTCGAGCTGGCCCTGGCGCTCGAGCGGGCGGTCACCGGCCGCGACCCGCGGGTCACCGGCGTGCGCACCGCGTCCTACGGCGACGGTCGCGGCGAGGCCGCGGTCGTCACCACCACGGGCATCCGGGCGTGGGGCCGCTCGGCGGTGTGCTCGCTGGCGGTGTCGGCGCTGGCGGTGTCGGGCGACGAGACCAAGATCGGCAGCGGCATCGACGTGGGCCGCGACCCGGGCACCCTCGACGTGGAGGTCGCCGCCGCCGACGCGGTCGAGCGGGCCACCCGCCTCTTCGGTGCCCGCAAGGCGCCGTCGCAACGCCTCGCCGTGGTGTTCGAGCCGCGCTCGCCGCCACCCTGGTCGCCATCGCCGGGGGCACGCTCACGGGTGAGCGGGTCCTCAAGGGACGGTCGCCGTTCGCCGACCGGCTCGGCGAGCAGATCGCCGCACCGCTGCTGACGCTGGTCGACGACCCCACCGACAGCCGGTCGATGGCCGCCGACACCCACGACGGCGAGGGCTCGCCTGCCGCCGCAACGTGCTCGTCGACGGGGGCACGCTCCACGGCTTCCTGCACAACGCCTACACCGGCCGGCGGGCCGGCGCGGCGTCGACCGGGTCGGCGGTGCGCGGCTACCGGTCCACGCCCGGCGTCGGCTGCCAGGCCCTCGCCATCGCCCCCGGCGCGGGCACCCACGACGAGGTGATCGCGGGCGTCGACCACGGGTTCTACGTCCAGTCGCTCACCGGCCTGCACAGCGGCGTCAACGCGGTGAGCGGCGACGTGTCGGTCGGGGCCGAGGGCCTGATGATCCGCCACGGCGAGCTGGCCGAGCCCGTGCGCGAGGTCACGATCGCCTCGACGCTGCCGAGGATGCTGCTCGACGTCGTGGCCGTGGGCGCCGACCTCGAGTGGCTCCCCGGCGGCACCGGCGCCGTGACCCTCGTCGTCGACGGGATCCAGCTCTCGGGCTCGTGACGCGGCGCCGGATCGGCCCGCCGCCGGACCCGTCTGGACTCGGCGGCGGGGGTGCGGCCTAGGCTCGCCGGGCGTCACGCGTCGCGCCTCGGGCCGGCGACGACCGGGGGCGCCACCCCACCCCGCCGAGACCCGAGAGCCGCCATGTCGCGTCCCACGACGTCCCCCCTGCGCCGCCCCGTCGCCCTGGGCGGCATCGTCGTCGCCACCCTGGCCCTGGTGGTCGCCGTCGTCCTCCTCGTCGGGCGGCCCGTCGCCGAGGCGGCGACCCGCGACGCCGGGATCCGGCTGTCGGCCGCGGCCCCGGCGTCGTCGGCCTCGGCCGTGACCGGCCGCTCGACGACGATCGACCCGGCCGAGCAGGCGGCGGCCCGCAACGAGCTCAACCCGGTCAAGGTCGTCGTCCTCGGCGTCATCGAGGGGTTCACCGAGTTCCTGCCCATCTCCTCGACCGGCCACCTGCTCGTCGCGGAGCGGCTCCTCGGGGTCGGTGCCACCGACGCCACCAAGGAGGCGGCCGACACCTACGCCATCGTCATCCAGGGCGGTGCCATCCTCGCCGTGCTGGTGCTGTACTGGCGTCGGGTGCTCGAGGTCCTCCAGGGGCTCGTCGGGCGCAGCGACGAGGGCCGGCGGCTGCTGTTCGCCCTGGTCGTCGCCTTCCTCCCGGCCGCGGTGGTCGGCCTCCTCCTGGAGAAGAAGATCAAGGACGTCCTCTTCGGGCCGTGGCCGATCATCGCCGCCTGGGTCGTCGGCGGCGCCGTCATCTTGTGGGTGTCCACCAAGGGCTGGGAGCGCAAGGAGCGGGTCGCCCCCGGACTGGAGTCGATCACGCTGCCGCAGGCGCTGATCATCGGGCTCGCCCAGGTCCTCGCCCTGTGGCCGGGCACGAGCCGGAGCCTCGTCACGATCGTGGCCGCCGTGCTCGTGGGGCTGAGCCTGGCGGCGGCGGTCGAGTTCAGCTTCCTGCTCGGGCTGGTCACCCTCGGCGCCGCGACCGCGCTCGACATGGTCAAGAGCGGCGGCACCCTGTTCGACACCTACGGCGTGGCCAACCCGGTGCTCGGGTTCCTGGCGGCGTTCGTGGCCGCGGTGGTGGCGGTGAAGTTCCTGGTCGCCTACCTGCAGCGCCACAGCCTCGCCGTGTTCGGCTGGTACCGGTTCGCGGTGGCGGCGGTGGCCATCGGGCTGATCGCCGCCGGCAAGCTGTAGCGATCGGGGTCACCCGTCGTCGGACGGGTCGAGCACCGGGTCGTCGAGGTCGTCGGCGAACCGGCGGCGGGCCTCCTCGTAGGCCTCGGGATCGCTCTCGAGCTGGCGGGCCAGCGCCGCCAGCTCCTCGGCGGCCACCGGCCGCAGCGGCACCTTGGTCACCTTGCGGACGTTGACCGCCGACATGCCGGCACCGGCGGCCACCCCCACCACCGGCAGCAGGCTGCGGGCGAACCGCGACGCGGTGCGCACGACGATCCGCTCGCTCAGCCACGCAGCGGCGTCGCGCACGACGTGGGTGGTCACCCGCCGGCCCGCCGACTCGCCATCGCCGGCGGCCTCGGCCAGGTCGACCCTCACCACGGCGGGATCGGGTGGGCGCTGGGCCCGGCGGTACTGCTGCGCCCGGGCGGACGCACCGACGTAGGTCTCGAACACCTCGCCCACCACCGCGGCCACGATCGCCACCGTGGTGGCCGTCCCCGCAGTGCCGAAGGTCGCCACCTCCTCGGCCAGCGCGGCCCCGCCCCCGCCGGCACCCGCCACGGCGATGTGCTTCCAGTCCTCCTCGCCCCGCAGCGGGTAGTGGCAGGCGGTGAAGATCACGACCCGCTCGGCGTGCAGCAACCGGTCGGTGATGCGGGCCAGCACCCGCTGCACCTGCTCCCGGGAGAAGGCCTTGGTCCGCCGGAGCCCGGCGACCTCGTCGTAGACGTCGGCCACGATGCCGTCCCACAGCTGGCGGAGCTCGTCCACGACCGCCGGGGGCAGCTTGTCGCTGCGCAGCCGCCGCGGCGCGGCGGCGTCGAAGCGGAGCCGATCGGCGAGCGCCGGCGGGAGGTCGGCGAGGTCGAGGTGGCGGACCGGCGCTGCCGGGTCGCGCCGGGCGAGCTCCCCTCGACCGGATCGACCGGTTCGGCCGGCTCAGCCGGTTCGGCCGGTTCGGCGGGTTCGCCGGCGGCGGGGGTGGCGGGCCCGGGACGGGGCGGGACCCGGGCGGCGGCGGTGGCGACTGGGGGAGGAGGACCCCGGTGGCGGCACGGGGCCGGGGGTGGCGAGGAGGGTGGCACGGCGTCGATCGGAGGGCTCCCGTTGGTGGGTCGGCCCGTCGAGTCTGGCACCGCCGCCGGCGTCAGCGGGCGCCGGCGAGCACCGGCAGCACCTCGCCTCCGCCGAGGGCCCGGGCGACCGGGCCGACCTCCTCGGCGGCCACCGCCACCGTGAGGCCGCCGTCCGCGCCGACGTCGACCACGACGGCGCCGCGCGCCGCCGCGCCGTCGGCCACCGACACCAGGTCGACGTGGTCGCCGGGCTGCAGCGGCGGTGCGGCCCGCGGCGGGCACCGTCACGGCGCGCCGGCCGGGGGCACGCGGGCCGCCGCGCCGGAGAGCCCGGCCGGGGCGAGGCGGCGCGCGACCACCGGCTCACCGGCCACCACGTCGGCGGTGAGGGTGCGGCCGACCACCGCGTCGACCGCAGCCGGCGACCCGTCGGGTCGGGCCACCCGCGGCAGGTCGCGCACCACGAGGTCGGCGGCGTCGACGACGGTGCCCGCGTCGAGGTCGCGCCCGGCCACCACGGTCGGCAGCCGGTCACCCCACGCCAGCACCGCGTCCTCGGCTCGCTCGAGGGTCGACGTGACGGTGACGCCGGTGCCGGCGGCCAGCACGACCAGCCCGAGCAGGGGCACGAGTCGGCGGCGGCGGGCCCACCAGCGGAGGCGGGCCAGGAGCATCGGGCGGGCAGGCGCGGGCATGCAGCCCCTCTCGGGACGACACGGGGGTGGAGGGGGAAGGGCGGGCCGGCGGGGCCGGCGACGGGGCGGGCCGGCGGGGCCGGCGAACCGTCAGGCCGACGTCGACGCCGACGAGGTCGAGCCGCTCGACGAGCTGCCCGACGAGTCGCTCGAGGTGCTGGCGGCCGAGGAGCTCTCCGAGGAGCCCGAGGTGCCGGCGCCGGTCGTGGCGCCGCCGGAGGAGCCGCGGCTGTCGGTCTTGTAGAAGCCGCTGCCCTTGAACGAGATCCCCACCGCGCTGAACTTCTTGCGGAGGTCGCCGCCGCACTCCGGGCACTCGCTCAGCGGATCGTCGGTGAAGGCCTGCACGACCTCCAGCTCGGTCCCGCACTCCCGGCAGCGGTACTCGTAGGTGGGCATCGTCGTCGCCTGCTCGTGTGGTCGGGTCGTGACGTCGGCTCGTGTGGTCGGGTCGTGAGGTCGGCTGGTGTCGTCGGCTCGTGACCGGATGCTCGCGGGTGGCGAGTGATTAGCACTCGCAGCCCGCGAGTGCCAGCATACCCGGCTGCCACGTCCGAGCGAAAGGCCGCGTCGGGGCGGGTAGGGTCTGCGCGCGTGAGCAGCCGCAAGGTCACCAAGGCCGTCATCCCCGCCGCCGGCCTCGGCACCCGCTTCCTCCCCGCCACCAAGGCCCAGCCCAAGGAGATGCTGCCGGTCGTCGACAAGCCGGCCATCCAGTACGTGGTCGAGGAGGCGGTGCGGGCCGGGATCACCGACATCCTCATCATCACCGGCCGCGGCAAGCGCAGCCTGGAGGACCACTTCGACCGCAACTTCGAGCTCGAGTACTACCTGGAGCAGAAGGGCAAGGTGCACGACCTGGGTGAGATCCAGGCCCTGGCCGAGATGGCCGACATCCACTACGTGCGCCAGGGCGAGCCCCTCGGGCTCGGTCACGCCGTGTCGGTGGCCCGCAAGCACGTGGGTGAGCAGCCCTTCGTCGTCATGCTCGGCGACGACATCATGGACCGTCGCTCCGACGTGCTCGAGGGCATGATCGCCACCTACGAGCAGCACGGCCGGTCGGTGGTGGCCCTCGCCGAGTTCCCGATCGAGGAGATCTCGGCCTACGGCTGCGTCCGTCCCGAGCCCGTCGCCGACAACCTCGTGCGGGTGCTCGACATCGTCGAGAAGCCCCGGCCCGAGGACGCCCCCTCGAACCTCGCGGTCATGGGCCGCTACGTGTTCACCCCGGAGATCTTCGGCGCCCTCGAGCAGGTGAAGCCCGGCGTCGGCGGCGAGATCCAGCTCACCGACGCCATCGGCCTCCTGCTCGCCGACCAGACCGTCTACGGCTACCTGTTCTCCGAAGGTCGCTACGACATCGGCAAGAAGATCGACTACCTGCGGGCCACCGTCGAGATCGCCATCGACCGCGAGGACCTCGGCCCGGAGTTCCGCGCCTTCCTCGTCGACCTCGTCCGGCGGCGCGGCCTGCTGTGACGGCCGCCCCCGCCTGCGCCGCGGGTCGACGGTGATCCCGCTCGAGGAGGCGCGAGCCCACGTGCTGGCCGGCTGCCCGCCGGCGGCGACGCACCCCGTGGCCCTCGCCGACGCCCGGGGCGGCGTCCTCGCCGAGGCCGTGGTCGCCGCCGCCGCCGTCCCGCCGTTCGCCAACACGGCCATGGACGGCTTCGCCGTGCGGGCGGCCGACACGACCGAGGCGTCGGACGACGCGCCGGTGGCGCTGCGGATCGTCGGCACGCTCCGGGCGGGGATGGCGCCCGGCGCCGCCCTCGACCGGCCGCTGGCCGCCGGCGAGGCGCTGCGCATCATGACGGGCGCGCCCATGCCACCGGGGGCGGACGCCGTCGTGCCCGTCGAGGCCACCGAGGTCGCCCCCGACGACCGCACGGTGCAGGTCGGCGAAGCCGCCGCCCCCGGGCGCCACGTGCGTCCCGCCGGCGACGACCTGCAGCCCGGCGACGCCGTGTTCGCACCCGGCACGGTGCTCGGCCCGGCGCACCTCGGCGTGCTCGCCGGCCTCGGCCGCACCGAGGTGCTGGTGCACCGCCGCCCGGTCGTGGGGGTGTTCTCGACCGGCGACGAGCTGGTGCCGCCGGGCCGACCGCTCGCGCCCGGCCAGATCCACGACTCGAACCGCCTCGCCCTGCTCGCCGCCGTCGCCGACGCCGGGTTCCCCACCGTCGACCTCGGGCTGGTCCCCGACGACGAGGGGGCGATCGCCGGCACGGTCGCCGCCGCCGTCGAGACCTGCGATGCCGTGATCACGAGCGGCGGGGTCAGCATGGGCGACTTCGACTACGTGAAGGTCGTGCTCGACCGGCTCGGTGCCATGCGCAGGATGCAGGTGGCGATCCGGCCGGCCAAGCCGCTCGCCTTCTGGACGGTGGCGCGGCCCGGCGGCAGCGGCTCCGTGCCCGTCTTCGGCCTGCCCGGCAACCCCGTGTCGTCGCTGGTCTCCTTCGAGCTGTTCGCCCGCCCCGGGCTGCGCCGCATGGCCGGCCACGGCGACACCGACCTGGATCGGCCCATCGTGCGAGCGACCGCCGGCGAGCCCTTCGGTCGCCGCCCCGACGGCAAGGTGCACTTCGTGCGGGCGCGGTGCCGCTGGGACGACGCGATCGGCGGCTTCCGGGCCGTGTCGGCCGGCGCCCAGGGCTCGCACCAGCTGCGGGCCCTCGCCGACGCGAACGCGCTCGTGCGGCTGCCCGACGGGTCCGGCGTCGGCGCAGGCGACCCGGTCGACGTGGTGCTCCTGGGCTGACCGGGCGACGTCGTGCTCCCGGGCTGACCGGTCGACGTGTCGCTCGACCCTCGGCGGACGCTGCGGTGCCGACCCGCCGGCGGTCACCTCGGCGGTGCGCCGGCCGGCCGTGCCTCGTAGGCTGACGGTCGTGGCGACGGCGCACCCCGACCGCACCGACCCGACCGCCGCCGGCGGCGAGCCCGTCCTGGTGGTGCGGCGCACGCGGGTGCAGTGGCTGGCCGGGGCCCTGGGGTGGTCGCTGTGCGCCGCCCCCGTGGTCGTCGTGGCGCTCGTCGCCGGGTCGGTCACCCCGGCGCTGCTCGCCGTCGCCGGCCTCGTGGCCGTCGTGGCCTTCGGCCTCGACCTCGTCGTGCGCCGAGACGTGCACGTCGAGATCAGCCCCTCCGGGCTGCGGTTCGGCGGCCGGTCGGTGCCGTGGTGGGCGGTCGACGAGGTGGCCGTGCGCCGCCGGGCCGGGGTGTCGCGGCTGCAGGTGACCGCCGTTGGCGCCGAGGTCCTGGTGCTGCCGGCGCCGCGGGGCGGGCCCGTGGTGCGCAACCGGCACTTCGACGAGGACGCCGCCCTCGTGCAGCGGGCGTGGCGCTCGCTGCACGGCCCCCGGGGCGCCACCGCGTCGTTGCGGCGCACGCCCGGCGAGACGGCCGGTGGCGGTGACGAGCGACCGGCGGCGTGAGCGGACCGATGGGCGCGCGCCCCCTCGTCGACGGCTTCGGGCGCGTCCACCGCGACCTGCGGATCTCGATCACCGACCGCTGCAACTTCCGCTGCACCTACTGCATGCCCGCCGAGGGGATGCCGTGGCTGCCGCGGGAGGAGCTGCTCACCTACGAGGAGATCGAGCGCGTGGCCGGCGTCCTGGTGCGTCGCTTCGGGTTCGACAGCCTGCGCATCACCGGCGGCGAGCCGACCGTGCGGGCCCACCTGCCGGTGCTGGTGGCCAAGCTGGCGGCGTTGCGCGCCCCGTCGGGTCGGCCGGTCGACCTCGCCCTCACCACGAACGGGGCGTCGCTGGGCCTGCTCGCCCACGACCTCGCGGCCGCCGGCCTGCGCCGGGTGAACGTCTCGCTCGACACGCTGCGCCCTGATCGCTTCCGGGCCATCACCCGACGTGACGACCTGCCCCGCGTGCTCGACGGCGTCGCCGCCGCGGTGGCCGCCGGGCTCGACCCGGTCAAGGTCAACTGCGTCGTGATGCGTGGGGTCAACGACGACGAGATCGTCGACCTCGCCGGCTGGGCCCGCGACGCGGGCGTCGAGCTGCGCTTCATCGAGTTCATGCCCCTCGACGCCGACGGCCGGTGGACCGGGGGCCAGGTGGTCGCCCGCGACGAGATCCTGGCCCGGCTCTCGTCGGTCTTCGCCCTGGCCCCCGACACCGACGGTCACCAGGGGGCCGCGCCGGCCGAGCGGTTCCGCTACCTCGACGGTGGCGGGCACGTCGGGGTCATCCCCACGGTCACCCACGCCTTCTGCGACGCCTGCGACCGCGTCCGGCTCACCGCCGAGGGAGCCCTGCGCAGCTGCCTGTTCGCGCTCGACGAGCACGATCTGCGGGGTCTGCTGCGGTCGGGCGCCGACGACGACGTGCTGGCCGCCCGCATCGAGGCGGCGGTGGCGGCCAAGTGGGCGGGGCACCGCATCGGCCAGCCCGTCTTCGTGCGGCCGGGGCGGTCGATGAGCCAGATCGGCGGCTGAGCTCGACGGGTGCCGCCGCGGCGGGACGTCGACGGGCGCCGTGGCTGAGCTCGACGGGCGCCGCGGCGGCGGGACGGTGGTGGGCCTCGCCTACACTTGCCGCCCATGTCCGATCGCGGCCTCACCCACCTCGACCCCCTCGGCCGGGCGCGCATGGTCGACGTCACGCCCAAGGAGCCCTCGCACCGACGGGCGCTCGCCCGGGGGCGGGTCACCATGGCGCCCGAGACGACGTCGCTCGTCGCCCGGGGCGCGATCACCAAGGGGGACGTGCTGGCGGTGGCCCGGGTGGCCGGCATCCAGGCCGCCAAGCGCACGCCCGACCTGATCCCGCTGTGCCATCCGCTGCTCGTGGGCTCCGTGTACATCAACTTCCGGATCGAGGACACCTTCATCGAGGTCGAGGCCCACGTCGAGACCGTCGATCGCACGGGCGTCGAGATGGAGGCGCTCACGGCGTGCTCCGTGGCCTGCCTGACCATCTACGACATGTGCAAGTCGGCCGACCGGTCCATGGTCATCAGCGACCTCACGCTGTGGGAGAAGACGGGCGGCCGCCTCGGCACCTACCGGCGCGAGCCCGACATCTCGGGGGCCCTCGCCGAGGCCGGTGGGCTCGCCTTCGACGGCGCCGACCTCGAGGGTGATCTCGCCGCCGGGCTCGACGCCGAGTGAGCCCCGCGGCGTCCCCCGTCAGGGGGTGACGCCGGTCACCGAGCGTGGCCTCCCAGGTGGCGAATCGTTTGCCGTCGTAGTAGAAATGTAACAACTCGCTGGGATCGACCGACCCCCACCCAGCACCCACCATCCACCGGTGGCGGGCGCTGCGTGACTACGGTCACTGAGCACGTAAAGGTAGGCCCGGAGCGTGAGATTCGTGCTGCTGTTCGTCGTAGCCGTGGGCTGGGTCCTGGTCCTGGCCAGCTGGCTGCGAGCCCGAACCGAGACCCGCGGCGTGAACTCGATCTCGTCGTTCAGCCGCCACCTCTCCGTGCTCGAGCGCACCTCGCCGGCCCGCCAGGGCCAGGGGGGCGTGGAGGCGGCCGACGAGGGCGGGGTCGTCCGCCCGCTGCGCCACGCCCCGATCGGGCTCGCCACCGCCGGCCGGCCCGGGCGCATGACGCTGTCACAGGCTCGCCGCCGTCGCCGCGACGTGCTCGTCGGCCTCGGCGCCGCCACCGCCGTGCTGGCGGTGCTGGCCCTCACCGTCGGTGCGGTGTTCGTGGCGCTGTTCGTGCTCGCCGCGGTGGCCATGGGCGCCTACGTCGCGCTGCTCGTGCGGGCCCAGCGCATCGGCGCCGAGCGCGACGCCAAGGTCCGGTACCTGCCGCAGCCGACGACGCTCGACTCGTCGGGCTACTGGCTCCAGCAGTCCGCCAACTGACGGCGGCGTCGTGGGCGACGGTCCGCCAGCCGACGCGGACCCGCTGCGCCGTCGGCTGGCCGAGCACGTCGCCCCCGTCCAGGACGAGCTGGCCGCCGCGCACGAGGCTCGGGAGGCCGCGCTGCCCGCGTGCCGTCGGGCCATCCGCGCCGCCGGGAGCTCGATCCGCGCCGTGCACCGCCTGGAGCCCGAGCGGGCCCGAGCCCTGGCCGAGGAGAGCGAGGCGGCCATCCGCGAGGCCCAGGCCGTGCTGGCCCCCTACCCGGCGGTCGCCCACGCCGGGTTCCTCCACGACGCCGAGAAGGAGTTCGTGGAGGCGCGGCTGGTCGCCGTGCTCGTCGCCGATGCCGACGACGTGCCCGGGCCCGAGGCCCTCGGGGTGGCCGCCACCTCCTGGATGAAGGGGTTGGCGGAGGCGGCCAGCGAGCTGCGCCGGCACCTGCTCGACCGCCTGCGGGCCGGCGATCTCGACGCGGGCGAGCGGCTCCTGGCCCGCATGGACGACTGCTACGACGCCCTCGTCGTCGTCGACTTCCCCGACGCGCTCACCGGCGGCCTCCGCCGCACCCTCGACGCCCTGCGCGCCGTGCTCGAGCGCACCCGGGGCGACGTCACCACGACCGTGCTGCAGACCCGCCTGCAGCGGGCGCTCGAGGATCACCCGGCGCCGGGGCGGGTCACCGGGGCCTGACGCGGGTCGGCCGGGCCCTGACGCCCGTCACCGTGGACTGACGCGGGTCAACGGGGGCTTGACGCGGGTCGGCCGGCCCGAGGGCCGGCCGACGATGGCGGTGTCTCGTGGGCGCCCGCTCGGCGCCGGTGCCTCACAGCTGCATGAACTCCTCGGTCACCCACAGCCGGCCGCCGCTGTCGTAGATCCCGATGGCGAAGTACTGGAAGCCGGTGTCGAGGATGTTCGCCCGGTGGCCCGCCGAGTTCATCAGGGCGTTGTGGATGGTGGTCACATCGGGGCCGTAGCCGACGTTCTCGCCCAGGCGCCGCCAGCCGTAGGGGTTGTTGGCGGCGAGGTTCGAGTGGGAGAGGTAGCCCTGGCGGGCCATCTGCACCGACCAGGCGCTCGCCTTGGAGTACAGCGCCATGTTCTGGCTGTACGCCCGCAGGCCGTAGACCGACCGGGAGCGGTTCGTGAGGTCGGACATGTCCTGCTCGGGGCCGCAGGCGGCGGCGAGCAGGGCCACGGCGGCGGCGAGGGAGGCGAGGGCGTAGCGCATCCGGCGCTTGGGGCGGGGGGAGGCGGCAGCAGTGGCGAGAACAGCAGCCGTGCTGGAAGTCGTCATGCCCAGGTTTTCGGCAGGTCCGGGCATGGGTCTTGAGCACTAGACGCGGCTTTCCCGGCGCTTTTCGCGGTCGCGTGACGCCCTCACCACCTTCCGTGGGCGCAACCGCCGGCGCCATGCGCGCGGCGTGGTGACGCGGCGATCCCCGTTCGGCACGACGCACCGACGCGGCTAGCCTGACGGGTCCCTCGGGGGTGTAGCTCAGCTGGCTAGAGCGCTTCGGTCGCATCGAAGAGGCCGTGGGTTCGAATCCCATCACCTCCACCCCGTTGTTCCTGTCGACGGCGACGTGCGCGGGACCCGCCGCTGGTCGTGGTGGGTCCTGCGATGGCCGACGGGTCAGACGCCTCGACAGCTCGACGCCGTCGGCGAGCGCAGCTCAGAGGTTGTTCCGGTAGTCGAGGGCGACACCGGCCGCGAGCGCCGTCTTGCTGACGAGCCGTCGCGCGACCTTGGCTCCGGTGCCGGCGTCGGTGTTGCGCCGGACGTGGTCGGCCCAGATCGTGGCGGCCCGAGGTAGCGCTCGGTCGGCGATGCGCCGGCGCGGGTTCCAGAGGTCGGCGGCGCACAGGGCGGGCTCGTGGCGGAGCTCGCGGTGGTCGACGTCGATGACGAGCGCGACCTTCGGCGTCCGGTTGCGCAGGCGCATCGACTCGAGCAGCGCGCCGTCGGTGCACACCCGGGCGGTCCCGCGGATCTCGACGACGTCGTGGCTGCCGGGCCGCATGGCGAGCAGCGCGATGCGCGGGTCGTCCATCAGGTTGTGGAGGGTGTCGGTGCGACGGTTGCCGGGGCGGTCGGCGATGGCGATCGTGGTGTCGTCGATCTGGCGGATCAGGCCCGGGGATCCCCTTGGGGCTCGCGTCTGCGTGGCCGTCGGCATCGGTCGACACCAGCACGACGAACGGCGCGTCGGAGAGGAACGACTCGACGGTCGGCACCGCCGCCGCCACCCGGCTCCGGGGTCCCCCTGCCGTCCAGAGCTCGGACCGCATGACCGCCTTGGCACAGTGCAGGAGCGCTTCCTCCACGTCGAGCGTGGCGATGTCGTCGTGCACGCGGAGCCGCCCGTTGACCCGCAGCGTCTCGCCGTAGCCGGGCACCAGCGCCATGAGGCCGGCAGGGGCGCCGTCGACCACGTCCTCGCCCGACACGTCGCCGAGCTCGAGCACGGTGTCGGATCGGGGTGCGGCGAGCCCGGGCTCACCGCCCAGCGCGATCGCCTGCAGCGCTCCGTCCCCGGTCGTGGTGCCCAGCACCGCACAGGGCGAGCACGCCAGGAACCGTTCGCAGTGCTCGTCCAGGAAGCGGATCGACTTGAGCATCATCGCCGCGGGACGCGCGCCGACGACGGCTTCGAGCTCGTCGTCGCAGGCCACGACAGCAGACACGTCGGACATCGGCACCGGCCCTGGTCTCGGAGGGGATCGCGGGGGCGTCACCGCCTGTCCGGCTGCGACGTCCTGACGGTAGTGGGCGGCCTGACGTCGTGCCGGTGCCGTGGAGCCCGGGCCACCAGCGCAGCGACCTCGGGTGGTGTGATCGGTCGGGTCGGCGGACTCGCCCGTCGATCGGCGGCGAGCGTCAGCGGCCGATGGCGCGCGCGAGCAGGGTGCGGCGACTCGCCGCGCCGGTCTTGGCGAAGATCGCCTTCAGGTGGTCCTGCACCGTGTGCTCGGACAGGTGCATCTGACGGGCGACCTCGCGGGTGTCGGCCCCGGCCGCGAGGTGCCCGAGCAGCTCGCCCTCTCGGACGGTCAGGCCGAACGCCCGGCGGAACAGCGACAGCCGTTCGCCGGGGGTCGCCGGCTCGATCGACACCACGACGTCGGGCTCGAGCGCCGGCGTCGGCTCGCTCATCCGTGCGGCGCGCAGCGACAGCCAGACCCCTCGCCGAGGTGCACCCTGGCCACGGCGGGGTGGTCGTCGACCCCGGCCTCGAGGGCGAGCAGCTGGGCGGCCACGTTGTAGGCGCCGGCCGGGACGGGTGCCCCGTCGTGCGGGCCGGGCGGGACGAGCCGCCGCAGGACGTCGGCCGTGGGGGGCGTCTGGCCCCGCACCGTCAGGTCGGGCGTGAGCACGAGGACGGCCGGGCCGACCTCGGCCCGACCGGGCCCCGGGCGGGCGAAGGTCCGGGCCTGGCACCGCCGCAGCGCCTCGGTGACCGGCCCGGTGAGGGCGATGAGCAGCTCGACCTCGGTGGTCCGGAAGCGGTCGTCGGCGTCGGTGCGCCACAGGTCGAGGAACCCCCAGCAGCCGTACCGGTCGCGGAACACGAGCGAGGCGACGTCGCGCACGCCGTGGTGGCGGAGCAGCTCGCGCCAGACCAGGCTGGTCGCCGGCTCGTCGCCGGTGGCGGCCCGGAGGCCGGCCGCGGGGGGGTCGAGCGTGGTCCACCGGTTGACGGCGGTCAGGTACTTGAGGTGGATGAGCCGCGGGAGCTCGCCCAGGCAGGGCACGTCGGCGAGGGGCGCGCTGCCCACCTCGCTGTCGGGGTCGGTGAGGAGCCAGGCGTAGGCGTCGAAGCCGATGCCGCGTCGGAGCTCGTCGAGCACCGTCGCCCGCAGCGCCCGCTCGTCGGCGTGCTCGGCGCCGCAGATCCGGGTGACCCGCTCCACGACCCGGGCGTCCGATGGTCGCGGCCACATCCGTGCACCGTACCGAACGGTGCCGACGGCCATCCCGGTGGGGCGAACCCGGGGAAGGCGAACCCCAGGAACCTGGGATGGGATCGCGGCCGGCGGGGTCGTACCGTCCGAGGACGACACACCCCGGGAGGGACCGACGATGGCGACCCTGCGCATCGAGCATCCGATCACCGACTTCGACACGTGGGCGGCCGCCTTCGGCCGCTTCGCGGACGTCCGCCGCGGGGCCGGGGTCCGCGCCGAGCGGGTCCACCGCCCCGTCGACGACGCCGCCTACGTGCTCGTCGACCTCGACTTCGACAGCTCCGACGAGGCCGAGGGCTTCCGCGAGCTCCTGGAGACCCAGATCTGGGCCGTGCCGGCGAACGCACCGGCGCTGGCGGGGGCACCGAGGACCAGGATCCTGCGACCCGCGGTGGTGGGGCCCTGACGGCTCGGTAGGGTCGGCGGGTGCTCGTGCACCCGCCCGTCCTGGCCCAGACCCCGACCACGACCGCGACGTCGGCGACGACGGTGGTCCGCGCCGACGGCCCGGGAGCCGACGCCAACGCCAGCGGTCAGGCCAACTCGGCGGCGGGCCTGGTGGTCCTGGTGATCCTGTTCGCCGTGATCGTCGTCGGCGCCGTGCTGGTCGCCCGCTCGGCCCGCGCCCGTCGCCCCGGCTGAGCGACCGCCCGCCACGGCGCCGCCGTCGGGCGAGCGCGGCTCAGGGCAGGCAGCCGCGGGGGTTGGTGGTCTGACCGCCGGCGCGCACCTCGAAGTGCAGGTGCGGCCCGGTCGAGTGGCCGGTCGAGCCCTCGTAGCCGATCAGCTGGCCCTGGGAGACCTGCTGGCCGACGGTCGCCACGACCTGGCTCTGGTGGGCGTAGGCGGTGACGGTGTCGTTGCCGTTGTCGATCAGCACGAGGTTGCCGTAGCCGCCGTTGTTCCACCCGGCGAAGATCACGGTGCCGGACATGGCGGCGTAGATGGGCGTGCCCATCGGGGCGAAGATGTCGATGCCCGGGTGCCCACCGCGGCCGCCGTACTCCTGGGACACCTGGCCGTCGATCGGCCAGATGCAGCCTCCCGATCGGGCCGGTCGGGAGACGGCGCCGGGGGCGTCGGGCGGCGGGGCACCGGGGTTCTCGGCGCTCTGGCCGGCCAGGACCGCCTGGGCCCGGCGGTTCGCCTCGGCCTGGGCCGCGGCGCGCGCCTCGGCGTCGAGGATGATCTTCTGCATCTGGGCGTCCTCGGCCGCCAGCTGGCGGGCCTCGTCCTCGTAGCCCTTGATGCGGGCCTCGTAGGCCGCCTTGATCTTGCGCTGGGCCTCCTGGGCCTTCTGCAGCTCGTCGAGGGCGTCCTTGGCCTCGGCCTCCCGCAGGTCGGCCTCCTCGGACGCCGCCTGCGCGGCGGCCTGCAGCCGCTGCAGCTCGTCCTTGGCCAGCCGGAGCTGGTCGCGCACGTCCTGGCCCTCGCCGGTCACCGCCTCCACCAGCGCCCGCTTGCGCTCCGCCGAGCTCAGGTCGTCCCCGTGCAGCACGAGGCTGCCCTCGTCGACCCGGCCGGCGGGGTTGACGTAGGACGACACGGCCCGGTCGCGGACCTGGTGCTCGAGGCGGTCGATGTCGGCCTCGGTGCGCCGGCGCCGCTCGGTCAGGTCGTCGACCTGGTGGCGCGCCTCGTCCGCAGCCCGGGTGGCGTCGTTGGTGCGGGCCTGCTGGGCGCGCACGTTGTCGTTGATGGTCGCCAGCGCCTTGGCCAGCTCGGCGTCGGTGGCTTTGAGCGGCTCGAGCTGGGCCGCCAGGTCCGTCTGCTGGCGGCGGATCTCGTCGCGCCGGGCGCGGGCGTCGGTGGCGCTGGGATCCTGGCCGGCGACGGCACCGGCGGTGGGCCCGACGAGCGTCGGGAGGGCCAGCAGGGCGAGCGTGCCGAGCAGCAGGGCACGGCGGCGGGCTCGGGGGCGGGGGTGGCGTTGGCATATGTATCGGATGTTCGCAAACGGTTCGAAACATTCGCGACGGTTCCGCAATATACCGCCGGGTCCGCTCCCTGTCGACTCGCCGACCTGCGGGTGCCTGCCGGGCGGCGGTCGCTCCGGCTCGACGGCGAGCGGTCGCCGTCGGCGGGGGCCGTGTTGGACCAGGGGATCTTGGTCGATGTGGGTGCCCTGATGCAAATGGGTCCACCGATTTACAAGTGGTATGTGATACCAGCGACGTAGCCGTTGTTGATGTTGTTGCTGTGGCTCCTGTCGTGGATGGCGTTGGGCGTCGTCGACGGGGCCCGGGGCGGGGTTCGTCGACGAGCCCGCGCCCGTGGCCGACCCGTGCGAGCCGGCGGCCGACGAGCGGCGCGGTGGTACCGTCGAGGGCCATGCCCGGCTTCTTCGACAAGGTGAGCAAGGGCCTCAGCGACCTGGCGGACAACGTCAACAAGGCGGTGAGCTCGCCGGGCACCGGCAGCACCGACCCGGCGACGGGGCCCGGGGCGACGGGCGCCGGGGTGCCACCACCGCCGGGGTCGGTGCCCCCGCCGCCGCCCCCCGGCACGGCCGTGCCCCATCGGGCACCGTCGCCGGAACCCAGCCGCCGTCGCCGTTCGGGTACGACGAGTTCCTCGACGGCACCGACCCGGCGACCTGGACGACGCTCGAACGCCTCCAGGACGTGGTCGCCTACCACGTGGGCGGCCCGGCGCCGGTGTTCGACGAGCCGCAGTCGTTCGCTCGTGAGGACGCCTTCGTCGCGCGCTTCGTCGACGTGGACGGTCGCTTCACCCTCGACCTGACCTCGGTGAACGAGGACACCCTGGGGGCGCTGGGGACCCGGGACGCCGTGCTGGCCCGCTACCTCGAGGGCGTGGGCGACCGCGTGGACGAGCCGATCCTCGAGGACTGCGTGTCGGGCAGCAGCGGCCCCGGCCATGCCTGCTGCGTCGACCTCGCCGGCGATGCCGCGCTGCGCGTCGACCTCTACGGCCCCGCCGAGGTCCCCGTCGACCAGCTGCGGGCCATCGTGTGCCGGGTGCTGCGCGACGCCCTGCGCGAGCCCTGATCCCGCAGGCCGCCGCGACGCGCGGCGCCGGCCGTCGTCCTGACACGGTGTCAGGCCGGTCGCCTAGCCTGACGGCCATGCCCGCCGCCTCCCCCGGCGCCCGACCGGGTGCCGAGCTCACCGGTCCGCTCGCCGACCCCGCCTTCTTCGCCGGCGACCCCTACCCGCTGTTCGCCCGCCTCCGCCGCGAGGCGCCGGTGGCCTGGAACGACGACGTCGGGTTCTGGGCGATCACCAAGCACGCCGACGTGCTGTCGATCTCGAAGGACCCGGCCACCTTCTGCTCGAGCAAGGGGATCCTGCTGATGGACCTCGGCCGTGAGCTGCCCGAGATCCCCGGCGCCCTGCTCTACGTCGACCCGCCCGAGCACCAGCGCTATCGCCGGCTCGTGCAGCCCGCCTTCGCCCCCTCGCGGATCCGGGCCCTCGAGTCCTTCGTCCGCGAGCGGGCCAGGGGGCTGCTCGACGCCGTCGAGCCCGGCGCCCCCCTCGATGCGGTGGCCGAGATCGCGGTGCCCTTCCCCCTCTACGTGATCGCCGACCTCCTCGGGGTGCCGGCCGAGGACTGGCCCCTCTTCTACCGGTGGTCCGAGCTGCTCATCGACGCCGCCACCGTCCAGACCGACGAGACCATGCAGGCCGCCGTCGAGATGGCCGACTACTTCATGGCGGTCATCGCCGAGAAGCAGGCACACCCCCGCGACGACCTGGTCTCCACCCTCGCCACCGTCGAGGTCGACGGCGAGACCCTCAACGAGGGCGAGCTCATGATGTTCTGCGGCCAGCTGCTCGTCGCCGGCAACGAGACCACGCGCAACCTGGTGTCGGGTGGCCTCGTCGCCCTCGCCGACCACCCCGACCAGTGGCGCCGGCTGGTGGACGACCGCTCGCTCGTGACCACGGCCGTCGAGGAGCTGCTGCGGTGGACGACACCGGTCACCAGCTTCATGCGGACGGCGACCCGCGACACCGAGGTCCGCGGTCAGCCCGTCGCCGAGGGCGAGCCCGTGCTGTTGCTGTACGCCTCGGCCAACCGGGACGAAGAGGAGTTCGGTGCCGACGCCGACGTGTTCGACGTGGGCCGGGACCCGAACCACCAGCTCGCCTTCGGCTTCGGCGAGCACTACTGCCTGGGCGCGGCCCTGGCCCGGCTGGAGGGCCGGGTCATGCTCGAGGAGGTGCTCGCCCGGTTCGGCTCGCTCCAGCTCGCCGGCGAGGTCCGCCGCCTGGAGTCCGGCGTCATCGGTGGCGTCCTCGAGGCGCCGATGGTCTTCGCGTGATCTGATCCTGGGCCGGCGGGGTGCCCGCCCCGGGCGAGATCACGTGAAGATGATCTGGCCTCCGGCGGCGATGTCGTAGAACTCGCCGACGGTGATGATGCTCTCGACCTGCTCGACGAAGTCGTCCTCGGACAGGTCGAACATGTCGACCGACGCCTTGCAGGCGTACATGCCGGCCCCGGTGTCGCCGATCATCTCGATGAACTCGTCGATGGGGGGGATGTCCAGCTCGGACATCTTCTTCTCCATCATGTGGGTCGCCAGCGCCGACATCCCGGGGAGTCCGCCCACGAGGGTGGGGATGTGCATGCCCGGGTTGCCCACCGTGGCCACCTTGATGTGCTCGATGCGCTTCTTGTGCACGCAGTCGAGCCCGAAGAAGGTGAAGAACAGGTTGGCCTCGATGCCCTCGGCGCGCGCGCCGTTGGCCATGATCAGCCCGGGGTAGATCCCCTCGAGCGATCCCTTCGAGATGATGATCGAGACCTTCTCGATCGGTTCGTTGCCCATGGAGAGGACCTTTCCTTTCAGATGCAGCCGCGGGGCTTGGGGATGCCGGCGATCTTGGCGGCCAGCTTGGCCGGGCCCTTCGGGAAGAGCTGGTACAGCTCCTTGACCGTGACGCCGGAGGTCTTGCCGAGCACGCGGACGGTGGGTCCGGTGCCCTTCTCGTCGTACTCCTTGCGCATGAAGTGCAGGACCTTCCAGTGGTCCTCGGTCAGCTCGTCGATGCCGTTCTCCTTGGCGAGCTCGACGGCGATGTCCTCGGTCCACTGCGACGGGTCGGTGAAGAACCCCTCGTCGTCGAGGTCGACGGCGGCGCCGGCGATGGTTGCGGTGGGCATGCGGTGCTCCTCTCGGTGGTGCGCAGCTCAGGCGTCGGGCCGGTGCTTGCCGGCCATGGTCATCTCGGGGCTGATGCCGGGCATGTCCCGCCCGGGCAGCAGCGTGTGCCAGTAGAACCACTGGAACATGAGCTTGCCGAGGTGGTTGAGCCGCGACTCCTTGAGCAGCGGCATCCCCACCTCCGCCGGGAAGTGCCCGGGCAGCGGCTCGGTCTCGTAGTTGAAGTCGATCAGCAGGGCCTTCTTGAAGCCGGTCTCGACGAAGCAGTTGGCGTGACCGTCGTAGCTGTCGTCGAGGGGTTCGCCCTGCAGGAAGTGCTTCACGTTGTCGGCCAGGACCTCGCCCTCGAAGTGGGTGACCGAGCCGGCCTTGGACGCCGGCAGGTTGGAGGCGTCGCCGATGACGAAGATGTTCGGGGCGGCGTCGGACTGCAGCGTCTGCTGGTTCGCGGGGACGAAGTCGAGGTCGTCGCCGAGCCCGGGTGAGCGGCCGACGTACTCGGCACCACCGTGCAGCGGGATGACGGCGGCGAGGTCGAACGGGACCTCCCGCTCGTCGTAGGAGACGAGCTTGCCGGCGGCGCCGTCGACCTCGCCGGTGTTGAACTCGGTGACCAGCTCGATGCCCTTCTCCTCGAGGAGCGCCGACAGCGTCTGGGACGCGATGGGCTTGGTGAAGGCGCCGTCGAGGGGCGTCACGTAGGTGATCTCGACCTTGTCGCGCATCTTGCGGTCCTGGAAGTACCAGTCGGCGAGGAAGGCGAACTCCAGCGGGGCGACCGGGCACTTGATCGGCATGTCGACCACGTTGATGGCGAGCCGACCGCCGTCGAAGTGGGCCAGGGCGCCCTCGAGGGCGGCGGCGCCCTCGAGGCTGTAGAAGGTGAACACCTTCTCCATCCAGCCCGGCCCGGTCAGGCCCTCGGTCTCGTCGGGCAGCAGCCGGGCGCCGGTGGCGATGACGAGCACGTCGTAGGCGAGCACGGTGCCGTCGGTGAGCGTGACGGTGTCGGCGGGGATGTCGACGTGGTCGATCTCGCTCTGGTGGTACTCGATGCCGTCGTGGAGCTGGCGCTGGCGGGGGCGGACGATGTCCTCGGGGTGGGTCAGGCCGAAGGGGACGAACAGCAGGCCCGGCTGGTAGATGTGGCGATCGTCGCGATCGACGACGGTGATGGCGAGCTCGTCCTCGGGGAACTCGCGTCGCATGCGGTTCGCCATGATCGTGCCGCCGGTGCCCGCGCCGAGGATGACGAGCTGCTTGGCCATGGGGACTCCCTCTCGTCCTGTCGAGCGCTCGCTCCCGGCGATGCGCTCTTGTTGCACCATCCAGTCTGGCGATACCCCTGGGGGTGTCAGTAGGGACCAACGGCCCTTTCCTGCGAGGTTAGGCCCTTGCGGTGCCGGACGCGGCGCCGACCAGGTCCGCCAGCGCCAGCGCGACCAGCACCCGCCGGGCGCCCATCGGTCGGCCGGGGTGCGGTACGACGACGAAGTGGCCGATCACGTGGCCGTCGTGGGCGACGGGGAGCTGGGCGCCGATGGCCGGGATGCCGGCCGTGGCCACATCCCACACCAGTGCGCCGTCGTGCACGCGGCCGTCCCGCTCGATCCGGGGGAGGTCGTGGCGCGCCGGCCCCGGGACGTACTCGCAGTCCTGCAGGTCGAGCAGGTCGGTGAGCTCGAGGGCCACCGAGATGACGACCTGGTCGCGGGGCTCCCCGCCCGCCACCAGCTCGGCGGCGTAGTACAGCAGGCCGAGGTCGTCGTCGGCCTCCTCGGCCTCGGTGCGTCGGTTGCGGGCCCACGCGCCCAGCTGACCGACGATGAGGCCGGTCGCCAGCAGCAGCGCGAACGTCTCGACGTCGTCGCCGGAGGCGATGGAGAACGACCCGTAGGGCACGGTCAGGAAGTAGTCGAAGGCCACGGCGGCGGTGAGGGCGGCCAGCGCGGCCGCCAGGCGCCGACCCGAGGCGGCGACGGCGACCACCGCCACGACCAGGGCCAGGGCCAGGTTGGCGTTGTCGACGTGGTCCCTCGCCAGCGAGGCCAGCGCGGCGACGGCGGGGGGCAGGGCCGCGGCGGCCGCGTACGGCGCCCACGAGACGAGGCGGGAGCGCGCGCAGGGGGCCATGCCGCCACAGGTACCCGCGTCGACGGTCCTTGCCCAGCCCTCGCGCCAGATCTTGGCGCCGTCTTGATGGCGGGAGCTCGGTCCCGCCGACGGGGTGCTAAGGGCGCAGAAAGAGGACTTCGTCGCGCATCAAGGCCCCGTAAGACCGCTTCCGGTCGACGCAGATCCCCGGTACAACCCTGCGCATGGCTGACGTGCTGTTCGTAGCGATCGTCGTGGGCTTCTTCGGGCTGATGGTGCTGCTCGTGCGGGCCTGTGACGCCATCATCGGTCCGGACCCGCTCGACCTCGACGAGCCCCTTCCGGCCGACGGGCTCGGGGAGCACGAAGGGGTGGTGGCGCCATGACCGTCGACGACGTCATCGGGCTCGTGCTCGCCGTCCTGCTCGCCGGCTACCTGCTGGCTGCGCTGGTCGCGCCGGAGAGGTTCTGATGACGGCGCCGGGTTGGGTGCAGCTGGCGGTCCTGCTCGTGTCGATCGTCGTGGGGACGCGGCTGCTCGGGCCCTACCTGGCCGGCGTGTTCTCGGAGGGACCCGGGCCCGGCGGGCGGTTCTTCGAGCCGATCGAGCGGGTGGTCTACCGGCTGCTCGGGGTCGACCCGCGTCGCGAGCAGCGCTGGAACGTCTACGCGCTCTCGGTGCTGGCCTTCTCGCTGTGCTCGGTGCTGGTCGTGTACGTCGTCCAGCGGCTGCAGGAGTGGCTGCCGCTCAACCCCTCGGGCGTGTCGAACGTGCCGGCCCCGCTCGCCTTCAACACCGCCGTCAGCTTCACGACCAACACCAACTGGCAGAACTACAGCGGTGAGTCGACGATGTCGCACCTCACCCAGATGGCGGCGCTCACGGTGCAGAACTTCGCGTCGGCGGCCGTCGGGCTGGCCGTGGCCGTCGCCCTCATCCGCGGCCTGGTCCGGCGCAAGCGCAGCACCATCGGCAGCTTCTGGGTCGACATCACCCGAGGGGTCGTCCGGGTGCTGCTGCCGATGGCGACCGTCGCCGCGCTCGTCTTCGCGGCCAACGGCGTCGTGCAGAACCTGTCGGGCGGCACGTCGGCCACCACCGTCGAGGGTGCCAGCCAGTGGATCCCCGGCGGACCGATGGCCAGCCAGGAGGCCATCAAGGAGCTCGGCACCAACGGCGGCGGGTTCGTGAACGCCAACTCGGCGCACCCGTTCGAGAACCCCAACGGCTTCACGAACCTCTTCGAGATCTTCCTGCTGCTGCTCATCCCGTTCGCCCTCACCTACGCCTATGGGCGCATGGTGAAGGACCAGAGGCAGGGCTGGGTGGTCTTTGCCGCCATGGTCGTCCTGTGGGCGGCGACGGCAGCGCTCGCCGTCACCATGGAGGTGCACGGCAACCCCGAGCTCACCGCCCGGGCGATCGACCAGACCGTCACCGCGGAGTCCCCGGGCGGCAACGCCGAGGGCAAGGAGGTCCGCTTCGGGCCGGCGGCCTCCGGCCTGTACGCGGCGTCCACGACGGGAACCTCCACCGGTGCGGTGGACTCCATGCACGACAGCTACACACCCCTCGGCGGCATGGCGCCACTCGTCAACATGATGCTGGGCGAGGTGAGCCCGGGAGGTGTCGGTGCCGGCCTCTACGGCATGTTGGTCTTCGTGCTCACCGCGGTGTTCATCGCCGGTCTCATGGTCGGCCGGACGCCCGAGTACCTCGGCAAGAAGATCCAGGCCAACGAGATCAAGCTCGTCGTCGTCTACATCCTCGCCGTCCCGCTGGTGGTGCTGGGGTTCACCGGCGTGTCGATGGTCCTGAGCGGACCGTTGTCGTCCTTGCTCAACACCGGACCCCACGGCCTGACCGAGATGACCTACGCGTTCACCTCCGCCGGGAACAACAACGGGTCGGCCTTCGCCGGCCTGACCGGGAACACCGACTGGTTCAACACGACGCTCGGGCTGGCGATGCTCGTCGGTCGGTTCGTGCTGATCATCCCGGTGCTGGCCATCGCCGGGTCGCTCGTGCGCAAGCAGACGGTGCCGCCGTCGGCCGGCACCTTCCCCACCGGGACGCCGCTGTTCACGGTCCTGCTGGTCGGCGTCGTGGTCATCGTCGTCGGCCTCACCTACTTCCCGGTGCTGGCCCTCGGCCCCATCGTCGAGCACCTCAGCCTGTGACGGAGCGAGGAGCCATGTCCGATCCGATCGATCCCACCGTCACCCACGACGAGGAGGGCGCTCCCGTGCTCACCCACGTCGAGCACCCCGAGGCGCCGGTGGAGGAGAACCCGCTCAAGAAGCAGAAGCGGTCGATGGTCGACCCCGCCATCGTGCGGGTGGCGGTCGGCGACAGCTTCACGAAGCTCGATCCCCGCCGCATGGCCAAGAACCCGGTCATGTTCGTCGTCGAGGTGGGCAGCGTCCTCACCACGCTGGTGCTCGTCCGGGACGTGTTCTCGTCCACGGTCACGACGAACGACAAGGTGTTCACCGCCCTGGTCGCCGTGTGGCTGTGGTTCACCGTGCTGTTCGCCAACTTCGCCGAGGCGATGGCCGAGGGTCGGGGCAAGGCCCAGGCCGACTCCCTGCGCAAGGCCCGCTCGGACACCGTGGCCGACGTGCGTCGGCCCGGTGGGGTGATCGACCAGGTGCCGAGCCCGCAGCTGCAGGTCGGCGACGAGTGCGTCGTGGTGGCCGGCGGGCTGATCCCCGGCGACGGCGAGGTCGTCGAGGGCATCGCCTCGGTCGACGAGTCGGCCATCACCGGCGAGTCGGCCCCGGTGATCCGGGAGTCGGGCGGTGACCGGTCGGCGGTCACCGGCGGCACCCGGGTGCTGTCCGACGAGATCGTCGTGCGGATCACGGCCAAGCCGGGCGAGACCTTCCTCGACCGGATGATCTCCCTCGTCGAGGGGGCCAACCGCCAGAAGACCCCGAACGAGATCGCGCTCAACATCCTCCTGGCCGGCCTCACGCTCATCTTCTTGCTGGCCGTCGTCACGCTGCAGCCCTTCGCCGTCTACTCCGGGGCCGAGCAGAAGGTCGTGGTGCTCGTGGCCCTGCTGGTGTGCCTGATCCCGACGACCATCGGCGCGCTGCTGTCGGCCATCGGCATCGCCGGCATGGACCGCATGGTGCAGCGCAACGTGCTGGCCATGAGCGGCCGGGCCGTCGAGGCCGCCGGCGACGTGTCGACGCTGCTGCTCGACAAGACCGGCACCATCACCCTCGGCAACCGCCAGGCGGCGGCGTTCATCCCCATGCCCGGGGTGAGCGAGGCCGAGCTGGCCGACGCCGCCCAGCTGTCCAGCCTGGCCGACGAGACGCCCGAGGGTCGGTCGGTGGTCGTGCTGGCCAAGGAGCGCTACGGCCTCCGCGAGCGTGAGCTCGCCGGCGCCGAGCTCGTCGCCTTCACCGCGCAGACCCGCATGAGCGGGGTCGACCTCGACGGCCGCCGCATCCGCAAGGGGGCCGGCGACGCCCTGAAGGCATGGGTGGTCGAGCAGGGCGGCGCCGTGCCACCCGAGCTCGACGTGCAGACGAGCGCCATCGCGACCCAGGGCGGCACGCCGCTGGTCGTCGCCGAGAACGGGCGGGTGCTCGGCGTGATCCAGCTCAAGGACGTCGTGAAGCAGGGCATGGCCGAGCGCTTCGACCAGCTGCGGGCGATGGGCATCCGCACGGTGATGATCACCGGCGACAACCCGCTGACAGCGCAGGCCATCGCCGAGGAGGCCGGCGTCGACGACTTCCTGGCCGAGGCCAGGCCCGAGGACAAGATGGCCCTGATCAAGGCCGAGCAGGAGGGCGGCCGCCTCGTCGCCATGACCGGCGACGGGACGAACGACGCTCCCGCCCTGGCCCAGGCCGATGTCGGCGTGGCCATGAACACCGGGACCCAGGCGGCCAAGGAGGCCGGGAACATGGTGGACCTGGACTCCAACCCGACGAAGCTCATCGAGATCGTCGAGATCGGCAAGCAGCTGCTGATCACCCGCGGCTCGCTCACCACCTTCTCCATCGCCAACGACGTGGCGAAGTACTTCGCCATCATCCCGGCGATGTTCGTGGTGGTGTTCCCCCAGCTCGAGACGCTGAACATCATGAAGCTGTCGTCGCCGAACTCGGCGATCCTGTCGGCGGTCGTGTTCAACGCGCTGATCATCGTGGCGCTCATCCCGCTGGCCCTCCGCGGGGTCCGCTTCAAGGCGGCCGGGGCGGCGGCGGTGCTGCGGCGCAACCTGCTCATCTACGGCGTCGGTGGCCTGATCGCCCCGTTCATCGGGATCAAGCTCATCGACGTCGTCATCACGGCCCTGGGGGTGAGGTGATGCGACGACAGCTCCTCCCGGCGTTGCGCCTCGTGCTCGTGCTGACGGTGGTGCTCGGCATCGCCTATCCCTTCGTGATCACCGGGATCGCCCAGGCCGCGTTCAAGAGCAGGGCCGACGGGTCGCTGGTCACCGTCGGCGACCAGGTGGTCGGCTCGTCGCTGCTCGGCCAGCAGTTCTCCGGGCCCAGGTACTTCTGGCCCCGGGCCTCGGTCGCCGGCCCGTTGGCGTCGGGCACGCCGGGGACTCCCGAGCGGCCGGTGAACCCGGCCGACCTGTCCCAGGCGAACAGCGGTGGCTCGAACCTCGGCCCCACGAACGAGACGCTGCTGGCCACGGTCGAGGAGCGGGCCGCGGCGTACCGCGAGGCCAACGGCCTCGGGGCCGACGCGGCCGTGCCGGTCGACGCGGTGACCGCATCGGGCTCGGGCGTGGACCCGCACATCTCGATCGCCAACGCCCGCGTGCAGGCGCCGCGGGTCGCCCAGAGCCGCGGCCTGTCGGTCGACCAGGTGAACCGGCTCATCGACGAGCACACCGACGGCCGCTCGCTCGGCGTGCTCGGCGAGCCGGGCGTGAACGTCTTGCTGCTCGACCTCGCGCTCGACGGCGAGGGGTGACCGGTGGCGGGGTCGGGACGAGGCCCGGTCCGTAGACTCGGCGAGCGATGAGCCGGGGACACCTGCGCATCTACCTGGGCGCCGCCCCGGGCGTCGGCAAGACCTTCGCCATGCTCAACGAGGGCTGGCGCCGCCACGAGCGGGGGACCGACGTCGTCGTCGGCTACGTGGAGACCCACGGCCGGCCGCGCACGGCCGAGCAGGTCCGCGACCTCGAGGTCGTCCCGCGGCGGTCGATCACCTACCGGGGCGCGCAGTTCTCCGAGATGGACGTCGACGCGGTGCTCGCCCGGTCACCGCAGGTGGCCCTCGTCGACGAGCTCGCGCACACCAACATCCCCGGCTCCCGCAACGCGAAGCGGTACGAGGACGTCGAGGAGCTCCTCGCGGCGGGCATCGACGTCGTCACCACCGTCAACATCCAGCACCTCGAGTCGGTCAACGACGTCGTCGAGCAGATCACCGGCGTCCGCCAGCACGAGACCGTCCCCGACGCCGTCGTCCGGGCCGCCGACCAGGTCGAGCTGGTGGACATGACGCCCGAGGCCCTGCGCCGCCGCATGGCCCACGGCAACATCTACGCCCCCGAGAAGGTCGACGCCGCCCTGTCGAACTACTTCCGCGTCGGCAACCTCGGTGCCCTCCGCGAGCTCGCCCTGCTGTGGGTCGCCGACAAGGTCGAGGAGGCGCTGCAGTCCTACATGGAGACCCACGGCATCTCGGCGCCGTGGGAGACGCGTGAGCGGGTGGTGGTCGCCATCACCGGCGCGCCCAGCGGTGAGCACCTCATCCGGCGGGCGGCTCGCATGGCGAGGCGGTCCCAGGGCGACCTGATCGGTGTGCACATCGTGGCGAGCGACGGCCTCGCGGGAGAGGGGCCCAACGCCCTGCTCGAGGAGCACCGCACGCTGCTGCGCGACCTCGGTGGTGAGTACCACGAGGTGGTCGGCAGCGACGTGGCCGGCGCCATGGTGCAGTTCGCCCGGGCCGAGAAGGCAACCCAGCTCGTCCTCGGTGCCACCCGGCGCAGCCGGTGGACCGAGCTCACCCGCGGCTCGGTGATCGGTGCGGTGCTGCGCGAGGCCGGATCCATCGACGTCCACGTGATCAGCGAGCCCGGGACCGAGCCGCCGAGGCCCGGTGTCGCCCTCCGGCCCCGCCGCCGCGAGCGCGGCGAGCTCCCCCTGCGTCGTCAGGCTGCGGGCTGGGTCCTCGCCCTGGTGGGCATCGCCCTGCTCACCGTGGTGCTGCGCCTGCTGCACGGCCAGGTCAACCTCACCTCGATCACCCTCGTCTTCCTGCTGCTGGTCACGGTGGTGGCCGCCGTCGGCGGGCGCTGGCCGGCGCTGGCCGCGGCGGTGGTGTCGTCGCTGGTCGTGACGTTCTTCTTCACCGAGCCGCTGCACACCTTCCGCGTCGCCGCGCCCGAGAACGTGCTCGCCCTGTTCGTGTTCCTCGCCGTCGCCGCGCTGGTCAGCACCGAGGTCAGCGCCCTGGCCCGCCGGTCCGCCGACGTCCAGCGAGCCCGCGCCGAGGCCGAGGCGCTGGCCCGGGTGGCGGGCGGCCTCGTCGGGGAGGCCGACCCGATGCCGTCGATGCTCGGCCACCTGCGGTCGACCTTCGACTTCGATGCGGTCGCCGTGCTCGTCGAGGAGTGGACGGCGGGTGGCTGGTCGAGGCGTCGGTGGGCACACCGGTGCCGGCGACGCCCGAGGTCACGCCTCGGTGCCGCTGGTGCCCGGGGCCGTGCTGGTCGTCGACGGGCCGGCGCTGGGTGCCGACGACCGCCGGTGCTCGCCGTCTTCGCCGCCCAGCTGGCGTCGGCCCTCGAGCGCAGCCGGCTGGAGGCGGAGGCGGCCCAGGCCCGCGCCCGCGTCGAGGCCGACGAGCTGCGCACGGCGATCCTGCGGGCCGTCTCCCACGACCTGCGGACCCCGCTCGCCTCCATCAAGGCGTCGGTCACCAGCCTCCTGCAGGGCGACGTCGACTGGACGGCCGAGGCCCAGCACGAGTTCCTCGCCACCATCGACGAGGAGACCGATCGCCTGGACCGCCTCGTCGGGAACCTCCTCGACATGAGCCGGATCGACAGCGGCGCGGTGGACGTGCTGCTGCGGCCGGTCGGCCTCGACGAGGTCGTGCCCCAGGCGCTCGGCAGCCTGTCGGGACCGGGCGACCGCTTCGAGGTCCAGGTGCCCGAGACGTTGCCCCGGGTCCTGGCCGACCCGGCGCTGCTCGAGCGGGCGGTGGCCAACCTCGCCGCCAACGCCGTGCGCTTCTCGCCTCCTGATCGACCGGTCCGCATCGAGGCCGCCGAGGTCGGCGACCACGTCGACCTCCGCATCGTCGACCAAGGTCCAGGTGTGGCGGCTGACGACCGTCAGCGGGTCTTCGAGCCGTTCCAGCGGCTCGGGGACAAGGCCAACGGGTCGGGGGTCGGGCTCGGCATGGCGGTCGCCCGGGGGTTCGTGACCGCCATGGAGGGCGAGCTCGAGCTCGAGGACACCCCCGGTGGCGGGCTCACCGCCGTCATCTCCCTGGAGCCGGTGGCGCCGTGACCCGGGTGCTGGTCGTCGACGACGAACCGCAGATCCTCCGGGCGCTCGCCACCAACCTGCGGGCCCGGGGCTACGAGGTCGACCTCGCCGCCACGGGCGAGGAGGCGCTGCAGACCGCCGCCGACCGGCACCCGGACGTGGTCGTGCTCGACATCGGGCTACCGGGGATCGACGGCATCGAGGTGGTGCGGGGGCTGCGGGGCTGGTCGACCGTGCCCATCATCATGCTGTCGGTGCGGGAGGGCGAGGCCGACAAGGTGGCGGCGCTCGACGCCGGAGCCGACGACTACGTCACCAAGCCCTTCGGCATGAACGAGCTGCTCGCCCGCCTGCGCGCCGCGCTGCGGCGCAACGCCCCGAGCGAGGAGGAGGCGGTGGTGGTCACGCCCGACTTCACCATCGACCTCTCGGCCAAGAAGGTGCACCGGGGCGACGAGGACGTGCACCTGACCCCGACCGAGTGGGGGATCGTCGAGCTGCTGGTGCGGCACCGCGGCAAGCTGGTGACCCAGCGCCAGCTCCTGCAGGAGGTGTGGGGCCCGCAGTACGAGACGGAGGCCAACTACCTCCGCGTCTACATGGCCGGGCTCCGACGCAAGCTCGAGCCGGTGCCGTCCCGGCCCCGCTACTTCATCACCGAGCCGGGCATGGGCTACCGGTTCGAGCTGCCCACCGACGACGAGCCCTGACCGGCCCCCGGGCGGCGCCGAGCTGCGCCGCGGGCCGGTCGCCGGGCCCGGTCGACCGGAGGTGGTCGCTCACCGCAGGCGGGGGGCCGGCTCGGGGGCGGCGGCGACGAGGTCGACGACGGTGACCGCCGTCAGCCACTGCTCCTTGGTGACCCCGATGCCGGGCCGTCCGTGCACGTGGAACCACCCGAGGTCCTCCCCGGCGTGCGACGCCACCAGGGCGAGCCCGTCGCTCGGGACCTCGAAGCCGTGGGCGGCGAGCCGGTAGTGGGGCAGGTCCAGGGTGCCGGCGCGTCCCACCCGGGTGACGAGCCCGGGGTCGTCCTCGCGCCACGTGCACGAGGCCAGGTCCATGTGGTCGACGAGGGCGCGTGCCGCCGCCTCGCGCAGCTCGGCGCGCGACGCGCCGCCGGCGAGCTGCTCGGCCAGGTGGTGGACGACGCGGATCCCGGTGCGCTGCTCGTCGACGACGTCCTGGCGGTGCCGGGAGCGGCCGGCGACCTGCCCGACGAGCAGGCCCACGGCCAGCAGCAGGACGAAGGCGACGACGTCGGAGACGGCGTGGATGTGCAACGAGAGGTACGGCTCGAGGAAGAAGAAGTCGTAGGACAGCCCGGCGACGAGCGCCGACGCCGCGCCGGCCCGGCGACCCCCCATCCCGGCGGCGAGCACGACGACCCCGACGAGGACCAGCACCGTCACCACCGTGTCCGGGCGGCCGCCGGGCAGGGCGGTGAGCACCACGGCGACGGGGAGCGGAGCGAGCGCGCCCAAGGCGACGGCGAGGAGGTCGTCGTGGTGGAGGGCGTCGGACACGGAGGCGTCGGCACGGGTCATATGCTCGTTGTACGGCCTCCGCTCGACGAACGGTGTGAAGATGCGTTCGCTCGGCGACAAGAACGTGTCAAGGCCGGTCGTGGCGGCGGGGTCGACGGCCCGGGAGACTGGGATCCCCGCCGGCGGTACCGTGGCCGAGATGGACGGCGGCTACCGGCGCAACCCGCTGCGGGTCCACGAGGACCGCAAGCACCGGCTCAACTTCCCGCGGGCGCTCCACGGCCGCCTCCCGGGCTACGCCCCGACGCCCCTGCTCGACCTGGCCGACCTCGCCGAGGAGCTGGGCGTCGCCAAGCTGTGGGTCAAGGACGAGTCCAGTCGGCTGGGCCTGCACTCCTTCGAGGTGCTCGGCACCTCCTGGGCCCTGTACCGCGAGGTGCTGGGCCGGCTCGGTCGGCGTCCGGCCCGGTGGTCGACCGTCGACGAGCTGCGCGAGCGCATCGCCGACGTGGGCGACCTGCACGTCGTGGCGGTGAGCGACGACGGCTTCGGTCCCGCCGCGGCCCGAGCCGCCGCCCTGTTCGGCTTCCGCTGCACCGTGTACCTGCCGGCCACCGCGTCGGAGGCCCGGATCGCGGCGGTGCAGGCCGAGGGCGCGACGGCGGTGGCGACCGGCCTCTCCTGGGACGACGCCATGGCGGCCGCGGCCGGCGAGACCGGGGCCGACACGGTCGTGCTGTCGGACTCGTCGTGGCCGGGCTTCGTCGACATCCCCATGTGGGTGACCGAGGGCTACGGGACGGTCTTCGAGGAGGTCGACGACGAGCTCGACGCCCGCGGCGGCACCCCGCCCACCGTCGTCGTGGTCCCCCTCGGGACGGGTGCGCTCGCCGCCGCCGCCGGCGCCTACTACCGGGTCGAGCCGGGGGTGACGGCCACCGGCGCCGTCCGGCGCTTCGACGCCGATCTCGTGCTGCTCGGGGCCGAGCCCTCCGACGCCGCCTGCTTCGGCGCGTCGGCCGCGGCCGGCGCCCGGCGCTCGCTGCCCGCCTCGGCACCGTCGGTGCTCGGAGGCCTCGCCCGCGGCCTGCCGTCGCCGCTGGCGTGGGACGTCGTGGCCCCGACCTTCGACGGCTTCGTGGGTGTCGGCGACGACGAAGCGATGGCGGCCGTCGCTCGGCTGCGGGGCCACGGCGTGCAGGCGAGCCCGGCCGGGGCGGCGGCCTTCGCCGGCCTCGACGCCGTGCTGGCCGGCGCCGAGGGCTCGAACCTGGTCCGCCCCGAGGCCCGGGTCCTCGTCGTGTGCACCGAGGGGCCGATCCCGTGAGCAGCCCGGTCGGTGGGTCGGCGCCCGTGGTCGGCGACGACCCGCGGGCCGGGGCCGAGGTGCTGCGCCGCGGCGGGCTGGTGGCGTTCCCGACCGAGACCGTCTACGGCCTCGGTGCCGACGCCGCCGACGCCGGGGCCGTCGGGCGGATCTTCTCGGTGAAGGGCCGCCCGGCGGACCATCCCCTCATCGTGCACCTCGGCCGTTCGGCGACCCTCGACCCCTGGGTGCTCGACGTGCCGCTGGCCGCCCGGCTCCTGGCCGAAGCCTTCTGGCCGGGCCCGCTCACGCTCGTGCTGGCCCGCTCGTCCCTGGTCCCCGACGCGGTGACCGGCGGGCGGCCCACCGTGGGCCTGCGCGTGCCGGACCACCCGCTCGCCCTCGAGCTGCTCGACGTGTTCGGCGGTGGCGTCGCCGCGCCGTCGGCCAACCGCTTCGGCCAGGTCAGCCCGACGACGGCCGCCGACGTCGTCGCCGACCTCGGTCCCGACGTCGACTACGTGCTCGACGGCGGCCCCTGCCGCGTGGGCGTGGAGTCGACGATCGTCGACCTGAGCGGCGACGAGCCCGAGGTGCTGCGTCCCGGCGGCGTCGGCATCGAGCGGCTCGCCGAGGTGCTCGGCGCACCGCCCCGGATGTGGCTGGGCGACTCGCCGGCCCGCGCGCCGGGCATGCTGGCGGCGCACTACGCGCCCCGGGCCCGCGTCGAGGTGGTGGCCGAGGAGGAGGTGGTCGATCGGGCTGCCGCGCTGGCGGGTGGTGGCCGGCGGGTGGCGGTCCTGGCCCCGCGCACCGTCGACGGCCTCGACGACGTCGACGTGCTCGAGCTGGAGCCGGCCGGCTCGCCCGACGAGTACGCCAGCGTGCTGTACGCCCGCCTCCGCCAGGCCGATCGCCTCGGCGCCGACGTGGTGGTGGCGGTGCCGCCACCTCCGGTCGGCGTCGGCGTGGCGGTCGCCGACCGCCTCCGCCGCGCCGCGCACACCGCCGAGCGCACCCCGTGACGGGGGCCGGCACGGTCTCCGTCGCGCCGCGACGCGTCCTCTAACCTCGCCGGCGATGGGGTCGAGGAGCACGGTCGCGTCCCTCGGCGCGCGGGCGAGCCGTCCGGCCGTCGTCTCCCTGCTGGTGGTCGTCGGCGTGGTGCTGGCCGTGGAGCTGGGGGTGGTGGCGGGCTGGGCCGTCGCCCTCCTCGCCGTCGCCGCCGCCGTCCTCGGGGTCGCCGGTGCCGCCGTCTTCTCGCGCCTCGGTCGCCGCGAGCGCTTCGACGCCGTCTCGTACCTCACCAACGAGGTCGTGATCGTCGTCGACGCCGGGCTCGCCGTGCGCTACGTGAGCCCGTCGATCACCCAGGTCCTCGGCTACTCGGCCGACGAGTACGTGGGCCTCGAGGTCGCCGACCTGCTGCACCCCGACGACCTCGACCACGCCGGCGCCGTCTCCGAGCACGGTCGCCAGACCCCGGGCGGCTCGTTCCGGTTCACGGCCCGGGTACGCCACCGGGACGGCTCGTGGCGGTGGATGGACGTCGCGGCCGTGAACCGCCTCGACGATCCCGCCGTGGAGGGGGTGGTGTCGACCCTGCGCGACATCTCGGACCGGGTCGGGGCCGAGCAGGCCCTCCAGGCGTCGAGCGACCGCCTGGTGGCCCTGCTCGCCAACTCGACCGACGTGCTCATCGTCACCGACGCCGACGGCCGGGCCACCTTCGTGAGCCCGGCCATCGCCCGCACCCTCGGCGTCGGGTCCGACGACGTCGTGGGGCTCGACCTCGCCGGGTTCGTGCACCCCGCCGAGGCCGGGAGGGCCGCCCGCATCTTCGAGCGGGTCCGTCACGAGCCGGGTGGCGCCGCCACCTTCGAGGTGCGGGTCCAGCGCTCCGACGGGCGCTACATCCTCGTCGAGGTGCACGTCCAGAACCTCCTCGACGACCCCAAGGTCGGTGGGATGGTCGTGCACGGGCGGGACATCACCGAGCGGCGCGAGGCCGAGCTCAACGCGTCGCGCTTCCAGTCGATCATCGAGAGCACACCCGACGTCGTGGTCATCACCGACGCCGACGGGACGCCGCTGTACCTGAACCCAGCGGCTCGCAAGGTGATCGGCGTGGCCGACGACGCCGTCGTCGCCGAGCTCGACCCGGCGTGGTTCTTCACCCCCGACTCGCTCGACCGCATCGTCGGCGAGGCGCTGCCCGCCATCGAGCGCGGCGGCACCTGGAGCGGCGAGCTCGAGCTCGCCCACGCCGACGGCGTCCCCGTCGCCGTCTCCCACGTCCTGCTCGCCCAACCGGTGCCGGGCGGCGCGGTCGAGTTCTACGCCAGCGTGTCGCGCGACATGACCGCCCACCGCGAGCTCGAGGCGGCGCTGCAGCACCAGGCCCACCACGACGACCTGACCGGGCTGCCGAACCGCAAGCCGCTCATCGCCTCGCTCGAGGCGGCCCTGGCCACCGCGCAGACCACCGAGCAGCACGTGGCGGTGCTCTTCCTCGACGTCGACCGGTTCAAGGTGGTCAACGACAGCCTCGGGCACCACACGGGTGACGACCTCATCGTGGCCTTCGCGGAGCGGCTGCTGGCCGCGGTCCGACCGGGCGACCGGGCCGGGCGCTTCGGCGGCGACGAGTTCGTCGTGATCTGCCCCGACGTCGGCGACGCCGACGAGCTGCGCGAGCTCGCCGAGGTGGTCCGTCGCCGGGTCGGCGGCGCGTTCCGGCTGGACGGCGAGGACGTGTTCGTGTCGGTCAGCATCGGGGCCGCGCTCAGCGGCGACGACGCCAGCGCCGGCGACCTCCTGCGCGACGCCGACGCGGCCATGTACGCGGCCAAGGCGGCCGGGCGCGACCAGGTCCGGCTGTTCGACGGGTCGGTCCGTCGTCGGGTGGTGGAGCGCCTCGAGGTCGAGCGGGAGCTGCGCCGAGCCCTCGAGCGCGACGAGCTGCTCCTGCACTTCCAGCCGGTCGTCGAGCTGCCGTCGGGTCGGGTGCGCGGCGTCGAGGCGCTCGTGCGCTGGCACCACCCCCAGCGAGGTCTGCTGCTGCCCGACCAGTTCCTCCCGGTCGCCGAGGAGACGGGGCTGATCGTGGAGCTCGGGTCCTGGGTGCTGCACCACGCCTGCGCCGAAGCGCCAGCGTGGGGCCTCGACGTCGTGACCGGCGAACCGCTGCCCGTCTACGTCAACCTCTCACCGCGCCAGCTCATCGACGCCAACCTGGTGGGCAAGGTGCGCGAGGTCATCGATCTCACCGGGGTGGAGCCCGCGGCCGTGCACTTCGAGATCACGGAGCACGCGCTGCTGGCCGACGCCACCACCACTCGGTCGACGTTGCACGAGCTGCGCGACCTCGGCGTGAAGCTGGCCCTCGACGACTTCGGCACCGGCTACTCGTCGCTCGCCTACCTGAAGCACTTCCCCGTCGACATGCTCAAGATCGACAAGGCCTTCGTCGACGGCCTGGGCGACCAGAAGGACGACGCAGCCATCACGGCCGCCATCGTCGACGTCGCCCAGCGCCTCGGACTGGTCACGGTCGCCGAGGGCGTCGAGTCGGTCGACCAGGCGGAGTGGCTGACCGCGCTCGGCTGCGACCTCGCCCAGGGCTTCCACTACGCGCGGCCGATGGGCGCATCGGAGCTGCTCGGGTACCTGGCTCGCTGACGCGGCTACCAGCCACGGAAGTCGGGGTCGCGACGCTCGACGAAGGCGGCCACGCCCTCGTTGGCGTCGTGGGTCGCCATGTTCATCTCCTGCGCCGCCGCCTCGTCGTGGAAGGCGGTGGTGCGATCGCTCTCGAGCGAGCGGTTGACCAGCCACTTGGTCAGCGAGATCGACCGGGTCGGTCCGGCGGCCAACCGGCGGGCCCACGCCTCGGCCGTGGCGGCCAGCTCGTCGGCCGGCACGACCTCGTTGACCAGACCGAGCGCCGCGGCCTCGTCGGCCGTCACCTTGTCGCCGAAGAACATGAGCTGCTTGGTGCGCTGCACGCCGATCAGGCGGGGCAGCAGGTAGGCGCCCCCACCGTCGGGCACCAGACCACGGCGCACGAACACCTCGACGAAGGACGCCGAGTCGGCGGCGAGGACCAGGTCGCAGGCGAACGCGAGGTGGGCCCCGATGCCGGCGGACGTGCCGTTCACGGCGGCGATGACCGGCTTCTCGCAGTCGAGGACCGACGCCACCAGCCGCTGGGCGCCGTCGCGGATCATGCGGGCGACGTCGCCGATGGCCCGCTCGGGCGCGTCGGCCGGGCGGGGCCGGGGCTCGCGCCGGGCGCGCAGGTCGGCGCCGGTGCAGAAGCCCTTGCCCGTGGCGGTCAGCACGACGCACCGCACGGCGAGGTCGCCGGAGGCGTCCTGCAACAGGTCGATCATCCGGTCGCGCTGGTCGGGGGTGATGGCGTTGTAGGCCTCCGGCCGGTTCAGGGTGATCCAGGCGACCCCGTCGCGGACCTCGTGCAGCACCTGTTCGTCGAGCGGCTTCTCGTCGGTCATGGGGGGAGTCTAGGAGTCTCCTGACGGGTCGTCAGAAGAGCTGGGCCCGATGCGCCCGACCCTGACATCGGTGTCAGGTACAGTCTCGGCCCGATGAGCACGCCCCGCTTCGACCTGCCGACCATCGACGAGGACACCCGTCCCTGGTGGGACGCGGCCCGGGAGGGGCGGCTGCTGCTGCGGTCGTGCAACGCCTGCGGCGCCGTCCACCACTACCCGCGGCCCTTCTGCCCCGAGTGCTGGAGCGAGGACGTCACCTGGGTGGAGGCCAGTGGTCGCGCCACCGTCTACACGCACTCGACGGTGTACGTGAACGACCTGCCGCCGTTCGGGGAGCAGGTGCCCTACATCGCCGTCGTCGTCGACCTCGAGGAGGGGCCGCGGATGATGACGCGGGTCGTCGACTGCGATCCGGGCGACGTCGCCGTCGGCATGCCCCTCGAGGTGGCGTTCTGGGAGGTCACCGACGAGGTGACGCTGCCGGTCTTCCGCCCCGTCGCCGACTGACGCCCCTCCGTCACCGCCGACGGCCGCAGGGCCGATCGGCCATCATGGCGCCATGCGCGTCCTCGTGACCGGCGCCACCGGGTTCCTCGGCAGCCACGTGGCCCGCCGCTACGCCGAGCGCGGCGATGCCGTGCGGGTGCTGGTGCGCCCGACCAGCGACCGGCGTCGCCTCGACGGGGTGGCGGTCGAGGAGGCGTTCGGCGATGTCACCGACCGGGCCTCGGTCGAACGGGCCGTCGCCGGGTGCGACCTCGTCGTGCACGGCGCCGCGCTGGTGGAGTTCGGCCCCCGCGACCCGACGAGCCTCGAGCGGGTCAACGTCGACGGCACCCGGCACGTGCTCGACGCCGCGGTGGCCGCCGGGGCGCGGGTGGTGCACGTCTCGTCGCTGTCGGCGCTGGGGCCGACCATCCCGGGCGAGCCCCCCAAGGACGAGTCGTGGTGGTCCCCCGGCCCGCTGGCGGCCGTCTACGAGGAGACCAAGCGGGCCGCCCACCTGCACGCCCGGGCGCTGGCGGCGGGCGGGGCGCCCGTCCGGCTGGTGATGCCCGGCGGCATCTACGGGTTCGGCGACGAGTCCACGATGGCCGATCTGATCCGGGCCTACGGGTTGTGGCCCCTGCCCGTCGGGTACCTGCCCGACGTCCGACAGTCCACGGTGCACGTCGACGACTGCGCCGACGCCATCGAGCGGGTCGGCGACGACGATCGCCCCGACGCCGACGGACAGGAGTACGTGGTCGCCGGCGAGGCCGTCACCGTCGCCGACTGGATCGCCCTCATCGCCCGGGCCGGCGACCACCGCCCACCGCTGGTGAACCTGCGTGCCCGCTGGGTCGAGGCACTCGGCGGGCCCGGGGGCAAGGTGGCGGGCTGGCTCGGCCAGTCGCCGACGATGGTGCCCGAGACGGTCGCCGTCGCCGTGCACGACTCGGCCTACACGGCCGACAAGCTCCGGGGGGCGCTGGGCTGGTCCTCCCGTCCGCTCGAGGCCGGGATGCGGGAGATGGTGGCGGCCTACCGACGAGAGTCCGCGCAGCGCCGCGACGCCAAACGGGCCGCCCGCGCCGCCCGGCGCGCCCAGCGCGCCGGGCCGTGATCTCGGCTCTTCGGCCACGAGCCTCATCGCGGTGCGATCCGCGTCGGTGGGTCAGGGCTCGTCGACGACGACGCGGCGGGCGTGCCAGCCGGTGGCGCCGTCGGGGTCGGGTCGGCTGCGCTGCTCGGGCTGGGTGGCCCCGGTGCCGTCGGTGGCCCGCACCCGCAGGACGTGCTCGCCCGGCACGGCGTCCCACGGCAGCATCCACTGGCGCCACGTCCCGTCGGAGAGGACCTCACCCAGCCGGGCCTCCTGCCAGGGTCCGTCGTCCACCTGCACCTCGACGCGGCTGATGCCGCGCCCCGGGGCCCACGCCACCCCGGCCACCGCGGTGGGGCCGGCGGCGAGCGACCCGGCCCTCGGCACGTCGATCCGTGACTGGGTCTTGATGGGCGCCGTCTTGGCCCAGCCGCGGGGGATCCAGTAGCCGTCGACCCCTCCCAGGAGGTCAGCCGGATCTCCGAGAGCCACTTGGTCGCCGACACGTACCCGTAGAGGCCCTCGACGACGAGTCGGGCCGGGAAGCCGTGGTCGGCGGGCAGCGGCACGCCGTTCATCCCCAGCGCGACCAGGGCGACGCGGCCGTCGGTGGCGGCCGCGGTCGGGAAGCCGGCGGTGAAGCCGTCGACCGACACGCCGAGCACCTGCCCCGCGCCGGGCTGGACCCCGGCGCGCTCGAGCAGCGTCGCCAGCGGCACGCCGGTCCACACCGCGTTGCCCACGAGGTCGCCGCCGACCTCGTTGGAGACGCACGACAACGTGACGGCCTGCTCCACCTGGGGCAGCGCCAGCAGGTCGGCGTAGGTCAGCGAACGGACGGTCGACCATGCCACCCACCCGCAGCTGCCAGCCGGTGACGTCGACCTGCGGGGAGATGAGCGCCGTGTCGATCCGGTAGAAGTCGTCGTTGGGGGTGATGTACGGGCTCAGCCCGCCCCGCCCGGTGGCGACCCCGAGCATCCCGTCGGCCGCCGAGGGGGCGACGCTGGTGCCGGTGGGGCGGGGAGCGTGATCCCGGCGCGCCGACTCGACCGTGCTGCGCCCGGCTGCGGCCCGGCCGGCGGCGCCGGCCACCACGGCGAAGGCGCCGGCGGCACCGGCCCAACCGAAGAACTGCCGGCGATCCGCTCGGCGGTCGGACGGGTACTCGACGGTGCGGGTGGTGGCGATCGCCGGCTGGCCGGCGGCCAGCCGGGACAGGGCGCACGGTGGCCACGCCCGCGAGGGCGCCGAGGGCGGCGCCCACCGCCGCCGCCGGGGTCGACCCCAGGGGGTCGGCGGCTGCGGCCACCACGCCGACGAGGCCGATGCCGCCGAACGCCACCGGTGCCAGCCACCGTCGGCGGGCACCGGCCACCCCCACCACGGCGCCGAGCGCCAGCGAGACCGCCACGATGCCGACGAGCAGCGCCGGCTTGTCGGCGGTGCCGAAGAGCCGGACCGCGGGCTCGCGCAGCGGCCCGGAGAAGCGGTCGACGAAGGCGGTGCCCACGGCGGTGACGAGGGTGTGCTCCCGCCCGCCGAGCCCGCTCACCAGCTCGGCCACGCCCAGGGCGACCGCCGCCCCCAGGGCTCCGGCGAGGGCCAGGCGACCCGTGGTCGCGGCGCGCGGGACGGGGTCGGTGGGAGCCACGTCCTAGGCAACGACGTCGAGGGTCGTGACGTTCCCGATCGTGGCGATCAGTGACCGGCGCGGTGACGTGCGACGGACGACACGCGACGGGGACGTGCCTACCGACCAGTCGGTAGGGTATGTTGCCGTCGCCACCTGCGCCGGACGGCGCACCGGTCTCGTCCCCCACCGAAAGGCCGGCATGACCCTGCTCTCACCACCCGACGGCGCGGCCGTCGCCGGCACGCCCGCCGCTCGGCCGGTCCCCGGGATGCCCCGCCGCCGCGCCGACGACGAGCGGCTCCACTGGAAGGACTCGGCGCCGTTCCTGGTCCTGCAGCTCACGCCCCTGCTGATCCTGGTCACCGGCATCTCGTGGAAGGCCGTCGCCCTGCTGGCGGTGACGTTCTGGACCCGGATGTTCTTCATCACCGCCGGCTACCACCGCTACTTCTCGCACCGCAGCTACCGCCTGGCGCGGGTCCCCCAGCTCGTCATGGCCTTCGGCGGCACGACGGCGGCGCAGAAGGGCCCGCTGTGGTGGGCGTCGCACCACCGCGACCACCACAGGTACTCCGACACCGACAAGGACGTCCACTCCCCGCAGCGGGGCTTCTGGTGGAGCCACGTCGGGTGGATCCTGTGCGACAAGTACGCCGAGACGAAGTGGGACCGCATCCGGGACTTCGCCAAGTACCCCGAGCTGCGCTGGCTGAACAAGCACGACTGGGTCGGGCCGTGGCTGCTCGGCATCTCCTGCTGGCTCATCGACGGCTGGCGCGGCCTCGTCGTGGGCTTCTTCACGTCGACGGTGCTGCTGTGGCACTCGACGTTCTTCATCAACTCGCTGGCCCACGTGTTCGGGCGGCGCCGCTACGCCACCGAGGACACCAGCCGGAACTCCGCGCTGCTCGCCGTGCTCACCATGGGCGAGGGCTGGCACAACAACCACCACTACCACCAGGCGTCGGCGCGACAGGGCTTCTTCTGGTGGGAGTGGGACCCGAGCTACTACCTCCTCAAGGCGCTCAGCTGGGTCAGGATCGTGCGGGACCTGAAGGTGCCGTCCGAGACGGTCAAGGCGGGCAACCGGGTCCGCAACGGCAGCTTCGACATCGGGATGTTCCGCGCCCACCTCAACAAGGCCGCCCGAGCCGTCTCGGCGGCGGGCTCGCACGTGGCCGGGAGCGTGCACGATCGCACCGCGGCCGCCTCCGAGGCGCTCGCCCAGCACAAGGAGACCCTCGAGGGGTTCGTGCAGTCCTCGCTGGAGTCGGCCGAGGAGCTGGCCCGCACGACCCGGCGCAGCCAGCGCGAGCCGGGGTTCGCCAGCGACTGATCCCGTCGGGTCACCGACCGAAGCGTGCCGCGTCACCCCCACCGATGACGACGCACGCCGGGCGCTCGCTGCGCCAGACTGCGGCGGGCGAGCGGGTCGACCGGTCGCCGGCTCGGCGGTTCGGGTCCGTCGAGCGGGGACGACGACCGACGGGGGCAACGATGGCGACCACGGCGACGGCGGGTGACGGCGGTCGGTTCGAGCAGGTCGACCTGCTCTCGCTGTTCACGCCGGAGTCGCGCACCGACCCGTACCCCCTGTACCGGTACCTCCGCCAGACGGCGCCCGTCTACGAGAGCCCGGCCGATCCCGGGACCTTCGTGCTGACCCGCTTCGCCGACTGCGAGGCGGTGCTGCGCGACACCCGGTGGAGCTCGAACCCGGTCCATCGTCCCGTCGCCGGCGGGGAGGAGGCCGACTTCCGCACCGGGCTCACCGACACGGGGGCCAACGTCTTGCTGGTCCTCGACCCGCCGGACCACACCCGGCTGCGCAAGCTCGTCAGCACGGCGTTCACCCCTCGGCGGGTCGAGGCGCTGCGGCCGCGGGTGCAGGCGCTCGTCGACGAGATCCTCGACAGGGCCGCCGAGACCGGCGAGCTCGACGTGGTGCACGACCTCGGCTTCACCGTGCCGGTCACGGTCATCTGCGAGCTCATGGGCGTGCCCGTCGCCGACCGCGAGCAGTTCGGGCCCTGGTCGTCGGCCGCCACCCGCCTGCTCGACGGGGTGATCCCCGAGGACGCCGCCATGGCGGGCGTGGCCGGGCTGGTCAGCATCATCGGCTACTTCAACGACCTCTACGAGGAGCGGCGCCGGAACCCGGGCGACGACCTGCTGTCGGCGCTGGTGCTGGCCGAAGAGGAGGGCGATCGCCTGTCGGAGGCCGAGCTGCGGTCGATGACGGTGCTGCTGTTCGTGGCCGGCCACGAGACGACCACGAACCTGATCGGCAACGGCGCCAAGGCCCTGCTCGAGCATCCCGACCAGCTGCGGCGGGTGGTCGATGACCCGTCGCTCGTGCCCTCCGCCGTCGAGGAGCTGCTGCGCTTCGACGGTCCCGTGCACCTCACCGGCCGCATCGCCCGCGAGGACGGCCTCGAGGTCGGCGGGCGGACCTTCGCGGCCGGCGAGCAGGTCGTGACGCTGCTGGCGGCGGCCAACCGCGACCCCGACCGGTTCGCCGACCCCGACACCCTCGACGTCGGCCGCAACGACAGCCACCACCTCGCCTTCTCCCACGGCATCCACTTCTGCCTCGGGGCGTCGCTCGCCCGCCTGGAGGGCCAGATCGCCCTCGGCTCGCTGGTGCAGCGCTTCCCCGCCATGTCCCTGCTGAGCGACCCGGTCACCTACCGCGACCACTTCGTGCTCCGGGGCCTCGACGAGCTGCGCGTCGCCGTCGACGGGTGAGCGACGGGCGGTGACGCCCTGCGTCCACCGGCTTGTACCGTGACGCCATGACCGCACCGGTGCCTGCCGGATCCTCCCGAAGCCCGGCGTCGGACGCCTCCCGCGCTGCCCGACTGGGGGCGTCGGCCCGCGGCGGGGTCGACAAGGTCCTGCCCGTCCTGAAGAAGCTGGTGCCGATCGCCCGGCGGCTCGGCACGGTGGTGCGCGCCTATGCCGGCGTCGCCGGCGCCGCGGTGGTGATCATCGCCATCGCCCTGGTGCTGAGCGGTCCGGTCGGCTGGGGTCAGTGGGTGGCCGTCACCGTCCTCGTGGCGATCCTCGCCGTGCCGGTCGTGATGCTGTGGATCTTCGCCACCGCGCTCGACGAGGCGGTGGCCCTGCCGGATCGCATCCGGGAGAACCCCGAGCTGCTGCAGGGCCACGCGGTCGAGGTCGCCGACCTGGTGCGCGAGTCGCACGCCCGCTCGCGGCAGCGGCGCTGGCTCGTCGGGCTCCCCGGCGACCTGTGGAAGGCGGGTCGGCTCCTGCTCGGCGCCCACCGGGACCTGCCCGAGTACGGCCACGCCATCAGGCTGATCTCGGTGCCCTACCTCTTCGCCACGGCGCTGGCCGCGGTCGCCGCGCTCATGGAGGTGCTCATGGCGCCGGTCGTGGTCCTGCTCGCCGTCGTGCTGGCCTAGCGAGTCGCGGTCGGCCGCCGGCCCGGGGATCCTGTCGCGGCCCGCCCGCTGGTCGGTCGCCGGAGCTCGGCGGCTCCTACGATGCGGCGATGGTCCCCATCCGGTGGCGAGCGGTCGTGCTGTGGGCCCTGGGCGGCACGGTGGTGTGCGTCGCCGTGACGCTGCTGTCGCTGGCGCGGACCTACGACGAGCTCGGTGGGCTGGTCGACACCCGGCCGGACCACCCCGCGGCGGCCGTCATCCTCGAGGACATGCCCGGCGAGCACCTCACCCAGCCAGGGGAGCGGGACGGCGCCATGTACTACGCGATCGCCCGCGACCCCTGGCGCCTGCAGGAGAACGCGAGGTACCTCGACGATCCGCCGTACCGCTATCAGCGCCTCCTGATCCCGGTGCTCAGCTGGGCGCTGCACCCCACCGGGGGTGGCGTGGGGCTGGTGTGGACGATGTTCGCCGTCGGCGTCGTCGGTGTCCTCGTCGGGGCCGTGGCCGCCGGCGGGCTGAGCGTGACGCTTCGGGGCCCGCCGTGGATGGGCCTCGTCTTCGCCCTGCTCCCCGGCGCCTACACCTCCCTCCGTCAGACCTGTCCCGATGCCATCGCGCTGGGCCTCGCGCTGCTGGCCGCGCTGCTCTCCCTGCGGGGCCGTTCGGTGTGGGCGGTGCTGGCCATGCTGGCCGCCGTGTTCTGCAAGGAGTCGATCCTCGTGGTGGCGGTCGGTCTCGCGCTGTGGCGCCGGGACCGGGCAGGGCTCGCGCTGGCGGGTGTCCCCGCCGTCGTGATGGGCACCTGGTACGTGGTCGTGCGGGCCCTGCTGCCGACCGGCTTCTCCCCGACCGAGAACTTCATGGCGCCGTTCTCCGGGTGGATCCGTGCTTGGGACTACTGGAGCGAGGGCGCCTTCCCGATCGGCATGGCGAGCAGCCTCTCGGCCGTGGTCCTGGGGGTCGTGGCCCTGGTGCTCCGGCGCTTCGCACACCCGCTGTCCTACGCCGTGGCCCTCTCGCTGCTCGTGAGCGTCGTTATTCGGTCAACGTCGTCCTGCAGGACGCCAACTCGCCGCGGAACATGATGGCGCTGCAGAGCGATGGCGCTGCTGATGCTCCTCGCCCCGGGGCCGATCAGCCTGGGCGGCGGCGGCCGCCGCCCGAGTGTTGGACGCGTCGGCGCCGACCTGACCGCCCCGCGGCTCCGGCCTGCTCCCGGCGGAGCGGTAGGTTGGCCGGCCATGGAGAGCATGCGCGCCGTGCCATGGACGTCCGCCCTCGTCACCGGGGCCTCGAGCGGGATCGGCGAGGCGCTGGCCCTCGAGCTGGCCCGGCGGGGGGTGGGCCACCTCGTGCTGGTGGCGCGGCGGGCCGACCGCCTGCAGGCCCTGGCCACCGATCTCGCCCAGCGCCACGACACGTCCGTGGAGGTCCTCGCCGCCGACCTCACCGACCCCGGTGAGCGGGCGCGGGTCGAGCAGCGCCTCGACGCCGACGACGATCGGCACCCGCCGATCGACCTGCTGGTCAACAACGCCGGGTTCGGCACGGCCGGCCCGCTCGTCGAGCTGTCTCCCGACGACGAGGAGCGTGAGATCGCGCTCAACGTCACCGCGGTCACCCGCCTGACGCGGGCCGTGCTGCCGGGGATGATCGAGCGAGGTCGCGGGGCGATCCTCAACGTCTCGTCGATGGCCTCGTTCCAGCCCACGCCGGGCATGGCCACCTATGCCGGGACGAAGGCCTTCGTGACGCTGTTCAGCGAGTCGCTCTACGAGGAGCTGCGGGGCACCGGGGTGACGGTGACCGCCCTGTGCCCCGGCTACGTGCGCACCGAGTTCCAGTCGCACATCCCCGAGGAGGGCTACAGCAGCGTCCCCGACGTCGCCTGGCTCTCGCTGCCGGCCGTCGCCCGCCAGGCCGTTACGGCGGCCGCGAGAGGACGGGCCCTGTGCGTGCCCGGCCTCGGCTATCGCGTCGTCACCGCGCTCGAGGCACCGCTGCCCCGTGGGGCGCGTCGCGTGCTGATGGGCAAGCTGTCGGCGATGGCGGGGGCGGTGGCCACCGCCCGCCAGCAGCTGGCCGCGGCGGCGGTGGAGCCCGTCACCGACGACCCCGGTGACGAGGAGGCGGTGCCCGAGCCGCCGGCCCACGCCCCGGTGGTGGCGTCGTCGGGCGTCAGCCACGTGGAGGACGACCCGGGCTGACGGGCCGTCCCGGTCGTCTGTCCGTCCCGGTCGCTCCGGTCGCTCCGGTCGCTCCTACTCGAAGCCGATGGCGCTGAGGCCCTTGAGCTTGTCGCGCTGGTGGCGGGCGTTGATGAGGCGGACGGTGCCGCTCTTGGAGCGCATCACCAGCGACTGGGTCGTGGCGCCGGTGCGGTCGAAGTGCACGCCCTTGATCAGCTCGCCGTCGGTGATGCCGGTGGCGGCGAAGAAGCAGTTGTCGCCACCGCACAGGATCTCGGTCGTCAGCACCTGGTCGAGGTCGTAGCCCGCTTCGACGGCGGCTCGGCGCTCGTCGTCGTCGCGGGGCCAGAGCTTGCCCTGCAGCTCGCCGCCCATGCACTGGAGGGCGGCGGCGGCGATGACGCCCTCGGGCGTGCCGCCGATGCCGAACAGGATGTCGGCGCCCGACTCGGGCCAGGCGGTGGAGATGGCGCCGGCCACGTCGCCGTCGGGGATGAGCCGGATGCGGGCGCCCGTCTCGCGCACCTCGCCGATGAGGTCGTCGTGACGATCGCGCTCGAGGATGACCGCGGTGACGTCGCGGACGTCCTCGCCCTTGGCCTTGGCGACCGAGGCGATGTTCTCGGCCGGGGTGGCGTTGATGTCGATGGCGCCCTTGCACTCGGGTCCGACGGCGATCTTCTCCATGTACACGCACGGGCCCGGGTTGAACATGGCGCCCTGCTCGGCCAGGGCGATGACCGCGACGGCGCCGCCCCGGCCCTTGGCGGTGAGGGTGGTGCCGTCGATGGGGTCGACGGCGATGTCGACCGCCGGGGGGCTGCCGTCACCGATGCGCTCACCGTTGTAGAGCATCGGGGCCTCGTCCTTCTCGCCCTCGCCGATGACGACGACGCCGTCCATGGCGACGGTGTCGAGCACGAGGCGCATGGCGTCGACGGCGGCGCCGTCGGCACCCTCCTTGTCGCCCCGCCCCATCCAGCGGGACGCGCCAGGGCCGCCGCTTCGGTGACCCGCACGAGGTCGAGGGCGAGGTTGCGATCGGGCGTATCGGGGTACGACATGTCGGGACCCTACCCCGAGCGGCCGCCCCGATCGCCAGGGCCGTTGGTCAGATCGGGCCGAGGCGGCGGCCCCCCACGGTGTCGAGGCGACCGTCCGGGACCCCGTCTGCGACACTTGGACCATGGGGAGCACACCGGACCGAGGTCGTGAGGCCTGGCAGACCGCCTTCGAGGCGGCGCCGACCCGAGACGTGCCGTTCGAGACCATGTCGGGCGTGCCGCTCGACCCCGTCTACGGCCCGCCCTGACGGCGACGAGCCACCGCCGCAGGTCGGCTGGCCGGGCCAGCCGCCCTACACCCGGGGGCCGTACGCCTCGATGTACCGCTCGAAGCTGTGGACGATGCGCATGTTCGCCGGGTTCGGTACCGCCCGGGACACGAACCGGCGCTTCCGCGACCTCCTCACCGCCGGCGGCACCGGCCTGTCGACGGCGTTCGACCTGCCGACCCTGATGGGCCGCGACTCCGACGATCCGACGGCGGAGGGCGAGGTGGGGAAGTGCGGCGTCGCCGTCGACACGCTCGCCGACGTGGAGGACCTGTTCGCCGGCATCGACCTCGGCGCCGTCACCACCTCGATGACGATCAACGCTTCCGCCGCGGTGCTGTTCGCCATGTACGTCGCCACCGCCGAGCAGGCCGGCGTCGAGCGTCGAGCGCTGGGCGGCACGCTGCAGAACGACATCTTGAAGGAGTACCAGGCCCAGAAGGAGTTCGTCTTCCCGCCGCGGCCCTCGATGCGCCTCGTGCGCGACACGATGGCGTTCGCCGCCGCCGAGCTGCCGCGGTGGCACCCCATCTCGATCTCCGGCTACCACATCCGGGAGGCCGGCTCGACGGCCGCCCAGGAGCTCGCCTTCACCCTGGGCAACGGGTTCGCCTACGTCGAGCTGGCGCTGCAGGCCGGGCTCGACGTCGACGCCTTCGCCCCGCGGCTCAGCTTCTTCTTCAACGCCCACGTCGACTTCTTCGAAGAGATCGCCAAGTACCGCGCCGCCCGGCGCATCTGGGCGCGGTGGATGGCCGAGCGCTACGGCGCCGAGGACCCGCGGTCGCTGGCGCTGCGCTTCCACACCCAGACCGCGGGCGTCTCCCTCACGGCCCAGCAGCCCGAGATCAACATCGCCCGGACCGCGATCGAGGGCCTCGCCGGCGTGCTGGGGGGCACCCAGAGCCTGCACACCAACTCGATGGACGAGGCCCTCGCCCTGCCCACCGAGAAGGCGGCCCGCATCGCGCTGCGCACCCAACAGGTGATCGCCCACGAGACGGGGGTCACGAACGTCGCCGACCCACTGGGCGGGTCGTGGTACGTGGAGGCCCTGACCGACGAGATGGAGCGTCGAGCCGAGGAGCTGTTCGCCCACGTGCTCGACCTCGGTGACGGCTCGATGCTCGAGGGGACCCTCGCCGGCATCGACGAGGGCTGGTTCCAGGGTGAGATCGCCGACGCGTCCTACGAGCTCGAGCGGCGCCTGCTGGACGGCCGCCGGGTCGTCGTCGGGGTCAACGCCTTCACCGAGGGCAACGAGGAGGACCGCCTCGAGATCCTGCGCATCACCGCCGAGCAGGAGCAGGCGCAGGTGAAGCGCCTCGGCGAGGTCAAGGCCGACCGCGACGACGACGCCGTGCGGGCGGTCCTCGGACGGGTCCGTGCCGACGCCGTCGATCCCGAGGTCAACCTCATGCCCGCCCTGCTCGACGCCGTGCGGGCCTACGCCACCGAGGGCGAGATCATGGCGACCCTCGCCGAGGTGTTCGGGACCTACGTCGAGACCCCGGTGATCTGATCGTCACCAAGCGCGTCGTCGGGGATCGCCTTGGCGTGGCGGACGACAGGCGGCGCGCCGCGTGCAAGGATGCCGGTGCGGCCGGGTGAGTGCGAGGGAGGGGCCGTCGGTGGCGTCGACCAAGTGGTGTCTGCAGTGCGGCGGCGAGTTCCTCGCCGCGGTCGAGGTGTGCCCCGACTGCGAGCTCGAGCTGGTGGACGAGCGCCCGGCGCCGGCGCTGCCCGACGACGAGGCGGCGAGCGGCGAGGTGGAGTACGACCTCGCCGAGTGGGCGGGCGAGGCCCGCGTCATGCTCGAGCAGCTGCTCGAGGGCGACGGCGTGCCCCACGCGTGGCAGGGAGCGACCCTGCTGGTGCCGGCCGCCTTCGAGGCCCGAGCCGACAACCACATCGACCACGTCGAGCTGGCCACGCAGGCCGCGCTCGACCCCGACGCCGAGCAGGTCGCCTACGACCTGTCGGACTGGTCCGACGACATGCAGACCCGGCTCGAGCAGCGGTTGCTCGCCGAGGGCGTGCCGTTCAGCTTCGATGTCGAGGGTGACCTGGTGGTCCTGCTCGCCGACGAGGAGCGGGTCGAGCGGCTCATCGACGACATCGAGTTCCCCGACGCGCTCCCGATCGACGACGACCAGGGGCCGGCCGACGGCGGGGACGCCGAGCAGGCCGACGACGCGGGAGACGTCGACGCCGGCTCCCTGCTGTCGGACCTGTTCGTGGCGTCTGACCGGCTGATGCACGACGCCCGTGACCACGAGGGCGTGCTGTCGCTGGTGGACGCCGCCACCCGGGCCGAGTCGATCCGCCTGCCCTACGGGTTCGATCCCGACGTGTGGAAGCGGATCGTGACCCAGGCGACGGAGCTGCGCGCCGCGTTCGAGGGTGAGACGGACGAGCCCGACGAGGCGATCGAGGCGCGTGCCCGCGAGCTGCGGGCCGAGCTGCGTCCTCTGGTCTGATCGTCGTCGCCGCCGGTCCTGTGCGGCATCGTCGTCGCCGGTCCTGTGCGGCACCGCACGGACTGGCGCCAGGAGGGCCGAGCGCCGCATGAGTCGACCGGCTCATCGCCGTGGGTCGATCTGCTCAGGTGCGGCACCCGACGTGCCGAAAACCTCCCCAAGTCGCGCCGCCGCCCTCCCCGCACCGTGGGGCGCTCGGCGGGGCGATGTGGCCGGCGGGACGGCCCCAGGGATGGAGACGACGACGAGCGAGCACCGACGGGACGCAGCGGTCCTGCCCGGTGGCGACGATCCGATGATCGCCGCCGCTGCGGCCACCGCCGCGCGCGCGGCGCGGTCTGCTGCCGCCGACGACGGTCAGGCCGCCGGCGGCCCGGCGGTCGAGGCCCCTGGTGCCGTCGACGACCGTCGCCACGGGGACGGCGACGACGAGCACGCCGACGATGCGGCGCCGGCCGACCACCCCGACTTCCTCGGGCGGGTCGAGGAGATGCTGCGGTACGCGACCGAGCTGCTCGAGGTGGTCGACGGTGCCGACGAGCGCTTCGGTGACGACTTCGAGGAGCAGCGCCGCCAGATCGAAGCCGAGACCGCCAAGATGCTCGCCGCCGCCGACGACCTCGAGGCGCAGCTGCTCGAGCGGGCGGACCAGGCCCGACGTGCCGCCGAGCTGAAGGCCAGGGGCGCAGAGCTCGAGCGCCTCCTCGCCGCGCCCCGCCCCGATGACGCGCGGGCCCTGCCCTCCTCGCCTGCCGCCCTGCTCGAGGCGCTCGACCAGGAGCTCAAGCTGGCCAAGGGCATCCTGGGCGCGCAGCGCATCGGTGAGCTCGCCGCGCTGCTGGTGCGGGGGTCGCACCTCGTGCACCGGATGCGCGAGCAGGCGACGGCCGGCGGGGAGCGCCGCATCGCCGAGGCCGCCAAGGCGCGCGACGACGCCGAGGCGAGCCAGCAGAACCGGCTGGGCCGAGGCCTCGCCCTGGTCCACCACGACCTCCGCGTGTTCCTGTCAGAGCTCCCGCCGTCGACTGCGGCCTGGGACGATCCGCGCTGGGCGTCCTGGGAGCCCCCCGACCGCCCGTACCGCTGGCTGCGGTACGGGACGCTGCGCCGCCCCGACCTCGGCGACGTCGCCTTCCCCGCGGTGCTGCCCTTCCCCGGCGACCGCGGGCTGAGCATCGACGCCGGCGTCCGGCGGGACGAGGCCGTCGCCGCCGTGCAGGCCATCGTGGTGCGGCTGCTCGCCGCGCTGCCGCCCGGCTACGCCCGGTTCACCTTCATCGACGGGACGACGTTGGGCGAGGCGGTCACGCCGTTCCTCTCGCTCGCCCGCTATCGGCCCGATCTCGTCGACGGCGGCGTCCACACCGTGCCCGAGGCGATCGACGCCGCCCTCGTCGACCTCACCCGCCACATCGAGCAGGTGGTGCAGCAGCACCTGCGGGGCCGGTACGCATCGCTGGAGGAGGCCAACCGCGACACCGACGATCCGGTCCCGTATCGCTTCGTGGTCGTCTTCGACCACCCGAGCGGCCTGTCGGACCAGGCACTGAAGCTGCTCAAGGTGGTCTGCGAGACGGGACCGCGCTGTGGCGTGCACCCCATCGTGCTCACCGCGCCGGGGCCGGGTGCGTGGGGAGCGAAGCTCACCGGCCTGCAGACCGTCAAGGCCGATCGGGAGGGCTACTACCTGGACGTCGAGCGGGCCGGGCGCTGGCGCCTCGAGCTCGACACGCCGCCCCCGCTCACCCTGCACGCCGGCGAGGGCCCCGACGGCGTCTTCACCAAGGTGCTCACCGCCGTCGGCGAGGGTGCCCGCCGGAGCCGGACGCCGCAGCTGGCACCGGCAGCCGTGTGCGCGGCCTGGAGCGACGAGGCGCTGCTCCGGCTGCGCCCCGACCGTCCCGACATCGTCTCCTCCCTCGACCTCGACGACCCCGCCACGTGGTGGTCGGCGCCCGCCGACCGCGGCGTCGGCGGTCCCCTCGGCGTCGACGGCGCGGGCGCCCCGGTCGGCACGTGGCTCGACGGCGAGGATGCCACGGGGCTGCTGTTCGTGGGTGACGACCGTGCCGTGGTGTCCGACGCCGTCGCCGCCGCCGTCCACGGGCTGGCCCTGGCCCACGGGCCCGAGGAGCTGGTCCTGTGGCTGGTCGGCCTGCGCGGCCGCAGGACGCTGCGGGCCGAGGCCGACGCCGGGCTCCCGCACGCGCGGCTCGTGGCGGTCGACGTCGACGCGCGGGTCGGGCTGGCCGCCCTCGACGCCGCCGACACGGAGCTGGACCGGCGCCAGCTCGTGCTGGCCGCCCTGGGTTCCGGCGACGACCCCTTCGCCGCGTGCCGCGCCTCGACCGGTGTCGCCCTGGAACGGGTCGTCGTCGTCATCGACGGCATCGAGCTGCTGGTGGGTGGCCGGGGCGAGACCGCCCGCCGGGCTGCCGAGCTGATCGAACGGCTCACAGCCGACGGCCCGGCCGTCGGCATCCACCTGGTGGCCGGCCTGGGGGCGGGCCGACTCGACGCGCGGCGGTCGCGCTGGCTGTCGACGATGCTGCCCACCACCGTCGAGGTGGCCGCGCCCGTCGAGGTGCCCGGCGCCCCGGCCGCCGAGCTGTCGGTGGTGCGGCCGATGCGGGCGGCCGGTCCCGCCCGCCGCCGCCGGCTGCGCGAGATGCGGCGACGTGCCGACGCCGCGGGCCACGATCGCCGGCCCCAGGTCGAGCGAGGGGACGAACCGGCGCAGCTGCGCTCGGACGACCTGGCCCGCTTGGCCGCCGGCGGTGAGCGGCGGCGGGATCGGCGGATGCCCCGACTGCTGCTCGGCGCCTCGGCGGCGCTCACCGGCCCGTGCGAGGTCACCCTGCAGCGCCGGCCCGGCCAGCACGTGCTGCTGGCCGGTGGCGACGCCGTCGTCCGGGCCGGGTTGGAGATGGCCGCCGTCCTGTCGACCCTGGCCTGCCACGGCGACACCGCCGAGGTGCGCATCGTCGACCTGGCACCGCCCGACGTCGGCTTCGGTGAAGCGGCGATCGAGCTGGCCACCCACGACGCCGTCACCGTGGCCCGGACCGCCGCCGTGGCCGACCTGGTGCGGCGCACCCGTCGCGACACCGAGAAGCGCCTGGCGACCCGGGCCTACGGCGAGCCCCCGCTGCTCGTGGTCGTGCACGACGCGCATGCCCTCGACGACGTCTCGATGGCCGACCTGACCGTCGTCGCCCGCACCGGCGCCGAGGTCGGGGTGCACCTCGTGGCGGGTGTCGCCGACCTGGCCGTCGAGCCGGTCGCGGCGCTGGCCGCCCTGATGGACCACCGCGTCGTCGTGGGCGGCCCCCCGTCGGCGACGCTGGCCCTGGCGGTGGCCCTCGACGCCGGTGACGACGCGGCCACGACGACGCCGCCGTGGGCGGTGGCGGTCGACCAGGACCGGGCCCGGGTGACCCCGTTCCGCCCCTACGGCCTGCCGTCGGTGGAGGTGGTCGGATCGCTCGGGGCCGCGGCGCGACGCGGCGCCGGATCATCGTCCGGGGCCGCCGCGGTCAGCCTCGCCGGCTGAGCGTTCCGGGCCCGGTCGCACGGGGTGAGAACGAGGGCGCACGACTGCGGGGCCCGGGCAGGCGACGGTTAGCGTGACGGCGTGATCGTCGCCGAGCTCGAGGTGTGGCACTCGCGACCGATCGCGCCCACCCGCCGGGTGGCCCTCGGCAAGGCGACGCTGCCGGTCGATCCGCCGCCGGGCTACGGCGGGATCCTGCTCGGCGGGATCGTCGGGTCCCACATCTCGGCGATCGACCCCGACCTCGTCCCCGACCTGCTCCGGCTCATGACCCAGGTCGAGGAGGGCCAGCGCGTGCCCCAGCCCCGGCTGCGGCACCGTCTGCAGGTCGACCAGGTCGGCCTGCAGCGCAGCCGGCTGCGCCTCGTCGCCGAGGGCGACGACCTCGCCTTCGCCTTCGACCACGCCCACGCCGCGCCCGCCCAGCTCGTGCTGGGCGCCACCTACGCCGTCGGCCGGCTCGCCCCGCCCTCGCGACGGGCGGTGATGGCGACCCTGCGCCGGGCCGTGACGTGGGAGGGCGCCGCCGGCCCCGAGCTCATCGCCGCGCTCGCCGGCTGGTCGCGTGGTCGGGACCTGTCCCGGTCGGCGTTCGAGAACCCGGTGGGCTGGGCGCTCGACGTGCTCGGCTTCTCCGGCGACGGCTCCCGCGACGGGCGCCGTCGCGCCGGCCCCGGGCTCGGCTCGGCCCGGCCCGACCGCTCGGCGGTGACCCGCCGCTTCCGTGAGCTGCTGCGCGAGGCGCACCCCGACCACGGGGCCGAGAGCGAGGGCGCCGCCCAGCGGATCGCCGACCTCACCGAGGCCCGTCGCATCCTGCTCGCCGGTGGCCGCTGACCGGGCCGTCCGTCGTCGGCCAGACTGCGGTCGTGCCGACCACCTCCCGCCGCCGCTCCCGTCGAGCCGGCGCCGTGCTGCTCGCCCCGGGCGCCGGCGCCGACCGCGACCACCACACCCTCGTCGCGCTGGCCGAGGGCCTGGCGCCGCTGCCCGTCACCCGCATGGACTTCCCCTACCGCAAGGCGGGCAAGCGGGCACCGGACCGGGCGCCGGTGGCGGTCGCCGCGGTGGAGGAGGAGGCGGCGGCGACCGTCGCCGGCGCGCACGTGCGGGCCGACCGGCTGGAGCTCGGCGGGCGCTCCTACGGCGGTCGCATGTGCTCGATGGCGGTGGCCGAGGGGCTGCCGGCGGCCGGGCTGGTGCTGCTCAGCTACCCGCTGCACCCGCCGGGCAAGCCCGACAGGGCACGCACCGGGCACCTGGGTGACCTGGAGGTGCCCGTGCTGTTCGTCTCCGGCGACAAGGACCCGTTCGGCACGCCCGACGAGCTGCGCGCCGCGGCGGAGGCGATCCCGGGCCCGGTGACCTTCGAGTGGCTGCGGGGTGGGCACGACCCCCGCAACGCCGACGACGCCATCGTCGACGCCGTCCGGGCGTGGCTCACGACCCTGTGACCGGCTCGCTGTCGTCGTCGGCGTGCTGATCGGCGTCGGGCACGCCGACGCCGTGGTGCTCGGCCTCGGGGTCGACGCCGGTCGCCACCAGCTCATGCTCCATGGCGGCGATGCCGGCCAGGGTCGCCGGGGGTCGGGCGTCCTCGGGGTTCAGCTCCTCGAGCTCGCGGTGGGCGGTCTCGGGGTACAGCAGCGCCACGATGAGGACCACCAGGACCGGCCCGAAGGCCAGCGCGGCCATCGCCGGTGAGAAGCTGCCCCAGTGGTCGGCCAGGGCGCCGGCGACCAGCAGGCCGACCACGCTGCCGGCGACGCCGAGCAGGTTGATCCCGCCGTTGGCGAGGCCCCGCGACGAGGTGGGGAACAGCTCGGGCCCGTACACCCCGAGCGCCGGGACCGACATGGCGCCGATGAGGGTGGCCAGGGTGGAGAACAGCCAGATCGGCCAGCCGGACGTCACGTACATGGCGACCGTGAAACCGACGCCACCCGCCACGCCGATGGCCCCGACGAGGCGACGGCCGTAGGCGTCCGCGAGCCGGCCACCGACGACGATGGCGACGCCACCCGGCAGGTTGGTGAGCACCTGCAGCAACGAGATCCGCAACCCGTTGAAGCCCTGCTCGGTGCGCAGGTACTCGTTGAGGAAGCCCGACGCCGGCGTGAAGAACACGGCGAACAGCAGCGTCGTCGAGCCGATGAGGGCGAAGCGCCGGCGGTGGGACATGCCGGTGATGCCGGTGCCGGGCTCGACCGGCTGCTCCTCGAGGCCGGCCTCCTCGGCCTCGTGGACCTCGTAGCGCCGGGTCTCGGGCAGCACCCGGGCCATGTGCATGACCGGCACGATCATGAGCAGGGGGACGAGGTAGAAGATCCGCCATGCCCAGGGGGCGACCTCGCCGAGCTGGAGGAAGACCACCACGCCGCCGGCGCCCAGCGCCCCCGACATGGTGAGCACCGACACGGCGAAGGCCCGGGAGCCGGCGGGCATCTCCTCGACCGCCATGATCCCGATCAGCAGGGCGATGGCGGCCGAGCACGCCCGGGCCAGGGTCTGGCTCACGCCCAGCGTCACCAGCCCCGGAGCGAGGGCGCCGCTGGCGGCCAGCACGATCCCGGCGTAGGTCGACGCCAGCAGGATGGTGCGGCGGCCGCGGCGGTCGGCGACGGCGACGATGGCGAGGGCCAGCAGCCCGCCCACGCGCACGCCGGTGAGGACCCACGAGATGTCGGCGTTCGAGGCGCCGAACTCGGCCTTGAAGTAGGTGTTGGTCTGGCTGAGCAGCACGCCGAGGTAGCCGGTGATCACCGAGAACACGCACAGCAGGCCGAGCACGCGGGCGGCGCGGGTGTCGAGCGTGTCGGGCGGGGACCACCACGGGACCGTGCCGGGGGCCGGCGGCCGGCGGATCGAGCGCTTGACCAGCGGGTTGAACAGGGGGCGCCACATGCCGAGCGCCAGCTCGAACTCGACGCGCTCGGTGACCCGGGTGGCGCCGTCCGCGTCGCGGGCGCCGACCCGGACCTGGCGGCGCCAGTGGTCGAACGGGCCGTGGTCGAGGCCGAAGTCACCGTCGCCGAGCGCGCGCTCGGCGACCGGCGCCTCCCGCGGCCCGAGCAGCTCGGCCAGCTCCTCGTCATCGACGCGGCGCTCGATCTCGACGGTCGGCATGCCCCTGCCCGGCGCTCGGCGGCGACGCGGCACCCGTTTCTGGGTCCGCCGCCGAGCCGGGAGCATACTTGTGCGATGGATCGCATCATCGTGCGGCGCAGGGGCCGCTCGAGGGCACGGTCCCCATCAGCGGGGCGAAGAACTCGGTGCTCAAGCTGATGGCGGCCTCGCTGCTCGCCGAGGGCACCCACGTCCTGCACAACGTGCCGCGCATCACCGACGTGTCGTGCATGCGCGAGCTGCTGGGCTCGATGGGGGTGCGCACCTCGTGGGTCGGGCCGACGTCGCTCGAGATCGTCGTGGGCGCCGAGGTCGTGCCCGAGGCCCCCTACGAGCTGGTCGAGCGGTTCCGGGCCTCGATCGTGGTGATGGGCCCGCTGGTGGCGCGCTGCGGGCGGGCGCGCGCGCTGCCGGGCGGCGACGACTTCGGGCCCCGCCCGATCGACATGCACCAGCGCGCCCTGGAGGACCTGGGCGTGGTGTTCGGAGACCTCGCACGGCTACATCGACGCCCGCGCCGACCTGCTCGTCGGGACCCGCCTGCTGCTCGAGTTCCCATCGGTCGGAGCGACCGAGAACGCCCTTGATGGCCGCGGTGCGCCAAGGGCACCACCGTGATCGACAACGCGGCGCGCGAGCCCGAGATCGCCGACCTCGCCGCCTACCTCAACCGCATGGGTGCGGTCATCCTGGGCGCCGGCACGTCCACGATCACCATCGAGGGCGTCGAGGAGCTCTACCCGGTCGAGCACACCGTGGTGCCCGATCGCATCGAGGCGGCCACCTTCCTCGCCGCGCTCGGGATCGCCGGCGGCGAGCTCACCTCGTCGGTGCCCGCCACGACCACATGGACATGCTCGTCGCCAAGCTCGGCGAGATGGGCATGCGCATCTCGCCCGACCCCGACGGCGTGTGGGCGATGGCACCGAAGCGCCTGCGGGCGGTCGACGTGTCGACCCTGCCGTACCCGGGCGTGGCCACCGACTACAAGCCGCTGCTCGTGGCGATGCTGGCCACCGCCGACGGCGTGGGCATCGTCACCGAGAACCTCTTCGCCGGACGGTTCCGCTACATCGACGAGCTGGTGCGCATGGGCGCCGACATCCGCACCGAGGGCCACCACGCCGTCGTGCGGGGCCGTGCGGCGCTGTCGGGCGCGCCCGTGCGGGCGCCCGACATCCGCGCCGGCGCCGCGCTGGTGGTGGCCGCGCTCAAGGCCGAGGGCGAGACGATCGTGAGCGACGCCCACCACCTCGACCGGGGCTACGACGACCTCGTCGGCAAGCTGGCCGCCGTCGGCGCCGACATCCGCCGCGCCTGACGTCCCACACGTTCCGGTGACGCTCGCTTCCAACAGGTGAAAGCAGACGACACCGATTCGCCGGTGTGGCGTGGCGGTGGGGACCGTCGCGTGCGAAAATCTCCTACGGCCGTGTTGGAAATCCGACCCCGGCCGCTAGACCGAGGTGAGGGAGCGCCGCCGAGGCGGCCGACCGCCCGAGGAGCGTCATGCGCGAGCAGGTCGAAGAGGTCATCACCAAGATCCGTCCGGCCATCCAAGCCGACAACGGCGACATCTACCTGCGCGAGGTGGACGAGGAGACCGGTCTCGTCACCGTCGAGCTCGTCGGGGCCTGCGTGTCGTGCCCGGCCTCGACCGTCACGCTGAAGGCCGGCATCGAGCGCATCTTGAAGGACCGGGTCCCCGGCGTGACCGAGGTGGTCGACGCCGGCGCCGCCGCCTCCGAGGTCGGCGAGACCGCCGTCAGCCTCTGATCCCGGGCCGGGTGCCGCGCACCGCCGAGCCGGTCGGCCCTGGTCGTCGGCGGTCGAGCCGGTCCCGGGGCGCGCCGGTGGCCCGGGCCGGTGCCCGGGCCACTCGGTCGTGGGGGTGATGGTCGGTCGGATCACTCGTGGGCCGGCGGCAGGTCCACGGCGTGGTAGGCGCCCTTGCCCGTCGGGAAGGTGAAGTCCACGTCCTTGAGGTCGTAGCGGGTGCCCTCGGCGAAGATCGTGAAGTCACCGGAGACCTTGGCGAGGGTGGGCACGTACCGGAACACCACGCCCCAGCCCGGCTCGACCTTGGCGCTCATCTCCTGCTCGTCCTTGACCTCGGTGGAGTCGGTGACCTCGTAGGAGGCCTTGATGCCGAGGTTGACGACCTTGGCCACCTCGACCTCGGCCTTGGCCTCGATGCCGATCTTGTGCTCCCAGGTGGTGGTCACGCCGTGGGTGTAGCGGTACTCCTTCTCGGTCTTGGTGTCGTTGTAGAACGGCGGGGCGACGTCGATGGGGTCACCCGTGACGTCGGCGGCGTAGGTCTTCGGCACGTAGCGGCAGGCGCCGTTGCCGGCCTGGCAGAACCGGTTGAGCAGGGCGGCCTGCTCCACCCGGTCGGTCACGACCTGGCCCGGCTTGTTGGTGATGGTGAAGGTGGGCTCGGGGTTGTAGCTCGACGTGGAGCCCCACTCGGCCTTCACGTTGTAGGGGGAGCTGGGGTCGGCCTGGTTGGCGCCGTAGCGACGGATCTCGGCCTGGATGGTGTTGGCGCCTGCGACGGGCACGTTGGCGTGGGTCCACAGCTCCCAGGTGCCGTCGCCGATGGCGTAGACGAAGGTCATGTCGGCCTCGTGGGCCCAGTCCGACGAGTACTGGTAGCTGGCGGAGCCGTTGGCGGCGATGCGCTGGGGCAGGGCCCCGCCGGTCTCGGCGTGGGTGTGCTCGCCGAGTGCGGGGGCACCGGCGAGGCGCAGGGCGGCACCGTCGGTGGTGCGGATGTGGCCGTACAGGTGCGAGCCGTGATCGTCCTGGGTGAGCACCTGGTCGGCCGGATCGACCGTGTCGGCCCGGGCGACCCCGGCGAGGGGGCCGGCCAGCACGGGGGCGGTGGTGGCGAGGGCCAGGCCGAGCCCGACCGCGGCCAGGCCCCGGTGGCGGCGCAGCGATCGGGGGGCCTCGGCACCGGTGGCCTCGATGGTGGCCTCGGTGGTGGTGGAAGCGGTGGTGGAAGCGGTGGTGGTGTGCATCGGAGCTCCTCCTCGAAGCGGTTCGTGCTGACGGGGACAGCAGACCGCGACGAGGGGGTCGCCCGAATCCCGCTGCGGTCGGGTTCCGACGTACGACCTACGGGGTACGCGGCGTCGGTGGGTCGCTCCGGCCGTCGGACCAAAGGCGCGCTGACCAGGGCGTTCGTCAGGCGCGCCGGCGGTGCGCCGGGAGGGGGGATCGGCCGCCCCAGGCGTCGCGGCGGCCCGGCCGGTTCGGGGTGGGGCGGGGCCCCTCGGTAGTGTCCCGCCGTGCCCCGCGTCCGGACCAGCGACCCTGCCGAGCTGCTCGCGCTGGCCCGGGCCGGCGAGCGGCCGGCCCTGGCCCGCCTGCTGTCGCTGGTGGAGCAGGGCGGCGACGCGGCCCGGGTGCTCGGACGCCTGGCCCACCCCCTCGGCGGCACGGCGGCCACGGTCGGCATCACCGGGGCCCCCGGCGCCGGGAAGTCGACGCTGACCAACGCCCTGCTCGGTCAGATCCGGTCCGACGACCTCCGGGTGGCGGTGCTCGCCATCGACCCGTCGTCGCCCTTCACCGGCGGCGCCCTCCTCGGCGACCGCGTGCGCATGGGCGACCACGCCCTCGACGAGGGGGTCTTCATCCGCTCGATGGCCACGCGAGGCCACCTGGGCGGGCTGTCGCTGGCCGCGCCCGAGGCGGTGCGGGTGCTCGACGCCGTCGGCTTCCCGTTCGTGCTGCTCGAGACGGTGGGCGTCGGCCAGGTCGAGGTCGAGGTCGCCGGCGCCACCGACACGCGGGTGGTCGTGGTGAACCCCGGCTGGGGCGACGCCGTGCAGGCCAACAAGGCCGGCCTCATGGAGATCGCCGACATCTTCGTGATCAACAAGGCCGACCGGCCCGGCGTCGCCGACACCCGTCGCGACCTCGAGCAGATGCTCGAGCTCTCGAGCCCCTCGGCGTGGCGGCCGCCGATCGTCGCCACGACGGCGGCCTCCGGCGAGGGGGTGGACGAGCTGTGGCGCGTCATCGGCGACCACGCGCTTCCACCTGGAGGCGAGCGGTGAGCTGGCCCGCCGTCGCCGCCAGCGCCTCGCCGACGAGCTCGAGCACATCCTCGTCGAGCGCCTCGTGGAGCGGGCCCGCGCCATCGCCGGTGCGCCGGCCTTCGCACACGCCGAGGCCGAGGTCGCCGCCCGGCGCCTCGACCCCTACACCGCCGTCGACCAGCTCCTGACCGAGCCCACCGAGCCCACCGAGCCCTGACGGCCCCTCGGCGTTCTCGTCATGGGATTGCGTGCAGGAGCACGCAATCCCATGACCGAAACCACCGCGTCAGGACGGGGACGAGGAAGCGGAGCCGCTCGAGCCGCCGGCGCGACCGACCAGCGCGTCGCGGATCTCGGTGAGCAGCTCGAGCTCGGTCGCCTCCTCTTCCTCCTCGGCCTCCTCCTTCTTGCGGCGGGCCGAGGCGGCGAGCTCGTTCATCTTGTTGATGGCCTTGACGACCAGGAACATGGCGAAGGCGACGATCAAGAAGTTGACGAGGGCGGTGAGCAGCGAGCCGAACCGGATCTGGGAGCTGTTCACCGTGAGGATCAGCGCGTCGTCGAAGGTCGGCTTGCCGAAGATGATGCCGACGATGGGCATGAGCACGTTGTCGGTCAGCGACTTGATGACGGCGGTGAAGGCGGCGCCGACGATCACGGCCACGGCCAGGTCGACCACGTTCCCCCGGCTGATGAACTCCTTGAACTCCTTGAGCATGGCTCCTCCTCCTGTCGGCGGCGTCCGTCGCGGCCCGACGGTCGGGCTCCGGACGCATCTGAGCACGGACCGGGTCCCGACGGGCGGACGCAGGCTCCGGTCGATTGCACCGCCACGGGTCGCCTCGTAGGGTCCGCCGGCATGGCCGACGAGCTGGTGCACCTGGAGCGACGTGACGACGGGGTGGCGGTGCTCACCCTCGACAACCCGAAGGTCAACGCCTTGTCCCGAGCGGTGCTCGAGCAGCTGCGCGACCACGTGACCGACCTGCAGAGCGACCTGCCCGGCGCCGTGGTGGTCACCGGGGGCGAGCGGATCTTCGCCGCCGGCGCCGACATCGCCCAGTTCGGCGGGCCGGACGAGGCCGGCTCCTACGGCGCGCTGTTCCTCGAGGCGTTCAACGCCCTCGCCGCCCTGCCCCGGGTCGTGATCGCCGCCATCGCCGGCTACGCCCTCGGTGGTGGCTGCGAGCTGGCGCTGGCCTGCGACATCCGGATCGCGTCGGAGGCCGCCAAGCTGGGCCAGCCCGAGATCCTGCTCGGCATCATCCCGGGCGGCGGGGGGACCCAGCGCCTGCCCCGCCTCGTGGGGCCGTCGGCGGCCAAGGACCTCATCCTCACCGGTCGCCAGGTCAGCGCCGAAGAGGCGATGCAGATCGGGCTGGTCGACCACGTCGTGGTGCCCGAGGAGCTGCACCGCGTCGCCCTCGAGCGGGCCGCCGAGCTGGCCGCCGGGCCGGTCGTGGCCCAGGGTCTCGCCAAGCAGGCCATCGACCAGGGCCTCGACGGCTCGCTGGCGGACGGCCTCGTGCTCGAGCAGCAGCTGTTCGTCGACGTGTTCCGCACCGACGACGCCCGGCTGGGCGTGCAGTCCTTCCTCGAGCACGGCCCCGGCAAGGCCGCCTTCACCGGCCGCTGACCCTCGCACGGTGCCGCCGCTCGCCGCCGACGTTCTCGTTGCGTTTCGGGTCGGGGGCCGACCCTTTCGGCAACGAGATGGCGTGGGCGCGGCGGGCCTCGACGTTCTCGTTGCGTTTCGGGTCGGGGGCCGACCCTTTCGGCAACGAGATGGGGTGGCCCGAAGGCTCACCTGGGCGTTCACCGCCTTTTCGCGGCCCCCTCTACCCTGGACGCCGTGGCCGTCCCCGTCACCACCTGCTACCGACACTCCGATCGCCGCGCCGGCGTCACCTGCCAGCGCTGTGGTCGACCCATCTGCCCGAGCTGCATGGTGCAGGCGTCGGTCGGCTTCCACTGCCCCGAGTGCGCCAAGTCCTCGTCCCAGCGGGTCGTGCGCGGCCCGGCCGCGTTCGGCCTGACCGGGGGCAAGCCGGTCGTCACGATCACCCTCATCGCCATCAACGTGGCGGTCTTCGTCGCCGACCTGCTGACGAAGGGCGCGCTCACCGAGCGGGGCTCGCTCGTCGGGGCGATCTACGACCCGCGCACCGGACCGGTGGGCGTGGCCTTCGGCGAACCGTGGCGCATCGTCACCGGTGGGTTCCTCCACGCCGGCTACCTCCATCTCGGCATGAACATGCTGGCGCTGTGGGTGCTGGGCTCCCAGCTCGAGCCGATCCTCGGGCGGTTGCGCTTCCTCGCCCTGTACGTCGCCTCCCTGCTGGCCGGGGCGTTCGCCGTGCTGCTCGTCCAGCCCTCGGCCGAGACGGTCGGCGCGTCCGGCGCCATCTTCGGCCTGCTCGCCGTGGCCTTCGTGTTCCAGCGGTCGCGGGGCATCAACCCCTGGCGGTCCGGCATCGGTGGGCTGATCCTCATCAACCTCGTGCTGACCTTCGCCATCCCGGGCATCTCCATCGCCGGCCACATCGGTGGGCTGATCGGCGGCGCCGTCGGTGCCTTCGCCGTGTTCGAGATCGAGAAGCGCACCCCGGCCACCGCTCCCGCCGTGGCGGTGTGCGGCGTGCTCGCGGTGCTGTTCGGTGCCGGGGCCCTGTGGGCCGCCGGCAACTGGATGCACCCGATCCTCGGCGTGCTCGGTCGCTGACCCTGCCTGGGCGGGTCGGCGCCCTCAGCGCCCCTCCACCAGCTCCCGCAGGTTGCGCAGGTTGCGCTTCCACACCAGGCGCAGCACCTCGCCACCGATGACCGCGCCGAACGGGCCGCCGAGCCACCACGGGAAGACGAGGCGCTCCTTCCAGGTGAACCGGGTCGCGCCGCCGCGCACCCGGCGCAGGGTGAAGCGGCCCGAGCCGGTCACCACGCCGACGTGGCGCACCCCCATCGCCTTGCGGGGCACCCACTCGGTGATCTCCATCACGTCGGTCAGCGAGAGCGGGCCGACGGCGGTGTCGCACTCGAAGCGGGTGCCGACCCCGTGGCGCTTCGAGGACAGGAAGCGGATGGCCACGGCGTCCTCCATCCACCGGACGTGGCTGCCGACGTCCTCGATCGCCTGCCACACGGTCGCCGGTGAGGCGTCGATGGTGGTCGAGACGCGGATGGTGGCCATGACCGCATGCTAGGGAGGGGGCGTGGCCGAGGACCCAACCGTGCCGCCGCCCGAGGGGGCCGCAGCGCGCCGCGACGCTGGTGGTCGCATCGAGCGCCGGGGCGGTGGCGGCGACGACGGCGCCCGGGCCGCCCTGGCCGCCGCCCTCGCCGAGGTCGGTCGCCGGGTCCGCGACGCGGTGCGGGCCGAGCGGGCCGACGACGATCACGAGGTCGTGCGGACCGAGGGCGGTGACGACGTGTACGGCGTCGACCACCGCGCCGAGGCGGCGCTGCTGGGGGCGCTGGACGAGCTGGTGGGGCGCGCTGGCCCGGTCGCCTGGTGGTCGAGGGCCACGACGAACCGATCACGGTCGGCTCCCCGGCGGGCCGTGGGTCTACCTCGTCGACCCCGTGGACGGGACCCGGCCCTACCTCGCCGGGCTGCGCTCGGCGTGGGTCCTGCTCGGGGCCGGCCGCCGGGCCCGCACCCTCGAGGACCTCGAGGTCGGCGCGACCGTCGAGGTGCCCACCGACCGAGCCGCCCTCGGTCGCGTCGCCTGGGCAGGGGCGGGCGGGCCCGCACGGGCGGTCGACGACGACCTCGTCGGTGGCGGGGATCCTCGACCCGTGACCCTGCGGCCCCGCGCCGGTGGCGACGTCGAGCGCAGCTTCGTCACGGTGGTGCGCTTCGCGCCCGGCGAGCACGGTCCCATCGGGGCCTGGGCCGACCAGCACCTCGCCGGTCTCGAGGTCTACGACGACCTCGTCCCGTGCGGGGGAGGCCACCTCATGGCGGTGGCCTCGGGGGCGGCGAGCGCCGTGCTCGACCTGCGACCGCTGTTCGGTGCGCCGATGTGCACCCATCCCTACGACCTGGCGGCGATCGTGGTGATGCGGGCGGCCGGCGTCGTGGTGGAGGCGGTCCCGGCCGGCCCCCTCGACGTCCCGATCGACACGACGACCGACGTGGCGTGGGCCGCCTACGCGAACGAGGCGGTGGCCGCCCGGCTGCGGCCCGGGCCGATGGACGCGTCGGTTCCCTGAGCGCTCCCGGCGGCTCGTCGTCGCCCTGGGTACCATGCCCGCCGGGAACGCGGGCCGGGCGGCTCGGCGACGGGCCCGTGACGGGCCCACGGCCCGAGGAGGCAGCGGGTGAACACCCTGGAGCAGCTCCGGACCCTGGCAGCGGCGAGCCTGGTGGCGGGGGAGGAGGCCGTCGCCGCGGTGCGGGTCAACTACAACGGCACCGTCCAGCCCAACGCCGTCGCCACCAACCCGGCGGTCGGCGGCATCGCCGACGCCGACGCAGGCGGTCCCGACCCGGACACGCTCGTGGCCTTCCCCACGGCCAAGCAGATGGCGCTGCTGCTCACCGGCGGCCGCGTGCTCGCCTGGTCGCTCGGGTTCTCCGGCAAGCCGAAGCACTTCATCGGCGAGGTCCCCCTGTCGGCGGTGCGCGAGGTCCACGTCGGCGAGATCCGCTTCGGTCCGCTGGTGCGGGTGGTGATGAAGTCGGGTGCCACGGTCGACCTGGAGATCCTGCGGCACGAGGACGCCGACGGCTTCGTCGACCACCTCCGGCACCTGGTCGATGCGACCGCGCCGCCCGACGACGGCCCGGGGACGGCGGACCAGCCCTGACCGGGCCTCAAAGGGCCCGTCGGTAGACCGAGACGTGCGACCGGGCCCGGTCGTCGAAGGGCTGGCGCGCCCAGCCCGCCCAGCGGTGGACGAGCTCGAGCCCCACCTCGTCGGCGAGCGCGTCGAGCTGTGGTGGCGTCAGGTACCGCAGGTGCCACGGGCGCAGGCGGATGCCGGCCTCGGTGATGTCCACGAACTGGCCCGACATGGTCTGGGCGGCGGCGTCGTGGCGGGCCACGCTGAGCACCACCCGATCCGCGGTGAGCGTCCGCACCGCCACGCCGTCCTGGCCGCCGGACGTGGCGTCGACCCCGTCGTCATCGGGCGGCACGAACGCCTCGACGACGAAGATCCCGCCCGGTCGCAGCACCTGGGCCACCCGCTGCAGGCAGGCCGCCTGCCCGTCCCGGTCGGCCACGTTGAACAGGGTGTTGTAGGCGACGTAGACGACCCCGAAGGCCACGCCGTCGTCGGGGTCGTCCGGACGGGTCGGCGGGTCGAACGACGCGAGGTCGGCTGCGACCACGGCCACGTCGGCGCCTCCCGCCTTGGCTCGGAGGCGTGCGAGCATGGCGTCGGAGGCATCCACGCCGCGCACGTCGAGGCCGAGCGCCGCCAGCGGCAGCGCCAGCCGGCCGGTGCCGACGCCGAGCTCGAGCACGGGCCCACCGGTGTCGGCGGCGAGCGCGGCGAGCCGGGCGACGCAGGCGTCGACATCGGTGACGTCCGCATACCAGTCGTCGTACACGTCGGCGAACCGGTCGCCGTAGGTCGCGGCCTCGTAGCCCTCCACCGCCCCAGTCTGGCCCGCAGGCAGAACCCCGCAGGGATAACAATGGGCCGCGCCGTCGACCGGCGGTGTGCACGACGTGTCGACCCAGGTGGACCCCTCCGACCAGCCCAGCGCTCGCGCCTGGGCCCTGCCCGACAGCCCGAGCGGCGACGCCGCGGCGCTGGCCGCCGTGCCGCCGGTCGACCCGTCGGCCATCGACGGCGTGCCGGTCGACGAGGGCAGCGGGGCCGTCGAGGACGCTCCGGCCGAGTCCGCCGGCCCGCCCCGGCTGCCGGTCCCGCTGCGACCCATGACGGTGTCCGACGTCCTCGACGGCGCCTTCGCCATCATCAAGGCCCGCCCCGGCACCGTCGTGCTCGTCGCCGCCGCCATCGTCGTGCCCGCCCAGCTGCTCGGTGCCTTCCTCGCACGGGGCCAGACGTCGATCCTCGACCTGTTGACCGTGATCGGCGATCCCACCGTCGCCGGCACGGGGCCCGCGTCGGGCCTGGGCATCCTCGGGGTCTACGCCGGGGCGATCCTCGAGGCGCTGTCGTTCTTCTTCCTGGGCGGCGCGCTCGGCCGCCTGGTCTCGGCCTGGTACGCCGGGGGCGACCTGACCGCCGGCGCCGCGCTCAAGGCGTCGTTCCGGCGCACCCCGGCGTTCCTCGCCGCCTTCTTCGGCCTGCTGCCGTTGAAGGTCGGCGCCTACGCCGCCTGCTTCCTGCCCGCCCTGGTCGTCATCACCTTCTTCAGCCTCACCGCGCCGGTGATGGTGATCGAGGACCTCGGGCCGTGGAACGGGGTCAAGCGGTCGGCCACGCTCGTCGCTCGCCGCTTCTGGCGCTGCCTGTGGATCATCACCCTGTCGACGATCGTCAGCCAGATCATCGGGCCCCTGCTGGCGCTCATCCCCGAGGTCGTGTCGTTCCTCGTCCCCGAGGGCTACCGCTGGGTGCTGCAGGGCGTGGGACGGGCGGCGGTCTCGCTGCTCCTCGCACCGTTCGCGGTCGGGGTGTGCATCCTGTTGTACCTCGACCTGCGGGTGCGCACCGAGGGGCTCGACATCGACCTCGACGCGGCGGCGGCCTTCGCCGAGCCCCGGTGAGGGCCACCTCCGCCACCATGGCCCGGCGAGCCGGGATGGCGACCGCCCTGGCGGGTGCGCTGCTCGCCGTCGGCGCCTCGTCCGCGGCCCCGTCCGCACCCACGGTCCCGGCCGTCATGTCCGTCCCGTCCGTCTCGGCTGTCCCGTCCGTCTCGGCCGGCCGGGCCACGCTGGCGGCCTCCGCCCAGGCCCCGTCGCCGGCGGCGCCGCTGCCCACGCCGGAGCAGTCCCCCGACCAGGTGCGCCGCACGGCCGACGACGTGCTCAGCCGCCAGGAGTTCCAGCAGCCCCCCGAGCCGTGGTTCCAGCGGGCCCAGGACGCCGTGCTCGACGCCCTCGGTCGGTTCCTCGGCTCGCTGTTCGAGGGCGGCGCCGGCACCGCGGCGGCGTGGATCCTCGTCGGCCTCATCGTCGCCGCCCTGGCCTGGTTCGGTCTGCGCATCGGTCGCACGGTCCGCGCCGACCCGGGGACCCGGGTCGAGGTGGCGGTCACACCGAGGACGAGTCCGGAGGAGTGGCGGGCTCGCGCCGAGTCCTTCGAGGCGCAGGGGGACTGGAAGCAGGCCCTGCGGTGCCGGTACCGGGCTCTCGTGGGCGACCTGGTCGAGCGCGACCTCGTGCGGGACATCCCCGGTCGCACCGCCGGCGAGTACCGGCTCGACGTCGCCGCCACGGTTCCCGACGCCGAGCCGGACTTCGCCGGCGCCTCCGACCTGTTCGAGGCGGCCTGGTACGGCGACGAGCCGACCGGACCCGACGAGAACCGCCGGTTCCGTTCGTTCGCCGACGACGTGCTCGTGCGGGTGGGGTCGTCGTGACGACGTCGGCGGCTGCGACCACGTCGTCCGTGGCGGCGAGCGGTGCCCGACGTGGCGCCCGGGTGCTGCCGTTCGTGCTGCTCGGCATCGCCCTCGTCCTCGTCGCCGTGGTCGCCGGCCAGCCCAACCAGGCGGGGCAGCCCTACGACCCCGACAGCAACGGCAAGACCGGGACCAAGGGCCTCGTCGGCGTCCTCGAGGAGCTCGGTGCCCGCGTGCAGGTCACCGACCGCCTGCCGCCGCGCGACGTCGACGTCGCGCTGGCGCTGCCGGGCGTCGTGCCGCCCGACCGCGAGGACGACCTGCAGCGCTGGGTGCGCGGCGGCGGCGTCCTCGTCGTCGCCGACCCGACCAGCGGGCTGAGCGCGCCACGGCGGGAGGCCGCGTCGTTCGGTGGTGTCGTCGACGAGGTCATGGAGCAGAGGACCTGCACCATCCCGGCGGTGCAGGGCGCCGGCACGATCAAGCCGGGAGGTGGCTTCCGGCTGGGCGTGCCGCCGGGCGCGGGCGCCTGCTTCACCCGTGAGGACGCCGCCTACGTCGTCGACGAACCGGTGGGTCGGGGCCACATCGTGTCGCTGGGCGGGGCGCGCTTGCTGACCAACGAGCTCCTGACCGCCGACGACAACGCCGTGCTCGCCGCTGCTCTGCTGGCACCGCGCGACGGCTACCGCGTGGCGGTGCTCGCCGTGCCGCCCGGCGTCGAGCCCGGCGACGGGCCCGACCTCACGTCGCTCATCAGCACCGGGGTGCGCCTGGCGCTGGCGCAGCTGTTCCTCGGGTTCGTCGTCTACGCCTTCTGGCGGGGTCGTCGCCTCGGCCGACCCGTCGCCGAGCCGCAGCCCGTCGAGCTGGCGGGCTCCGAGCTGGTCGACGCCGTGGGCAACCTGCTCGCCCAGACCCGCTCGCCGGAGCGGGCGGCGGCCATCCTGCGCACCGACCTGCGCCGCGACCTCGCCGAGCGCCTGGGTCTGCCCCCCGACGCCGGCCCCGAGGTCATCGCCGACATCGCCTTCGCCCGCACCGGTGCCGACCGCGACCGGGTGCTGCTCGCCGTCGCCGACGCCCCGGTCGTCGACGAGGCCGGGCTGCTCGCCGCCGCCCGGGCCATCGACGCCGTCCGTCAGGAGGTCCTCCATGGCAGTCCCGTCTGATCCGAACGGCCCGCCGCCGCCGTCGCCGCCGGCTCCCCCGGGCCCGCCCGGACCCGGTCCCGAACCGGCGCCGGGCTACGGTCCCGCGCCGGCGCCGGGCTACGGCCCGCCGCCGGGACCCGGGTACGGCCCGCCGCCGGGACCCGTGCCGGCCGCCGCGGGGCAGCCGGACCCCTACGGGACGGCCACGGTGCCGCCGACGGCGCCGGCGCCGCCGTCGACCCCGCTCGACCCCGACGACCCGCGGGGCCCGATCCTCGCCCTGCGCGACGAGGTGGGCAAGGTCGTGGTCGGGCAGGAGGGCACGCTGTCGGGGCTCGTCGCCGCCCTGCTGGTGAAGGGCCACGTCCTGCTCGAGGGCGTGCCCGGCACCGCCAAGACGCTGTTGGTGAAGGCGCTCGCCGCCGCCCTCGACCTCGACTTCAAGCGGCTGCAGTTCACGCCCGACCTGATGCCCTCCGACGTCATCGGCCAGGTCATCTTCGAGCCCCGGGAGGCGAGCTTCCGCTTCCGCCAGGGCCCGGTCTTCACCAACATCTTGCTGGCCGACGAGATCAACCGGACCCCGCCCAAGACCCAGTCGGCGCTGCTCGAGTCGATGGAGGAGCGCCAGGTGTCGGTGGAGGGGGCGACGCACCCGCTGCCCGATCCGTTCATCGTGGTGGCCACCCAGAACCCGGTGGAGTACGAGGGCACCTACCCGTTGCCCGAGGCCCAGCTCGACCGCTTCCTCTTCAAGCTCCAGGTGGGCTACCCGTCGTTCGAGCAGGAGCAGGAGGTGCTGGCCCGTCACGACCGGGGCCTCGACCCCCACGACATGGCGACGGCGGGGATCCGCCCGGTGGCCACCGCCGCGAACCTCGCCGCCGCCCGCGAGCGCATCGGCCAGGTGCGCGTCGAGCCGCCCGTGCAGGCCTACATGGTCGCCCTGGTGCGGGCGACGCGGGAGAGCCCGTCGGTGACCCTCGGCGTGTCGCCCCGCGGCGCGGCGGCGCTGCTGCACGCCTCGAAGGCGTGGGCGTGGCTGGCCGGCCGCGAGTTCGTCACCCCCGACGAGGTCAAGGCCGTGGTGAAGCCGACGCTGCGTCACCGCCTCCAGATCCGGCCCGAGCTCGAGCTCGAGGGCGCCACCGCCGACGGCGTGCTCGACGGCATCCTGGCCGCCGTGCCGGTGCCGAGGTAGCAGGTCCGCCCGCATGGCCGTCGCGTCGAGCGCCGGAGCGCCACCTGCGCCGCCTCCCGAACCGCGCCCGCCGGGGGGCGCTCGCCGGACCTTCGGCGGGCTGCAGCCCGGGGTGCGGGTGCTGCCCGCCCGCATCGCCGGGCGGCTCCCGTACCCGACCCGCCGGCTGGCCGCGGTGGTGGCCGTGGCGGCGGTGGTGCTGCTCGCCGCCAACGTCGGCTGGGCCTTCCTCGTCGTCAACGCCGTGCTGGTCGGCGTCGCCCTCACCGACTGGGCGCTGGCCACCTCGCCCAACGAGGTGCGGATCGACCGCCGCCTGCCCCGGGTCATCGCCCTGCACGTGCGGGGTGACCTCACCTGGACGGTGCACAACCCGAGCGGCCGCACGTTGCACGTCGGCTTCGCCGACGACCTCGCCCCTCGCTGCAGGCCGGCGACCGCCGGGCCCGTGTGACGATCCCGCCGCGGTGAGGTCGAGGTGCGCACCACGTTCCGCCCGTCGCGGCGCGGCCGCTTCGAGATCGCCACCCTCGTCGTGCGGGTCGAGGGCCCGCTGGGCCTCGCGGCCCGCCAGCGGGTCCGCCGGCAGCCGCACGTGCTGCGCGTGCTCCCGCCGTTCAAGAGCCGTGACGAGGCGGAGCTGCGCATCAACAAGGCCCGCATCCTCGAGGTGGGTCTTCGATCCGCCCAGGGCCGCGGGGGCGGCACCGAGTTCGACCAGCTGCGCGAGTACACCGTCGACGACGAGTTCAAGCGCATCGACTGGGCCGCCACCGCCCGGGCCAACAAGGCCATCGTGCGCACCTTCCGCGCCGAGCGGAACCAGACGGTGCTGTGCCTGCTCGACAACGGCCGGGTGATGGCGGGTCGCGTCGACGACGTGCCGCGCGTCGAGCACGCCATGGACGCGGTGATGATGCTGACCGCGGTCGCCACGCGCCTGGGGGACCGGGCCGGGCTCGTGGTGTTCGACTCCCAGGTGCGCGCCGTGGTGCCGCCGGCGCACTCCCGGGAGCAGCTGAGCCGGGTCACCGAGGCCATGTACGCGCTCGAACCGGCCCTGGTCGAGAGCGACTACACCGGCGCCTTCGCCGACACGCTGGCCCGCTTCCGCCGCCGGGCCATGCTGGTCATCTTCACGGACCTCGTCGAGCAGGCGGTGGCCGAGACCCTGCTGCCGGCCATGCCGCTCATCGCCCGCAACCACCTCGTGGTGGTGGCGGCGGTGCGGGATCCGGACGTGGCGGCGTGGGCGGCGGGGACGCCGACCGAGGCCTCGGGCGCCTACCGCAAGGCGGCCGCGGTGGCCGCCCTCGACGAGCGCCGCCGCACCATCGCCCGCCTGCGTGGCCTCGGAGCCACCGTCGTCGACGCTCCGCCTGGTCGCCTCGCCCCGCTGCTCGCCGACGCCTACCTGAAGGTCAAGGCCACCGGTCGCCTGTGAACCCTGTCCGGACGGCTGGGCGTCCCACCCGGCGCGGCGGCCATCGGCGTGGTGAGGCGAGTTGCGGCGGTGCGGCGCTCGACCTGCGGTGCACGGTGCGCCCGGGGACCGTTGCAGGATGGCCGGGTCGTGCGGCCCTAGGGCTCGCGGCGGCGCCGTCGTACGGTGCAGGCATGGGCGGCGACCGGGCCGGTGCCGGCTCGTCCGGCCGCCTCGTCGCCGCTCCCGGTGCGACACCGGGAGGTGGATGCCATGGCCGGCCACGAACACGATCTCCGTGCCGAGGTCCACGAGCTGCGGGCCGCGGTGGCCCGTCTGGATGCGGAGGTGCGCAGGCTGCGGGACGGGCAGGTCCCGGTGGGCGGCGGGCGGGATGCCGAGGTACCTGACGGACGGCCCGCGGCGGAGACCGCCAGGATCCACGAGACGGAGCCTGCTGGACACCCCCTCGCCCGCCGCGAGCTGTTGCGCAAGGCCGGCATGGCCGTGGCCGCCACCGGCGCCGCGGGGCTGGCCCTCGAGGTGGCCGGGGCCGAACCCGCGTCGGCCGCCACCGTGTACGGCTCGGGCAACCCGGGAGTCCGCGGCGACGGCCTCGGTGGCGATGGGGTGCAGGGCAACACGGACCACGCCGGGTCCAGCGGCGTGTACGCCAACACCGCGACCGTCGGTGCCGTGGGCCTCACCGCCCGCCACCTGGCCAACGGCACGGCCATCGAGGCCTTCAGCCAGGGGGGCGGGAGGGGCGTCACCGCCCACGCCGTCGACGGCTACGCACTGGAGGCGCAGGCCACGACCGGGGTGGGCCTCGTGGCCAGCGGCCGGGTCGGGATCATCACCTCCGGGACCCAGTCCGGCCTGACCCTCGCCCAGACCATGGCGCCCCCCGGCACGACCTCGGACTGGCACGCCGCCGGTGAGGTCTGCCGGGACAGCAACGGCAGCCTCTGGTACACGGTCACCGCCGGGTCGCCCCCCACGTGGCGCAAGCTCGCCGGCACCGGCACGGCCGGGGCGCTGCACGTGCTCACGACCACGACGCGCATCTACGACTCGCGGCCGGGCTTCCCGCCCCTCTTCCTCACCAAGGGCGTGCTGGCCGACGGCGCCGAGCGGGTGATCGACTGCTCCGGCTACGTCGAGCTCGGGACCACGGCGGTCGTCGTGAACCTCACCGTCACCGAGACGTCGTCGGCCGGGTGGCTCGCCATGTACAAGGGCGACATCGCCTGGCCGGGCACCTCGTCGATCAACTGGGGCGCGCCGGGCACCACCATCGCCAACGGCGCCATGGTGCCGGTCGACGCGCTCGGTCGCTTCAAGGTCAAGTGCGCACCGGGCGCCTCCACCCACTTCCTGGTCGACCTCGTCGGCTACTGCCGCTGACGGCCGCCGAGCGACGGCGGATGCGGGTCTAGGCTCGGCGCTGCGGTCGACAGGGAGTAGACAGTGAGCAGCGGGGGAGCGAACGTGGAGGACACCAGGACCGCGTCGGAGCCGACGGTTCCGCTCGACCGCTACCTGCTCGACCCGATCGCCGCCCTGGCCGAGGCTCGGGCCGCGGGTCCGGTGGCCCGCACCGAGCTGGGCCCGGTGGTGGTCGGCTACGAGGCGGCACGCGAGGCCCTGACGGACCGGCGGCTCGAAGACCGCTTCACCACCGTGCTCGCCCTGCAGGGCGTCACCAGCGGGTCGTTCCACGACTGGATGGCCCGCTCGCCACTCGACCACGACGGCGAGGACCATCGCCGTTGGCGGGCGCTGATGAGCCGCACGTTCACACCGCGCCGCGTCGAGCGGTTGCGGCCGGCGCTGGCGGCCATGACCCACGAGCTCGTCGACCGCTTCGTCGACCGGGGGGCGTGCGACGTGATGGCCGCACTCGCCGACGTGCTGCCGTCGTGGGGCCTGGGCGAGCTCATCGGCGTGCCCGAGGCCGACCGCGACCGGTTCTGCACCCTGGCGAACACCATCGGCCTCGGGTTCAACCCCGTGACGCTGCCGCTGCACATCGGCGAGGTCGACGCCGCGCTCGACGAGCTGCTCGCCTACACGGCCTCGCTGGTCGAGCGGCGTCGGCGCGAACCGCTCGACGACCTGGTGAGCAGGCTGGCGGCGGTCGTGGACGATCCCGAGGCCGCCGAGGGCGGGCCGCCGTGGACGGCCGACGACGTCGCGTCCTTCGTGGCCGGGCTGGTGTTCGCCGGCCACGAGACGACCCGCAACCAGCTCGGCCTGATGGTCTGGGTGCTGTCGTCGCACCCCGACGTGTGGGACGCGGTCGCCGGCGGCTCGGTGACCAGCGCCGACGTCGTCGAGGAGGTGCTGCGCCTCCGCTCCACGGCCACGAGCGTGGTGCGGATCGCCGCCGAGGACGCCGCCGTGGGCGGGGTGTCGGTGGAGGCGGGCGAGCTCGTCCAGGTGTCGCTGTGGGCCGCCGACCACGACCCGGCCGCCTTCGCCGATCCCGAGGCCTTCGACCCTGCGTCCCACGCCACGGCGAGCCACCTCGCCTTCGGCCACGGGCCGCACCACTGCCTGGGCGCCGCGCTCGCCCGGGCCGAGCTGCAGGTCGCGCTGGAGGTGCTCAGCCGCCGCATCACCTGCCCGGTGCTCGCCGAGGGGGCGACGTGGCGCCCGCCGGTCGGGATCACCGGCCCCGACCACCTTCCCGTCACGTTCTCCGCCCGCTGAGGGCGCGCCGCCTCGCCGTCAGTCGCCTACGACGACGGCCGACGGCGGGAGGTCCTCGTCGGGGGCGAAGTCCTGCCAGCGACGGCGCTGCTCGTGCTCGCGCCAGGCGCCGGTGATGCCCTTGGCGGCGGCGGCCCGGCCCTGGGCCACGAAGTAGGCGACGAAGGCGAGCCACCCGGCCACGCCGATGGCGATGCGCAACGCGACCGGTAGGCCCCGACCGGTGATGAAGCCCTCGATGAAGCCGGCGGCAACCAGCATCACGACGAGCCCGAGGAAGATCACGACCAGCCGGCGGCCCTCCTCGCGCAGCGCCTCGCCGCGCCGCCGGTCGCCCGGCGCGACCAGGCTCCACCCCAGCGCCAGGCCGCCGCCACCGGCGATGCAGATGGCGCTCAGCTCGAGCATCCCGTGGGGCAGGATGAAGCCGAGGAATCGCCAGCCGCTGTCCTCGGTGGCCATCCACGACCCGATGATCCCGAGCGGCGCGCCGTTGGCCAGCAGGAGGAAGGCCGGCCCGACGATCGGAACGACGATGCCGGCGGCGAACACGAGGAACGTCACGCGGATGTTGTTCGTCGTGACCTCGGTGAAGAACTGCGGGCTCGGCGACTCCGAGTAGTACTGCTCGAACAGGTTGTCGACGTAGTACGAGCGCTCGGCGCGCGATCCCGAGGCGTCGAGCGCAGTGGGGTCGTTCACCAGCCAGACGTACAGCAGCAGCGCGGGGACGAAGAACAGCAGGGCGGCCACCAGCACGAACCGGCGGTAGTGGTAGACGGCGCCGGGGAAGGTGGCGGCGAAGAAGCCGCCGAGCGCCCGCCACGTGCGGGCCCGCTTGCCGTACACGACGCCGTTGGCGGCGGCGACGCTGCGGGTGAGCCGGGCCACCAGTGCCGTGTCGCGGTAGTACGTGCGCACGTACGACAGCTGGGTGGACACCCGCTGGTACAGCGACACCAGCTCGTCGAGCTCGTCGGGCGTCAGGTTCCCGACCCGGCGCCGGGCGCGCCCCGTGAGGTCGTCGAGGCGGTCCCACGACGCCTGGTTGCGGGCGATGTAGCGGTCGATGTCCACGCCGACCGTTACCGTAGTGCCGTGCCCGGCCCCGACACCGAGGTCTCGCCGTTCGGCATCATCACGCCCGAGGCCGTCGTGCTCGAGTTCGACACCGGCGGGGCGGGCTCGCGGGTGCTGGCCGAGCTCATCGACCTGACGCTGCAGGTCACGGCCCTGCTGGTCGTGGTGGCCGCCAGCTCGGTGTTCTTCACCTCGGTGGGCGGCGGCGGCGGTGTGGGGTGGATCGGTGTCGTCGTGCTCGTCCTCACCGTCTTCCTGATCCTGATCGGCTACCCGATCGCCCTGGAGACCCTCTGGAACGGTCGCACCCTCGGCAAGGCGGCGCTCGGGCTGCGGGTCGTCACGGTGGAGGGCGCGCCGATCCGCTTCCGCCACGCCGCCATCCGCGGCATGGTCGGCCTCGGCGAGCTGTGGGTGTTCTCGGGCGTCCCGGCGCTGGTCGCCATCATCTTGTCCAAGCGCAACCAGCGCCTCGGCGACATGGTCGCGGGCACGCTCGTGCTGCGCGAGCGGCTCGGGACGAAGCGTCCGGCCGCCGTGCACTTCCCGCCGCCGCTGGGATTGGAGGCCTACGTGGCGTCGCTCGACGTCGGGGCGCTGACCACGGCCCAGTACGGCGCCGTGCGCTCGTTCCTGGTGCGGGTGGGCGACCTCGACACGGCCTCGCGCGGCGCGCTCGCCATCCGGCTGGCCAACCCGGTCGCGCACCGGCTGCACCACACCCCGCCCCCGTGGGTCGGGCCCGAGCTGTTCCTCGTGTGCGTGGCGGCCGCGTACCAGCAGCGCCATGCGGGCGCCGACGGCGGCTGGTGGGCGGCTCCCGCCACCGTGGGGTCGTTCGGCGAGGCCGGCGGCGCCGCGCCCTGGGCCGCCCCCGCCGGCGTCGCCGCCAACCGGTGACGGTTGTGTGCCCTGTGGCGAAGGAAGCGTCACCGGAACGGGGGAGAGGAACGGGGGAGAGGAGCGAGGTGGTGGTGCGCCGGTAGCCTCGGTGGTCGTGGCCGCCTACCTCGACCACGCCGCCTCCACGCCGGTGCGCCCCACCGCGGTCGAGGCGATGCTGCCGTTCCTGCGCGAGCACCACGGCAACCCGTCGGGCTCGCACGCCTCGGCCCGCCGCGCCCGCGCCGCGCTCGACGACGCCCGCGACGTGGTGGCCGAGGTCGTCGGTGACGTGTCGCCGGGCGACGTCGTGTTCACCGCCGGCGGGACCGAGGCCGACAACCTCGCCGTCCTCGGGCTCCACGACCGCCGGGGCGGCACGATCGTCGCCGCGGCCGCCGAGCACCACGCCGTGCTCGACCCGGTCCTGGCCCGTGACGGCTGCCTCGTCGGCGTCGGCGCCGACGGTGCCGTCGACCTCGACGCGCTGGCCGCCACCCTCGATCGGCTCGACGACGTCTCGCTGGTGTCGGTGATGCTCGTCAACAACGAGGTCGGTGCGGTGTCGCCGATCCCGGCGGTGGCCGACGTCGTGCGCGAGCACGCCCCGGGGGCCGTGGTGCACACCGACGCCGTCCAGGCGCCGATGTGGCTCGACCTGCGCACCCACGCCGAGGGGGCCGACCTCGTGTCGCTCAGCGCCCACAAGCTCGGCGGCCCCAAGGGCGTGGGCGCCCTCGTCGTGCGGTCGGGCGCGAGCGGCGCCCTGGCTCCGCGGACGCTCGGCGGTGGCCAGGAGCGCGGCCGGCGCGGGGGCACGCAGAACGTCGCCGGCATCGTCGCCTTCGCCGAGGCCCTGCGCGCCACCGACGACGAGCGGGCCACCGCCGTGCCCCGTCTGCGTGCCCAGCGCGATCGGCTCGTCGACGGCCTGCGCGCCGCCGTGCCCGGGCTCGTCGAGACCGGGGTGACGAGCGGGCCGGACGGCGCCCCCGACGCGGCGGTGCGGGCTCGGCGCGCCGCCGGCATCGCCCACGTGTGCATCCCCGGGATCAGCAGCGAGTCGCTGCTGTTCCTGCTCGACGAGCAGGGCATCTGCGCCTCGGCGGCGGCGTCGTGCTCGTCGGGTGCCCTCGAGGTCAGCCACGTGCTCGCCGCCATGGGCGTGGCCCCAGCGCACGCGGCCGGCTCGTTGCGGCTCTCGCTCGGCTGGTGCTCCACCCCGGCCGACGTCGACGCCGCGCTGGCGGCGATCCCCCCGGCGGTCGAGCGGCTCCGCGCCCTCGAGGGCGCGGGGTAGGGGCGCGCCGTGCGGGTGCTGGTCGCCATGTCCGGGGGCGTCGACTCGTCGGTCGCGGCCGCCCTGCTCGCCGAGCAGGGCCACGACGTCGTCGGCGTCACCCTGAAGCTGTGGGGCGGTGCCAGCGACTCGGGCTGCTGCTCGGTCTCCGACGTCGACGACGCCCGGCGGGTGGCCGACCGCCTCGGCATCGACCACCACGTGTTCGCCTTCGCCGACGAGTTCACCGCCCACGTCGTCGAGCCCTACGTCGCCGCCCACGCTGCCGGGCGCACACCGAACCCCTGCATCGAGTGCAACCGCCACCTGAAGTTCGACCGCCTGCTGCGGCGGGCCGTGGCGCTCGGCTTCGACGCCGTCGCCACCGGCCACCACGCCCGCATCGTCGAGCGGCCCGACGGCACGCGCCGTCTCGCCCGCGGCGCCGACGTCGACAAGGACCAGTCCTACGTGCTGCACATGCTCGACCAGGCGGCGCTGGCCCGGACGCTGCTCCCGATCGGGTCGATGACCAAGGACGAGGTGCGGGCTCGCGCCGCTCGCCTCGGGCTGGGCACCGCGGCCAAGCCCGACAGCCAGGACGTGTGCTTCATCACGAGGGGCGGACGAGGGGCCTTCCTCGGTGAGCGGATCCCGTTGCGGCCCGGCCGGGTCGTCGACACCAGCGGCGCAGAGGTCGGCCGGGTCGACGCCGTCGAGCTCGTCACGATCGGTCAGCGTCGCGGCCTGGCCCTGGCGGGCGCGCCGGCGCCGCGCTACGCGCTCGAGGTGGACGTGGCCGCCGGCACCGTCGTGGTGGGCGACGTCGACGAGCTGCGCGGCGACGAGACCGTGCTGGAGGAGGTGGCGTGGGCCGACGGGCCGGTGCGCGGCGCGGTGCTCGCCCAGGGCAGCGCCCACGGTCGCGCCCTGCCGGCGATCGTGGAGGAGCGGCCCGAGCCGGAGCCGGCGCCGGAGCCGGTCGCGGCGTCGGTCCCGGCACCACGGAAGGGTGCGCTCGTCGGGCGGGGTCGCGCCGTGGTGCGCTGGTCCGAGCCGCGACGGCGCATCGCCCCCGGCCAGACGGTGGTCCTCTACGACGGCGACGAGGTCGTCGGCGGCGGCATCGCCCGGTGAGCGGCGACGCCGATGCCGCGGCACGGCTGGCGTCGGCGGTGCTGCCCACGGCGGACGACCTGTGGGGGACCGCGTGGTCGGTCGACGACGACGTGGACGTCGACGAGGGCGCGACGCCCGGACCCTTCGATCCCGACGAGGTCCCGCCGGGCTTCCCCGACGACGAGCTGCTCGCCGACGACGCCGTGTCGCTCGAGCACCCCGGGCCGGTGCTCGTGCACGCGGTCTCGGCCGTGTTCACCGACCGGGCCGCCGCGTCCCGGGCCTGGACGTTGCTCGGCGACCCGGTGTTCGTCGAGCGGTTCCTCGCCGGGCTGGCCGGCGACGAAGCCGGCGAGGGGGAGCGGGAGGTGCTCGGTCCGGTGCAGTCGCTGCCCGCCTTCGCCGCCGACCGGGCCGGCTGGCGGGCCGCCGAGCACCACGCCGCCTGGTCGGTGGCCGACGGCGAGGCGCTGCTGCCCATCAGCGTCGACATGGCCGTGCTGCTCGCCGATCGGGTGGTGGTCGTGGTCTGGCTGGCCGGGCCGGCGGGCGACGAGCTCGAGGCGGGTTGGCGCGCGCTCCTGCACCGCCTCGAGCTGCGCTGCGAGGCGGCCCTCGCCGCCGGGTAGGCCGGACGGCCCATCGGCGACCCGGTCGGTCGGGGGTGCACCCCGGCAGGAGATGCCCGCCATAGGCCGGCGCGGCAACAATGGGACACTGGTGCTCCAGCCATCGCGGGCGGGCGATGAGCACGGTGACGTCGGACGACGCTGAGGGGGACTCGTGACCCGAGTGAAGGACGGGGTGCGTCGGCACCCGTGGGCGACCCTGCTCGTGGTGGTGCTGCTGGTCGGCGCCGGTGTCGCCGGCTGGGCGGCGTCGTCGCTGCTGCGGCCGCCGGCACCGAGCAACGTGGCCTTCGTCGTGCCCCAGGCGCCCCAGCTCACCCCGGCCAACGGCGACCAGAAGGTCTACCGGATCGACGCCTCGCGCTCGTCGGTCGCCTACCGGGTCGACGAGATCCTCGCCGGCACCACCCACAGCGCCAGCGGCTCGACCAAGGGCATCGCCGGCGACGTGCTGATCGACCAGGCCGATCCCTCGCGCTCGACCCTGGGCCAAGTGGTCGTCAACGTCGAGCAGCTCACCTCCGACCAGGCGCTGCGCGACGACCGCCTGCGCCACGACTTCCTCCAGTCCGCCGACTACCCGCTCGTCACCCTCGACACCACGGGCATCACCGGCCTTCCCGACCGCATCGTCGACGGCACCGCCTACCCGGTCGAGGTGACCGGCGACCTGAAGGTCAAGGAGACCACCAAGCCGGTGACGCTGAAGGCCACGGTCACCCGGGCCAACGGCGAGGTGAAGGTCGACGCCACCACCACCGTGCGCCTGGCCGACTTCGGCGTCGGCCCGATCAGCCTGGGTCCCCTGGTGAAGACCGGCGAGACCGCCGACCTCACGATCGAGGCCGTGGCGGTCGACGCCGCCAAGCCGGTGCCCACCCAGCTGGCCGGCCCGGAGGCCGGCCAGATCGTCACCACCGGCGGGCCCTCGTTCAAGACGGCCGTGCAGCCCGTGCTCGAGCAGAACTGCGCCTCGTGCCACAACGACGGCGGCGCCGGGTCCGGCGCGTGGCGCCTCGAGACTGCCGGGGACGCGGCCAAGGTCGCCACCGGTCTGGGGCTGGTGACCAAGTCCGGCTACATGCCGCCGTGGCCGGCCTCCGACGTCGGCATCCCGCTGCAGCACGACGCCCGCCTCAGCGCCGCCGACCTCGACACCATCCAGCAGTGGGCCGCCACCGGTGGTGCCCTCGACGTGGCCGCCGACACGCCCGTGAAGGCCAACCCCAAGCCCGAGGTCGCCCAGCGCGAGCTGCGGCGTGACGAGGTGCTGCCCATCCCCGAGCCCTACCAGGGCAGCCCCGACAACGTGAACGACTACCGGTGCTTCCTGCTCGACCCGAAGATCACCGAGCCCAGCTACATCACCGGCTTCCAGTTCGAGCCCGACCAGACGGCGGTGGTGCACCACGCCCTCGCCTTCCGCACCGCGGCCAGCCAGCGCCAGCGCATCGAGGACCTCGACGCCAAGGATCCGGGCTCGGGCTGGGGCTGCTACGCCGGCACGGCCGGGCCGGGTGGCGAGGTGTCGCCGACGGGCCAGAGCCGCACGAGCACGCAGATCATGGGTTGGGCGCCGGGCCACCGCCAGCGTCATGCCCGACGGCGCCGGCATCCGCATGGAGCCCGGCGACTTCATCGTCGTGCAGATCCACTACCACTTCCTGCACCAGGCGCCGCTCGACCAGTCCCGCTTCGTGCTCGAGCTGGCCCGCGGGGCCCAGCTCGACGACGTCGACATCAAGACCTACCTCGCCCCCGCCGAGATCCCGTGCCGGGCCGACGAGTCGGGCCCGCTGTGCGATCGGGCCAACGCCATGACCGAGCTGGTCAAGCAGTTCGGGCCCAGCGCCGCCGCCATCGGCGACGGCCTCAACCTGCTGTGCGGCACCAAGCCGTCCGACTTCGCCGGCATGACCGACGGCGTGGCCAGCGCGTCGTGCAACCACCGCGTGCGCGACGACGGCGAGCTGTTGAGCGTCGTGGGGCACATGCACCAGATCGGTGAGACCTTCCGCATGACGCTCAACCCGGGCACGCCCGACGAGAAGGTCCTGCTCGACATCCCGCACTGGGACTTCAACTGGCAGCTCATCTACGCGCCGGTCGAGACCATCAACCTCAAGCGGGGCGACACCATCCGGGTCGAGTGCTCGTGGGATCGGTCGAAGATGACCACGCCCGAGCCGCGCTACATCATCTGGGCCGAGGGCACCGAGGGACGAGATGCTGCTCCGGTCGTGTCCACCATCAAGCGCACGTAGCGCGGGCGGCGTCGTTCAGCCCACCGGCAGGCGCCGCTCGGCGGCCTCGGCGAGCACGGCGTCGATGCGGGTGGGGGCGACGAGCACGGCGGTGACGGGGACGGCCTCGGCCACCGCGCCGCCCGGTCGCCCCGGTGGGCGCGGCGTGATGGGCACGTGCACCGAGAAGGCCAGCTCGACGGCGCCACCGGCCGCGCCGGCGGTCAGGTCACGGGCGTCGGTGTCGGCCCGCGCCCGTGACACCCCGGCGATCTCGCGGCGCTGCACCATCGCCGACTCCACGAGCGTGGTCGCGTCGTGCACCACCATCCCGGCGGGCACGAACACCAGCCACCGGCGGGTGAGCCCGTGCAGCGATCGGACGAGCAGCGCCGCCAGCGGCCAGCCGACCACGAGGGCGGCCGCGCCGGCGACCCACGCCGAGGCGGCCAGCAGCATCGGCCCGGCCGCCGTCCCGGCGACGACGAGCGCCCACGCCAGGGGGATCGGGCCGAGCACCAGCGCGGCCGGTGGCTTGAGCAGGAACCGGCGCTCGTCGCCGTAGGACGAGCCGTTGGCGAACCGGTCGCCCACCCTCGGCAGCAGGACCAGGACGGTCACCGTCATGGTGACGGCCATGGCTGCGACGACCAGGGCGGTGCCCCGCGCGCCGGCCACGGCGGCGACCACGACCCCGGCGAGCGAGGCGGGTGCGAGGATCCGCAGCGCGGTGAGGCTCGCCGTGGTGGGCACGAGCGCGGCGACCAGCCCGCCGGCCCACAGCAGCCACAGGCCGATGGCGTCGACCCGCTGCACCGGCAGGCTGCGCTCGGCCAGGGCCTCGGCGAAGGCCGGGCCGGCCGTGAAGGGCAGCGACACCCACACCACCACCAGCGCCCAGCGCGCCACCGCGGCGTGGGAGGGGGCGGGCCGGGCCATGGGGCGAGGATGGCCCGCGGCCGGCCACGGGTGCCACTCGCGGGCGTCGCACCCCACGCGTCGACAGGTCATCGGTGTTTGTCGACACCTTGTCGAAGGATTACCTCGCGTCGCGCGGGGTGCGTAGCCTGATGAGGTGCACGGGGGTGCGTCCACGGCGGACGATCGATGGGTTCCCCTGCCGGTGGGACTGGCCACGTCCATCGGCAGCCTCCCCCATGTCGACCCCACCGACGCCGTCGAGCTGGTGCTGCGCTACCAGCACCGCCTCCCGGCCGCTCCGTCCCTGCCCGCCCGCTCGCGCCGGGAGGGGATGATCGCCCAGGCCGCCGACGGCGTGGCCGGCGTCGAGGTCCACGACGACGGCTCGCTCGGCATCGTCGACGCCGACCTCGACCCCGAGGCGCCGCTGCGCGATCCGGCCTTCACCTCCGACGCGTTCGTCGGGCTGCGCGCCTTCCTCACCGCCGTGGCCGACCGCCGTGGGCCGTTGAAGGTCTCCCTCACCGGCCCGGTCACCTTCGGCATCGCGCTGCACGCCGCCGGCGTCGAGCGCGACCTCGCCTTCGCGGTGGCGGCCTCGTCGGTGCGCCAGCGGGCGGCGGCGCTGCTGTCGCTGGTCGGGCAGCGGGTCCCGCAGGCCCAGCTGGTGGTGTTCGTCGACGAGCCGGCGATGGGCTCGGCGCTGTTCCCCGAGTTCCCGGTGGAGGCGCTCGACGCCGTCGACCTGGTGTCGTCGGTGCTCGCCCGCATCGAGCGCCACGGTGCCATCGCCGGGTTGCACTGCTGTGGCCGGGCCGACTGGAAGCTGCTGCTCAGCGCCGGCGCCCAGATCCTGTCGCTGCCCGTGGACGCCGGCATCGAGGCCGCCGCCGGCTCCCTGTCCTCGTTCCTGGAGCGGGGCGGCTGGGTGGCCTGGGGCGCGGTGCCGACCGACCGCCCGATCGGCTCGACGGTCGAGCGGCTGTGGCGCCAGCTGTCGACGACCTGGTGCGACCTCGTGGCCGACGGCGGCTGCGACCCCGTGCGGCTGCGCACCCAGGCGATGATCACCCCGGCGTGCGGGCTCTACCACCACGGCGTGACCCAGGCCGAGCAGGTCCTCGGGTTCACCAACCGCCTCGCCGAGCGCCTCCACGAGCAGGCCATCGGCGTGCGGCTCACCGTCGGGGCGTGAGGGGAGCCGGCCCCCGGGCGGTTCGCCGCCCGGTGGTCCGATCTCGATGATCTGGGTGTCGGCCCCCGACACGTACGCCGTCGAGACGCGCGCCAGCAGCCGAGCGAGGCGGTCACACCCCGTCGGTAGGATCGCCCCATGGCGACCGGGCAGCTGAGCGAGGCCGCACGCGGCGAGATCGACCCGGCGGGCCGCATCGACGAGCTGCGCGACCAGATCCGGTACCACAACCGCCGCTACTACGAGCTCGACGCCCCCGAGATCCCCGACGCCGACTACGACGCGCTGGTGCGCGAGCTGCAGCGGCTCGAGTCGTTGCACCCCGACCTCATCACGCCCGACTCGCCCACCCAGGTGGTGAGCGGCGCGCCGGTCGCCACCTTCGCCGAGGTGGTGCACCGGGTGCCGATGATGAGCCTCGACAACGCCATGGACGAGGCCGAGCTGCGGGCCTGGGGCGACCGGGTGCGGCGCCAGCTCGGCGACGACGCCGGCGAGGTCGGCTACGTCAGCGAGCTCAAGATCGACGGCCTCGCCGTGTCGCTGCGCTACGAGGGCGGTCGCTTCGTGCAGGGCGCCACCCGGGGCAACGGCAAGGTGGGCGAGGACGTCACCGCCAACCTGCGCACCATCGCCGACCTGCCCGACCGCCTGCCGAGGGGGGCGCCGAGGGTGCTCGAGGTGCGGGGCGAGGTCTACATGCCGGTGTCGGCGTTCGAGGCGCTCAACGCCGCCGCCCTCGAGGCCGGGCAGAAGACCTACGTGAACCCCCGCAACACCGCGGCCGGCTCCCTCCGCCAGAAGGACGCGTCCGTCACCGCCGGCCGACACCTGTCGTTCTGGAGCTACCAGCTCGGTGAGATCGAGGGCGGCCCGTCGTTCGCCACCCACCACGAGACGCTGGCGCTGCTGCGCGACCTCGGCTTCCCCGTCAACCCCAACATCGAGGTGCTCGCCACCCTCGACGACGTGTACGCGTTCTGCCGGCGCTGGCAGGAGCGCCGTCACGACCTCGACTACGAGATCGACGGCGTCGTCGTGAAGATCGACGACCTCGCCCGCCGCGAGGAGCTGGGGGCCACGTCCAAGGCGCCCCGCTGGGCCATCGCCTACAAGTTCCCGCCCGAGGAGCGCACCACGACGCTGGTCGACATCCAGGTCTCGATCGGCCGCACGGGCCGGGCCACGCCCTTCGCCGTGCTCGAGCCGGTCTTCGTCGGCGGCTCCACCGTCGGCGTCGCCACCTTGCACAACGAGGACCAGGTCAAGGCCAAGGACGTGCGGCCCGGCGACACCGTCATCGTGCGCAAGGCCGGCGACGTCATCCCCGAGGTGGTGGGGCCGGTGCTGGCCGATCGCCCTGACGGGCGGGCCGAGTGGCACTTCCCGGCCAGCTGTCCGGTGTGCGGCACCGCCTTCGTGCGGCCCGAGGGCGAGGCCGACACCCGCTGCCCCAACGAGGCCTGCCCGGCCCGCGTGGCCGGGGCCATCGAGCACTTCGCCTCCCGGGGTGCCATGGACATCGAGGGCTTCGGCGAGCAGCGGGTGCAGCTGTTCCAGTCGCTCGGCATGCTCCACGACGTGGCCGACGTCTACTTCCTGGACTACGACCGCCTCCGCGACCTCGACGGCTTCGGCGAGGTCTCCATCCGCAACCTCGTCGACGCCGTCGAGGCCTCCAAGGCGCGGCCGTTGGCCAACCTGCTGGTCGGGCTCAACATCCGCCACCTCGGGCCGGCCGGGGCGGAGGCCCTCGCCGCCCACTTCGGCCACCTCGACCGCATCCTGGCGGCGTCGGTCGAGGAGCTGTCGGCGGTGGAGGGGGTCGGGCCGGTCATCGCCGAGTCGGTGCGCGAGTGGGCCGCCGACCCCGCCAACCAGCAGGTGGTCGAGAAGCTGCGCGACGCCGGGGTCAACCTCACCGGTCCCGAGCGGCCCGACGTCGAGCCGGTGCTCGCCGGCATGTCGGTCGTGGTCACCGGCACGCTCGCCGGCTACTCGCGGGACGACGCCGAGGCGGCGATCAAGGCGCGCGGCGGCAAGTCCCCGGGCAGCGTGTCGAAGAAGACCACCGCGGTGGTGGTGGGGGAGGGCGCCGGCGCGTCCAAGCTCACCAAGGCCGAGGAGCTGGGCGTGCCCGTGCTCGACGAGGCCGGCTTCGGGCACCTCCTGGCGACCGGCGAGCTCCCGGAGGCGTCGTCGTGAGCGGCGCGGACGAACCGACGGTCGACGACGCGACGGTCGACGGCGCGACGGCACAGGAGCGTCCTGATGGTCCCGATGGTGGGCTCGCCGACGACGCAACGACCGCCGCGCCCTACGGCACGGTGGTGTTCGACCTCGAGGCGTGTTCACCGACTCGCCGTTCGAGGCGCTGCGGCACAGGTGGCCCTCGACAGGGGCGTCCCCTTCGACGGCGATGGCCGTGCTCTTCGGCCCGTACCACGCCGACACCGACCACCCCTGGCACCGGGCCGAGCGGGGCGAGCTCGAGCTGGAGGCGTGCCGGGCCGAGATCCGCGCCCTGGCCGCCGAGCAGGGCTTCGAGCTCGACCTGTTCGACATCCTCACCCACATGTCGAGCGGTGGCGGCACCTGCAGGCGATGGTCGGAAGTAGTCCGGCAGGTGCGCGCCACCGGCCGGCGCACCCCCTGCTGACCAACAACGTCGCCGAGCTGCGGCCGTTCTGGCACGAGATGCTGCCCTTCGACGAGCTGTTCGACCTCGTGATCGACTCCAGCGAGGTGGGGCTGCGCAAGCCCGATCCGGCCGTCTACCACCACGTGGTCGAGCAGCTCGGCGGCGTGACGATCGAGCGGACGGTGTTCCTCGACGACTACGAGGGCAACGTGCGCGCCGCCGAGGCGCTCGGCATGACCGGCATCGTCGTCGACGTCGACCCCGGCCCCGCCATCGCCGAGCTCGTCGCCCTCCTCGAGCTCGACCAGTAGCGGCGCCCGGTCACCGGCGGCCCGTGGCGACCGGCCGCCGAGGCGTCGCGGTCAGACCACGGTGAAGCACCACGAGCGCGAGAGGTTCTGCTCGGGGGTGGCCTGGGGCCAGAAGCGGGCCACGACGCAGTTCTGACCGGCCGGCAGGTACTCGAGCACCTTGCCGGGCCCCGGCTGGAAGGCGATGCGCCCGAGCGGCAGCACCTTGTCGAGCTGATCGAGCGGGATCGGCGTGCCGTCGATGGTCAGGCTGCCGTCCCAGCCGCTCTGCAGGTCGATGCCCACCTCGGCCTGCTGGAGCACCTTCTCGTTGTTGCCCGGGATGAGCGCCTCGACCACGCGGTCGTCGGCTGCGGGCGAGTCGCTGCCGCCGCCCAGGAGGAAGGCGGCCACGATCGCCACCGCGGCGATCACGAGCGGGACCGCCAGGGCGAGCTTCTGCTTGGTCGTCATGCGGTGGTCATTCTGCCGGGTCACGGCGCCGGGCGGCCCATCGGGCGCGGCGCGCCGGCTCGGCGTGCCGCGAATCACACCCGTGTAACCAGTACCCTCGGCTGCCATGGCTGTCGTCCGCTCCGGCGTCTCGCGCGACGCGCGGCCCGGCGCGCCCGGTCCGGGCGTCGCCGCGGCCCGGCCGCGCCTCGACGACCGGATCGGGCAGGTGCTCGGCGGCCGCTATCGCCTCCTCGCGCCGGTCGGGACCGGCGCCTCGGCGGCGGTGTACCTCGCCGACGACGTGACGCTGCGCCGCCGCGTCGCCGTCAAGGTCCTGCACCCCGCCCTGGCCGACGACGAGGCGTTCCTGCGCCGCTTCCGGGCCGAGGCCCACGCCGCCGCCGCCTTGAACCACCCGCACGTGCTGGCCGTGTACGACTGGAACGGCAGCGACGAGGTGCCCTTCCTCGTCACCGAGTACCTCGACGGCGGCAGCCTGCGGGCCCTGCTCGACTCGGGCGCCCGGCTGTCCGCGTCGCAGGCGCTGCTGGTCGGCCTCGAGACGGCGCGGGGCCTCGACTACGCCCACCGCCGCGGCTTCGTGCACCGCGACATCAAGCCGGCCAACCTGCTCTTCGACGACGAGGCCCGGGTCCGCATCGCCGACTTCGGCCTCGCCCGCGCGCTCGCCGAAGCCACCTGGACCGAGCCGCAGGGCGCGGTGCTCGGCACGGCCCGCTACGCGTCACCCGAGCAGGCCCGCGGCGAGCCCCTCGACGGCCGCAGCGACGTCTACTCGCTCGCCATCGTGCTCATCGAGGCGGTCACCGGCCTGGTCCCGCTGGCGGTCGACACCACCATCGGCACGCTCATGGCCCGCGTCGACCGTGACCTGCCCGTGCCCGACGGCCTCGGCGCGCTCACGCCGGTGCTGGAGGCGGCCGGGCGCTGCCAGCCCCGCGACCGCCTCGACGCCGCCGAGTTCGGTGCCGCCCTGCTCCTGGCCGCCGAGGGCATGGACCGGCCCGAGCCGCTGCCGCTGGCCGGGGCCATGGCCGACCCGTCCGTCGCCGCGTTCGACCCCGACCCCACCGAGGTCCAGTCCGAGCCGCACGCTCCCGCCACCGCCGCGGCGCCGGCCGACGAACCCGGCCGCCGGCGTCGACGCCGCGACCGCCGGGCCGCCCGGCGAGCGGCCGAGGCCGCCGCCGCCGGCGCCGCCGCGCACGGCACGGCGATCGCGGGCACCGGCCTGCCCCTGCGCGATGGCGGCCCCGAGCCGGTGTGGGCTCCCGAGGTCCCCTCCGGTCCCGTCGCCGTGGTCGCCCCCGGTGCGGCGTCGCCCCACGGCGGCCCCGTGCTCTACGACGTCGACCTCGACTCCGACCTCGGCTTCGGCACCGGCCCCCACGGCGTCGTCGACCTGCGGGAGCCGATCGAGGACCACGCCGACGCCGCGGCCGCCGATGCCGCCGACCTGCGACGGCTGGCCCCCGACGCCGGCGCCCCCGACGCCACCGTGGTCGAGCCGTCGCCGTCGGCCACCGGATCCTCACCGGTGCCCGACGGTCAGGCGGCGACCGAGCTCGGGCTCGACGCCGTGGCGGCCGCCGGTGCGACGGTGGTGGCGCCCGGCGTGGGCGACGAGCCGGCCTCGCGCCGCGAGCGCAAGGCGGCCCGCCGGGCCGCGGCCGAGCAGACCAAGGCCGCCGAGGCCGCGGCGAAGCAGCAGCGCAAGGCCGACGATGCCGAGGCGAAGGCCCGGCGCACGGCCGACAGGCTGGCCGCCCGGGCTGGTCGGAGGCGCTGGCCCCGGATCGTCGGGGTGCTCGTGGTGCTGGGCCTGGTCGCCGGCGCCGTCGGCTACTGGTACGTCGAGCTGCGCATCCCGCGCTACCCGGTGCCGGACCTCACCAGCAGGGACCTCGGCACCGCCCAGGCCCTCGCCGCCTCCAACGGCTGGCAGCTGCAGACCACCGACGACCGCCGCGACGGCACCCGACCGGGCGAGATCCTCTCCCAGTCCCCGTCGTCCGGCACCGATCTCGAGCGCGACGCCACCCTCTCGCTGGTGGTCTCCCTGGGCAACACCCTGGTCCCCGTGCCGACCGACCTCGTCGGGGTCACCCAGGAGGAGGCCGGGCGGCGGCTGGCCGCCTCCGAGCTGGTCGTCGGCGACGTCACCACCGTCAACGACGAGGAGATCCCGGCCGGCACGGTCATGTCCCTCGGAGCGGGCGTCCCCGCCGAGCTGCCCAAGGGCTCGGGCGTGGGGCTCGTCGTCTCCAAGGGCCCGGTGCCCCGGACCATCCCCGACGGCCTCGCCGGTGTCCCGGCCGACAACGCCGTCGGCCCGCATCAAGGAGCTGGGCCTCAACCCCAGTCAGTCGCCCCAGTTCTCCGACACCGTGCCGGTCGGCCAGTCCATGGGGACCGACCCCAAGGCGGGGGCCCAGGTGGAGAAGGGCTCGAACGTGACCGTGTACGTGTCGAAGGGCCCGAAGCTCGTCGCCGTGCCGAACGTGGCCGGCCGCTCGGTCATCGACGCCGCCTCGGTGCTCGAGGGCAACGGCCTCTCGGTGGCGGGCACCCAGGGCTCGCCCACCCAGAAGGTCTCCGGCACCAACCCGCCGGCGGGCACCATGGTCCGCCCCGGCAGCGCCGTCACCCTCGCCACCGGCTGACCGCCGGCCACCGGCACGCCCGAGGACGTGGCCGGGGTCTCGTGCACCGGCGCGGGGGTGCGAAGGACACGGAACGTGGGCTCGCCCGCGCTTGGTGTGACAGATTTCCCGATCCGCCGCCGGGTGGGGCGTCCGGACGGGCTGCTGACTTGACTGGACGGTCAAGTAGCCTGCCCGGGTGACCGTGTCCGAGCCCACCGACGAGCGATCCGGGCCGGACGCGACGGTCCCGGCGTCGCCGGCCTCGGGCGACGGTGGTGGTCGTCGCCGGCCCGAGGTGGCGCGGACCCCGCGGGTGTCGCCCGAGGCCTCCCCCGAGTCGGGCGGCCCCGACCCCTCGTCGGTGCTGCTCGAGGCGCCGGGCGAGGAGGAGGTCGCGGTCGTCCCGTGGCCGCTGCTGTGGCGCCAGCGGCGCGCTCGGGCCGGTGGCGCACCGCCCTCCGAACGTCCGGAGCGCTCGCCGTGGCTGGTGCTCGGCGCCGCCCTGTTCGGCCTCTTCTCGGTCGGCTTCTCGATCACCGTGCTGTCGATCGCCGTCACCCAGATCGCCCGCGAGTTCGACACCACCGACAACGTCGTCATCTGGGTGATCACCGGGCCGCTGCTGCTCGGCGCCATCGTGACCCCCGCCGCCGGCAAGCTCGCCGACCTCTTCGGCGCCCGCCGCGTCTACCTCACCTCCATGTGCCTCGTCGCGCTGTTCGCCGCGCTGGCGGCGGCGTCGTGGAGCGCGTCGTCGCTCATCACCTTCCGGGTGATCGGCGCCGCCATCGGGGCTGCCACCGGTCCGGCGGCCATCGCCCTCATCAACCGCCTGTTCCCCAGGGAGAAGCGGGCCCAGGCCCTCGGCTACTGGTCCCTCGTGGCCGCCGGTGGACCCGTGCTCGGCGTCGTGATCGGCGGCCCGGTCGTGCAGGCGGTGTCCTGGCGCTGGATCTTCATCGCCCAGGTGCCCCTCAGCCTCATGACCGTGGCGGTGTGCGCGGCCATCTTCCCCGACACGGCGCGCACACGGGTCCGCTTCGACTACCTCGGCGCCGTGCTGTTGGGTCTGGGCGCCGGCTCGTTCGTGATCGCCCTCAACCGGGCGCCGGAGGCGGGGTGGGGGTGGACCAGCCCGCTGATCATCGGGCTGCTCGTCGCCACGCCGGTGCTGCTCACGGCGTTCGTCCTGTACGAGCGGCGGATCGCCTACCAGCTCATCCCGATCCGCTACTTCTCCCGCCGCAACTTCGCCTTCCCGATGGTGAACCAGTTCTTCACCAACTTCGCCTACATGGGCGGGTTCTTCCTCACGCCGTTCCTGCTGCAGCGGGTCCTCGGCTACGACGCGGCCAAGACGGGCTTCGTGTCCATCGTGCGGCCGTTCGTGTTCGCCGTCGCCGGCCCGCTCGCCGGCTGGGCGGCCACCAAGGTGGGCGAGCGCACCAACGGCATCGTGGGTGGCCTGTGCCTGCTGTCGTCGATGCTGGTGTTCACCACCGTCAGCCAGTCGAGCACCGAGGCGGTGGTGTTCGTCGCCCTGGCGCTGTCGGGCGCCGGCATGGGCATCACCGCGCCGGCCATGGCGGCGGCCATCGCCAACACGGTCGACGAGGCCGACCTCGGCGTGGCGGGGGGCGCCCAGCAGATGCTCAGCCAGATCGGCGTGGTGGTGGGCACCCAGGTGATGTTCACCGCCCAGCACGCCTTCCTCGGCGAGTACGGCACGGCGAAGGTCGACGCCATCCCGGGCGACGTGCTCGCGGCGTCGTACTCCCACGGCTACCTCATCGGTGCGCTCGGCGCCGCCCTCGGGTTGCTGGCGGCGCTGTTCATCCGCTCCACCACCCGGGCGGGTCGGCTCACCGGCGCCGCCGCCGACGCGTCCGACGACGCGACCGCCGCCGGCCTCGCCCCCGCCCGCTGAGCGCGGCCCGGACGCCCCGGACGCCCCGGACTCCCCGGACTCCCCGGACTCCCCGGTCGGACCGGTGGGAGCGCCGACCGGGCGGCTGGCGCGTCGTTCATGCGCTGGGGCACCGGTGGGGTGGTCTGCGGCCTGCACGTCGTCAGAGTGCCGACGGCTGGCGCGTCGTTCATGCGCTGGGGCACCGGTGGGGTGGTCTGCGGCCTGCACGTCGTCGGAGCGGCTGCGGCGTCCGGGTCGCTGCGCCGGAGCTCGGACGCGCCTCGGGGCGCCCGGAGGCGCCCCGAGGCTCGATGTCACGGTGCCGGTCGGGTGGACCGGCGGTGGCGTCGGTCAGACGGTGATGTCCTTGATCTTGGCGGCGACCGCGGCGGCGGCAGGATCGGGCGTGCCCTGCTGCATGGCCATGAGCTTGGTCATGTCGCCCTGCACCTTGACCTTGCCCGCCATGAAGGCCTGCATGCCGGCCTGGGGGTTCTGGTCGATGAAGATGGCCTTGGCCGTGGCGTAGTCGACGGTGACGGTGAGGTCGGGGCCGTCGATGTGGCCCAGGTCCATCTTCACCTCGCCATCGGTGGTGTCCATGTGGGCGAGGATGTCCTCGTCGGTGAACGGCGCCTCGGTGATCTGCAGGTTCATCTTCACGATGTGGGCCGGCGCGTTCGCCGGCTTGGGCTCCTCCTCCTGGATCTTCTTCGCCGCGCTGATCCAGTCGGGCGTGAGGAACTCGTACTTGTCGGCCACGGTGTCTCCTTGGGTCCGACCGCCCCCCGGGGTCGGTCGCGTGGTCTGGGTGGTCCCGCCCGCCGAGGGCGACTCGGCGGCGTGCGGGTCGCAGCATAGGGGACGCGCTGGGGGCCCGCTTGACTGCCCGGTCAAGTATGCGACGGCCGTCACACGGGAGCCGGCGGCTCCCCCGACCCGGTCGACGCCGGGGCTCGCCGGCCCATCGGTCCGGCTGATCGCCGAGGACCCCACCGTCGTGGGCGGGGCTGCTCGCCGGCCGGCGGGTGGCGCGGCGACGACGGGAACCTACGATGCCTGCCCATGTCCGCCCTGTCCCGCGACGACGTGGCCAAGGTCGCCCACCTGGCCCGCCTCACGCTCACCGACGCCGAGCTCGAGACCTTCACCGGCCAGCTGGCCGCCGTGCTCGACCACGCCGCCGACATCGAGGCGCTGGCCATCGACGACGTGCCGCCCACCGCCCACCCGATCCCGCTCGAGAACGTCCTGCGCGACGACGTCGTCGGGCCCACCCTCGACCGCGGCGAGGTGCTGGCCCAGGCCCCTGCCGTCGAGGACCACCGGTTCAAGGTGCCGGCCATCCTGGGGGAGGAGCCGTGACCGAGGCGTCCTGGGCCGGACCCATCGTCGAGCCGGCCCACGGCCCGTCGCACACCGCGGTGCGCCTGGGGGCCGCCGTCCGCGCCGGTGAGCGCACGGCGCGACACCGTCGACGAGTACCTGGCCGTCGTGGACGCGGCCGAGGGCGAGGTCCACGCCTTCAACCTGGTCACCGCCGAACAGGCCCGCGCCCGGGCCGACGAGCTCGATCGGCGCCTCGCCGCCGGAGACGACGTCGGCCCGCTCGCCGGTGTGCCCATCGCCCTCAAGGACAACCTGTGCACCCGGGGCGTGCCCACCACGTGCTCGTCGCGCATCCTCGAGGGCTGGGCTCCCCTACGACGCCACCGTGGTGCAGCGGGTGCTGGCGGCCGGGGCGATCCCGATCGGCAAGACCAACCTCGACGAGTTCGCCATGGGCAGCTCGACGGAGAACTCGGCGTTCGGCCCCACCCGCAACCCGCGCGACCACGAGCGGGTGCCGGGCGGCTCGAGCGGCGGCTCGGCGGCAGCGGTGGCCGCCGGCTTCGCGCCGATCGCCCTGGGCTCCGACACCGGCGGCTCCATCCGCCAGCCCGCCGCCCTGTGCGGGGTCGTCGGCGTGAAGCCCACCTACGGGCTGGTGTCGCGCTACGGCCTCGTGGCCTTCGCCTCGAGCCTCGACCAGATCGGCCCCTTCGCCAACACCGTCGCCGACGCCGCCCTGCTGCTCGAGGTCGTGGCCGGCCACGACCCGCTCGACTCCACGTCGATCCCCGCGCCGGCCCCGTCGCTCACGTCGGTGCTCGACGAGGGCGTCGCCGGCCTGCGGGTGGGCCTGATCACCGAGCTGCTCGGCGACGGCATCGCCCCCGACGTGGCCGCCCGGGTGCGTGCCGCTGCCGACGCCCTGGCCGCCGCCGGTGCCGAGGTGGGTGAGGCGTCGGTGCCGGCCGCCTCCTACGGCCTCAGCGCCTACTACCTGATCGCCCCGGCCGAGGCGTCGAGCAACCTCGCTCGCTACGACGGCGTGCGCTACGGCCTGCGGGTCGACGGCGCGACCACCGGCGAGATGATGGACGCCAGCCGCACCGCCGGCTTCGGCGACGAGGTCAAGCGCCGCATCATGCTCGGCACCTACGCCCTGTCGGCGGGCTACTACGACGCCTACTACGGCAAGGCCCTCAAGGTGCGCACGTTGATCCTGCGCGACTTCGCCGCCGCCTACGAGCGCTTCGACGTGCTGCTGTCGCCGACGTCGCCGACCACCGCCTTCCGGTTCGGCGACAAGGTCGACGACCCGCTCGCCATGTACCTCAACGACGTGTGCACGATCCCGACGAACCTCGCCGGCCACCCGGCGATGTCGCTGCCGTTCGGCGAAGGCGGCGACGGGCTGCCGGTCGGCGTCCAGCTGCTCGCCCCGGCCCAGGGCGAAGACGTCATGTTCCGGGCCGCCGTCGTGCTCGAGGAGGCCGCCCGATGACCACCACCGAGTCGTCCCCGTTCACCATCACCAGCGAGTCCACCGGCGACGAGTGGGAGCTGGTCGTCGGCCTCGAGGTCCACTGCGAGCTGGCCACCGCCACCAAGCTGTTCTGCTCGTGCCCCAACGCCTTCGGCGACGAGCCCAACACCAACGTGTGCCCGGTGTGCCTCGGCCTGCCCGGTTCGCTGCCCGTGCTGAACCACCACGCCGTCGAGCTGGCGATGCGCATCGGCCGGGCCCTGCACTGCGAGGTGCACCCCTCGGTGTTCGCCCGGAAGAACTACTTCTACCCGGACATGCCGAAGGACTACCAGGTCTCCCAGTACGACCAGCCCATCAACGTCGACGGCCACCTCGACCTCGCCGACGGCTCGCGGGTGGGCATCGAGCGCGCCCACATCGAGGAGGACACCGGCAAGAACACCCACGCCGGCGGCGGCGGTCGCATCCACGGCGCCGACTACTCCCTGGTCGACTACAACCGGGCCGGCGTGCCGCTGGTGGAGATCGTCGGCCGCCCCGACATCCGCACGCCCGACCAGGCCAAGGCCTACGTCGACGAGCTGCGGGCCATCCTCCTCGCGACCGGCGCCTCCGACGCCAAGATGGAGGAGGGGTCGATGCGGGTCGACGCCAACGTGTCGGTGCGCCACGTCGGCGATCCCACCCTCGGCACCCGGTGCGAGATCAAGAACCTCAACTCGCTGCGCTCGCTCGGACGGGCCATCGAGTACGAGGCCCGCCGCCAGGTCGAGCTGCTCGAGTCCGGCGAGCGCGTGCTGCAGGAGACCCGCCACTGGGACGAGGAGGCCGGACGCACCCGGCCGGGGCGCTCCAAGGAGGAGGCCGAGGACTACCGCTACTTCCAGGAGCCCGACCTCGTGCCGCTGCGCCCCGCGGGCGACTGGGTCGCGGCGGTCGACGCGGCGCTGCCCACGCTGCCGGCCGCACGGCGCGAGGCGCTGGCGGCGGCCGCCGGGGTCGAGCCCACCGACCGCGGCGTGGTCATCGCGGTCGACCGGGCCCTCGACGGGCTGGCGGTGGCGGCGATCGCGGCCGGCGCCGACGCCGGCCGCGTGCTCAACCACGTCGAGCACAACCTGGCCACCGAGGGCGCCGCCGCGCTCGACCCCGCCCATCTGGCCGAGCTGGTGCAGCTGGAGACCGGCGGCCAGCTGACCGCCACCCAGGCCAAGCAGGTGCTCGCCGACATGGTGGAGACCGGCCGCCCCCCGGCCGACATCGCCGCCGAGCGCGGCTTCGAGGCCATGGACACGTCCGAGCTGGCCGGCGTGCTCGACGGGATCGTCGCCGCCAACCCCGACGCCTGGGCCGACCTCCTCGCCGCGCCCGACGGCGACAAGCGGCTCAAGAAGCTGCGCGGCTTCTTCACCGGCGAGGTGATGAAGGCCACCAAGGGCCAGGCCGACGGCAAGGAGGTCAACCGCCTCCTCGAGGAGCGCCGGGCCGCCGGGTCCTGACGCCGGACACGGGATGGAGGCGTGCGCGCCTCGGGCGGACCCGGCGCCGACGGATGGTCGCGCTGGGGGCCCGGGCGGGCCAGAATTGAGCAACCGGTACTCAGGTGGCGCGAGGTGCGGTGGTGTCTGCTGGCACCACCGGCGGCACCGGTCCACCGGACGACCCTCATCGAAGGAGACCACATGCTCACCAAGCGCATCGCTGCGCTCGGCCTCGCCGCCGCCCTCGCCCTGCCCTTGGCGGCGGCCTGCTCGAAGTCCAGCGAGACCAGCACCGGCTCGAACAACAACGCCTCCTCCACCACCACGACGGCGTCGGGTGGCGGCTCGGGCGGCAACGGCAGCAGCGGGGGCGGCTCGGGGAGCAACGGGACGCCGTCGCAGGCGGACTGCATCCAGGCCGCCGGTCTGTACACCAAGCTGATCGCCGCGCCGTCCCAGGCCCTGGCCCCCGGGCAGACCTTCGACGCTGCGGCCTTCGACCAGGAGCTGGCCCAGATCAAGGGCTCGGTGCCCGACGACCTCAAGGCCGACATGCAGACCTTCGCCGACGCCTACTCGCAGTTCATCAACAACGTGAAGGACCTCGACCTGTCGAACCCGGCGTCGTTCGCCAACCCCGAGACCGCCCAGAAGCTGCAGGACGCCACCAAGCCCCTCGACTCGGCCGAGGTCAAGAAGGCCCAGGACAACATCGACGCCTACTTCAAGAAGTGCCAGACCTCGACGCCGTAGGTCCGTCGTAGGTCGCCGCGCCGGCCGTCGACAGACGCACTTCCGCCGGGCCGACGGCTCCGGTAGCGTCCGATCCGATGTCCGAGCCGACGGCGGCCGCCCGCACCCTGTCCCGACGGGGCCGGTGCCGGGTGGCCGCCGTCGCCGCGCTCGGGCTGCTGGCGACGGCGCCCCTGCCGGCCTGCTCCCGCGCGGAGCCCGCGGTGGCACCCGCCACCACGACCACGACCCAGCCGCTGGCCAAGCAGGCCCAGGACCTCAACGACGCCGCCAAGGCCGCCGAGGAGCTCGAGGGCACCCTCGGTGTCGGCCTCAGCGGCTGCGTGCAGACGTCGCTCGCCTACGCCTCGCTCATGACCGAGCCGCTGTCGATGATGTCGGGCCAGGCCTCGCGCGAGGACGTCGAGCGGTTCAAGAAGGACACCGCCGAGCTGCAGGCCGCCATCCCGGTCGAGATCAAGCCGCAGTTCGAGACCATCTCGCAGGCCTTCAGCGGCTACGCCGAGACGTTCTCGTCGATCGACTTCACCGATCCCGACGCCTTCACCGACCCGGCCACCGCCGAGCGGCTCCAGCAGGCGAACGACCGCCTCTCGTCGCCGGAGGTCAAGCAGGCCCAGGCCGAGGTCGACGCCTACTTCGCCCGCATCTGCCCCTCGGTCGGCACCGGCACCACCACCGTGCCCTCACCGTCGCCCTGACCGTCGCCGCTCCCACCGCGCGCCCGCGCCGGATCCGGTCGGGTCGAGCGTCGGGGGCCGACGCCTGCGGCAACCAGTTCGGTGGGCGCCGGGTGACGGTGACCGGCTCGGCGTCGCGAATCGGGAGGCGGCGCAGGACCCGGCTCCGGTAGAACGGCGGCCATGCAGATCGAGGTGGGTGGCATCGCCGAGGACGAGCTCGACGGCTACCGCTGGGTGTCGGCGGTGGCGTTCGCCATCCCACCGGACGCCGAGGCGGACGCGACGGGTCGGGCCGTGCTCGAGCTCGACCGGTTGCTGGCGGCCCGCCACGACGGCCGCATCGTCGGCACCGCGGGCGCCTACTCGTTCGAGCTGACCGTGCCGGGCGGGGCGACGTTGCCGGCCGCCGGCGTGTCCGACGTGACGGTGGCGAGCACGCATCGCCGAAGGGGCATCCTGCGTCGGCTCGTGCAGCGCCAGCTCGACGACGTCGCCGCCCGTGGCGAGCCGCTGGCCGTGCTCAACGCCTCCGAGGCCGGGATCTACGGCCGCTTCGGCTACGGGCTCGCCAGCCTGTTCCAGACGGTGGAGATCGCCACGCCGCACGGCGCGTTCGGCCGGCCCGTGCCCGAGCCGGCCGCCCCGCTGCGCCTGGTGCCCCAGGCCGACGCCTCGGCCTCGCTGGCACCGCTGTACGACGCGGCGCGGCGCCATCGCCCCGGAGCCATCGCCCGCAGCCGCGCCTGGTGGGACTGCGTGCTGGGACCGGTGGCGACGTGGAAGGGCGGGGGCGACCTGCACGTGGTGGTCCTCGACCCCGACGACCGCCCCGGTGGCCTCGGTGGCGGCTACGCGATCTACACGATCACCCCGCGCGAGTTCCCGAGGCACGGGCTGCTCGAGGTGCGCGAGGTCGTCGCCGCCGACCCCGGGTCCGAGGCCGTGCTGTGGCGCTTCCTGCTCGACATCGATCTGGTGGGCACCGTCCGGGCACCCGACTGTCCGATCGACCTCGGGCTGCGCTGGTGGCTGGCCGATCCCCGCCAGGCGCGGGTGACGCGCGTCCAGGACTACCTGTGGGTCCGCCTGCTCGACGTGGCCCGGGCGCTGGCGGCCCGCCGGTACCCGACCGATGCCGTGGTCGTGCTCGACGTGGTCGACGACCTGCGGGCAGAGGTGGCCGGTCGGTACCGGCTGGAGGCGGCCGCCCACGGGGCCAGCTGCGAGCGGCTGGCCGACGACGACCCGACGCCCGCCGACCTGTCCCTCGGCGTCGAGGAGCTCGGTGCGGTGTACCTGGGTGGGACCCGCCTGCGCGACCTCGAGGCCGCCGGCCGGGTGGTGGCCTACTCGCCGGATGCGCTCGAGCGGGCCGACGCCGCCTTCGCCTGGCCCGTGGCGCCCCACAGCACCACCCGCTTCTGACCGCCCGCGCAGCCACCCGTTCCGACGTCGCTCCGGCCTCACCGGTCGGCGGCGGCCGTCCCGGGGGACGGTGTCGCGCCGTTCACCTAGGGTGGCGGCATGGCCGCGCCCGGCTTCTACGCCGACCCCTTCCGTCGTCACCAGGTGCGGTGGTGGGACGGGAGCCAGTGGACCTGCCACGTCGGCGGACAGGGCGGCGTGGGCATCGACGAGACCGACGGGCTCCCACCGGTCCCGCTGCTGCGCCAGCCGACGCTCGTGTTCGACGAGATCGATCCGCACACCGTCGGCGGCGCGCTCGCCGTGACCACCCTGGACGGCGTCCGGGTGGGCACCGTGCGCACCCGCCCGGGGGGCGTCGGGTACTTCGCCCATGACGTGGTCAGCGAGCTGCGTGACATCACCGGCCTCCTCCTGGCGGTGCACACGTCACCGCAGAGGACGAAGCGCACGCGCACCCTCGTGCACGATCCCAACGGGGTGCCGCTGGGGGAGTTCCGGCGTCCCGGCCTGGGCGGCGGTCCGACCGATGTCGTGCTCGGTCCGCTGCTGGTCGGTCGCTACCAGGCCGCCGCAGCGGAGGCGGTCGTCATGGACGTCGACGGGCAGCCGATGGCGCACCTTCGCCGCGAGGGGAAGACGGCGGTCCGGGTCGCCGGCTTCGGAACCCGTCCGGAGGAGCGCTGGGTGCTGCACATCCAGGCGTCGGTCTCGTGGCCGATGTACCTGCTGCTGCTCACGGTGCCGATCGACTCGAGCGTGTGGGAGGACCGTCGGTCCCAGTCGGCCTACCGGGGGGCCGTCAACAGCGGTGGGTTCGGCCCGAGCTTCTGACCAGCGCTCGCCGCGCGAGCACCCACGAGCCCCCACCCGCCCCCGGGTCGTTCTGGCTGACGGACAGTGTGCTGGGGCGCGTGCTGTGTCAGCCGGTTCGTGTGGCGCCGGGGACGAGCCACCGGTCGCCGGCGAAGCGCAGGCCCAGCGTGGCCCCGCGGGCGGCCATGAAGACGGCCAGCGCCCCCCACAGCCAGGTCATGCCGAGGTCGGCCACCGCCACCCCGATCGCCAGCGGCACGAACACGGCGATGGAGATCACCATGGCCACCGCCAGGAAGCGCAGGTCGCCGGCGCCGATGAGGATCCCGTCGAGGGAGAACACCGCGCCGTTGAGCGGCTGCATGGCGGCGGCGATCAGCAGCAGGGTCGCGGCGAGGGCCTGCACGGCCGGGTCGGTGGTGAAGATCGACGGCAGCACGGTGTGCAGCAGCGCCACCGCGCCCCCGAGGACGACCCCCGCTGCCACGCCCCACTCGATCATGCGGCGTCCGGCCGCCCGGGCCGAGTCGAGGTCGCTCGCGCCGAGGAAGCGGCCCGTCATCGCCTGACCGGCGATGGCGACGGCGTCGAGCACCAGGGCCAGGAACGTCCAGATCTCGACGGTGATCTGGTGCGACGCCAGGGCAGTGGCTCCGAAGCGGGCGGCGACGGCGATGGAGGCGACGAAGGCGGCCCGCAGCGCGACGGTGCGCACGAGGAGGTCGCGGCCGACGACGAGCTGGGAGCGCACCGCCGTCCCGTCGGGGCGCAGGGAGACGGCATGGCGGCGGACCGCTCGGGCCACCCACCACAGGTACACCGCGCCCGCTCCCCACTGGGCGAGCACGGTCGCCAGCGCCGAGGCGCCGATGCCGTAGCCGAGACCGAAGATCAGCACGCACTCGATCGCCAGGTTGGCCGTGGCCGACACGACGGCCACGACCAGCGGCGTGCGGGTGTCCTGCAGCCCCCGCAGGTAGCCGGTGCCGGCGTACACGAGAAGCATCGCCGGCACCCCGAACAGCGACACCCGCAGGTACACCAGCGCCTCGTCGAGCACGCCGCCCTCGGCACCGAGCAGGCCGAGGAGCCACGGGGCGGCCACGAAGCCGACGACGCCCACCGCGACGCCGAGCCCGACCGCCAGCCACATCGCCTGCACCGCGTGGTGGGCGGCGCGGCGCTCCTCGCCCGCGCCGAGCAGCCGGGCCACCGAGGCCGTGGTGCCGTAGGCCAAGAAGATGAAGATGGCGAAGAGCGTCACGAGCACGCCGTTGGCGGCGGCCAGGCCGGCCAGCGGGATCGTGCCCAGGCGGCCGACCACGGCGGTGTCGGCCAGCACGTACAGGGGCTCGGCGGCGAGGGCCCCGAGGGCGGGCAGGGCGAGGGCGAGGATCTCGCGGTCGAAGCGCCGCCGGTGGGCGCGCCCGTCGGAGGTCTCGCCGCCGTCGGGCGTCACGGGACGTCGCGACGCCGGAGCCACCTCGTGGTGGCGGCGGCGCCGGCCAGCCCGACGAGGATCGGCGTCAGCCAGGTCCACGGTGTCGAGATGGCGCCGAGGCGCAGCTGCACACCGGTGGCCTCGGCCAGCTGCGAGCGCAGGTAGGCGCGGATGGCGGCCCGGGCGGCGGTGTCGGAGGCGCCGGCGACGAAGCCCTCCCAGATGAACACGTACAGCAGGCCCCACAGCAGGGCGTTGCGCACCCGCAGGCCGAGGGCGGTGAACACGCCGACGTAGGCGAACACCCCGACCGTGGTGGCGAGCGCGGTGGCGACGACGAGGTCGGCGTTGCCGCCGGCCAGCTCTGCGCCCAGCACGAGGGGGATCAGCACCAGTGGCCAGACGATGACCAGGGACGAGGCCATGGCGGCGAGGGTGAGCCGCCAGCGGGCGATCGGGCGGAGCCACAGGTACACGAGCGTCTGGTCGTCGACGGTGTCGCCCAGCGACGACGACGAGAACACCAGCGACGCCACCGGGACGAGCACCACGAAGCCCACGTTGGACACGAAGTTGGTGGCGTTGCGCAGGGCGCTGCCCCGTCGGCCGGCGGCGATGGCGGCGGCGACCACCACGAACAGGGCGCCGAGCACGACCATGGTGGCCAGGCGGGGGAAGGTCAGCTGCAGCCGCAGCAGGAGCTTGAACACGGCGAAGGTGGGCGACGGGCGGCGGCCGCGGCCCGAGCCCGTCGGCGGAGGGGGCGAGGTGGGTGGCGTCGGGCTCGGCGCGGTCATCGGCCCACCAGGTAGCGGAAGACGGACTCGAGGTCGTCGTCGAGGGGCTCGATCTCGTGCAGGCGGGCTCCGGCCGCGGCGGCGCGCGCCGGGACGATCCGCCGGAAGGAGGCCACGTCGGAGACGTCGGCCTCGAGTGACTCCGGCCCGGTCAGGCGGACCGCCACCACCGCCCCCTCGTCGACCAGCGTGGCGGCCAACGCCCGCGCCTGCTCGCACCGCACCCGGATGCGGTGGGGGCGATCGTCCATGAGGTCGCGGATGGCCCGGAAGTCGCCCTCGGCCGCGAGGCGGCCCTGGGCGATGACCAGCACCCGTGAGCCGAAGCGCTCGACCTCGTCGAGCACGTGGCTGGACACCAGCACGCACCGACCCTCGTCGCCCAGCCGGGCGAACAGATCGATCAGGTGCAGCCGCTGGCGGGGGTCGAGGCCGGTCAGCGGCTCGTCGAGGAAGACGACCTCGGGGTCGTGCACCAGGGCCTGGGCGACCTTCACCCGCTGGCGCATGCCCTTGGAGTAGCCGGCCACCGGCCGGGGGTCGTCGGGGTCGAGCATGACGAGGTCGAGGGCGGCGCGGGCGGCGGCGTCGGGGTCGTCGAGGCCCTGCAGCACGGCGGCCAGCCGGACGAAGGCGAGGGCGGACAGCGGATCGAACAGGCCCTCCTGCTGGGGGACCAGCCCGACGTGGCGGGCGAGCGACGGCTCGGCGGCCGGATCGGTGCCGAGGACCCGGACCGTGCCCTGCGACGGCCGGGTGAGCCCGCACAGCAGCCGCAGCACCGTCGACTTCCCGGCGCCGTTCGGCCCGAGCAGCGCGGTCACGCCCGGTCCCACGGTGAAGCTCACCTCCGACACGGCCACCACCGAGCCGAACCACTTCGACACGCCGTCGAGCTCGAGCACCACCCGGTCCGCACCCGAGGTCGGTGCCTGCTCGGCCGCGCCTCCGTCGTGACGACCGGACGTCGGTGCCTGCTCGGCCGCGCTCACTTCGTCACCACCAGGCGTCGGTAGCGCAGCCACACGATCCCGGCGAACACGGCGCACCAGGCGACGTAGGCGGCGGCGAGGGTGCCGGTGCCGACCTGGGCGGCGGCGGGCGAGTCGACGTGGAACGGCTCGCCGTAGATGCGGAAGACCAGCTCGAGCGGCAGCTGGACGAGATCGACCAGGAACAGGTTCGGTGACGCCCCGCCGCTGCGGATCAGCGCGTCGGACACCCCGGCCGACCCGGCCAACACGAAGATGACGCCGGCAGCGGCGACCGCCTTGCGGGTGGTGAGGCTCGAGATGGCCAGCGACAGCAGGGCGGCGGCCAGGGCGACGGCCAGACCGGCGACGACCATGCGAGCGAACACCGTGACCCACTCGACGAGGCCGTCGGGGCCGCGTCCGTTGACCGTGTAGGCGACGAGCATGAACAGCGGCGGCCCGAGGGTGACCAGCGCCAGCACGCCGAGGACGGCGAGCAGCTTGCCCAGCAGATAGGTGTCGCGGGTGAGCGGGGACGCGAGGTAGAGGCCGAGCATCCCGGTCTTGCGGTCGGTGCACAGCACCTCGGGGGCCACGAAGGCGGCGAACACGAAGATGGCGGCGGAGACGAAGCCGTAGTACTGGCCGTAGCTGGGCAGCCGGATGCCGCCGGCGCGCGAGATGGCGTCGCCGAAGAACACGCTGGCGCCCACGAACACGACGGCCGGCAGGTAGGCGATGGCGACCGTGCCGAACGGGATCACCTTGCTCCACGGGCTGCGACGCAGTCCCAGGGCCCGCTGCACGGTCTGCACGGCGAGGCTGCGCACGCTGGCCGACACGCCGAGGCGGGGCCCGTCGTAGCGGCGGTAGCCGCGGTCGAGGATGCGGGCGTCGCTCATCGCCGCCGCTCCCCGCGCGGCCGCCGAGGCCCAGGACCGGACCGCGGGGTCACGAGACCTCCAAGAAGACGTCCTCGAGGCGGGTCGTGCGGGTGGACAGCCGGCGGATCCCTGCGCCCTCGGCCACGACCGCGTCACGGGCGAGGTCGCGCAGGTCGCCGGTGGCGGTGCCGGCGCGCACGACGAGGCGGGGCCCGTCGGTGTCCACCGTGGCACCGGTGGCGAGCAGGCGGTCGCGCACCCGCTCGACCACGCCCGGGTCTCCGTCGACGTCGAGCAGCAGGCCGTCGCTGCCGGCGGTCAGGTCGCCGAGCGTGCCCGAGGTGGCGACGGTCCCGCCGCCGAGGATCACCGCGGCGTCGCAGATCTGCTCGACCTCGTGCAGCAGGTGCGACGACAGGACCACGTCGATCCCGTAGTCGGTGCCCACCCGGCGGATGAGCGCCAGCATGTCGTCGCGCTGCACCGGGTCGAGGCCGTCGGTGGGTTCGTCGAGCACCACGAGCGCCGGGTCGTGGGCGATCGCCTGAGCCAGCTTCACCCGCTGCTTCTGGCCGGTCGACATGGTGCCGAAGGCCCGGAACCGCTCCTCGCCGAGGCCGACCTGCCAGAGGGCGTCGCTGGCCCGAGCGGTGGCGTCGCGGCGAGGCAGGCCGTGCAGCTCGGCGACGTGGCGCACGAGGTCGTGGGCCCGGATGTCGGGCGGGAGGTTGTTGTGCTCGGGGGCGTAGCCGACCCTGGCCCGCACGGCCGGCCCCGCCGACGTGGGGTCGAGCCCGAGCACCCGCAGCCGCCCGTCGTCGGCGTGGTGCAGGCCGAGCAGCATCCCGATGATCGTCGTCTTGCCGGTGCCGTTGGCGCCGAGCAGCCCGGTCACGCCGTGGCCGATGGTGAACGAGGTGTCGGTGAACACGGTGGTGGATCCCCACCGCTTCACCAGCCCGTCGGCCTGGACGACCGGCGGCGTGTCCGGCCCGGTCTCGTGCGGCGATGGCATCGCCGCCGAGCCTAGGTGCGGGGTCGTGCCGACCGGGGGCAGCGAAGCGCCACCTCACCGTCGCGTCGGATCGCCTTCGTCGTCGCCCGGCGGCCGCCTCTAGTCTGCGGCCATGAGCGAGATCGGCGAGACCCCCGTGCGCAACCCCATGAAGCCCCGCTCCTACGAGGTCACCGACGGCTTCGAGCGGGCCCCGGCCCGGGCCATGCTGCGGGCCATCGGGATGACCGACGACGACTGGGACAAGCCCCAGGTCGGCGTGGCCTCGTCGTGGAACGAGGTCACGCCCTGCAACCTGCCGCTCGACCGGCTGGCCAAGCGGGCCAAGGTCGGCGTGCGCGACCGTGGCGGCTTCCCGATCGAGTTCACCACCATCGCGGTGAGCGACGGCATCTCCATGGGCCACGAGGGCATGCGGGCGTCGCTCGTGTCCCGAGAGGTCATCGCCGACTCGGTCGAGACGGTGATGCACGCCGAGCGCCTCGACGGCCTGGTGACCTTCGCCGGCTGCGACAAGTCGCTGCCGGGGATGATGATGGCGATGGCCCGGCTGAACCTGCCGTCGGTCTTCCTCTACGGCGGGTCGATCCTGCCCGGCAACTGCAACGGTGACGTCCTCGACATCGTCTCGGTGTTCGAAGCCGTCGGCGCCCGGGCCACCGACGCCATCTCCCAGGACGAGCTCGACGCCATCGAGCGCAACGCCTGCCCCACCGAGGGCAGCTGCGCCGGCATGTTCACCGCCAACACCATGGCGTCGGTGAGCGAAGCGCTCGGGCTGTCGCTGCCCGGCTCGGCGTCGCCGGCCGCCGTCGACCGCCGCCGCGACGACTTGGCCTACGAGTCCGGCCGAGCCGTCATCGGGCTGCTCGAGAAGAACATCCGGCCCCGCCAGATCCTCACCCAGGAGGCCTTCGAGAACGCCATCGCCGTCGTGATGGCGCTCGGTGGCTCCACCAACGCCGTGCTGCACCTGCTGGCGATCGCCAACGAGGCCCGGGTCGACCTCGCCCTCGACGACTTCAACAAGATCGCCAAGCGGGTCCCGCACATCGCCGACACCAAGCCCCACGGGCAGTACCACATGACCGACGTCGACCGCATCGGCGGCATCCCCGTGGTCATGAAGGAGCTGCTCGACGCCGGCCTGCTGCACGGCGACGTCCTCACCGTCACCGGCAAGACGATGGGCGAGAACCTCGAGGCCATCGACCCACCCGGCCCCGACGGCGACGTGATCCACCGCCTGTCCGACCCCATCCACGAGGTCGGCGGCATCGCGGTGCTCACCGGCTCGATGGCGCCCAAGGGCTCGGTCGTGAAGGTGGCCGGCATCGACTTCGAGCGCTTCGAGGGCAACGCCCGCGTGTTCGACGGCGAGCAGGCCGCCATGGACGAGATCCTCGCCGGCGGGATCGAGGCCGGCGACGTCGTCGTGATCCGCTACGAGGGCCCCAAGGGCGGTCCGGGGATGCGCGAGATGCTGGCGGTCACCGGGGCGATGAAGGGCGCGGGGCGCGGTGCGGACGCGGCGCTCATCACCGACGGCCGGTTCTCGGGCGGCACCCACGGGTTCTGCATCGGCCACGTCGCCCCCGAGGCGGTCGACGGCGGGCCGATCGCCTTCGTGCGCGACGGCGACCGCATCGTCATCGACGTCACCAACCACACGATCGACCTGATCGTCGACGACGCCGAGCTCGAGCGCCGCCGAGCCGAGTGGAAGCTGCCCGAGCCCCGCTACACCAGCGGCGTGCTGGCCAAGTACGCCCGGCTGGCCCAGGGCGCCGAGCGCGGCGCCATCACCGAGGCGTAGCCGCGGGCTCGGTGCCGGTGGGGCCGTCGCCCGGCTCGTCGGCGCGGCGGTTGCACCACGGCACCAGAGCGAGGCCGACGAGGGTGAGCAGCGACACGAGGCTGATCGCCAGCCCGAGACGGAACCCGGGGGGTCGGTAGGTCAGCTCCACGGTGTGGGTGCCGGCAGGCACGGCCACCCCCTGGCTCATGGCGTCGGTGGTCACGATGCCGGCCGTGGCCCCGTCGACGGTCGCCGTCCAGCCCGGCGCGTGCTGCTCGGGAACGACCAGCAAGCCGTCGCGCTCGAGCGTGACGGTGGTGCGAACCAGGCCGGGCTGTGGTCGTTCGAGCGACACGGGCGTGGGGGCGCAGCCGCCGTCGCAGGCGAGGCGCGGCCCGTCGGGCGGGACGAGCGCCGTGGCGTCGTCGACGGCGGGCAGCGCCGTCGACCAGGTCGCGAGCCAGTCGCCCAGGGGAGCTGACGCAGCCGGCGTGCCGACCGCCGGCGCGCCGTCGACCACCTGGGTGCGGTGCACGACCCGGCCCTCGCTGCGGAAGCTGGGGTTCTCCCACAGCTCCACGGTGCCGTCGGTGACCACGGGTCCCCGCCAACCGGGCAGGACGGCTGCCGCAGCCTTCGCCCGGCCGGCCGCCGACCCGGGTTCGTCGATGCCGAGCACGCGCGCCGTGGCGACGGCGTCGATGACCAGGTAGCGCACGCCGAAGCGGGCGAGGCGCTCCGAGGAGGCCGGCACCTCGGTCTGGTAGCTCAGCGGCAGGTCGAGGTTGAAGCCGGCCTTGGTGAAGGTGGTCATGGCGGCGACCCACGGCTTGGTGACCTGCACGCCGCCGTCGTAGCCGTCGAGGTTGCGCACGCCGAAGGTCTCGTTGCTGTTCGGGCGCAGCGACCGCGACAGGTAGTCGGCGTCGAAGTTGCCCGCCGGCAGCGCCAGCATCCTGTCGGGCTGGTCCTGCAGGTAGCGGGTGATGGGGCCCCGAGCGCGGTGAACGGCTCGTCGGCGAGGCCGGCTCGGGCGGCGTTGTGCAGCGAGGCGGCGCCGACCTCGAGGCCGAGCAGCACCACGGGCACGAGGAGCGCGGCGGTGGCGAGCGCCGGCCGCCGGGTCGGCACCCACCACGCGGCCGCCACCGCGGCCACGGCGAGCACGCCGAGCACCAGCCACGTCGCCAACGTGCGGGCGCTGTCGTCGGCGACGTCGGCCGGGGCCAGGTCGACGCGGGCGACGAGCATCACCCCGATCGCGACGGCACCGAACCCGCCGGCCACGGCGAGCGCACGGCTTCGCACCTCGCGCCGGACCAGGGCGTCCACCGCCAGCGCGGCCAGCGCGGCGAGGCCGAGCACGGTCAGGACCAGCCAGCGGGCGGGGACCCGGGCCTGGTCGAAGCCCGGCACCACCGCGAACAGGGCGCGGTAGACGACGCCGCCGGTCGAACACGACTGCTGGTCGGGGCCCTGGTAGGTGCACTGCGGGCCCGTGCTCAGGACCAGCCCGACGACGGTGAGCACGACGAACAGGGCGCCGGTGAGCCGGGCGCGGTGTCGTGTCACCACGACGCCGATGCCGACGAGGGCCAGCACCACCGTCGCCACGCCGACGAAGGTCGCCGCCTCCAACGTGCCGCCGGTGCCGATCTGCTTCTCCCGCAGGGGGCTGCCCAGCAGGGCGGCGGCGATCAGCTTCGGGGTGAGGGCGAAGTCGGCACCCGACGGGGTGGCGAGGGTGCGCTGCCCGGTGGCGGCGGCCAGCGGCACCTGGCGCACGATGACCAGGAGCTGGGCGGCGGCCAGGCCCACCCCGAGCACGCCGCCGGCCACCGGCGCGAGCAGACGGCGCAGCGCTGCGGTCCAGCGCTCCTGCGCGTCCCGGGCGTGCTCGACGGCGCGCACCACGCACCAGGCGCCGACGACAGGGATCGCCATGTAGACCTGCTGGGGGTGCCCGGCCACCAGCAGCAGCCCCACGGTGACGGCCGTCGCCGCCGTCGGCCGTCCAGGGAGGGCGGGGGGCAGACCGCTCCTCCACGAGCGCCGACCGGGGCCGGCGCGGGCGATCGCCCAGTCGGCGGTGACGAGGACCCAGGGGATCCAGGCGATCACCGCGATCTGCTCGGACTGCAGGCTGCGCACCATCACCAGTCCCGAGCCGATCATCGCCGCCGTGCCGGCGAACGCCGCCGGTGGCCGCAGCTGCAGGCGCCACGCGAACAGGACGAAGACGCCGGCGGCGAGCACGTAGAGGTGGGTGGCCGTGATCAGGTCGAGCGCCCGAGCGGGGTCGAGCCACAGGAACGGCAGCTTCACCGGGTAGAGGACCGCAGCGGGCGGGTTGCCCAGGTGGGTGGCGCCGCCGAAGATCGTCGGGTCCCACGCCGGCAGCCGCCCGGCCCGCAGCTCGGCGTAGGTGAACGCCAGGTTCGGGCCGCCGTAGGTGACGGTGTCGAAGACCGTCACGTACTGGGTGGGGCTGAGCCATGGCCACGCCACCAGCGTGGTGACGGCGGCGGTGGCCGCCGCCTCCCACGTCCGGGGCCGGGTCCACCACCGCCCGGCGGTGCCCCGGGCCATGCCGCGAATCTACGGTCCGCCGCCGATCCCGGTGACGCTCATGCGGTTGGCCACCGCTGGGGTGGTCGCGTGCCTGAACGTCTTCCGCCTGCCGTCCGCCCGGTGACGCTCATGCGGTTGGCCACCGCTGGGGTGGTCGCGTGCCTGAACGTCTTCCGCCTGCCGTCCGCGGTGACGCTCTGCGTTGGCCACCGCTGGGTGTGCGCCTGAACGTCTTCCGCCGCGCCACCGGATCGGGTTGGCGGGAGGGGGCGATGGTGGCAGACTCTCGGGCGATGTCCGAGCGAGTCCTGCCCCGCACCGCTGCTGCGGTCGTCGTAGTACTCGCCTAGCGCGCCCTCCCACCGCCGGCGCGCTCCCGACCTCCCCAGCGGGAGGTCGCTTGCGTTCTTCCGGTGGTGGACGGCGTGCGGACGTCGTCGCACCCTGCAGCCCTCGCCAGCCCCAGCCCCAGCCCCACCACCAGTCACCCGTCCGAACCCCAGCCACGCAGCACCGCACCCCAGGAGCCATCCGATGAGCCAGAAGATGAACGGCGGCCAGGCCCTGATCAAGGCCCTCGAGCTCGAGGGCGTCGAGGTGATGTTCGGCCTGCCCGGCGGCGCCATCCTGCCGGTCTACGACCCGATCATCGACTCGCCGATCCGCCACATCCTCGTGCGCCACGAGCAGGGCGCCGGCCACATGGCCGAGGGCTACGCCCACGCCACCGGCCGCCCCGGCGTCGCCATGGTGACCAGCGGCCCGGCCGCCACCAACATCGTCACCCCGCTGTGCGACGCCTTCTTGGACTCGGTGCCCATGGTGGTCATCACCGGCCAGGTGCCCTACGCCGCCATCGGCACCGACGCCTTCCAGGAGTGCGACACCACCGGCATCACCATGCCGGTCACCAAGCACAACTACCTGATCAGCAAGGCCGAGGACATCCCCCTGGTGATCCGCGAGGCGTTCCACCTCGCCACCACCGGCCGGCCCGGCCCGGTGCTCGTCGACGTCCCCAAGGACATCGTCGACCCGAAGAACCCGGCGTCGGAGCTCGACTGGTACTGGCCCGAAGCGGTCGACCTGCCGGGCTACGAGCCCCGCACCACCGGCGACCCCGCCGCCATCCGCAAGGCGGCCGAGCTGATCCTGGCTGCCGAGCGTCCTGTCATCTACGCCGGCGGCGGCATCCTCAAGGCCCGAGCCGCCGAGGCGCTCAAGGAGCTGGCCGAGCTGCTCGACATCCACGTGGTCACCACGCTGATGGCCCGCGGCGCCTTCCCCGACGAGCACCCGCTGGCCCTGGGCATGCCGGGGATGCACGGCAACTACACGGCGATCACCTCGCTGCAGCGCTCCGACCTGCTCATCGCCCTCGGCAGCCGCTTCGACGACCGCGTCACCGGCAAGGTGGCCGGCTTCGCCCCCGAGGCCAAGGTCGTCCACGTCGACATCGACCCGGCCGAGCTCGGCAAGGTCCGCCGCCCCGACGTCGGCATCGCCGGCGACTGCCGCCTCGTCATCGAGGAGCTGCTCGTCGCCGTCAAGGAGCTGGGCGGCCCGACGGCCCAGCCCGATCGCTCGGCGTGGAAGTCCACCATCTCGGGCTGGCAGGAGACCTACCCGCTCACCTACCAGCCGTCCGAGCCGGGCGAGGCGCTCAAGCCGCAGTTCGTGCTCGAGACGCTGCGCGACAACACCCCCGACGACACGATCCTGGCCAGCGGCGTCGGCCAGCACCAGATGTGGGCCAGCCAGTGGTGGCGCTTCAACCACCCCTACACCTGGATCAACTCCGGCGGCCTCGGCACCATGGGCTTCTCGGTGCCCGCCGCCATCGGCGCCAAGGTCGGCCGGCCCGACCGCATGGTGTGGGCGGTCGACGGCGACGGTTGCTTCCAGATGACCGCCCAGGAGCTGGTCACCGCGGCCAGCGAGCGCATCCCGGTCAAGATCGCCATCTTGAACAACGCCTACCTCGGCATGGTGCGGCAGTGGCAGGAGATGTTCTACGAGGAGCGCTACTCCGAGGTGTACCTGTCGCCCGACCTGCCCGACTACAAGATGTGGGCCGAGGCCATGGGCTGCGTCGGCATGCGGGTCGAGTCGCCCGAAGAGGTGCTGCCCGCCATCGAGAAGGCCAACAGCATCGACGACCGCCCCGTGGTCATCGAGTTCCGCACCGACTCGCGCGAGAAGGTGTACCCGATGGTCCCGGCCGGCGCGACCAACGACGACGTCATCGTCGACCCGGCCCACGGCGAAGGCGGTCGTTGACGATGCGCTGCCCCGTCGAACCGCACGCCCCGACCCGCCGGACCCGCCGGACCCGACTGCCCCGAGGAGGCCGCTGATCATGGCCACGCCCACCGATGCCCGTCACCACATCCTGTCGGTGCTGGTCGAGAACAAGGCCGGCGTGCTCACCCGGGTGGCCGGCCTGTTCGCCCGCCGGGGGTTCAACATCTACTCGCTGGCGGTCGCTCCCACCGAGGACGAGCGCTTCTCGCGCATCACCATGGTCGTCGACGTGCAGTCGGCGCCGCTCGAGCAGATGATCAAGCAGCTCGACAAGCTCGTGAACGTCATCGAGATCACCGAGCTGGCGCCGGGCACCTCCGTCGAGCGCGAGCTGCTGATCGTCACCGTGCAGGCCGCGCCCGAGATCCGCGGGCAGGTGATCGAGCTGGTCGGCGTGTTCGAGGGACGCATCCTCAACGTGGGCTTCGACTCGATCCTCGTGTCGTTGGAGGGCTCGCCCCACAAGCTCGACGACTTCGAGAACCTGCTGCGGCCCTACGGGATCGTGGCCATCCAGCGCACCGGCCGGGTCGCCCTGCCCCGGCTGCCCAAGTCGGCCGAGGAGCGCGGCGCCGCCGCCACCTTGCGCGCCGTCTGAGCGCCGACAACGCTCGTCACCCGACGGCGCTCGGCCGACCGTCCCCGACCGTCCCCGACCGTCACCTCTCGTCACCCGACCGCCACCACATCGCCGACCGATCCACCGATCCCGCCCCGCCGGGCGGCCGACCCGAGGAGCCCCCGTGGCCAACGTGTACTACGAGTCAGATGCCGACCGTTCCGTCATCGCCGACCGCAAGGTGGCGATCATCGGCTACGGCTCGCAGGGCCACGCCCACGCCCTCAACCTCAAGGACTCCGGCGTCGACGTGCGGGTCGGCCTCGGCGTCGGCTCGAAGTCGATCGAGAAGGCATCGTCGGCCGGTCTGCGGGTCACCACCATCGAGGAGGCCTCCGCCGAAGCGGACGTCATCATGATCCTCATCCCCGACACCGAGCAGCAGCGGGTGTACGAGGAGTCGATCGCCCCCAACCTGAACAAGGGCGACGCCTTGTTCTTCGCCCACGGCTTCAACATCCGCTTCGATCGCATCGTCCCGCCGGCCGACGTCGACGTGGTCATGGTGGCGCCCAAGGGCCCCGGCCACCTGGTGCGACGCACCTACGAGGAGGGCGGCGGGGTGCCCTGCCTCGTGGCGGTCGAGCAGGACGCCACCGGCAAGGCGCTGGCCCTCGGGCTCGCCTACGCCGACGCCATCGGCGGCGCCCGGGCCGGCGTCATCGAGACCACCTTCACCGAGGAGTGCGAGACCGATCTCTTCGGCGAGCAGGTCGTGCTCTGTGGCGGCACCACGTCGCTGGTGCAGGCCGGCTTCCAGACCCTCGTCGACGCCGGGTACCAGCCCGAGATCGCCTACTTCGAGTGCCTCCACGAGCTCAAGCTCATCGTCGACCTCATGTACGAGGAGGGCATCGCCGGGATGCGCTACTCGATCTCGGACACCGCCGAGTACGGCGACCTCACGCGCGGCCCACGCATCATCGACGACCGCACCCGCGAGGAGATGCGCAAGATCCTCGGCGAGATCCAGTCCGGGAAGTTCGCCGACGAGTGGATCGCCGAGTCCGAGTCGGGCCGGGCGAGCTTCCACGCCCTCGAGGCCAAGGGCAAGGAGCACCCGATCGAGGCCGTCGGCGCGAAGCTGCGCGACATGATGCCGTGGATCGGCCAGGGCAAGACGAAGGTCGCCGAGGCCTCCGGCGGCCAGGGCTGACCGAGGCCGACCGCTGCTGGACGCGACCCACCGCTAATTCCGACTCGACAGGTCAGGATTTGTCTGCGTAGGCTCTCGGCGCTTCGCCGGGGGAGGTGCGCCGCGCACCGCCGGGCCCGGACCGCGGACCGCCAGGAGGACGACCAGCGATGACCGACCAGTCGTGGGGCTTCGAGACCCGCCAGATCCACGCCGGCCAGGAGCCCGACCCCACCACCGGGTCCCGGGCGGTGCCCATCTACCAGACCACCTCCTACCAGTTCCGCGACACCGAGCACGCCGCCAAGCTGTTCGGCCTCGCCGAGGTCGGCAACATCTACACCCGGATCATGAACCCCACCCAGGGCGTGGTGGAGGCCCGCATCGCGTCGCTCGAGGGCGCGCCCGACACGGCCATCGGCATCCCCGGCGCCCTGCTGGTGTCGTCGGGCCAGGCGGCGGAGACCTTCGCCATCCTCAACCTCGCCGAGGCCGGCAGCCACATCGTGTCGTCGGCGGCGCTGTACGGCGGCACCTACAACCTCTTGCACTACACGCTGCCCAAGCTCGGCATCGAGACCACCTTCATCGAGGACCCCGACGACCTCGACGCCTGGCGGGCAGCGGTGCGCCCCAACACCAAGGCGTTCTACGGCGAGACCATCGGCAACCCCCAACGACGTGCTCGACATCAGGGCGTCGCGCGATGACGACAGCGGCGTGCCCCTCATCGTCGACAACACCGTCGCCACGCCGTCGCTCATCCGCCTTCGAGTTCGGCGCCGACATCGTCGTGCACTCGGCCACCAAGTTCATCGGCGGTCACGGCACCTCGATCGGCGGCATCATCGCCGACGCCGGCTCCTTCGACTTCTCGGCCTCGGGCCGCTTCCCGCAGTTCACCGAGCCCGACCCGAGCTACCACGGCCTCGCCTACTGGCCCGCCCTCGGCCCGGGCGCCTACGTGCTCAAGGCCCGGGTGCAGCTGCTGCGCGACATCGGCGCCGCGGTGTCGCCGTTCAACGCCTTCTTGTTCCTGCAGGGCCTCGAGACGCTCAGCCTGCTGGTCGAGCGCCACAACCACCACGCCCAGCGGGTGGCCGAGTTCCTCGCCGAGCACCCGCAGGTCGAGTCGGTGCAGTACGCCGGCCTGCCCACCTCGCGCTGGTACGACCGGGTCCAGCGCTACGCCGGGGGCCGGGGCGCGGGCTCGGTCCCGGCGTTCATCATCGCCGGCGGGGCCGACGCCGGCCGCAGGTTCGTGGAGGCCCTCGAGCTGCACAGCCACGTGGCCAACATCGGCGACGTCCGCAGCCTGGCCATCCACCCGGCGACCACCACGCACTCCCAGCTCACCGAGCAGGAGCAGCGCGACACCGGTGTCGAGCCGGGTCTGGTGCGCCTGTCGGTGGGCCTCGAGACGGTCGACGACATCATCGCCGACCTCGAGAAGGGCTTCGCCGCCGCCAAGGCCTGAGCGACGACCGAGCGAGACGAGGGCCCCGGCACACGCGTGCCGGGGCCCGCTCGCGTGGTCAGCGAGACGACGCCGCCGGCAGGGCGTAGACGTAGACGTTCATCTGCTGCGCCCCGTCGCTGGTGGTGAACCCGGCCGATCCGGTCGTGGTGCCCGAGTAGCGGAACGGCTGGCGGTGCACGACGGTGGCGGCTTCGGAGGCCGAGGGGCCCCAGACGGTGCGGATGAACGAGCGGATGTCGGGGTCCTGGCCGTCGACGTCGCCGCCGTGGTTGACGATGTACCGCACGCCGGCGTCGTCGAGGAAGGCGCGCACCGCCGGCGCGCCCGCCTGGGTCGCCTCGTAGTACTCGTAGCTGTTGGCGACGCCGTCGAGGTTCACCACCGGCCGGTGCGAGAAGTAGCCGACGACCCCCGCGTCCCAGGACGCGAGCACCGCGTCGTCGGGCAGGTCGGCCCGGATCCACTCGCCGGCCTCGGCGTTGGCCTTCTGGATCGACAAGACGTCGGGGTCGGCGAACGAGCGGGCGCCGAACACCAGGCCCAGCACCAGCGGCACGAGCAGGATCGTCGTCAGCGGCGCCAGCGCCCGGGTGGGGGAGCGGCGTCCGGCGCCGGCCAGGGTCTCCTCGGTGGCGTCGGCCACGAACAGCAGGAACGCCACCAGCAGCCACAGCACGACGGGGGCGAAGTACCACAGCCAGACCTGGGTCTGCAGCACGACGTAGTAGCCGACGACCAGGATGCCGAAGGCCGCGAACCAGCCGCTGCGGGCGGCGAAGGTGCCGACGCGGGCGAGGCGGCGTGCGTTCGCAGATGACGACCCCTCCACCCGCCGGAAGCCCCATCGTCCGACCGCGGCCGCACCCACGACGAACAGCGCGAACACCACGACGTTGGACGCGGTGAGCTCGGCTCGCTTGTGCAGCCCGCTCACCTGCACCGGCGTCCCGAACGCCGCTTGGTTCCACACGAGGTAGGCAACGATCACGACGGCAGGCACCGCGAACAGCTCCACGAGGGGCCCGAGCCACGGCCGGCCGTCGCGTGCGGCGCGGCGGGCCTCGGCCAGGCACCAGACGCCGGCGGCGGCGAACAGCAGCACCGCATCCGTGCGGGCGAGGAAGGCGAGGGCCAGCAGGAGCGACACCCCGAGGCGCCAACGGGTGGTGGTGCCCGAGACCCAGCCGCCGTCACCGGCGGACACCGGGGCCGATGCGTCGTCGCCGACCCGACGCCGGGCGCCGCCGGCCACCACCAGCAGCAGGGCGGCGTACACGAGCACCGCCACACCGGACTCGAGGCCGTTGGTGAAGGTGCGCAGCACGTAGGGGTTGCCGGTCGCGAGGGCGAACACGGCCACGAGCAGTGCCGTCGCCCACCGGCGGTGATCGTCGTCGGGGCTCGGTGCCGGCCCGGCGGGTCGGGTGCCGGCGCGCTGCGTCGTGGTGGCTCCGGCCTCGTCCCCCTCGCCGTTCCGGGTCGCGGCGGTGCTCGCCGCCGGCCGTGCCCGCAGCCGGGGCCAGCCGTCGACGGCCCGCCCGAGCAGCACGGACAGCAGCGCCAGGGTGCCGCCCCAGCCGACCACGATCTGCAGGCCGAGCAGCGCCCGGGCCGCGGCGAGGTCGTCGAGGCCGGCCTTGAAGACGGGCACGGCCAGGGCGAGCCACAGCGGGTGGTAGCCGTTGGTTGCGTTGATCCCGTCGAACGTCGAGCCCTTGCCGGCCGCCACGTTCCGGGCGATGCCGAAGTAGTAGTAGGCGTCGTCGAACGTCAGGGCGAACGGGGCGTCGGCCCACAGGGCGAGCACCAGCACCCACGCCACGACGACGACGCCCGAGAGGACGAGCAGGTCGCGGGTGACGCGTGGCCCCGGTGCGACCCGACCGGCCCCGGTCGTCTCAGGTGGCATCGCTCACCCGACCCGCCGCCTCCCCGGGGCGGGCGGTGACCCGCTCGCCCGGGCCGCGGCGCCCCCGTCACATCGTCTCGGCAAAGCTCACCTCGCCCTCGCCGCGCAGGACGTTCTTGAGCAGCTTGCCCGAGGCGTTGCGGGGCAGCTTGTCCTCGGTGGTCTCCACGTAGGTGGGCACCTTGAAGTCGGCCAGCGTCTCGGCCACCCACCGCCGCACGTCGTCGGCGCTCAGGTCCGAGCCCGGCGGCACCTGCACCACCGCCTTGACCTCCTCACCCAGCTCGGGGTGGGCCACGCCGATCACGGCGGCGTCGAGGATCCCGGGGTGCTCGACGAGGCGCTGCTCGATCTCGACGCAGTAGATGTTCTCGCCGCCCCGGATGATCATGTCCTTGGCCCGGTCGGTGATGTACAGGTAGCCGTCGTCGTCGAAGCGGCCGATGTCGCCGGTGTGCAGCCATCCGTCGACGATGGTCTGCGCGGTGGCCTCGGGCTTGCCCCAGTACCCCGGCATGACCAGCGGCGAGCGGATCAGCACCTCGCCCTGAGCGCCGGGTGGCACCTCGCGGCCCGTCGGGTCCACCAGCCGCAGCTCCACGTTGGGCATCGGCAGCCCCACCGACGTCGGCCGCTCGCGCGCGTCACGGCCGTTGATCACCACCGCCGTCGAGCTCGACTCGGTGAGGCCGTACGCGTTGGTGGTGGAGCGGACGTTGGGGAAGGTCTCCTTGACCATGCGCAGCAGCTCGTCGGCCGACGGCGAGCCGCCGAACGCGACCGACGTGACCGACGAGGTGTCGTAGTCGTGGCGGTCGGGGTACTCGCAGACCCGCCACACCATGGTGGGCACCGTCGCCCAGACGGTCACCTCCTCGTCCTGGATCAGCTGCAGCGCCTTGTCGGGCAGGAAGCGGCCCTCGGGGATGACGAGGCGCACACCGCCGAGCGTCCCGACCACGAGGGACGAGTGGCAGCCCGACACGTGGAACAGGGGCGAGGTCAGCAGGGCCACGGTCTGGGAGGGCGACGGCGGCGGCTCGGTGCCCTCGGCCTCGGCCTCCTCGGCGGTGAGCATGCCGGTGAGGATCGTGTTGAAGATCGTGTTCTGCAGGTTGGCCACCATGTTGCGGTGCGTCGAGATGGCGCCCTTGGGTCGCCCGGTCGTGCCGCTGGTGTAGAAGATGACGGCGGCGTCGCCCTCGTCGATCGGTGTGTCGGGCAGCGTCGGGGTCGGCTGGTCGGTGAGCTCGTCGAAGCGGTGGAGGCGGGGGTCGTCGCCGTAGTCGGACGGATCGGCACCGACGAGGTAGACGGCCTCGAGGTCGGGGCAGTCGTCGAGGTGCTCGGCCACCCGGTCGAAGCGGCCCTTGTCTGCCACGAGGATCTTCGACCCCGAGTCCTGCAGGCCGTAGACGATCTCGTCGGTCTTCCACCACCCGTTGAGCCCGACGAGGATGGCGCCGCTGTTGACCGCGGCCCAGAACGACAGGCACCACTCGGGGTTGTTGGCGCTCAGCACCGCCACCCGGTCGCCGTGGGCCAGGCCGAGATCCTCCCGCCAGTGGTTCGCCACCGAGCTGGCGAGGGCGAAGAACTCCGAGAAGCCGATGCGGCGCTCGCCGTGCACGAGGAACGGCTGCTCGTCACCCCGGCCGGCGGCGATCTCGGCAACCGCCCGCAGGTGGGCGAGGCGGTCCTTGTAGACGGGCAGCTCGATCCCGTCGATCGTCTCGGTCACGATCTCGAACGGGCCCCCCGGGCCGATCAGCTGCTCGCGCAGCTCCTGCGTCCTCGTCGGCATCGCGTGCGTCCCCCTCGGCGTCGGCGCCGGCCGGTCGGCGGCGGCCCGATTCTGCCCGCGATCGAGTCCGTCGGCGCGACGGGACGCCGGGTCGTCCGGCCGACTCGGCGGCTACTCGGCGAGCGGGGTGGCGCGCGGCGGCGCGAACCGTGAGAGGACCACGGTCTCGGGTCGGGCGTCGCCGTCCCAGGGCCACGCCGCGATCTGCTCGGCGGATCGTCGCCCGACCGCGGCCCGCAGGACCTCGAAGCGGGTCGCCGTCACGGACGCGGTGGGCTCGCCGTCGCCGACGACCGCCTCGCCGGCGTCGTGGACGATGCGCAGCGCGCCCGCGCCGGCCTCGGTCCGCTGGGCGCCGATCCCGCCGGCGATCCCCCGGAACGCGTAGGCCACCGCATCGCTGTCGCGGGCGCCGGTGTCGCCCAGCGCGCCGCGGATGTCGAGCTCGTGGGTGGCGGCGTCGGTGATGAACATGGCCCGCAGCAGGCCGGGGAAGTCGGCGACCATCGGCTCGACCTGCTCGGAGCAGCGGGCCCACTCGTCGAGGACCTCGGCGATCGGCACGTCCCGTCGGGCGTCGACCTGGGCCTGGGTCCACGGGTCGCTCGCCACGCCGTCGAGGTTGCCGGCGACGATGTCGGCGGTGCCGCCGGCGAGGTGGGCGACGATGTCGCGCACCCGCCACGCCGGCGTAGCCGGCGCGACGGTGTCGAGCGCCGCGTCCGGTTGGGCGAGCACCAGCTCGGTCACCCGCAGCCGAACGCCGCGGTAGATGGCTCCGTGGTCGACGTCGCTCATGGCGGGTGACGCTAGCGGCGACGCTCCGGGCGGTGGCGCCGGCGCGACGTCCCGGCGCGCACAGCAGCGGGTGGACGCCCCGTCGTCAGGACGTCTCCGGGGACCCGGGCGGGATCGGCGAGCGGTCCGACCGGGTCCGCCGGGTGTCGCCGGGTTCAGCCGTACCAGCCGGCGGCATCCGCGATGACGTGGACGCTGCCGGAGTTGTTGAACACCGAGATGGTGTCGCCGGTGCCGATCTTGGCGGTGACGGCGTTGGCGATGGTCGTGCCCGCCTTCCAGTTGAGGTTCGACGCCGTCGGCCGTGACGGCGAGCCGGTGTTCCACACGGTGAGGAACGACTCGGCGCTGGTCGAGGTCACCGTGACGTTGGCCAGCACCGCCTTGGCCCCCGCGGGCACGGCCGAGGCGGTGGTCACCGACACGGTCCGTTCGGTTCCGGTGCTCCAAGGCGTGCTGTAGGCACCGACCTTCTCGGGTGGTGGTCGGCTGTCCTGGAAGCGGACCGGTGTGACGGGGTGGAACGGATCGCCGCTGCCGGTCTTGAACCAACCGACCACGTCGAGGATCACGTTGGCGTTGCCCGAGTTGTTGAACACGCGGATCTTGCCGTCGGTGCCGACCTTGACGGTGACGGCGTTCGGGATCGTCGTGCCGGCCTTCCAGTTGAGGCTGGAGGCCGTCGGCTTGGTGGCGCCGTTCGGGTAGATCGTGAGGAACGACTCGGCGGTGGTGCCGGTGACCGTGGCGTTGAGCACCACGGCCTCGGCGTCGGCGGGCACCGGGGTGGTGCCGCCGGCGACGACGACCTCGCGGTCGGTGCCGGGTCCCCACGGCATCGAGTAGGGGCCGACCTGCTCGGGTGGTGGCCTCGAGTCGAGGACCCGGGCGGGTGACAGCGCGGTGAAGCCACCCCCGTCCATGTACGGCGAGTAGTAGCCGACCACGTCGATGATGACGTGGGCCGATCCCGACGGGTTGAACACGTTCACCTTGAAGTCGTCGCCGACCTTCACGGTCACGGCGTTGGGGATGGTCTGGCCGGCGACCCAGTTCAGGTTCGACGCCGTCGGCTGCGGCTGGCCCTTCGGCCAGATGGTCAGGAAGCTCGGCGCTGTCGTCCCGGTGACCGAGACGTTGAGGGTCACGGCCGTGGCCTTGATCGTCACGACGCCGGACAGGCCCGCCACCTGCACCTCACGCGTCATGCCCGCCGTCCACGGCGTGGCGTAGGGGCCGACCTGCTCGGGCGGTGGCCGGCTGTCGAGGATGCGCGTCGGGGCGGCGAGCGCGTGGAAGAGGTCACCGCCGGGCGGTCGCACCTGGGCCGACGGCGCCGAGGGCGGGCTGGTGCCGCCTGCGTGCGATGCGGTGACCGTGAAGGTGTACAGCTCGCCGTTGGTGAGGCCGGTCACCGTGCACGCGAGCGGGCCACCGGTCCAGGTGCAGGTCGGGCCGTCGCTCATACCCGTGTGCGCAGTCACGACGTACGTGGCGATCCTCGCGCCGCCGTCGAGCGCCGGCGCCGACCAGCTCACCGTCGCCGAGCTCATCCCGGGGGTGGCGCTGACGCCGGATGGGGCCTCGGGCGGCAGTGCCGTGACGATGTTGCCGATGGAGCCGCCCGTCGCCGCGTTCGTGAACCAGATGCTCGAGTCGGGTCCGACCGTGATGGCCCACGGGTCCTTCATCTCCGTCGTCTTGAAGTTCGAGACCACGCCAGCGGTGGAGATGCGGCCGATGGAGTTGGTGCCCCGGTTCGTGAACCACACCGCACCGTCGGGTCCGGCGGTGATGCCCTGGGGGTAGTCGACGCCGAGCCCGGTGTAGGTGGTGATCTGCCCGGTCGTCGTGATCCGCCCGATGCGGTCGTTGGCGGTGCTGGTGAACCACAGGGCGCCGTCGGGTCCGGCGGTGATGCCCCGGGGGATCACGATCTGCGGTGACGGGTAGCTGGTCGTGGCCCCGGCCGTGGTGATCCGGCCGATCGAGAGGCTCCCGCCGTTCGTGAACCAGAGCGCCCCGTCGGGCCCGACGGCGATGCCGCCTGCGCGCTGATGTCCGCGCCGGTGTAGCTCGACACGACCCCGCCCGTGGTGATGCGCCCGATCGAGCTGTTGCCGGTGTTGGCGAACCACAGCGCGCCGTCGGGTCCGGTCACGATCGCCACGGGGTCGACGATGGTCGCGTCGGAAGGCGGACACGACGCCGCCCGTGGTGATCCGCCCGATGGTGTCGGTGCCGACGTTGGTGAACCACAGGGCGCCGTCGGGTCCCGTCGTGATGTCGTACGGCTGGCTGATCGTCGGATCGGTGAACATCGTCGTCGAGCCGTCCGTCGCCATCCGCCCGATGGCGTTGCCGCCGACCGAGTCGGTGAACCAGAGCCCGCCGTCGGGCCCGGTGGTGACGCCCATCAAGGTGTGACTTCCGGTGACGGGGTGATCCGTCATCCTCGCCGCGGCGATCCGTCCGATCGAGTCGTTGCCGTAGCTGGCGAACCACAGCGCCGTCGGGTCCGGCGGCGATGCCGAACGGGTTGCTCACGTCGGAGCTCGTGTAGGTCGTGACGGTGCCGGCGGTGGTCATGCGCCCGATCGAGTCGGCGACACCACTCGTGAACCAGAGGTTGCCGTCCGATCCGGCGGCGATGTACGCCGGGCTGCTGATGCCGGTGGCGGCGTAGCTGGTGATGACACCGGCAGTCGTGATGCGCCCGATCGTGCTGTTGCCGTAGTTGGCGAACCAGAGGTTGCCGTCGGGTCCGGCGGTGATGCCTCGCGGTGTGCTCGGCGTGTTCACGCCCGACGCGCTGTAGGCGGTGATGACGCCTGCTGTGGTGATGCGGACGATGGCGTTCAGGCCGGGGTCGGTGAACCAGAGGGCACCGTCGGGTCCGGCGACGATGTCTCGCGTGGTGCCCACCGCGCCGTTGCCGCTGAAGACCGTGATGGTGCCCGTCGGGGTGATGCGCCCGATGGGGTTGGTGCCCGAGTTGGTGAACCAGACGTTGCCGTCGGGTCCCGCGGTGATGCCGCTCGGCATGTTGACGCCGGCTGCCGTGTACTTGGAGACGGTGCCGGTCGTGGTGATGCGGCCGATGGAGCTCCCGAGGTAGTTGGTGAACCAGAGCGCGCCGTCGGGGCCCGGGGCGATGCCCTGCGGTCCGCTGATGTTGGCGCTGGTGTAGGTGGTGATGGCGCCCGCCGGCGTGATGCGACCGATGGCGTTGTTGAGGTAGCTGGTGAACCAGAGGTTGCCGTCCGGCCCGAGCGTGACGCCGCGAGGCCCGTCGATCCCGGCGCTCGTGGAGCTCGTGATCGTGCCGATCGGCGGTGGCGGGGCGGCGTCGGCGGGAGGGGCGGTCGCCACGCCCGCGACGACCGCCACGGAGACCGCCGCCACCACGAGCAGCGTGGCGGCCAGGACCGATCTCCCGCGACGGCGTCGGTCGGCCGCGAGCCGCCGGTGCCGCCGAGGGGTGGGGCTGGCGGCCGGCGTCGCTGATCTCGGACCGGTGCTCGACCTCGACGATCGCGGGTGACGTGGCCGGCCATCGGATCCGCGCATGGGCGCACCTCCTCGGGAGGCCCCGCCGTGGCCGCCACCGAGTCCCGTCGCGTCGCACCACCGGGAGCCACCCCGGACGCTACGGCTGTTGCCTGGTCACGGGGAGAGACGAAGGTCCGCGTCCGGTGCGCCGGCCGTCACCACGACGTCGTCGAAGCGGCGTACCGAGCCGGCGCGGTGCGGCGCGCTACAGCGCAGCGACGACGTGGTCGATGCAGGCGGTCAGGGCCTCGACGTCGGCGGGCTCGATGGCGGGGAACAGCGCGATGCGCAGCTGGTTGCGGCCCAGCTTGCGGTACGACTCGGTGTCGACCACGCCGTTGGCCCGCAGCACGGCCGACACCGTCTTGGCGTCGACCGAGTCGTCGAGGTCGATGGTGCCGACGACGTGCGAGCGCATGGCCGGGTCGGTCACGAACGGCGTGGCCACGTCGCTGGCCTCGGCCCACGAGTAGAGGATCTCGGCCGAGCGGTCGCTGCGGCCGGCGGCGAACTCCATGCCGCCGTTGTGGTTGCACCACTCGATCTGCTGCACGGCGAGGTAGATCGTGGCCAGGGCCGGCGTGTTGTAGGTCTGGTCCTTGCGGGAGTTGTCCAGCGCCGTCTTCAGGTCGAGCGACGTCGGGATCCATCGGTCCGACGCGGCGATCGCCTCGATGCGCTCGACGGCTTCGGGCGAGGCGACGGCGATCCACAGCCCGCCGTCGGACGCCAGGCACTTCTGCGGGGCGAAGTAGTAGACGTCGACCTCGGTCGGGTCGAAGCGCAGCCCGCCGGCCGCCGAGGTGGCGTCGACGGCCACCAGGGCGTCGGTGGCCGGCACCACCCGCTGCAGCGGCATCGAGACGCCCGTCGAGGTCTCGTTGTGGGTGTAGCAGTAGGTGTCGACACCGTCCTCGGCCACCGGCGCGGGGTGCGTGCCCGGCTCCGAGGTGATCACCGACGGCTCGCCGAGCTGGGGCGCCGCTGCGGCGCAGGCCGCCAGCTTCGACGAGAACTCCCCGAACGACAGGTGCTGGCTGCGCTGGTCGATCAGCCCGAAGCACAGCGCGTCCCACAGCACCGTCGTGCCGCCGTTGCCGAGCAGCACCTCGTACCCGTCGGGCAGGGCGAACAGCTCGGCGAGGCCGTTGCGCAGGCGGCTCACCATGAACTGCACCGTCGCCTTGCGATGCGAGGTCCCGAGGTAGGTGGAGGCCTCCTCGGCGAGGGCGGCGACGGCTTCGGGGCGGACCTTGGACGGGCCGCAGCCGAAGCGCCCGTCGCTCGGCAGCAGGTCGGCGGGGATGGTGATGTCGGGGGTCGTCACGGCCCCGAGTCTCGCGGCCGCCCACGGCCGCCCACGAATCGGTGAGGGTTGTTTCGCCGGAGGGAAAGGAAGTGTCACCGGAACGTGGTGGGGTGGCCGGGGCCGGGGCCGGAGCCGGGGCCGGGAGGCCGGCCGTGGTGGCGTACCGTCGACGGTCGAGCTGGTCCCGTCAACGCTGTCCCCGGAGGTCGCCGTGCCCGTCGACGCCCCCTACGGCTCCTGGCCGTCGCCCATCACCGCCGACGTCGTCCTGGCAGCCGCCGTCAGCCTGAGCCAGGTGGCGGCCGGCGAGGACGACCTGTGGTGGGACGAGCTGCGTCCGGCCGAGGCGGGCCGGGTCCAGGTCGTGCGCCACCGGCCCGGTGGCGGCGCGGTCGACGTCCTGCCCGAGGGGTTCTCGGCCCGCACCAGGGCCCACGAGTACGGCGGCGGGGCGTGGTGGCTGCACCAGGACACCCTCTTCGTCTGCAACGCCGCCGACCAGCGGCTGTGGCGGATCGAGCCCGACCTGGAGCCCGTGCCGCTCACCCCCGAGCCCGCTCGTCCCGGCGGCGACCGCTACGCCGACGGCTGCTCGACCGCGGACGCCAGGTGGATGGTCTGCGTGCGCGAGCGCCACGGGGAGCCGGGCACCGAGCCGGACAACGAGCTGGTGGCGGTGCTCGCCCACCCCGGCCGGGACGCCGCCGGGCACCCACTCGATCCGCCGCCGCCGGTGGTGCTGGTGTCGGGGCCCGACTTCGTGTCGTTCCCGCGGGTGAGCCCCGACGGCCGACGGCTGTGCTGGACCCAGTGGGACCACCCGAACATGCCGTGGGACGGCACCGAGCTGTGGGTGGCCGAGCTGTCCGACGGCGACGACGGCATCGCCCTCAGCGGTGCCAGACGGGTGGCGGGCGGACCCGAGGAGTCGATCTTCCAGCCGTCGTGGTCCGTGACGGGCGACCTGCTGTTCGTGTCGGACCGATCCGGCTGGTGGAACCTGCAGCGGTTGCCGGCCGGCGTGCTCACGGATGCCGGCTCGGCCGGCTCGGCTCCGGCGGCCGAGGTGATCGCCCCCATCGACGGCGACGTCGCCACCCCGCAGTGGGTCTTCGCCATGTCGCGCTACGTCGAGCTGGCCGACGGGCGGCTGCTGCTGGCCGTGACCCGCGACGGCCTGGACGTCCTGGCCGTCGCCGTCGGCGACGGGTCGCCGCCCCGCATCCTCGACACGCCCTTCACCGCGCTGTCGGCCGTCACCCGCTTCGGTGACGGCGCCGCCGCGGTCGCCGCCGGACCTGATCGCGAGCCGTCGGTGATCGCCGTCGACGTCGCTGCCGACCCCGATGCGCCCCCGGTGGTCGCGGACGTGCGGCCGCCCCGCGACCTCGGCATCGACCCGGCGTGGTGGTCACGGCCCGAGCCGATCTCGTTCCCCAGCACCGGTGGTCGCACCGCCCACGCCCTCTGGTACCCGCCGACCAACCCGGAGGTGTCGGCGCCCGGCGGCGAGCACCCGCCGCTGCTCGTGCTCAGCCACGGCGGTCCGACGGGCATGGCCCGCCCGCAGCTGCAGCTCAACGTCCAGTACTGGACCAGCCGGGGCTTTGGCGTGGTCGACGTGAACTACGGAGGCTCGACCGGCTTCGCAGCCTACCGGCAAGCTGCTCGACGGGCAGGGGGGGGTCGTCGACGTCGAGGACTGCGTGGCCGCGGCCGAGCACCTCGTCGCCACCGGCTGGGCCGACGCCGACCGCCTCGCCATCCGGGGCGGCAGCGCAGGGGGCTACACGACGCTGTGCGCCCTCACCTTCGGCGACGCGCTCAGGTCGGCTCCAGCCTCTACGGCGTGGCCGACCTCGAGCTGCTCGCCACCGAGACCCACAAGTTCGAGGCCCGCTACCTCGACCGCCTCGTCGGCCCCTATCCCGAGCAGCGCCAGACCTACCTCGATCGATCGCCGATCCACCACACCGACCGGCTCGACTGCCCGGTGATCGTGTTCCAGGGCCTCGAGGACGAGGTGGTGCCACCGTCGCAGGCCGAGGCGATCGTGGCCGCCCTGCGCTCCAAGGGGCTGCCGGTGGCCTACCTCGCTTTCGAGGGCGAGCAGCACGGCTTCCGTCAGGCGGCCAACATCCGGCGGGTGCTGCAGGCCGAGCGGTACTTTGTCTCCACGATCCTCGGCATCGAGCTCGCCGAGGACGAGGTGATCGAGCCGGTGCCGATCGACAACCTGCCGGCCGTCGGTTGACCGGCACCGGTCGGCGCGACGACGTGGCGGTGGCGGACCCACCGGGCGAGGTGACGCGATGACACAGGAGGGGTCGTCACTGCGGCGCGCTGCGCGACGGAGGACGAGGCACGAGCGGTCGCCGTGCGCCTCGTCGAGCACGGCATCGGGGCCACCGTGGAGCGACTTCCCGAGCCCCCACGGCCGACGTCGCCGCCACGCAGGACTCGGCGGGGGCCAGCAACCGGCCCGTCGATCGACCGGCCGAGGTCCCGGTGGCCGCCGCGGGGGAGGTGGTCGGCGACGACCCGCTTCCGTTCGCGGTGCGGGTGCTGGCCGGCGACGAGCGGCGCGCCGGGGAGATCCTCGCCGCTGAGGCTGCCGACGGCCGGGCGGAGCCGGAGGGTGCCGGGAGCGGGACGGTCGCGGCTGCCGGCACCATCGACGACCACGACCACCGCCTTCTCGACGACCACGACGTCGAGGCGATCGAGAAGCCGCCGACGCCCTGGAAGAAGATCCTGCTGATCTGGGCCGCCGCGATGATCATCATCCCCCTCGCCGCCTTCGTGCTCACCTACCTCATCCTCAGCCGGTAGCGGGTCGGTTCCACCTCGGTCCTCTGGAGGTCCCGTGATCGAGCACCACCGCGGTCGACGATCGCGGGCGGTGCGGGGGATGGTCTCGGGCGGCGCTCGGGGGCCGATCGGCCGGGACGGCGCTGTGGTGCCCACGAATGGCGGTCCCGCCGAGGGCTCGACAGGATGAGGCCATGGCCCGCATCCTCGTCACCGAGAAGATCGCCGAAGGTGGCCTCGACCGGCCCGCCGCCGGTCACGAGGTCGACGTGCAGCTGGGCCTGTCCCCGGAGGAGCTGCTCGAGCGGGTGAAGGGCGCCCACGCGCTGATCATCCGGTCCGCGACCACCGTGACCGCCGAGGTGCTGGCGGCCGGCACCGACCTGATCGTCGTCGGGCGCGCCGGGATCGGCCTCGACAACGTCGACGTCGCCGCCGCCACCGAACGGGGCGTGATGGTGGTGAACGCCCCGCAGTCGAACATCCTGTCGGCCGCCGAGCAGACCATGGCCCTGCTGCTGGCCCAGGCCCGCAACATCCCCCAGGCCCACGGCGCTGGTGTCGGGGCGGTGGGAGCGGTCGCGGTGGACCGGCGTCGAGCTGTCCGACAAGACGCTCGGCATCATCGGCCTGGGCCGCATCGGCAAGCTCGTCGCCCAGCGGGCCCTCGCCTCGGCATGCGCCTCGTCGGCTACGACCCCTTCGTCACCCCGAGCGGGCCTGCCAGCTGAGCGTCGAGCTGGTCGATCTCGACGAGCTGCTCGCCCTGTCGGACTTCGTGACCATCCACGTGGCCAAGACCCCCGAGACGATCGGCCTCCTGAACGCCGAGCGCCTGGCGAAGGCCAAGCCGGGCATCCGCATCATCAACGTCGCCCGTGGCGGCATCGTCGACGAGCAGGCCCTCGCCGACGCCATCCGTGCCGGCCAGGTCGGTGGCGCCGCCCTCGACGTGTTCGCGGCCGAGCCCACCACCGAGTCGCCCCTGTTCGATCTCGACTCCGTCGTCGTCACGCCGCACCTCGGGGCGAGCACCCACGAGGCGCAGGACAAGGCCGGCGACACCATCGCCGAGATGGTGGGGCTCGCCCTGGCGGGCGAGTTCGTCCCGTACGCGGTCAACGTTCGAGCCGCCGAGGCCGCCGAGACCGTGCGGCCCTTCCTCACCCTCGCCGAGCGGTTGGGTCAGCTGTTCTCCTCGCTGGCGGGCGGTTCGGTGCCGCGCCTGGAGATCGAGTACCAGGGCCAGATCGCCGGGTACGACACCCGCATCCTCACGCTCTCGCTGCTCAAGGGCTTCTTCTCGATGCTGAGCGACGAGCCGGTCTCGTTCGTGAACGCGCCGGCCAAGGCCGAGGAGCACGGGATCGAGGTGCGCGAGACGGCGTCGACCACCTCGCAGGACTTCGTGAACCTCATCACCCTGCGCGGTGGCGACCACAACCTGTCGGGGACGCTGGCCGGCCTCAAGAGCGAGGCTCGCCTCGTGATGGTCGACGACCACTCGGTGGACGTCCCGCCGACCGACCACATGCTCGTCGTCCGCAACGACGACCGGCCGGGTGTCATCGGCATCGTGGGCTCGGTGCTCGGCGAGGCCGGCATCAACATCGCCGACATGGACGTCGGGCAGTCGCCCTCGGGCGCCTCGGCGATGATGGTGCTGAGCCTGGCCCAAGCCGTGCCCGCCGACGTGCAGGAGCGGCTCCGCGCCCACGACGCCATCGTGTCGGTCGACGCCGTCGACCTCACCTGACCGGGACCCTGACCCCGACGCGCGGCGTTCCTGTCATCGATGTGCGTGTCGGGGCACGCAATCTCATGACGGGATCCCCGGGTTGGGGGTGGAGGTGGCGGCTCGGCGGTCGGCCTGCACCCACGCCTCGTTGTGCTTGACGGATCGGTCGGTAGGCTGCGAGCATGCACAGCGGTATGCACCGGCAGATCCCCACCTCGGAGCTCCTGCTTACGTAGGGCGAGCGCCCCAGATAGGTGCTCGCCGAACCTCCTGCGCCCGGACGGGCCAGGGGGTTTCTTCGTTTTCCGGCCTGATCGCCGAGGACCGGATCCGCCGACGCACACCACGACCCGCACACACGAAAGGCACGACCCATGGCAGACCGGGTGATCATCTTCGACACCACCCTGCGCGACGGTGAGCAGTCGCCGGGGATCTCGCTCGACCAGGGCGAGAAGCTCGAGATCGCCGAGCAGCTGGCCCGCCTCGGCGTCGACGTCATCGAAGCGGGGTTCCCGATCGCCAGCCAGGGCGACTTCGAGGCCGTGCAGGCCATCGCCAAGGGCGTGCACGGGCCGGTGATCTGCGGGCTGTCGCGCACGGCGCTGGCCGACATCGACCGCTGCTGGGAGGCGATCGAGAGCGCCGACCGCACGCGGATCCACGTGTTCATCGCCACGTCGGAGATCCACATGCGCAACAAGCTGCGGATGACCCCCGACCAGGTGAAGTCGGCGGCGGGTGAGGCCGTGGCCCACGCCAAGCAGTACACGCCCGACGTGGAGTTCTCGCCCGAGGACGCCTCGCGCAGCGACTTCGACTTCATGTGCGAGGTGCTCCAGGTCGCCGTCGACCACGGCGCCACCACCCTCAACATCCCCGACACCGTCGGCTACGGCATCCCCGAGGAGTACGCGAAGCGCCTGAGCGACGTCCGGGCCCGGGTGTCGGGCGACTACGTGATCTCCACGCACTGCCACGACGACCTCGGCCTGGCGGTGGCCAACTCGCTCGCCGCGGTGCACGCCGGCGCCCGCCAGGTGGAGTGCACCGTGAACGGGATCGGCGAGCGGGCCGGCAACGCCGCCATGGAGGAGGTGGTCATGGCGCTGCGCACGCGGCCCGACTACTTCGGCGGCGTCGACACCGGCATCAAGGCCGAGGAGCTGGGCCGGGCCTCCCGGCTGGTGAGCCGTCTCACCGGCTACCCGGTCCAGTACAACAAGGCCGTCGTCGGTCGGAACGCCTTCGCCCACGCCTCCGGGATCCACCAGCACGGCGTGCTCAGCGAGCGGACCACCTACGAGATCATGGACCCGGCCGCCGTCGGCGCCGGCGAGACCAAGATCGTGCTGGGCAAGCTCTCGGGCCGCCACGCCTTCGCCGACACGCTGCAGAAGATGGGCTACGACCTGCACGGCGACGCCCTGAACCAGGCCTTCACCCGCTTCAAGGAGCTGGCCGATCGCAAGGCCGAGCTGACCGAGGACGACCTCGAGGCGCTGGTCGCCGAGGAGGTCGGCGACACCGTGCGCTACGCCTACCAGCTCATGTCGTGCGACAGCCGGGGTGGCACCAGCTCGCGGCCCACCGCCACGATCGTGCTGGAGCACCACGGCGAGCGCAAGGAGGCCACCGCCGAGGGCGACGGCATGGTCGAGGCCGCCTGCAACGCCATCCGTCAGATCACCGGCGTCGAGGGCCGGCTCACCGACTACGCCGTGACGTCGGTGACCGGTGGCGTCGACGCCCTCGCCGACGTGGCGCTGCGCTTCGAGGTCGACGGCGCGTCGATGCCGGGCCGTGGCCTCTCGACCGACGTCGTCGAGGCGTCGGCCCGGGCCTTCCTCAACGCCATCAACCGCATCGTGCGGGTGAAGGACACCGGCGAGGAGCTCACCAAGGCCGGCCGACCCGGCAACCTCGACGGCGTCTGACCCGGCGAGCGCGAGATGAGCCGCGCCACGACGGGCGGGCGCTGCACACCCCCTCTCCTGCCGACGTCCCGCGATCGGCGTCCACCGTGGTTGCCGATCGCGGGACGTCCGCGGCGATGGCGCGGCGCGGACGCGCGCCCGAGCAGGCCGTGACGCCCTGGCGTACCGTCGAGCCGGCGCCGGCCGTCCCGGTCCGCGCCCGGACGAGGGGGACCGCCGTGGACCGTGACGAGCTGCGGGCGACGCAGGCACCGATCAAGCAGCGCTACCGGGACGATCCGGGCGCCGCGGTCATCACCCTGCACGCCGAGGGACGGTTGGGCGAGGATGTCACCTGCTCCGTGCAGACGGGTCAGGCGCTGGTGGAGGCGGGGTTGCACCCGGCGACCGGCGGCACCGGCCTGCACGCCTGTTCGAGCGACATGCTCCTGCGGGCGCTCGCCGCCTGTGCCGGCGTCACCATGGCGTCGGTGGCCACGGCGCTCGGTCTCGACGTGGCCGGGACGGTGCCGAGGCCGACGGCGACACTCGACTTCCGGGGACGCTCGGCGTCGACGCAAGGAGGCGTCGGTCGGCTTCACCGACATCCGCCTGTCGTTCGACCTCGAGACCGGCGCGAGCGAGGACAGGCGTGCGACGCTGCTCCGCCTCACCGAGCGGTACTGCGTGGTGCTCGAACGCTGGCGGGGTCCCGCAGCTGTCCGCCGTGGTGACGTATGCACCGGACACGGCCTGTCGGGACGGCCGGTGCATCGTCACCAGCGGCCTCGCCCGGCATCGACATCAGGGAAGCCCACGAACGCTCGACGTCCGCACGGGGCAGTGGTCGCGACGCGTTCTCTGTCACGGCGACCAGGGCCGTGGCCACGTCAGTCGTCGGACCGAGCGGCGGGCCGAGCAGTTCGGCCTCGTAGAGGGCGATGGCGGCGGCGGGCAGGCTACGTCGGGCGGTGCCTCTGGCCGGGAGGCTGAGCGATGGTGCCGGGTCGCTGGCGTCCGCGTGGTACTGCTCGAAGCCCGCAGGGCTGATGAGCTCGAGCAGCGTCGCCGTCTCACTGTCGGCGGAAGGTGTGCGGCACGTCACAGAATACACGAGCCACCGGAGAGACGGTGCATAGCTCGTCTTCGACGACGACCGTGATGGCGCCGTCGACGACGTAGAGGGCGGTGTCCTCGAGGTGGTGCACGTGCCGAGGAGGTGAGAACCGCAGCCAGGCCCGCTGCTCGAGCAGCCAGGGTGCCGCCGGTCGTCTCGGCATCGGCGAGGATCCGTAGGAGTGACCCGACGAACCAGCGGTCGCGAGCGGTGGTGGTCGTCTCGGTGGCGGGCATGGCGGCTCCTGGTCGTCGTGTGCAGAGCAGGTTCAGGACGGTCCGGTGGCTGCCTGCCCTACGGCTATAGATAGAGTAGTACTCTATTCATGAGTGATACTCTATCGATGTGGTCCGATCCGTCAACCCGGCGCCGCTCGCTCGCCGCTTCCCAACTTGAGGCCCGTGCCGAGCGCCTGCCCAGCACGCCGTGACCGACGCTGCCGCCGAGCTCTTCGTGGACCTCGGGTACGGGGCGACGACCATCCAGGCGATCGCCGACGAGGCCGGCGTGGCCGGTGCAGACCGTCTATGCCACCTTCGAGTAACAAGCGCTCGGTCCTGGCCGAGGCACTCGACGTGGCCATCGCCGGCGACGACGAGGAGGTGGCCGTCAACGACCGAAGGCCTGGATGCGACCGGTGTTCGAGGCACCGACCGGCGTCGAGCGGCTGCACGCCTATGCCACCGCAGTTCCGGCCACATCAACGAACGGGCAGGGCGACCTGTTCGAGGTCATCGAGGTGCGGCGGCCGTCGACCCCGAGGTGGTGGAGCTGGCCGAGGCGACCCGTGCCCGTCGCCGCCGGGGGGCGGCCGGGGGTCGTCGGCGGTGCGGAGGTGGCGCCGCTTGCACGGCGGGCTGACCGAACGGCGCGCCGTGGACGTGCTGTGGCTCCTCAACGGTGCGGCGACGTTCCGCCAGCTCGTGCGCTGGTCGGGCTGGCCCGCCGAGGGTACGAAGGCTGGTTGGCCGCGGCGCGATGGTGCGCGAGCTGCTCGGCGAGGATCTGGAGCGTCGGGCTCCGCCCGCGCAGCCGTCCGGCCGGGGGCGCACCCGAGGCGGCCGCCGCACCCCGAGCCGCTAGGTCACCGCCGTGGGTCCATCCGGTTCGTACGAGCCACCCGATGGGCGTCGGGGCCGAGCCGACCGTCGTCGGATCGCCGGTGCTCGACGGGCGAGCCCGACTGGGTCGGGATCACGCGGCATCGCCAGGCCTGCAGACGACCATCAGGTGGATCTTCTGGGACCCCGGGGCGGTCGGCCGCTACGAGGTGCTCGGCCTGCCAGGCCCGCTCGGCTACCTCGCCGCGGTGTGCGCCCTTCGCCGGCGCCGGGCCCGAGGCCGTCGCCGCCGCCTTCGGGTCGATCAGCCCCCTCGGCATCGCCATGACCTTCGACGAGCTCGGTGGTGACGCCCGGGCGTTCCTCCCGTTCTGGTGCGCAGGACGCCGCGGTGGTCGAAGGGCTCGTCGCCTACGCCGCCCGACATCGTCGACCGCTCGCCGAGGTGGGTCCGGACCTGTGGGCGGTGGCCGAGGGCTGCCTTCAACGGCCGGCCGTTCGCCGCCAGCCACCTCGCCATGGCCCGGCCCGAGGACCCTGTCCTGTCGGGTTGGCGCAGTGAACGTGCTGCGCGAATGGCGGGGCGACACCCACTGGGCGATCGTCGCCGCCTCCGGCCTGAGCGGAAGCGAGGCCTCGATCCTGCACAACGCCTGGCTCGGCTATGACAGGGACTGGTTGTCGCTGTCGCGGGCAACAGCCAGGAGGCGATCGACTTGGCGTGGGCGTCGTTGACCGCTCGTGGGCTGGCTACCGGCACCGGACCCCATCGGGACGTGACCGACGACGGGCTGCGCCTCCGCCAGTGGATCGGAGACCGAAGCCGACCGTCCGGACCACCCTGCCGTGGGAGCGCTACGGCGCCGAGCGCACCGTGGCGCTGGCCGAGGCGCTCGAACCGCCGTGCGAGCTGCTGCTGCAGCGGGTCGGCGCGACGGCGAGCGGTACCAGCCGGCCTCCCGCGACCGCCCGCACCGGCTGCCGGCCAGCAGGCCTACCGGCCAGGGTGCCCGCAGCCGCCAGGCCGCCGGTCCTGATCAGCCGGCCCGGCGTGGACGTCCCGCGCTGCTACTCGAACTTCGAGCCGATCTCGCGCAGCAGGTCGATCATGGTCTCTGGCGAGTCCGGGGCCGGGTCGCCCGGGGTGTACGTGACCGAGTGCAGCGTCCCGGTGTAGGGGAACGAGCCGAAGCGCTCGTAGAGCTCCCACGACACCGGCGACCGTCGGTCGATGCCGACGTCGATGCCCTGGAACGGGGCCATCCCGTAGAGCATCGGCACGCCCTCGAGCACACCCACCTCGTCGCCGTCGATCGACAGGTGCACGGTCCAGACGGTGCCGCCGGGCGCGTCCTTGCGCACGACGATCGACGACGCCCCCTCGGGCACCGGCCCGCCGTCGAGCCGGCGCAGGTGCCCGCGCCCGTCGTTGTGCACGTAGGTCAGCCGTCCGTCCCTGACGTACACGGCGTAGCCGGACCCCTGGTCGCCGTGGGCCACGAGCATCCCCTCGTCGCCCGCCCGGTACGACAGCGAGATCGAGATCTCCACGGCACGGAACCAGATGAGCTGCACCGAGCGCCAGCGCTCGAGCGTGTCGACGCCGGGCCGGATCGTGACGGGCTCGCCGAAGGCAGTGGTCCACGGCGGCCGCACGACGTAGCGGATCATGGAGCCCTCGTCGAGCGGGTACACCTGACCGGCCCAGGCCGCCTCCTCCCACGCCGCGGCGAGCTCGGCGAGCTTGTCGGGGTGCTGCTCCCGCAGGTCGTCGAGCTCGGTCGGGTCGGCGGTCAGATCGAACAGCTCCCACTCGTGGTCGCCGAAGGGGGTGAGCGCGTCGTGCAGCGTCACGACCTCCCAGCCGTCGCGGTAGTAGCCGCGGTGGCCGTTCTGCTCGTAGAGCTGCTCGGTGTGGCGTGACGGCGCGTCGGGGTCGGCGATCGTGTCGCGGAAGCTGATGCCGTTGAGCGGCTTGAGCGGCGTGCCGTTGCGCTCGTCGGGTCGCTCGATGCCGACGATGTCGAGGATCGTCGGCAGCACGTCGGTGATGTGGGCGTACTGCCGCCGCAGACCCCCCCGCTGCGACTCGTCGATGCCCGCCGGCCAGTGCACGACGAACGGCACCGAGTGGCCCCCGCGATGGGTGTTGATCTTGTACAGCCGGAAGGGCGTGTTGCCGAGCATCGCCCAGCCGCGCGGGTAGTGCGGCGTGGTCTGCGGGCCGCCGATCAGGTCGAACCGCGCGAGGTCGGCGTCGACGTCGTCGCCCTGCAGGAGGTGGACGTAGTAGGCGGTCGTGCCCACCTCCTCGCCCTCGCGGGACCCGCCGTTGTCCGACAGGAACACCACGATCGTGTCGTCCAGCTCCCCGAGCTCGTCCAGGGCGTCGACCAAGCGGCCCACGGACCGGTCGATCGCCTCGACCATCGCCCCGTAGACCTCCATGTAGCGGGCGAAGAGGGGCCGGTGCGTCGGAGGGAGGTCGGCCCAGGCGGGCACGTCGTGGCCGGGCTCGGGGTTGCGCGGCGCCAGCCGGGTGCCCGGCTCGACGATGCCGAGGTCGCGCTGGCGGGTGAACCGCCGCTCGCGCAGCACGTCCCAGCCCTCGTCGAAGCGGCCACGGTGCCGGTCGATGTCGTCGGCGCGGGCGTGCAGCGGGGCGTGCACCGCGCCGTGGGCCACGTAGCAGAAGAAGGGCTTGGCCGGGTCGGCCGCCTTCACCTCACGGATCATCTCGATCGCCCGGTCGGTGATGTCGTCGGTGAAGTAGTAGCCGTCGGGGTAGTCGTCGATGCGGAGCTGGTGGTTGTCCTCCATCAGCCGGTGCGGCTGGTGCAGGTTGGTGAAGGCGTCGAGGATCCCGTAGAAGCGGTCGAAGCCCCGCTGGCAGGGCCAGCTGCTCTTGTCGCCGGCGGCGTTCTGGTCGGCGTCCTTGGTGAGGTGCCACTTGCCGACCATGAAGGTGGCGTACCCGTGGTCGCGCAGCAGCTCGGGCAGGGTGGCGGCGTGCTCGGTGAGCTGCATGGCGTAGCCGGGGAACCCGGCGTCGGAGTGCACCACGGAGCCGACGCCGGCGTCGTGCGGGTTGAGGCCGGTCAGGAAGGCGGCCCGCGTGGGCGAGCACATCGGCGTCACGTGGAAGTCGGTGTAGCGCAGCCCGTTCGCCGCGAGGCCGTCGAGCACCGGGGTCGTCAGCTCCGAGCCGTAGCAGCCGAGGTCGCTGAAGCCGAGGTCGTCGACGAGCACGACGACGATGTTGGGTGCGCCCGGAGGTGGCGTCGGCCGTGGCGGCCACCAGCCCTCCGAGCCGGCGAAGGTGCGGCCCACCGTGCCGCCGAACCCGGCGTAGGCGCCGGTCGGGTCGGTCGGGTCGCTCGGTGCGGCGGGTCCGGTCGGACGTGGCACGTCGGCAGCGGTCATGGTCCCCCCCCTGGGTCGAGCCCGCAGGGTACGTCGTCCCGCCCCGCCGGTCGGTCCCCTCGGCCGGGCGGTCGGTGCCGGGCGCCGGCGGACGACGTGGGGATCCCAGCGGGCCCTTGGGCCCAACGCCGGCGGGGCAGGGGCCGTCCGGCCGGTCCGGAGGTCACGCCGCGTGCACTAGACATCACCCGGTCGGGTGGAGCCCATCAGCACGAACGGGGGACGCACGTGTCGAGCGCCTGGAAGCACAAGGTCGTGTCCATGCAGGACGCCGTGGACCGGATCCTGCCCCGCGACTCGCTCGGCATCCCCCTGGGGCCCGGCCAGCCCGGCGCGTTCCTGCACGCCCTCGGCGACCGCGACGACTTCGACGGGCTGCAGATCTTCGGTGCCCTGCTGGTCGACCTCTACTCGGTCTTCACCAAGAAGGGCGTCCGGTACCTCTCGGGCTTCTTCGGCCCGGCCGAGCGGATCCTGCGCGACCTCGGCAGCGACGTCGAGTTCGTCCCGGCCGACTTCCGCCGCTTCGGGCCCCTGCTCGCCGAGATCAAGCCGCGGGTGATGACGACGGTGGCCACCCCGCCCGACGCCGACGGGAACATGAGCCTGTCGCTGCACGCGGGCGCGTCGGTCGAGGAGCTGCACCGGGCCGGGGCCGACGCCGACCGGCTGCTCGTGGTCGAGGTCGACGCCGAGTTCCCCTACACCTACGGCCTGCCGCCCGAGCACACCCACCACCTGCACGTGGACGAGGTCGACCTCATCGTGGAGAGCGATCGACCGCCCTTCCTGCTGGCCGACACCGACGCCACCGACGTCGAGGCGGCGATCGCCGAGTTCGCCCTGGAGTACATCGCCGACGGCTGCACGTTGCAGACCGGCATCGGCGGCATCCCCTCGACCATCGCCCGCCTCCTGGCCGAGAAGCCCGGCGGCGACTACGGCGTGCACTCGGAGATGTTCACCACCGGTCTCATGCACCTGCACCAGGCGGGCAAGGTGACCAACGCCCACAAGGGCGTGTACGACGGGTTCTCCATCTCCACCTTCGCCGCCGGCACCCAGGAGCTGTACGACTGGCTCGACGGCAACCGCGACGTCCGCTTCCTGCCGGTCACCATGGTGAACTCGCCCGAGGTCATCGCCAGGAACCACCGGATGATCACCATCAACGGCGCCGTGAGCATCGACCTCGCCGGCCAGGTGGTGGCCGACACCGTGGGCGCCCGCCAGTACTCGGGCATCGGCGGGCACGAGGACTTCATCTCGGCACCGGGCCTCGAGCTCGACGACCGTTCGCTCGTGTGCCTCCCCTCGACCGCCACCGTCGACGGGACGACCGTCTCGCGCATCGTCGCCCAGCTGCCCGCCGGCACGGTGGTCACCACGCCGCGCCACCAGCTCGACGTCGTCATCACCGAGTACGGCCATGCGGAGCTGCGCGGCAAGACCGTGCGCGAGCGGGCCCTCGCCCTCGCCGAGATCGCCCACCCCGACTTCCGCGAGGAGCTGCGCGAGGTGGCCGCCTCCCGCAGCTGAGGCGTCGGCCGCCGGGGGCGGGCCGGCACGCGACGCCGACCACACGACCCGTTCGCCTATCCTGAGCGCTGCTCAGTTTTCGGCTGCTGTGTTGGGGGACGGGGCATGTCCGCTCGTCATCGGATCGTCATCGGCGCGCTGGCGCTCGGCCTGCTCGCCGGCGCCTGCACCTCCAGCACCAGCGCGCCCTCGGCGTCGCCACCGGGCTCGTCCGGTGGCAACCGACCGGCGGTCGACACCGGGGTGGCCACGACGGCCGCCGGCTTCACCGCCACCCCCGGCGTCGAGCAGCTCACCGTCACCGGGGCCCGACCCAAGGCGCCCCTCACCCTCGTCGGCGCCGACGGCCGCAAGATGCTCACGCTGGTCGCCGACGACAAGGGCCAGGCCGTCTTCTCCTACGTCCCGACCGACTACGCCACCTACGAGACCGGCTCCGGCAAGGGCTTCGGCTCGATCGACGGCCAGACCTTGAAGCAGGGCACCTACACCCTGCGCGACGAGTCGGCCTCGCCGGTGCAGGTCAGCGAGCCGGTTCGGGTGCTCGGCCGCGACGACCACCCGCCGACCTCGCGGTACGAGGGTCAGACCCTGCCGACGGTGCCGTGGCAGGCGACCGGTGGCCCGCTGCCCGGTCGGCAGGCCGAGGAGGGCTTCGGCTACATCACGACCCGGGACGGGGTGCAGCTCAGCGCCATGGTGCGCCTGCCCGACCCCCGCCTCTACGGAGACGGGCCGTACCCCACGGTCATCGAGTACTCGGGCTACTCGCCGTCGGACCCCCGATCGCCCCAGCCCGGCTCGATGATCGCCACGGCCTTCGGCTTCGCCACGGTCGGGGTCAACATGCGGGGCACCGGCTGCTCGGGTGGGGTGTTCGACACCTTCAACCCGGCCCAGCAGGCCGACGGCTACGACGTGGTCGAGACGGTGGCCCGCCAGCCCTGGGTGAAGGGGGGCAAGGTGGGGATGGTCGGGCTGTCCTACTCGGGCATCTCCCAGCTCTACGTGGCGTCCACCCGGCCGCCGAGCCTGGCCGCGATCACCCCTCTGTCGGTCATCGAGGACGCCTGGAAGATGGTGTACCCGGGGGGCATCTACAACGCCGGCTTCACCAAGCAGTGGCTCGAGGAGCGCAACCGCCAGGCGCAGTCGGGCGGGCAGTCCTGGACCCAGCGCCAGATCGACGGCGGCGACCAGACCTGCACCCGCAACCAGGACATCCGCAGCCAGAACATCGACTTCCAGGAGCTCACCAAGGGGCTCGAGTTCCGTCCGCCCGACGCCGACGCCCGCGACCTGAGCATCCTCGTCAAGGACATCACCGTGCCGGTGTTCCTCACCGGCGCCTGGCAGGACGAGCAGACCGGCCCGCGGTTCGCCACCATGCTGCAGAGCTTCACGTCGACCGACCAGGCGAAGTTCGTGCTCTTCAACGGGCACCACCCCGACGGCTACGCCCCGGTCAACCTCAGTCGGTGGCTCGAGTTCCTCCAGCTGTACGTGGGCAAGCAGGTGCCGAAGGTCGACGACCTGGTCCGCCAGGCCTCCGCCGCCCAGTTCAGCGACGCCTTCGGCGCCCCCGGGCTCGCCCTCGAGCCCGACCGCTTCGCCGATCTGGGACCCGACCAGTACGACCAGGCCCTGGCCCGGTGGCAGGCCGACCCGAAGGTCACCGTGCGGTTCGAGTCGGGGAACGGTGCCGGGTCGGTGCCCGGCGCCCCCGTGCCTCGGTTCGAGGTGGGGTTCGACTCGTGGCCCCCGAAGGACGTCCAGCCGTGGACGTGGTACTTCGGCCCGGACGGCACGCTGACCACCGAGCCGCCGTCGACGGCGGGTGCCGACCGCTTCCAGTTCGACCCCGAGGCGGGCCCGATCGGCTACGCCAAGTCGGGCGCCTACGACTTCCAGAAGCCGACGGTGACGGTCGACTGGACCCAGACCCCGGCGGGCAAGGGCCTGTCGTACCTCACCCCGCCGCTCACCCAGGACGCCGTGATCGCCGGCGCCGGCCACGTCGACCTGTGGATGAAGAGCGACGCCCCCGACGCCGTGGTCGAGGTGGTCCTGAGCGAGATCACCCCCGACGGCACCGAGTTCCGGATCCAGAACGGCCTGCTGCGCGCCGGTGACCGCAAGGTCGACCCGGCTCGGTCCGATGCCATCGCCGTGCAGGAGACGTTCCGCAAGGAGGACTACGAGCCCCTGCCGCCGGGTGCGTTCACCCGGGTGCAGGTGCCGATCTTCCCCGTGGCGCACCCGCTGCGGGCCGGCTCCCGCCTGCGGGTCCAGGTGAACACGCCCGGGCGTGACCTGCCGCTGTGGTTCTTCGAGAACCCCGACTTCGGCAACCCCGACGCCTGGCAGACCGGCGCCCGCACCCCCGATCAGGCCTCCGCCGTGGTGCTGCCGGTGCTGCCGGCCGGGCAGGTGGCGGTGCCGGCCGGCACGGCGCCGTGCCCCTCGCTGCGGGGCCAGGTCTGCCGGCCCTACGTCGCCACCACCAACGAGCCGGCGACGCCCTGAGTCGGCGGGCACCGGGCCGCGGCCGCACCTGCGAGGTCTCGACCTCTACCTCACGTCGAGGATCGTGGCGGGATCTTGCCGGGATTCCGCCGAGGGGGAACGACCGGGCCGGCCGCCCGGTTGGGCCTGACGGTACGGTCGACGTCGTCGGTCGTCGTCGGTGCCCTCGACGTCGGTCGGCGCGGTCGCCCCGACCGAGCTCCACCTGCGCCCCATCCCGGAGGTCCTCGTCATGTGGTTCACGTCCAACAAGCTCGAGCTGCCCACCGCCGAGGAGGCGCTGCCGGGCCGGGACACGGCGATGCCCGGGTTGCACGACCACGCCGTGCTCGGCCACCCGATCGAGCCGCCGTTCCCGGAGGGCCTGCGGACGGCGGTGTTCGGGATGGGGTGCTTCTGGGGGCAGAGCGGATGTTCTGGCAGCTCCCGGGCGTGTGGACGACCGCCGTGGGCTACGCCGGGGGTCACACGCCGAACCCCACCTACGAGGAGGTGTGCTCCGGTCGCACCGGCCACGCCGAGGTCGTGCTGGTGGTCTTCGACCCCGCGCAGACCTCCTACGAGGCGCTGCTGCAGGTCTTCTGGGAGGGCCACGACCCCACCCAGGGCATGCGCCAGGGCAACGACGTGGGCACGCAGTACCGGTCGGCCGTGTACTGGACCGACGACGCCCAGCGGGCGGCCGCCGAGCGGAGCCGCGCCATGTTCCAGGAGCGCCTGCGGGCCGCCCACCACGGCGACATCACCACCGAGATCGCCGAGGCCGGGCCCTTCTTCTACGCCGAGGACCACCACCAGCAGTACCTCCACAAGGTGCCCAACGGGTACTGCGGCCTCGGTGGCACGGGCGTCAGCTGCCCGATCGGCCTCCTCGACGCCGGCTGATCCCAGGCTGCGCCGGCCGTCCACGTACGGCCTCGTGACGGCGTGACGGTCCCCTCGGAGGGTCCCCTCGGAGCATGACATCGGTCACGTTTCGGGGGGATCGCTCGCGCTAGCAAGCGGAATCACGCCGATGCAATTCGCGGCGGGCGGCGTGGACGAAAGCGCAGGTGACCGATGTCCGACGTGCTGCATCGTCCTGCTTGTCGTAACACCTTGCAGCATCACATCGATGTTGTCCTCCCGGCGATCGGGTTGCGGGACCATTGCATTTCTGTGACGAACCGGGCATAGCCTGATGGCACTCCGCAACGAAGACCCCCGGACCCCACCCGGAAGGACAGCCATCATGACCACCTCCCCCACGCCCGAGCAGAGACCGAAGCTGCGTCGCACCGCTGGTGTCGTCGGTGCCGGCGCCCTCGTCGTCGGGGCGGCCGCCGCCGTCGCCATCCCCGCGCTGGCCCAGGCCGACGACGAAGCACCCCAGGCCTCCCCGGTCACCGAGAACGTGGTGGCCACCGAGGTGACCCCGGCCCTCACCCCGGCCGAGCAGGCCCGGCTCCGCCTCGAGAAGGCCACCGAGGCCGAGAAGGCGGCCTTCGTGCTCTACACCGCGACCCCCGAGCAGCGGGCCGCCTTCGCCCTGTACGTGGCGACCCCCGAGGAGCGCGCCGCCTTCGAGCAGCTCGTCAACCCGCCCCCGCCCCCGCCGCCGGCTCCCACGGTGCAGGCCCAGGTCCAGACGGCCACCAAGCCGTCGACCTCGCAGGGCAACGGCGCCGCCCGCACCACGGCCTCCAGCGGTGGCGGTGGCGGCGGCAACGGCTTCCTGTCCTGTGGCGCGGCCGCGAGTCGCGGGGCAACTACGGCGCCGTGAACGGCGGCAGCGGTGCCTCCGGCGCCTACCAGTTCATGCCGCAGACGTGGAACAACACCGCCCGCCACGCCGGTCGATCCGACCTCGTGGGCAAGAACCCGGCCTCGGCCTCCCGGGCCGACCAGGACGCCATGGCCCAGCACCTGTACTCGTGGCAGGGTGCGGCGCCGTGGGGCGGCGGCTGCTGAGCTGACGATGCGGCCGCACCGGCCGCAGTCGATCCGGTTCGATCCGAGGGCCCTCCGGGGCCCTCGGTCGCGCGGCGGATCGCGGGCTCGCCGGCCCGCCACCGGTTAGACATCGGGGATGAGCGACACCCTCGCCACCATCGTGGAGATCCTGCTCCTCGTGCCCGGCCTGATCATCGTGTCGGCCCTGGCGGTCCGGCTGCTCGGCGTCCGCCGCTCCTGGGTGGCCGTCAGCATCGCCTCGGTCCTGGGGTGGGTCGTGGGCCTCGCCCTCGCCTGGGCGGTCTCCAACGGGGATCTCAGCTCCCCGGGGTTCGTTCGCAACACCCTGTTCGTCGCGTTCATCGCCACGATGGTGATCGCCGTGGGGGTCGACCTGCTGGCCCGGCCCGGGACCCTGGCCAAGGGCGAGGCGGCCGGCCAGTTCGTGATCCCCCGACCCGTGTCGTACGTGAAGGTGCGCCTCGACACGGTCCGGCGCACCCGCGAGCTGGTCGGCATCGCTCGGGCCAACGGCTTCGGGCACCTGCTCGGGGACCGCCGTCGCAGCCGGCGCCGCGCCGCCGTCGAGCGGGACCCGGCGCCCGTCCGGGCCCGGCGCGTGCTCGAAGAGGCCGGCGGCATGTTCGTCAAGCTCGGCCAGATCGCCTCGACCCGCACCGACGTGCTGCCCCCGGAGCTGATCGCCGAGCTCGAGAAGCTCCAGGACGACGTGGCCGTCGAGCCCGAGGACGCGATGCGCGACGTCGTGGAGGCCGAGCTGGGTGCTCCCGTGGAGCAGGTGTTCGCGTCGTTCGACTGGACGCCCGTGGCTGCGGCCTCCATCGGGCAGGTCTACTTCGCCCGGCTCCACGACGGCGAGGACGTTGTCGTCAAGGTCCAGCGGCCGATGGTCGGCGAGGCGATCGACCGCGATCTGAAGATCCTCCTCGGCCTCGCCCGCCGCGTCGAGGAGAGCACGCCCTTCGGCACCGAGTACGGCGTCTACGGCCTCGCCAGGGAGTTCGCCGCCAGCCTCCAGGAGGAGCTGGACTTCACGATCGAGGCCCGCAACACCGCCGACATCCGCAAGAACATGGCCGACGTCACGGGGATCGAGGTGCCGGCGGTGCACCTCGAGCACTCGACGCCGCGCCTCATGGTGCAGGAGCGGTTCCGCGGCTCGCCGGTGCGGGACACGGCGGCGATCGAGGCCAAGGGCTTCGACACCCACGTCCTGGCGACCCACCTGATGGAGGCCGAGCTCAAGCAGATCTTCACCGACGGCTTCTTCCACGCCGACCTGCACCCGGGGAACCTGTTCGTCCTCGACGACGGCGACGTCGGGATGATCGACTTCGGCGCCACGGGGCGGCTCGACCCGCTGCTGCTGGCGTCGCTGCGGTCGATGATGGTGGCGGTCGCGTTGCAGGACGCCACGATGCTGCGGGAGTCGATCTCGGAGATGACCGAGATCGGCGCCGACGTCGACCTCGACGCCTTCGAGCGGGCGCTGTCGCGGTTCATGGCGCTGCACGTGTCGGGCGACATCGCCCTCAACGCCAAGGTCGTGAACGACATGTTCACGCTGATCGGCACGTTCGGCATCCGGATCCCCGCCGAGCTGACCACCTTCGCTCGCGCCCTGGTCGTGCTGGAGGGCACCCTCGCCACCATGAGCCCGGGCTTCCGGCTCGGGTCCGAAGCGCGCCCGTGGCTCGAGGAGTGGGCCAAGGCCCAGATGGTGCCCGACAACCTCGACGACGCGCTCCAGCAGGAGCTCATCGCGCAGCTGCCGACGCTGCGGGCGCTGCCCCGCCACGCCGACCGCATCGCCACCCAGCTGCAGAAGGGCGATCTGCTCACCCGGGTGTCGCTGTTCAGCCAGGCCGTCGACACCGCCTTCGTCAGCCGCATGGTGAACCGGGTCGTGCTGGCGTTCCTCGGCGCCGCGCTCGGGTTCATCGGCATGATCCTGGTCTCGGCCGACCCCGGTTCAGCCGAGGGCGAGATCGTGCGGATGTTCGGGTTCGTGTCGCTGGTGGGCTCAGCCGTGCTCATGCTGCGGGTGGTGGCCGCCATCGTCCGCGAGGGCGAGAACTGACCCGCGGCGCGGGCCTCGCACACCGTCGTCCGGCACGGCCGGTTGGGCCGGAGAAGGGTCGGTGTAGCCTCACGCGTGCCCGAGAACGGACACCCGCCGAGAGGAACGGACATGCCCTTCGAACTGCCGCCGCTGCCCTACGCGATGGACGCCCTGGCCCCCCACATCAGCCAGGAGACGCTCGAGTACCACTACGGCAAGCACCACCAGACCTACGTCACCAACCTCAACAACCTGGTGGCCGGCACCGACGACGAGAACGCCTCGCTCACCGACATCATCATGAAGGCCGAGGGTGGCCTCTTCAACAACTCGGCCCAGGTGTGGAACCACACCTTCTACTGGAGCTCCATGAAGCCCGGCGGCGGCGGCGAGCCCACCGGCGAGGTCGCCGACCGGATCAACGGCGCGTTCGGCTCCTACGCCGCGTTCCGTGACGAGTTCGCCAAGGCGGCCACCACCCAGTTCGGGTCGGGCTGGGCCTGGCTGGTCGACGACGGCAGCGGTCTGAAGGTCACCCAGACCGCCAACGCCGACCTGCCGATGAAGCACTCGCAGAAGGCCCTGCTCACCATCGACGTGTGGGAGCACGCGTACTACATCGACTTCCGCAACGCCCGCCCCAACTACATCAGCACCTTCCTCGACCACCTGGTCAACTGGGACTTCGTCGCCGAGAACCTGGCGTCGTGACCGTCGGCAGCCGACGGCTGCCGACGCAGGATCCGAACCGGCCGACGGGCCGTCCGCCTCCCGGGGGGCCCGTCGGCCGGTGCGCGTCCCGGCCCGACCGTCAGGCCGGGCCGACCCACAGCGTGAGCCCGACGGGCAGACCCGGCGCCGCCTCGCTGTTGCCGAGGGGCACCGCGAGGCGACCGTCGGCGAGGCGCACCAGCGACGCCGCCCGCCCCGACGGGATGACCTGGGGCTGGTCGTCGGCCGACCGGCTGCACGCGGTGTGCTGGCGGGGCTGGTCGTCGGGCCCGTCCCGGGCGACGACGCAGGTGGTGCTGGCCACCACGGGCACCAGTGCCACCGCCGCCGTGCCGTCGGGCAGGACGGCCAACCCGATGCCGGGCGGCAGCGGGAGGTCGTCGGTGCGCCGCCCGGCCGAGCCGGCCTCCAGCGCGACCGGGGCGGTCGGCGCGCCGGTCGGTCCCACCCGCACGACCCACGCCCACGGCGACGCCGCGTCGCGCTCGGTGCGGTCACCGGTCGTCGAGGTCGTGGTCGTCGACGCCGGCGCTGGTAGCACCGAGGTGCCGGGCGGACCGGTCGTCGGGGTCGTCGCCGCCGGGGTCCGTACGTCGGTGCCGGTGAGGGCGACCACCGGTGCGTCGCCGTGCATCCCCAGCGCCAGCGCGGGTGGGCCGGACTGGCCGACGTCGGCGACCGGGACGGCGGTGGCGGCCCGGTCGGGGCGCCAGACGAGCACGCGGCCGACGGACCCGTTCGGGGTGGTCGTCGCGTAGGCGATCACCGGTGCGCCCGACGGGTCGACCGTGACGGCCGGGGCCGTGGCGAGGGGCACGAAGCCGGACGGCACCGGGGCGACGAAGCGCTCCCACCGGCGGTCGGCCGTGGGCTCGGTGGCCGGGGTGCCGACCGCCCGGACGACGCCGTCGCGCTCGCTCCACCAGGTGACGTGGACGAGGTCGTCGGCCGCCGCCACCGACGGGGTCGCCAGCCCGGCCTCCTCGGCGACCCGCTGGGTGGTCCAGGTTCGGCCGCCGTCGGTGGAGGTGGCCAGGGAGATGGTGCGGGTCGGCCCGGGCTCGTCGCCGCCATGGGACCACACCACGTGCAGCGCACCCGTCGTGGCGTCGGTGGTGGCGGCGATCGAGCGGCCGGCGCCGTCGTGGCCGACCCGACCGGAGAACAGCTCGACGGGCTTCGTCCAGCTGCCGGTGGCCGGGTCGTACCGGGCGGCTTGCACGACCGACGCCCGGCCGGTGGCGTCGGTGTAGGTGCCCCACACGAGCACCGGCTGGCCGTCGCCGTCGACGGTGGCGACGGCCTGGGTGGCGAACCCGGGGCCGTGGCCGGCCTCGACGACGTCGCCAGAGGCGGCGGCGGCCACCGACATGCCGGTGGCCAGCGGGACGGGGTTGACCGGCGGTGCCGTGTCGCCCGGACCGGGCGTGGGCTCGACGGCCGGTGTCGTGGTGCCGTCGGCGTCGTCGGGTGCCGGTCCGCTCGGCCCCGAGCAGGCCATCGACGCGAGCACCAGCGCGGCCGACAGGGCGAGCGCCGTCGCTCGGTGCCGGGGGACGGGCCATGGGCGGCGCCGGGCGGGGGTGGTGGTCGTCGAGGCGGGCACGGCGGGTCGGCGTTCGGCGGGACCGCCGGTCCGAGGGCGGCCGGCGGGCGGTCCGGTGCGCCGTGCAGTGGCCCGGCGTCGGCACGGCGATCGTACCGGCCGGCGTCGGGTCGCCGGGGTGCAGGCGCTCGTCGGGCGTGCCGAAGGCTCGTCGGGCGCCGGTGTCGGCCGTCGCCGGGCCCGCCCGTCGGCGCAGGGCCGCTCCGCCGGGTCGCCGGCGCGCCACTAGCGTGGCCGGGTCATGCCTGCGCCCGCGCTCCTCCTGTCGCTCGTCGGTGTCCTGGCCCAGGCGAAGGCCCCGAGCACCACGCCGCTGCCCAACCCCGCGTCGGAGGCCACCAAGGACCTCACCGATCTGTCCCAGGCCTGCGATCCCGACGCCTCGTGGCTGTGCCAGAAGGTCTACGAGTGGACCGGGTGGTCGTGGCTGGCCGGGCTCACCGAGTGGCTGGTGGCCAAGCCGTTCAAGGCGCTGGTCATCCTGGGCGTCGCCTTCGTGGTCAACCGGATCGTGCGGGCGGTCATCAAGCGCGTCATGCAGCGACGGCTCGACAACGAGCCGTCGCGGCTGCGGACCCGCTTGCGAGAGAAGACGCCGAACGTGCTGCTGCGCACCGGCGAGTCCAACCTGCGGGCCGAGGCGCGGGTCCAGACGCTGTCGGCGGTCTTCCGGTCGATCGCCTCGGTGATCATCTGGTTCACGGCCATCGTGATGGTCCTCGAGGTGTTCGAGGTCAACCTGGGTCCGCTCATCGCCACCGCCGGCGTCATCGGTGTGGCCCTCGGCTTCGGCGCCCAGAACATGGTGCGTGACTTCCTCGCCGGCTTCTTCCTGGTCGTCGAGGACCAGTTCGGCGTCGGCGACATCGTCGACCTCGGGCCCGACGCCAAGGGCACCGTCGAGCGGGTCACGCTGCGGGCCACCCGGGTGCGCGACGTCAACGGCGTGCTCTGGCACGTCCCCAACGGCCAGATCACCAGGGTGGGCAACAAGTCCCAGGAGTGGGCCCGGGCGCTGCTCGACGTCCAGGTCGCCTACGACACCGACCTCGACCAGGCCCAGGACGTGATCCGCCGCGCCGCGGAGGCGCTCGCGGCCGACCACGCCTGGGCGAGCGAGATCCTCGCTGCGCCCGAGGTCTGGGGCGTCGAGGACTTCGCCGAGAGCGGCATCTCGATCCGGGTCGTGCTCAAGACCCGACCGGCCTCCCAGTTCGGGGTGCTGCGCGAGCTGCGGGCCCGGATCAAGGCCGCCTTCGACGCCGCCGGCCTGGTGATGCCGCCGGCCGGGCGGTCCGAGGTGTGGGTCCACGACGCCGATCGGGACGCCGACCGATCGGGCCCACCCGCCGAGACGGGCTGATCTGTCTGCTGCCGACTCGGGCGGAGCCCGGGTCGAGGCGTTCGTGGTCACCGTGGTGGGTGACGAGGCACGCCTCGTGGGGGCCGGGCGCTCGCGCACAGAGTGACCTACGTCACACAAAGGGCCCGTAAGCGGGGCCGGGCCCGGGGGTCAGGACGCTCGACCACCACCGCACGGGGCGCCCGCCCCGCCCGATCCCCGGAGCCAGCACGATGCACGACGAGACCGCCCTCCTCACCCTCCCCGAGCCGTCGGCCCCGACGGCCGCCGCCCAGCCGCTCGCCACGGCCTACGCCGCCCATCCGTCCCACGGCGACGCGGCCTCGTACGCGTCGCCGTCGGCCGACGCCGTGGCCTCCGCCGCCTTCGACGTGACCGCGGCCCACCAGCTGCCCGTCCCGCCGACCGCCGCCTCTGCGGCCCCCACCACGGCCGCGCCGGCGACGGTCGCGCCGGTCGAGGCCGACACCGCCGGCAGCCGGGTCGGCCTGGCCTTCCTCGCCATCGTGATCGCCCTGCTGCTCGTGTGCGGCGGGCTGCTGCTGGCCCTGCGCCCCGGCTCCCGGCCCACGCTCACCGACACCCGGCTGGCGTCGGAGGTCGGCGCCGAGTCGACCGACGTCGGCGGCGAGCTGGGCGGGGCCGTGCCACCCCCGAGCCTGGACGACCTCGCCGGCCCGACGGCCACCGACGACGTGGCGCCCTCCACCACCGCCGGGCCCGCCGCCACCGTCCCCCCGACCGTCGTGATCGTGACGCCGCCGACCGCGCCGCCGGCCACGTCGGCTCCCAAGCCCACGGTGACCTCGACCACCTCGACGACGCAGGCGCCCAAGCCCTCGCTGAGCTTCACCAGCGCCTCGGTGCCCTCCAAGGTCGAGTGCAAGCCGACCGACCCGACCCCCTACATCACCGTCAGCTGGAACGCCCCGGGTGCCCAGTCGGTGACCCTGTCGATCGACGGCCCCGGTGCCTACAAGACCTACCCCGGCTCGAGCGGCTCGGACACCGTGCCCTTCTCCTGCCCCGGCCCCCACACCTACCAGCTGACCGCCAACGGCTCGGGTGGCCAGACCGTCACCAAGACCTTCACCGCCACGAAGAAGTGACCCTCCTGGAGGGCGCGGCGCACCCCCTCGGCGCCCGCCCTCCCGGTCACCCGCCGCCCCGGTGGTCAGGCGGCGGGTCACCCACGGAGCCGGGGACCGATCCCAGCACGGTCCCCGGCTCCGTCGCGTCCGGTGGGCCTCAGCTGTCGTCGGCGGCGGCCAGGGTGACGGTGATGGAGGCCTCGTCGGAGGGGACGAGCTCGAGGATGGCGACGTTGCCGGCTTCGCGCAGGTCCTCGGCCGCGGCCTGCAAGGCGTCGAGCCGGGCGTGGGAGTCGGCGACGACGACCTCGTCGACCGCGACGCGCAACGAGCGCTTGGCCTCGGTCTTGGCCTTGCGGATCTCCGACAGGACGGCGGCGGCCTCGTCGTAGACGACCGGGTTGCCGCCGTTGGCCGCGTCGCGCAGGGTGTCCGGCGTCGGCCACGGAGCCCGGTGGACCGAGCCCTCCTGCCACCACGACCAGACCTCCTCGGTGACGTAGGGCAGGAACGGGGCGAACAGCCGCAGCAGGGTCGACAGCGCGAGCTGCAGCGCGGCCTGCGCGGACCACGCGGCCTCGTCGCCGTGGGCGCCGTAGGCCCGGCCCTTGACCAGCTCGAGGTACTGGTCGCAGAACGCCCAGAAGAACGACTCGGTGCGCTCCAGCGCCCGGGCGTAGTCGTAGGCCTCGAAGGCGGCGGTGGCGTCGTCGACCAGCGTGGCGAGGCGGGCCAGCATGGCCCGGTCGAGCGGCGCGGTGATCAGCGAGAGGTCGGTGCGGGCGGCCGAGCCGTCGCCGCCACCGAGCCCCAGCGCGAAGCGTGAGGCGTTGAGGATCTTGATCGACAGCCGCCGACCGATCTTCATCTGGCCCTCGTCGAAGGCGGTGTCGGTGCCGGGCCGGCCGTTGGCGGCCCAGTAGCGCACGGCGTCGGCGCCGTGCTGCTCGAGCAGGTGTGACGGCGTGACGACGTTGCCCTTCGACTTCGACATCTTCTTGCGGTCGGGGTCGAGGATCCATCCGGACAGGGCGGCGTTGGTCCACGGCAGGGAGTCGTGCTCGAGGTGGGCCCGCAGGACCGTGGAGAACAGCCACGTGCGGATGATGTCGTGGGCCTGGGGGCGCAGGTCCATGGGGAAGGTGCGGGCGAACAGGTCGTCGTCGTCGCCCCAGCCGGTGGCGATCTGCGGCGTGAGCGAGGAGGTGGCCCAGGTGTCCATGACGTCGGGGTCACCGGCGAAGCCGCCGGGGACGCCGCGCTGGTCCTCGGCGTAGCCGGGCGGGACGTCGCTGGACGGATCGACCGGCAGCATGTCCTCGGTGGCGAGGATGGGCTGCGCGTAGACGGGCTCGCCGTCACCGTCGAGCGGGTACCAGAGCGGGAACGGCACACCGAAGAACCGCTGGCGCGAGATCAGCCAGTCGCCGTTGAGCCCGGCCGTCCAGTTCTCGAAGCGGGCCTGCATGTAGGGCGGGTGCCAGTGCAGCTCCTTGCCCCGCTGCAGCAGAGCCTGGCGCAGGTCGTCGTCCCGCCCGCCGTTGCGGATGTACCACTGCCGGCTGGTGATGATCTCCAGCGGGCGGTCACCCTTCTCGAAGAACTTGACCGGATGGGTGATGGGCCGCGGCTCGCCGTCGAGGGCGCCGGCGTCGCGCAGCAGCTCGACGATGCGGGTCTGGGCGCCCTTGACCTTCTTGCCGGCCAGCTCGGCGTAGGCGGCGACGCCGGCCCCGTCGGTGATCCACTCGGGGGTCTCGGGCTGCAGGCGCCCGTCGAGGGTGACGACCGAGCGGGTGGGCAGGTCGAGCTCGCGCCACCAGACGACGTCGGTGACGTCGCCGAAGGTGCAGATCATGGCGATGCCCGAGCCCTTCTCGGGGTCGGCCAGCTCGTGGGGGTGGACCTCGACCTCGACGCCGAACAGCGGCGTGCGGACGGTGTGGCCGAACAAGGGCTGGTAGCGCTCGTCGTCGGGGTGGGCGACGAGGGCGACGCACGCCGGGATGAGCTCGGGGCGGGTGGTCTCGATGAAGACGTCGCCGCTGCCGTCGGTGCGGGCGAAGGATGCGGTGGTAGGCGCCCGGCAGCTCCTTGTCCTCGAGCTCGGCCTGGGCGACGGCGCAGCGGAAGTCGACGTCCCACAGGACGGGCGCCTCGGCCTGGTAGGCCTCGCCCCGCTCGAGGTTGCGCAGGAAGGCCCGCTGGGCGACCCGCTGGGAGCGCTCGTCGATGGTGGCGTAGGTCATCGACCAGTCGACGGACAGGCCGAGGTGGCGCCACAGCTGCTCGAAGACGACCTCGTCGGCGGTGGTGAGCTCGTTGCAGAGATCGACGAAGTTGCGACGGGAGATGTGGACCGGCTCGGGCTTGTGCTTGCCGGTGGGGACGTCGCCGTTGAACGGCGGGGTGAAGTCGGGGTCGTAGGGCAGCGACGGGTCGCACTGGACGCCGTGGTAGTTCTGGACCCGCCGCTCGGTGGGCAGGCCGTTGTCGTCCCAGCCCATCGGGTAGAAGACCTCGCGGCCCCGCATGCGCTGGAAGCGGGCGATGGTGTCGGTGTGGGTGTAGGAGAAGACGTGGCCGACGTGCAGCGACCCGGAGACGGTCGGCGGCGGCGTGTCGATCGAGTAGATCTCGTCGCGGGTCTTCGACCGGTCGAAGCGGTAGGTGCCGTGGGCCTCCCAGACCTGGTCCCACGTGTCCTCGAGCCCGTCGAGGCTCGGCTTCTCGGGGACGGTCCACTCGGGTCGGGGGTCGGGGCGTCGTTGCTCACGGGGCCAAACCTACCGGCCGGTCACCGACGGCTCGAAGCGGGATGAGCCGGGTGCGGTGCGCTGCGGGCGGCTGGAGGCCGGAGCTGCCGGTGAGGCGGTCAGCCTCGCGACGCCGCGGTACTGGTCGGGCGGGGCGGGCAGGCCGGGGACGGGCCCGAAGCCCTCGAGGCCGGTCGGTCCCCGGCGCCAGATGCTGAGCACGTCGAGGGTGTGGAGCCGCTCGACGGCGGCGGCGTGGCAGCGGGTGGGGTCGGGTGGGCAGGACCAGCGTTGGGCCGGGTCGGGCGGTCGGGTGGCCGCCAGCTCCAGGTAGGCGGCGGGATCGATCTCGCCCACGGCGTCGAGCGCGGCGGCGAGCGCGGCGCGGTCGCCCCGGACGACCAGCTCGCCGATGGCCCGGGCGTCGGGCTCGTCCCAGCGCACCCACCACGACCCGTCGGGCAGCACGGCGAGCAGGCCGTCGCGGCCGCGCACCCGCACCGGCTCGAGCACGCCTCCCGAGAGCCCGGTGACGGCGTCGGCCGCCATCGCCTCGACGGTCGTCGTCGCAGCCGGCGTGGTTCGACCTCGGCCTCGCCGCCGGGCCAGCGCCAGGTGGATCGGCCGTAGCCATCGGTCGACGGGAGGACTGTCCGATCTCCCGCCGGTCGAATCCGGGGAGGTCGATCGTCGGCTCGCCGCGATCCTCGAACCGGAGGCGGCGGGCGACGTCGACCACCTGGGCGACGGTCAGGCCGTGGCCGGTGACCGTCGGCCACGCCGTCGGGGCGGCGGATCGTCCACCGCCGCACCCACGGGCCGGGCGGCTGGGGTGGCGGCCGCCGGTGCGCACGGTGGCCGTCCCACACGGTGACGCCCTCGCCCAGGTCGGCGTCGGTCGGTCCACCCTGACCCCGTCGCCCAGGTCGGTGGCCGACGCCGGCGGGCGGCCTCACGCCCCTGGTCGCCGGCAGCCGGGGGTCGACCTGTTCCAGGTAGAAGCTGGGCGCGGCGAGGCCGTCGCCGGCCCGGTAGCCGTGCGCACCGCGACCGGCGTCCCACGGCGGCCGGGCCAGCGGCCAGGTGCCGCGATCGTTCGGGTCGACCAGGTTCTGGGCCGAGGCGAGCTCGGCGCCGGGCTGGTCGAGGCCGAGCCGCAGCGGGCGGGCGTCGATCGGTGCACGGCGGACCTCGAGCGGATCGTCGTGCGGGTGATGGCGAGCTCGCGCGGGCGGGTCGTCGGGGACGAGGCCGACGGCGCCTCATCGGGTCGGGTCGCCACCACCAGCCCCGCCACCAGCGCCAGCACGGCAACGGTGATGGCGGCCACGGCGATCCGCTCGGCCGTCGGCGGCCGTCGCGGCGGGGGTGGTCCCAGCGTGACGGGGCCAGGGTCGCCCGGCAGCGGGCCGATCCACCCGGTCGCCCTCGGCCGGGGCGGGGCCTCGGCCACCCGGACCTCCGCACCCGCCACGGCGACGGCCGCCCGCCCGCCTTCCAGCTACGGCGCTCGTCGTCGGTGCTCGAGCCGTGCGCACCCGTCCCGTCCATCCCGGCTGCACCCTGCAGACGCCGACCCGGTCCTCGTCAGCCACTCGTCCCCAGCGCTGGCCGTCGCGGCGAGGCCGTGCACGCCGCGGCTCCTCCTCCTATCGGCACCTCGAAGGACGCGCAGTAGCGTCTGGCCCATGTTGCGCCTGTTCGACACCGCCAGGAGGGCCGTGGTGCCCTTCGAGACCCGAGATCCCGGCAAGGTGTCGATGTACGTGTGCGGGCCCACGGTCTACGGCCCTCCCACATCGGTCACGGCCGCATGTCGCTGGTGTTCGACGTGCTGCGCCGCTACCTCGAGTGGACCGGTCTCGAGGTCGACTACGTGTCGAACATCACCGACATCGACGACAAGATCATCAACCGGGCCAACGAGGAGGGCCGCGACGCCGAGGCCGTCGCCGTCGACAACGAGGCCCTCTGGTACGAGGCCGTCGACGCCATCGGCGTGAAGCGGCCCACCTCCGATCCGCACGCCACCGCCTACGTCGACCGGATGGTCGAGCTGGTGGCCGAGCTCGTCGACAAGGGGTACGCCTACGAGACCGGCGACGGGGTCTACTTCTCGCCCGACGAGGTCGACGGCTACGGGCTGCTGGCCCGCCAGTCGATCGAGTCGCTGCAGGCCGGCGCCCGGGTGGAGACGAACGAGGAGAAGCGGTCGCCGATCGACTTCGCCCTCTGGAAGAAGTCCAAGCCCGACGAGCCGGCGTGGGACTCGCCGTGGGGCCCGGGCCGACCCGGCTGGCACACCGAGTGCGTGGTGATGTCGCTCGACCTGCTCGGCGACGGCTTCGACCTGCACGGCGGGGGCCAGGACCTCGCCTTCCCGCACCACGAGAACGAGCGGGCCCAGGCCATCGCGTCGGGGCACACCTTCGCCAACCACTGGATGCACAACGGCTTCGTCGAGGTGGGCGGCGAGAAGATGTCGAAGTCGCTCGGCAACTTCACGAACCTCGCCGACCTCATCTCCTCGACCGATCCCCGCGCCTATCGCCTGCTGGTGCTGCGGTCGCACTACCGCTCGCCGGTGGAGGTCACCCGGGCGACCACCGACGACGCGTCGAAGGCGCTCCAGCGGTTGGACGGGCTGGTGCGGCGGGCCGCCGAGGCCGGCCTCGACGAAGGGCTCGCCCCGCCGGCCGACGTGATCGACGCCTTCCGCGAGGCCATGGACGACGACCTCGACACGCCGGCGGCCGTGGCGCTGCTGTTCACCACGGTGAAGCAGGCCAACGAGGCGCTCGACACCGGGCAGACGGTGCTGGCCGGCGCGCTCGTGGCGGCGGTGCGGTCGATGTGCGAGGCCGTCGGGCTGGTGCTGCACCGCGGCGTCGGAGAGGAGATCCCCGACGACATCGTCGAGCGGGCCCATCGCCGCGACGCGGCGCGGGCCGAGAAGGACTGGGCGACCGCCGACCGCTTGCGCGACGAGATCGTCGCCCGCGGCTTCGTGGTCGAGGACACCGCCGACGGCACCAAGGTCCGCCCCGGCTGACTGGAGCCGGGTGCCGCCGCCTCCGGTGCCGCGTCTCGCGGAGGGGGCCGTGGCGCCAGGGTGGTCGAGGCGGTCGTGGTCAGGCGGCGTCGGTGTCGGTGGGCCGTGGGAACGGTCCGGTGACGTCGCTCGGGCGGGCCGGCAGGCGGTCGTTGCCGCGAGCCCGCGCCAGCAGCTCCCGGGCGGCGTCGAGCTCGACCTGGGCCAGCTCGACCGAACCGAGGTCGTCGGCGAGGATCTCGTCGCGGGTGCGCTCGTCGGCCAGCTCGGCGCGCAGGGCCTCGATCTCGGCCCGACGATCGGCCAGCTGCTCGTAGCGCTGGAGGCCGAGCCGCTCGAGGGACAGCCGCTCACCCATCTCCAGTCCCACGACGAAGCGGCGCTCGGGCACGTGGCTCTTCTTCTCGGCGAGCTTGCGGGTGGCGACCAGCTCGGTGTGGATCCGCTCGAGGGTGGCGGCCTCCTCGAGCCACGCATCGAGGTCGGCGCCGGTGTCGAGGGCGAGGGCCCGGCGCGCCTCGGCGAGGTCTTCTCGGGCTCGGCCACGGCGCCGAGCGCCTCGAGCTCGTGGTGCCGGCGCTCGGTGTCGCCTGCCTCCTCGCCGTACACGGCCGTCGGCAGCCACAGCTCACCCAGGTGCACGTCGGCGGTGGTCGTCGTCCAGCGCCCTTCGGTCACCGGTTCGCCGGGTTCCTCCCGCCCGTCGGACACGGGCGCGGGCAGCCGCCGGCCGCTCGGTCCTCGAGGACCGGTCGTGCTCGCGCCGCGCTCGTACCTCATGGTCCGCTCCCAGGCCGCCCGCCGCCGGCCCATCGCTGCCTCCATCGTGATCATCCCCGCGCCAGGTCGAGAAGGCACCCTTCGCCGCGCTTCGTGACCTCCGGCGGTCTGGTTCGGGACCATCGCCCCTCGGAGGGCAGGCCCGTCGTGCCGCTGTGGTCGTCGTCACGGGTCGGTGGAGCGGGCCGACGCCTCGGGGTGTCGGGCGCGCCCGGCGACTTGCGCCCCGACCCGGTGCGCTAGTTCGCTGGCGGTCGTGGCCCGGTCGTCCCCCACCACGCCGCGCGAACCGCTGCCCGAGGGCTTCTGGACGTTGTGGTCCACCGTGGCCATCGACCTGATCGGCTTCGGCATCGTCTTGCCGATCCTGCCCCAGTACGCCGAGCAGTTCGGCGCCTCGCCCGCGGTCATCGGCGTGCTGGTCGCCTCGTTCTCGCTGGCCCAGCTGGTGTTCGCGCCGATCTGGGGTCGGCTGTCGGACAAGGTGGGCCGCAAGCCGGTGCTCCTCGTGAGCCTGTTCGGCACGGCGATCGGCTCGCTGCTCACGGGCGTCGCCGGCTCGGTGGCCGTGCTGTTCGCCGGTCGGATCATCGACGGCGCCAGCGGCGCGTCGGTGTCGGTGGCTCAGGCGTCGGCGGCCGACCTGGCCCGGCCGCACCAGCGGGCCAAGCTCATGGGCCTGCTCGGCGCGGCCTTCGGCGTGGGGTTCGTGGCCGGCCCGGCCATCGGTGCGCTCGGCGCGCTGGCCGGTGTGCACGTGCCGTTCTTCCTCGCCGCCGCCATCTCGTTCGTCAACGCCCTGGTGGCGATCAAGCGACTGCCCGAGACGGCGCCGACGAAGGTGACCGCCACGGCGGCGGTGGCGGGGTCCGACCGGGGCTCGGGGCCGGGGCGCAGCTCCGCCCTCGACGACGCCGAGCTCGATGGCGACCGCATCGCCGACGCGCCTGCGCTCGACGGCCCCGGCCTCGTCGAGCCCGGCCACCTCGAGGGACCCGAGCACCGCCGGGAGGTCGACGTCGCCGGCATCGTGCGGCTCATCGTCGTCGCCTTCGTCGGGATGGTCGCCTTCGCCGGCTTCGAGGCGACCTTCTCGTTGCTCGGCGAGAAGCGCTTCGGCTTCGAGCTGGCCGCCACCGGGGCCGTGTTCACCGGCATCGGCCTCGCGCTCGTGGCGGTGCAGGGAGGCCTCGTCGGTCCGGTCACCACGGCGCTCGGGGAGAGGTCGGTGCTCCGCCTCGGCCTGACGGCCAACGCCGTGGGCCTCGCCGTGTTGGCCGTCGACGGAGGGTGGCTGACCCTCGTGCCGGCGCTGTTGCTGCTCGTCGTGGGCCAGGGCCTGCTCACGCCGACGCTGTCGTCCTCGGTCGCCGGTCGAGCCGGCCACGAGCGCGGGCAGTGGCTGGGCTGGCAGCAGTCCGCCGGTGGGTTGGCCCGGGTCGTCGGCCCCGTCGCCGCCGGCGTGCTGTTCGGGCAGGTCGGGGTGGCCGCGCCGTATGTGGTCGGTGCCGTCCTCGTGCTGGTCGCCCTCGCCCTCGTGCCGTAGCGGCGGCCGCCGGGGCCGCCACCTCGGGTCGCCCGGCGCCGTTCTCGATGGGATCGGTGTCGCAGGCCGGTCGGGATCCCATCGAGAACACGGGAACGGGCGGACGCGCCGGAGGTCGCGAGGCCCCGAAACGGGACTTTCGGCCGTCTTGTCAACACCAGGTCGCTGGGTTACCGTTCGGTACGTTACCGGGGGGTAACTTCGTGCCCGGAGGCGATCCGGGCCCCGGACACCCCACCGCACCGGCGCACCGATCGGGCCGATCACCCAGCGCCCAGGCCCTCGGACCCCACTCGCATCGCACAAGGAGCCGTGCCCAATGTCCGACGTGTCGTTCCAGCTGAACGAGGACCAGCTCACCCTGCAGAAGTGGGTCCACGACTTCGGCGAAGAGGTCATCCGCCCGGTCGCGGCCGAGTGGGACGAGAAGGAGGAGTTCCCCTGGCCGGTGGTCGAGGAGGCGGCCAAGGTCGGCCTCTACGGCATGGACTTCATGGCTCAGATCATGATGAACGACCCGACCGGGCTCTCGATGCCGGTCGCCACCGAGGAGCTGTTCTGGGCCGACGCCGGCATCGGCCTGGCGATCATGGGCTCGGGCCTCGCCGCCGCCGGCATCCTCGGCAACGGCACCCCCGAGCAGATCATGGAGTGGGTCCCGCAGTGCTACGGCACCCCCGACGACGTGAAGCTCGGGGCGTTCTGCGTGTCCGAGCCCGACGCCGGCTCCGACGTGTCCTCGCTGCGCACCAAGGCCGTCTACGACGAGGCCAAGGACGAGTGGGTCCTCAACGGCACCAAGGCGTGGATCACCAACGGCGGCATCGCCGACGTCCACGTGGTGGTCGCGGCCGTCGACCCCGAGCTGAAGGGCCGCGGCCAGGCCAGCTTCGTGGTCCCGGCCAACACGCCCGGCCTGTCGCAGGGCCAGAAGTACTCCAAGCTCGGCATCCGGGCGTCGCACACCGCCGAGGTCGTGCTCGACGACGTGCGGGTGCCCGGCAGCTGCCTGCTCGGCGGCAAGGAGAAGCTCGACGAGAAGCTGGCCCGTGCCCGTGAGGCGCTGAACAACCCGGGCAAGGTGTCGAGCGGCAAGCAGCCGGCCATGGCCACCTTCGAGGCCACCCGCCCCGCCGTGGGCGCCCAGGCCATCGGCGTCGCCCGCGCCGCCTACGAGTACGCCCTGCAGTACGCCACCGAGCGCGTCGCCTTCGGCAAGCCGATCGTGATGCACCAGGGCGTGGGCTTCATGCTCGCCGACATGGCCACCGAGATCGACGCCGCCCGCCTGCTGGTGTGGCGGGCCGCGTGGATGTCGCGCAACAGCCAGTACAAGAACGCCGAGGGCTCGATGTCCAAGCTCAAGGCCGGCCGCGTGGCCGTGTGGGTCACCGAGCGGGCCATCCAGATCCTGGGTGGCTACGGCTACGTCAAGGAGTACCCGGTCGAGCGCTGGCACCGCGACTCGAAGATCTACGACATCTTCGAGGGCACCGAGCAGATCCAGCAGCTGGTGATCGCCCGGGCCATCTCCGGCCTGCGCGTCGAGTAGCTCTGACCTGCGCTTTCTTCTGTCAGAGGCCCGCTCACCCGAGCGGGCCTCTGTCGTTGTCGAACCCGGGATCGGCGTCCATCCCTACTCCCATCCCTACTTTTCACGTAGGGTCTTCAGCCATGGCAACGATCCGGCAGCGCAAGCGCGGTGTCTGGGAGGTCCGGGTGTTCGCCGGGCGCGACGCCCAGGGCAAGCCCGTCCAGGTCTCCCGTACGGTGCGCGGCGGCAAGAAGGATGCCGAGCGGGTGGCGAGCGAGCTCGAGCTCAAGCCGAGCCGGCCCGACGCCCGCCGGACCGTCGCCGAGCTCCTCGACGAGTGGCGCGCGCTCAAGGAGGCCAGCTGGGCCCCCTACACGCGCCGAGACCAGGAGAGCCGGTCGCGATCGATCGCCGCCGATCGGATCGGGAAGGTCCCCGTCGCCCGGCTGCAGGTCACCGACGTCGATGCCTGGATCGTCCGCCTCCGCAAGGCCGGGGTCGGCGAGGGATCGATCCGCAACCAGTTCCAGTCGCTGCGGTCGGCACTGGCCCAGGCGGTCCGTTGGGGGTGGATCGCACAGAACCCGGCCGCGCTGGCGAGCTATGAGCGAGCGAAGCGGACCTCGCGCGATGTGATGTCCGCCGAGGACGTCCAGGCCGTGCTCGAGGCCGCCGAGCAGGTCAACGAGATGGCGCCGGTCGCGATCCGACTCGCGGCGATCACCGGTGCCCGCCGCGCCGAGCTCGCGGCGCTGCGGTGGACCGACCTCGACGGCTCCGTGCTCCGGGTCGACAGCGCCATCACGGTGGTCCGGGAAGGCTCGGGTGACGATCGGCGGACCGTCCTGCGTGACGATCCGACCAAGACCGCCGACCGTCGACGGGTCGCGCTCGACCCGTCGACCGTGGCCATGCTCGAAGTGCTGCGGGCCAGGCGTGAGCCCTACACACCGTGGATGTTCAGCGACACGGAGAAGGCTCCCCGCCCCGACCGGATCGGGTACTGGTGGCAGCGTTGCCGCGAGCTCGCCGGCATCGACGTCGAGTGGCGCCTGCACGACCTCCGCCACTGGTCGGCGACGTTCGCGCTCAGCGAGGGCTACGACGCCGCCACGGTCGCACATCGGCTTGGGCACTCGGACCCATCGACGACGCTGCGCGCCTACGCCCACGCCAGGGCGCAACGAGACGCCGACCTGGCGTCGAGCCTCGCCGATGCCTTGGAGATCCCCCCGAACCCGGGTAGCGCCCGCCACGGCGGCGAGGGCCTGTGGCCGGCCGGCGGGACCGATCCCGGGACCGACTGCGGGACCTCGTCCGACATCCGTTGGTCCGCCCGCGCCGACCGAGTGCCCTCCGGGTCTTGGAGCATGGCGACGCCCGAAAGGCCCGTTGACCTGGGAACGGGACCTTGCTCGGGACCGAGTACGGGAGTCCCGCCGAGGTCCCGTTGTCGACGCTGCCTGGTCCGCTCCGACGGCCGTCGGTTGAAGGAGATGCCCCGTTTCGGGACCGGAAGCGTGTCAGCTGCCACCTCACGGCCACGTGGCACGATCTCGAACCGGCGTTCGGCCCGTTGGCGAGACGGTGATCTGGGACACCTCGGCGGTGTGTTCGGAGACGGATTGCCGCGACCGGGCGGGCGGTAGCCTCCGTCGAAGTGCTACGGCAAGGTTGTCGTCTGGGACGCGGGTTCTGGGACGGTCCCGAGACCGAGGGCAGGGGAACAAACGCCGTGACGAGTCCGACGACCGCCTCGACCCGATGATTGCGAACGTTCTGGCCCGCCGCTGGCCGCCGCCTACGTCGACGGTGATCCGGGCATGAAGCGGATCCGCTTCTTGACTGTGATTGTCGTGGTGCTGGTCGCTGGCTGTTCGGAACCGTTGTCGTCGTCGACGGTGACAGCCACGCCGACCAGTAGCACGGTGTCGTCGCCCCCGAGTACGCCGCCGGGGATGACAGTCCTGTCTGATGGCTGGCGTCCGGCCTACCGGGCACACATGGCCGCACCGCTGACGTCGGAGAGAGCCGAGCAGACAGGGCGCTCGATCACCGATGCCGGCATGCGCGAAGGCTTCCGGCTGGGGGCCGATGTGGACTATGCGAACGGCTGGTTGGTGGTCTTGGTGCCCACTGATGTGCCGCCTGACCCGGAGCGGCTACCCGAGCTCGAAGCACTCATCGCGGCGGCGCCGGGTGTCACGGGGGTCGAACGGCTCCCGTAGGGGTCTGGTCGGCTACCGCTGCGCCCGCCACGATCAGCCCCGGGCATCGACGCGAGGGCAGCATGCGGCGAGTAGTCGCCCTCGGCAGGTTGACGCGCCACCTTCTCAGGATCCGGCGACGCGGGGGAACCGGCAGCGAGGATCTGATACCGAGAAGCGCGGTGCAGGGGGCGGAGCCGGCGATCGGCCCGTTCGCTGGCCGCGGTTATGCCCGCGTGATCTGGGGCGCGGTGTTTGGGCGAGGGGGCAGGCGATGCTGATAGGAGGTACTCGTCGCTGCGGCAGGGGCGGGTCGGCGCGTTGCCCGTGGCTTCCTTCGTTCCGCCACCCGTCGTCTGGGACACTTGTTCGCGACCGACAGCTCGTTGACCGTCGCCATTGGCGCGCGTCGTTGGTCGGAGAGGCGGGGTGTTGGTAGCTCAGCTCGAAACTGGTCAGTGGGCGTTGCTTGCCTTCGGAGCGGTCGCCGCGGTCGCGTTCATCGGGTGGCTGATCATCCGAACGGCGCGCGGGTCGTGGTTGGGTGTGGTGCAGGATCCGCCTGTCGCCAGGCCCGGTGGTTGGCAACCGACGGCCGTCTACGACGTGGCGGCCAAAGTGAACGGCGTGGTCGTGCGTCGCCCAGGGTCTGCGCGTCTGGGGATCTCTGCTGATGGCGTCGAGTTGACCAGCGACTCGTTCAACGGCCTGTGGGTGCCGCGCGTCGAGGTTGCCTGTGTTCGGCTGCGGCCAGCCGTCCCGCCCGTACCCGGCTACCGCACCGCTCGGTTCCTGACGGCTTCTGGTCGCCTCGATCGAGTCTCGATCACCGCTGCGGTCAGTGCCTTCGACGAGCTGAGGTCGTTGGGTTGGGTCGTCGAGTCGCGGTAGGCCCCATGGTCCCCGTCGGCAGGACGCCGTGGCGTTCGAGCGGCTACGGGGACTCGCACTCGCGGCGCTGGCGCGTCGTCGAGCGTTCGCGGTGCGTCGTAGGGCTGCCGACATGCCAGCGACCGGGGGCGAAGACGATCGTCGGCCCGTCGTGCCGCCTCGTCGTCCTCCCGCTGGGGTGCTGTCGACCACAGACCTGGCAACGGTGCACGGCCGACTGTGAGCAAGGTCGTCGAGGATGTTCACGTCAGCGACCTCGCTGACGAACTCGCCTGTGTCGGGTTCGGCCGGTCGTGATCGGACTTCCGTGTACCCGTGGCACCTGGTACCGGTACGTGAGCTACTGCTCCGTCGTGTTCTCGATCCCCGGATCCGTCGGATTCGGGGCAGACAACCCGGATGCCCTCCTCTACCGGGGCACCGAGCCTACACGCCCGACGCATCGTGCGACGGGCTCATGGGCGCGACAAGAACCTCATCGCCGTTGGCCCCCGACTGGTATTTCGGGTTCGCGCTGCACTGCTGAGGCACCGGGGCAACCGGCATCGGACGCGCGAACGGCCGCGCGAAGCGCGGTGCGGCGGAACCGGCGAACTGCCCGTTCTCGGTGCGTGCTTATGCCCGCGGATCTGGGGCGGGCGCGCGTCGAATCGGGTCGGCCCGACCTACCCGGGAGAGGGAGATCGCTCTGTCGTGTCGGTAGGGTGGAGGTTGGGTGTGTTCGGTGGGTTCGGGATCGACGGGGTCTCGTGCGGACTGGCCCGAGAAAGAAACGAGGAGAGGCGGGTGGTGGTGGCGACCACGTCTGGGTCGATCGGGGCCGGGGGGCCGTGCGGCGGCCGCGGTGGGCGCCTTGGTCACGGTTCGAACGGTGTGGGTGTCTTGCCGGCGGGACCCCCGGCTCGACGGGCTGCCTCGGACGGTGTGGCGGTGGGCTTGTCGGGTGGTGTGACGGGTCGGTGGCGGGGCGGGCGGGTCCTCGTGGCGGGGGTGGTTTCGTGATCCCCGAGGCCGGTGTGCCGCCACCGTTCCGCCAACGGCCCCGCCCCCAGGATCTGCTTCCGGATTGCTCGACCCAAGACCCGACGGCGCTGCTGGCGTTCTTGGAGGGTCTCGGGCTGGTCCGCTGCGACGCCGATGCCTGCGGACACCGGGCCGAGACCCTCGAGGCCTACGACGTCAAGAACGGCGTGCCGGTCTACCTGTTTCGTTGCCATCGTTGCTTCGACGGGCACCTCGACGGCGATGGTGTGCCCCGTCGCTTGTACCACGAGGGAACGCACGCCAGGTTCGACGAGGACGCCTACATGTGGCGCTACGACCAGGTCGACCGTCGCTACGGGATGGACGGTTGGGTCTGGCGCTATGAGCGGGGCTGGCACCGCGACCACGAGTGGACGGCCCCGCCGGTCGACGACACCGACGACGCGGTTGTCACGCTCAGCCTCGATGCTGCGGTGGGCCGGCTCGAACGCTGCGCGGCCCGCGTCAGAGGATGGGCGAGCGCGTATGACCTGGTGCAGGAGGTCGTCGAGGTCGCCGGCCGCATCGACTTCGAGGAGGCCGGGGTCGGCGCCGTCGAGGTGCTCGCCGGGTTCTTCGAGCGGGCTCAGGAGGCGGTCGATGCCGAGGGGCTGTTCGACGATCGGGCTCGGATGCTGGGGGTGTGGCAGCGCGAGCGACCCGCGCAGGTGCCCGACGAGGTTGAGGCCGCCTGGATGCGCTATCGGGCTCGGCGGTGGGACGAGCTCGTCGGCGCCACCGACGACCTCGGCGCTTGGCTGTTCAACTATCTGTCGGCCAACAGCGGGTGGCGGCCGCCGCGCACGGTGGACCCGGTGGGCCTCCTCAACCAGCTGCGTGGCGCCGATGACGTCCTAGTGGAGAAGGGGTGGGGGGTCATCGACGAGGACTCCGGCATGGGGCCGAGCCTGACGTCGTTCGTTCGTCGGCTGCGGGGCGTCTCGACTCGGCCCGGGACCGAGCCGGCCTTCGCGAACCTGCAGGTCTGTGTGGCGTCCGCGCTGCGCCACGTCGGTGACGTGTCCGACGTCGATGTGCTCGGCATCGTCGAGGCGTGGGGCGACGATCGAGTGGCAGCCGACCGGCTCGCCGTCGAGCATCCGACTCCGGCGATCGTCGCGGCGCTGGTGTGCCAGCGACAAGGCGACGTGTGCGGACCGATCCACCTTGGCGAGGTCGCAGCCCGGGCCGCCCGCGAGCCGTTGCCCGAGGTGTTGTTCGTCGAGCTCGTCGACGCCTGGGCCGAGGCGCGCAATCCGGCGATTGCCACGGCCTTGGGGTCGAACCCGGTGTGCCCCCCCGCAGCGCAGCGCCGCCTCGCTGTCCACGACAGGGTGGAGGTGGCGATCGGGGTGGCGTCCAACCCGAACCTGGACGCCGTAGCCGCCCGGATCGTGGCCGACCGGCCTGTCGGATCTGACTTCCGCGAGACGCAAGCTGCCCTGGTGGTGGCCGCCAACCCAGTCTGCCCACCGGACGTCGCCGAGCGGGCGCGAGCCAACGCGCGGGCCGCGCTCGACGCGGATGCCGACCTGGGCAAGGAACATGCCCCTCGTTGTCGGGAGCCGGCACCCGGGTGGTTCGACCCGCGCGTCCAACGCTGTGGCCCCAACTTCCTACTGGACTGGGCATGGGGGTACGCCGCCTATGGCGTCGACGACCCGGAGGTCGTCGTCGCCCTGCACTCCGCCAATTGCCACGCCACCCGCGTGGCGCTGCCCCTGTATGCCAATGGCGCCTGCACGCTGGATGAGGCCGTGGCGCTCGCTCGTCTCGATCCGAGCGGCGACAGCTTGCGGTCTTGGATGCTCGCCGGCGCCGATACCGTCCACGACGTCTTGCGACTTGTCGAGGCTCGAGTCAGCGTGACCCAGGCCGAGCGGGTCGCCACGACGGCCGGACCGGTCGACGTCGACGAGCTGATCGCCCACCGTGAAGATCTCGACTCCTGGCTGGCCGGGCTTCCCCCTCGTGACACGGACGCCGTGATCGCCCAGATCATCAGCCCCTGCTGGTGGTCCCTGGTCGGCGTTCCCGACGGGGCGTGGTCCGGACGTCTCGAGATCATCGCCTCCGCCCCTGAGGCGGTGACCCGGGGTGCGTCCGGGCAGCGCATCGCCGAAGCGTTCATCGACCGCACTGAAGCCGAGCTGGCCTGCTACCCGGAGTGCAGGACCGTCAGAGACCTTCTCGGGTCCTTCCGTCGTGCGGTCGTCGCCGCTCGCGCCGCCGTCGACGCCGCCGCCGGTGCCGAGGTCGAAGACACCGTCGTCGCCCCTGCGCTGGCCACCATCCGCGAGATCCGTCCGTGGTGAGTGTGGCACGCCATCAGCAGCGATGGTCTCGCCGGTGAAGGTCGCCGTGGAGAGGAGCGACCACCAACCGCCGTCGAACGTCGGGCCGCCGCGGGGACGCCCCTAGGGTGGCTGCGGTGGTCGGCGGGCGAGCAGTACGGGGTCGGTGTCTCGACGACGCCGCCGAAGACGGCCTGTGGGCCGAGGCCGGATTCACGGCCGCCGAGGCCCGCCGCTGGACCCGGCTGTACCGCGAATGCACCGACGAGCCTTTCCGGCGCCGGGATCCGGTTGCCAGCGTCGTCGAGGCCGCCGCTGTCACGGTGAGCGGGCTGCTGCCGACGGGGTGGACCGGGGCGGAGGTCCTCGACGTCGCCGAGCGGCACCAGGTCGTGGGAGAGGTCCTGCCCGCTGTGGTGCAGATGCTGCCAGACCCGTCACCGGCGGGGTTCGCCGCCGTCGAGGCGGCGGCCGACATCACGGGGATGCCGCTGCTCCACCGGCTGTGGACGGCGGCTCGGCACCCCGGTCGCGTCGACCACGACGAGCTGGTGGAGGCCATGGCGTGGGCGGCGAGGGCGGTGGCGCTGGGCACCACCCAGGTGTTGGAGCTGTCGGGGCTGCGGCCGGCCACCTGGGCCGGGTTCCTGGCGACGGCGTCGCCGCCCCCGACGCTGCTCGAGCACCGGCTGTGGCACTACGGGTGGCGGTGCATGAACGAGATGACCGCCCCCTACCCGTTCACCGGTGCCCTCGGCGCACGGGTCGCGTCGGTCGTCGTCGACCGCAGGCCCTACCGCTCCAACGATCAGCGGCGGACGTGGATCTCGCCCGCCGCCGGTGAGGTCTGGTCGGTCGCCCGGCAGGCGCACCTCGACCACGGCGCTCACGTACCGGCGACGCTCGCTCCCGGCTGGTTGTGGAGCCGCTGTGACCCCCTCCTGTTGGCGCGGCGACCGGTGCCCGACGCCACGCAGATCGAGCGGCTGACCCGGGTGCAGCTGCGCGACGCGCTCGACGACCTCGGGCTGCCGGTCCCCGAGTGGTCCGACGAGCTGCTCACCGCGGCGGTGGCGTGGGGTACCAGGTACGCCGCCGATCTCGTCGCCGCCCAGGAGCTGACCTGGGATGTCCCCGGATCACCGCACACGTCCTTGCTCGTGGTCGAGCCAGCTGACTTCGACGAAGGTGAGCTGCTCGCCCGCGGGTTCCGTCCGTTCGTGTCCGGCTCGAGGACCGACGACGTACTCGGTGTGCTGCGTACCGCCGGGGTACAAGCGGCTCGAACGCGAGGTGACGAGCCGGTGGGGTGGGCACGAGCTGGTCGCGACGGACGCCGGACGTGGCGCTACGTCCTCGACGTAGCCGCAGACATGGTCGTAGCGCCCGACGACGATCTGGTCGCCCGATGGCGGCGCGTGGTGGGGACCGTCGCCGCCGAACTCGACAGCCGCCGCGAGCAGCCCCTACGGCCCTGGCCGCTCCAAGGGACCTCGAGGCGCTGTCGGCAGCCACCGCGCCCGTGGCGGGCATCGACACCGGCTCGACCGACCGGCACGGTCGAACCGCTTAAACGTCTCCCAGCGACGACGTGTGGCGTCGCCGCGGTCAACGTCTCGGTCTCGGTGGCGCCGACATCGACGGTGAACGACCTGCACCTCCGCACCCTGGTGCGTGTCGTACCGATGGAGAGCCCGAACCGCCTCGGTCACGACGAACTGGTGTTTGGTGCCCAGACCGGACGCCGGTTGGCCTCCGACAGACGAGGCGGCCCAGGCTCGACAAGCCCTCGACGAGGTCTTTACCGCCCGTCGACGCCCTAACCGGGTCCGGGTGGAGCCAAGCCACGTTGGCCGACGCAGTGGAGCGCACGAACCTGTGGGTGACCGAGCTTCGGTGCCCCTCGTCAGGCGCTCGGCGGCCTGTCACCCGACCGCGCCACGGTTACCAGAGCCGTCGGGCTCAGCGGTCCGCCGTGGCCGCCGCCTTGGCCAATCTTCGCTGCGCGCCCGACACCCTGCAGCACCGACGACAAGGTGGCGGCCGCGAGGTGGTGGCCTGCCGCCGACGCTCTCGGCTTGCGCGCCTCGTGCTGGAGCTGGCCGGTGTGGTCGATCCCACCTGGCAGGCCCATGAGAGCGTCGCACCGCAGCCTCCGACCGCTGTGGATCGGGCACTGTGGCACCACGGCTGGCGATGTGCTGGCTCACTGGCCGTGGGCACCTCCTACGAGGACATCAGCCAGCATCGCCAGGGGGCTCTTTGTGTTCTCCCTTACCCAGGAATCGCCCGTGGCGACAGGTGAGCACTCCGGGCCGGTGTGGCTGCACCAGTCGCCGGACAGGTATGGCCCGCGGTAATCGGCGCGCCTCATCGGCCCCGACGGCGGACCGCGTCGACGCACCGCCTCCGAGGCTGAGCGTGGCGCTCGTAGACATCGCCCGGGACCCGCCGGCCGGCTGCACCGACCTGGAGCAGGGTGCGGCGGTGAAGCCGTAATCTCGCTGCTGGTCGCCCTCAGACCTCGGCCTGCCCGTCGACGAGTGGTCCGACGAGATCGTGCGTTTCGCCGCCCGCTACGAAAGCAGGGCCGAAGCCGCCGACCTCGTCGCCGTGCAGGTCGACCACCTCGGGCTGGCCGCCGACCTCATCGTCGTCGACATGGCCGCTAGGCGAGGAGATCGACCTCGCGATCCGGGGTACCGGCCCGTCGTGGCCGGCGCCGACACCGATCCGGTGCTCGCCCTGCTCGACGACCACGGCCACGACACCGCCACCACCCGTCCTGACCACCCTGTCGGCTGGGCGCGTCCTCGCGACTGGGTCTGGCGCTATGTCCTCGACGTCGCTGGTCAGGCCGTGCCCACCGCCACCGAATCGGTGCCCGACCGCTGGCTGCTCGACATCGCCGCCGCTCACCCGGCCGGCGAGCCGACCACAGCCCACTCCACTGACGTCCTCCGCCAGCTCGACGGGATGCGTGCCGGCGGCCTTCGACTTCGAGACCGGTGTTGCGTCCCGGAGCGGAAGGGCGGAGGCAAGGCCTCTCGGCCGCCGGTGTGCGCTCCACCCAGGCCAACACCAGAGGCCCGCGACCTTGCCAGCAGGGCGACGCTGATGTCCTCTCCAGTCGAGCGAACCCCTGGGATTCGATGAAAGGCCCCAGACCATGGAACCCGTCGGAACCGAGGACCGGGTCGCCGGAGGAGAAGCCCTCCTGGAAGCCGACGGCGGGCCGGCGAGTCGGAGAAGGATCGAACCCCCACACCGGTCGAGACGATGTCGTCGAACGTCATCGGCGCACTGTCCCTTAACGCAGCCGCCAACGTCGCCCGCAGGGTGGGTGTGCTCACCTGCATTCCCGGCCCCACTTGAGCAGGTTTGTGCTCGTCTGATTTGGCCCCACCCTGACGGTGTCGGGGTCCACCTGGGAGCGGCCGGCTGCTGTGAACCGTGGGGTTCATGGCGAAGAGGTCGAAGGTGGAGTTGTACAGGCAGATCCGCAAGACCCGCGAGCGTGAGCAGCTCGGGATCCGGGCGTTGGCGCGCCGGTTCGGGGTTCATCGCCGCGCGATGTGCGCCAGGCGTTGGCGTCGGCGGTGCCGCCGCCGCGCAAGCCGTGCAGCGGGCGTCGCCGGTGCTGGATCGGTGGAAGCCGATCATCGATGGCTGGTTGGAGGCCGACCGGGCGGTGCCGAAGAAGCAGCGGCACACGGCCCGGCGGGTGTGGCAGCGGCTGGTCGCCGAGCACGGCGCCGAGATCGGCGAGTCGACCGGTGCGCCGCTTACGTGGCGGCGTGGAAGCCGGCAGCAAGGCGCTGGTGGAGGTGGCGGTGCCCCAGACCCATCCGCTGGGCGCGGAGGCCGAGGTGGACTTCGGGGCGGTCAGCTTCTATCTCGACGGGGTGCTGTGTGAGGGCCACATGTTCGTGATGCGCTTGTCGGCGTCGGCCAAGGGGTTCCATCAGGTGTATCCGAACGAGGCCCAGCAGGCGTTCCTCGATGGCCATGTCCGGGCCTTCGCCCATTTCAGTGGGGTGCCGGGCCGGGTGCGCTATGACAACTTGAAGCCGGCGGTGGAGCGGGTGCTGCGGGGCCGGGACCGCGCCGAGTCCGAACGGTTCAGTGGCGCTCGCATTCGCCACTACAGGTTCCGACTCGATTGTTCTTCTGTCAGCCCGGCCCCGACGGCGCCCGCCCAGAAGGTGGCGTGGAAGGAGAGGTGGGCCGGTTCCGTCGCCGTCACCTGGTCCCGATGCCCAACGTCGCCTCGTTCGCCGAGCTCAACGACCTGATCGCGGCCGCCGACGCCGCCGATGACGCCCGCTGGGTGGCGGGTCGACGCCTCAGCGTCGGTGACCACTTCGCCCTGGAGGCCCCACGCTGGGGTGCCTGCCCGACGAGGCGTTCGACCCGGCGTTGATGCTGCGGCCCCGGGTGGACACGAAGTCCCGGGTGTGTGTGCGTCAGTGCTTCTACTCAGTGCCGGTGCGCTACGTCCGGGCGACGCATCGATGTGCGTCTGGGCGCCGACACGATCGAGGCGCTCGACGGGCCCCGGGTGGTGGCCACCCACCCCGGTTGTTGGCCAAAGGCACCGAGAGCTTGGTGCTGGACCACTACCTGGAGGTGCTACGGCTCAAGCCCGGGGCGCTGCCAGGCGCCACCGCGCTGGCTCGAGCCCGGGCGTCGGGCGCGTTCAGCGCCGACCACGAAGACGTATTGGTCCGCGGCCCGCCGACGCCTCAACGGCGCCGGCGCACCCAGGCCCTGATCGAGGTCCTGCTGGCCGCAGGCCCTGCCCGCCGACGCCGTGCGCGCCGGGATCCGAGCGGCGCTACGGATCCCGGTTCAGTCGACCCCGCCATCGTCGTCGTCGGTGCCCGACGAGCCCTCGAGGACCACGACGCACGGTCGTGGCGATCGGTAATCGCCCGCTACGACCGCCCACCGCCGACGATCGCCCACTACGACCAGCTCCTGGAGGCCCGATGAACACCGACACCGCCGCCGGTGCCACCGTCGACGCCGCAGCCCGCGAGCTGCGCCTACCGGCGGTGCGCGACCACACGCCACGACAGCCGCCGAAGCCAAACGGGCCCGCTCCACCCACCTGGGGTTCCTCGCCGACGTGCTCACCGTCGAGGTCGACGACCGAGCCGAACGACGACAGGCCCGGCGCATCCACGAGGCGCACTTCCCGCGCCTCAAACGCCTCGCCGACTTCCGACCTCGACGCCGCCCCCACCGTGGCCCCCACCGACCTCCCCGCCACCCTCGCCGCCGGCACCTTCCTCGACGTCGGCGAACCCGTCGTGTTGCTCGGCGACTCCGGCACCGGCAAGACCCACCTGCTCATCGGCACCGGCCTCGCCGCCTGCGAAGCCGGACGACGAGTCCACCGCCACCTGCGCACAACTCGTCAACGAACTCGTCGAAGCCGCCGACGAACGCCGCCTCGCCCGCCTCGTCGCCCGCTACGGCGCCGCCTCGACCTGCTGTGCGTCGACGAGCTCGGCTACGTCCAACTCGACAGCCGCGGCGCCGAGCTGTTGTTCCAAGTGCTCACCGAACGAGACGAACGAGCATCCGTGGCCGTCGCGTCCAACCTCCCCGTTCAGCGAATGGGGCCAGATCATCACCGACGCCCGCCTCGTCGCCGCCGTCATCGACCGGCTCACCTTCAACGCCCACATCATCGAAACCGGCACCCGCTCTACCGTCTGCGCGCCAGCAGCCGCACCCGTCACCAACAAGACCGCCTGAACGCCCCGAACATCCGCACCCGTCACCCACCCGACCCGACCCGAGAGGCTCTACGGGCCACACAGCAGCCAGTTCCTCGGCTCGACGCCGACCGAAGGGGTGGGGCCAAATCAGACGAGCACGGTGGGGCCAATCCAGGTTGACATTCCCGGCAGAGCGCCGAAGGGGCCGATAGGCCCGGCTTCATAACCATCGGGGACACCGTCGAGGGTCGGAAATCGACACGGCGGCTCCGGCTGCCGATACTGCCTCTCGGTGGGGCGGCTCGTCGGCCCGGGAGGCTGTCATGGATGCCGGTACCGCCATGTCCCTGCGCTCGCGCTCAGTGAGCCTTTGCACTGCTGATGATCCAGCGGAGGTAGCTGCCGCCGGGTTCCTGGCCCGCTACGGGACGGACCCTCAGTCGTATCATTCATGACCTGCGGGTCTTCCAGTGGGCGGCTGACGCTCGCATCGACGTGCTCGCGGCCACTCGAGCCCACATCGGCTGTACCGCACCCACCTCGAAGCGCCGCGGCCTGGCCGGCACCACCATCGGCCGGCGTCTCTCGACAGTGTGTGGCTTCTACCGGTTCGCCCACATCGACGGCTACATCAATGCCAACCCCGCCCAGTACGTCCGCCGGGTACAGCGTCGAACCCCGAGGGTCGAGGCTGGACCTGTCGAGCTGGCCCAGCTGCTGTTCGAAGCCGAACGCACCGACCACCACCACGCGGCCCTGGCCCTGTTGTTGGGACTCAACGGGCTTCGCGTCAGCGAAGCCTGCGGCGCCGACCTCGCCGACCTCGGCGCTGACCACGGTCACCGCACCTGCGCATCATCGGCAAGGGCAACAAGCCCGCCGTTGTCCCGCTCGTACCTCGCACCGCCCGCACCATCGATCTGGCGCGAGGCGAACGCACCGACGGGCCGCTGCTCCTACGGAGCGACGGCGACCGCCTCGACCGTCGCACCGCCTACCGCTGGATCCGCTCCATGGCCCGCCGCGCCGGGCTCCGGCTCGGTCCATCCCCACATGCTGCGCCGCCGCGTTCATCATGGCCGCCCTCGACAGCGGCGTCCCGCTAACGACGTTGCAGATCGCCGCCCGCCGCCGATCCACGCACCACCACCGTACGACCGGCGCCGCGCCAACTTCGACCATCACGCCGCCTACGTCGTCGCGGCCTTCGTCACGGCGGATAGCACCGCTCTCGACGGTGTCCCACTCGTTATGAGCCGGGCCTATCGGCCCATCCGAACTAGCAGTGTCAGAACGTAGCCGTTGTTCGGCCCGCCAGCAGAAGACACTGGCGACTTCGGGTCCACGTTAGCGCTCCCGTCATGGGCAACAGACGTTGGTCAATTTGTGCTGCAGCCAGGTACTGCTCAACGCACCCAGATGTATAGACAAGCAGGGGGATGGTGTCGTATGGTGCCGTCTTAGTGGTTAGCGACGGGATGCACGGTGCGGTGGCACCGTAGGTCGGGACGGCGACGTCGATCCGGGATGGGGTGCGCATGGCGCCGCAGGCTGGCCTGGGGAAGGTTACTGACAAGGTCCCTGCGCTTGCCGGCCGACCCCGGCGACCGCGAGACGCCGTCTCGGTGACCTGCTTAGCCACGCGGAAACGCAGCTGCTCGTGTGGGCGCTCCAGCTCGGTGCGGGCCTCGACCGATCCCGCGGTGGGCCCGTCCGCCTCGTCGGCGACGTTGCGTACTGGCTGAGCGGCGCACCCGGTCCCGTCGCGGCCCGGACCGCCGCTCGGGCGGTACGAGACGCCCTCGGCGTCGCTGCGAGCGATCACCGAAGCCGACGTCGGCCTGATCTACCAGGCGTCGCTGCGGCCGCACACGGCGCACCGCTGGCGCTTCCGGGGGATCACCCCGTCGCCGGAGGCTTCGGCCGGGCGCTGTTCAGCGACAACGTGCTCGCCCACCTTATGGTGACGTCGCGGACGAGCCCGAGGCCGGTCAGCTGCGTGTGCGCCTACTCGGCGGACCTCGCATCGCGGTTCGCCTCGATGGCGGTCCTGCGCGTAGACGGGTCCGACGGCGACGGGCTCATGATCGAAGGTGTTGCGGCCTTCGCGTCGTACCTGTTCGATCACTTCGACCTGCGCAAGATCTACTTCGAGGTCCCCGCTTACAACGCCGAGCTGTTCTCGGTGCGCGGCACCGGCCTGCTGCGGGAGGAGGGGCGCTTCGTCGACCATTTCTACTACGGCGGCCGGTTCTGGGACCTCCACACGTTCGCCATGCACCGCAGTGACTGGGAGGCCGCGGTCGGCGGCTTCTTCGGACCCCGGGAGGGAACATGACAAGGACACCGCTGCGACCCCTGGGGGCGCGCACGGGAGCTGCAGGGATCGCAGCAACCGCCGCCCTCGTGGCCGGCGTCGCCACCGAGGCCGGCGCGGCCCCGACGCGTGAACCCGGCGATCGCTGAGACCTCGATCTGCGGCCCGGACTCGACCTACGTCCTCGACCTGTACGAGAGCACCGACTTCTCCGGTGACACGCCGTCGTTCCCACCAGCCCGACCTCCGCACCGACACCTGGTACAACCTCGTCTACATCTCCATGATCCGCCACCCCTGGAGCTGGAACGACCAGGTCTCCTCGTGGTGGAACAGCTGCAACGCCCCGGCCACCTGCTCGACCGACTACGGCGGCGGGCGGCTCGAAGCTACTGATGCAGGGCGAGCGCTGCGGCACGAACCCGCACTACTACGACGTGTACATCGGCGACGCGGAACGACCTTGCCGTCGGCGTCGACCAGCGTGGCCGCCCGAAGTCCCCGTGCTGGACGACCGGACGTGGACCCACTGCACGACTGAGGTCGGTGAGCCCGCGTCCGCGGTGTGGGTCAACCGTCGTCCTGTCCGACCGCCGGTGATCGCCGCTGCCATGGAGGCCGATCACCCGCCGGCCGTGTCGCCGCCGGTCGGGGTGCCGCCCCGTGCCCCGCCGGCGTTGCCGATGGCGGCCACCTCGTCGCTCCACGAGCGCTACGGCGAACGCCAGTCGCCGATGGCGTTCGTGGGCGACGCTCCGATGGGCCTCGCCGCGAGGTCCGGACCACGGCGACCGTCGACGTGTCGGGTCGGTGGCCACTGACGGTGGCCGTGTACGGTGTCCACCGGTGGTGACGACGGGTGGCCGCCGACCTGGGTCGGCCCCGGCGACGCACCGTGGTTGCCCGGTCACGACGTACCCGTCGACTCCGCCGTCAGGAGCGGGCGGCCTCGGGCCTGCCGGTCCGCCTCACCGCGATCTCCGACAGCTTGCTGTCGATGTCGACCACGGCCGGGTCGACCTCGTCGGCCACCGACCTGCCAGTCGAATGCGTCGACGAACCCGGCCGAGGAGGTGGACGGGGTCGCGCAGGTGTCCGGGCTGGGACCGGAGCCAGGGGATGCCCAGCGCCGCACCGCACGGTCCGCCCTCGGCGGTGTGGTCGGCACCGTCGTTGACCCGGCAGCAGGCCGGGTGGTGGGCGCCGAGGTCGACGGTGGCGCGGTGGTCGAGGGTGGTGCCGATCGACTGGGCGATGTCGGTGGCGGGCAGGCTCGACGGACGATGCCCGGCTGCTCACGGCCAACAGGGTCGCCACCACCGCTGGTCGACCACGACCACCGCGGCGCGCGACCTACGGGCAACTGGCTGTGGCCGGTGTACGTCGGCGGCACCGGGGCCACGGGGGCATCGGGCACCCCAGCGACGTCCCAACCGCGTGACGGCCTGCCGTCGGGTCCCGGCGGCGGCGATCGGACAGCGGGCTCGTCGACGTACGGCTGGGCTCGCTGGAGTGCGGCTGCGACGGCCACCAGGTCAGCCGTGCGCCGACGCTCGGCGCGTGGCGGAGGCGATCGGTCGGCGCCGAACGGGGGCCAGGACAGGGGTGTCGGTGGGCATGGCGATCCTCACGGTCGAGCGCCGCGAACGGTGCCGTCAGTGGACGCCGATGACGAGTGGGATCACGCCTGGCAGACCAAGGCAGGGCAAGACCCGTATCCGAAAAGTACCGAGGCTGGCGTGCGAGCACCGCGCACCTTCGGGCCGGGCTGGTCCGTGACAGCTCTCGACCGGCGTCGTTGGACCATGCGCTCCGAGACGTGCCCTGTGCCTGGGACGGTGCGAACTGTCGCCAGCCGCCAGCTCGACGGCTATGAGGCTATCGCCGCGGTCGACGTGGTCGGCGACCAAGTGGCCGAGACGGTTACCGCACCGCCGGATCCGGCCCCAGAGCGGGCCAGACCACCGAAGGCGGCTCACACTGCTGAGCGCAATGGTGGTGAGCTCGAACCGGGAACCGGCGTGCCCTGTCGACACTGCCCAAATCACCGGATCAGCCCGCCGGTCCTCGGCGTCCCTGATCGCCAGATCCGTGGGGACGGGCGAAGCAAGGCGGTCTTCGGCGTGACGGCTCGTGGATCTTCGTCACTTGTGGCTACTCGATCTGGTCCTCAGCGGGGAGTGCCGAAGTTGAGGCGGTGTCCATCGATCGTCTCGATGCCGAAGTCGCGCATGCCGTATGGCTGCCTCGCAGGGCGCAGAACGTCGGAGTCGCGCCGCTGGCCACGAACGTCGCGAACAGCTCGTCGATGTCACCAGCCACGTAGAAGTACGTGCCGTAGTGCATCGGGTCACGCTCGCCCCGCGACGTCCCGGCCCTGAAGGTGCACACCGGCCTCGTCGCGGTCGAGGATGGCGTAGGTGGCTGGGCCGCCGGGCTCCGCCGTGAAGATCCCGCGGTCGGGGTCGAGGTTGAACCGCGAGGGTGTCCCGCCACCAGGCCGCGCTTCGCAGCCACATCCGGCAACCGAGTACCGGCACCACCCGCGACGACATCGCCGAAGCCTACCGATCAGGGTCTGCCGCGGCAGCCGTCGACGCTGCCAGGGCCCGAGGGCGTCCCAGACCATCCGGCATGACCCTACCCCGCGAAAGTGGGCAGATCGTCGGCAGGGCTCACCCGGATGGAGTGTCCGCGCTTGCTGCCTGGCGGCAGATCGGGCCCGGCTCTGGCGCCAGCTGGCGGTGCGTTCCGATCGCGCGCGCCACGCCAGGCACCGGATGCCAACATGTCCGCGGAACAAACCTGACCGTCCGGTCGGAGCACCAGAGCGGACCGTCGCGGCGGCTGGGGATGTCGGCCACCAGGATCGTCCTTCCGATCATCTGGTGGACCGCAAGCGTCATCGTGTGGACCAGTCGGATCAGTCGTGCACCGCAGAGATGGGTACACGCCCTCGGAGGCACGGAGCTTTCCTGACCACCCCACCGGACCCTTCCTCTACCGACGTGGCGTCCCGTCGACGAAGCTCGGCCCGGCATGGTTGATCGCCTTCGACGAGTCAGACCTTCGTGATCATCCCACGCGGCCTGCTGACAACGGCCAGGCATTTCTACCGCAGCGAAGAACGGCTGGTCGTGCGAGTCGATCGCGCCCGACCGTCGATCTGGCGGTCGCGGGCAAGTGGCCCAGATCACCAAGGGCCCACTCGGAAGACATCGACGCGCGGTTGGCGGCAACCGGCTGGACCGACGAACCGCTAGCGAGCACTCCCACCACCCCCATGCTTCACCTCGTCCCCTGGCCGCTCCCCATCCAGACCTGACCACGTCCACCGAGCCGACCCAGACCACTGGACCCGATCAGCAGATCTGCCCGCACCACCGAGGTATCCAGATCGCCTAATACACGGATGATCCATCTGGCATCCCGTGTGATCTCACCGGCGGCGGGGAGCATGCGGGGATGAACCAGTTCCCGTGTTTGATCCGTTCGTCGTCGCCCGGTGGGGAGGCCCGCTTCGCCCTGGGTGATCCGCTCGTGGACGCCTACCTCGAGTTCGTCGCGGGCCGGGCCCGACCGAACACGTTGCGGGCGGTCGCCCATGACTTGAAGACGTTCTTCACGGTGATCGACAAGGCGCCCGCGGCGGTGGTCACCGCCGATGTGTTCGACTTCCTCGCTGACCAACGTGGTGACCGCACCGTGATCCGTCTGTCTGATCGCGAGTCGGGGTTGTCGGCTCGCACGATCGCCCGGCGGTTGTCGTCGGTGTCGGGCTTGTACGCGTATCTGATCGCTCGGGGCGACACCGGCGTGGACACCAACCCGGTGCCGCGTGGCCTGTCGACCCGGCGGCGAGGCGGACGCACCCAGATCGTGCCCCTGGTGCGGGTGCCGCGCACCCTGCCCAAGATCTTGTCGCCCGCCGAGGTGAACGCACTGGTGGGTGCGCTGCGCACCCACCGGGACCGGGCGATGGTGTTCGCGATGGTGCTGGGAGGACTGCGCCGCTGCGAGGTCCTCGGTCTGCGCCTGGCCGACATCCGCGTGCCGGACCGGTCGGTGTTCATCGCCGAAGGCAAGGGCGGCCACCAACGCATCGTGCCGATCAGCAACCCGTTCTTCGCGGCGGTCGGCCACTACCTGCGCTCGGAACGACCCGCGGTGGACACCGACCGCGTCTTCGTCACCTTGAAGGGCCCCACCCGGGGGCACCCGATGACCCCCGACGGCATCGACAAGATCCTCCAGGCTGCCCGCCGACGCGGCGGGCTGGAACGGGCGACGTGTCACCAGCTGCGCCACACCTGCCTGACCCGCCTGCGCGAAGCCGGCATGGCCCTCGAAGCGGTCCAGGCCCAGGCCGGGCACGTCTCGATCGAGTCGACCCGGATCTACCTGCACCTCACCAACGACTGGCTCGCCAACGAATACCGGCGGGCCAGCGAACGCATCGACGCCGACCACACCGCCGAGCTCCTCGAGGCTCAGGAGATCAACCGATGACTGCCCTTGCTGCGGTCCCCGAACCTGCCACACCGAGCACCCAAGCCGACCGCGACTGGGCCGAGCTGTCCGCCACTGCCCCCCAGCTGACCTCGACGATGCGCCGCTACCTGATCCAGCTCGGCACCTTCCTCGCGCCCCGCAGCGTCGACGTCGCCGACTCGACACTGCGCCCGTTCGCACGCTGGCTCACCACCACCACCGACGTCCGCGTCGTCGCTGGCATCGAACGCCACCACATCGAGGACTACAAGGTGTGGCTCGCCGCCCGACCCGGCGCCCGCCCCGGCACCACCCTCGCCAAGAACACCCAACGCCAACGGCTGCGCACGATCCGGATCTTCCTCGAACGCCTCATCGAATGGGACTGGCCCGACGCCCCCGGTCGGAACCCGATCCTGCACGGTGACATCCCACCGCGCCCCGAACCGCTCCCCAAGTTCCTCAACGACCAAGACGCCGCCAAGTTCATGGCCGCCGCCCGCGCCCACCCCCTCCCGCGCTACCGCCTCGTCGCCGAAATGCTCGCCCGCACCGGCATGCGCGTCAGCGAGCTGTGCGACCTCACCGCCGATGCCGTCACCCGCATCGGTGACGCCCACTGGCTCCGCATCCCCGTCGGCAAGCTCCGCAACGACCGGTTCATCCCCCTGCACCCCGACCTCACCCTCGCCGACTGGACCGCCACCAACGCCAACCACATCCGCTCTACAACCGGCTCCTCGCCGACCACCACAAACCCTCGACCGGCGCACCGCCTACCGCATCGTCGCGGCCCGTCGGCCGCACCGCCGGCATCCACGTGCACCCCCACCAGCTCCGCCACACCCTCGCCACCCAAGCCATCAACCGCGGCATGCGCCTCGAAGCCATCGCCGCGCTCCTCGGCCACCGCTCCCTGGAGATGACCCTCGTCTACGCCCGCATCGCCGACCGCGTCGTCGCCGACGAATACGCCTCGGTCTGCCAACAGATCGACGCCCTCTACAACACCGCCGCCACCCCCAGCGCCCTGCCCGCCGACATCGAAACCGCCGCCATGACCCGACTACGCGAACAAGCCCACGCCCGCATGCTCGGCAACGGACTCTGCACCCGCCCCGCCGAACTCGAATGCCGCATGGAAACCATCTGCGAGACCTGCGCCTACTTCACCACCGGCCCCGAGTTCGTCCCCGTCCTCCTCCGCCAACGAGACCACGCCCGCCACCACCACCAACCCGACCGCGCCACCCTCTACGACCAGCTCCTCGACCAAGCCGCCAAGGACACCCCTTGACACCGATACTGCGTATAACGCCGGCTCGGCTCCAACCTGCCGCCGGCGAGCAGTCCGGCCCCTGTTGGACGCGACTCGGCCGTTGACCAGCGGTGTTGTGCCCGAGGGGCCATCATCCCTCAGGTGGGCACCCACTGAGTCGCGTACATTCTGCCTATGCGCCGATCTGCTTGGCGGAGGGGGTTGCTCGCCGGGGGCATCGTCTTCGTCGCCACGACGGCGGTCTCGACGAGCTACCTCTACTGGTCGTTCCAGTCAGGGCGCACCATTCGCGCGCCGCGACCGTTCACGGCGTGGTTGTACGAGGGCGCGCTCAACGGGGTCATGGTCGGAGCGGTTGTCGGTGTCGCCGTGGCGGCCGCCGTCTACCTGCTCAATGTCCGAGATGACGCTAATCAGGTCGACGTTTGCGCACGCGGTGCTCCGGACGGTCTTCTACACGATGGCCATTCGCTTCGTCCGCGGCTCTTTCCGCGGCAATCGTGGCCAGTGTTGGCGGTGGTGCTGGTCGTGATCGTTGTCGTGTCTGCTTCGATCGCCGCAGTCGGGGTTCGCTCCGACGACGAGCTGGACAGCAAGGGTTCCGTGGTCCAGTTCGTTGTCGGAGCTATCTACGCGACCTACATCGCGGTCTATGCCGCCTTCTGTGTGTCTGTCGTGGGCATCGTGCTTTTGCTCATCCGGTGGACGGTTCTGACCCGACGATGGACCGACGCCGAGCGTCTGAACGCTCCACTCTCGCTTCGGGAGGCGCGGACTGGACTCGACGGAGCGTCCGACACCCAATGACGATCCGTAGGCAGCGAACGAGTCCGAGCGCCGCCATCGAGCGCGGCAGAACGCCGGCAGGGCGCAACGTGAGAGCTCGCGTGCGTGCGCCGCGGACTAGCCCTGTCCCATGACAAGCGCAGCGATCGCCAAGGCCGCCGTCGTCGCCCAGGCGCCCCCGACGAGCAACGTGCACGCCCACCGGTAGAACGGCCACCGGTTCTCGCGCCACTCGTTGTCGTAGATGTCCCGGTTCGCCTTCCGACTCCAGTAGATCCACCGCGGGCTGAAGTACCAGCTCACCGCGCTCAGCGTGAGCAACGACGCCATGAACCCGGCGAACATGGCGGCGGCGCCGAGGTCGACGTCCAACATGGCGCAAAGGACCACGATGGGGCTCACCAGCAGTGTGAGCAGCACCACGGCCGAGACAACCGTGCGACCAAGGCAGGCGTCCGATGCCTTACCCGAATACCTGCTGGCGGCGCGCGGCCACCGCCGAGGGCCACCCCGGAGGCGCCAGCGCCGACGCCGCCGCCTCGACATCCAACGGGCGGAACGCCGCTGCGACCGTCAGCTCGGCGCAACAGCCACCATCGGCCAACCGGACGCCCGGGCGAACACGACCGCCAGGCACGGGAACGAATCGTGCCGGTGACCGATAGTCGAACTGCTCGATCGGCTGAGCATCAAGTGCAGTCACCACGTGTTCGTCGTGTCCGACGACGACCTGCAGCATCCCGTCTGGCTCGACCAGAAGCTCAGCCGGCTCGAAACGCCAGCCACACCGTTCACCGTCCCGCACAGACGCGGGGACGGCGAGTCGTCGGCCACCCCGGTGGACCGGCGACGACGCCGAGCCACCTTCGGGCGACACGCTCTCCGTGCAACCGGTCCAGGTCCCCGCTCGACATCGCCACAGCGGGAGAGCGACGAGGTGGTACCAGGGCAGACGATCTTCTTCGCCCCCGGCCGCTGACATGTCGCGACCATACGACCGAACGCAGGTGCGGAAACGACGTGGCCCGGAGAGTCGAGTCGTGGGCCCGAATCTCGGGCCGCGCCGCGGCTGCGACGCCGCTGCACCTGGGCAGGCTCCGGCGGAAGCCAGAGGCTCACGATTGAAGAGCGCCCCAGAACACCCCACCGATGTATCCCCGATCATCAGCCCGCGATCATGCCGATCGCCGGCTCGGCGTGGCCTTGAGGGGTCTGGCCCCCCAAAAGGCACGAGGGATGAGGGTGAATGCCACCAGCTGCCGTCAGCCCAGGATCGCCCAGTCGTTCGCCTGCGATAGCGTGGAATCGAGATGTCGAGCGAGCTGATCCAGCCCAGCCATGACGACAGCTTGGAGCTGCCCGTCGAGCTGCTGCTGCGTCGCGCACGGCCGCTGCCACCCCACGAGGAGATGGTGATCGACGATCTCACCAGCGAAGAGGGTGACGCCTTCCTCGCCGCGCTACGACAGTGACGCCGCCTACCGGCCGCAGCGCCGTCGTCATCGACATCGATGTCTTCGGAGCGGATCTCGTACCCAGTTCTGCTCTGGCAGGGCGATACGAGCCGCTGATCGTCGGACGGCCGGCGTTCATCTCCTTCCAGACCGCCGCTGAGCTGCGCTATGGAGCCATGCTCCGCAGCTGGGGCGACGCACGCTTGCTGAAGCTCGAAGCGAGGATCGCCGCAGCCGAGGTCGTGCACACCGGCCCAGATCTGATCGAGGTCTACGCGCGACTCCGGGTGGCATGCCAGCGCGCAGGCCACGGCCTGTCCCAGCGCGAACACGACGCAGACCGCTGGATCGCTGCAACCGCAATCCGGCTCGGTCTCCCCCTCGTGTCGAACGACACGATCTTCGAGGGCGTGCCGGGACTCGTCCTGGAGTCCGCCCACGACGAATAGGGCGCCACCCCAACCGACGCCTATCCCAGATCAGCAGATCAGCGCGAACGCCGGCCGCGTCCCTGATCGCCGGCTCCGCCAATGCGCTTCCCATGGCGCACTGCGGTCGCCCGCCGGTGAGTCACCCGGAGCGGGCGGCGAGCCGGACCGGTCGCCGGGATCCGCGGGCCGGTCCGTCGACCATGGGCGCGGGATAGGGTCACGTCGGTTCGGCGGACGAGAAGCCGGGAGGTGGGGGCGGTGGCGCTCGACGACACATACGCGCCGGTGGACAGCGTCGATCGGGAGGCGGCACGCACCGCGGTGAGGGACCTGACGGTTGCGATGATCGACCACTTCGTGGACGGTTCTGCCAACGTTGCGTGCTCGGGGCTGGGGCTGTGGAACGTCGTTGCGGTGCTGGCGTCGGGAGCCGACGGTGCGACCGCCGACGAGTTGGCGTCGCTGATCGGGGTGAGCGCGGACCGCGCCGCCGCCGCGGTAACGGGCCTCGACACCGACGTGGACGCCGTCGACGGGGTGGCCCACGCTCTGGGGATGTGGAGCCAGGTGCCCACCTACCGGGCCTGGCGCGAGGAGCTGCCGACGATCGGGGTCGCCCACCTCGGCGACGACACCGACCTGGCCGCCTGGGTCGCCGACCACACCGGCGGCGCCATCCCCGGCTTCGACCTCACGATCCCATCCGACGCCCTGCTGGTGCTCGCCGACCTGATCCGGGTGAAGGTCACCTGGGCCGACGCCTTCCCCAAGGACAGCACCCGCCACCGGGCCTTCCGGGCTCCCGGCGGCGACGCGGACGTGTCGACCATGACCAAGACCGACGCCACCGACTGCCTGGCGGTGGTGGGACGCACGCTCACCTACGACGTGCCCACCACCGCCGGAGAGGGCCCGGCGACGGTGATGCGCTTCGCCATCGGTGCCGCCGATGCCTCACCCGCCGAGGTCATCGGCGACATCATCGCCCCGCACCAGCGACGGCGACCCCTGTCGGCGTGCACCTGGTCGGACCTGCCCGACGACGCCACCACCGACAGCGATCTCCCGCCGGGCTCCTTCGGCCGGTTCACGGTGTTCCTCCCCAAGTTCGCCACGACGACCAGCCTCGACCTGCTCAGCCTCCTCGACGTCCTCGGTGCTCGCCGCTGCCAGACCGACCAGGCTGGGTTCACGCGCATGTCCCCCGAGCCACTCATGGTCGAGCAAGCGCTGCAGGACAGTGAGGTGAAGCTCGACGAGGCCGGCGTCGAGGCCACGGTCGTCACCCGCTCGTCCATGGTCACCACCGGTAGGTACAAGAGTCCGGACCTCGAGGTCTTCTTCGACCGACCCTTCGGCTACGCCCTGGTCACCGAAGATACCGGCCTGCCCCTCTTCGCTGGTTGGGTCGCCGACCCCACCGTCACCTGATGGTGACGCCGCACCGTGTAGCGGGGCACCCAGGTTGCGTGCGGTCGATGGCCGGCCGAGGGCGGCGTGCTTCGGTCCACCGGTGCGATGTCCAGAGGCCGCTCGTGGGTGGAAGGTGACGGCTCGCCGGCTCGACCTCGGTGGCGTCGTTCAACCGGATGAGGTGTCGTCGTGGTCGCTCGGCCCGTTGCCGTGAGGGAGCTCGTCAACGACGGCGGGTCGAAGGTTGTTCTCCTTGATGAAGCGCAGTCGCTGTTGCGCTCGTTGTCGCGCCATGACGCGGTCTTGGCCGTGTTCGACGGCGGCAACCCCTGCAGAGAAGGTGACCGGCCGTCCCGCTATCAGGCGTCGATGGTGGTGGTCGTCGAGAAGAGCGCGCAGCCGCCGGGTGAGCTCGTGCTCGTCGAGGTTGGGGACAGCCACGACGAACTCGTCGCCGCCCCAGCGGCCGACCTGACCTTCGGGGTCGACGTCGCCCAGCAGGCGCGCCACGGTGCACAGGGCCTGGTCGCCGGCGTCGTAGTTGTCCGCCGTGGCGTTGAAGCCGCGCAGGTCGTCGAGATCGACGAACGCCACCGCGAACGGGACAGGCAAAGCGTTGAGCGCCCGTTCGGTCCCGACGCGGTTCAACACGCCGGTGAGCCCATCGTGGTCGGCGCGTTCCTCCGCGTCGGACAGTCGACGCCTGAGATCCCGGATCTCGGCCTGCGTGCCCCGCACCGAGACCCCGGCGGTGGCTTCGAGGTGCTCGAGGCGCTGCACCAGCGGCACGAGGCGCTCCCAACGGGCGTCACTTCGGGCGGCCCACAAAGCGTTGGCATGGGTCGGTGACGGCCCCGCCCGCGGCGTGACCTGCAGCTCGATCGCCACGCAACGGTCCCCGAGGTCGACGTCGCCACCGCAACCGGCACGGATGCGGCGAGCCAACTGGGTGACGCCGTCGGCGGGCAGCCGGTCGACGAGCACGGCCAGCTCGCTGGGGCCCACCCGACCGACGGTGACCGCGTCGGCGACGGTGGCATGCAGGCGGCGGGCCAGCTCGTCGAGGACACGGTCACCCACCTCGCGGCCCACATCCCGGTTGAGGTGGCGCAACCCGACCAGGTTCACCAGCGCCACCCCGTACGACAGCCGGGTCCCGGCCGATCGGGCCCGCCCGTCGACCTCGGCCAGCCGCTGGAGGAACACGACCTCGGAATCCCACGGCTCATCGCCCCGCGCCACTCCGACAGTATTGCCCTCGCTCCAAGCCCGCACCGAGGCGACCGACGAAGTGTCAACGGCTGCTCCCCGAACGCCGGCTATGTGCGCGACAACTACGGCGAGCTCCACGTCTGGTTCGCACGGTGGTGCGTCGTAGCTGTCCGAGACGTGAACCTGGCCCGGGACTCGGTGGCCTCGTGGTCCGTAGCGTTCCCGACGGCGACCTCCCTGACATCGCCGACTGCTGGCCGACGTGGCCGACCAGGCGCAACGCACCTCGCCGGGCAGGTGTCAGTTGAGGCGGTAGCGGGTGGTGCCGTCGCTGATGAGGTCGTGGCCGGGCTCGTCGTTGAACCGGGCGTAGAAGGCGTCGTCGTAGGCCGCGACAGCGCCGTCCCAGCCGTCGGGTTCGGCGGCGGTAACGCCGGCGCACACGTGGACGTCGGTGAGGAGCGGGTCGAAGTCCGGGAGTGCCCGGATGCGGGCGGCGGTGGCAGCGACGGCGTCGGCGAGCGTCGGGGCGTCGATCGTGTAGCCGCAGGTCGCCCACCCGGAGAAGATGATGAGGCGTCCGTCGCCGCCCAGATTCGCGTCCGGTCCGTCGCCGGCGACACTGGGTTCGGTGTCACTACTGGTGTCGCCGTACGGGTCGTGGTTGACGATGGAGTCCCGCCACCAAGGCAGGATGAACCACCCGTACGGCGGGCGGGGTGCTGGCCGGCACCCGGCGGCCAGCGCGCCGAACAGCGTGTACTTCTGGTGTGGTCCCAGCGCCGGTGGCTGCCGCCGTGGTCGTACTCGAGGGTCGCTTTCGCGAACGGGTCCGGGATGCCGGTGACGACCAGGTAGGTGGCCATGTCGTCCACATTCTTGCCGACCCCCACCGACTGACTTGACACCGGGTCCGGCGAGGTGCCGTGCCCGGGGGCCTTGCGGTTTGGTCTGGTGTGAGGTCGACCACTGTGGCCGGGTTCGTCACCGCCACGTTGATCTGGTGTGCACCTCGAGCGCCGCCCCGAGGAATGTCCGACAAACGCCGGCGACATCGGTTCACCACTCGCCGCGATGGAAAGCGACTGGAAAATGGCATTCGGCGAGCTTGAGGCTCTCACCAGGGCGATCAACAAGCGCGCTCAGTACCTGACTGCGTGCCGAGTGCGTGTGGCGAAGGCGGACGACCGGGGGATCTGATCACGATCCATGGTCATGTCGACGAGTTGTGGGAGGTATTCTCGGCCTGCTCTCGCCGGAGCGAGCCGCGGTTCGCCAAGTGCCGTGGTGCGCTACTCGTTGACATGCTCATGTCGAGGACGGCTTTCAAGCGCAGCCGATCGCCAGGTAGGTCCGGCTTGCGGGTCTATCCCAGATCGCCGGCCTGGTTGATGCGCTCGACGAAGCAGTGCCGGCGAGTGGGCTCATCGGCGAGACTGGCTCATGGCATTCGGACAAACAGGGCGGGTCCACCCGCGACTTCCCGACAGACAAAGGAGTTGCTCGATCTCTACGTACGCGGGACACAGCGATTTCCGAGACGCTCGTTGGCCCGATGGGGTTCACGCAATGCCAGGCCGCCGGTAGGTTCACCCGAGACGAGGCCGACGCGCCCATCACACACCAACTTCGCGACGCGGCCGATGCCGCGGAGGAGGGTGTGGGCGAATCCGACGCACACGCGCCTGATCGGCTTCGCTCTGCGGCGGAGCAAGACCGAGTTGGCCTCACCAAGGTTCCGGACGGGGTTGCCTGCGGCGGAACTGCAACGGCGTGGGTGGATCGTCGTCGAACCTGGAGTGAGCAGCAGCGTCCCATAACACCTACAGCGCTCAGAAACAACGTACCCGCTGCCCCTGAACGCCGGCTCCGCCGCGACGTTGCTGTCTGGCGCCGGGACGGCGCGGCCGTAGATCGGGCGGCTCGTCCGGCGGCCGTTGACGGTGGTGGGCTACGAGGACATACGGGCCGTGGGCCGTCGGCGAGCGATGCACGCCGCTTCTTCCACGTCGGCCATAACGGGTGACCGTCCTGAACGCCTCCCGGCAGACGTCTCGGATGGCCTGACGCGGAGAGCCGGGACTCGTCGGGTCGCGCGACGGTTCGGGCGTCCAGCAAGGGGTTTGAGGGTGAGCCCTGTTCCGCCCGTCCCGGTCTGACTGATTCCACGACCGAGATGTGGAGACCGTCGCTGAGTTCGGGGTGGGTCTGAATAGGTAGAGCCGTGTCGTCCGTGGCTGCGTCGTGTGCCCGGGCGTCCGAACCCGTCAGGAGAACCCCTCATGGACATCGACTCCCTGCCCGACATGCTCCGGGTCGACGAGGCTGCGGCGGTGCTGCGGATCAGTCGCAGCCGGGCCTATGAGGAGGTCGCGGCGTTCCAGCGCACGGGCGGTGTCGAGGGCTTAGCGTCGATCCGCATCGGTCGCACGCTGCGGGTCCTCGAAGCGGGCGCTGCTGGCGTGGATCGAGGCGCAGCTTGGCGGCCCGAGCGCTGCGTGACCGTCGCCGGCTCGTGATCGATGTCGACGTGGCGGCGCTTGCACGCGCGGCGAGGTCGGTCAGATCGGCTGGCTGGTGCTCGAGGCGATCGCCGGACACGCATCGCCCGGCGTCGCGTGGTCGAGGCTCTCGTGCGCAGCCTGCGGTCGCAGGCAGTGACGCGTCGGGGTGTCGAGGGACTGGGGTGGCCCGGGCGTTGCGGTCGCTGATCGACGCTGGGGATCGTCGGCGCGTAGATGACCGCGACGAGCAGAGGGGTCGGCTCCCGTCGGCGACCTACCGGGTCGACCTGGCGGCCGACGGCATCACCGTCGTCGCCGTGTCGCAGGACACCGTCGAGGCACCTGCCGTCATGGACTAGCCGGCCAACGACTCGCGCCCGGTCGACCAGCTCAGCCTCACCTGGACGCCAGTCCCGCTCCGATGCTCGCCGCCATGCCAGTCGCCGTCACTGCCGCCACGACCCATGGGCGACCAGAGATGGCTCACAGACTTGCACGCGGTCGTGCGGACCCTGGTCGGGACCGTCGGTGGCGCCGTCGAGGCCGCTGGCGCCGGCGGCGTGGACGACTCGACGGCCGGCAGAGCTGGGTGATCGATCGGGTGCGCCTGTGGTAGGCGCGCCGCCTGTCGTTCGTCCTGCTGGCAGGTCGGGTTACGGCGCCGGGTCGTTCAGCGAGGCGTCAGGAGGGGTCGGGACGCGGTGGGCAGGTCGTTGGTCGGGTCGTGGCTCGGTCGTTCGCTGTGGCCGCCTTGGCGCCGGGAGGCGGTCGGCCTGGGTTGCTGCGGCAGAGGCCGTGGGTCCCGGGTTCGGTCCCCGGGTGGGGTTCGGTCCTGGTGGCCCGGCCACCCCGGATTGAGGCGGATCGGCGCGGCGGCGGCGGGCTGGGAGTGGGTCTAGGTCGGTGGAGGTTCGTGTCGTGTTGAACATCGGGAAGCTGGCGGCGGGCAAGGCCGGCTACTACGTGTCGCTGGCTGCTGGGGTCGAGGACTACTACACTGACACGGCGAACCTCCGCCGAGCCCGACGGCGCCGAGCTGCTCGGCTTGGCCATTGCCGGCACCGTGACGGCCGACGATCTGGTCACGGTGCTGGGTGGGCGGGCGCCGGGGACTGGCGAGCGGCTGACGGGCTCGGGTGGCGGGGTTCGATCTGGACGTTCCGGGCGCCGAAGTCGGTGTCGTTGCTGTACGGGTTGGGCGAGGCCGACACGGTCGCCGGCGTGGTGGTCGATCGCGCGACGAGGCGGCTGTGGACGCCGCGGTCGGCTACCTCGAGCGGGCCGCCTGGTGCGACCCGCCGCCGGGTCGACGGGACGATCACCCGGTTCGCGGGGAGGGGTCTGCTGCGGCCGGGTTCGGCACCAGACGTCGCGGCGGGGACCCGACCCTGCACACCCACGTGCTGGTGGCGAACATGACCTGCACACCCGGCGGCCGGTGGGGGCGCTGGACGGGCGACGGGTCTACGAGCACGCCTTGATCGCCGGCTACTTCTACCAGGCCCAGCTGCGGGCCGAGCTGATCCGCCGCCTCGGCGTCGAGTGGGACTGCGGTCAACGGCTGTGCCGACGTCGCCGGTGTCGACGACGGGGTGATCGCCGCGCCTTCCGGCGGCGCGCCGAGATCCTCGAACGTCTGACCAGCGCGGCCAGCGGTCGGCCCGGCGCAGGCGGCCACGCTCGACACCCGCCGCGCCAAGGACTACCGCCACGGCCGGGTCGACGCCACCGAGCTGCGGAGCCGCGGGCCGAACGCGGCGACCGGGTCGGGTTCGGACCGGCACAGGTGGCCGGGTTGTCGACGCCGGCGTCCGACGAACCCTCCTCCCTGGCCCAGGTCGGCGACATCTTCCGCGATCTGGCCGGCCCCGACGGGCTCACCAAGCACAAGAGCACCTTCACCCGCCCCGACGTGCTGCGAGCGTTCGCGTCGGCGCTGCCCGACGGCGCCGACGTCGCCGCCATCGAAGACCTCGCCAGCTTCTACCTGTTCGCCACCGAACCGGTCGCAGTCGGTGACGTGCACGGCGCCGAGGCGTGGACGACCCAGGACCTCCTCGACACCGAACGACGGGTGCTCGCCGGCATCGCCGCCCGCCGACACGCCGGCACCGGCATCGCCGACCGGGCCGAGGTGGCCGCCGCCATCGGTGCCCGGCCCACCATCGGTGACGAGCAGGCCGACATGGTCGCCGACCTGTGCCTGGCCGGACACGGCGTCGACGTCGTGGTGGGTGCCGCCGGCACCGGCAAGACCTTCGCCCTCGACACCGCCCGCGTCGCTTGGGAGCGCTCCGGGTACCGGGTCCACGGCGCCGCCCTGTCGGCGCGGGCCGCCGCCGAGCTGCAGGCCGGCTCGGGCATCGAGTCGACCACGATCGCCCGGCTGCTCGGCCAGATCGACGCCGGCCGGACCCGACTCGATACCCGGGCGGTCGTGGTCGTCGACGAAGCCGGCATGGTCGGCACCCGGACCCTGGACCGGCTCCACCAGGCGACCTCGGCCGCCGGCGCCAAGCTGGTGCTCGTCGGTGACCCCGCCCAGCTCCCCGAGATCGACGCCGGCGGCGCCTTCGCGGCGCTCACCGAACGCCTCGACCCGATCCGCCTCGTCGACAACCGCCGCCAGGTCCACCACTGGGAACGCGGCGCCCTCGACGACCTGCGCTCCGGCCGGATCGCCGCCGCCGTGGCCACCTACCAGCAACGGCAGCGCATCGTGGTCGTCGCCGACCCCGACGAGCTGCACACCCGCGTCGTCCAAGACTGGTTCGCCTCCCACCAGGCAGGGGACCAGGCGCTCATGGTCGCCGCGCACCGCGCCGAGGTCCGAGACCTCAACCAACGAGCACGCCAGCTGCTCGACGACGCCGGCCTCCTCGGCCCGACCCGCCTACGGGTCGGCGGCCACGAGTTCGCCGAAGGCGACCGGGTCATGGCCGTCGGCCGCAACCACTACGACCTCGACATCCTCAACGGCGACCTCGGCACCATCACCGGCATCGGACCCAACGGCGACATCACCTTCCACGCCGACCGAACGGCCGAGCCACGCACGATGCCCGCCGCCCGCATCGAAGCAGGCTTCCTCGACCACGGCTACGCCCGCACCAACCACAAGACCCAAGGCGCTACGGTCGACCGCACCTTCATCCTCGGCGACGACGGCGACCTCGACCGCCAAGCCGCCTACGCCGCCCTGTCCCGGGGTCGCATCGAGAACCGCCTCTACGTGCCGGACCCCGACGACGACCTCCTCCTGGACACACCAGCTGCCTCCCCGATCCACGAGCACGTCACCTACGAGCTGTCCCGCGACCGATCCCAACGCCTCGCCACCGACCACCTCGACGCCCAGGCCGGCCGCGCCGACGACCTGGACGCCCACCTGCCCCACGCCCACCCCGATCCCGAACCCACCGTCGACAACGACCTCTGGTGAGCTGTCGAGCGGCCTGAGCGGACCGTCGCCTTGCGTCGGCGGGGCTGGTGGAGCCGCCTGGTACCGTGCCGGTGTGGCGCTGCGCCGAGACGACCTGACCCTGAGCAGCTGGAGCTCCAGCGGGCGCTGGATCGATCGTGGACCGAGGCCCAGCGGGGGCTCGCCGACCCGGAGTTCCGGGCCTACCTCGAGGACTCGATGCGCCGGCTCGATGCCAGGGAGCCGGCCCCGATGCTCACCCGCGAGGAGTTCCTGGCGCAGACCAGGATCCTCGACCAGCAGTGCCCCTCCGAGACGTCGAGGAGTTCCACCGCTGGATCGAGCGGGAGTCCCTGTCGATCGCGGCCCAGCGAGTCGCCCGCCACTCTCGCCGAGGTCGGCGACGAGGCCTGGCGATCACCGAGTGTCCCGGTCGAAGCCCTTTCGAACCAACCGGAGTACGAAGTGCGCGAGAGGTCGCCCTTCCTGCCGAGGGCGACGACCGGCCGGTCCGGCTCTGGTACCGCCACATCTACGCCACGGACGCTGTCGATGTCATCGCCGTCACCAACCGGTGACCGCGCCGTCGAACCGGATCGAGCGTCTCCCGATCGGCGGCGATCGATCGCTCGCAGGCCCCCGATCCATCCCTACTCCATCCCTACAACTGCACGACACAGGCCCACATCGGCTGGTACGGGCCGACACAAACCTCGGGAAAACCGCAGGTCAACGGCACAATCGCGCACTGGCTGGACAAGCAGGTCAGACCTACGACATCTTCGAGGGCACCGAGCAGATCCAGCAGCTCGTGATCGCCCGGGCCATCTCCGGCCTGCGCGTCGAGTAGTCCTGACCTGCGCGTTCTTCTGTCAGAGGCCCGCTCACCGGAGCGGGCCTCTGGCGTTGTCGGACCCGGGATCGGTCCTGTCCCGCGGGCGCTCGGGTAGCGTGCGTGCGTGGCGCGGCGTCGAGACCGCTTGACCCTGAGCAGCTGGAGCCTCCGGCGGGCGCTGGATCGATCGTGGGCCGAGGCCCAGCGGGGCTCGCCGACCCGGAGCTCCGGGCCTACCTCGAGGACTCGATGCGCCGGCTCGATGCCAGGGGGCCGGCCCCGCTGGTCACCCGCGAGGAGCTCCTGGCGCAGACCGAGGTCCTCGACGGGTAGTGCCCCTCCGAGACGTCGAGGAGCTCGGCCACATCATCAGGGACGGCGGTCCCGAGGACGTCGAACGCCTCCACCGAGCCGAGCGGCGGCCCCGCTGGACCCGACCATCCTGCGTGTCACACGCCCTCGTCATGATGGGAGCATGGTCGAGGGATCGGGGTTCTCCGACGTGTCGCTGGAGCTGGTCGGTGCCGTCGGGGGCATCGTCGGTGCAGCAGCCGTGGACCCGGCGTCGGCGTCCGACGAGGACCTGTGTGCGGCGATGGTGACGTTGGAGGGGGTGCGGCGGGCCGTCGACGCCCTGCAGGCGCGGGTGGTGGCCGAGGCCGACGCCCGCGACGTGTGCAACCTCGCCGACGGGCTGTCCACGGCGCGGTGGCTCGCCCGCGAAGCCGGCCTGGCCGGGGCGACGGCCAAGCAGCGGGTCAAGGTCGCCAACGTCCTGTGTCGCCACCTCGACGTCGTCCACCAGGCACTGGCCGACGGTCGCATCTCGTGGGACCACGCCCGGGTGCTGGCCGATCTGGTGAACCCCCGTGTCGTCGACCAGGTCGTCGCCCTGCAGGGCGAGCTGGTGGCGCTGGCGGAGCTGTGCGGGTTCGAGCGGTGGCGCCGCGAGGTCACCGCCGTCGTGGCCCGGTTGGACCACGACGGTGGCTACGACCCCGCCGCGGACCTGGCGCGGAACCGGCTGCGGGTCGGACCGGTGCTGGGCGGCGTCGCCGACGTGTCCGGCTCGTTGACCGGTGACCACGCCGTGCTCGCGGCGCACGCCATCGACACCGTCGCCGACGAGCTGTTCCACCGCTACCGCCGCGACCACGACCAGTGCCCCGACATCGAGGTGCCGTCGCGGGCGACCTTGCGGGCACTGGCCCTGGTCGAGCTGTGCCGCCGCGGCCTCGCCACCGACCCCCGCTCGTCCACGCCGCCGCGGCCCGAGATCGTGGTCGTCACGCCGGCGTCGGATCCCCTCGATGCCGATGCGCTCGCCGATGCGGCCACCCTCGACGGTGTGCCGTTGCCGGACGGCACGATGCGGCTGCTGGCCTGTGACGCTGCCTGGCGGGCGCTGATCGTGGACCACCTCGGCGTCCCGTTGGACCTGGGTCGCCGCGTCCGGTTCGCCACCCCCGACCAACGGCTGGCACTGGCCGTGCGCGACGGCGGCTGCGTCTTCCCCGGCTGTGACGCCCCACCGTCGTGGTGCGACGCCCACCACCTCGACGAGTTCGTCCGCCACCGCGGCCACACCGATCTCGTTCGGCTCGCCCTGCTGTGCCGCCACCACCACGGCGTCACCCACCGCCGGGGCTGGACGATGCGGTCCACGGGCGACGGGTGGTTCCGGTGGCAGACGCCGACCGGCCGCACCCTCCACTCCCAACGCCACGGCCGCCGACGAGCCGGTGCCGATCCCCGGGGAGGCCGGCCACCACGAGCGCCACGCACCACCGACCACCTCGGGCCGCGCGAGATGGCCTGCACCTCCACCACCCTCTGTGCCACCGCTCCCATCACCGCCACGGTGCCCTCGAGTGGCGTGGCGACAGGTGCTCGTCGGGTCGCGACGCGCACCTGGTCGACTCCGGCGGTGCCGCCGCTCGTCGGCGTCAGGCGGGGTCGAGCACGAAGAGCGGGATCACCCGCTCGGTGGCCGCCTGGTAGCTGTCGTAGTCGGGCCAGACCGCAGTGGCGCGGGCCCACCACGTCGACTTCTCGTCGCCGTGCACCTCCCGAACCGTGTAGTCGCCGAGGACGTCGCCGTCCTGGAGCCGCGCGACGGCGTTGGCGCGGACGTTGTGCACCCACTGCGGGTTGGTCGGCGCACCACCCATCGAGCCGACCACGGCGTAGCGGCCCTCGCCGTCGCTGATGCGGACCAGCGGCGTCTTGCGGACCTTTCCGGACTTCGCCCCGAGCGTCCAGAGGACGATCCACTGCTCGCCGACGATCTCGCTCGGCTCGGTCCCACCGGTCCGCTCGTAGCGTTCGACCTCCTCGGCGATCGGTGCCCAGGGGCTGGGCTCGTACTCGGCATCGAACGCTTCGAACCCTGACATCGCGGCCTCCTCGCTGCGGCTCCGGCGCCCCCTGGCACGACGGCAGGAACGGGGCGTCCCGGAGGCGCAACGTAGCCGCCTCGACCGGCCGGGCACCGAACCCGACGAGTGCCACGGGGTCGTTCAGCACTACCCGGGCGCCGCGTCGTCGGCCTACGGTGCAGCGAGGGCACGGGGAGGCGAGATGCAGGCGATCGTCCGTCGCGAGTACGGCTCGGCACAGGTCTTGGAGCTGACGGACGCCGATCGGCCCGTTCCCGAGGACGACCAGGTGCTCGTGCGGGTGCGGGCGTCGTCGGTCAACCCCTACGACTGGCACGCCATGACCGGGTTGCCGCAGTTCATGCGGCTGATGACCGGTCTGCGCCGGCCGAAGGTGGCGGCGCTGGGCGCCGACCTGGCCGGCGTGGTCGAGGAGGTCGGTCCGGCGGTGCACGACCTCCGCCCCGGCGACGAGGTCTTCGGCGAGGTCGAGGAGGGCGCGTTCGCCGAGTACGTGGGCGCGGCGGCCGACGTGGTGGCACCCAAGCCGGCCGGCCTCACCTTCGAGCAGGCGGCGGCCGTGCCGATGGCCGGGGTCACGGCACTGCAGGCGCTCCGTGACCACGGACGGGTGCGACCCGGCCACGCCGTGCTCGTCAACGGTGCATCGGGCGGTGTGGGCACCTTTGCCGTGCAGCTGGCGCGGCACCTCGGTGCCGAGGTCACCGGGGTCTGCAGCACGCGCAACGTCGAGCTGGTCCGGTCCCTCGGTGCCGCCGAGGTCGTCGACTACACGCGCGACGACTTCACCCGCGGCGGCCCGCGCTACGACGTGATCCTCGACCTCATCGGGAACCGCTCGACGAGGGAGTGCCGGCGGGTGCTCGCTCCCAAGGGCGTCTACATCGCGTCGTTCGGCCAGCCGGAGCACCGGGTGCTCGGCCCGCTGGGGCGCCTGGCCGGGATGCTGGTGGTCTCGCCGTTCGTCGGCCACACCCTGACCACGTTCGTGTCGAAGCCGAACCGGCCCGACCTGGTGCTGCTGGCGGACCTCCTCGAGCGCGACGAGGTGACCCCGGTCATCGACCGCACCGTCGCCCTGGGCGACCTCGCCGACGCCATGGCCCACGTGGCGGCCGGTCACGCCCGTGGCAAGGTCGTCGTGACGATCTGACGTCCGAGCCGGAGCCCGAGCCCGGGCGAGGGTCGGGAGGCGGGGGCGCGGCGGGGCGTTGTTCCCTACTCGGCGCCCCCTCGTCGTCGCACCATCGGGCTAGGAGCAAGGCGATGTATCCCGTCCACACGAACCCCGATGGTTCGCGCTACCGGTGGGACGGCGAGCAGTGGGTGCCGTTGCCACCCGAGCGGCAGGGCCCGCGAGGCCTGGTGTTCGGCATCGTCGTGGTGACCGTGGCCCTGATCGCCTTCGTGATGGTCGGGCTGGCGGGCAACGCGGTCTACCAGCGGGTCACCTCCGGCGGTTCGACGACCACCGCGGCGCGGCCGACCACGACCCGCGCCGGGCAGAGCACCACCACGACGAGCCGCTCGACGGACCGCACCCCGGCGCCAGACCGCGACGGGGAGGCGGCACAGGCCGACGAGAGCTTCTTCGTGACCTTCCTGCCCGAGCTGCGGTCGGCGAAGGCCCCGTCGTGGGTGCAGCAGGGCACCCGCATCACCTACTACTCGGCCGCCGCCTCGGTCCCGCAGTCGTACCACCGCTACGTCGAGGACGAGGAGGGCGGCTGGATCGACCCGACCACCGGCGACAAGTACCGACGGGAGGACATCCAGAGCGCCGCGGGGCACGGCTACAACGAGATCAACGTGACGGCCCTGAACGACGCGGTGGTGGCCCTCAACATCCGGGCCTACGGGCTGCAGGACGTCGATCGGTCGAGCCCGGTCACCACCCTCACCTGGAGCGGGGCGGTCGGGCTCCCGGGAGCGGGGTCGGACTGGTGGCTCGCTCCGGAGGTGCTCGCCGGCATCGAGGAGACGGTCACCTCCGACCTCAAGATCGTGCGCATGCCCTACACCGCCGAGGGCACGACCTACTCGTCGATCTGGATCCAGTCCCTCAGCGACCGCGGCAACCACACGTGGGTCTACGACCTCGACTCCGGGGTGCTGCTGCACACCGCCAGCTCGACCCAGGGGCCGCCGATCACCGGTCCGGTCGCCCGAGGTGAGGGCCGTGAGGGCTCGACGTTCCTGACCACCAGCACGATCGTGAACACCCGCCAGCTGTCGATGCCGTGGGTCGGCTCCTCGGCGCCGTCGTGGATCGGCTCGAGTCCCACTTCGACTACCAGGGCACGGTCACGGCCGAGGTCGGGTCGCCCATCCCGCTCGACGCCACCGTGGCCATCGACCGCAAGGCGTCCGGGTCGGACTGGGCCCGCTACACCTACGCCCGGACGCTGTACTCGACCGTCGCTCCGTCGGTGACCGAGGGCTTCGAGCGCGTCGACGGCCCCGGGCAGGTCGGCGGCCTGTTCCTGCCGCCGGACGCCATCGGTGACCTGCGGGCCGGCGACGACCTCGACCACGACCCGGTGACGAACGTCGACGTCTCCGTCGCCGCTGTCGATCCGGGGTCGACGGTGACGATCCGCGAGTCCGGCCAGGGCGAGGTGTCCGAGCTCACCTACGACGCCCGGTCCGGGCTCCTGGTCGCCTGGTCGTACCAGAACCCGTACCAGTACCAGCGCCACGACTTCCGGCTCACCGGCCAGGGCGCGCGGCAGCGGGCCTGCGCCACGCCGACACCGGGTGGCCGGCGAGCACGGTGACGAGTGCTCGTGCCGCCTCCACCACGGAGTCGCTCGTCAGCGAGGCAGGTGAGCGCCCGGGGGCGTGGGTGGGGATGCGGATGCGCACGGCACCGGGCTTCGATGTGAAGACCAGCGGCGGGTCCAGCACGAGGGCCTCACCGTCCACGCCGGCCTCGACGGGCGAGTCGCTGGTCACCGCGAAGCGCGGGGTCGACCAGTCGAGCCATCCCTCGAACTTGGAGACCTGTCCGGCGGTCTCGAGGGCCACGAAGCGGGCCACGTCGGTGTCCCGGGTGAGGTGCACGGCGGCGATGCCGAGCGTGCCGGCGTCGAGGCGGGCCCGAGTGCCGAACCCGCCCAGCAGCCGCGCCAGCACGTACCGGTTGTTCGAGACCTGGATGACCTGGGCGCCGTCGACCGCCTTCGCCGTCGGGGCCGTCGAAGTGCAGGTCGAACGGCGGGGCGTCGGGGCCGAGCATCTCGGGCAGCATCGCCAGGGTGGTCTGGCGCTTGGCGTCGCGGTAGTCGGGTGACTGGACGATCTTGGCGTACACGCCGAGCGACACGTTGTTGACGAACACCCGCCCGTTGACCTCGGCGAGGTCGATGCGGCGCTCCACCGCGTCGCCGAAGGCGTCGAGCGCACCGACGACGTCGTCGCGGTCGAGGCCGAGGTCGAGGGCGAAGTGGTTGCGGGTGCCGGCGGGTATGCACACGTGGGCGACGCCGTGCTCGGCGGCGACCGAGGCGACGAGGGCCTGCGAGCCGTCACCCCCGGCCATGCCGATGACGTCGGCCCCGCGCTCGACCGCGTCCACGGCGAGCTCGCGCGGGTCGAGGCCGGGCTTCAGGATGATCGGCTCGATGCCACGCGCCCGGCAGGCGTCTTCGAGGTGGAACCGCTCGGCCTTCCCACCCCCGGACTTGAGGTTCATGATCAGCACCGGCCGCGACGCCGGGCCGACCGGCCGCCCTTCGACCGGCGCCGCCTCCAGCGAGGCGGCGTCGTGGCCCAGGGCGACCTTGGCGGCGGCGATCGACACGGCCACGTGCGCCACCACGATCGCCAGCGCGAGGCCGTGGTGCTCACCGAGCACGAACAGCGCGACCACGCCGACGACTGCCGCCATCGCGACGACGAGCGCGACGAGGCGGCGCACCCCGGTCCTCGTGATGGCGAACCAGCCGGCGAGGACCACCACGAGCAGCAGGACGACCAGGGCCACCAGGTCGACGACGTTGCCCCAGGCGGCGACGGCCGCCAGCACGATGGCGACGAGCGGGCAGACGAGGGCCACGGCGGCCAGGGCACGTCGCCCGGTCGAGGGTCGGGCGCTGGCGGAGGTCGGCCGGGGTGCCGCAGGGGATCGGTCGTCGTCCATGAGCGGCCTCCTGGGTCGGCGAGCGGTCGGCGGTCTCCGGCGTCGTGGTCTACCCGGTCGCCGTCACGTGTGCCACGAAGGCGGCGTGGTCGCGCTCGTTCTGGTCGGCGTACGCGGAAGCGAAGGCGATCATGGCCCTGCCCATCGACCTGCCGTTGCCGAGGTAGGACGTGATGGCCACGGCGTCACCGCTGCGGGCATGGGCCCGGGCCAGCGTGTACCCGCAGATCTGGGCGTAGACGCCCATCACGGGGGGCGTCATCGAGTCGGTCTCGGCGGAGACCTTCCAGTCCCACAGCTGGCGGAAGTAGTAGTCGTGGTCTCGGCCGTCGATCCCCGCGAAGCGGTCCCAGCCGAGGAAGATGTCGCTGCTGGCCTGCAGCAGGCGCTGGCCCTCGACCACCCGCCGGCCCTGCTGGCGGTACACCGACCGGGGGAGGTGACCCTCGAGGACCGAGGCCTCGGCCTCCTTCACCTGCAGGAAGAGCGGATCGCCCTCGTCGTTCCCCACGAGCAGCATCACCCAGCAGCGGGTGCCCACGCTGCCCACGCCCACCACCTTCCGGGCGATGTCGACGAAGCGGTAGCGCTCGAGCAGGGCGCGACGGTCGGGCTGCAGCGTGGCCCGGTAGGCGCGCAGCGCACCGTGCATCAGCTCGGTCAGGTCCCGGGCGTCGGTGTCGGGGAGCAGCTCGGTCACGGGCTGCAGGACGGGCGGTTGGGAGAGGAAGCGAGGCCCGTCCGAGGTCACCGTCGTGAGCTTGCGCAGGGCCTTGAGCCGGTCCTTGCCCTGGGCCTTCTGCGTGCTCTGGAGGAACCGCTTCCGGGTGGCGGCGTCGACCTGGGTGCCCCAGCCGGCCATGATGTCCTCGGCGGTCAGCTTCAGGTACCAGACGTCCAGGCTCGACATGGCCGAGAAGCGCGCCATGGACCGGGCATAGGCGTCGGTGAGGGTGGTCTGCAGCCCGGCCCGCTCCTTGTCGGCGAAGCCGTTGTGGCGGGCGGCGACCTCGAAGCTGGCGGCGAGGCGCTTGAGATCCCACTCGAACGGTCCGGGCAACGTCTCGTCGAAGTCGTTCAGGTCGAACACCAGCGACCGTTCGGGGGAGGCGAAGCCGCCGAAGTTGGCCAGGTGGGCGTCACCGCACAGCTGCACCTTCAGGCCGGTCTGGGGCTCACCGGCGAGGTCGGCCGCCATCACTGCGGCGGCCCCCCGGTAGAAGGTGAACGGCGACTCGCTCATGCGCTCGTGGCGCAGCGGCACGAGCTCGGGGACCCGGGTCGTCTCCTGGGCCTCGAGGATCGCCAGGGGATCTCGTCCGCTCGGCGGCGACCACTCCCCCTGCTGGGACCGCCGGACCCTGCGGCGGGCCTCTCGGCCCAGCTCGGCTCGTTCGGCCACGGTCCGGTGCCGGACCACCGGTGCAGCTCGGGTGTCACCCTTGTCGGCCATGATCGTCCCCTCCCGGGTCGCGCCCCAGGTCGTGTCGGTCGGTGTCGTCGGGTCTGCCGCACCACGGGGTGGCGCCGGGACCAGCGTGTGAGTCCTGACGGCGACCGTATTCGGTGCGCCCGACCGGGTCGTCATCCCGAAGGGGTGAGCGGGGTGAGCCCGGGCCGCCGTCAGCGGACCTGGTGGCAGTGCTTGGCCTTGCGGCCGCTGCCGCAGGGGCAGGGGTCGTTGCGTCCGGCGGCGGCGAGGATGCCGCGCACCTCGTCGGCGAAGCGGCCCGAGCGCAGCAGGTCGGCCATGATCCGCACGAGCCCGTCGGCGTGGCGGAAGAAGGCGTAGTAGCCGGCACAGAGGTAGTTCAGACCGGGCTCGCCGTCGACGCTGACGGTGAAGCGGTTCTTGGGGCACTCGCCGTTGCACGCGAAGCGGACCTCGCAGCGCCGGCACTGGCCGGGCAGGCCGTCTCGCTTGGCGGCGCCGAAGGCCCGCTGCCGGGGTGAGGCGACGAGCTCGACGAGGTGCGTCGACGCGATGTTGCCGAGCAGGTGCCCCGGTTCGACGAAGTGGTCGCACGAGTAGACGTCGCCGTTGTGCTCGAGGGCCAGCGCATCGCCGCAGGTCTCCCGGAAGATGCACAGGGACGGCGGCACGCCGAGCCAGGAGGCGAGGGCGGCGTCGAACTGCGACACGAACACCTCGCCGACGTCGCGCACCACCCACTCGTCGAACACGGCGACGAGGAAGCGCCCCCAGGCCTCGGGGTCGACGGATCGGCCCGTGACCGTGTCGCCCTCCTGGAAGCCGGTGTCGTTGTCGCGCTCGACGATCGGGATGAGCTGGATGTGGCGCAGGCCGAGGACATCGCGGAAGAAGCGGTAGACGTCGAGCGGGTGGTCCTGGTTGGCGGCGTGCACGGAACACAAGACGTTGGTGTCGACGTCGTGCGCGACGAGAAGCTCGAAGCCGGCCATGACCTTGTCGAAGGTGGGTGCTCCCCGCTTGTCGACCCGGTAGGCGTCGTGCAGCTCGCGCGGCCCGTCGATGCTGATGCCGACGAGGAAGCCGTGCTCGGCGAACAGCTCGCACCACTCGTCGGTGAGCAGCGTGCCGTTGGTCTGGATGGTGTGGTGCACCTGCTGGCCCTGGCGACGGTGGCGCTGCACGGCGTCGAGCGACCGTCGGAAGAAGTCCACTCCCATGAGCGTGGGCTCACCGCCCTGCCAGGCGATGGTCACCTCCGGTCCGTCGTGAGCCTCGAGCAGCTGGCGGACGTAGGTGTCGAGGACCTCGTCGCTCATGCGGAAGCGGTCGCCCGGGTACAGCGCCTCCTTCGACAGGAAGAAGCAGTAGTCGCAGTCGAGGTTGCAGATCGCCCCGGTGGGCTTGGCGAGCACGTGGAAGGACGGCGGCGCGTCGTCGGGTCGGGCGGTGGGCATCGCCGGTCCGAGAGCCGGGCCCGGGGGCTCGGAGCCGACGGGGATCAGGGCCGGCATCGGGTGGTCGGGGTCGGTGCCATCGGCGATCAGCCCGGCAGGAGGCCGAGGCGTCGGGCTTCGGCCACCGCGTCGCTGCGCGAGGAGACGCCGAGCTTGCGGTAGATGGCCACCGAGTGGGTCTTGGCGGTGTTGCGGCTGACGTGCAGCTCCCCGGCGATCTCCTGCAGGGAGAGGTGGGTGGCCAGGTGGGGCAGCACCCGCAGCTCGGCCTCGGTGAGCGGGGTGACGAGCGACGTCGAGGCGGCGACGGCGTCCACCTGGGCTTCGACGTCGTGCAGCTGCGCGATGAGCCAGGTGGCGGTGGGCTCGCGGTCCGCAGCTCGCTGTGCGTCGCGCACGTGCCGGCGAGCCCCGTGGCCGTCACCGAGCGCGAGGCAGGCCTGGGCGATGACGGCGTGGTTGAGCAGCGCCGTGCGGGGGGAGATGTCGCCGAGGCGCTCGAGCAGCACCTCGGTCACGGCGACGGCCCGTTCGGCTCGGGTGAGGTCACCGGCTCGCGCCGCCACGAGCGCGTCGACCGAGTAGGTGACCATGGTGGCCACGAGGCCCTCGAGGTCGTGGCGGTCGGCGATCCGACGGCTCGCCTCGACGTGTTGGCGGGCCGACTCGACGTCGCCCGTCGAGAGGTCGAGCAGCGCCATCCAGGCGTGGCTGCCCGCCTCCATGCCCGGCAGGGACCCGACGGCGGGCAGGGCGTCGGCGAGCAGGCGACGGGCCTCGGTCAGCTCGCCGATGTTGGCCAGCGCCGTCGCCCGGATGGCGGTGGCCATGCCCCACCACGGGTTGGTGGTCCAGCCGCCGCTGTCGATGACGGTGGCGGTGTCGCGCAGGATCCCCGGGATGCCCCCGACGGCCAGCAACGACCGCTGCAGCGCGATCGCCACCCCGGCGCTCGGCGTCCCGTCGCCGAGGCGGCGACCGTCGTCGAGGCCGGCGGCCTGCTGCGCCGACCGGTGGATGAGCGCAGGGTCGGGGACGCTCAGCCCGTACCAGGCGGTCGCCACGGCGGCGTCCACCCAGCGGTCGGCGGCCCCGTCGCCGAGGAGCGCCAATCGCCGGGCCAGCACGCCGCTGCGACCGTCGAACGCAAGCGCGACCGCCTCCCGCATGACCAGCGCAGCAGCCCGTTCCTCGTCGCCCGCGTCGACGGCATGCGCGATCGCGGTGTCGAGGTCGCCGACGGCCTCGAAGCGGTCCGCGGCCTGCCGGTGGAGGTACCGGGCCCGTCCCGGGTCCCGCCGGCGCAGGCGGTCGCGCAGCAGCTCGGCGAAGAGGTGGTGATAGCGGTACCACCGGCGCTCGTCGTCGAGCGGCACCAGGAAGAGGTTGCCGGAGTCCTCCAGCGCTTGCAGGCGCGTCGCCGAGTCGTCACGCTCGAGCAGGTCGTCGAGCAGGTCGGCGTCCATCCGTTCGACCACCGCCGAGTCCTCGAGGAAGGCGGTCACGGCTGGATCGAGGCCACGGAGCACCTCCTCGACGAGGTAGTCGGCCACGAGCCGATGGCGGCCGGTCAGCACCGGGGCCGTGGGGCTCCGGGGCTCACGGGCCGCCAGCGCGGCGAGGTGGAGCCCTGCCGCCCAGCCTTCGACCCGAGCGACGAGGCCCTCGGTCGTGGTCCGATCGAGGGCCACGCCCTGGTGCGCGAGCGCGCGCTGCGCCTCGTCGACCGACAGGGCGAGCTCGCCGGGGCCGATCTCGACGACGGTGCCGTCGAGGCGGCGACGGGCGAGCGGCACGGCGGCGATGGACCGGCCGATCAGCACCGGGAGCAGGTGGGGACCCAGCTCGTCGACCAGGGTGGTCAGGCAGGACCGCGCGGCTTCGGACCCAAGGGCCTGGACGTCGTCGAACACCAGGACGACCCGCGGGGCGACGGCGAGCCGGGCCACCACTGCGGGCAGCAGCTCGTCGGCGACCGAGCGTCCGGGGAGGCCAGGAGGTGGTGAAGGTCGGGGCCCAGGTCGGCGACCGAGTCGACGGCGCACGCCAGGTGCTGCAGGAGGTGGACGGGGTCGTCGTCGAGTCGGTCGAGCGCGACTCCACGCGAACGGGCGCTCGTCGGCCTGGGCCCACAGCGCCACCGTCGTGGTCTTGCCGTAGCCGGCCGGCGCCGCGACCACGACCAGGGAGCCGGACGCGCTGCGTCGCAGACGACCGACCAGGCGGTCGCGGGCCACGACGCCCGGCCGCACGCCCGGGACCTCGCCCTCGCTGCATCGCTGCCGGTGGGGCACCACCGTCGCCCCGGGGGTCGGAGCGGCATCCGGTCCCCGAGCTTCTGTCATCGCCACGGTTCGTGATCCTAGGCCTCGGACCCCGCGGCACCACCCCGGTCACGCACACCGATGGGCCCGTCGCCTCCGTTGTTGCCTCGATCAGCCGGACCGGCCGTCGTCGGACTCGCCGACGACCAGCAGCACCTGCTCGATGAGGGCAGCGTCGTCGAAGGTCGTGTGGATGCAGGTGATGCGGTCGTCGTGCAGCTCGGCGATCGAGACCCCTCGGAGGCTCAGGTGGCGGCGGTCGGCCTCGACCAGCACGTCGTCGTCGACCAGCAGCGGGGTGTCGACGCTGGCCTCGAGGATCCACTCGACCACGGCGACCGGGTCGAACCACCACAGGTGATCGGCGGCGAAGCGGTGGACGGCCAAGGAATCGGCGGCGTCGGACAGGGCACGGCATGCGTCGGCGCGACGAAGGTGAAGCCGGGGCACCACCCGGTGGCGTCGTGGCTGAGGACGTCGACGAGGTCGCGGGCGGACCGACGACGGTGGCGGCGACGGCGTGGGTGAGGGCCTCGCGACGGCCGTCACCGACGGCCAGCTCGGTGTCCCAGCGCCCGGCCCCGGGCGTCGGGACGCGGCGGCCTCCCGGATCGCTCGTCGGCCGCGGACCGGCTGGGATCGTCGTCGCCCGGCGAGCATCGGCGGCGACGCGCGAGCCGGCGGTGGGCCCCGAACGGCAGGCGGCCGATGACCCGCGAGGGCCGGTGCTGCTCGGTCAGGGCTGGAGGTGGCGTCGTCGCGATGGCTCGACGGTACGAAGCCGTGCCATCGGGGCATCACCCGATGCGGGCGACCAGGGCTGATGGCGCAGGACGCCACCGATCGGCCGTTCACCCTCATCGGGTGACGACGGTGGGACGCTTCAACGACACGATGGGCACGATCCTCGGTGCGCACCTGACGCGGATCGGCCTGACGATCGCCGGGATCGGCGAGGATCGCCGCTTCCGCCAGCTCCACCCAGAAGGACCGCACCCATGGGCATCCTGCGCAACCGCCACGATGATGGCGGCGAGCCCACCCGCTACCGGATGCAGCAGCGACTGCTGTCGGTCGGCGACGACTACTGGATCGAGGACGACCGTGGCGAGCGGGTGTTCCTCGTCGACGGCAAGGCGCTGCGCGTCCGTGACACGTGGGAGCTGAAGGACCGGGCCGGCCACGAGGTGGCCAAGATCCGGGAGCGCAAGCTGAGCGTGCGCGACGCCATGACGATCGAGCTGGGCGACCGCAAGGCGGTGGTGAAGAAGGCGGTCGTGGGCATCCGCGACCGCTTCCACATCGATGTCGACGGCGGCCCCGACCTGAAGGCCCACGGCAACGTCGTCGACCACGAGTACGAGATCGAGGGCGACGACGGCACGATCGCCAACGTGTCCAAGCGGTGGTTCCGGGTGCGCGACACCTACGGCGTCGAGGTGCTGCCCGGGGCCGACCCCGTCCTGGCGCTGGCGATCACCGTCGCCATCGACGCACTCGCCGGCGACCACTGACCCAGGAGCCCGTCATGGCCAAGCGCTTCAACGGCAAGATCTCGCTCGACGTCCGGGACTCGGAGCCGGACTGGGAGCCGTACCTCGCGCCGAAGGCGCCGGAGGGTGCGCCCAACGTCTTGCTGCTGGCCTGGGACGACCTCGGGTTCGCCACCATGGACGTGTACGGCGGGCCGGTGGAGTGCCCGAACATGCGACGCATCGCCGAGCGGGGGGTGCAGTTCTCGAACTTCCACACCACGGCGCTGTGCTCGCCGACGCGGGCCTCGCTGCTCACCGGCCGCAACGCCACCACCAACGGCATGGCCACCATCGCCGAGTTCGCCAGCGGCTTCCCGGGCATCTCCACCCGGATCCCGTTCGAGAGCGGCTTCGTCTCCGAGGTGCTCGCCGAGCACGGCTACAACACCTACTGCGTCGGCAAGTGGCACCTCACCCCGGGCGAGGAGTGCAACCTCGCCGCCTTCAAGGGCCGGTGGCCCCTGGGTCGCGGCTTCGAGCGCTTCTACGGCTGGCTCGGCGGCGAGACCAACTCGTACTACCCCGACCTCGTCCACGACAACCACCCGATCGAGCCGCCGGGCCGTCCCGAGGACGGCTACCACCTCGCCGACGACATGGCCGACCGGGCCGTCCAGTTCATCCAGGACGCCAAGGTCATCGATCCCGACAAGCCGTTCTTCATGTACCTCGCGCCGCAGGCCGGCCATGCGCCGCACCTGGTCCCGAACGAGTGGGCCGACCGGTACGAGGGCCGCTTCGACGACGGCTACGAGGCCATCCGGGCCGGGATCCTGGCCCGTCAGATCGAGCTCGGCATCCTGCCCGAGGGCACCGAGCTGTCGCCGATCAACCCCCACGGCGAGCCCGAGCGCACCGGCCCCGACGGCCAGCCCTGGCCCCAGCTCGACACCGTGCGCCCGTGGGACACGCTCGGCGACGACGAGAAGCGGCTGTTCTCCCGGATGATGGAGGTCTTCGCCGGCTACATCTCGTACTACGACGACCGCCTCGGCCGGGTGCTCGACCACCTGGAGGAGTCGGGCCAGATCGACAACACGCTGATCATCGTCGTGTCCGACAACGGGGCCAGCGGCGAGGGCGGCCCCAACGGCTCGTTCAACGAGTGGCGCTTCTTCAACGGCGTGCCCGACACCACCGAGACCACGATGCCCCACATCGACGAGCTCGGCACCCCGGCGTCGAACAACCACTACAACACCGGCTGGGCCTGGGCCCTCGACACGCCCTTCCCGTACTGGAAGCGCTGGGCAGGCGAGGAGGGCGGCACCGCCGACATGTTGCTGGTGTCGTGGCCGGCGAAGATCCCGGCCAGCCGCGAGATCCGCCACCAGTACACCCACGCGGTCGACGTCGTGCCGACGATCTACGACCTCCTGGGCATCGAGCCGCCCGACGTGATCAGGGGCTACCCGCAGCTGCCCATCGAGGGCGAGAGCTTCGCCGCCGCCCTCACCGATCCGTCGGTGCCGGGCAAGGCGACGCAGTTCTACACGATGCTCGGGCAGCGGGCCCTCTACCACGAGGGCTGGCTGGCGACGACGGTGCACCCGCCGCTGTCGGGCTGGGGCGACTTCATGGCCGACGAGTGGGAGCTGTTCCACCTCGAGGCCGACCGCTCCCAGTCGAAGAACGTGGCGGCGGAGCACCCCCGCCGGCTCGAGCTGCTGAAGGACCTGTGGTTCTACTACGCCGGCATCTACAACGGCCTGCCCCTCGACGACCGGTCTGCTCCTCGAACAGGTCCTGGCCGAGCGGCCGCACGCGGCCGCGCCCCGCGACCAGTACGTCTTCTACCCGGGCGCGTCCGACGTGCCCGAGTCGGCGGGCCCGTCGGTCAACGGCCGCTCCTACACGGTCGCGGCCGGGGTGACCGTCGACTCTGCCGACGTGGAAGGGGTGATCTGGGCGGCCGGTGGCGTGCCGGGCGGCCACAGCCTCTACGTCAAGGACGGCCGGTTGCGCTACACGTTCAACTGGATCGGCACGAAGCTCCAGGACGTGGTGGCCGACCGGTCCCTCACCCCCGGGCCGCACGTGTGCACCGCCGAGTTCGAGGCCGCCGGGCCCAGTGCAGATCCGGCCATGCCCGGCACGGCGGGCACCCTCACCCTCTACGTCGACGACCAGGCCGTCGGCTCGGGTCAGATCGTCACCCAGCCCGGTTACTTCTGCCTGACCGGCGACGGCATCTGCGTCGGCCGTGACAGCGCGCCGGCGGTGACCCCTGCGTACGACGCACCGTTCGCCTTCACCGGCGGCAGGATCGACAAGGTCGTGGTCGACGTGTCGGGCGAGCGCTACGTCGACCACGAGGCCCAGGTCCGCGGCTGGTTCCTGATCGACTGAACGTCGCCGCTGCCGGCGGTCATCCGCTTGGGGTGATGTCTCGCCGGAGATCGCCTCGTGGGTTCGACGAACGGTGGCGCTCGCGCCCCCGAGCATCGACCGCCGGTGAGCGGGGTTCCGCCGTTCGGACCCGACCCGACCCGAGGAGCCCCCCATGCCCGACCTGATCGCCATCGGCTACGACGACACCACCACCGCGCTCCCGGCTGATCCCGGCCGCCTCCGTCAGAATCGACGGGCGCCCGGCCCAACTCGTGGGCCGGGCGCCGTCGCAGGATCCGGGGTGTGACCGGACAGGATCAGCCGGACTTCGTCGCCGCGACCGTCGTGCCGGTTCTCGCCGTGCCGGTGGTGCCGGTCGAGCCGGTGCCGGCCGTCTCGAGCACGACCACGATGTAGGTCTGGCCGTCCCTCGGCAGTACGGTGACGCGGCCGGTGTCGGAGCCGCTGAACTTGACCGTGCCGACGTAGCGGTCCCCGCTGCCGATCGAGCTCTTGCTCTCCACCGTGAGGCTCGACTGGCTCGTGTAGAAGCCGTAGGCGTCCTCCGGCGAGCCCGGGGCGGTGAAGACGCCGACCAGCACGGTCGTCGAGGACCCGCCGAGCGAGCCCGAGCCGGCGGGCTGGGCACCGTTCGGCACCGGGAACGCGCTGGGCCAGCCGGGCGGCAGCTTGCCGTCGAGCGACAAGCGACACCTGCCCGTCCTCGGTCGAGATCTCGAAGCTCTTCTTGGAGGCGGTGGTGGTCGTGGTGGCCGCCTCGTTCGTCGAGCTGCTCGAGCAGGCGACGCCGCCGAGCAGGACGGCGGCGGACACGGCGGTGGCGGTGAGGGCTCGCTTCATTGCTTCTCCTGGGTCGAGGGTGGCGGCAGGGTACCGCCGACCGGCTCACCTGCCGGTGCGGCCCGGAAGGCGGCGACGGCGGCGCCCACCGAGTCCTGGTAGGCGTCGGCTCCCACCAGCTCGGTGATCCCGAAGCGGTCGAGCTCGGCGCGGGTGGCCTCGGCGAACAGCGGGCGCTTGGCCGGGATGCCGGGTCGAGGCCACCGGTCACCAGCCGGACGTTGTGCTCCTGCAGAGCGGCGTGGAGCTGCTTCAGCGTCTCGCTGCCGGTGAAGTCGACGTCGGGCAGGGCGGACAGGTCGAGGCAGATCCAGCGCACGGCGTCGTCGTCGTCGTGTTGACGAATAGCAGCACCTCCTCGCCGAACCACTCGGCGTTCGCGTAGTACAGGGATGCGGCGAAGCGGTACACGACGAGGCCGTCGACGGTCCGGGCGTCGGGCGTGGCCGGCTCGCCCGTGAACCCCCGGCCGCCCGGCTCCGGCTCGAGCACGGCGGTGGGCGGTCGGTAGGAGCGGCGGATGTGGTCGACGATCGAGGCCACGATGGCGATGACGATGCTGCGGTCGCGGGACGAGGAACTTCGTGCGCGGGAAGACCACGGGCGTGGTCGACGCCGCACCGGTGCCCGCTCCGTCGCCCCGGCTCACGCCGGGACAGCGTAGGCGCGGCGGTCCCCAGCCGCCGTCGATCGCTCGGGCCGGATCTCGAGCCGGGGTGCCCTGGGGACCGATCCGTGTGTCGCGAACCGGCCCGCGGCTCAGGGCTCGGGCAGCGTCGGAGGCGTCTGGCCGCCGGCGAGCGCGGCCGCCGGCTCCCGGTCGACCTCGTCGTCTTGTGCCGAGCCCTCGTCGTCGTCATGGCCGTCGCCGAGGGCGGCGCCGTTGCCCGAGCCGTTGCTGCCGTTGGCGTCGACGGCGAGGTTGCGCATGAGCAGGGCGCCGACGCCGCCGAGGACGCCGGCATCGCCGCCCACCTGGATGTCGGGCACGATCTTCACGTGGCCGGTGCCCACCTCGCGCAGGGCGGCCACCAGCGCGGTCTGCTCGGCGCCGATGGCGCGGCGCTGGGCGTCGAAGCCCTTCGCCCGGGCCAGGCCCAACGCCTCCTCGGCCGACGCCGACGCCTCACCGAGGGCCTTGGTGCGGGTGGCCTCGGCGTCGCCGGTGGTGGTGATGACCGCCGCCTCGCCCTCGGCGCGTGCTCGGGCAGCCTGGGCGCGCGAGCGCTCGATGTCGACCGAGACGTTGGCCTGGGCCAGCTCGGCCTGCATGTCGGCCACGCCGCGCTGCTGCTCGAGGCTCACCCGGGCCTCCTGGGCCTCGCGCTGCTGGGCGAAGGTGGACCGCTCCTGGGCGGCGATCTCCCGGCTCGTGAGGACCTGTACGAGGTCGGGCGGGAACACCACGTCCTGGATGTAGACACCGCGCGTCTCGACCTCGTAGCGGGACAGGTACTGCTGGATGTAGCGCTCGGCGGCGTTCTGCACCTCGTCGCGCTTCTCGATGAACTCGGTGGCGCCGAGGGTCTGCAGCTTGTTGCGGAAGTAGTTGCCGACGGCGGACTGCAGCACCTCGTTGACCAGGTTCTGCATGGTGCCGACCATGCTGATCACCTTGGGCGCCCGGGTGTCGGGCACGTGGATCTGCACCTGCAGGTCGATGCTGAAGTTGAACGCCTCCTTCGACTTGGCGTCGATCGGTGCGAGGCGGGCGTCGAGGCTGTGGGCCTCGCTGGTGACGTGGGACCAGTTGAGGGTCAGGATCGAGGTGGGCACGATCTCGGCCTCGTAGATGCGCGGGTTCAGCGTGTACTTGCCGGTGCGCAGCGGCTCGGACCAGATGCCCTGGTGGCCGGGCTTGACGATCGAGCCGAACTTGAACTCCTCGCCGGAGGTGTCCTCGGTGGGCAGGCCCACATAGGACTTGATGACCGCCACCTCGCCCTGGCGCACCACGAGCATCTCGCGCAGCTCGACCTTCACCAGGAACGGGTTGAGCAGGTACGAGCCGTACAGCAACGGGTCGTGCTGGAGGCCGATGCAGCCGCCGGCCTCCAGGAACGCCTGGTAGTCCTGGTAGTTGTCGTGCAGGTCGTTCTTGGCCCGCAGCACCGCCTGGATCACCTGGGTGGGTGAGCCGCCGCCCGACTGCTCCATGGCGGTGACGTCGTCGAAGCCGCCGATGCGGCTGGCGATGTCGCCCGACGGGGGTCCCTCCAGCGTGGTGACCACGCCGACGATGTCCCGGTCACCTTGCGGCGTGATGTGCACGACGCGCAGGACGGCGGGGTCGACCTGGCGGATGGCCGCCTGGGTGGCGTCGGAGACGACCTTGCCGAAGGTCGACTCGCTGGTGAGCACGACGAAGCCGACCGGGTGGATCGGCGCGGTGGTGCCCGGCGGCAGCACCGGGCGCTGCACGCCCCGCTGGCCCCCGTTGGCGAGGAAGGCGCGGACGTCGGCGAAGCTGCCGAACTCCGGGCGGTACTGGGCCGACTTGGCGCCCGTGGGCAGCGCCGCACCGACCTGGGCGATCACCAGCCCGACGTGGTCGGGGGGCACCTGCACCCAGTCGAAGCGCTGCACGCGGAACAGCGGCCACAGCTTGAAGCGCAGCCCCGGCATGAGCAGGTCGGCCTGGTAGCCGGCCTCGCCGTGCATGGCGATGAGCTGGTCGCCCTTGAGCTTCTTGCCGACCCGCTTGGTGACGAGCCCCACCTCGGCAGGCCCGATCGAGTGGAGGCTGCGCAGGAACAGCAGCACGATCACCGCGGCGACCGCGGCGATCACGATCAACGTGACGCCGATCTGGTCGAAGGACATCTCCGCCTCCGTTCTGGGGGCCGACCTGCCCCCGGCGTGGTCGTCCTGGTCGGCTGGCGGTCAGCCGGCGAAGACCTCGACGTCGTCCAACATAACGAAGCCGACGTGCAAATCACCGCGCAGTATCCGATCGTCGACCTCGACGTCGGCCCGGCCACCGGGGTAGAGCACCGGCTCGAGGTGCCCGTCGTCGCCGGACCCCGTGGCCGACCCGACGCGGATGAGGGCATGCGGCTCGAGCCGCTCACCCTGCCACGTCTGCTCGTCGTAGTCGCGGGTCACGAAGTACCCACCGCGTGGGTTGAAGACGTCGTCGATGACCCGGAAGCGGCCCGGCTCGACGCCGCGCAGCACCAGGCGGCGGGCGCAGGTGGCCGACGTCTCGCCCTTGACCAGCGCCGCTCGCACGTCGTCCTCTCGGAACAGGCCGAGGGTGAGGTCGACGCCCGGCGGCACCGCCGTGGTGTCGAGCCGCCGCTCGAGGCGGGTGCGGTGGGCCACCGCACGGGCCGCCTCGGTGCGGCGGAGCCGGGCCAGGCGCTCCTCTCGCTCCTCGGCGAGGTAGCGCCGGATCTCCTCGTCACCGAACGCCCGGGCCAGCACCGCCCACTGGGCCTCGACCGGCAGCCGGGCGAACACCGACCGCACGACGCGCTCGCGCTCCTGGTCGGGGATGCGCTCGATGGCGGCGGTGATGGCCGAGGCGTCGGCGGTGTCGTCGGCGACGACGCGGGCCACCTCGAGGCGGATCTCGCGGGCGAGGTCGAGGAAGGGGGCCAGCTCGTCGGCCTCGGCGGCCCGCCGCTCGAGCTCGGCTCGATCGGCCCGCTCCCACCAGCGCTTGCGATCCTCGGCCACGTCGCCATGATGCCAGCCCCACCGGGGGTCCCGGTCGTGGCGACGGCAGCGGTGGTCGGACCGCCCGGGCGCGGACGTGCCGCCGGAGGGCCGGCGGCACGTCGACGGGGTGGGGTCCGAGCTCAGCGGCGGGTGACCGTGTGGGCGGCCCTGCTCGCTGCGGCGGCGCCGGGGACCTTCGGGCCCTTGGGGCCGGTGGGCTGGGAGACGAGATCGGTGGTCACGGTGCCGAAGTGCCACTCGCCGTCGGAGCCGCAGTGGAAGAGGCCGACCTGGGTGCCGACCGGCACGTAGGAGACCTTGCCGTTGGCGTCCTCGACGGCGCAGCCCTGGCCGGGCTTGCCGGCGGGGCCGTTGTTGGGCTCGGCCGACACGGCGTGGCCACCGAGGGCGGCGACGGGGGCGGCGAACAGGACGAGGGAGGCGATGGCGGTGCGGAAGGGCTTCATGGCGGGCTCCTGGGTGCTGGCCCCTCGGGGCCGGTGGTGTGTGGTCGGACGTCCTGACCGCCCTGGGAGCCCGCGCTTACGCGGAGCCGCAGGATTTCTCGCTGGCGCCGTCCGGGCTCCCGGACCGGGTGGGGGACCGACCTCGCTGCACGACTGGCGTCGGGGCGGTCGCGTCCGGTGGCGGCGCCCCGGTAGCCTCGGTCCTGTTCGGCCGGCGAGCAGAGGTGATCGGGATGCGCAGGGTGGTCGTGGCGGGCGTGCTGGGCGCGGTGGCCCTGGTGGGCGCCGTGGGCTGCAGCAAGGACGAGCAGGCGTCGGACGCCACCACGTCGACGTCGGCGCCCACCGAGGTGTCGGCCCCGGCCGAGCCGGGCACGACGGCCAAGGCCCCGGCGAGCTCGGTCACCACCGCCAAGGCGACCTCCACCACCAGGCCGACGTCGTCGTCGAGCTCGTCGTCGTCGAGCTCGTCGTCCTCGAGCTCGTCGTCGTCGAGCACCTCGTCGTCGGTGCTGGCATCGGTGAGCTGCGGTCAGATCGCCTTCACGCCCCAGTCGGGCAACATGGCGACCAACATCTCGGGCTCGGGCGTCACCTGTCAGGAGGCGACCGACCTGGTCCGCCAGGTGGCGGCCGGTCACGACTTCTACAACGGCCCCCGGTCGTTCTCGAGGGGCGGGTACTCCTGCACGGAGCAGCTCGATGCCAGCGCGGTGCTCCCCACCGGCCTGTACACCTGCACGAACGGCACGAAGAGGGTCTCCTGGGCCAAGGGATGAGGCGACGCCGGGGGATCTTGCGCCCACGTCGCGCCCTGGCCTAGGACGGCGGGATGGCCCACGACCCGTTGCCGATCCACCCCCGCGCGCCGGGGTGGTTCCGCCAGGCGCTGGAGGTGCCCTTCGAGGACGGCCGGGTCGAGGTGGCCGGCGCCACCGTGCACTACGTCGCCTGGGGGCCGCCGGACCGGCCCGGGCTGGTGTTCGTCCACGGCGGCGGCGCCCACGCCCACTGGTGGACCCACGTGGCCGCCCGCTTCGCCGACGACTTCCGCGTCCTGGCCCTCGACCTGACCGGCCACGGCGACAGCGACCACCGCGACGTCTACGACTTCGGGCAGTGGACCGAGGAGGTGGTGGCGGTGGCCGCAGCCGGGCGGATCGAGGGCCCCCCGGTCCTCGTCGGCCACTCGATGGGGGGCTTCGTCACCATCGTGACCGCCGCCCTGCACGGCGACCGGCTGTCGGGCGTGATCGTGTGCGACTCGCCCGTCACCGAACCCGACCCCGAGGTCGAGTCGTACCGCCTGAAGGAGGCCTTCGGGCGACCCCGGACCTACGCCTCGGTCGACGAGGCGCTGGCCCGCTTCCGCACGGTCCCGCCCCAGGAGCACTACCTCGACTACGTGATCGACCACGTGGGCCGCCGATCGCTGCGCCCGGTCGAGGGTGGCTGGCAGTGGAAGTTCGACCGGCGGATCTTCGAGCAGTTCTCCGGCTCCCTGCGCGGCGTCGCCCTGCCCTACCTGCCCGAGGTGCGCTGCCGGCTCGCGCTGCTGCGCTCCGAGTGCGGCCTGGTCACCCCCGACATCGGCGCGTCGATGTACGAGGCGATGGGACGGGTGACGCCGATCATCGAGATCCCCGAGGCCGGCCACCACGCCATGCTGGACCAGCCTCAGGTGCTGCTGACCGCGCTGCGGGCCTTCCTCGCCGACTGGGCCCACTCGACGCCGGTGCGGGCGCGTCGCTGACGTCGACGCCGTCGAGCTCCCCGACCCCCGGGTACGGTGACGGCCGCACCGGGAGGGGACAGCATGGGCACCATCGCCATCACGGGCTCGGCCAGCGGCATCGGTCGGGCGACCAGGGAGCGGCTCGAGGCCGACGGCCACCGGGTCATCGGGGTCGACCTGCACGACGCCGAGGTCATCGCCGACCTCGCCACGCCCGAAGGCCGTGACGCGATGGTCGCCGGGGTCACCGAGGTCAGCGGTGGCGTGCTCGACGGGCTCGTGGCGGGCGCGGGGGTGAGCGGCGTGCCCGGGCCGCTGGTGGCGTCGATCAACTACTTCGGGGCGGTGGCGACGCTGGAGGGGCTCCGCCCGCTGCTGGCCGCGGGCACCGACACCTCGGCGGTGGCCATCTCGTCGAACTCGACGTCCACCCAGTCCGGCGTGGACCTCGCCGTCGAAGCGGCGTGCGAGGCGGGCGACGAGGCCGAGGCCCGGCGGTTGGCCGAGGCCGACGACACCGGTGTGACGGTCTACCCGGCCACCAAGATGGCGCTCGCCCACTGGGTGCGACGACGGGCCGTCACCGACGACTGGATCGGCACCGGCATCCGGCTCAACGCCATCGCCCCCGGCTTCATCGACACGGCCATGACGGCGGGGCTGCGCGACATGGTCTTCGAGCTGGGCGACGTGTACCCGATCCCGATCGACCGGATGGGGCGGGCCGACGAGGTGGCGGGCCTGCTCGCCTACCTGCTGGGCCCGGAGGCCGGGTTCTTCGTCGGCTCGGTCGTGTACATGGACGGCGGCACCGACGCCGCCGTGCGGGCCGACGACTGGCCGAGCCCCCGCCCGGACTGAGCCGTCATCGCTCCCGCCGTGCTCACCGGACCGTCAGCTTGGCGACGCGGTCGCCGGGACGGACGGTGCCGGCCACCACGACCTTGGCGTTCACGCCACGCAGGTTCAGCTCGCGGCCGACCTCGGAGTTGACGAAGCGCATCGCCGCGGCACCGACGCGCCGGCGGAACTTGGCGCAGCCCCGGTGGGGGCGGTCGGTGATCTCGATGACCGCCTCGCCGACCGCGAGCCGGGTGCCCGGCGGGAGGTTGGCGGTGCTCAGGTCGAGGTCGAGGTGGAGCTGATCGCCCGCCAGGGCCCGCCGGTCGGGGTCGGGCGACACCGCGGCCGCCGCCCGGGCGTTGATCACGTTGAGCTGCATGTCCGGATGGGGGCTCCCATCCGCGGTGTGCCGGCTGCCCCGGGTGGACCAGCTGTCGCCGACGAGCCCCTCGTCGACCGACAGCAGGCCGACCTCGAGCACCTCCCGCTCGCCGACGGTGGGGCGGCGCACGACGAGTGCCACGACACCGGCGTCGCTCGGCGAGCGGCGGATGGGGTCGAGGGCCGTCTGGAGCTCGGTTGCGGTCGGATGGGTCACGGCTGCATCCTCGCCGGCCGGGACCGGTGCGCCCAGCGGGTTTCGGCCCGGCCGGCGGTCCCGTGGCCGTCCCGTGCCCGTCCCGTGCCCGTCCCGTGGCCGTCCGTGGCGGTCCCGTGGCCGTCCCGTGGCCGTCGGGCTCGGCGCGCACGGTGCTCGGTGCGCCCGCCGTCGACCGGCGGCCTCCTAGCCTCTGGCCGTGACCGACGCCCGGCTGCGCCGCCTCGACCAGGTCGCCGGCTGGGCGGCGGTGGTCCTCGTCGCCGTGCCGTTCGTCGCCAACGCGGTGGTGGCCGCCGGGCTGGAGTGGCACCCGGCGTCGGACCGGGCGGTGATCCTCGCCCGCATCACCGACGTCCTCGGCGGCGACCGCCCGCTGGTCGGGGCGTACTCGCGGTTCCGCTTCAACCACCCGGGTCCGCTCGGCTCGTACCTGCTGGCCCCGGCGTGGGCCCTGCGCTCGACGCCGGGGTCGGTGCTGGCCGCGTGTGCGCTGCTCAACGGGGCGGCCGTCCTCGGCGCTGTTGCGCTCACCCGCCGACGAGCGGGAAGCCTCGCCGCCGTGGGGATGGCTGCGACGTTGCTGCTCGTCGCCCGGTCGATGGGCCCCGTGCTGCTGCGCGACCCGTGGAACCCGTGGCTGCCGGTGCTGCCGTTCGCCCTGTTCCTCGTGGCCGCGTGGGCCATGGCCACGGGTTCGCGCTGGGCCCTCCCGGTGGCCGTCGGCGCCGGCTCCTTCGTGGTGCAGGAGCACATCGGCAGCGCGGCGGTGCTCGCCGCCGTGGGGCTGTGGGGCGCCGCCGCCCTGGCGGCGGTCGCCTGGCGGGAGCGCCCGGCGACCGCGGCGCGGCCCTGGCTGCGGCCGGTGCTGGTGGGCTCGCTCACCGCCGTGGTGGTCCTCGTGGCCTGGGCTCCACCCGTGCGTCAGCAGGTCACGGCGTCGCCGGGAGAGGGCAACCTGTCCCGGCTGGTGAGCCACTTCCGCGACGGTGGTGACGACGCCGTCGGCACGACCACGGCCGGTCTCGGCACGGCGCTGGCGATCGTCGGTCGGCAGGTGCGCCCGCTCGGGCCCTGGCTCGTCGCCGACGAGCCCGTGAACCTGTTCACCGGCGAGGTGGAGCCGCTCTCGCCCTGGTGGGTCGGCCTCTTCGTCGCCGCGGTCGCCGGCGCCGCGGCCCTGCGGGTTCGACGTCGCCGCGGGCGCGATCCCGCGGTGCTGCTCGCCGTCACCGTGCTCGTGGGGGCGGCCGCCGGCGTCCTGGCCGTCGCCCGCGTCGAGGACGGCGTCTTCCCCTACCTCATCCGGTGGTGGTGGGTGCTCGCCGCCATGGGGTGGTTCGTGGTGGCCTGGGTCGTCGGCGGGCTGCTCCTGGAGCTCGTCGGGCGCGATCGACCCGCACCGGCCAGGGCAGTCCTCACCGCCATCGCCGGGTCCGTCCTCGTGGGTCTGGTCGCGGTCACGAGCGTGCAGGCCGCCGACCGGTCGGTGCCCGATCCCGACCAGAGCCGGGCCCTGGCTGCGCTGGTGGGCCCCGTGCGCGCCGCCATGGCTCCCGGGGCGGCGGTGCGGGTCACCTCGGCCGGCCAGGACAGCGGATCCTCGAGGCCGGGCTGGCCTTCGACCTCGAGCAGGCGGGCAGCCCGCTGGCCGCCCCCGCCGACCAGGCCTACATCTGGGGACCGGTGCGCCGGTCGCGACGAGCCACCACCCGATCGACGGCTGATCGTCGCCACCGGCCCGGGAACGCTGGCGGCGCCAGCACCGCCGGGGTACGAGGTGCTGGCCACCTACGACTCCCTGCCGGCGAGCGAGCGGGCCGAGGCCGAGGTGCTGCGGGTCGAGGTCGACGCCGCGGTGGCGGTGGCCGAGGCGCGCGGCGACACCGCCTGGGGGCTCGCCGGCGACGCCGATCGACTCGGCATCCCCGAGGAGCGCCTCGCCCGCCTCGCCGACCTCACCCGGCGCTCGACCGAGGCCGTCGTCTACCGAGCGCGCGCCGAGGCTCCCGGCTGACCACGGGGGGTGAGCGGGGGCGGCGCCGGGCTCAAGGCGGGCGACCGCACCGCCGATGCAACCGGGCACCGGCGCGGGCCCGCTGGGGTCCGACGGCTCGGGATGCCCTCGGGGGGAGGGCGGCCGGGTCGGGCGCCGGCCGCCGCACCGCTCGCCACCAGGGGGATCCGTCTTGTCGTCTGCACGCACGCGCGCCCGTGTCCGACGCCTCGGAGGTGTCGCGCTGGTCGCCGCGCTGGGCATCGTGGCCGTGGCCTGCATGCCGCCCATCCACCCCGACAACAAGCCGTCGAAGCTCGTCGGGCTCACGAACGGCCAGATCCCGACGAGTCAGCTGGTCGCCGTGAGCTCCAGCTGCTCGGTGTACTACAAGGCGGGCAGGAGCCTGCAGGCCCTGCTGGCCGACGCCAAGAAGGACGGCGTCACCCTGCTCGGGCGCTCCTGCTACCGCGACTACGCCGGACAGGTCGCCGCCCGCCAGTACTGGTGCAGCCTCGGTCAGTGCTACATGGCGGCGGTGCCGGGCACGTCGATGCACGGCTGGGGCAAGGCCGTCGACTTCGGCGAAGCGGGGCGGGACCTCGACTTCGGCACGCCCGGCTACGCCTGGCTGGAGGCCAACGCCTGGCGGTACGGCTGGAACCATCCGGGCTGGGCGGCCGAGGACCAGGTCGGGGCCGAGCCGTGGCACTGGGAGTGGGTCGGCGACGGCGGCACCATGTACCCGGGCACGACCATCGGCCCGCAGACCTGAGCGCGGTCGAGCCGCCGAGTGGCCGAGTGGCCGAGTGGCCGAGCGACGCGCCGCTAGACGGTGACGACGGAGTCGTCGCTGCCGTAGTCGTTGGCGACGTAGCCGTCGGCGGTCCAGTCGTTCTCCCAGCGCTCGCCGTCGAGCAGGTAGCGGAAGCGGTAGCGGCCCGGCGGCAGGGTGACCGTGGTGGAGAACCGGCCGTCCTTGCGCCGGGCCAGCGGCGTGGGCTCGATGCCCCAGCCGTTGAACTCGCCGCACACGGCGACCTCGCGGGCCTCGACGGCCGGGGGCAGCTCGAAGGTCACCTTGGCCTTGCCCGAGCGCAGCATCGTCTTCTTCATCGGTCGGTCCCACCTCGTCGGCTGATCGGTCGGGGTCGGCGCCCGACGGTAGAGCCCCGGTGGCCGCCAGCCGCGGCAATCCGGTCCCCGTCGCCGTGAACTCCCCGTGAACGCGGCCCTGCCGCGACCTGTCCGGGCGCCGAGGCCGGTGCCGCCCGAGGGTGGCGGCGTGCTCAGTGCTGCCGGACGCCCTCGACGGCGGTGCGCACCAGGCGGCGCAGGTACCGGTCGGTGACCGGCTCGCCGCTGATGAGCACCCGGTAGAAGATCGGCGCCGACACCAGGTCGAGCAACAGGTCGGTGTCGATGTCGTCGGGCAGCTCGCCTCGGGCCACGGCCCGGTCGATCACCGCCCTGGTCCCGCTCCGTCGGCGCTGCACCATGGCCCGGTGCCCCTCGGCCAGCTCGGGATGGCGGGCCGCGGCGGCGATGGCTGCCGGCACGGTCCGGCCGATCAGGCTGTCGGTGAGCATCCGGTGCAGCTGGTGGGCCACGTCGAGCAGGTCGCCCTCGATCGTCCCGGTGTCGGGCACCGAGCGCGCGTCGTCGCTGGTGCGCGCCGCCGCGTCCACGAGGAGGTCGGTCTTGCAGGGGTAGCGCCGGTACACCGTCGAGCGGGCGACGCCGGCCCGGGCGGCCACCTCCTCGATGGTGACCCCTTCGAAGCCGGCTTCGGCCAGCAGCTCCAGGGCGGCCCGGTCGATGGCCCGGTCGGCCTCGGCGCTGCGCGGGCGACCGGGACCGGTTCGCGCCACGGCGGTGTCGGCGGGCCTGTCCGCGGCCGGCCCGGGGTGCGCCGTCGGCGCCATCGGCCTCAGTCCACCGCCGGGGCGGGGGCCAGGTCGGTGGGGGGGAGGCCGAGGTCGGCACGGTGCTCTTCGGCGTACTCGTCGTGCTGCAGCGCGACGTCGCGCGCCCGGGCGCGCGCCGGCAGGAAGGCCAGCGCCACGATCACGCCGGCGAAGGTGGCCACGGCGGCGACGAGGGCGCCGGTGTGCAGGGCGTCCACGAAGGCCTGGTTGGCCGTGGCCAGGAGGCGGTCGGCGAAGGCTGCGCTCGGACCGCCGGCCGCCTGCAGGCCCTGGGCCACGCCGATGGCGCCACCGAGGGAGCCCTTCGCTGCCGCGACCGCCTCGGGCGGTGCCGGGGTGCCGGCGAAGAACTCGGTGATCTTGGCGCCGTAGGTCGACGACAGCACGCTGCCGACCACGGCCACGCCCAGGGCGCCGCCCACCTGGCGGGTGGTGTCGTTGACCGCCGAGCCGACGCCGGCCTTGGCCAGGGGGAGCGAGCCCATCACCGACTCGGTGGCCGGTGCCATCACGAACGCCATGCCGAGGGCGATCACCATCAGCCGAACGAGGACGCCACCGTAGGAGGTGTCCACCTGGAGGCTGGTCATCGACACCAGGCCGATGGTGACCAGGCCGAGGCCGGCGGCGACGATGACCTTGGTGCCGACCTTCTCGGTGATGCGGGCGCTGGTGGGGGCGGCGATCATCATCGTCGCGGCGAAGGGCAGCATCCGCACGCCCGTCTCGAGGGGGGAGTAGGCGAGCACGAACTGCAGGTACTGGGTCAGCAGGAACATCGACCCGAACATGGCGAAGAACACCAGGGTGATCGAACCGCTGGCCGCCGAGAACCGCGGGTTCTTGAAGAACCGCAGGTCGAGCATGGGGTGGTCGGTGTGCAGCTCCCAGGCCCCGAAGGCGCCGAGCAGGACGATGCCGACGGCGAAGGCGGTGAGGATCGTCGGCGACGTCCAGCCCTCGGCCGGCGCCTCGATCAGCCCGTACAGCAGGGCGACCAGGCCGCCGATCGACAGCAGCGCGCCGAGCGGGTCGAGCTTGGGGGCGGTCGGGTCCTTCGACGTGGGGATGAGGACGAAGCCCGCCACGATGCCCACCAGCACGATCGGGACGTTCACGAGGAACACCGAGCCCCAGTAGAAGTGCTCGACGAGGAAGCCGCCGGTGAGCGGGCCGAGGGCGCCGCCGAGGCCGGCCACGCCGGCCCACACGCCGATGGCCCGGCCGCGCTCCTCGTCGGGGAAGACGTTCGTGATGATCGACAGGGTGGCGGGCATGATCAGCGCGCCGCCGATGCCCATGAAGGCCCGGGTGGCGATGAG
>JAWKIW010000003.1:0-326434 GCA_041394145.1 Acidimicrobiales bacterium
GCGCCGGCATGCGCACCCGCAGGTCGGGCACGGGCTCCACGATCTCGCCGACGGCGTCGACGTGGCCCTGCACGAGGTGCCCGCCGAGTCGGTCCTCGAGGCGAACGGGCCGCTCGAGGTTCACCGGGTCGCCGGGCGCGAGGTCGCCGAGGTTGGTGCGGGCATAGGTCTCGTCGGAGACGTCGGCCTCCCACCAGCCGTCGCCGGATGCCACCAGGGTGAGGCAGCAGCCGTTGACCGCGATCGACGCGCCCAGGCCCGAGCCCTCCAGCACGGTGCCCGCGTTCAGGCGAAGCCTGGCGCCCTCGCGCGACGCCACCGTCCCGAGCTCCTCCACGATGCCGGTGAACATCTCAGCCCTCCCCGGGGACCAGGTCGACCCGCAGGTCGTCGCCCACGCGCCGCACCTCGACGATACGGCCCCGCCAGACGTCGGCGATCGTCGCTGCGCCGGGACCGGCGAACAGGCCCCGGGCGTCGTCACCGCCGAACAGCGCCGGGGCCAGGTACAGCACGTACCGGTCGACGAGGCCGGCGGCGTGCAGGTCGTGGGCGACCCCCGCACCGCCTTCGACGAGCACCTGCAGCACGCCCCGTCGGCCGAGCTCGTCGAGGACCTCGCCGAGGTCGCCGGCGAGCTCGACGCAGGGATGGATCCGGGCGTCGACGGGCGCCGTGCCCAGCACGACCCGCAGCGGCTCGACGCCGTCGGCCTCTCCTTCGGGGAGCCGCACCGTCAGCGCCGGGTCGTCGGCCCGCACGGTGCCGGCGCCGACCAGCACGGCGTCGCTGTCGGCCCGCAGGCGGTGGGCGTCGCGACGGGCCACCTCGCCGGTGATCCACCGGCTGGTGCCGTCGGGGGCGGCGGTGCGGCCGTCCAGGGTCGCCGCCAGCTTCAGCACGACATGGGGGCGCCCGGTGCGACGGTGGTGCAGGTACGGCTCGAGCTGGGCGTCCACGAGGTCGGCGCCGACCCCGACCACGACCTCGATGCCGGCGTCGCGCAGCCGGTCGAAGCCCCGGCCGGCCACCTGCGGGTCGGGATCCTCCAGGGCGACGACCGCCCGGCGGATCCCGGCGGCGACCACGGCGTCGGCGCACGGCGGCGTCCGGCCGTGGTGCGAGCACGGCTCCAACGTGCAGTAGAGGGTGCCGCCGCGGGCGGCCTCACCGGCGGCCCGCAGGGCGACCACCTCGGCGTGGGGCCCCTCGCGGCCCTCCGTCGCGCCGGCGAACGACCGGCCGTCGGGGGCCACGACCACGGCGCCGACCCACGGCCGGGGTGACACGCTGCGGCGGACGGTGGCGGCGCGGGTGACCGCCTCGGCCATCCAGGCCTCGTCCTCGGGCCGGGCGCCGACCACGGGGTGGTCGCGATCACCAACGGTCGTAGCCACTGCGACCACCATACCCCACGTTCAGGTCCCCAACCACCGGAGCGGTGGCCGCGCGCCTGAACGTCGTGCGCGTGAGCCGCCGGCTGCCACATTCGGGTCCGCAACCACCGCAGCGGTGGCCACGTGCCTGAACGTCATGGCGGAGCGGCCGAGGACTGCCACGGTCGGGTCCCCGACCACCGCAGCGGTGGTCACGCGCCTGAACGTCATGGCCGGAACCGGGCCGGTGGCGGTCGTCGAGCGGCGGCGGGGGCGTCAGTGGGCCGTCGGCTCGTCGGCCAGGAGGCGCAGGGCGTGGGGCACGACGTCGAGCACGGCGTCGAGGCACTCGACGGCCCCCTTCGTCGAGCCGGGCACGTTGAGCACCAGTGCCCGACCGCGGGTCCCGGCGATGGCCCGGGACAACCGGCCGAGGGGGCTCACCAACCGCATGGCCTCGGCGAGCCCGGGGGCCTCGCGGTCGAGCACGACCTTGGTGCCCTCCGGCGTCAGATCGCGGGGGCCGAAGCCCGTGCCGCCGGTCGTGACCACGAGCCCGGCGAAGCCTTCGGCCAGCTCGACGACGGCCTCCCCCACCGTGTCGCGTCCATCAGCGACGACGCGGTGGTCGACGACCTCGAAGCCGACCTCGGCCAGCCGCGCCACCAGCGCGGGCCCGGACCGGTCCTCCCGCTCGCCGGCGACCACGCCGTCGGAGACGGTGAGGACCTTGGCCTGCAGTCCGGCCGCATCGGGATCGGGCACGGCGGGCACCCTACCGGCGTCCCGACCGGGATCAGCCGGGCACGGTGAGGCGCAGCAGGTACATGCCGTCGGTGCCGGCGTCCTGGGGCAGGAGCCGGACTCCCCGCCCGACCGGCCGCCACGGCGCGCTGGGCGTGGCCGGCGGGGCAGGCGCCGCATCCACGTCGGGCATCGTCGTCGCCAGCCACTCGTCGATCCCCACGGTCTCGGCCGTGGTGAGGGTGCACACGCTGTAGACGAGCAGCCCGCCCGGGCGCACGAGGCCCCGCGCCGCGGTCAGCAGCCGACGCTGCAGGTCGGCCAACCGGTCGACGTCGTCGGCGTCGATCCGCCAGCGGGCATCCGGACGGCGCCGCAGCACGCCGAGGCCCGAGCACGGGGCGTCGACGAGGACGCGGTCGAACGAGCTCGGCCGCCACGGCGGCGTCGTGCCGTCGGCGACCACCGTCGTCACCCCCCGGCCCAGGCCGAGGCGGGCGGCGTTGCCGGCGATCAGCTGCGCCCGCGTGGTGCGGACGTCGGCGGCCACGACCGAGGCACCGGCCTCGGCCAGGGCGGTCGCCTTGCCCCCCGGGGCGGCGCACAGGTCGAGCACCCGATCGCCCGGCCCGGCCCCGACCTCGGCCGCGACCCACTGCGAGGCGAGGTCCTGCACGTAGCCGTCGTCGCGGGTGGTGACGCGAGCCGGCTCGTTCATGGCCACCAGGGCGTCCCGGGCGTCCTCGGCACCGAGGTCGGCGGTCAACCGCCCGACCACCCAGTCGGGGTAGCTGAGCCGCGTCGCCTCGTCGGGCCAGTCCCGGGGTGCGTCGGCCACGCGGCGCAGCACGGCGTTGACGAGGCCCCGCAGCCGCTTGGGGGCGGCACCGACGGTCGCGTCGACGGCGGCGTGCGGCGGGGTGTCGAGGAAGGCCAGCTGGTAGGCGCCGAGGCGCAGCAGGGCGCGGCCGCGGGCGTCGGGCGGGCTGGTGAGGAACCGGTCGACCAGCCAGTCGCACGCCCGCCGCATGCGGGTGGCGCCGTAGACCAGCTCGGTGACGAGACCGCGGTCGCGGGCCTCGAGGTCGCTGCGGTCGAGCAGCGCGGGGACGACGAGGTTGGCGTAGCCACCCTCCTCGATGCGGACCAGCGCCTCGGCCGCCAGCCGCCGGGCTTCGCTGCCCGTGGCGTCGTCGCTCACGGCTCGCCGAGCCGTTCGCCGGGCGCGGGCCGGGCGCCGTTGCGCCACGCCGCCGCCTCCTGACGGCCCTTGCCCTCGGGCTGCACCTCCACCAGCTCGAGGGTGCCGTCGGCGGTGCCCACCACCAGGCCGTCGAGCTCGCCTGGCGCGGGGTTTGAACCCGCCACGCCGGCGCCGGCCCCGCCGTCGACCAGCGTGGTGCGCCACACCTTGAGGCGCTTGCCCCGGAACGTCGTCCATGCCCCGCCGATGCGCACGACGCGGTGCAGCTCCTCGGCCGACCGCGACCAGTCGAGGTGCAGCTCGGCCGGGTCGATCTTGGCCGCATAGGTGGGCTCGCCCACCTGAGGCCGGGCGGCGGTCAACCCGTGCGCCAGGGCGTCGACCAGCAGCGCGGTGCCGGCCTCGACCAGCCGGGCCCGCAGCTCGTCGGCGGTCTCGTCGGGCCCGATCTCCAGCACGGTCTCGGCGAACACGTCGCCGGTGTCGAGGGTCTCGTCGACGGCCATCACCGCCACCGCGGTGCGCTCGTCGCCGGCCAGGATGGCTCGCTCGACCGGGGCCGCCCCCCGCCAGCGGGGCAGGGCCGAGAAGTGCAGGTTGATCATCGGCACGGCATCGAGCACGTGGGGGCGGATCAGCCGGCCGAAGGCCACGACCACCCCGAGATCGGCACCGGCGCCGAGCACGTCGTCGACGTCGTCGGTCACCGGCAGGCCCAGCTCGAGGGCGGCCGCCGTCACCGGGCTCGGCACCAGGGCGCCACCGCGGCCGCGCCGCTTGTCGGCGCGGGACACGACCAGCCCGACCTCGTGGCCGGCGTCGACGAGCGCCTGCAGCGGTGGCACGGCCATGGCCGGCGTGCCCAGGTAGACGAGGCGCCGGGGGTGGACCGGGATCGGAGCGGGCACGCGCGTCGCCGGGATCCGGGGCGGGCTCAGCGGTGGTCGGCCACGGTGCCGTCGGCCGCGATCACCAGCGTGTCCTCGTGCTCGGGTCGCCTGCCGGCCAGCATCAGCTCGCGGATGGCCTTCTTGGCCTGCTTGCGCTGCTCGTCGTTGATGCGCTCGGTCATGAGCACGCCGTCGAGGTGGTCGAGCTCGTGCTGGAACACCCGGGCCTCGAACTCGGACACCTCGAGCTGCACGTCGTTGCCGTCGAGGTCGACGCCGGTGATGAGGATGTCCTTGGGGCGGTGGATCTCGAAGTAGATGCCGGGGATGGACAGGCAGCCCTCGTTGAACTCCCACTCGCCGCCCGACTCGGTGATCTCGGGGTTGATGAGCACGCCTTCGACGCCGTCGTGGTCGTAGACGAACAGACGCTTCTGGACGCCGACCTGGGGGGCAGCCAGGCCCACGCCGGGCGCCTCGTACATGGTGGTGAACATGTCGTCGACGAGCCGCACGAGCTTGCCGTCGATGTCGGTCACCTCGCGGGCGCGCTGCTTGAGCACGGGGTCACCGATGACCCGGATGGAGTAGTGCGCCATGGCGAGCAGGGTAGCGTTCGCCCTGCGCCGTTCCGGCACCCGACCAGCGTGCCCGTTGCGCCTGCGCCCCACATGAGCGACCACTACTTCGCGCCGAGCCCGGCGACCGACTCCCGGCCCCGCACGGTGACCCTGGCGCTGCCCGACCTCACCGTCGCCCTGCGCACCGACGCCGGTGTCTTCTCGCCCGACCGGGTCGACGCCGGCACCCGCCTCCTGCTGCTGGAGGCGCCGCCACCCGGTCCGGCGGTGCGCCACGTCCTGGACCTCGGCTGCGGGTACGGCCCGATCGCCGTCGCCGCCGCCCGCCGGGCGCCCGAGGCGCAGGTGTGGGCCGTCGACACCAACGAGCGAGCCGTGTCGCTGTGCCGGGCCAACGCCGACGAGGCGGGCGTGGGCGACCGGGTCCACGCCCTCGTCGTGACGCCCGACGACCCGCTGGCCGGCGTCCCCGACGACGTGCGCTTCGACCTCGTGTGGTCGAACCCGCCGATCCGCGTCGGCAAGGCGCCGCTGCACCGGCTCCTCACCACCGCCCTCGACCGGCTGGCCCCTGACGGCGAGGCGGTGCTGGTGGTGCACAAGCACCTCGGATCGGACTCGCTGCAGCGCTGGCTGGTCGAGCACGGGTGGCCGACCGAGCGGCTGGTGTCGCGCCAGGGCTACCGCCTGCTGCGGGTGCGCCGTTCGACGACGGGCTCGGACGACGAGGTGATGTCGTGACCCGCAACCTGGGCTCGACCGAGCTGAAGCGCCTGCACCGCGAGTGGCGGCGCCGCACCGAGGGCCGGGTCGCCCTGCTGCTCGAGGACGTCCAGAGCCCGTTCAACGTTGGCGCCATCTGTCGCACGGCGGCCGCCTACACCGTCGACCACGTCTGGTTCGTCGGCCACACCGCAGACCGAACGACGCCAAGACGCAGAAGACGGCGATGGGCACGACCCGCTTCCTCCAGTGGGACCGCGTCGACGACGTGGCCGCCGCGGCCGACGCCGCCCGGGCCGACGGCTACCAGGTCGTCGGCGTCGAGCTGGCCGAGGGTGCGAAGGCACTGCACGAGCTCGACCTGTCCACCGACGTGTGCCTCGCGGTCGGCCACGAGGACCGCGGGCTGTCGAAGGCGGCACTGGCCGCCTGCGACGCCCTCGCGTATGTGCCCATGCTCGGCCGGGTGGGCTCCCTCAACGTCGCCACCGCCACCGCCATCGCCCTCTACGAGGTCCGTAGGCGCGCCTGGACCGGTTGACGAGGAGACCCTCAGATGCGCACGGGGTCGACCTCGACGCGCAGGCGGCCGCCGGGGCGGGGCGTGGCGCCCAGGGCGTCGCAGAGGATCCGGTGGTCCGGCGCCCGCAGCAGCCAGCGGTCGTCGACGGGGCCGAGCACCTCGAGGCCGAGGGGACGGTCGAGGGCCTCGACGAACGCCGCCGCCGACGCGCCCGACACCTCGGCCATGGCGGCGAACGGCGGGAACCGCAGCTCGGCGCGCCGGGCCTCCTCGGCGGCCGCCACCCGGGCCGGGTCGCCGAGCACGGCGGCCCGCACGACCTCGTGGTCGGGCACATTCGTCTGCAGCAGCAACCGGCCGCTCCCCCGCCGCGACCCGACCAGCCGCGCCCCGCGCACCAGCAGGGCCAGCGCCTGCTCGGCGGCGCGGTAGCGGGGCGCCAGCAGCTCCTGGTCGAGGTCGACGAAGGCCACCACGTCGGTGGTGTCGACCCGGTGCAGCACCGCTTCGGTGCCCACGTGGATCCGGGCGCCCCGGCGGGTGTCATCGGGGTCGTCCTGGTCGACGACCTCGCCGGGTGCCAGGGCTTCGAGGTCCTCGCGCAGCTTGCCGACCCCACCCCGTACGACCCGGAAGGCGGTGGCGCCGCACCGCAGGCACACCGGAGGGCGGGTCGTCGCGCAGCGGGGGCAGCGCAGCGATCCGTCGTCGCCCTGGGCCACGGCGGCGTCGCAGGTCTCGCAGCGGGCCAGCTCGCGGCACGCCCGACAGGCGAGCAGCCGGGCCCGACCCTTGCGGTTCAGCACGCACACGACGCGAGCGCCGTCCTGGACGAGGTGGGCGAGCCGCTCGCTCACCAACGACCCCGACCGCACGGGGTCCTCCCGACGCAGGTCGACCACGTCGACCTTCGGCCAGCCCTCGCGCTCGTCGGCCCGGACGACCGTCAGCAGGCGGCCGGCGGCGAGCGCCTCGAGCGTCGGACAGGGCGAGACCAGCACGCACGGCACCCCGCCCGACGGGCTCGCTCGACCGCCACGTCGCGGGCGTGCCAGGTGGGGGCCCGCTCCTCCTGGTACCCCTCGTCGTGCTCGTCGAGGATCACGACCGCGGCGAGGTCGCGCACCGGGGCCCACGCCGCCGCCCGGGCGCCCACCACCGAGGCCCCCGCCCGGGCCCGGGCCCAGTCCTCGGGCAGGATCGCCACCGGCAGCCCCGCCCGGCGCAGCCGCAGCCCCAGCCGCCGGGCCCCGGCCACCGACGGGGCCAGCACCAGCGCATCGCCCCGGGCCACCGCCGCCGCCACCAGGTCGAACGGGTCGGCGACAGGCGGCAGCCGCACGACCCGGACCCCCTCCCCTGCCAGGGCCTCGTCGGCCAGGCGAGCGTGCTGCACCGCCGTGGGCGCGACCGCCGGCGCATCGAAGGGGGGCGGGAGGCCGACGATCGCCCGGTCGGCGGTGGCGGTGCGCAGCAGGTGCGCCGGCCGGCCGGCCCACCGCCAGGCGGCCCAGTCGGCCAGGTCGACGACGTCGGGCGGCGGACCCCACCCGGTCACCTTGGCGATGGGTTGGAGCGTCACCCCCGCCGGCGGCTCGACGTGGTCGGCCACCACCCAGCCCCCGACCCTCCGGCCGTGCAGCGCCACCCGCACCACGGTGCCGACGCGCACCTGGTCCCCGAGGGCGTCGGGGACCAGGTAGTCGAAGGTCTTGTCGATGGCCGGCTCGTCGGGCAGGACCCGGACGACCCGCACGTCGGCGCGGGGGAGGTTCAGAGCCCGAGCGCCGACTTGAGGTCGTCGACCTTGGTGGTCTTCTCCCACGTGAACCCGTCGGCGGACTCGCGGCCGAAGTGGCCGTAGGCCGAGGTCTGGCGGAAGATCGGCCGGCGCAGGTCGAGGTCGCGCAGGATGGCGGCGGGGCGCAGGTCGAACACCTGGGTGACGGCGTCGGTGAGCTTGGCCGGATCGACGTTGGCGGTGCCGAAGGTCTCCACCAGGATCGAGACCGGGTGGGCGACGCCGATGGCGTAGGCCACCTGCACCTCGGCCCGATCGGCGGCGCCGGCGGCGACGAGGTTCTTGGCGACCCAGCGGGCGGCGTAGGCAGCCGAGCGGTCGACCTTGGACGGGTCCTTGCCCGAGAAGGCGCCGCCGCCGTGGCGGCCCATGCCACCGTAGGTGTCCACGATGATCTTGCGGCCGGTGAGCCCGGCGTCGCCGACGGGGCCACCGATCACGAAGCGGCCGGTCGGGTTCACGAACACGTTGAAGTCGTCGTCACGGAACTGCTCGGGCAGCACCGGCCGGATGACCTGCTCGACGAGGTCGGGCTTGATCTCGGTGTCGCGGTCGACGCCGTCGTTGTGCTGGGTGGAGATCAGCACGGTGCGCAGGCGCACCGGCTTGCCGTCCTCGTAGTCGACGGTCACCTGGGTCTTGCCGTCGGGGCGCAGGTACGGGATGGTGCCGGCCTTGCGGACCTCGGCCAGGCGCTCGGCCATCCGGTGGGCCAGGTGGATCGGCAGCGGCATCAGCGCGTCGGTCTCGGTGCAGGCGTACCCGAACATCATCCCCTGGTCGCCGGCTCCCTGCTTGTTGAGCAGATCCTCACCGGACGTCCCCGAGCGGACCTCCTCGGAGTCGTCGACGCCCTGGGCGATGTCGGGCGACTGCTCGTCGAGGGCGACCAGCACGCCGACGGTGGAGCCGTCGTAGCCGTAGGACTCGCGGTCGTAGCCGATGTCGCGGATGGTCTGGCGGACGATGCCGGGGATGTCGACGTAGGCGTTGGTGGTGATCTCGCCGCCGACGAGCGCGAGGCCCGTCGTCACGAAGGTCTCACAGGCCACCCGGCTCTGGGGGTCCTCGGCCAGCAGCGCGTCGAGCACCGCGTCGGAGATCTGGTCGGCCATCTTGTCGGGATGGCCCTCGGTCACCGATTCGGAGGTGAAGGTCCAGCTGGTCACGTATCGCTCCTGTCAGGGTCGCTCGGCGCGGCCCGGCGAGCCTAGCGAGTGGACGACCCCATCACGAAGACCGCCGCGCCGCGACGACCTCGTCGAGCACGGCGTCGGCGACGGCGGCCTTGTCGGTGAGCGGCACGTGGCGCTCGGTTCCGTCGGCCCGCAGGATCACCACCTCGTTGGTGTCGTGCTCGAAGCCGACACCCGGGGCGGCGACGTCGTTGGCCACGATCAGGTCGAGGCGCTTGCGCTCGAGCTTGGACCGGGCGTTGGCCAGCACGTCGTCGGTCTCGGCGGCGAACCCGACGAGCACCTGGTCCGGCGGCTTGCGCTGCCCCAGGTCGACGAGGAAGTCGTGGGTGGGCACCAGCTCGATGGTGGGGACGGAGTCGCCCTTCTTGACCTTGTGGTCGGCAGGGTGCGCCGGCCGGAAGTCGGCGACCGCCGCCGCCATGACGATCACGTCGTGGTCGGCGGCCACCGGCATGATCGCCGCCTCCATGTCCGCGGCGCTGGCCACCCGGACCACCTCGGCGCCCACTGGCGCGGGCCGGTCGACGGTGGTCACCAGGGTGACCTCGGCACCTCGCCGCCGGGCGGCCTCGGCGATGGCGTACCCCTGCTTGCCCGACGACCGGTTGGTGATGACCCGCACCGGGTCGATGGCCTCGCGGGTGCCGCCGGCGCTGACGAGGATCCGCCAGCCCTCCAGGTCGCGCGGCGCCAGCACGGCATCGACGGCGGCCACCACCGCCTCGGGCGCCGCCAGACGGCCGGCCCCGACGTCACCACCGGCGAGACGACCCTCCTCGGGTGGCACGACGTGCACCCCCCGTCGGGCCAGCACGGCGAGGTTGTCCTGCACCGCCGGGTGCTCCCACATCTCGGTGTGCATGGCCGGGCAGACCACCACCGGCGCCCGGGTGGCCAGCAGCGTGGCGGTCAACAGGTCGTCGGAGATGCCCGCAGCGTAGGACCCGAGCAGGCGAGCGGTGGCCGGGCACACCACCACCACGTCGGCCCGCTGGCCGAGGCGGGTGTGCGGGATCGGGTCGTGCTCGTGCCACAGCGAGGACTGCACCGGCTCGGACGCCAAGGCCGAGAAGGTGGTCTCGCCGACGAAGTGGGTCGCCCCCTCGGTGAGGATCGGCACGACGTGGGCGCCGGCGTCGACGAGGCGACGGCACACCTCGACCGCCTTGTACGCGGCGATGCCGCCGGAGACCCCGAGGACGACGGTGCGACCGGCGAGCATCGTCGCAGGGTCGGGCGAGGGGCCGGGTCAGGCGTCGGGCTGGTCGGCGGCGGCCTCGAGCGCCGGCTCGCCGTCCCCGAGCTCGTGGGGCTCGAGGTCCCGGGACTGGATCTTGTCGGCGGCGATCTCCTCGAAGGCGATCGACAGCGGCTTGCGGGCGACCGAGGTGACCTGCGGCGGCACGGCTGCGCCCATGCCCTCGCCCAGCTGGCCGAAGTAGGCGTTGATCTGACGGGCCCGCATGGCCCCCAACGTCACCAGCTTGAACTTGGAGTCGACCTTGCCCATGAGCACCTCGATCTTGGGGTGCATCATCGAGTCGTGGACCTGGGACATGGGGCGAGCTCCGTCGGACGGCGAAAGGGACCGAGGTGAGAGGCTAGCAGCGACGGGCCTCGTCGATGAGGCGGCGCAGGACGGCCACGGTCTGGTCGAGGTCGTCGTTCACGACGAAGGTGGCGCCGAGTCGGCGCCCGACGGCGGCCTCCTCGTCGGCCTTGGCCAGCCGCTCGGCCACATGTTCGGGCGGGTCGCCCCGGCCGAGCAGGCGCCGGCGCTGCTCGTCCCGGCTGGGCGCCTCCACGAACACCAACACGGCGTCCGGGTCGCGACGCCGCACCTGTTCGGCCCCCTGCACGTCGATCTCGAGCACGACGTCCTGGGACACCCCGGGGTCCGGGGTGGGCGTGCCGTAGAGGTTGCCGAGGAACTCGGCCCACTCGTAGAAGCCGCCATCGGCGACGCGCTGCTCGAAGGTCGCCCGGTCGACGAAGTGGTACGCGTCGGCGTCCTCGCCGGGGCGGCGCTCCCGCGTGGTCCAGGACCGGCTGAGCCACAGCCGGGGGTCGGCGGCCAGCAGGCGACGGACGACCGTGCCCTTGCCGACCCCACCGGGGCCGGACACGACGATCACCACGCAGGTGGCTACCCGGGGAAGACGTCCAGCAGCGCCTTGCGCTGCTGGTCGCCGAGCCCGCGCACCCGCCGGCTCTCGCTGATGCCGATGTCCTCCATCGTGCGACGAGCCTTCACCTTGCCGACCCCGGGAAGGCTCTCGAGGACCGCCACGACCTTCATCTTGGCGATCGTCTCGTCGTTCGGCGCCTTCGCCAGGAGCTCCTTGAGGGTGAGCGAGCCCATCTTCAGCTTCTCTTTGATCTCGGCGCGGGCCCGGCGTGCTTCGGCGGCCTTGGCCAGCGCTTCCTTGCGTTGTTCATCCGTCAGCTGGGGCGGTAGCGGCATGGCGAGACCCTAGCGCGGCTCGCTCGGGGCCTCTCAGGCGAGCCTGCAGGCCTGCCCGAGCCACGTGGACACCGCCTTGTCGGCCAGGATCTCGGCATCCCCCGCCAGCTTCTGCGGGTCGCCGCCCGCCGCGGCCAGGGTGTCGATGGGCTCCTGCAGGTAGTCCGGTGCCTTCGCCTTCATCAGGTCGCGCGCACTGGCCAGCGCCTCCGGCGACGGCGGTGCGGCGAGGTCGCTGCGGGCGAGGGCCAGGTCGACGCAGGTGGAGCTGTCGAGCTTGGGCACGGGCGGCACCGCGGTCGAGCGCTTGCCGTCACGGGACGAGCAGGCGACACCCGCCAGCGCCAACGAGGCGGCCACCAGCACCACGACCGCGGCTCGACCACCACGGCCGCCACGGCCACCACGGCCACCGGACGGGCTCACGAGAGGGAGGCGGCGAGGTCGGCCGCCGCGGCCTCGGGATCGGCGGCGCGGGTCACCGCCCGACCGACCACCAGCAGGTCGGCGCCGTTGTCGACCGCCTCCCGGGGTGGCCGCCCGGGCCTGGTCGTCGTGGGCGGTGCCGACGGGACGGATCCCGGGCACCACCTTGCGCAGCCTGGGCGCCAGCTGGCCCGCTTCGCGCAGGTCGGCGGCGGCGCAGACGATGCCGCCGCAACCGGTCTCGGCCGCCAGCGCCACCCGTCGCGGCAGCACGTGCGGGGGCGCGGTGTTGTCGCTGGTGAGCACCGTGACCGCCAACGCCACCGGCTCGGGCAGCCCCGCGCCGAGCGCTCCGTCGCGCAGCCCGTCGACGCCGGCCCGCAGCATCGGCGCATCGCCCCGGGCGTGCAGGGTGAGGTACGACGCGCCGAGCGAGCCGAGCACCCGCGCCGCCCGGTGCACGGTGGTCGGGATGTCGAGCAGCTTCAGGTCGACGAACACCCGGTACCCGAGGTCTCGCAGCGTCTCGATGGCATCGGGCCCCGCCGCGCTGTAGAGCTCGAGGCCGACCTTGGCCGTCGAGAACCAGGGCCGCAGCTGCTTGGCCAGGCGGAGGGCGCCGACCAGGTCGTCGACGTCGAGGGCGACGGCGAGGCGGTCGCGCACGTCGTCGTCTGCTGCCTCAGCCATGGGCCCCTCCGATCAGCTCGGTCACGGCGCGCACGCCGTGCCGGTCGCACCAGTCTTGCAGTTCGCCCAGGATCCGCAGGGTCGCCCGCGGCTCGGCGAAGGTGGCCGTCCCGACCTCCACGGCCGCCGCCCCCGCCAGGAGGAGCTCGACGACATCGGTGCCGCGGGCGACCCCGCCCACGCCGACGATCGGCAGCTCGGGCAGCGCGGCGTGGACGTCGTGGACCGCCCGCACCGCGACCGGGTGGATGGCCGGACCCGACACGCCGCCGCCGCCACCCCCGAGGACCGGTCGGCGCCGCTCGACGTCGATGACCATGCCCATCACGGTGTTGACCAGCGTGACGGCCTCGGCACCGGCTTCGGTGGCCGCCACGGCGATGGGCGCCAGGGCGGTGACGTTGGGGCTGAGCTTGGCCCAGCGCGGCCGGCCGCAGCCGGCGGTGGCGGCGACCGCCTCGTGGGTGCCGGCGGCGGAGTGGGCGAACATCTCGCCTCGGGCATGGAGGTTCGGACACGAGACGTTGACCTCCACCGCCACGACCTCCGGCGGCGCGCCGGCGAGGGCGTCTGCTGCTCGCGCGTAGTCCTCGACGGTCGTTCCCCAGATGCTGGCCACGACGGTCGCGCCCGTGGCCAGCAGCGGGGGCAGCTCCTCGGCCAGCCAGTGGGCGACGCCGCGCCCCTGCAGGCCGACGCTGTTGATCATCCCCGCCGGCGTCTCGTGGATGCGCGGCGGTGGGTTCCCCGGCCACGGATCGGCCGACAGCGACTTCACCACCACGGCACCGAGCGCCGACAGGTCGAGGTAGCGGGCCAGCTCGTCGCCGTGGCCGGCGGTGCCCGACGCCGTCAGGACCGGGTTGGCCAGTGCCACCGACCCGACGCAGGTGCGCAGGTCGACGGTCATCCGGCGTGGAACGACTGGAGGCTGCGCACCCGGAGCTCGTGCTCGGCCCAGTCGTCCATGCCGTTGGCCGCGGCGAGCGCGGCGGCAGCGGTGGTGAGCAGGGGCACGCCGTGGGAGCCGGCCGCCGATCGGATGTGGGCTCCGTCGGCTCGGGGGCCCCGGCCCCGAGGGCTGTTGACGACGAGGTCGACCTTGCCACTGGCGATCAGCTCGACGGCGTCGGTGCCGGTGGGCTCGCCGATCTTGGCCACGACCGTGCCGACCGGCACGCCTCGTCCCTCGAGGAAGGCCGCCGTGCCGGAGGTGGCGGCGACGGTGAAGCCGAGCGAGACCAGCCGCTCGGCGGCCCGCACCCCGGTCTCCTTGTCACGATCGGCCAGGGAGAGGAACACGGTGCCGCCCTCGGGCAGCCGCGTGCCCGCGGCCAGCTGCGCCTTCACGAAGGCCAACCCGAAGGACCGGTCGATGCCCATGACCTCACCGGTGGAGCGCATCTCGGGGCCGAGCACCGCGTCGGCGTCGGGGAACCGGCTGAACGGCAGCACCGCCTCCTTCACCGCGATGTGCCCGCCCGACACCGGTGGCCGCAGCAGCCCCTCGTCCCGCAGCTCGTCCAGGGTGGCCCCCACCATGACCCGGGCGGCCACCTTGGCGAGCGGGACCCCGGTGGCCTTGGCCACGAACGGCACGGTCCGGCTCGCCCGCGGGTTGGCCTCGATCACGAAGACCTGCCCGCTCTTCACCGCGTACTGTACGTTGATGAGACCGCGCACGTCGAGGGCATCCGCGATGCGGCGGGTGTAGTCCGCGATGACCCCCATCGTCTCGGGTGACAGCGAGTACGGCGGCAGGGCGCAGGCGGAGTCGCCCGAGTGCACGCCCGCCTCCTCGACGTGCTCCATGATCCCGCCGATCAGGACCTCGCCGGTGTGGTCGCGGATGGCGTCGACGTCGACTTCGGTGGCGTCCTCCAGGAAGCGGTCGACCAGGACGGGGCGCTCGGCCGACAGCCCGCCCTCCCGGCCGAGGCTGCCGAAGCCGGCCAACTCCTCCATGGCCCGGCGGAGGTGGTCGTCGTCGTAGACGATCTCCATCGCCCGGCCGCCGAGCACGTACGACGGGCGCATCAGCACCGGATAGCCGACCCGACCGACCACCTCCAGGGCCTCGTCGACGGTGGTCGCCGTGCCACCGGCGGGCTGGGGATCTCGAGGCGGGCGCACAGGGCGTTCCACTGCTCGCGGTCCTCGGCCAGGTCGATCGAGGCCGGCGACGTGCCGAGCACGAGGTCGGGCGGCAGCGAGCCGGCCAGCTTGAGCGGCGTCTGCCCCCCGAGGGCGACGATCACGCCGACGGGCCGCTCGGCCTCGATGACGTTGCGCACGTCTTCGTCGGTGAGCGGCTCGAAGTAGAGGCGGTCGGAGGTGTCGTAGTCGGTCGACACCGTCTCGGGGTTGCAGTTGACCATGATGGTCTCGTAGCCGGCGTCGCGCAGGGCGAAGCTGGCGTGGACGCAGCAGTAGTCGAACTCGATGCCCTGTCCGATGCGGTTGGGGCCCGAGCCGAGGATGACGACCTTCTCCCGCTCGCTGGGGGCGACCTCGTCCTCGTCCTCGTAGGTGGAGTAGTGGTACGGCGTCGACGCCTCGAACTCGGCTGCGCACGTGTCGACCGTCTTGTAGGTGGGCACGACCCCGGCCGCCAGGCGCGCCTCGCGCACGGTGGCCTCGCCGACCGACCACAGGTAGGACAGCTGGGCGTCGGAGAACCCGAGCCGCTTGGCTCGGCGCCAGTCCCGGCGGCTCATCCCGACCAGTCCGAGCTCGGCGAGGTGGGCGCGCTCCTCGACGATCATCAGGATCTGGTCGAGGAACCAGGGGTCGACCTTGGTGGCGTCGTAGACCCGTTCGAGGTCGACGCCGCGCCGCAGCAGGGCCTCGACCTGGAAGGGCCGGTCCGGGGTGCCGATGGCGGCGGCGGCCAGCAGGTCGCCGTCGCTCAGGGCGTCGAGCAGCCGCTCGCCCGGGTCGCAGTTGAGCCCGAAGCGGCCCTGTTCGAGGCTGCGCATGCCCTTCTGGAGCGACTCGGGGAAGGTGCGGCCGATGGCCATCGCCTCGCCGACGGACTGCATCTGGGTGCCCAACACGGGCGCCTGCCCGGGGAACTTCTCGAAGGCCCACCGCGGCACCTTGGTGACGACGTAGTCGATGGTGGGCTCGAAGCTGGCCGGGGTCTTGCGGGTGATGTCGTTGGGGATCTCGTCGAGCGTGTAGCCCACGGCGAGGCGGGCGGCGATCTTGGCGATCGGGAAGCCGGTGGCCTTCGAGGCGAGGGCCGACGAGCGGCTCACCCGCGGGTTCATCTCGATGACGACCATGTCGCCGTTGGACGGGTCGACGGCGAACTGCACGTTCGACCCGCCGGTCTCGACCCCCACCCGGCGGATGCAGGCGAAGGCGGCATCGCGCATGCGCTGGTACTCGACGTCGCTGAGGGTCTGGGCCGGGGCGATGGTGATCGAGTCCCCGGTGTGCACGCCCATCGGGTCGAGGTTCTCGATCGAGCAGATGATCACGCAGTTGTCGGCCCGGTCGCGCATCACCTCGAGCTCGTACTCCTTCCACCCGGCGATCGACTTCTCGATGAGGATCTCCGAGATGGGGCTGGCGGCGAGGCCGTTGGCCGCCACCTTGCGGAACTCGTCGGGGGTGGAGGCGATGCCCGTGCCGCGCCCGCCGAGGATGTACGCCGGACGGATCACCACCGGCAGGCCGACCCGCTCGACCACCTCCATCGCCTCGTCGAGGGTGTGGGCGATGCCCGACGCGGGCGCACCCAGGCCGATCTCGGCCATCGCCACCTTGAACTGCTCGCGGTCCTCGGCGGTGGCGATGGCCTCCGCGTTGGCACCGATCAGCTCGACGCCGTGGGCGTCGAGCACCCCGGCGTGGAACAGCTCCATGGCCAGGTTCAGCGCCGTCTGCCCACCGAGCGTCGGCAGCAGGGCGTCGGGGCGCTCCTGTTCGATGATGCGCTCGAGGACCCGCACGTCGAGCGGCTCGACGTAGGTGGCGTCGGCGAAGTCGGGGTCGGTCATGATCGTCGCCGGGTTCGAGTTGGCGAGGATCACGCGGTAGCCCTCGGACCGCAGCACGCGGCAGGCCTGGGTGCCCGAGTAGTCGAACTCGCAGGCCTGGCCGATGACGATCGGCCCCGACCCGATGAGCAGGATCGACTCGATGTCGTCGCGGCGGGGCATCAGCGGCGTCCCTTCCCGTGGCGGTCGATCAGGTCGGCGAACAGGCCGAACAGGTAGCGGGCGTCGTGCGGGCCGGGGCCCGCCTCGGGGTGGTACTGGACGCCGAAGGCGGGAACGTCGGTGGCCCGGATGCCCTCGATCACCCCGTCGTTGAGGTTGCGGTGGGTGACCTCGACGCCGGCGATGGGATCCTCGGCGACGGCGAAGTTGTGGTTCTGGCTGGTGATCTCGATGCCGCCCGTCTCCAGCCGACGCACCGGGTGGTTGCCGCCGTGATGGCCGAACGGCAGCTTGAAGGTGGTGCCCCCGAGCGCAGTCGACAGCAGCTGGTGACCCAGGCAGATCCCGAACACCGGCACCTCCCCGAGCAGGCCGCCGATCGCCTCGGCGGCACCGGCCGCCGCGGCCGGGTCGCCCGGTCCGTTGGAGAGGAACACCCCGTCGGGTCGGCGGGCCAGCACGTCGGCGGCAGGCGTGGACGCCGGCACGACCTCGACCGTGGCGATCTCGCCCAGGTGCCGCAGGATCGTGCGCTTGATGCCGAAGTCGTAGGCCACCACCCGCCGAGGTCCGTCGCCCCAGGTGTAGGGCTCGGCGCACGTGACGGTGGCCACCAGGTCGATCCCGGCGGTGCCGGGCTCGGCCGTCGCCGCCGCCTTGAGCGCGGTCTCGTCGGCCGTGCCGAAGGCGCCGGGCATGGCCCCGGCCTCGCGTATGTGGCGGGTCAGCCGGCGGGTGTCGACGCCGGCGATGCCGGGCACCCCGACCCGGCGCAGCAGGTCGTCGAGGTCCTCGTCGCTGCGCCAGCTGCTGCGACGCCGGGCGAGGTCGCGCACCACCACGCCCCGGCAGAACGGCGTGCGGGCCTCGTCGTCGTCGGCGGTGGCCCCGTAGTTGCCGATGTGGGGGTAGGTGAAGGTGATGATCTGCCCGGCGTAGGAGGGATCGGTGATCACCTCCTGGTAGCCCGACAGGACCGTGTTGAACACGACCTCGCCGGCGGCGACGCCGTCGGGCGGCTCGGCGCCGATGGCCTCGCCTTCGAAGGTGGTCCCGTCGGCCAGGACCAGCACGGCCTCGCGGATGCTCACCGCTGCACCTCTCCGTCGATCACGACCGGCTCTCCCTCGAGGACGGTGTGGCGCACCCGGCCCCGCACCTGCCTCCCGGCGTAGGGGTTGTTGCGACTGCGGCTGGCGGTGTCAGCCGGGTCGACCGTCCAGGCGACGTCGGGGTCGAACACCACCAGGTTGGCGGGACGACCCGCCTCGACGGGCCCACCGTGGCGGTCGGCGATGCCGGCGATGGCGGCGGGACGCCACGACAGCAGCCCGACCAGGGTCGCCAGGTCGACGTCGAGCTCGCACCGGGCCACCGCCAGCGCCGTCTCCAGCCCCAGCATCCCCGGAGGGGCGTGGTCGAAGGGCTGCTCCTTGGCGTGCTGGGTGTGGGGCGCGTGGTCGGTGGCGATGGCGTCGATGGTCCCGTCGGCGACCGCCGCCTTCAGCGCCGCGATGTCGGCCTCGGTGCGCAGCGGCGGGTTGACCTTGAACACCGGGTCGTAGCCGGCGCAGCAGGCATCGGTGAGGGCGAGGTGGTGCGTGGTGACCTCGGCCGTGACCGGCAGGCCGGCCGCCTTGGCCGCCCGCACCAGCTCGACCGACCCGGCCGTCGACAGGTGTTGGAAGTGGATGCGGGCTCCGGTGAGCCGGGCCAGCGCGATGTCGCGGCTCACCATGAGCTCCTCGGCCTCGGCGGGGATGCCGGGGATGCCGAGCTGGGAGGACCACTCCCCTTCGTGCATGTGCCCGCCGGACGCCAGGGACTCGATCTCGCAGTGCTGGGCCAGGGTGACGTCGAGGGCGCGGCCGTACTCCATCGCCCGGCGCATGAGGCGCTCGTCCTGCACGCCGGCGCCGTCGTCGGTGAACAGCCGCACGCCCAGCTCGGCGAGCTCGGCCATCGGTGACAGCGCCCCGCCCTGACGACCGATGGTGACGGCCGCCGAGGTGTGCACGTCGCAGACCGTGCCGCGTCCCGTCTCGAGCACCTGGCGGGCAACGGCCGCCGAGTCGATCGCCGGCTGGGTGTTCGGCATCGTGACCACGGCGGTGTACCCGCCGCGGGCGGCGCAGCGGGCACCGCTCTCGATGGTCTCGGCGTCCTCCTGGCCGGGCTCGCGGAAGTGCACGTGGACGTCGACGAAGCCGGGCGCCACGACGCAGCCGGTGGCGTCGAGGACCCGAGCACCCGTGCCGGCGGCGTCGAGATCGGCGCCGACCTCGACGATGTCGCCCTCGGCCGTGACGGCCACGTCGGCGGTGCGCTCGCCGCGCTGGTCGACCACGCGGCCACCCCGCACGATCATCGCCACCTCAGCCATCGATCACCCCCTGGGTCCCGGATCCGAGCAGCAGGAACAGCACCGCCATCCGCACGGCCACGCCGTTGCGCACCTGGTCGACGATGTGGGCGTGCGGCAGGTCGGCGACCTCGGCGGCGATCTCCACCCCCCGGTTCATCGGGCCCGGGTGCATGACGATGGCGTCGGGCGCGAGCAGGCGCGAGCGGGCGAGGGTCAGGCCGTAGCGGGCCGTGTACTCGCGCAGGGAGGGCACCAGGGCCTCGGTCATGCGCTCGCGCTGCATGCGCAGCAGGTACACGACGTCGACCTTGGGCAGCACGTCGTCGAGGTCGTGGCTGACCTCGACCGGCCAGGCGTCGACCCGGGGCGGCAGCAGCGTGGGCGGCGCCACCAGGGTGACCTCGGCGCCGAGGGCGGTGAAGGCGAGCACGTCGGATCGGGCCACGCGGCTGTGCTTGACGTCGCCCACGATGGCGATCCGGCGGCCCTCGACCCCGCCGAGGTGCTGCCGGATCGTGTAGCAGTCGAGCAGGGCCTGGGTGGGGTGCTCGTGCCAACCGTCGCCGGCGTTGATGATCGACGAGCTCGCCCAGCGCGAGATCTGCAGCGGCACGCCCGCCGAGCTGTGGCGCACGACGACTGCGTCGACGCCCATGGCCTCGACGGTCTCGACCGTGTCGCGCAGGGACTCGCCCTTCTTCACCGACGAGGTCGACACCGAGAAGTTCATGGTGTCGGCCGACAGGCGCTTGGCCGCCGTCTCGAACGACAGGCGGGTGCGGGTGGAGTCCTCGAAGAACAGCGACACCACCGTCTTCCCCCGAAGCGCGGGGACCTTCGGGATGGGCCGGCTCGACACCTCGACGAACGAGTCGGTGAGCCGCAGCAGCTCGTCGATGCCGTCGGCGCCGAGGTCGGCGATGGACAGGAGGTGGTTCACTTCACCATCTCCCCCAGGTCGACCCCCTCGACCGAGACGTTCACGACCTCGTCGCGGCGGGTGGGCAGGTTCTTGCCGACGAAGTCGGGCCGGATCGGCAGCTCGCGGTGGCCCCGGTCGACCATCACGGCCAGCTGCACGGCCCGGGCCCGGCCGTAGTCGGTCAGGGCATCGAGGGCGGCCCGGATGGTGCGGCCGGTGAACAGCACGTCGTCGACCAGCACCACCACCCGACCGGACAGGTCGACGGGGATGTCGGTGACGGCCTCGGGCAGCACCGGCCGCAGGCCGATGTCGTCGCGGTAGAAGGCGACATCGAGGGTGCCCACCGGCACCTCGACCTCCTCGATGGCCAGCAGCGCCTCGGCCAGCGCCTCGGCCACCGGCACGCCACCGGTCTGCAGCCCCACCAGCACGACCTCGCCGAGACCGTGGTTGCGCTCGACGATCTCGTGGGCCATCCGCCAGATCGCCCGGTGCATGTCCTCCGCCGTCATGACCCGGGTGCGGGCAACGAAAACGCCCCCGTACGGGGGCGTCAGACGGCGTTCTCGCTCTGCCACTCGCGTGGTCCTTCCTGCCGTACGGGCCTCGCCGGACCCACTTCACGGTCAGGACGGCACCCTAGCAGGCTCCGCCGCCACCCCCGCCACGGACCTCGCCGGCCACCGCGGACAGGACCCCGTTCACGAAGCGGCCCGACTCCTCGGTGCTGTAGGTCTTGGCCAGCTCGACGGCCTCGGAGATGGCCGCCGCGGTGGGCACGTCGGGACGGTGGGCCAGCTCGAACGCGCCCATGCGCAGCACAGCCCGGTCGACGGCCGGCATGCGTGGCACCGGCCAGTCGCGCGAGAAGCGCCCCAAGAGCTCGTCGAGCTCGGCGCGGTGGGCATCGACGCCGGTGGCGAGCTCGGCGGCGAAGGGCTCCGGCGCCAACGGCAGGCCGGCGAGCACCTCGGCGACCCCGCACCCCTTGGCCTCGGCCTCGTACAGCAGCTCGAGGGCGCGACGGCGTGCCTCCCGGCGGCTGCCGACGCCGCCCTCGTAGGTGCTCACGCCTTGCTCAGGTAGTCACCCGTGCGGGTGTCGACCTTGACCTTCTCCCCCGGGTTGATGAACAGCGGCACCTGCACCACGAGGCCGGTCTCGAGGGTGGCCGGCTTGCGGGCCCCCGACACCCGGTCGCCTTGGACACCGGGCTCGGTGTCGGCCACGGTGAGCTCGACGGCGGCGGGCAGGTCGATGCCGACGATCTCGTCCTGGTACATGAGCAGGACCGGGCTGGCCCCCTCGACGAGGTAGCTGGCGGCGCCGCCGAGCTGGCCGGCGCCCACGTGCAGCTGCTCGTAGGTGGTGTTGTCCATGAACACGTAGTCCTCGCCATCGCGGTAGAGGTACTGCATCTCCCGCTTGTCGATGACGGCTCGCTCGACCTTCTCACCGGCGCGGAAGGTGCGTTCGAGCACGGCCCCGGTGCGGGCGTTCTTGAGCGTGGTGCGCACGAAGGCGCCGCCCTTGCCCGGCTTGACGTGCTGGAACTCGACGACCTGGAACAGCCCCTCGCCGAGGTCGAGGGTCATGCCGTTCTTGAGGTCGTTGGTGGTGATGGCGGCCATCGCGGGGGTCGGGCTCCTTCCTACACCGCGGCGCGCTTGGGCGTGCGGGTGAGTGGGCGGCAGCCGCCGTCGGTGACGAGGAGCGTGTCCTCGATGCGCACCCCACCGTGGTCGGGGAGGTACACCCCCGGCTCGACGGTGACGACGTTGCCGGCGGCGAGCGTAGCATCGCCCGTCGCCGCCACCCGCGGGGCCTCGTGGATGTCGAGGCCCACGCCGTGACCGGTGGCGTGCAGGAACGCCTCGCCCCAGCCGGCGGCGGCGATGACAGACCGGCAGGCCTGGTCGACGTCCGCTGCGGCCGCCCCCGGGGCCACCGCGTCGACGCCGGCCTGCTGGGCCTCGGCGACGACGTCCCACATGCGCTGCTGGGTGGCCGTGGGCTCGCCGACCACGACGGTGCGGGTCATGTCGGAGCAGTAGCCGTCGACGACGGCGCCGAAGTCGATGACGACGAGGTCGCCTTCGGCGATGCGGCGCGACGAGGGCCGGGCGTGGGGCTTGGCCCCGTTGGGCCCGGCCGCGACGATCGTCTCGAACGAGGGACCCACCGCACCCAGGCGGCGCATCTCGGTGTCGAGCTCGAGGGCCACCTCGGCCTCGGTCGGGCCCTCCCGCAACCGGGACCGGACGTGGGCCAGGGCGTCGTCCGCGATGCGCGCGGCGGCGGCCATCCGGGCGACCTCGCCCTCGTCCTTGACGAGGCGCAGGCCCTCGACCAGGCCGGTGGTGGCCACCAGCTCGGTGCTCCCGAACCACTCCTCGGCGTAGCGGCGCTGCTGCGCCCAGCTCACGTGCTCGGCTTCGAGGCCGATGCGGGCGGTGCCGGCGTCGGCGACGGCGCCCGCCACGACCTGGCGCTGCTCGGTGCCGGTGATCTCGACGCGGGCCTCGACCCCGGCCGCCGCGAGCTGCTCGGCCGCCTGGTCCCGGTAGCGGCCGTCGGACACGAACAGCAGACCGTCGGACGTGACGAGGAGCAGCCCGGCCGAGCCCGTGAACCCGGTGAGGTACCGCAGGTTGACCAGATGGGTGACGAGCAGGGCGTCACAACCGGCGCCGGCCATCGCGACCCGCAGGCGGTCGACCCGGGGGGCGACGCGCATGGGCGGAAGGTCGAGGTCGACGCTCACGTCCCGCGGCCGCCCGCCAGCAGCGCGGCCACCGCCTCGAGGGCCAACCGGTAGCCGTCGCCGCCGAACCCGGTGATGGTGCCGGTGGCCACCGGCGCCACCACCGAGGTGTGCCGCCACGCCTCCCGGCCCTGGGGATTGGAGAGGTGCAGCTCGACGACCGGGCCGTCGAAGGTGGCGAGGGCGTCGTGGATGGCCCAGGCGTAGTGGGTGAAGGCACCGGGGTTGATCACGATGGCGGCGCAGCGACCCCGTGCTCCCTGGATGGCGTCGACGAGATCGCCCTCGTGGTTGCTCTGGACGTGCTCGAGCACCAGGCCGTGCGCCTCGGCCACCGCCCGGGCCGTGGCCTCGTGATCGGTGAGGGTCGCCGAGCCGTAGACCTCGGGCTCGCGGATGCCCAACAGGTTCAGGTTCGGCCCCGACACCAGCAGCACCACGGGCGACGCGGGGGCGCTCACGGCCGGATCCGTTCGAAGGCCTCGTCGATCACCGACCGGGGGATCCCGGTGACCGGCTCGACGCCGTCGGGGCCGTCGAGCACGAAGGTGACGCCGTCGACGGCCTTCTTGTCGCGGCCGAACAGCGCGACCAGCTCGTCTTCGTCGACGTCGGCGGGCAACGTCGACGGCAGGTCGTAGGCGGCGACCACCCGCCGGTGCTCGGCCACCCGCGCCGCGTCGATGCGCCCGAGCAGGGCGGCCAGCTCGGCGGCGAACACGAGCCCGATCGCCACGGCCTCGCCGTGCCGGAGGTCGTACCGGCCGGCGGTCTCGAGGGCGTGGGCGAGCGTGTGGCCGTAGTTGAGGGTGGCCCGCCTCCCGCCCTCGCGCTCGTCGGCGGCCACCACCTCCGCCTTGATGCGCACGCAGGCGGCCACCCGCTCGGGCAGCGCCAGCTCGTCGAGGTCGCCCCCGCCGAGGAAGTGGTACTTGGCCAGCTCGCCCAGGCCCGAGCGGTACTCGCGGGGGGCCATGGTGGCGAGCACGTCGGTGTCGCACAGCACCGCACTCGGCTGCCAGAACGCACCGACCAGGTTCTTGCCCTCCGGCAGGTTGACGCCGGTCTTGCCGCCGATGGCCGCGTCGATCTGGCCGAGCAGCGTCGTGGAGACGAAGACCACGGGCACACCCCGGTGGTAGACGGCGGCGGTGAAGCCGCCGGTGTCGGTGACCACGCCGCCGCCCACGGCCACCACCGCGTCGCCGCGGGTGAGGCCCCACTGGGCCAGCTCGCGGCACAGGCGCTCGACGGTGGCCAGCGTCTTGGCCTCCTCGCCGTCGCCCATGGTGAACACCCGGTGCTCACGACCGGGATCGACCTCGACCGGCAGCCCCGACTGGGTGATCACGGCCACCCGCTTGGCCGACGCCGGCACCACCGCGGCCAGCTCGTGGCGGGCGCCGGGGCCGACGAGCACGTCGTAGGAGCGGTCGCCGAGGCCGACGGGCACCCGCAGCAGCGACCCGCTCACCGCACCGACTCCCGCGATGCCAGGGCCACCAGGCGCTCGACGATGTCGTCGAGCCGCACCTCGTCCGTCTCGATCACCTCGTCGGCGACCTCGAGGTACAGGGGCTCGCGCTCGGCGGCGAGGCGGGTCAGCGTCGTCGCGGCATCGTCGTCGAGCAGGGGCCGGTGCCCGCCCACGACGGCCCGCTCGGCGAGGACACCTGGCCTCGCCCGCAGCCACACCACGGTGCCCGCCCCCCGCATGGCCGCCCGGTTCTCCGGGTCGAGCACGGTGCCGCCGGCCGCCGCGATCACCGCCGGCTCGGCACCGGCCAGCGCCGCCCGCACGACGTCGGACTCCAGTCGACGGAAGGCGGGCTCGCCCTCGTGGGCGAAGATGTCGCGCACGGTCCGTCCGGTGCGCGCCTCGATCTCGGCGTCGCTGTCGAGGAAGGGGCGCCCCAGGGCCGCGGCGGCCAGGGTGCCCGCGGTGGTCTTGCCGGCGCCCATCATCCCGACCAGCACGAGGTGCGGGCCCCGGACGGTCACCTGGACCCCCCGTCGCCGGCGTCGCCGCCATCGAGGTCGAAGGCCTGGTCGGCCCGCCAGTTGAGGTCGTCGCCGCCCTCCGCCCGCTCCCCCACCCGGCGAGCCGCGGCGGCCACGTCGGCGCGGTAGGCCTCGGCGTTGCGGACCAGCTCGCCCAGGGAGTCACCACCGAACTTGCGGGTGGCCTCGTCGGCGAGCACGAGCGCCGTCATCGTCTCGGCCACGACCCCCATGGCGGGCACGGCGGTGACGTCGGTGCGCTCCTTGAACGACACCGTCTCGGCCTTGGTGGCCGTGTCGACGGTGGCCAGCACGGGCCGGTTCAAGGTGGCCAGCGGCTTCATGGCGACGTGGGCGACGATGACCTCGCCGGTGGAGATGCCGCCTTCGATGCCGCCGGCGTTGGTGCTGGTGCGGCGATAGGCACCGGCAGCCTCGTCCCAGATGATCGGGTCGTGGGCCTCGCTCCCCGGTCGGCGCGCCACGTCGAAGCCGTCGCCGATCTCGACGCCCTTGACGGCCTGGATGCTCATGAGGGCCCGGGCGAGGAGGGCGTCGAGCTTGCGGTCCCAGTGCACGTGGCTGCCGAGGCCGACCGGCACGCCGTAGGCCAGCACCTCCACCACCCCGCCGAGGGAGTCACCGGCCTTGGCCGCCACCTTGATCGCCTCGACCATGGCGTCGGCGGCGCCCGGGTCGGTGCAGCGCACCTCGGACTCGTCGACCGCGAGGAGCTCGTCGGGACCGGGGCGGTGCGCCACCGAGGCCGCCACGTCGCCGAGCGAGATCACGTGGGAGCCGACGCGCACACCCAGGTGACCGAGGAGCAGCTTCGCCAGGGTGCCGGCGGCCACGCGGGCGGCGGTCTCGCGGGCCGACGCCCGCTCGAGCACGTCTCGGGCGTCGGTGAACCCGTACTTCTGCATGCCGGCGAGGTCGGCGTGGCCCGGGCGTGGCGCGGTGAGCGGCGTGGCCGTGGCGCCGGGCGCCGGTGACATCTCCTCGTTCCACTTGCCCCGGTCCCACTCGGCGTTGGCGATCTCGATCGCCACCGGGGAGCCGAGGGTCCGGCCGTGGCGGACCCCGCCCACGAGGGTGACCTCGTCGCGCTCGAAGCGCATGCGGGGGCCGCGGCCGTAGCCGAGGCGGCGACGGGCCAGCTCGGCCTGCACGTCCTCCACGGTCACGGGCAGCCCGGCGGGCAGGCCCTCGACGATCACGACGAGCGCCCGCCCGTGGGACTCCCCCGCGGTCAGGAAGCGGAGCACGGCGGCAAGGCTACTGGGCCGGTCAGCGGTTCAGGATCGGGTTGGCGAGCAGCACCACGACCACGGTGCCGACGGCGATGAAGGGACCGAAGGGGTAGGCCCTCGACCGCTTGCGGGCGATGAACAGCCCGATGCCGACGACCGAGCCCAGCACGAAGCCGACGATCATCCCCCACAGCACGATGACCATCACCTCCTGGTAGGAGGCGGCCAGCCAACCGAGCGAGAGCCCGAGCACCGCGGCCAGCTTCACGTCGCCGAAGCCCATGGCCCGGGGCGAGATCAGGTGGAAGACCAGCAGCACGCCGAAGTACATCGCCGCCCCGGCCAGCGCGAAGCGGATGAGGCCGGCGTCGCTGTCGAGCACCGACGTGATCACCACCAGCACGAGGGCCACGAGGAACGTCGGCACGACGATGCGGTCGGGCAGGCGGAGCACCTCGAGATCGATCACGGCGAGGGCGACGAGCGACCCGAAGATCACCAGGTACGTGACGAGCTGCAGCACCGGCGCCTCGGAGAAGCGCACGGCGGCCAGCCCGTACAGCACGAGGAGCAGCACGTGCATGGTGAGGTACTTGCCGTGCAGGCGCGGGCCGGGGAGGTCGGCGAACAGCGGCAGGCGATCGGGGACGCGGTCGACCAGCAGGCCGGCGAGCCAGCCGGCCGGAAGGGCGAGCCCGAGGCACACCGCGAGGCGGGCGGCGTTCACGTGGCGGGCCCCTCGCGTCGGGGACCCGGTCGTGCGCTCAGGAGCTCACCGACCCCAGGAACTTGAGGAGCAGGTCGCGGTTGATCGGATCCTCGTCCTCGTCGACCTCGGCGAGGGCAGCCTCGCGCTCTTCCGGGGTGGCGGCCTTGGCCGCCGCCGCCACCGCCTTGGCGGCCTTCGGGCTCAGGTTGGCGAGCTGGCGGGCGATCTCGGCGGCGTCGCTGGCATCGGGCACCTCCGCCGCGGGTGCCGCTTCGGCCACCGGCGAGGAGGCGATGTCGGCCGTCGACGGGATCGGCGGCTCGTCGATGACGAGCGCACCGGGGTCGAAGGTCTCGGTGGCGGCCTCGGCGGGCGGCGGTGGCACGGTCCCGGGCTCGGCGAGCACCTCCTCCACCTCCACCGCGGGGGCCGCCGCGACGGGCGCCGGCGCCGGCGCCGGAGCGACGTCGTCGCGGGGCTCGCCCACCGTCACCAGCCCGAGCTCGACGAGGTCCTTGACCGAGCGCGACACCGGCAGCTCGCCGAGCGACAGCGACTCGCCCAGACGCCCCACGCTCGTGCCGCCGGCCACCGCCACGAGGGTCTTCCAGCGGTCCGCCGTGACCGTGACCTCCTCGCCCGGCAGCGACTCGTTGAGCTGCACCCAGTGGTCGAGGGAGGGAACCACGGCCTCGATGCCCTTCCACTCGTCGAGCATCTTCTCGGCGGCGTCGAGGGTGGACTCGACCTCCGCCGGCGACCCCTTGGCGTCGGGCGCGGCGTCGGCCACGAACTCGAAGTCGCCCTCCTTGAACCGCAGCAGCTCGAACAGCACCTCGTCGGCACCGTCGGCGTGGGGGGCGCCACTGGCGTCGCCGCCCACGATGGAACCTCCCTCGACGAAGATCGCCCCGGTCCCCCGGGACCCGTCGAGGCGAAGGCAACCGGTCTTCTTGGTCGACGCGAGCAGACGCAGCACGTCGGGGAGGGCGAACGTCTCGATGGTGCCCGAGAGAGCCACGATGACCTCCGAGTCGGATGTGGGCGATGCGGACGGCAGCGCTCCCATCGGCACCGAACCGCCGCTTTTCAAGCGATAGCCGGCCGGGCCGGCGAGGAAGGCCGCATGCTAGCCCCCGGCGGCGGCGGGCGGCCGACGTCATCGCGGCGATCAGGGCCTCCTCGCCGGTCCACAGCTCGAAGGCGACGGCGGCCTGGTGCACCAGCATCCCCACGCCGTCGACGGTGGTGGCGCCGGCAGCCGCCGCCGCGGCGAGCAACGGGGTGCGCAGGGGCTGGTACACGATGTCGACGACCACTTGGCCGGGATGCAGGCACGAGGCCGGGACCGGCAGCGGGCCCTCGGCCCCTCCGGTGCCCCATGCCGACGGACGTGGCGTTCACGACGAGGTCGGCACCGGCGACGTCGTCAGGACCCCGGTGCGGCCGACTTCGCCGGCGAGGGTGGCGGCGTGCTCGCCCCGGGTCGCGGTGCGGTTGACCACCACCACCTCCGCGGCACCGGCTCGGCCGAGCGCGGCGACGATCGCCCGGGCCGCCCCACCTGCGCCGAGGACGGCGCAGCGCCGGCCCGCCGGCTCGATGCCGGCGTCGGCGGCCAGCGACCGCAGGAACCCGGCGCCGTCGGTGTTGTGCCCGACGAGGGTGTCGCCCTCGGGCACGACGCAGTTCGCCGCGTCCAGGGCTCGGGCCTCGTCGGTGAGCCGGTCGACGGCGCCGGCCACGGCCTGCTTGTGGGGCATCGTCACCGACAGGCCGCCCAGGCCCAACGCCCGTGCCGCGTCGAGCGCGGCCGGGGCGCGACCCTCGAGCACGTCGAAGGCGACGAAGACCCAGTCGAGGCCGGCCGCCCGGAAGGCGGCGTTGCACAGCATCGGCGACAACGAGTGCCGGATCGGGTGGCCGATCACGGCGGCGAGGCGGGTGGCACCGGTGGGCGACCACCCACCCGTCACAGCAGGCCCTGCTTCTCGGACTCCTGCTTCTGCTTCAGGAACTCGTTGTAGTTGTTCGTGAAGAAGTGCCGGCCGTCCTTGTCGGCGAGGACGTAGTACAGCCAGTCCCCGGGCTCGGGGTTGAGGGCCGCCTGCAGCGACGCCTTGCCGGGGTTGGCGATCGGCGTCGGCGGCAGCCCGTACTTCTGGCGGGTGTTGTACGGGCAGTCGGACCGCAGGTCGGACTGGGTGAGCCCGTCGGTCTTGCCGGGGAAGCAGTAGTAGACGGCGGCGTCGATGTCGAGGCGCATCCCCCGCTCGAGGCGGTTGTAGATGACCCGGGCGATCTTGGCCCGGTCCTCGGGCACCTTGGCCTCCTTCTCGATGAGGGAGGCCACGATCATCGCGTCGTAGGGGCTGAGCTGGCGCTTGCCGGCCACGCCGTTGAGCTTGTCGCCGGCCTGGGCCAGGCCCACCTCGTCGGCCACGCTGTCGAACTTCTTCACCATCTGGTCGAGCAGCTTGTTCTCGTCGGCGACGTCGGGCTTCTCGACGCGATAGGTGGCCGGGAACAAGAAGCCCTCGAGGCTGATCTCGCCGGGCGGGCGGAAGGCGTAGTACTTGGAGCTCGGACCGGCGCCGACGGCGAACTCGGCCGCGCCGAGATCGCCGTTGGTCATCTCGGGGAAGGTGGCCAGCACCTTCTTCTCGACGTCGCGCACCGCGTAGCCCTCGGGCACCGCCAGCTCGGTGAACTTGGCCGGCAGGGGTCCGGCCTCGAGCCTGGTGACCGCTTCGTCGAGGCTCATGCCGGTGCGGAAGCCCTGGTAGTCGCCGGCCTTGACGCTGTTGATGTTCTTCCACTTGGCGTAGTAGCGGAAGAACGTGGCGTTCTTGATGACGTCCTTCTCCTCGAGGATCCGTGACGCCTGGGCCAAGGTGGCGCCCTGGGGGATGGAGACCTCGATCGGGGTCCCCTCGCCCTCGTCACCGCGGACCTGGTTGATGGCCCACCAGCCGCCGGCACCGAGCAGCGCCACGACGAACACGGCCATGGCGACGAGGGCCACCAGCGTCTTGCGTAGGAAGCCGCTCTCCTTGGGGACGTAGACGTAGTCGCCGTCGAGCCCGTCGTCGACCCAGTCGTCGTCGCCCGTCGCTGCGGGCCGCTCGTCGTGGATGGTGTCGGACAACGGGGATCCTTCCGGCTCACGCCTCGTCGCGGTGGCCGTCGAGCCACGCCTGGAGCATGACGGCAGCGGCGACCTTGTCGACCACCGCCCGCCGCTGACGGGCGTCGAGCCCCTGCTCGACGAGCCGCTGCTCGGCGGTGACCGTGGTCAGTCGTTCATCGTAGGTCGCCACCGGCAGCCCGGTGGCGTCACCCAGGGCGTCGGCCTCCCGGCGGGCGGCGGTCGCCGCCGGCCCCTCGGACCCGTCGAGCGACAGCGGCAGGCCCACGACCAGCGCCTCCGCCTCCCACTCCCGGGCCAGCTCGCCGATGCGCCGGTGGTCGCGGGCCACGTCACCGCAGCGGTCCACCACCGTGAGCGGGGTGGCGACCCGCCCGTCGCCGTCGGAGACCGCGACCCCGATCCGCTTGGACCCGAGGTCGATCCCGAGCACCCGCACGTCGCGGGGGCTCAGATGCCCGCGGCGGTGCGGGCCGCCGCCAGCGCCTCGTCGAGGCCGTCGGGGTTGCGGCCACCCGCCATGGCGAACGTGGGGTCCTTGTCGGAGCCACCGCCCTGGATCGCCTTCTTGCCCTCGGCGAGCAGCGCGCCGGCGCTGAGGCCGGCGTCCTTGGTGGTGGCCGCCACCAGGGCGGCGCCGCCCCCCTCGGGCTCTGCCCCGAGCACCACGGCCCGAACCCCGGGCTTGTCGCGCACGGCGAGGGCGAGCGACCGCAGGTCGTCGCGGGCGAGGCCGTCGACCCGGGCCACGACGACGCCGTCCACGGCGGTGGCCGCGAGGTCGCCCGCCCGGCCGGCAGCCACCTTGGCCTTCAGGGCCTTGACCTCCTTGGCGAGCTCCTTGGCCTCACCCATGCGCCGCTCGACGGCGTCGACGACCTCGTCGTGGCCGACCCCGAGGATGTCGGCGATCCGGGCGATGCGGGCCTCGTCGGCCCGGAGGCGCTCGATCGGGCCGAACCCGGTGACGGCCTCGATGCGGCGGATGTTGGAGCCGATCGACGCCTCGCTCACGATCTTCAGCGGGCCGATGTCGCCGAGGGCCCGCACGTGGGTGCCGCCGCACAGCTCGGTGGAGTGCGGGCCCGCCTCGAGCACCCGGACGATGTCGCCGTACTTGTCGCCGAAGAAGGCGATGGCGCCGATCTGGGACGCGTAGTCCATCGTGGTCTCGAAGTGCCGGGCCGGGTGGTTGGCCAGGACGTCGGCGTTCACCAGGTCCTCGACCCGGGCGATCTCCTCGGGCGTCATGGCCTCGTAGTGGCTGAAGTCGAAGCGCAGCCGGTCGGGCGCCACCAGCGAGCCCTGCTGCTTGACGTGCTCGCCCAGGACCTCGCGCAGGGCCCAGTGCAGGAGGTGGGTGGCGGTGTGGTTGCGGCGGATGGCGTCGCGCCGGGCGCCGTCGATGGTGGCGGTGGCCTCCTGACCGGGCAGGACCTCACCGTCGGTCACGGCCACGCGGTGACGCACCAGGCCGGGGACGCCGTAGACCGTGTCGAGCACCTCGGCCCGTCCGGTCTCGGTGGTGATCCAGCCGGTGTCGCCGACCTGGCCGCCGCTCTCGGCGTAGAACGGCGTGCGGTCGAGCACGATGCTGTCGCCGATCACGGCCAGGACCCGGGCCTTGCTCTCGTACTCCTCGCGCCCGGTGAACTCGGTGGGACCGAGCTCGTCGAGGAGCTCGGCGAAGGGCTCGGCCTCGTCGGTGACGCCCTCGTTGCGCCGTGCCTCCTTGGCCCGTCGGCGCTGCTCGGCCATCTCGGCCTCGAAGCCAGCGTCGTCGACCGTGATCCCCTGCTCACCGGCGATCTCGGTGGTGAGCTCGAGCGGGAAGCCATGGGTGTCGTGCAGGAGGAAGGCGACCGAGCCCGACAGCGTGTCGCCCTCGGCCAGCCCGTCGAGCTCGGCGTCGAGGATGGTCATGCCCTGCTCGAGGGTGCGGCGGAAGCGCTCCTCCTCCCGGGTGACGACGTCGGTGACGAACCCGCGGTGGTCGGCCAGCTCGGGGTAGGCCTCGCCCATGAGGTCGATGGTGGTGGCCACGAGGTCGGGGGTCACGAGGCGCTCGACGCCGAGGAGGTGGGCGTGGCGGACCGCTCGTCGGATGATGCGCCGCAGGACGTAGCCGCGGCCCTCGTTGGACGGGAACACGCCGTCGCTGACGAGGAAGCTCACGGTGCGGGCGTGGTCGGCCATGATCCGCAGGCTGACGTCGCGGCGGTCGTCGTCGCCGTACCGATGGCCGCTGAGCCGCTCGGCGGTCTCGACCAGGGGCCGGAGGACGTCGGTCTCGAAGACGGTGTCGACCCCTTGGAGCAGCACCAGGTTCCGCTCGAAGCCGGCACCGGTGTCGACGTTCTTGGAGGGCAGATCGGCCAGCGACAGATCGGGCTGGCGGTTGAACTGCATGAAGACGAGGTTCCAGAACTCGAGGTAGCGCTCCTCGCCCCCGTGGGCCGGCCCGCCCTCGGCACCGAACTCGGGGCCCCGGTCGAAGTACAGCTCGGTGTTGGGACCGCACGGGCCGGGCGCGTCCTTCTGCATCTCCCAGAAGTTGTCGGCGGCGCCCAGCCGCTGGACCCGCTCGGGCGGCAGCCCGACCGTGTCGACCCAGATCTGCTCGGCCTCGTCGTCGTCGAGGTACACGGTCGCCCAGATCCGGTCGCCGTCGAGGCCCATGACCTCGGTCGACAGCTCCCAGGCGAGCTGGATGGCGCCCTCCTTGAAGTAGTCGCCGAAGCTGAAGTTGCCGAGCATCTCGAAGAAGGTGAGGTGCCGCGTGGTGGTGCCGACGATCTCGATGTCGCCGGTGCGCACGCACTTCTGCACCGACGTCGCCCGCGCGTAGGGCGCCGACTCCTCGCCCAGGAAGTACGGCACGAACTGGTTCATGCCGGCGTTGGTGAACAGCGGCGCCGTCGGGTGGTGCGGGATGAGCCCCGACGACGGGACCACGGTGTGGTCGCGCCCTGCGAAGAAGTCGAGCCAGGCCCGACGCAGCTGGTTGGCGGTCATGGGCTCCATAGGTGGCGACAGCCTACCGATGCGCTGCGGCCCGTCCGCAGGGAGAACCCGCCGGCGCAGGCGATCAGCGGCGGTCGAGGTCGGACTGGATGCGGGCCTCGGCCTCGCGCATGGCGTCACGGCCGGCCACGACGGCATCGCGCACCGAGCCGGTGACCGCCCGGGCCGTGTCCACCACGGTGTCGGCGACCCGATCGGCGGCGAGGGCACCGCGGGCGTCGCGCACCCGGACGTAGGCGTACATGGCGCCCGCGGCACCCGACGCCGCGCCCGCCACGAACCAGAACACCCGCTTGGGGATCACGCCACCCCCCGCCGCTCCCGCCGGCCGAAGCCGAGCAGCCGGGCGACGGCCCGGCCCACACCCTTCCAGAAGGCCACGAAGCGGATAAGGGGCGCCCGGAAGGCGAGGTAGCCGAGCCGTGACGCCGAGTCGACGCGAGCCGAGATCGTCTCGGCGGCGTCGAGCAGGGCGTCGACCCGTTCGACCTCGGCACCGGCGTCGACGACGGTCTCGCGCAGGTCGGCGAGCAACGGGACCGTCTGGGCCCGCAGGTCGTCGAGCGCGCCGCGCAGCTCGCGCAGGGTGCGCAGCAGCGTCGCCACGGTCACCGCCAGCACCACCACCGCCAGGACCGCCAGCAGCACCACCACGACGGCAGCGAGGTCCGAGGCGCTCATCCGCCGGTCTCTCCGACCTCGGAGGTCCCGGCCGCGGCCACGACGGCGGCACGAAGGGCGGCCAGCCGGTCGGCGACGGCCGCCTCGGCGCCGTGGGGCGACGGCTCGTAGTAGACGTGGCCGTCCACCTCGGGAGGCCGGTACTGCTGGGCCACCCACCCCTCGGGCTCGTCGTGCGGATAGGCGTAGCCCTGGCCGTGGCCGAGGGTGCGTGCGCCGCGGTAGTGGGCGTCGCGCAGGTGCATCGGCACCTCGCCCCCGCCTCCCTGCTGCACGTCGCGGCGGGCTCGGCCGAGGGCGACCGTGACCCGGTTGGACTTGGGGGAGCACGCCAGGTGCACCACGGCCTGCGCCAGGTTCAGCTGCGCCTCCGGCAGCCCGACGAACTCGACGGCCCGGGCGGCGGCATCGGCGACCACGAGGCCGAGCGGGTCGGCCTCCCCCACGTCCTCTGAGGCGAGGATCACGAGCCGGCGGGCGATGAACCGCGGGTCCTCGCCGGCCTCGAGCATGCGGGCCAGCCAGAACAGCCCGGCGTCGGGGTCGGACCCCCGGATCGACTTGATGAACGCCGAGATCACGTCGTAGTGGTCGTCGCGCCCGTAGCGCAGCGCCTTGGTGCCGAGCGCCGCCTCGGCGTCGGCGACGGTGATCACCGCCGGCCAGGCCCGCTCCCGGGCGAGGGCGCCGGCGACCTCGAGGCTGGTGAGGGCGTGCCGGCCGTCGCCGGCGCTGCGCTCCACGAGCAGCCCGACGGCGTCGTCGTCGATGCCGACGTCCTCGGCCGCCGCCCCCCGACGCAGCAGGGTCCCGACCGCATCGGCCGACAGCGGTTCGAGCCGGAACAGGGTCGAGCGGGACAGCAGCGGAGGGTTCACCTCGAAGAAGGGGTTCTCGGTGGTGGCGCCGATCAGCACCAGCAGCCCCGACTCGACCGAGGGCAGCAGGGCGTCCTGCTGGGCCTTGTTGAAGCGGTGGACCTCGTCGAGGAACAGGATCGTGCCCTGCCCGTAGGCGCCGAGGCGGTCCTCGGCGGCGGCGGCGACCTCCCGCACGTCCTTCACCGTCGCGGTGACCGCCGAGAGCTGCACGAAGGCCTTCGCCGTGGTGTGGGCGATCAGCTGGGCGACGGTGGTCTTGCCGGTGCCGGGCGGCCCCCACAGGATCACCGAGGAGAGGCGGTCGGCGTCGATGAGCGTGCGCAGGGGCCGACCCGGGCCGAGCAGGTGCTCCTGGCCGACGACGTCGTCGAGCGACGCCGGACGCAGCCGGGCGGCGAGGGGCGCATGGCGGGCGAGCGCGTCGGCGGCGGCTGCGGAGAAGAGGTCGTCGCCCACGGCGGCGAGGCTATCTCCCGCCTGCGTGGCGGCCATGTGCCAGCATCTCGACGTGGTCCTCGCCCTCCCACTCGTGCTCGCCCAGGCCGAGGAACCCGCCAGCGGCATGCCCTGGTGGGCCTACGTCATCTGGGGCTGGCTGTTCGTGTCGCTGGCGGTCTACGCCTACCGGCTCTGGCGCCGCTTCGTCGGCAAGACCGACGCCGCCGACCGCCGCGCCACGCCGGCGACCCTGCCGCCCTCGACGCCCACCGGGCCCTCACCCACCGAGGCCCTGTTCCTGGAGGCCAAGGCCAAGCAGCAGGCGGGGACCGACGCTGCGCCGGGCTCGGAGACCCCCGGCGACGAGGGCGCGCCGGTCGGCGAGGGCGAGCGGCGAGGCCTCTTCGCGGCCTCCGACGCACCCGTCGCTCCGGCTCGGCCGGTTCCCGAGCTGCTCGAGGGGATCGCCATGCCGTGCGACCTCGTGCCCGTCACCGACGAGGCGGCGGTCGATGCGTCCTTCCACCGGGTGGCCTTCCACACCCGGTCGGCGCCACCCGGCACGGTCGGCCGGGAGCTCGGCGACGCCCTCGAGCGACTCGGCTACTCGCTGCGATCGACCTCCGACACCGAGGTGGTCGCCCGCCGAGGTGACGACGTCCTGCGGGTCACGCTCCATCCTCGGGCCGACGGTGCGCAGCGCGACGGCAAGCCCGCCTACCCGTCGATCCCGCCGGGCGACGTGGTCGTCGAGATCAACAGCTGACGATCAGCCCTTCTTCGGCAGGAGGCGCAGGCCGAGCTCGTCGAGGTGACGGGCACCGATCGGGGTCGGCGCCCCGGTGAGCGGATCGGCACCCGACTGCGTCTTCGGGTAGGCGATGACCTCACGGATGTTCTCCTCACCCGCGAGCAGGGCGACGAGCCGGTCGAGCCCCACGGCGAAGCCGGCGTGCGGCGGCGCGCCGTAGCGGAACGCATCGAGCAGGAAGCCGAATTTCGTGCGCGCCTCGTCCTCGCCGATGCCGAGCAGCGTGAAGATCTCCTGCTGGACGTCCGCGCGGTGGATCCGCACGCTGCCCGAGCCGAGCTCCCAGCCGTTGAGCACGAGGTCGTAGGCCTGGGACCGCACCTGCAGCAGCTGCTGGGGGTCGCCCGAGCGCAGCAGGTGGAGGTCGTCCTCGTTGGGCATGGTGAAGGGGTGGTGGGCCGGGATCGGACTCCCGTCGTCGTCGAGGTCCTCGAACAGCGGGAAGTCGACGACCCACAGGAACTGCAGGCCTCCCTCGGTCACCGGCGGGCGGCCGAGCTCGAGGCGCAGCAGGCCGAGCACGTGCCACACCCGGTGGCGCTCGTCGGCCACCAGCAGCAGGAGGTCGCCCCCCTCGGCGTCGAGGCGCGACACCAGGCCCTCGAGCTCGTCGGTCGACAAGAACTTGGCGACGGGTGACGTGAGCGAGCGGTCGTCCTCGACCTTCATCCACACGAGGCCCTTGGCGCCGAACCGCTTGGCCGTGTCGGTGAGGGCGTCGAGCTGGTTGCGGGTCATCGACGCCCCACCCGGGACGCGGATGCCCTTCACGCACGGCGCCTTGAAGGCGTTGAAGCCGGTGTCGGCGAACGCGTCGGTCAGCTCGACGAGCTCCATGCCGAAGCGGACGTCGGGCTTGTCGGAGCCGAACCGCTCCATGGCCTCGAGCCACGACATCTGCGGGATCGGGCCCGGGCGCCGGCCGGTCACCTCTTCGGTCGCCTCGGCGACGGCGTCGGAGATGAAGGCGATGACGTCGTCCTGGGAGACGAAGCTGGCCTCGGCGTCGAGCTGGGTGAACTCGAACTGCCGGTCGGCCCGCAGGTCCTCGTCACGCAGGCACCGGGCGATCTGGTAGTAGCGGTCGACGCCGCCGACCATGCACAGCTGCTTGAACAGCTGCGGGCTCTGCGGGAGGGCGTAGACGTTGCCGGGGCTGAGCCGGGACGGCACGACGAAGTCGCGGGCGCCCTCCGGGGTGGAGGCGATCAGCAGCGGGGTCTCCACCTCGAGGAAGCCCTGGCGGTCCATGGCCCGGCGGATGGCGGTGTTGACGCGGGCCCGGGTCCGCAGGTTGCGTTGCATGCGCTCGGTGCGCAGGTCGACGTAGCGGTGCTTGAGGCGCAGCGTCTCGTCGACGTCGGTGCGCCGCTCGACGGGGAACGGTGGTGGCTCGGCGGTGGCGAGGACCTCGACCTCGCACTGCTTGAGCTCGATCGCGCCGGTCGCGAGCCTCGGGTTCACCGTCTCGGGACTGCGGGCGGTGACCGTCCCCGTGATGCGCAGGACGTACTCGCTGCGCACGTCCTGGGCTCCGTCGACGACGCACTGCACCACGCCGGTGCGATCACGCAGGTCGACGAAGGCGAGGTGCTCGCCGTGCTCGCGACGGGCGTTGACCCACCCGCAGACGGTCACCCGCTGCCCCTCGTCGACCGGGCCGAGCTCGCCGCAGTAGTCGGTGCGCAGCGCGGTCGGGGCGTACGAGCTCTTCTCGGTGGGCTGGTCGGTCACCCGTGCATCCTTGCCGGTGCCGCGCCGGCCGGGCCAACGCGAAGCACCCACAGCGGTGTCGGTCCGATGCCCTTCAGGTGGTGGCTGCCGATGGGGCGCACGACGAAGCGGTCGTCGCCCTGCAGCCGGTCCCGGACGGTGGACGACACGACGACGGTGGCCGCCCGGGCCTCCTCGCTGATGCGGCTGGCCCGGTTGACGGTGGGGCCGAAGCAGTCGCCTCCCATGATGATCACGGGGCCGTGGTCGAGCCCCACCCGCACCGGCGGCACGTCGGCGGCGTGCTCGAGCTCGGCCACCACGTCGAGGGCGATCTCGGCAGCGTCAGCCGGGTCGGTGGCGGTGAACAGCACGGCGTCGCCGATCGTCTTGACGACGCGGCCGTTGTTGGCCGAGACGACGTCGCGCACGGTGGCGTCGAAGCGGCGGACCAGCTCGGCGAGATCACGGGGCTCGAGCTTGCGGCTCAGCCGGGTGAACCCGGCCAGGTCGGCGAACCCGACCGTGAGCACCTGGTCGGCGCTGTCGGCGTCGACGCGCTCGCCCGCCAGCCGCCGCTCGAGGGCGTCGATCAGCTGGCGTCGCAGCACGTAGGACAGGATCGGCTCGACGATCGAGAGGTCCATCAGGGCCACCCGGTCGCACAGCTCGTCCTGCAGCTCGGTGCTCGACCCACCGGCATGGCCGATGCCATCGGTGACCACGTCGATGATCGTCTCGGCGACCACCGCCAGCGCCGACGCGATCACCCTCGTCTGCTCGATGATGCGGGTGTCCTCCAGGCCGACCCGCGCCAGGTCGTCGAGGGCGGTCGTCGCCAGCTGCACGTCGAGCTCGGAGAACTGGCGGGCCTCGGGCTCGGCCTCGGGGAAGCCCATCGCCCGCCACAGCTGCTGGTTCAGCTCCCAGCGATCGCCGGCCCGGGCCCGCACCTCCTCGGTCGTGTACGCGCCGAGGCCGGGGAGCAGCCGGTGCTGCAGGTAGAGCACCGGGAGCCGGCCGGCTGCCACGGCGTCGTCGATCACGGCCTGGTCGACGCCGAGCCCGCGCAGCTCGTGGACGGCGTCGTCGATCACGACGGTGCCGGCCCGCCGAGGCGCGCCCGCAGCGCCTCGACCAGGCCACCACGGTCGACGGCCTCCTGGCCCGTGCCCCGCGCAGGTCGCGCAGGGCGACGACCCCGGCGGCGACCTCGTCCTCGCCCACCAGCACGGCGAAGCGGGCGCCGGACCGGTCGGCCACCTTCATCTGCGCCTTCATGGATCGGCCGCCCCAGGCGCGGTCCGTGGCCAGCCCGGCCCGCCGCAGCTCGGCGGTGAGGTCGCGCGCCTGGTCGCCGCCGGTCAGGTCGACGACGAAGACCTCGACCCGCTGCTCCGGGGCGGGGAACACGCCTTCGGCGTCACACGTCGACAGGACCCGCTCGATGCCCGACCCGAAGCCGACCCCGGGCGTCGGCGGCCCGCCGAGCGCCTCCACCAGCCCGTCGTAGCGCCCGCCACCGCCGATGGTGCTCTGGGCCGACTCGAGGGCGGTGCTGCGGAACTCGAAGGCGGTGTGGGTGTAGTAGTCGAGGCCTCGCACCAGTCTCGGCTCGATGGTGAAGGGGATCCCGAGGGCCCCGAGCCCGGCCTGCACCCGCTCGAAGTGCGCCGCCGCCTCGGGCGACAGCGTGTCGAGCAGCAGCGGCGCGTCGGCCACCACCGCCAGCGACGCGGGCCGCTTGGTGTCGAGCACCCGCATGGGGTGGGCCTCGACCTTCTCCTGGTCGGTCGGGTCGAGGTCTCGGATCCGGCCCACCAGGAACGAGCGGAGCCGGTCGATGTAGGCCCGTCGATCGCCCGGCGTGCCGATGCTGTTGACCACCAGCTCGACCTCGCGCAGACCGAGGGCGACGTAGACGTCGTGCAGGAGGGCGATGACCTCGACGTCGAGGTCGGGGTCGTCGACACCGATCGCCTCCACGCCGACCTGGTGGTGCTGCCGGAGCCGGTTCGCCTGGGGGCGCTCGTAGCGGAAGTTCGGCGCTGCGTACCAGACCTTCCAGGGCACGGTGGCCGGCCGGTGCTCGATCCACGCCCGCACGACGCCCGCGGTGCCCTCGGGCCGCAGGGCCAGGTGGTGGGGGGACTCGGACTTGTCGAAGAAGTCGTACATCTCCTTGCGCACGACGTCGGTGCCCTCGCCCATGCGCTTGAAGACGCCGACGTCTTCGAACATCGGCCCCTGGACCAGGCCGTAGCCGGCCCGTCCGGCGATGCCCGCGAACAGCCCGAGGAGGGCTTCCCATCGGGCCGACTCGGGGGGCAGCACGTCCTTGGTGCCGGTGGGCGCCTGGAAGGTCTCGGACACGGGCGGCGAGGTTAGCGGTCGACGTGGGCATACTGGACGGGCTGTTCGTCCCGCGCTCACCCGTCCCGGAGGCTTCCGTGAACGACCACGACAAGGAAGAGATCGGCAAGGTGGCCGGCATGGGCGCCGGGATGCTCGGCGGGGCCCGGCTCGGCCAGCTGGTGATCCCGATCCCGATCGTGGGCTCGTTCGCCGGTGCCGTCGTCGGTGGCGCCCTCGGCAGCGAGGCCGGCAAGCGGGCCGGCAAGGTGATCCTCGACGCCGGCACCGGCTTCCTCGACGGGATCCGCGGCCGCCGGCCGGAGGCCGACTCGGCCTGACCGTCGATCCAGCCCGCCACGATCAGGCTCCCCACCACCCCAGAGGTAGCCAGCGACCTGCACGTAGCTCGGGCGCCCCCCGGGGCCGCGACAGGCCGGTCAGCGCTTGGCGGTCGTCGTGGTGCTGGCCGGCGTCGGCGCCGGGCCGAGGACGCGGTCGAGCAGCTCGACGATGGCCTTGCGGCCCGGGCCGGCCAGGTGGATCTGGTCCTGGTAGGTGTACCCGGGGGCCGGCGAGTACTTGGCCCAGTCGGCGACGACGATGTTCTTGTACTTGCCGGCCGCATCGCGGATGGCCTCGTTGGCCTCGACCTGGCCCGGCGACCACTCCGCACACGTCACCCACACGACCCGGTCGGTGTCCTTCAGGTACGACATGTACCTGTCGATCTGCCCACGGAAGGCGCCGGTCTTCTCGTAGTTGGTGCAGAGGCTGATCACGACGACCTCACCCAGCACGTCCTGGATCGACTGGGGCTCCGGCGGCCCGTCCGGCGGCGGCTTGCCGAAGTCGGTGGCGAACTTCTTGGCCGCCTCGTAGTCGTCGTTGGCCTTCTTGTTGACCCCGTCGACCTTGGCCTGCAGGACGCCGAGCCCCTGGGTGATGAAGCGGCTCTCGGCGGCGTCGAGGGTGACATCCCACGGCTTGAGCCCGGCGGGGATCTCGGCCTTGGCGCCGAGCACGACCGAGTCACCCAGGATGTACACCCGGTCGTCACCGGGCGAGGCGAGCGGCGGCGACGGATCGGGCAGCGGCGGCGGCGTGTAGACGGTGGTCGTCGGCTTCGCGGGCTCGGTGGTGCCGGGTGCTTCGGTCGACGCCGGAGCCTCGTCGGTCGACGGCGGCGACGTCGCCTCGGCCTGGGCCGGTGCCGCACCCGGCGGCGTGGTGAGCTCCTGTCCCCCACCGCCGCAGGCCGCGGCAGTCGACGTCGCCAGCGCGAGGGCGAGCACGGCGACGGATCGTCGGGCGTTCACGCCGCCGATGGTAGGGGGCCACCGAGCCGTCGCGGACCGCGGGCCGCCTCGCACTCGGGGCCGACCGCGCGGCATCGTGTCCGGTGGGCGGGACCGGCCGAGACGACCGGCCCCGCCGGCCCATCAGCGGACGTAGTTCACGAAGCGGTACCAGGGCGTCACCGGGTCGCCGAGGGCGGCACCGGGCACCACGGTCTCGCACACCGCCAGGTCCTCCCAACCGGCGATGTCGGTGAGCATCCGGCTCGAGCCGCCGCGGGAGATCGCGGCCACGAGGGTCCACGGCCCGGTGGGATCCGGACCGACGAAGGTCTCGCGGTACATCGACACGCCGACGCCGAGCTCGGGCACGAACCCGGTCGGCAGGTTCTTGCCGAGCGACAACGCCTTGCCGTTGGCCACGGTCACCTCGCTGACGACGGTCTGGCCGTCGACCGTGCACACCACCGGGAAGACGGGATGGTTCTTCGACTCCTTGGGCGCCGCTCCGGCGACGCCCGCCGAGAGCAGCAGCATCGCCACCGCGGCGACGACGGCGACCCCGGCTCTGGTGGTCGTCCTTCTCATGGCGTTCCCCTTTCACCAGCTGACGACCCTCCCGCGACGACCGTCGCGAGACGGCCGCGACCGCTCCTTCCGGCCGCATCGCACATGGTGCGCCCGACCTCACCGGACCTGCAGAGGACGAGGTCCGGACGAACGACTCGCAACAACGGCTGCCGGCGGTCGACCGCGGGGACCCGGCGATGTGACCACCGGCTCTGCCTCCAGCCCCCCGCCGGTGGTACCCCAGGGTTGCGCGGCGAAGGGGTCCGGCACGGCGGCGAGGAGGTGGTCACCATGCGGAACGAGGTGGTCGGGCTGCAGGCCGAAGTGGCGCGCCAGCGGGCCCGGATCGAAGAGCAGCACCACCAGATCGACGAGCTGCGAGCCGCCGTCGAGGACCTGCGGCGACACCGGCCGCCACCGGCACCGGCACCCGATCCCGGTCACCAGCCGGGCGACGAGGCGACCGACTCGGCCCGTCCCCGGCGCGACCGACCGGCGCCACGTCCGCCTGGCAGGCGGCCAAGGTGGCGGCCGGCGCCGTCGTCGGCCAGGACCAACGCTCGTGTTGACGCAGGGCTCCCCGCCGCGGCGGTCTCGGCACCTTCGACGGCGACCCGGCGATCACGGCCAGCGCCAACCCGGAGTCCGGGATCGGGGTGATCGCCACCACCACGACAGGCTTCGCCCTGCGGGGCGAAGCGACCGAGCAGGCGTTGCGGTGTACGGCCGCAACCTCCTGACTCAGCCATCGTAGGAAGCCACGGAGGGCGGTATTGGTGCAGTCGGCTCGGCGACGACCGGCGTCGACGTGCAGGGCGTCACCGACGGACCCGGCACCGCCATGAGGACCTCGGTCAACGACGCGGCGGCGACCCACCTCGCCTTCGCGGGCGTCAACGTCCTGCCGGCACCGCCGCCGTCGTCCGCCGTCTCGCGCGACGTCGGCTCGGTCGTCTTCGACGACAACTTCGACCTGTGGTCGTGCGTGGGATCCGGGACGCCGGGCCAATGGCGCAAGCTGTCCGGGCCGACGACCGCGGGATCGTTCCACGCCCTGGAGACCCCGGTGCGTGGTCTACGACTCCCGACAGGCAACCGCCGTCGACGGGCCCCAAGGCCCCCTCGGCGGCGGCACCAGCCGGACCGTCGACACCACCGGCAACGCCAGCGGCGTGCCCGCCGGTGCCACCGCCGTCCTCGTGAACCTGACCGTGGTGAACACCTCGGCCAGCGGCTTCCTGGCGCTGTACACCAACGGCATCGCCTATCCAGGCACGTCGTCGATCAACAGGACCACACCGGACAGATCGTGGCGAACACCACGATCACCGCCGTGGACGGCAACGGCCTCTGCCAGGCCTACGTGCCGGTGTCGTCGCAGTGCGACTTCCTCCTCGACGTCCTCGGCTACTGCCGGTAGCGGCGGCGTCGACAACGCCGGTGGCGTGAAGCGACACTGGCGTTGCTCGGCACCACGGACCACCCCCACGCTGGACCTCGTGCAACGCGTCGACCTCGTCAGGATCCAGCTCAAGCCACCACCGGCACCATGGTGGTCCTGCTGCGCGAGCAGGACGAGCCGCATCGGGTGCTGCCGCTGTTCGTGGGCGGGCCGGAGGCCTCCGCCATCGCCCTCGGGGCCACCGGCACCTCGACGCCCCGGCCCCTCACCCACGACGTGATGGCGGCGTTGGTCGACCAGCTCGGCGCCCACCTCGACCGCGCGTCGAGGTCACCCGAGCTGGAGGACACCACCTTCTTCGCCGACCTCGTCCTGACCGGCCCCGAAGGCGACCGGCGTCGATGCCCGGCCCTCCGACGCCATCGCCCTGGCCGTGCGCACCGGGGCCGACCTCTTCGTCAGCGAGGCCGTGCTCGACGAAGCCGGTGCCGTCGTCGAGGAAGCCGGGGACGGACGGGCCCGCCGGCCGCCGCTCGACGGGGCGATCGACGCCGCCGTGGAGGAGTTCCGGGACTTCCTCAGCGACCTCGACCCCGAGGACTTCGCCGACGCCGGCCCCACCACGCCGACGCCGGGGTCCGACCAGTAGCGAGGCGCGATCCCCGCCGACCACCGACGGGGTCACCGCCCGTCGCGGCGGCTCGGGCTACGATCACCGGAGTCTCGGTCGATCGCTGGGCGGCGTAGCCGTCGAGCTGCGGGTCGACCGCCAGCCAGCGCTGCCAGGGCGGTCGCGCTCCTCGCCCGAGACAAGGCCGAGCGGACCGGAAGCGGCGCCCGCCGACAGGCGGACGACGGCGTCCGGATGCGCCTCGGTTGCGCCACCGCACGGGCTGTCCCTCTTGCCAGCCGTTCATCGCCAGCGACACCAGGTTCGGCCCGTCCTCGGGAGTGGCGATGACGCGCGCTCCTTGCCCGTCGTGCGGCCCACGGTCGTCAGTCACCGGCGCGCCTGACCGCGCTTGTTCTCGAGGTCCACAGGAAGCGACCACCAGCACAGGCCGGTACAGCGCCCGATGCACCGCCAGGCCGTGCACGAACCACGACGGCGGGACCTTCGGCGGTGACGCTGACCCGCTCGCCGTGCTGATCGCTTCCCGGGCGGGCCTTTCCACCTAGACAGCCGATGGCTTCGGCCGTTAGGTTGACCGCCGTGGAGGCGAACCCACGACGTGGACATCTACATCGGTCGGTCGCAGGCGTAGCCCGAGGAGATGGCCGCACTGCGGCCGATCCTGCTCGGCCACGGGCTGGACGAGGCCATCAAGTGGGGCAAGCCCTGCTCTCGCACGAGGGCGCCAACATCGTCATCCTGCAGGAGATGAAGGCCTTCCTCGCCCTCATGTTCTTCAAGGCGCGCTCCTGGCCGACCCCGACGGCGTGCTCGAGGCCCAGGGGCCCAGCTCGCGCGCCGCCCGCCGGATGTGCTTCACCTCGGTCGACGACGTCGCCCGCCGGGCCGACACGATCGCGGCCTACGTGGAGGAGGCGATCGCCGTCGAGGACCAGGGCCTGGAGGTGGGCCCGGCACCCGAGGTGGGCCTCGCCGACGCGCTGCAGGACCGCCTCGATCGCGACCCCGCCTTCAGGGCGGCCTTCGAGGCGCTGACCCCCGGTCGCCGGCGCGAGTACAACCTGTACGTCGCCGACGCCAAGCGGGCCACGACCCGTGTGGCCCGCGTGGAGCGGTGCGCCCCCAAGATCCTGGAGGGCAAGGGCCTGCGCGACTGACGGCCGCCGGCCCCGCTCGGGCCGAGCCTTGTCGTGGGCGCGCATTGTCCGTACATTCGGATGAATGCAGCTGTCTGCCGGCTCGCTCGTGGCGTTGCTCCTCGTCGGCGTGGGCGCGGGATGGCTGGGCGCAGTGGTCGGCATCGGCGGAGGCATCGTGATCGTGCCGGTGCTGGTCCCTGGCCTTGACTTCGACATCCGCGTGGCGGTGGCCACCTCGCTGGTGGCGGTGGTCGCCGTCGACGGCGGCGAACGCGCCTACGTCGGTGAGGGTCGGGCCAACATGCGCCTGGAGGCATGAGCCTGGAGATCGCCACCACGATCGGCGGCATCACCAGCGGCCTGGTGGCGGTCTCCTCTGCCTCGTCGGTGCTGTCGGGGGTGTTCTCGCGGTGATGATGGTGATCACCGCCGTGCTGGTGGAAGCAGGCAGGGCGGGCTTCGTCGAGGAGGCCGGCGAGGGGGGCGTCACCGCGGCGCACCATCCGGCCCCGGTCCTCAGCGGTGGCTCCGGTTCGACCACGCCCCAGGGCGAGCCCATCGGCTGGGAGGAGCCCGGCACGCTCGCCGGCGCCTTCTACGACGACCACCGAGGCGCTCTGGTGTCCTATCGCGCCGTGCGGCTCGGTCTCGGCGCGGCCGTGTCGCTGCTCGCCGGGGCCGTGTCGGGCATGCTCGGCGTGGGTGGCGGGTTCCTCAAGGTGCCGGCGATGACCGAGGGCATGAAGGTCCCCATCAAGGTCGCGGCGGCGACGTCGAACTTCATGATCGGCGTCACCGCCATCGCCAGCCTCTTCGTCTACTTCGCCCGCGGCTACCTGCACCCCTACGCGGCGGCACCGGTCGCCCTCGGCGTCGTGGGTGGGGCCCTGGTCGGCGCCGTCACCTCCTCGAAGGTCTCCCCCCGGACCCTGCGGTGGATCCTCGTCGCCGTGCTCGTGCTCGTCGCCGTGCAGATGGCGCTCAAGGCCCTGGGGGTGGACCTTGGACGTTGACCCCCTGGAGATGTCGGCGGCCGACCAGGCCGAGATCCATCGCGTGCAGCGCATCGTCCAGGTGCTGCTGCGCTCGGGCCTCGCCGCCGCAGTCGTGCTCATGGCTGTCGGCGTGACCGGCAAGGTGATCACCGGTGTGCACGCGGCGCCGGCCGTCAAGCTGTTCGCGCTCGGCGACGCGCCGTCGTGGCCCGACTTCTGCATGGCGCTGGGCGTGCTGGTGCTGGCCGCCACCCCGGCGCTGCGCGTGCTCGCACTCGTCGTGCTGTGGAGCAGGGAGCGCGACTGGCACTTCGTCGGCGTCGCCTGCGTGGTGGTGATGACGCTGACCCTGGCGATCCTCGTGGGTCGCGGCTGAGCAGCGAGCACCCGATGCAGACCCTCGACCGCGCCAGCCCTGTGCCGCTGTGGGCGCAGCTCGCCGCCGACCTGCGGGAGCGCATCGGCCGGGGCGAGTTCGGTGAGCGCCTCCCCACCGAAGCTCAGCTGCTGCAGGAGTACGACGTGAGCCGGCACACGGTCCGTGAGGCGGTGCGCGGGCTGAAGGACGCCGGGCTGCTGCGCGCCCAGCGAGGGCGCGGCACGACGATCGCCACGAGCAGCGAGCTCGAGCAGTCCCTGCACGGGCTGTACAGCCTCTCTCGATCGGTGCAGACCGCCGGGCGCGCGACCACAGCGACGTCCTGGTCCACGAGCGACGCTCGGCGGGCGAGGTCGCCGGGCTGCTGGAGGTGCCCGACGACGCCGAGGTGCTCTTCATCGAGCGCCTCCGCTACGCGGGAGACGAACCGTTGGCCCAGGACCGGTCGTGGCCCGCCCCGTGGGACCTGGGTCGTCGACTGCGCCTCGCCGACCTCGAGCACGGCTCGCTGTACGGCGCTGCTGCAACGCCGGCGTGGTGGTCACCGGCGCGCGCATGGGCGCATCCGCCCCGCGGTCCCGGACGCGCCGACGCGTGCCCGCCTGGCCCTACCCCGAGGCCGGGCCGTGTTCGACATCGAGCGGGTGGCCGTCGGCGGCGGGCGCCCCGTCGAGCTGCGACCGCAGCCAGGTGCGGGGCGACCGGTACAGCTTCGTCGCCCGTTGGTAGGCCCCACCCAGAGCTAGCCGCCGTACCAGCCGGCGTCGGCGATGACGTTGACGGTGCCAGGTTGTTGAACACCGAGATGGTGTTGCCGGTGCCGACCTTGGCCGCCGTCACGGCGTTGGCGATGAAGCCCCGGCCTTCCAGTTCAGGTTCGACGCCGTGGGCTGGGCGGCACCGGTGTTCCACACCGTGGCGAACGACTCGGCGGTGGTGGACGTGACCGTCACGTTGGCCAGCACCGCGGTCGCTCCGCCGGCACCGCGCTGTTGGTCGTGGTCGCCACCGTGCGGGTCGCGCCCGCCCCCACGGCGTGCTGTAGGCACCGACCTGCTCGAGCGCCGGCCGCGAGTCCTGGAGACCGCACCGGGTCCACCGGATGGAGCGCACGTCACCCGAGCCAGTCTTGAAGTAGCCGACCACATCCAAGATCACATGGAAAGCGGACCCGAGTTGTTGAACACCTGCACCTTGCCGTCGGTGCCGGCCTTGACCGTCACCGCGTTGGGGATCGTCACCCCACACGCTTCCAGTTCCAGGTTCGACGCCGTCGCTTGGTCGCCCCCTTGGGGTACACCGTCAAGAACGACTCCGCCGACGTGGACGTCACGGTGGCGTTGAGCACCACCGCCTCCCGCGTCCGCCGGCACCCCACCCACACCGGCGACCTGGACCTCACGATCGATTTGCCCGCCCCACGGCGACCAGCGGCCCCACCTGCTCCGGCGGCGGCCGCGGAGTCGAGGATCCGCGCCGGCGCCTGGGCGGTGAACCCCGCCCCGTACCGGACTGGTCGTAGCCGACCACGTCGATGATCACGTTGGCCGACCCCGACGGGTTGAACACGTTCACCTTGCCGTCGGTGCCGACCTTGACCGTCACCGCATTGGGGATCGTCTGGCCCGCCACCCAGTTCAGGTTCGACGCCGTGGGCTGGGTCGCCCCCTTGGGCCACAGCGTCAAGCTCGCCGCCGTCGTACCGGTCACCGTCACGTTCAACGTCACCGCCGTCGCCCCCGCCGGCACCCCACCGGCCCCGGCCACCGTCACCTCACGCACCGTGCCCGCCCCCCACGGCGTGCCGTACGGCCCCACCTGCTCCGGCGGCGGCCGGGAGTCGAGGATCCGCGTCGGCGCATCCAACGGATGGAACAGATCACCGGCCGGGCACTCGAGGACCAGCTCGAGGTCCGTCACCGGCGGCAGGATGGTGAGCACTGCGGACTCGGCGAACGGCTGCTCGGGGTCTCCCGGTGCGTGGCAGCCGGCCTTCGGCGGACCCGGTAGTAGCCGGCCGCGACGTCCCAACCAGCCGACCGTCGGCGTCGGCGCTGTCGGGGTTCGATGCGGTTCGACGGCGACATCAAGATGCTGCCGGCAGGAACCCCGGTGAACGGACCTGCGGGGCTGTCCGAAGCGAGGAGCGTCACGGTGGCAGCGGGAACGGGTACCCCCCATCGTGTCGACCACGACGCCGCTCGGGTCGATGTAGATGAAACGCGGTCGACCGGGATGCCGCCAGGGCAGACGAAGTGGTAGGCGAGCTCCGCTCCGCCGTGATGGGGGACCAGCAGGGGCACCGGCGGTGTAGACGCCCGAACCCGCAGGCGTCTCCACCATCGGCCCGCTGACCACATGGCCGTCCGGACAGCACCGTGAGCGTGAACGTCACCCGTCGCGTCCGGCACACCCGGTGGCGGTGAGGTGAGGTCATCCTCCCAGAAGACGGCGACGGTCCCACCCGCCTCGGAGGAGGGCTCGACCGCGCCGGCGGGTGGTGCCGGTGGCGCCGCTACCACGATGTCCACCCCGGACACCTGCTCGGAGGGCGCCACGTTGACCGGGCCGAGGTAGACGGGAGCGTTGGCGCCGGTGGTGACGGCCCGGAGGTCGTAGGGCTGGCCAGCAGGCCGCTCAGCCGTGGGTGCCGTCCCCCTCGCTCCGGCGTCTTCCGAACCCGTCTGCGGTGCAGGCCTCAGCCAGCACGCCGCCGAGGACGTTGCCCGGGTCCACGGCCCCCAGGTACACCGTGCCCGGGATGGTCGGCGCCTCGACGACGACCACCGTCGACGACCCCTGATCCTGGGCGATGACGATGATGGCGTCGGCGGTGGTCAGCGGATGGGCGGGCTCGCCGCCCGGACCCGTCACCGAGAGTCGGCGACCCAGCTCCCGCCGCCGTCCGCCGTGGGGGTCCTGGTGGCCAGGAACGGTCCGATGGTCACGACCGGGCTGCTACCGGGAGCGGCCGTGCCGGTCACGACGTCCCCGTCGTAGTCGACGTTCGTGACCGACAGCGGTTGGACGACGATGCGTGGCCGACACGGAGGGATCGCCGATCACCCACAGCCGAGACCACATCGCCGGCCTTCATCATAGGGCGACGTCGTGAGCCCGAACTGCCCCGGACCACACGGTCCCGGCGGGCAGGGCTGCCCCACGACCGACGACGTCCCCGAGAAGTCGGGACTCGCCGGCGTGGCCGGATCATCGACCTCCACCGCCACCGTCTCGCCATCAGGCCAGCCGGCGGAGCCGAAGACGCCTTCGGGAAGGATCACCTGCAGCTGGGGCTGGTCCTGTGGCTGGCCGACGCCCGACGTGCCCTGGGCGACGGACGCTCCGACCCAGCTCGCCGGCTGTCCGGCGGTCATCCCGGCGACGACCAGCGCCCCGACGACGAGAGCCAAGATCCGTGGCCTCATGGCGACCACCTTCAACCGAGTTGGCATCGCGGCCCCTCGACCGCGTGACCTACCCGCACGTCACCCCACGACGTTGGGGCAACCTCCCCCAACGCGGATAGAGCCCTAGGACCCCCGCACGCAGGCGATGGTCACCCGCCCGCCACCCCAGCCGATCGTGGTCGGTCTCGCGTCGTTGCCGTGAACGAGGAAGCAGCCCAAATGACCCCACGTCCAGACAGTTCCGGTGAAGCAGCGACCTTCGACCCTGGCTCATCGTCTCTCCGAGGGGAACGCTCACCAGGAACGTGGCAGGCAGCGCGGGAGGCTGGCCATGGACGGAGCTCGGGTGCGACGAGGCAGGGTGGCCGTCGCGGGCAGCATGGTCTTGCTGGTGTGGCTGCTGGCCGGCTGTGGAGGCACCAAGGAGGAGGCCACGACGCCGCCCACGACCGCTGCGTCGGCGGCGCCCCAGGACTTCTCCGGCCCCGGCCCGTACGCGGCGGGGGTGACCCGGCTGGCCACCAGCAGCGGCCAGCCGGTCAACGTCTTCTACCCGGCGGACCGTGCGGCCATCCCGGCAAGCGCCGCGGCCTTCGTCTACCACCCCGAGGACACCCTCGGCCCGATCGCGTCGGTCCTGCCGCCAGGCATCGCCAGCGACGTGACGGTGCCCGACGCCTGGGTCGACGTGCCGGCCAGCACGAGCGGCCGCTTCCCCCTGGTGGTGTCCAGCCACGGGCGCGGCGGCACCCGGTTCAGCCAGAGCTCCCACTTCGCGCACCTCGCGTCCTGGGGCTTCGTCGTCGCCGCCGTCGAGCACCCGAGCCGGGACCTGCAGGCCCGCCTGGGCCGCAAGGACGTGGGCACCAGCGACGTCGTCGCCGTCAACGAAGCGATCGCACTGCTCGACACGCAGAACGGCAGCACCGGCCTGTCTCGAACCGGGCCCGACATCCAGCTGGCCGAGGACGGCTGCCTGCCCCCGGACACACCGGCCGAGCAGATCCAGGCGGTGTGGAACCACCTCGACACCGCGCAGCTGCGCTGGGCCTTCGGCATCGACCCCACAGTGGCCGAAGCCTCCTTGCAGCGCCCCTACCTCGACGCCACCTTCCCCGGCACCATCGCCGAGTACCAGGACGTGCCCTGACGGCGCCCACCGAGCGGGCGAGGGGGCTCCACCCGGCTCGCCCGGAGCGGTCTCACCGGAAGTAGCCGATGACGTCGATGAAGAAGTCGGTGCTGGAGGTCGGCGGGACGTAGCAGTCGATGTGGGCGGTCGCGTCACAGGCCACGACGGTGGTGTTCGCGACGATGCTGCCCACCTGGAACCAGTTGATGGTCGACGTACCGGGTACGGCGGTGCCGGTCTTGAACGCGGCCAGGAACCCGGTGGTCGAGGTGTTGACGACGGAGACGTTGGCCAGCACCCCGGTGGCGCCCACGGGCACGCCGCTGGCGTTGTTGGTGCAGTCCACGGTGCGCGACGCGCCGTTGGCCAGGGGGGTCTTGGGCCCGGTGACCGGGGGGTTGCCAGGACGCGAGTCGTAGACCCGAACCGGGCTGGACAGCAGGGTCAGCGCCCCCGCGGTGTTGGCCCCCGACACCCGGCGCCACGTCCCCGGGTTGCCATTGGCGGTGCACAACCACAGGTCCTCGTTGACGTCGAACACGACCTCGCCCTGGATGTGGAAGTCGGAGCGGGAGGGCGGGACGGGCAGGGAGGCGAGGCCCGTCAACCACAGCTGGGCTCGGGCGGCCGCCGCGTTGACCCTCGCCTCGACCCCGTAGCCGTCGTAGGCGGTTCCCACCACCCCCGACCCGGCACCCGAGGGGCAGACCCCGAACACGCCGCAGTTCTTCCCGGAGCCGTAGATGGCTCGACCCAACGCCGAGTAGTTCGACACCGTCACCGTGTCCGAGCTGTTGCTGTTGGAGGCGACGATGGCACCGCCGGTGTCGCTGATCGCCTGCACGGCGTAGCCGCCGATCCCGTTGGCGACCACCGCCGGGTTGCCGTCGAAGATGCCCTGGGCGGCCGCCGCCGGGGACGCCTGCCCCAGCGCCAGCGCCGTGCCACCCACCGCCGCTCCCGCCGCCACCGTGGCCGCCCTGGAGAGCAGGTGACGCCGATCCGTGGTCCCGTCCCACACCGCGGTTGGCGGCTCGTCGACCACCGGGTCACCGATGGGGGCGGTGCGCTCCAACGCGGCGAGACGCTCCTCCTGGCGGCGGATCACGTCGTCCTGTCGCTCGATCACGGCCTGCAACGCCTCGACCTGTTCACGTAGCCCAGCGTCGTGATCACCCATGACGGTCACCTCCTGCCGACCACGCACCGAGTCGGTCGTCGACCAGGCGAGGGTCGCGCCCGGGGGCCGACGGCAGAAGGGCCGATGGTCCGTACGCCGGACCAGCCGACGTCGGACGCGGGTAGCGCCACGCCCGCGAGGAATCCGCGAGGTGGCGGTGCCACGGTGACCGTGGCCTCGCCGGGTGTCGGGTCCCGGAGATCGGAGGTGTCCCGTGAACAGCCGCGCACGCCGAGGGCCCCATCAGGCCGGGGACCGACGACCAGCGACGCTGCTTCGGCGCTCCTCGCCTCGTCGTCACGGCGATCCTCTGCACATCGCTCCGTCGCTGCGTGCGGTGACAGGCGGCCCGCTGCCGACCGATCAGCCTCCGCCCCGTCGACAACGACGACGGCGCCGGCGAGCGCCGCGACGACCGGGCAGGATGCGACCCCCGGGACCACCCCGGGCGGGCAGCAGGCCGTGCCTCAACTCGTCGCCATCCTCGTCGCCGAACGGGACGAACCCGTACTCCTATGCCGTCGTCGGCGACGGACAGCTCTGGGTCGAGCGCCCGGGGTGGCCAGCGTGCGCCACGGGTGACCGCGTCGCGGGGTGACCGTGATGGCGCCTCGACCCGAACACGGGCGAGGCCGTCCAGTCGTTCACGGTCGACCCGTCGGCGTTCGGGTGCCGACTCGGCACCATCCAGACGAGCATCGCCGGGCCGGGGGTGGTGGGGATGCCGCTGCCGTTCGGGTCGGGGATCGACAGCGTGGTTCGCGGTGAACGAACCAGGCCGGACCTCGGTGGCTCGTCTCGTGGGCATCGACGCCGCCGACGGCACCGTCGCGCGGACGGTCGACCTCCCCGCCGGCTCGTCTGGGTGGAGAAGGGGGGCGACAAGGCCTTCCCAGGCCCGTACCTCCCCGTTGTCCCGAGCGCGCCGGGCCGCCGGGCGTCAGCTGACCCACGTGGACTCGCAACCGGCATGGTCGACGAGGTCGTGTTGCGGGCCACGCCGGGCAGATCACGGCCCGGCGACAGGGTCCTCTACGTGCTGTTACCGTCGCCGAACGGCACCGGGCTCGACACCGTGGCCCGCCTCGACCCGACCACGCGGGAGCCCTCACCGAGCTGCGGGACCTGAACCTGCCGCTCACGCGTGGGCACCGGGCCGAGCGGCGTCTGGGTGGCGGCGGCGACGTCGCCGACCACGGTCGTGCGCATCGACCCCTTCACAGGGAGGCGCTCGCCACGCGACGCTGCCCGGCAGCGAACCCTCACCGGGGCGACCCACCCTCCTGGTCGGAGCACACGGTGTGCTCATCGACAACCCCAGACGGTGAACGGCTACGCCGGCGCGGCGCTGGTGGGTGGACGACACCGCCAAGGTGACCGGGTCTGGACGAGCTGAGCCCGGTCGTCGGCATCATCGACGACCACTTCATCGGGCTGACCGCCGACGGGGTGGTCGCGTCACCGGCCCCGAGCTGACGACGAGACCGGCGAGAAGCCAGGACGCCTTCCACCGAGGAGCATCGCCGCAGCGCCCTCGCCGAGAGCCGGGTCGGACGCGAGCGAAACGCGAGGTGGCTCCGTCACCGTGACGTGCAGGGCGACGCAACCCACCGTGACGTGCAGGGCGACGCAACCTGGAAATCCCGCACCGATCAAGACCGGCGCCACGACCGGAAGCGCGATCGGGACCCCAGCGAGGAGGAGGTCGTCATGCCTGCCTTCACCCATCGACGCCGCTGGTCCGCCGCCGTCGTCGCGGCCGTCCTCGCGTTGGCCTTGTCGGGCTGCACCATCGGGTACGTCTCCATCCCGGCGGGCCACCAGCAGGTCGTGCTGGGATGCCCGCCCGGGGTGGACCTCGGCCCCGGGCACCTCGGCGCTCGCCCGAACATCTACTCGCCATACCGGTACTGGGTCATGCCGCCCCAGGTTGCCCGCTTGAGGTTCGCCGTCACCCGATCTTCATCGACCTGGCCGATCAGTGCGTTCTTCAGCTTCCCGGGGACTGGACCCGGTTTCAACCTGAACATGTGGGACGGGACCGCGTCGAGGGGCGGCATTGCGATCGACATGCAGTACTTCAGCTCCCGGTCGATCGAGATCGTGCTGGCCATCCAGGCACCCAGCCCTCCACCACCCTGGGACTTCGACGTCGTGCTGGAAGCTGTGGATGCCAACGGCAACGACCTCGGGCTGAGCTGCAGCATGACCGAAGCCCCGCTTCGCGGCACCAGCGGGCGACCGCCGACGACCAGGTGCTGGTCGGCGCGGTCCCGGGGCCTGTGGCGGGAGGAGTGCCACGGACCGCACCGTCGTCGCGCGGCGCAGGCTCGGCGCGCTTGCTGTCCGACATCTTCCCCTCGATCGCCGGCGAACCGCCGCCGACGCACCAGCCAGCCGTCGTAGGACTCGCCGCCGCCGCCGTCGTGCAGCCCGTCGCTCCGGTGGACCCCAGCCATGACCAGCGACGAGGTGGGCCCGACCAACCGGTCGGACCCACCTCGCTCGCACGCCGTCGAGCGACCATCAGCCGTCGGCGGCGGCGGCCCGCCCGGCGGCCGGGTAGACTGCAATAGCAGCGCAGCGCCGCAGACAGGCGGCCGTGGCCAGCACGATAGCACGATGGCCACGGGCGCCAGGACTTCATCGTCGCGTTCGCGGTACCCGCCGCCACGCCGATCCCAGCCGAAGTAGCCCACGAGCCAGGGCAGGAAGTACAGGACGTTGGCCACGATCGATCCCGGCCGCTGCGGTAGCGGTCACGGCGCAGATCCGGGCCCAGCAGCAGGTCGTGGGTGAGCAGCGAGCGGTGGTTTTGGTGGTCTCGGCGGTGTTCATGATGTCCCCCTCAGGAGCGGTCCGTGTTGACACCGACATCGAACCGCGAACCCCACCCCCACCGAATCCCCCACCGGTCGACACCTCGGGTACGACCAAGTGCACGGTCGAGGCCGACACCGGCAGGAGGATCGGCGCGACGGCTCGCCTGCACCACGGTCGACGGCGCAGGACGCTCGCCCGGCTCATCGAGGAACGGCGCCGGATACGATCCGGACCCACGACGGCGGAGGTGCGGGATGCGTTCGAACCCAGCTCGGGCGTGGATCTCGGCGCTGGCTCTCGTCGCGGTGGTGGGCTGGACGGCGACGTCGGCCGCGCAACCGGGGGACACCACCGTGACCGGCGCGCCGCTGGCCCCGGGCTTCGCACCCGCGGTCGGCACCGTGACGGTCACCGGGACGGCCGGTGGTCCGCCGCACGGCGGCTTCACCCCTGCGGAGGCCGCCACGTTCTCCGGCGCCAAGGGCGGCCGCAAGGCGGTGCTCTATCGCCGCTCCGCACAGGACTCGGGGTGTGCCGTGCCACCGACCGCTCCCACCTGCAACGAGTCCTGGCTCTGGGACGGTGATGCTCGCACCTGGACCCAGGTTCCCAACACGATCACCAAGGCACGCCAGGGCCAGTCGGCGGCCGCCACGGCGAGCGGCCAGGAGGGCCTGGCGTGGATCTACAGCGGCGGCTACCCACAGCCCGGGGACCCCGCGCCCTGGGACGAGGCCGACATGTACGTGCTCGGCGACGACCTGCAGTGGCGGGCCGCACCGTGCAGCCCGAGCTGTGCACCCAGGGCACGCGACGGCAGCGCGGGCGCAGCCAGCGCGACCGACTCGCTGCTGTTCGGTGGCGAATGGGCCGGCAGCGCCGATCCGAGCGACGGCGCCCCGGACTTCGACGCGTCGGGCTTCAGCAACCAGGTGTGGCGGTGGAACGGGCAGGACTGGGACCTGCTGCCGGTGACCGGCACGCCCCCTGCACGCCGAGCAGCCAGCGCCTTCGGCTTCGACGGTCGCGACTACATCCTGTTCGGCGGGGCGCGCATCGACGTCGTCGACGACCCCAACGTCCCGGGCGGCAAGGGCGTGCAGTACACGACCTTCGCCGACACCTGGCGGCTCTCCAAGGCGGCGGGCGACGCGTGGTCCTGGTCGAAGGTCTGTGACCGGTGCGGCCCTCCGTTCCGGTTCCAGACCAACCTCCCGGGCCTGTACCGCGAGGGCACGGCCGACCGGGGAGCCGTCCTGACCGGAGGCTTCCAGTTCACCAACGGCGCGGTCGTCCTCGGAGCAGGTGGCGGGCAGATGAGCGTGCTGTCCGACGTGTGGGTCTGGAACGGCCAGACGTGGACCGCCGCCGATCCGGGCCTCGCCCCCTGTCCGGTCGACCTCACCGGTCCGTCCACGCTCCCGCCGTGCGTGACCGATCCCGCCATCCCCTACACGCCGTTCGCAGCCCCGCTGCCCGGCATCGGTGCCGCGGCGTGGACGGCCGGGTCGTGCACCGCCACGACGCCCGCTCCACGACCGGGCGCATCGGCCCAGCTCGTGTGCGAGCGCTCGACCACGCAGGTCCAGCTGGTGTCCCCACCCGCACCCGTCCCCGGGCCGACACCGCCGCCGACCGTCATCCCTCGCTTCACAGGGTGACCACGACACCCTCTTGCGGCGGGCCGCGACCCTCAAGGATGTCCTCACGCCCGAGGTCGGGATGCTCCGCCCGGATCTCCGCGCCGGAAACGGGACAGGGCGACGTACCCTGCGCAGCGATCGGCACTGCGCCCGGGTGCGGCCGGTGCCGGCTTGCGAGCTCACCCGGCGAAGCGGGGAACCCTTGCCGTGGCCGCCGGCGTCACCGGGAGCGGCGTGAGCGTCGGGGCGGAGGGGTTCTGCGCGGCAGGCTCGTCGTCGCTCGTCGGGGTCGGATCGACCGCGGGGCAGTCGCGCCTCCTTGGCGCGGCGGGACGGCGACGCCTCGCAGGTAGTCCTCGACCACCTTCGCCACACACGGCGACTCGAAGCCGAACCGGTACGCGGTGTGGCCCACCCCCTCGTAGGTGAGCAGACGGCCGTCGTCGAGCTGGTCGGCGAGAGCCACCGCGTTCGGGTAGCCCGTGGCCACGTCCCAGCGGGCGTTGGCGACGAGGATCGGGGGCGCGCCCGCCGCGTGCACCGGCGCGGGCGACCGGTCGGAGGGCCTGCGCCAGCTCGGGCCACCTGCGGTCACCGAGGCCACAGAACATGGCATCAGCGAAGGCGTCGGCGTCGACGGCGTCGAACGGCCGGGAGATGCGGTCCTTGTCGTAGGGGATGGGCGTGACCGCGATGCGGTCGCGCAGCCGCTCGAACCGGGCCACCAGATCGGAGCCGTCGTTGAAGGGACAGGCGGCGTCGCCGGCACACGCAGCGAGGAAGTGGGTCAGGACCTGCTCACCCTGGGAGGCGTACGTCTCGGTCACCCAGCACGGCCGCCGCCGGCGCCGCGACCCGGACCCTGAACCCGCTTCGTCGAAGCAAAGGCGATGCACCCCCCTCGTCGTCACCCTTCGGCTCGTGCTCACCCGAAAGCTGCCCGGCGCGAGCCGCCAGCGTCTACCACGCGGCGGGGGCACCGGCGCGGGGTCTGGCGAGGACCTCGATGGTCGCGCCCGAGCTCCGCCTGCTCGACCATAGGCTTCGCCGATGCCTGTGGTCGACCGGGGCAACGGCGAGGGTGTGACGCCGATGTCGCGTCGGCGGTTCCTCGCCACCTCGGCGCTCGGTGAAGCGGCGTTCGAGGCTCACGGCATGCGGAGCGACGACCTCGCCGGAGGCCGGCTCGGGAGCCTCGAGCCCCGTCACGGCTACGGCTCGACTGCCCCGACCGGAGGACGCACCGTTCGACACCGTCGTGATCCTGATGATGGAGAACCGTTCGTTCGACCACTTCCTCGGCTGGTTGCCCGGTGCCGACGGCCGACAGGCTGGGCTCACCTACGTGGACACCGCCGGTGTGCCGCACGAGACGTGGCCCCTCGCTCCCGACGTCCAGGGCTGCTCCTACTGCGATCCCGGCCACACCTGGGAGGAGATGGAGACCAGTTCGCCGATGGTCGCTGTGACGGGTTCCTGCAGACCGCCGCGGTCGGCGATCACTTCCCCATCGGCTACTACCGACAGGAGGATCTGCCCATCCTCGGCACCCTCGCCACGTCGTACACCACCTTCGACCGCTACTTCTCATCGATGCTCGGCGCCACATGGCAGAACCGCTTGTACCAGCTCAGCCCAGACCCAGGTCCCGATGGACCAGGCGTTCCCGACCACCGACGCCAGACGGCCCTGCCGCATCGAGACGACCATCTTCGACCGGGTGCGAGAGGCGGGACTCACCGCTGGCTACTACCACCAAGGTGAGCCCATGACGGCTGTTCACGTCCAAGAGGTACGACGACATCACCTACCCCATCGCCAACTTCTACGACGACGCCCGCGCAGGACGGCTACCCAACATCGTTCGTCGAGCCCAACTACACCGACGCCGCCGAGGACGACGGCAGCTCCAACGACTACCACCACGCCGGGAGCATCCTCGTGGCAGAGCAGTTCGTCGCCACCGTGCACGGCGCGCTGGCGACGAGCCCGCGAGTGGGACCGCCTCGTGTTCGTCCTCAACTTCGACGAGGCCGGCGGCTTCTTCGACCACGTGCCTCCGCCCCGCTGCGAGGACGACAGCACGCTCGTCGCACCCAGCGGAGGGCCGATGGCCCGACCTGCACCGCCTCGGCTTCCGGGTTCCGGCGATCGCCATGGGTCCGTTCGCACCGGCCCGCATCGAGCAGCACAGGCCCTATGGGCACTGCTCGATCCTCAAGATGGTCACGTGGCGGTGGGGCCTCGAGCCGCTGACCGTCCGTGACCGCGCGAAGAACCGCAGATGCCCTCGACTTCACGGCGCGCCGTGCACCGATCCGACTCCCCGACTTCACGGCGCCACCGCCCTCGGTCGCGCCGGCGTGCAGCCCCTACCTGACCCCTGGGGCATCTGGTGCGACGAATGGCGCGCGACGAGGCGGGTCCGGCGCGTAGGTCGGACCCGCCTCGTTCGCTGGCGGAAGTACAGGACGTTGGCCACGATGCGATCCCGGCCGCTGCGGTAGCGGTCACGGCGCAGATCCAGGCCCAGCAGCAGGTCGTGGGTGAGCAGCGAGCGGGTGGTGTTGGTGGTCTCGGCGGTGTTCATGATGTCCCCTCCAGGAGCGGTCCGTGTTGACACCGACATCGAACGAACGCCACCCCGTCGAATCCCCCGCCGGTCGACACCCCTCGCGTACGACCAGGGGGTGCAGGTCGATGTGGACGGAGACGATCGGCTCCGACAGGCCGAAGCGGTCAGCGACCCGAGCGGTTGGGGGCGAAACGGCGCCGGTCACCGTGTGCACCACGGAGCCGTTGACGAACACGCTGGCGGTGCTGTCAGCCGTACCAGCCGGCGGCGTCGGCGATGACGTCGACGGTGCCGGAGTTGTTGAACACCGAGATGGTGTCGCCGGTGCCGACCTTGGCCGTCACCGCGTTGGCGATGGTGACCCCGGCCTTCCAGTTCAGGCTGGACGCCGTCGGCCTGAAGCCGCCCGGTGTTCCACACCGTGGCGAAGCTCTCCGCCAAGGCCGAGGTGACCGTCGTTGGCCAACACCGCAGTGGCCCCTCCGGCACCGCGCCTCCGGTGAGCACCGACACCGTCCGGGTGGTGTTCGCCGGCCACGGCGACCCGTAGGCGCCGACCTGCTCAGGCGCCGGCCGCGAGTCCTGGAACCGCACCGGCGCCACCGGGTGGAAGGCGTCACCCGAGCCGGTCTTGAAGGAAGCCCACCACGTCGATGATCACGTTGGCGCTGCCCGAGTTGTTGAACACCCGGACCTTGCCCTCGGCACCCACCTTCACCGTCACCGCGTTGGGGATCGTCACCCCGCCTTCCAGTTCGAGCTCGACGCCGTCGGCCGAACCGCCCCGTTCGGGTACACCGTCAAGAACGACTCCGCGGTCGTGCCGGTCACGGTCACATTGGCGACCACGGCCTCGGCATCCGCGGGCACCCCCGTCGAACCACCGGTCACCGTGACGTCCCGATCGATGCCCGCACCCCACGGCAAGGCATACGGACCCACCTGCTCGGGCGGCGGCCGCGAGTCCAGCACCCGCACCGGCGCCTGGGCGGTGAAGCCCGCCCCGGTGCCGGACTGGTCGTACCAGCCGACCACGTCGAAGATCACGTGGGCGGCGCCTGCGTTGTTGAACACCCAGACCCTGCCCGAGTCCCCGGCCTTCACCGTGACGGCGTTGGCGATCGTCTGCGCTGGCGACCAGTTCAGGTTCGACGCCGTGGGCTGGGCCGGCGCGCCCTGGGGCCAGATCGCCAGGAAGCTCGCCGCCGTCGTGCCGGTCACGGTCACGTTCAACGCCACCGCCGTCGCCTCGGCGGGCACCCCACCGACCCCGGCGACCACCACCTGACGGCTCTCGCCTGCGCCCCACGGCGCTCCGAACACGCCGACCTGCTCCGGCGGCGGCCGCGAATCCAAGATCCGCGTCGGCGTCGGGAGCGGGTGGTACCAGTCCCCCGCGGCGGGCACGATCCGCCCGATCGAATCGATCGCATTGGCGAACCACAGGTTCCCATCCGCGCCCGCGGCGATCCCAACCGGGCGGTCCAGGTACTGGTCGGTGAACTCGGTCACCACGCCGCCCGTGGTGATCCGACCGATGGAGTCGTCGTTGGTGAACCACAGGTTGCCATCGGGACCCGCCGCGATCCCCAGTGGCTGGGAGACGCCGGTCCCGGTGAAGGTCCAGGTCGAACCGGTGGTCGAGATCCTCCCGATGCTGTAGCCCCACTCGTTGGTGAACCACAGGTTCCCGTCCGGGCCCGCCGTGATCCCGGAGGGCCCGCTGATGCTCCCCGGCGACGCGAAGCTCGACACCACCCCCGCCGGCGTGATCCGTCCGATGGTGGAGCTGCCGTAGTTGGTGAACCACAGGTTCCCGTCCGGACCGGCGGTGATGCCCCGAGGCATGCTGATGCTGGCGCCCGCGAAGCTCGAGACCACGCCCCCGCCGGCGTGATCCGCCCGATGCTCGACCCCGACTCGTTCGTGAACCACAGGTTTCGTCGGGACCCGCCGTGATCCCGAACGGCCCGCTGATGCTCGGCGGCGCAAGCTCGACACCACGCCCGCCGGCGTGATCCGTCCGATGGTGGAGCTGCCGTAGTTGGTGAACCAGAGGTTCCCGTCCGGACCGGCGGTGATGCCACGGGGGCGGTCGATGCTGGGGTCGGGGAAGATCGAGACCACCCCGGCCGCCGTGATCCGCCCGATGGCGGAGCTCCCCGTTGGTGAACCACAGGTTCGCGTCGGGACCCAGCACGATCGAGTGCGGGGTGTCGAGACCGGGGCCCTTGAACACCGACACCGTGCCGGTCGGCGAGCGATCGGGCACGATCCGTCCGATCGAGTCGTTCGCGACGTTCGTGAACCACAGGGCACCGTCCGGACCGGTCACGATCACGGCCGGGTTCGCCATGCCAGCGCCAGCCACGTTCGACACGTCCCCATACGGCGTCACCTGCCCGACCGAGCTGTTCCCGGAGTTGGAGAACCAGACGTTCCCGTCCGGGCCCGCTGCGATCCCCACCGGGTCCGAGATGCCAAGGCCCACATAGCTCGACACCACCGCTCCCGCGGGCGTGATCCGCCCGACCGTGTCCCGGTCATAGTTGGTGAACCACAGGTTCCCGTCCGGGCCCGCCGCGATCCCCAGCGGACGACCGATGCTGGCGTTGGTGTACCTCTGCACGGTCCCGCCGGTCGTGATCCGCCCGATCGAGTCGTTGCCGGAGTTGGTGAACCACAGGTTCCCATCCGGACCGGCCGTGATCCCCCAGGGTTGGCTGATCCCCGCTCCCGCGTAGTTCGTCACCACCCCCTGCAGCGTGATCCGCCCGATCGAGCTGTTCCCCGAGTTGGTGAACCAGAGGGCGCCGTCGGGACCCGGCGCGATCCCCCACGGCTGGCTGATCCCCGGCCCGGTGTAGCTCGACAGCGACTCTGTGGACGCCGCGCCGGCAGCGGGGGGCACCGCCACGCTGGCCACCACGACCAGCGAGGAACCGACCAACGCCGCCAGCCCCAACACCGCCGCCCTGCGACGCCAGCCTCGCGGCGCGGGCCGACGGCGACCACACGACACCTGCGACATGGCCCACCTCCTGCAGAGGCACCTCTCGTCGCAGCGACGAGAGCCCTGCCAGCGAGGCCGACCTCACCGTAGGCAGCCGGGCAACCACCGCACAGGGCCCAACGACCCCGCGGCTCCGGACAACCGGCAGCCGGCAACCGGCAGCCTCGGAGGAAGCGAGCGCCAGGCGACCCGACGACACCTCCTCGGTCAGTCTTAGCGCAGCGGCAAGCGACGAATGCGAAGCCGTTCGTCGTCGAAGACCACGACCGCCCCCGCATCGAGGTCGTCAGCGATCACGTCGAGGTTCGCCAGGATCAGCGCCGCGACCTCGGCCGCCCGGCGACCCTGCTGACGCCGCAACAAGACGAGCGACGGCCCCCTCACATCACCCAGAGCGAGCAGTTCGCCGAAGTCGGTGTCACCGGAGATGATGATCCGACCCTGCGCATCTGCGAACTCGAGGATCTCCGGATCGGTGGCAGCCGCCAGCCCGACGTCTCGAACGTGCACCACGTCGTGACCCGAGGCCCCCAGCGTCGCCGCCATGGCTGGCGACTGGTTCTCGTCGAGAAGGAACCTCACACCGGCTGTCGCAGCGGAAGCTCTCGTTCCTGCACCGCCAAAGCGGCGAACCGCAACGCCTCACGGATGTCCTCGCGCTCGAGGTCGGGGTGCTCGGCCAGGATCTCCTCGTCGGACATGCCGTCTGCCACCATCGCAACCACCGTCGCCACCGGGAACCGAAGCCCCCGGATGCAGGGCACGCCACCCATTCGCGAAGGGTCGGTCGTGATGCGCGAGAACTGTGCCACGCCATCGAGCGTAGCCCCACCTCCGGTCGGGCGTCCGGCCTCACACCAGCCCTCGCGAGAGTGCCTCTGCGTCGCTCGGACCGGGACCGTCTACGAACCCTTCCCCGGCAGGACGGTCTAGGCGTCGCCTACGAGTCAGGGGTGCGCTGTGCTCACGAGCATCAGGGAGTCGAGGTGGGAGGGGGTCGCCCATCTCGAAGTCGAAGCGCATCTGGAGATGCGGTCGTCGGTCGTCAGCGTGTTGCACGAGATGATGTTCATGGGCGCTCGCCAGCGCAGGCTCACGTCACGGAGCAGCCGGGGCGCGGTCGAGCGCCTTGCACCCGATGGAGGCGACGAAGGTCCCGGCGCTCTCGGCGTCCCACTCGACGTCGATGAGGCGATCGACCGCCTGGCCGCCAGCGACGCGGCGCTGGCGCAGTCGGCGGGGTGGACCGACACCCCGCGCCCTGCGTCACGAAGCCCATGATGTCGTCGCCCGGGACGGGCGTGCAGCAGCGCGACAGCCGCACCATCACGTCATCGAGGCCTTCGACGTGCACGCCGCTGCTGCCGTTCGCGCGCCGATGGCGGCTCCGGCGCGTCTCGCGGCCGACCGGCATGGGAAGCTGGTCGACCTGGTCGGCCCCGGGCTCCTCGAGCACACGCCGCACCCGTTCGGCCACCGACTTGGCCGACACGTGGCTCTCGCCGACCGCCGCCTTCAACGACGCGAGGTCGACGTAGTTCATCGCCTCGGCGACCTCGTCGAGGACCTTGCCCTGCTGGATCTTCTGCACGGGCAGGCCCTCGCGGCGCAGCGCCTTGAGCAGCTCCTCGGTCCCGGTCTCGATGGCGTCCTCGCGCCGCTCCCGCGAGTACCACTGGCGGATCTTGTTGGCGGCCCGGTGGGTGACCACGAACTTGAGCCAGTCGCGCGAGGGCGCAGCACCCTCGACCTTCGACGTGAAGATCTCCACGCCGTCGCCCGACGCCAGCTTCGAGTCGAGCGGGACCAGCTTGCCGTTGACCCGCGCACCGATGCAGGCGTGGCCGACCTCGGTGTGGATGGCGTAGGCGAAGTCGACCGGGGTCGAGCCCACCGGCAGCGTCACGACCTTGCCCCGGGGCGTGAAGACGAAGACCTCGTCCTGTTCGAGGTCGACCTTCAGCTTGTCCATGAACTCCGACGGGTCGGAGGTCTCCTGCTGCCAGTCGATGATGCGGTTCAGCCAGGCCAGGTCGCCCGACGACTGGCCGTCGTCCTTGTAGTTCCAGTGGGCGGCCACGCCGAACTCGGCGCGCTGGTGCATCTCGCGGGTGCGGATCTGCACTTCGAGGGGCTTGCCCTGAGGCCCGATCACCGTCGTGTGCAGCGACTGGTAGAGGTTGAACTTGGGCATGGCGATGTAGTCCTTGAACCGCCCCTGCACCGGCTTCCACGTGGCGTGGATCGAGCCCAGCGCGGCGTAGCAGTCCTTGACCGTGCCGACGACCACCCGGATGCCCACCAGGTCGAAGATGTCGTCGAACTCCTTGCCCTTCACGACCATCTTCTCGTAGATGGACCACAGGTGCTTCGGGCGCCCCGTGACCTCGGCGTCGATGCGCAGCTCCTTGAGCCGCTCGCGCACGTCCTCGAGCACCTGGGTGAGGTAGATCTCGCGCTCGGGCGTGCGGGTGCCCACCATGTGGTCGATCTCGGCGTAGCGCTTCGGGTGCAGGGCGGCGAAGGCGAGGTCTTCGAGCTGCTGCTTGAGCTCCTGCATGCCCAGGCGGTGGGCCAGCGGGGCGTAGATGTCGAGGGTCTCCTGGGCGGTGCGCTCCTGCTTCCATGCCGGCAGGGCGGCCAGCGTGCGCATGTTGTGCAGGCGGTCGGCCAGCTTGATGATCAGGACCCGCAGGTCCTTGGCCATGGCCACCAGCATCTTGCGCACCGTGGCCGCCTGCTGGGCCTCCTTGGAGGCGAACTTCACCCGGTCGAGCTTGGTGACCCCATCGACGATGGCGGCGACGTCGGGGCCGAAGTCGGCGGTGAGGTCGTCGAGGGTGACGCCGGTGTCCTCCACCGCGTCGTGCAGCAGAGCCGCGGCCACGGTGACGTCGTCGAGCCCGTAGCCCGCCACGATCTTGGCCACCGCCAGCGGGTGGTGGATGTAGGGCTCGCCCGACTTGCGGGTCTGCTCGCGGTGGGCCTCGGCCGCCAGCTCGTAGGCCCGGGTGATGAGCACCGTCGACGCCCGCGGGTGGCGATCCCGGAAGGTGGCGAGGACGGGCGCGACCTCTTCGCTGGGCGGGGCGCTCAGGCGCCGCCAGGGAAGGACCCGGTCCACCGTCGCCATGGGCTCAGGCTACCCGCCGCTTGTCGGAGGCCGGCTCACCCGCCAGCCGCCCGCGGGGGACGACACCGCTCGATCAGCGGCGCTTGCCCTTCTTGCGGGGCCGGGGCGGGATGACCCCGCTGGGCGTCCCCGCCGGCCGTCCCGGCGCCACCGAGGACGGCGCCGGCGTGGTGCGGCGGGCGGCGGCCGGGGCGAGCGCCTCGCCCTCGCCGTCGCTGCCGTCGCCCGCCCGGGTCGCGGTGGCCGCCCGCTGGGCCTCGAGCCGGTCGCGCAGGAGCCGGTTCTTCGGCTCGCGCTCCTTGAGGTGCAACACGATCGGCGTCGCCACGAAGATCGAGGAGTAGGCACCCACGAGCATGCCGACCGCCAGGGCGATGGAGAACTCCTCCAGGGTGACGGCACCGAGGATGAAGGCGCCCACCACCAGCATCGACAGCACCGGCAGCAGCGACACCACCGTGGTGTTGATCGACCGCAGCAGGACCTGGTTGGTCGACAGGTTCACCATCTCGCCGTAGGTGATGCGGTTGGACAGCCCGACGCGCGCCTGGTTCTCCTGCACCTTGTCGAACACGACGACGGTGTCGTAGATGGAGAAGCCCAAGATGGTGAGGAAGGCGATCACCGTCGGCGGGGTGACCTCGAACTGGAAGACCGAGTAGACGCCGACGGAGATGATGACGTCGTGGATGACGGCGACGATCGCACCGGCGGCCATCTTCCACTCGAGGCGCAGGCTCAGCCAGGCGAACACGGCGAGGAGGAACACGACCAGGGCCCGGATGGCGGACTTGGTGATCTCGTCGCCCCACGAGGGGCCGACGGTGGACACGCCCACCTCGCCGGTGGGCACCGCCGCCAGACCGGCGAGGGCCCGGCGGACCTCGTCGACCTTCTCGGGGGCCTCGGTCGGGCCCTGCACGCGCACCACGTCGCTGCCGACCACCTGGATCTTGGCCTGGCCGAGGCCGAGCGGCTCGAGGGCGTCGCGGGTCTGCTCGACGGTGACGTTGGGGGCCTTGACCTCCCAGCCCACGCCACCCTCGAAGTCGATGCCGAGGTTCAGGCCCCGGGTGAACAGCGACAGGATCGACACCGCGACGAGCACGGCCGACAGGATCAGACCGCGCTTCCACCACGGGTGGAAGTCGATGTTGGTCTCGCCCCGGTTGAGGCGGCCGAGCGCGCTCATGTCACCGCTCCGGTACCGGTGGGCTCCTTCACCGCATCCTCCCGCCGGGTCGGGGTGCGCTTGCCACTGCGATCGACGGCGTCCTCGTTGGGGGCCTCGGGCAGCCCGAACCAGCGCGGGTGGTGCTCACAGGACTTCGAGCGGCCGATCAGCGAGACGCCGGGGTGCATGTAGAAGTAGGAGCAGATCAGGTCGAGGATGGTCGAGATGCCGAGGTAGAAGGCGAAGCCGCGCACCGGCCCGACGCTGAGCCAGTACAGGAGGAAGGCGCCGATGGCCGAGGTGCCGTCGGCCTTGACGATGGTCGAGAAGGCGGCGTGGAAGGACTTGTCGACCGACGAGCGGATGGTGCGGCCGTTGCGCACGTCCTCCTTGAGGTGCTCGTAGTACACGACGTTGGAGTCGAGCGACACGCCGATCGACACGATGATGCCGGTGACGCCGGCCAGGGTGAGGGCGAGGCCCTGGGACTCGCCCAGGTAGGCGATGAGCGTCCACAGCAGGGCGCCCTCGACGAAGAGCTTGCCGATGGCCATCAGGCCGAGGATCCGGTAGAAGGCCGTCATGTAGATGGCCACCAGGATCAGCGCCACGAGGCCGGCGACGAGGCCGGCGTGCAGGGCGTCCTCGCCGAGGGTCGCCGACACCAGCTGCACCTGCTGGGGCTCGAGCTCGACCGGCAGGGCGCCGTAGCGCAGCTGGGTGGCCAGCTCCTTGGCCGTCTGCTCGGTGAAGGACCCGCTGATCTGGATCTGGTCGGCGGAGAAGGTGGCCGCCTGGATCGTCGGCGCCGAGATGACCCGGCCGTCGAGGGTCATGGCGAGCTGCTTGGTCGGGCAGGTGCTGGCGCCCGCATAGCAGGCCCCGGCAGCCTTGTTGAACAGGTCGATCCCGTCGGCGCCGGGCTTGAACCGGGGCCGCACCACCCACTCGCCCTGCTGGTTGATGCCGGCCGAAGCGTCCTCGAGGGCGGTGCCGGTCAGCTCGGACGGCCCGAGCTGGTAGCGGACCTTGACGTTGGTCGGCCGACCTTCGGCGTCGGTCTCGTACTCGGGGAGGATGACCGTCTTGGTCGGGTCGTCCTGGTCGGCGGTCGTCGTCGGCTGGGCCAGCGCCTGCTGCTGCTGGAGCTGGGCGAGCTGCTGCTGCATCTCGGGCGTCAGCTGGCTCGGGTCGGTGGGCGTGGCCGGGGTGCCCGGCGCCGTGGTCGTGCTCGGCGACGGCGTGGGCGCCTGGGCCAGCTCGCTCACCGTCGACGGCGTGACCTGGCCTCCGGCGGCCGCCTCGCCGGGAGCGACACCCGACAGCGGCGCCATCCCCTGCTGCTGCGAGGACGGCGGGGCCTGGGAGACCACCGGGCTCTCGACCGAGGTGGTGGGGATCGACGCCGTCGTCGTGGTGGCGTTGGGATCGGCGGTCGGCGCCTGGCCCGGAGCCGTGCTGTCGGGTGTGGTGCTGTCGGGCACGGTGCTGCCCGGGACGGTGCTGCCGGGAGTGGTCGGCTCGGGCGGCAGGACCGCCAGCACCGGTCGGAAGCGCAGCTCGGCGGTCTGGCCGACGAGCTGGAGGGCACGGTCGGTGTCCTTGACGCCGGGGATCTGGATCAAGACGTTGTTGCCCTGACGACTGATCTCGGGCTCGGCCACGCCGATGGCGTCGACCCGCTGGCGGATGATGGCGATGGCCTGCTGGAGGCGCTCCTCGTCGACGTCGTTCTTCGGTGTGAGCACGACCGACACGCCGCCCTGCAGGTCGAGGCCGAGCAGTGGCTTGTTGCCGGCGACGAACGTGTACACGAGCCCGAGGACGGCCACGAGGATGATGCCGCCGAGCTGGATGATGTCCCTGCGTCGACGGCGCACTACGACTCCACCGCCTCGGACGGGTCGGCCGACGGATCCGGGGCCGGGCCCGCGTCCTCGCCGTCGTCACGCGACGAGCGCTCGGGCGCGGTGCCATCGGACCCCGAGCCGGGGTCCGTCGGGCGGGCGGCACCGAGGCCGAGCAACCCGCCGCCGGCCACGCCCTCGGGCACGAAGGGCTCGGGGGTCGGCGTCGACACGTCGCCGAGGTCGTCGAGGGAGGTGCCGGCGGGCACGATCATGCCGATCGAGCGCCGGTCGACCACGGTGTGCACCCCGGGCGACGTCTGCAGCACCAGCCGGTCGGGCCCGGCGTCGACCACGGCACCGAAGACCCCGGCGGTGGTCATCACCACGTTGCCGGTCTCGACCGCGTCGCACAGGCGCTGGTGGGCCTTCACCCGGCGCTGCTGGGGGAAGATGACCACCGCCCACATGAGGCCGAGCATCACGACGAGGAGAACGAGGCCGGTCACGACGGAGGGATCCCCTTGGGGACGAGCGAGCGAGGCGCCGTCGGGGCAACGCGGCGGAGCGTCCCGGCGGCAGGCCCGTCGATCGTAGCCGTCCACCGCCCTCCGGCAGAATCACCCCCGGGGGCCCGTCGCCGACCGAGCCCGCGGCCGGGACGGGTGCCCGGCACGGCCGATGCCCGGAGCGATCAGCGCGTCGTGCGTCGGCCTGTGCACGCCACGCAGTCGCTGTGACACGACGCACACCCGAGGCCCTTGTGCCGGCGCGAGCGCAGTCCGTAGCGTCCCGACGCCGGCCGGCCCTCCCCCGCTCCCGGGCCGGCACCGGAACCGGAGGCCCGATGCACCCCCGCTCCCCCCGCCGCCGCGCCGCCCGCCCGATCGCCCTGCTGGCGGTGGCCGCCGTCTCGGCCGCGGCCTGCCGCACGGGCCCCGCCGACGTGGCCGCACCGGAGACGACGGCGGCGGCACCGACCACGACCGCCCCCACCACGACGGCACCCCCGACCACGAACCAGGTCGCCCCCGCCACGACAGCCCCCGACCAGACCGCCCAGCAGACCCCCGAGCAGGAGGTCCTCGCCGCCTACCAGGCGTTCTGGGACACCTGGCTGGCAGCGAACGACCCCCCAACCCCGACCACCCCGGCCTCCGCCGCTACTACACGGGCCCAGCCCTCGAGAAGGCGCTCGCCGAGATCCAGAAGAACAAGAACGCCGGGGTCAATTGCGACTGCCGCCAGGATCCCGGTTCGGCATCCAGCGGACAGCCATCGAGTTGTCCGAGCCCACCGCCATCATTCGAACCTGTCTCGTCGACGATGGGATGGTGGTCACCGGATCGACCGGGGCCGTCGTTGACCCAGCGTCGTGAACAGCGACCTAGAAGCCCACCTGGATCGAACAGATGACGGCTGGGCCGTTTCCGAGAACCGGTACCTTCGGAAACGTCAAGGGCCGGAATGCGTTTAGTTGCGGTAATTGCGGTGGCCGCAACCCTCGGTTGGTGCGCGCAAGCCTCTGCAGAAGTCGGCGGCGGCAACAACGGCGGCTCGGCGGGGGCGTCGTTGGGCGGGGGGACGCCGGAGGCGGTCGTGGTGGTGGGCGGTGGCGGCAGGTCGGTTGCGGTCTCCGTCGGTGGCGGGGGCGGCGGGGGCGGCGGCTCGACCTGGCAGTGCCAGTTCGTCCACGCCACCGGCTCCGGGCTCGAGACCGAGGCCTACACCCCGGCGGCGGGTGAGCGGGCGCTGTACGTCTGCTACGACGCCGGCCGCCTCGCCTACCTCGACGCCCGCACCTACGACCCCGCCGACCCGCTGGCCGGGCTCTTCGCCGTGGAGCGGGCCCTGGCCCAGGCCCGCCGGCGCGTCGACCCGCCCGCGCCGACCCTGCGCACCAGCCCGGCGTCCGACCAGCTCGTCGGCGTCCCGACCTGGCTGTGGCTCGACGGCGGGTTCGCCCCGGTGTCCGCCACGGCCTCGGTCGGCGCCGTCAGCGCGACCGTCACCGCCACGCCCCGCTCGGTCACCTGGGCCACCGGCGACGGCGCGACCGTCACCTGCGCCGGGCCGGGCCGGCCCTACACCGCCGGCGCCGACGACGCCGCCACCGACTGCCGGCACACCTACACCCGTCGCTCCACCACCCGCAGCCCCGACGGCAGCTACCACCTCCAGGCGACCGTGACCTACGCGGTCGCCTGGTCGGCGACCACCGGAGACGGCGGCGACCTCGGCACGATCACGCGCACCGCCGCCGTCGACGTCCGCGTCCTGGAGTCCCAGGCCCTCATCCGCTGAGGCGACGCCGGCGACCCCGCAGGGCTCAGCGCGGCCGGCGGCGCGGCGCGACGGCCCGGCTGCGGAGGGCGGCGCGCAGCAGATCCGGACCGACGGCGGTGAGGCGGACCGGCTCGTCACGATCGAGGCGGTGGGAGGCCCGCACCGCGCCGAGGGCACGGGCCAGGCCCACCACTGCCTCCACCTGGGCGGCGACCTCCTCGTCCGGTGGGGGACGGCCGCCGCCGCCCCGCCGAGCGTCCTCGGCCAGCACGATCTGCACGGGACGGACCAGGGACCGGATCGTCGGCTCGGAGCGGTCGGCCAGCAGCAGGGCCACCACCAGCTCGGCCACCACGGGGTCGGCACCCGCACCACCACCGGCGAGGTGGCCCGCTGCCTCCCGCCAGAGCGCCTCGGTGGACTCGGTGGCCGCCACCCCTCGGCGGGTGGCCACCAGCCGGCGCCCGGACCGGCGGGCCAGCCGCCGCGCCAGCACCAGGCGCCGCAGGTCGGCGACGCCGGGCACCTCGTCCTCCCGGCGGGCCGCGCCGGTCCGCCCGACGACGTGGAGCGCGACGCCGGGCGCGAGCCGCCCCGTCGCGGTCAGGCGGGCCGTGCCGTCGGCGGCAGCCGAGAGCAGGCGTCGCAGGGGCCGAAGCGCCCGGGCCGCGCCCGCCGGCGGCGGCGAGCTCGTCAGGATCTCCCCGACGACCGGCTCGAGCAGCTGGGCCCGGGCCCGTTCGAGCGGGTCGTCGTACCAGGCCGCGATGCGCTCGGTCTCGATCTCCTGCAGCAGGGTCTCGCCGAAGCGCTCGGGCCGGGCACGGGTGAGGTGCGCCGAGACCAGCGCCTGCCGTGCCCCGGGAGCACTGCGACCGGTCCGGGGCACGGTCCCTGCTTCGACGGCCAGCTCCAGCGTCACGGCCGACGACCAGAAGGCGTCGAACTCGACCGGACCCATGAGGTCGCCCCACTGGAGGTCGTCGACGTCGGGTGGCACGACCCCGGACGCCGCGTGGGCCGCCTGGAAGCGGTCGAAGCCCGTCGGGGCGTCGACGGCGAAGGCCGTCACGACCTCGTCGGTGACCGGGCTCCGGCACACCGCCGCATAGCGGTCGAGACCGGCGAGGTCGAAGAAGCGGGCCAGGGCGGCGGCCACCGCCAGGTGACGGCTCGGACCCCCGAGCCACTTGAAGGGCAGCTCGTACCAGACGAACTGCTGCAGGCCTGCCTGGTTGAGGGCGGCCAGGCCGGCGGCGCCGACCATCCAGTCGAGCGCATCGGCGGCGGCCGCAGCGGCGTCGGGGTCCTCGACCGTCAGCCGGGCCATGGCGTCGACGAGCACCGGGTCCGGCGTCGAGGGCTCGGCCGCGCTCATCGACGGGCCCTCACGACCACCGCTCGGCGATCTCGGCTCGCAGGGCGGCCAACCGGCCCTCGGCCACCGCCAGCCGGGCCCGGGTCACCAGCTCGAGGAGCCAGGCCACGTTGTGCAGCGTCAGCAGCCGGGCGGCGGTCGGCTCCTGCACCTGCAGCAGGTGCCGCAGGTACGCCCGCGACCATCGGCCGCACACCGCGCAGGCGCAGGCCGGGTCGAGGGGCTCGGCGTCGGTGGCGTAGCGGGCGTTGCGCAGGTTGAGGCGGCCGTCCGTGGTGAGGATCGTGCCGTGGCGGGCGAGGCGGGTGGGCAGCACGCAGTCGAACATGTCGACGCCGAGGGCGATCGCCTCGACCAGCCCGAGGGGGTCGCCCACGCCCATCAGGTAGCGGGGTCGGTCGGTCGGCAGCACGTCGAGGGCGGCGGCGAGCGCGGGGAGCATCTCGGCGCGGGACTCGCCCACCGACAGCCCGCCGATCCCATAGCCGTCGAAGCCGAGGGCGACCGTGCGCTCGGCGCTCTCGCGGCGCAGGGCCTCGTCGACGCCGCCCTGCACGATGCCGAACAGCGCCTGGGTGCCGCCCTCGGCCCGGCTCGGGGCGTGCGCGGCGCGGGCCCGGGCCGCCCACCGGGCCGTGCGGTCGACCGCATCGCGGATGACGTCGCGCTCGGCCGGCAGGGCGGGGCAGACGTCGAGGACCATCTGGATGTCGGCGCCCAGCTGCTGCTGCAGCGCCACCGCCGACTCCGGCGTGAGCGTGTGGCGGCTCCCGTCGTAGGTCGAGCGGAACGTGGCGCCCTCCTCCGTGACCGCCGGTCCGAGCGAGAAGACCTGGTAGCCGCCGGAGTCGGTGAGCACGTGGCCGCTCCACGCGCTGAAGCCGTGCAGCCCGCCGAGCGCCGCGATGGTCTCGGCCCCGGGCCGCAGCATGAGGTGGTAGGTGTTGGCCAGCACCACCTCGGCCCCGAGCCGCTCGAGGTCGTCGCTGGCCAGCGTGCGCACCGCCGCACGCGTGCCGACCGGCATGAAGCACGGGGTCGTGAACCGGCCGCGGGGGGTGCGCACCGATCCCGTGCGGGCCGCCCCGTCGGTGGCCGCCACCTCGACGGTGACCACCGGGTCCCAGACCGCACCGACGTCGGCGTCCGGTGACCCGGGGCTCACGCCGCCGCCTCGTCGTCGCGCTCGAGGAGCATGGCGTCGCCGAAGGACAAGAAGCGGTAGCCCTCGGCCAGGGCCACGTCGTACAGCCGGCGCCACCGGGGCCCCACGAAGGCATCGACCAGCACGAGCAGCGACGACCGCGGCAGGTGGAAGTTCGTGAGCAGCACGTCGACCACCGCGAAGCGGTGTCCGCGGGCGATGAACAGCTCGGTCCGACCATCGAGCCGGCCGGTCGCCGCCGCCGACTCGAGCGCCCGGACGACCGTCGTGCCGACCGCCACGACGCGCCCCGCCTCCCCACAGGCCGCCCAGACGTCGGGGTCGACGTGGTACGCCTCGCCGTGCATGCGGTGGTCGCGCACGTCCTCGGTGGCGATCGGCCGGAAGGTGCCGAGGCCCACCACCAGCTCGACGGTCGCCACCTGCACGCCGCGAGCCCGGCACCGGTCGAGCACGTCGTCGGTGAGGTGCAGGCCGGCGGTCGGGGCCGCCGCCGATGCCGGCCGGCGCGCGTACACGGTCTGGTAGCGCTCGTCGTCGACGAGGGGCTCGGTGATGTACGGCGGCAGGGGCACCTCCCCGAGCTCGCCGACCAGGGCGAGCTCGGCTTCTCGGGTGGGCGTCCCGTCGGCCACGAGCAGCCGCACCCGCCGTCGACCGTCGCCGAGGTCGTCGCCCACCTCCACCGCCTCCGCGCCGGACGGGTCGACGAGGATCGTGCCGGCCGGCAGCCGACGGCCGGGGCGCACGAGCGCCTCCCACCAGCCGCCGCCGGCCGGTTCCCGTTCGAGCAGCAGCACCTCGGCCGCGCCCCCGCTGGCCTTGCGCAGGTGGAGCCGGGCCGGCAGCACCCGGGTGTCGTTGACCACGAGCAGGTCGCCGGGCCCGAGCAGGTCGGGCAGATCGGCGACGACCCGGTGCTCGGGCGGGGCGCCCGGGCCCCGGTCGACGAGCAGCCGGGCGGCGTCGCGCCGGTCGAGCGGGCGCTGGGCGATGCGCGCCGCGGGCAGCGGGTAGTCGAAGTCGGCGGTGCGCACCGGGCGAAGGGTAGAGGCCGCGCCGACTCAGATCCGACGGTCGCGCCCCGACCAGTACCGGTCGCGCAGCACCCGCACGAACAGCTTGCCCGAGGGCTGGCGGGGCAGCTGCTCCTCGACGTCGATCGAGCGGGGGACCTTGTAGCCGGCCAGTCGCTCCCGGGCGAAGGCGAGGATGTCGCGCTCGAGCTCGGGCGTGGGCTCGTTGCCGTCGACCAGCTCGACGGCGGCCTTGACCGACTCACCCCACTCGTCGTCGGGGATCCCGAACACGGCGACATCGGCCACCGCCGGGTGCTCGATGAGGACCTGCTCGATCTCTGCCGGGTAGATGTTCACCCCCCCGGAGATGATCATGTTCGACGCCCGGTCGGCCAGGAACACGTAGCCGTCCTCGTCGACCCGGCCGATGTCGCCGAGCGTGTAGGTGCCGGGCGCGAGGAAGGCCGCCGCCGTCTTCTCGTCGTCGTTGTGGTAGCGGAAGACCTCGTCCACGAGCAGGTTCCGGCACCACAGCGTGCCGTTCTCCCCGGGTGGGAGTCGGGCGCCGTCGGGGTCGGCGGCGAAGACCTCGTGGGTGGCGATGGCCCGCCCCACGGTGCCCGGTCGCGAGTGCCACTCGGCCGAGTCGACGAGCGTCACCACCCCTCCTTCGCTCGCCCCCCAGTACTCGACGAGCACCTCGCCCCACCACTCGATCATCCGCTGCTTGACCGCGACCGACACCGGCGCGGCGCCGTGCAGGACCGTGTGCAGCGACGATGGGTCGAACCCGTAGCGGGCATCGTCGGGCAGCCGCAGCAGCCGCACGAACATGGTGGGCACGAGGTGGGTGTTGCGGACACGGTGGTGCTCGATCAACGAGAGGGTGGCCGCCTCCTCGAAGCGGGGCATCACCACCATCGGCGCGCCGTTGCCCTGGTCCATGACCGCGAACCCGAGCGGGGCGGCGTGGTACAGCGGGCCGGTGACGAGATGGGGGCCGCCACCGTCGAGGCCGAGCAGCCGTCCCGAGGCGGCCAGCGCCGACAGCTGGTCGCCCACCGAGGACTTCACCGACCGCTTCACCCCCTTCGGTCGCCCGGTGGTGCCCGACGTGTAGAACATGTTGCCGCCGGCCGGACCGTCGACCGGGAAGGGCGCGTCCGACGCCGCCGCCAGCTCGGCGTCGAGCTCTGCGCCGGCGACCACCACCCGCACGTCGCCGGCGGCGGCGGCCGCCTCGGTCACCGTGGCGGCGAAGGCGGGGTCGGCCACGACCACGCGGGCGCCGCAGTCGGCGATCACGTAGGCGAGCTCCTCCGCGGTGAGGTGCCAGTTCGCCGGCGTGAGCCACGTCCCCGACAGCAGCGCCCCGTAGGCGAGCTCGAGGAACTCCGCGCGGTTGCCCATCACCATGGCGGCGTGGTCGCCGGGCCCCAGCCCGACGACGTGGCGCAGCCACCGGCCGACCCGCGTGGACCGGTCGACCAGCTCGGCCCAGCTGCGCCGGCGCACCAGGTCGTCGACCGCCGTCTCGTCGGGTCGGGCGGCGGCGACGTCGAGCAGCATCGGGCGCGCAGGCTACCGCCGGCACGACGGGGACCGGCTTGCCGCCCACCTCGGCGGCGTCGGTAGCCTCGGCGGCACCCATGGCCACCCTGCTCCTGCGTCCCCACCGGCGCCCGACGGTCACCACGCTGGTCGTGGCGGCGGCGATCGCCCTCGGCGGCGCCGCGTGCGGCGGCGACGAGCCGTCGTCGGTGCGCCCGGGCGTCCCCGGCGGCGGCACGACGGCCCTGCCCACCACCACCGAGCCGGCGGTCGGTGGCGGCGCGACCATCGTCCTCCCCAAGGGCACCAGCCCTCCCGGCTCGAACCCGCTGGCGCCGGGCACCACCCTGGCCGGGAGCGGATCACCCCACGGTGGTGGGGCGTCGTCGGGTCCGGCCGGCGCGGACCAACCCCAGATCGGCGAGATCACCGTTCCCGGCGTCGTGCGGTGCCCGCAGGCGGGGGTGGTGGACGCCACCGTCGACTACCGCACGATCGGTGCGGACCGGGTCGTCTTCGTCGTCGACGGCCAGCAGCAGCCAGGTCTGGCCCCGCTGTCGGGACCGACCACCGTGGCGGTCCCCTGCGACGACGGGACCCACGTGCTCGTCGTCGCCGTGGTGGCGCCCTCGGGGCAGACCACCATCGACACGCGGGTCCTGGTCACCAGGGTCGACGCCCCCACCGAGGTCCAGACGGGCGGCTGACCTCCCGGGGCCCGGGCGCCTCGGCCCGTCAGGGCACGTAGACGCCGAGGAAGGCGACGGCGGTGAGCGCGGTGAAGCCGCAGCCGCACACGGCCAGGCCCAAGCGCTCCCACCGGGGTGGGCGCAACAGCACCGCCAGGGTGAGCAGCAGCGGGAAGGCGTTGAGCGCATAGCGCTCGATGGAGTTCAGGTTCGCGGCACTCAGCGCGACGACCAGTACGGCGGCGGCATAGGCCGTGTAGGACGCCGGCCAGCGCCGCGCCGTCAGCACCAGCAGGACGACGAACGCGATGGCGAAGGGCACGTGCAGCGCGCCCCCGAAGCGGTCGGTCCCGGTGATGAGGTCGCCGAGGCCGGACAGCACGCGCGTGAGCGGGTCGACGTCCATGGACCGGAGGTCGTTCTGGACGGTGAAGGGAAGCGTCCACTTGCCCCAAGCCCGGTCGACCCACGCCAGGTAGACCGCCGTGCCCACCACCGGGCTCGCCACCGCCGCGACCCGCCAACCCCGTCCCCGGTCGTCGGCCGCCCTCCAGCCCCGCGCCGCCTCGATGGCCAGCGGCAGGACCAGCAGGGCACCGAGCGGGCGGGTCAACGACGCCAGCAGCGCCGCGGCCACCGCCCAGCCGAACCGGCCTCGCCGAGCCGCGAGGAAGGCGCCGACGGCGCCCACGAGGTACAGCGACTCGCTGTAGGCGAGGACCATGGTGAACGCCGCCGGGAACAGCGTGACGACCCACACCGCCCGGTCCGACGCCGCACCGTCGTCGGTCTCGGCCAGCATCAGCCGCCGGACGAGCACGGCGGCGGCGATGGCGGCCACGTTGGTGAGCACGACGAGGGCCGGAGCCGACTCGAACCCGAACACCGGGCTGAGGGCCCGACCGAGCCACGGGTAGAGCGGGAAGAAGCGCAGGCTCTCCACCGGCAGCGCCTCGTAGCCGCGGACCGCGATGTCGCGGTACCAGGTGCCGTCCCACGCCAGGAGCCCGTCGCGCAGCGCCGGCGGCCGCACGGCGTACCAGTGGTCGGCCACCGCCGTCGCCAGCCACCAGCCCAGGGCGAACAGGACCCGGGCCGTCACCCACGCGGGCAGGACCACGCGCAGGTCACCCACCAGGCGGGCCCATCGGCGCCCCGGGGCGGGCCGGGGCCCGGCGTCGACGGCCTCCTCCGAGACGGCGCCCGGTGCCCCATCCCCGTCGATCGTGCGCGCCCCGGGCCCGCTGCCGGCAGCGCCCCGGACCTGCTCGTCGCCGGCGTCGACCGGGTCCGCCGTGCTCATCGTGTGGTCGGCGGGTACCAGGTGACGTTGGCCGACTCGTAGTACTTCTCGGGCTGGGCGTTCACCAGGGCCGAGCCGGGCCGGGCCGCGCCGAGCCGGTCGAGCAGGGCTTCGCACTGCCCCTCGAGGGTCTTGTAGGTGCCGCTCCACACGACGGCGATGCCGCGATCGGGACCGGCGGCCGCCAGCACCCGATCGGCGAACGCCTGGACCCGGGCCGGATCGGCGGCCGCGGCGTTGCGCTGGGCGTAGTCGACCCAGTCGACACGCTCGGGCCCGTCACCGGTGGGGTACACGAGCGATGTGTAGCCGTCGCCCAGCTCGCGGCTGAACGACGGGCCGAGCTGGTCGGGGCAGAACACGACCACGTCGCCCGGATGGGCGACCTCGGCCACGCGCTCGGCGGCGACGCGGGACTGGCTGCGCTGGAAGACGAAGCCGTTGTAGACGACCGCCACGCCGTACAGCACCAGCACCCCGGCCAGCACCGCCGCCCGGATCGGGCGGGGCGCGAAGCACAGCAGGCCCCCGGCCACGACGAGGACGTACAAGGGAAGAAGACGGCGCCGTAGCGGCTCTGGAAGGCCGAGCCCGACACGAGGTTGACCACCAGGCCGATGGCGAAGGTGGTCACCAGCACGGCCAGCTCGGGCCGGAAGCGGGCGGCGGTGCGGACGTCGAGGTCGATGTGGCGACGACCGCGGGCCACCCCGAAGGCCCCCAGGGCGAACAGCAGCGACGACACGACGATGATCACGGGTGCGTCCGGGAGCGCGCCGGCGGCGAAGTCGGCGAGCGCGGCGCTGAACGAGACCGTCGGGCGGTCGGCGCTGGCCCACGGGGTGCCGGTGTGGGCCGACTGGTACAGCATCGTGGGCAGCCACCATGCGAACAGCAGCCCGCCGGCGATCACCGCCACCGCCGCCCGCAGGGCGGCTCGACGCACGGCGTCGTCGGGCGACCGGCGCCACGCCACCCCGAGGACCACCACCACGGCGCCGAGCAGCCACATCGACCAGTAGTGCGTCAGCAGCAGCAGCCCGGCGACCACGCCGATCCCGAGCAGGCGTCCCAGCCCCTCACGGCCCCGCCGCACGACGTCGTCGACGAGCAGGTACCCGCCCAGCACCAAGAGGATGACCAGCGAGTACATCCGCGTCTCGTTGCTGTAGCGCACGGCGTAGGGCGACAGCGCGAGCACGGCGACGAGCAGCCAGCCGAGGAGCGGGCCACCTCGGCGCCGCCCGGCGAACCAGGCGACCGGCAGGGTCGCCACGCCGATCACCCCGGACAGCGCCGCACCGCGGTGTCGGACGTGCCGAAGACCTGCATCCAGCCGTGCAGCAGCAGGTAGTACAGCGGTGGGTGCCCGTCGTGGCGGGCGCGTCGAGGATGTCCGCCGGCGGCAGGCTGGCGATGTTGGCGCTGAGGGCCTCGTCGAGCCACAGCGGCGAGCGGGTGACGAACCGCAGCACGACCCCGGCGGCGCACGCGACCAGCGCCAGCACCACGACCTCGACGGGTGCCCGAGCGTCGGCCGCCGGGTCGTTCTCGTCGTCGACCGGGGCCTCGGACCCGGCGGCGCCGGCCGGGGGCGGCTCGTCGCGGAGGCGCCGTCGCCGCTGGTCGATCCCGAGTCGGGCCGGGTCTCGCTCGGGCTCAGGCTCACGACGGCGGATCCTACCGACGGCCTCCACGCCGACGACAACACCCCCGGAGGGGCCACCGCGCCGCTCGGCCGGCCGTGGCCGATTCCCGGTCCCGGAAGGGGCCTTCACTACACTCGGTCGGTCCCCCGCGATCCCCGAAGCAGGTGCTCCGATGTCCGCCCCCGAACCCACCCACACCCCGTCCTCCGGCGACGGGACGACACCGAACGTGGTGATCATCGGGGCCGGCCCCGCCGGCCTGACCGCGGCCTACCAGCTCACCAAGTACGGCATCACCTCGACGATCATCGAGAGCGACGACGTCGTCGGGGGCATCAGCCGCACCGTCGAGCGCGACGGCTGGCGCTTCGACATCGGCGGCCACCGGTTCTTCACCAAGGTGGGCGTCGTCAACGAGCTGTGGCACGAGATCCTCTCCGACGAGGACTTCATGCTGCGACCGCGGATGAGCCGCATCTACTACCAGGGCAAGTACTACGACTACCCGCTCAAGGCCATGAACGCCCTCAAGAACCTGGGCGTCATCGAGGCGCTCCGGTGCGTGCTGTCGTACCTGTGGGTCCGGATCCGCCCCCCGAAGGACCTGACCACCTTCGAGGGGTGGACGGCGTCGCGCTTCGGTTGGCGGCTGTACCGACACTTCTTCGAGACCTACACCGAGAAGGTCTGGGGCGTGCCGCCGTCGAAGCTCCAAGCCGACTGGGCCGCGCAGCGCATCAAGAACCTCTCGCTGTTCTCCGCGGTGATGAACGCGCTGCTCCCGAAGCGCAACCAGAAGGACATCACGTCGCTCATCGAGGAGTTCGAGTACCCGAAGTACGGCCCCGGCATGATGTGGGAGCGCTGCCGCGACATCGTCACCGATCGGGGCTGCCAGGTCCTGATGGAGACGAAGGTCGTCGGCATCCGCCACGAGGGCGGCAAGGCGGTGGCCGTGATCTCCGAGCGCGACGGCGTGCGCACCGAGCACCCCTGCGACCACGTCATCTCGTCCATGCCGTTCTCGGCCCTGCTCGAGTCGATGGAGCCGGCTCCGCCCGAGTCGGTGATCATGGCCGCCAAGGACCTCGGCTACCGCGACTTCCTCACCGTGGCCCTGGTGGTGCCCGAGGAGGCCGGCTTCCCCGACAACTGGATCTACGTCCACTCCCCCGACGTCCAGGTCGGTCGCATCCAGAACTTCGGCTCGTGGTCGCCCTACCTGGTCAAGGAGGGCCGGACCTGCCTCGGCCTGGAGTACTTCGTGTTCGAGGGTGACGAGCTGTGGAGCTCTCCCGACGAGGAGCTCATCGAGCTGGGCACGCGAGCTCGCCGCGCTCGACCTCGTCGCACCCGACCAGGTGGAGGCCGGGTACGTCGTGCGGATGCCGAAGGCGTACCCGTTCTACGACGAGCACTACAAGGCCAACGTGGCCCGCATGCGCGACTGGATCGAGGACGCCACGCCGAACGTCCACCCGGTCGGGCGCAACGGCATGCACAAGTACAACAACCAGGACCACTCGATGTACACGGCCCTGTTGAGCGTCGAGAACATCGCCGCCGGCCTGCACCACGACGTGTGGGACGTCAACGTCGAGGAGGAGTACCACGAGGAGACCTCGGCCCGATCGACCGGCGCCGGGTCGGGCGACACGGGCACCGGCCGTGACGCACCGGTGATCCCCGCGAGGCCTACGGCCCGGACCACCCCGTCAACCAGCCCTCCCCCGGCTGAGCGTCGGTTCCGGCCGCCCGGGCATGGCCAGCACCGCCGAGACGGCCGAGGCGCCGCTGCCCCCAACCGCCGACCGCCCCGAGTCGAGCGCCTCCGCGCTGGTCAGGGCGCTCGCCCTCGCCCGATCGCCCTTCGGGCTCGGCCTGCTGGCCATCGCCGCCGTCGGCCTCGCCTGGCGGGCCTTCTACATCCTGGCCTTCAAGCGGGAGCCGGGGCCGTGCGGGGCGTCGCTGCTGTGCGGCGACGCCATCTACTACAACGCCCAGGCCGGCCTGAACGCCACCGGGCGGTTCTTCGAGGACCCGGCCAACGCCGGGTTCCCGGCCGCAGACCACCCACCGCTGACCGCGCTCGTGCTCACCCCGGTCTCGTGGCTCACGGGCAACTCGATCCTGGCCCAGCGCTTCACCATGGCCCTGTTCGGCACCGCCACGGTGATCGTGCTCGGCCTGCTGGGGCGGCGCCTCGCCGGCAACGTCGCCGGCCTCGCCACTGCGGCCGTCGCCGCCGCCAACCCGAACCTCTGGATGAACGACGGGCTGGTGATGTCCGAGTCGATCGCCACGTTCGGCATCGCCTGCAGCCTGCTCGGGCTCTACCGCTTCCGGGACCGGCCGACCTGGGCCCGAGCCGGCGCTCTCGGCGCGCTGCTCGGCCTGACGATGCTGGCGCGCGCCGAGATGGCCCTGTTCCTCCCGCTCGCCGTGCTGCCCGTCGCGCTGGTGCTGCGCGACCTCTCGCTCGGTCAACGGGTGCTGCGGTTCCTGGCGGTCGCGGTGGTGGCCGTCGCCGTCCTCGTGCCCTGGTCGGCGTGGAACGCGACCCGCTTCCGCCAGCCGGTCCTGCTGTCGACCAACGACGGCATCACCCTCGTCGGCGCCAACTGCGACACCACCTACTACACGGGCGGCATCGGCTTCTGGAACCTCGACTGCGCCTTCGCCGCCGACCAGGCCGTGGCCGACCGAGCGAGCCTCGACCAGTCCCAGGTGTCGGCGGCCTACCGCAGCCAGGCCCTCGACTACATCCGGGCCAACCGGGGGCAGCTGCCGAGCGTGGTCTGGCACCGCGTCCTGCGGGTCTGGAACCTGCACCAGCCCCACCAGATGGTGTGGCTCAACCAGGGGGAGGGCCGCGAGACCTGGGCCTCGTGGTGGGGCATCTGGTTCTCCTGGCTGGTGCTGCCGTTCGCCGCCTGGGGCGCGGTGCTGCTGCGACGACGGCGCGTCGCGGTGTGGCCCCTGCTGTCCACGGTGGTGATCGTGTGCGTCACCGCCGCCGCCTTCTACGGGATCGTGCGGTTCCGCCTGCCGGCCGACGTGGCCTTCTGCGCGCTCGCCGGCGTGGCGCTCGCCGAGGTCTGGCGCCGGTGGCGGGCGTCGACGCGCCCCGCCGGCGACGGGGCGACCGCCGAAGCCGGCTCGGCCACCGCCGAGGCGCTGCCCGAGCCGGGCACCGCGCCCGACGACCCCCACTTCGCCAAGCCGGCCACCCCCGAGGTCAGCGGTGGTGCCCACTTCCCGTGCCTCGACGCCTACCGCGGCATCGGCATGACGATGGTGCTGCTCAACCACGCGGCCTTCGCCACCGGCTTCATCCAGCGTGGGGTGACCGGCGACGGCTCCCAGCTCGAGACCTTCCTCGCGCCGATCGTGGCCCGCACCGACCTCAGCGTCCCGATGTTCTTCGTGATGTCGGGGTTCCTGCTGTTCCGCCCCTTCGCCAGCCGCACCCTCGCCGGCCGAGCACCCGGGTCGACCCGGCTGTTCTACCGGCGACGTGCCCTGCGGGTGTTCCCCGCCTACTGGGTGGCGTTGCTCGGCATCGGCATCGTCTTCGGCCTGCGCATCACCGGCGTGTGGGGATGGATCAGCAACGCGCTCGTGCTGCCCGCCTTCGGCGCGTCGGGCGGCTACGGCATCACCCAGGCCTGGAGCATCGGCGTGGAGGTCACCTTCTACCTCCTGCTCCCACTGCTCGCCTGGGTGCTCGTGCGCCTGACCCGGGGCCGCGACGAGTCGGGGCGCCACCTCGTCCTGCTGCTCGTGCTCGGCGGCCTGTTCGCCATCGGCTGGGCGTTCCGCGTGTACGTCGTGGCGGCATCGCCGTCGTGGCAGACCCAGTCGCTGCTGTGGCTGCCGATGTACCTCGACCTGTTCGCCATCGGCATGGCCATGGCGGTGCTCAGCGCCGGGCTCTCCCGCGGTCGACCGCTCCCCCGGGTGCTGCGCTCGCTCGGCGACCACCCCGCCCTGTGCTGGGCCGCCGCCGGCGTGCTCTACCTGATGATGACCCGGTTCACCCCGCCACCGGTGCCGTTCGGGCTCAACGGCGCCGAGTACCTGCCTCGCCAGCTGCTGTACGGCCTCGCCTCCGCGCTGTGGCTGTGGCCCGCCATGTTCGGCGACCAGACCCAGGGCCGGCTGCGGCGGGCACTGGCCTCCAAGCCACTGGTCTACCTGGGTGGCATCTCGCTCAGCTTCTACCTGTGGCACCTGGCGCTCGTCGATCAGGCCAAGGCCTGGACGGTCCCCGACTACGAGTCGCTCACCGGCCTGGCCACCTTCACGGGGAACTTCTTCGTGGTGGCGGGGCTGGCCTGGCTCGTCACCTTCCTCGTCGCCTCGCTGCTGTTCCGTGTGGTCGAGCTGCCGTTCCTTCGGCTCAAGGACGAGCCGCTGCGCTCGTTGGTCCGCCGACGGGCCCCCGAACGGCCTACTGTGGTCACCCGATCATGAGCACTCCCACGCGCGGCTTCCCCGACGTGATCGACGTGGCGTCGACCGGCGACCTGGCCGGTTCCCGCGCCCACCCGCCCGAACCGGCTCCGGCGCCCACGCCGGCTCCGGCCCCGCTGCAGGGCCGGACCATCATCATCATCCCGGCCTGGAACGAAGAGGCGCCGCTGCCGGCGGTGCTGCACGCCCTGCACGAGACGGTGCCCGAGTGCGACGTCGTCGTGATCAGCGACGGCTCCACCGACGGGACGGCCCGGGTCGCCCGCGCTGCGGGCGCCGCCGTGGTCGAGCTGCCCTACAACCTCGGCATCGGCGGCGCCCTGCGCACCGGCTTCCGGTACGCCGTGCGCAACGGCTACCAGCGGGGCATCCAGTTCGACGCCGACGGCCAGCACGACCCCACCCAGATCCAGCACCTGGTGGACGCCCTCGACACCGGCGCCGACATGGTGGTCGGCAGCCGCTTCGCCCTCCAGGGCGGCGACTACCAGGTGGGCAAGGTGCGCGGCGGGGCCATGCGGCTGCTGCGCTTCACGGTGCGGCGGGTCACCAAGCAGCCCTTCACCGACACCTCGTCGGGGTTTCGCGCCTTCTCCCGTCCGGTCCTCGAGTTCTTCGCCGAGACCTACCCGTCGGAGTACATGGAGTCGGTCGAGGCGCTGATCATGGCCCACCGGGAGGGCTTCACCGTGCGGGAGGTCCCGGTCCACATGCGCGAGCGCCAGGACGGCACCCCCTCGAACCGCAACCTGAAGCTGCTCTACCACTACCTGCGCCTCCTGCTCGTGATCGGCGCCAGCGCCGGCAAGCGTCGGCGGCGCCGCCCCGAGGCGACGCCGACCCCCGACCACGGTGGAGCGCCGTGACCGCCGCCCTGGCCGCCGTGGCGGTGCTCGCCGCTGACGCCGCCGACGAGACCGGCCCCCAGGGGGGGCTCAGCACCGCTGCCCACCTGTTCCTCCTGGCCGGTGCTGTCGGCTCGACGCTGTTCATCCTCTTCCTGCTGCGCAACCGACAGCTGCGGGGCAAGTACGCCCTGCTGTGGACCGCCATGGGCGCCGTGCTGCTGGTCCTGGCCCTGTTCCCTGGGCTGCTCACCGCGCTCGCCGAGCGGCTCGGCATCTACTACCCGCCGGCGCTGTTCCTGGTGGCCGCCATCGGGTTCCTGCTCGTGGTGGTGGTGCACTTCTCCTGGGAGATGTCGCGCGTCGAGGACCGGACCCGCACGTTGGCCGAGGAGCTGGCGCTGCTGCGCACCGAGCTGGACCTTCGGGTGCCCGAGCCCGAGTCCGACGGTGAGCAGGCGGGTCGGACCGAGCGCTGAGCTCAGCGGGTGGAGCGGAACACGACGATCATGCCGTCGGCCGCATAGGGGCGCCGGAGCCGGCCGAGCAGCCGCTCGAGCCCCACCACGAACCGGCCGAGGACACCCAGCGCCCGGGCGACGAGCCCACCGCGGCCGAGCTTCACCGACGGCACGTACATCCGGGTCTCCACCGGTTCCCATCCGTGGCGCTCGGCCATGGTGGCCAGCGTCTGCCAGGTGAACATCACGACGTGATCCGGGTGGTTGATCTCGCGCCGGGCCAGCGAGGCGAACACGTTGAACAGGCCGTAGGCGTTGGGGGTGGTGATGATCATGAGACCGCCCGGCGCCAGGAGGGTGTGCAGGCCAGCGAGGAACGAGCCCGGGTCGTCGAGGTGCTCGATCACCTCGCCGGCGATGACGAGCTGCGCCGGCTCGATGCCGAGCGCCTCGACCGCCTCCCGGTCACGGCAGTCGACGGCGTAGGCCTCATAGCCGGCGTCGACCGCCTCCTTCACGCCGGCCTCGTTGACGTCGATCCCGACGAGCGAGGTGGCCACGTGGTCGAGGTGGGCGTGCAGCCACGTGCCGGCAGACTCCTGCATGCTGCGGCAACCGGTGTCGACGAAGCCGACGTGCACCACGCGCCGCCCCCGTGCTTGCTGGCACAGGTACTCGATCCGATCGACGAGCGCCGCCTTGGGCAGCTTGTGGGTCATGGCGAGCTGACCGAACTCGGAGCCGTTCACGACGCCATCCTCGCAGACTCGGCGGACGACGCACGGACGTCGCCGGTGACCGGGTCGAACACGCCCCCGCGGTCGGCGGCGTCGAGGCGGTCGCGCAGCGGCGCACCGGCCCCGTTGACGAGCAGGCGTCGCAGCTTGGCGAACATGCGACGCCGACCGACCCACAGCAGCGGCGCCATCCGGCCGGCGTCGGGGACCCACCAGAACCGCTCGCCGGGATCGAAGTCGTAGGGGTGGCAGTAGGTCCACGGCACGGGCCCGGCGTCGCCGATCCGACGGGCCGCGTCCACCAGCGGCCACGGCAGCAGCCGCAGGTAGGTCCCGCCGAGGTAGGGCATCCGGGCCGGGCCGAGGCCGAGCAGGGGCGCCGGCAGCTCGGCGAGCCCGTTCGGGTAGCGGAAGGGGCGGGTGGGTGCGCCCGGGAACCCGAACAGGGGGCTGGCGGCCGGCAGCACGCTCGACGAGTAGGTGAACCCCAGCTCGCCGAGGATCTCGACGGCCCACGCCGACTCGGCGGTGAGCGAGTACGTCGGCGCCCGGAACCCGACCACCTCGCTGCCGGCCAGCTCCTCGAGCACCGCCTTGCCCCGCGCCGTCTCGACCCGGAACGTCTCGGGCTCCAGATCGGTGAGGGGGACGTGGCGGTAGGCGTGCAGCGCCACCTCGTGGCCCCGCTCGGCCACCGTTCGCACGAGGTCGGGCTGGCCCTCGGCGACCTGGCCCACGACGAAGAACGTGCCGACGATGTTGCGCTCGTCGAGGAAGTCGAGGACGTCGCGGGTGACCTGCGGGAACCGCAGCTCGGCCGACTCGTCGGGGCGGTGGTCCTCGAGGTCGAGGCTGAACGTGACGGGCGCGGGCATCAGTAGGCGTCCATGTCGAGGAACTCGTAGGTGTCGAGGTGGAACTCGCGCTGTCGGATGGTGTCGGACAGGCTGCACACCTCCAGGTTGAGCGGGGCCGGCTTGAACCGGTGCGGCAGCGGCACACCCCGCAGCGCCACCCAGCGGTTGAACCCCGCGTACACCGCCGCCGGGGCCTTGTGGAAGCGGCAGACCTCGGCCACCGCCGAGCGGGCCGGGATCGGGCGGTCCGGCCGGCCCCGCGGCAGCAGCTTGCACACCACCGCGACCGGCAGTCCCTTGAAGGAGGACCGCGTGCTCACGACCAGCAGGTCGTCGGAGACGTGCAGGGCGAAGGCGGCACCGTTGGGTGCGCCGACGCGCCAACGCAGGTACTCGGGGGTCCAGCAGTTGGTCCAGTGCTCGGCCGGCTGCTCGTCGAGACCCGCGGTGGCGGCCGCGAAGGTCTCCCCGGAGAGCAGCTCGCCGGTGACGTGGTGGCTCTCCCAGCGCGACGGTCCGTCCCGACCGGGGGCCACCACCTCGACCGGCATGGGCCCGACGAAGCGCCAGCCCATCACCTGCACGCCGCGGTGGGATCGGGCGTTGGTGACGCCGATGCCGCATCGGGTGCCGGCGTCGCGCGCCCGCGACCAGACCCGCAGCTGCAGCACGCCGAAGTAGCCCTTGCGCTGGGCACCGGTCCGGCTCACCGCGTTGAGGGAGAAGACGAAGGGCTGGGGGCCGCCGGCGTCGCGGTAGCGCTGGGGGATCAGTGCGTAGTGCGCGACGCGCACCCCGTCCTCGTCGACGTGCTCCTGGAAGGCCGACCCGTGTGGGTTCTCGTCGTAGAGCCAGTGCAGGTAGGAGCTGTCGCGAAAGCGCGGATCGGGCAGCTCGGCGTCGAGCAGCTCGGTGTTGGCGACGTAGTCGTCGACGGCGGGCGCGGCAGTGGGCTCAGGCATCGGTGGTGGTCGGCTCGGCGGAGATGGGCTCGGTCGGGCCGACGACGGAGCCGTCGACGTCGCGGCGGCCCCGGAGGCGGGTGATCGTACCGTCGTCGGGCGCCGGCCACCGTCGCCGCAGCAGCCAGTCGACGGTGACCGCGGCGAGGATCACCAAGGTGACGTCCACCGGCACCCGGTAGCGGGTGATCCCGAAGGTGAACGCCGATGTGACCGTGATGAGGACCGGCATGGCCATGAGCGGGCTGATCGGGATCCGTCGGCGGTACAACACGACGGCACCGGGCACCGCCAACCCCAGCAGCACGAAGTACATGACGAACCCGATGCGCGACGCCCAGATGCCGCGTCCCTCCACCATCCAGTTGAGGCGCACGTTCTGGCCGAGCAGCTCCTGGTGGCAACCCAGCTCCGGCGTGCACCACTCGCGGGTGTCGAACAGCTCGGGGTTGTACAGGTCGAACATCCGGGCGACGCGGGCGACGGCGACGACGGGCAGGCGCCCCTTGTTGTCCTTGATGTAGGCGATCGCCGCATCGCGCGAGTACTTGTCGCGCTGGGACTCGTCGAGGCCGTCGACGTCGGGCCACTCCGCCCGACCGGCGGCGACGTACTCGTCGTAGCAGTTGGCGTAGTAGCCGATGTAGTCGCCGTAGAAGGTCGTGTCGCAGTTGGCGGCCGACAGGACGGCACCGGTCTGGGACGTCATGAAGACCGGCTCTTCGAAGCGACTCAGGTTGAAGGCGATCCACGGCAGGAGCAGCAGCCCTCCGACCACCCAGGTCACCAGCGCCAGCAGCGCTCGCCGGCCCAGGGTGAGCTCGCGAAGACCCCACACCAGGGGGATCACGAGGAAGCCGAAGATCAGCAGGCCCTCGCCCCGCGTCAGCGCGGCCAGACCGATGGCACCGCCCAGCAGCACCGCGCTCGCCCAACCCGGTCGCTCCCAGAGCCGATAGGCGGCGAGCAGCACGAGGGCCACCAGCGCGACGTACACGCCCTCGGACAGCAGCATGCCGTCGTTGATCCACAGCCGCGGGTAGACGGCCGCCAGCACCGCCGCCACGATCCCCGCCCGGCGGCCGAACACCCGCCGGGCCACCATGGCGATCAACACGATGGCGGCGATCCCCACCAGTGACGTGGCGAGGCGCTGGCCGGTGCCGGAGGTGATCCCGAGCTTCGACAGCGCGCCGAGGAACAGCGAGTACAGGGGTGGGTCGCCGGCGCTGTCGACGTAGGTCGTCCCGCCCGTGCGGTACCACGTCGCGCTGTCGACGTAGAGGTGGCCACGGGCCATGAGACGGCCCTGCAGGTAGTAGTAGGCGGAGTCGCCCCAGATCCGGAAGCAGGAGCCGTCGACCGACACGTACGGCACCCGGTCCTCGACCGCCCGCACGATGTCGAGGTCGCACGTCGGGTACCAGACCAAGACGTTGACGAAGCGGATCACGGCTCCGATGAGGGCGGCGATGGCCACACCCACGCCGTACCAGTGGGCGCGCAGCCAGCCGCTCGCGCCGGCGGGGCGTGGCCGGGTCGGCTCCTCGGTGGCGGCCGTCACCGGCAGCTGCCGATCACGGGGTGACCGCCGTGACGGCGATCGCCGACTCCGCCGTGCGCCGTCGACCGCGCAGCCAGCGCCAACCGGCATCGAGGGCGACCCCGGTCAGCACGCACAGCCCGACGTCGGCACCCACCCGGTAGCGGGTGATGCCGAAGCTCACCGCCGCCGTGAAGGTGGCGCTGAGGGCGAGGGCGACGAACGGGATGATGGTGACCTTCCGCTTCCAGAGCAGGACCAGGGCGGCGAGCGCGAGGGGCAGCATCACGTAGTACTGCGCCATGCCGGCCAGCGTGGGCCAGCCGCCGCGCCGCTCGAAGAACACATTGAAGTCGTAGCTCTGCCCGGGTCGCCAGACGTCCCAGATGCGCCCGATCCGCGCCAGGACGACGACGGGGACCTCACCGCGGTGGGCTCGCATGTAGTCGAGCCCGATCTGGCGCTTCCACTGCTCCACCACCGTCTCGTCACCTTCGGGCCAGGTGAGCGCGGCGTCGCCGTGCGCGCTGCGATCGCTGCGGTCGCAGTCGGGGGTCCAGTAGCCGAGGTAGTCGTCGGCCGTGGCGCCGGGGCGGGGGTTGCCCGCCCCGTCCATGGGCGGGGCGAGACCGTAGGTCTGATCGCAGTTCGAGATCTCGAGCACGAAGCCGGCACCGCTCGACAGCACGGTGGGGTTGGTGAAGCTCACGAGGTTGCGCACCACCCAGGGTGCCAGCACCAGTGCGCCGACCCCGCCGATCACCGCCAGCTGCCGAACGCGGGTGGCCAGGTCCTCACCCCTGATCCTCGCCACCAGCGGCAGGGCGAGCAGGGGGAAGAGCAGGAGGGCCTCGGCCCGGGCCAGCGCCGCCAGCGCGATGCCCGCACCGAGCAGTGCCCCGTCCAGCAGCGAGCGCCGTTCGACGAACCGGTACGAGGCCAGCACCACCAGGGCGACCATCGGGGCGAAGACGGCCTCGGCGGTCAGCTTCACCTCGTTGAGCCACAGGTTGGCGTACAGGGCGGCGGCCACCGCTGCGATGACCCCGGCCCGCGACCCGGCGATGCGGCGTCCCGCCAACCCGACGAGGGCGATGGTGACGCCCCCCAGGGCGGCGCTCGCCAGCCGGAGGTGGGTGTGGACGTCGTCGGGCAGGCCGAGCAGTGCCACCACGCCGAGGTAGGCGGAGTACAGCGGTGGGTGGACCGCGGTGGTCACCAGCTCGCCGTAGTTGTTGCGGAAGACGAACCCGTACCCGTCGGCCAGGTACTGCGCCTGCCGCCAGTAGAAGGCCTCGTCACCCTCGGGCGTGAAGCCCGACGACCACACGAGCACGGCCACGAACCGCAGCAGGAGCCCACCGGCCACCACCAGCCCGAGCTGGACGCGGAAGTCCCGCAGCCGTGCGACCACACGTCGAGCGTAGTGGGGCGCGGGCGCAGCCCCGGGCGACCGGACTACAACAGGGCGCCGTGCCGGAGACACCGCTGCGGGGTGCTGCGTGAGCCGACGAGAGCCCTCGAGGCGCGCCCGGCGCCGCCTGCGGGTGCTCCCGCTGGCCGCGACGCTCCTCGGGGTCGCCCTGCTCGGGGCCGGCTGCGGCGGTACCGACGAGATCGCCGCTCCCGGTCCGGCGCCCCTCGTCCCCGCCATCCCGGCGCTCGCCGCGCCCTTGGCCGGGGACGGCCCACCCGGGCAGGTCCTCGCCGACTACGAGTCACCACCGCCGATGGCCGCCCGGGCGTGGGTGGTGGACTTCCGCAGCGAGGGCGCGACCGGTCCGACCGCACAGCGGGCGATGCTCGTTGTGCCCATGCGTGAGCCGCCCGCCGACGGCTTCCCGCTGATCGTGTGGGGCCACCCCACCAAGGGCAGCGCCGATCGCTGTGCGCCGTCGGTCCAGGGACCCGCCACCATCCCGCTCATCGACGGGTTCGTGCAGGAGGGCTACGCCGTGGTCGCCCCCGACTACGAGGGCCTGGCCGCCGAGGGCCCGCATCCCTACCTCGTCGGGGTCAGCGAGGGCCACGCCATGCTCGATGCCGCCCGGGCCGCCACCCGGGTCAAGGGTTCGGGGTGCGCCCGACCTCCCCCGTCGTGCTCTGGGGGTTCTCCCAGGGTGGCCACGCCGCCGCCTTCGCCGGCGAGCTCGCCCCCACCTACGCGCCCGACGTCGCCCTCCGGGGCGTCGCCGTCGCCGCGCCGGTGAGCGACGTCGACCACTTCGTCGCCCGCTCGGAGGCGTGGCCCGAGCAGTTCGGCGTGCTGGTCACCACCGTCGTCGGCTTCGCCCACGCCTATCCCGAGCTCGACCCGGCCTCGGTGCTCACCTCGGCCACCATGGCCGATGTCGACGAGCTGGAGCAGCGCTGCATCAGCGAGGTGAACGAGCTGTTCAACCGCCCGATCGCCGAGCAGCTGGTGGCGGCGCCCCGCACGCTGCCCGCCTTCGCCGCCCGCTTCGAGGAGAACCGGGCTGGTCGCAACGGACTCCCGGTGCCCGCCCTCGTCATCCAGGGCGACAAGGACTCCATCGTCGACCCGGCCGACACCGCCGCCCTCGTCGCGTCGTGGTGCGCCCGGTCCGTTCCCGTCTCCTACCTCGTCCGCCCCGGCCAGGACCACGGCGTGCTCAGCGACGACGTGCTCCTGCCGTGGATCCGTGGCCGGGTCCTCGGCGACACACCCCCCTCGAGCTGCTGATGGGAGCGGCACCGACCTCGCGGACCCGGCCGGTCGGGCTGCCGACCCGGATGTGCACCGTCCACTACGATGCCGCTACCCGGCGGACGGTGGGACCCGGGCGTCCGTGCCGGTGGCGAACCGGCGTGGACTGCGAGCCACGGAGGCGTCGACGCGACGCCGCGACACGGGGGACGACCATCACCGCCACGCCGAGGACACCGGTGCACCGCGACATCGCTGAGCTCGCCGGCGAGGCCGGGGTGCGACGCGTCCACGTGCTCGCCTGGCGCGACCTGGCCGATCCCGAGGCCGGCGGCTCGGAGATCCACGCGGCCACCGTGGCCCGCATCTGGGCCGAGTCGGGCCTCGAGGTGACGATGCGCACCTCCTATGCCCAGGGCCAGCCCCCGGAGGCCCGACGCGACGGCTATCGGGTGATCCGTCGGTCGGGTCGCCACCTGGTGTTCCCCAGCACCATCGCCGCCGAGGTCCTGCGGTGGCACGGACCGCGCGATGCGGTGCTCGAGGTCTGGAACGGTGTGCCGTACCTCAGCCCGCTGTGGGCTGGGAGCCCGCACGCCGTGATGATCCACCACGTGCACCGGCGCATGTGGGACATGGTCCTCACCCCCCGCCTGGCCCGCTTCGGTCGAGCACTCGAAGGCCGGATCGCCCCGCCCTTCTACCGCCGCAGCCCCGTCGTCACCCCGTCGTCGTCGTCCAAGCAGGAGATCATCGACCTGCTCGGGCTGTCACCCGAGCTGATCTCGGTGGTGCCGCCCGGCGTCGACGAGCGCTTCTCCCCCGGTGAGCAGAAGGCCTCCCACCCACTCGTGCTCGGCGTCGGCCGGCTCATGCCCCCCAAGCGCTTCGACGTCCTCATCCGCGTCGCCGCCGAGGTCCGGCGGTCGGTCCCCGACCTCGAGCTGGTCGTCTGCGGCGACGGCTACGAGAAGACCAAGCTCGTCGACGTGGTCCGCAGCCTCGAGGCCGACTCCTGGGTCCGCCTCGCCGGTCGCGTCTCCGACGACGAGCTGCTGTCGCTGTACCGGCGGGCCTGGGTGGTGGCCTCGGCGAGCATCGCGGAGGGCTGGGGGCTCACCATGTCCGAGGCCGCGGCCTGCGGCACCCCGGCGGTGGCGACCCGGATCGCCGGCCACGTCGACTCCGTGGCCGAGGGCAGGAGCGGCCTGCTCGGTGGCGACGTGCGCGAGCTGGTGGCGCAGCTGACCGCCGTGCTGCGCGACACCGAGCTCCGGGAACGGCTGTCGGAGGGCGCCCGCAAGCACGCCGTCGACCTCCGCTGGGAGACGTGCGCGCTCAACACCTTCGTCCCCCTGGCCGACGACGCCCGGCGACGCGCCGCTGCCGGACGCCGGTGACCGCGACCGCGTCGCCGGCCACCAGCAGCCGGCCGGCGAGGTCGCGCCGTCCGGGTGACTGGATCACCCTGGTCGTCCCGGCGCTGCTCGCCTACGTCCCGCTGCTGCTCACCAAGCCCGGTGAGGTCGGGGCCGACACCAAGACCTACCTGTACCTCGACCCCGCCAAGCTGCTGGCCGACGCGCCGTTCGCGTGGGACGCCCAGATCGGCATGGGCACGGTCACCCATCAGAACATCGGGTACCTGTTCCCGATGGGGCCCTTCTACCTGCTGTTCGACCTGGTGGGGGTGCCCGACTGGGTCGCCCAGCGGCTCTGGCTGGGGACGTTGATGACGCTGGCGGCCCTCGGCGTGCGGTACCTGCTGCGCACCCTCGACCTCGGTGGCACCGCCGACCGCAGCGGCGGTGTGCTGGTCGCCTCGCTCGCCTACATGCTCAGCCCCTACCTGCTCGACTACTCGGCGCGCATCTCCGTCATCCTGCTGCCGTGGGTGGCGCTCCCCTGGTTGATCGCGCTGGCGGCCAACGCCTTGCGCCGGGGTGGGTGGTGGTACCCGTCTGCCTTCGCGCTCGTGGTGCTGGCCGTCGGCGGCATCAACGCCACCGCGCTCATCATGGTCGGGATCGGCCCGCTGCTGTGGTTCCTCCACGCGGTCCTCATCGACAAGGAGGCCACGCCCCGCCAGGCCCTCGCCGTGGTCGGTCGCATCGCCGTGCTCACGCTGGTCACCTCGGTGTGGTGGATCGCCGGGCTGTGGGCCGAGGGCAAGTACGGGCTGCCGGTGATCCGCTACACCGAGACCTACCGGGCGGTGGCGCAGACGTCGAGCGCCCCCGAGGTGCTCCGCGGGCTCGGCTACTGGTTCTTCTACGGCAGCGACAAGCTCGGGCCCTGGATCGAGCCGTCGGTGCTGTACACCACCAACCCGGCGCTGCTGGCGCTCAGCTTCGCCCTGCCGACGGCGGCACTCGTGACGGCCGCCCTCGTCCGGTGGCGCCACCGGGTCTTCTTCATCGGCATCATCGTGTTCGGCACCTTCGTCGCCGTCGCCGGGCACCCGTGGGACGGCCCCTCGCCGATCGGCGGCCTGTTCAAGGCCTTCACCCGCACCAACGCCGGGCTGTCGCTGCGGTCCACGCCGCGGGCCGTCCCCCTCGTGGCCCTCGGCACCGCGGTGTTCCTCGGCGTGGCCGTGGCCGCCATCGGCCGCCGCCTCCCCCGCCTCGCGGTGCCGGCGGCCGTGGTGGCCTGCGGGCTCATCGCCCTCAACATCCCACCGCAGTGGAACGGCACCATGGTCGCCGAGAACCTCAAGCGCGACGAAGCCCTGCCGGACTACTGGGAGCAGGCGGCCGCGTGGCTCGACGGCCGAGACCACACGACCAGGGTGCTCGAGCTGCCCGGCATCGACTTCTCGAGCTACCGCTGGGGCAACACGGTCGACCCCATCACCCCGGGCCTGATCGACCGCCCGTACGTCGCCCGCGAGCTGTTCCAGTGGGGTTCGCCGCAGTCCGCCGCCCTCCTCAACGCCTTCGATCGACGGCTGCAGGAGGGCATCGCCGAACCCGATCAGGTCGCCACCATCGCCCGGCTCCTCGGCGTGGGCGACATCGTGGCCCGCGACGACCTGCAGTTCGAGCGCTTCCGCACCGCCCGGCCCCGCAACGTGTGGGACCTGCTGCGCCGGGCCCCGGGCCTCGAGGCCCCGGTCGGGTTCACCGAGCCCACCGCCAACCTCGCGAGCCCGGTGCAACCGATGGTCGACGAGCTCGAGCTCGGCCCGTACGGCAACCTCCCCGACGGTCCGCTCGTGTCGGCCTTCCCCGTGCAGGACCCCCTGCCCGTGGTGCGGGCCCAGCGCGGCGACAACGCGCTGCTCGTGGCCGGTGACGCCGAAGGGGTCGTCGACGCGGCCGCCGTCGGGCTCATCGACCCCGCCCAGCCGCTGTTCCTGTCGGCCTCGTTCGCCAAGGACCCCGCCGCCCTCGAAGACGTCTACCGGCGCGACGCCGACCTGTTGATCACCGACTCCAACCGGAAGCGGGCCCAGCGATGGGGCGCGCTCCGGGAGAACACGGGCTACACCGAGCGCACCGGCGAGGTGCCCCCGACCTACGACCCGGGCGACCAGCGCCTCGAGGTGTTCCCCGGCGCGACCGACGCCGACGCCACCGTGACCGAGCAGCAGGGCGACGCCACGATCACCGCCACGGCCTACGGCAACCCCATCACCTACACCCCCGACGACCGCCCGACCAACGCCCTCGACGGCGATCCCCGCACGGCCTGGCGGGTCGGGGCCATCGACACCCCCGTCGGCGAGCGCCTGATCATCGACCTCGACCATCCCGTCACCGCCGACCACCTGTCCCTCCTGCAGCCGCTCACCAACGTCCGGAACCGCTGGATCACCGATGTGCGGCTCCACTTCGGCGACCCGACGGGTGCTGACGCCGGCGACTCGACCGTCGACGCCACCCTCGGGCTCGAGTCGCGGGTGGAGCCCGGCCAGACCATCACCTTCCCCGAGCGCACCTTCGACCACCTCGAGATCGAGATCACCGGCGACGACGTCGGCCGGCGGCCCCGCTACGACGGGCTGAGCGGCGTGGGCTTCGCCGAGGTGCGGATCCCCGGGGTCAGCACGACCGAGGTGGTGCGCCCGCCGACCACCCTGCTCGACCGGGCGGGGGCGTCGTCCGCCGACCACCGCCTCACCTACCTGTTCACCCGCCTGCGCTCCAACCCCGCCGAACCGGTCCGCTCCGACGAGGAGCCGGAGATGACCCGGGCCGTGTCGGTGCCGACCACGCGCGGCTTCGGCGTCGGCGGGACGGCACGGCTGTCGGCGTCGTCCGCCGAGACCACCATCGACGCCCTGCTCGGCCTGCCCGACGCCACCCAGGGCGGTGTGACGGCGACGTCGTCGGCAAGGCTGCCGTCGGACCCGGCGCAACGGGCGTCGGCCGCCTTCGACGGCGACCCGACCACGGCGTGGACCTCGATCTACGACAAGCAGGAGGGCCACTGGCTCAAGGTCGACCTCCCGGCGCCGGTGACCTTCGACCACCTCGATCTGCAGCTGGTCGCCGACTACATCCACTCGGTCCCCACCCGCCTGCGCATCGAGGCCGACGGCCAGCCCGCCGCCGTGGTCGACATCCCACCCGTCGAGGCCAAGGTCGAGCGGGGCCACACCGTGCCCGTGACCGTGCCCACCCCGCCGATCACGGGACGGTCGTTCCGGTTCATCATCGACGACGTCGAGGACTTCTCCACCAAGGACTGGTACACGGACCGCCCCATCGTCACGCCGGTCTCCATCGCCGAGATCGGCATCCCGGGGGTGCGCACCCAGCAGGCCGACCCCACGGCGGTGTTCGACACCGGCTGCCGGGGTGACCTCGCCCGCACCGACGACCAGCCCCTGTGGCTGCGGATCACCGGCTCGGTCGACGACGCCCTGCACGGCCGCCCGCTGACCGTCACGCCGTGCGGGCCGACCGCCGCCGGCACGTCGCTCACCGCCGGCGAGCACGTGCTGCGCACGACCCCGGGGCGCGTCTCTGGCATCGACCTCGACCGGCTCGTCCTGTCGTCGGCCGCCGGCGGGGCCCCCGAGGCCGAGCCCACCTCGGCCTCCCCCGTGCCGCCGGGCACCGTCGTGCCGGCCACCTCGGTCACGGCCTCGGGACGGGTGGACGCGACGGTGCGGGCCACCGGAGCCGCCCGGCCCTTCTGGCTGACGCTCGGCCAGTCGTGGAGCACCGGGTGGAAGGCCACCGTCAACGGGCGCGACCTCGGACCGCCCCAGGTGATCAACGGCTTCGCCAACGGGTGGTACGTCGACCCGACGGCGCTGGGGACCGGGCCCGACCTCGACGTGCGACTGGTGTGGGGCCCGCAGCGGATCGTGTGGATCGCCGTGGCGGTGTCGGTGGCCGGCGTGCTCGCCGGGCTGGCCCTGCTGTTCTTCGCCCGCACGGCCCGCCGACGGCCGCCGGTGACCGTCGACATCGCCGCCCGGCCCTTCGACCCTCGGTTCGAGCGGCCGGCGTGGTGGCCCGGATCCCACCGCGACGCACCCGCCGCCGACCACGACCGCGACCCCGGCGACCCCGTCCGCGGCGAGCGAGCCGCGGTGGCCGGCCGCCCTGCGGTGGTCGCCGGCCTCGCACTGGGCGCCTTCGCCCTGGTCACCCTGCCCACCAGGTGGCTCCAGCTCCTCGCTGCCGTCCCGTACGCGGTGGCGGTGATCGCGGGGATGCGATGGCGACGGGGGCGCGGCGTGCTCGGACTGGCCGGCGCCGCCAGCCTGGGGCTGGCCGCCTCCTACTACGTCCTGCAGCAGGTCCGGAACCGCTACCCGGCCGACTTCATGTGGCCCCAGCTGTTCGACCGGGTGTCCGTGCTGGGCCTGCTGGCCGTGCTGCTGCTGCTGGCCGAGGCCGTCCGCGAGCTGCTCACCGAGTGGCACGAACCCGGCACACCGACCGCCGACGACGCCCCGGGCTCCCGGGCGCCGACCACCGCCGACCCGTCGCGCGTCACGGATCCACCCCCACCCGGGGGGTAGCATGTCCCGGCCTGCGGTGGGCGGACGCGCGCGGCGTGCGACCGCAGGCCGCGCGGTCCCCGACCCCGGGCCCGCCTGCAGCCGCCGTCCCCCCGTCGCCCCGAGGAGCCCGTCGTGCCGGACACCGAGACCGCCGCCGCTGCGAGCCCGTGCCTCTCGGTCGTGATGCCGGCCTACAACGAGATGGCCACGATCGAGCAGGTCATCGAGGCGGTCCTGGCGTCGCCGCACACCGCCGAGGTGGTCGTCGTCGACGACGGCTCGACCGACGGGACGCGGGAGGCCCTCGAGAAGATCGACGACCCCCGGGTGCGCGTCTTCTTCCAGCCCCACAACCAGGGCAAGGGTGCCGCCATCCGACGTGGCTTCGGCGAGGCCACCGCGCCCTTCGTGATCGTCCAGGACGCCGACCTCGAGTACGACCCAGCCGAGTACGGCGACCTCGTCGCCCCGCTGCTGGCCGACAAGGCCGACGTCGTCTACGGCTCGCGGTTCCTGAGCGGCCGACCGCACCGGGTCCTGTACTTCTGGCACTCGCTCGGCAACCGCGTGCTCACGATCGTGTCGAACATGTTCACCGACCTGAACCTGACCGACATGGAGACCTGCTACAAGGTCTTCCGCCGCGAGGTCCTCGACAGCTTCACCCTCGAGGAGGACCGGTTCGGCATCGAACCGGAGATGACGGCCAAGATCGCCGCGGGTCAGTGGCGCGTGTACGAGGTGGGCATCTCCTACAGCGGCAGGACCTATGACGAGGGCAAGAAGATCGGGTGGAGGGACGGCCTGCGCGCCTTCTACTGCATCGTGCGGTACTCGCCCCTCGGGGAGCGCGTGACCCGACGTCGGAACAGGGCCCGGGCTTGACGATCACCCACGAACGCCGGGACGACCTGTTCGTCTTCGAGGACCCCCCACCGCCGCCGGAGGCCGAGGAGCCCGGTGGCCGGCGGATCCCCTACGTCCCCGCCCTCGACGGGCTCCGCGGCGTGGCGGTGCTGGCCGTGGTGCTGTACCACGCCGAGTTCGGCCTCTTCGGCCACCAGCTGGCGCTCGGCGGCTTCCTCGGGGTCGACGCCTTCTTCGTGCTGTCCGGCTTCCTGATCACCGGCCTGCTGCTCTCGGAGTGGACGGCGACCGGCACGCTGGCCTTCGGCCGCTTCTGGGCCCACCGGGCCAAGCGCCTGCTGCCAGCGCTGTTCCTCACCCTCTTCGGCGTCGCGCTGTACTCGCAGTTCCTCGCCGGCCCCGACGTCCTCGACCAGCTTCGCCGCGACTCCATCTGGTCGATGTTCTACGCCGCGAACTGGCACTTCGTGCTCTCCGACTCGAGCTACTTCGCCATGTTCGCCTTCAAGTCGCCGCTGCAGCACATGTGGTCGCTGGCGATCGAGGAGCAGTGGTACCTGATCTGGCCGCCCATCGTGTTCCTGGTGCTGCGCTGGAAGCGGTCACCCCGCGCGGTGCTGTGGCTCTCGGTGGGGCTGTGCGTCGCCTCCATGGTGTGGATGGCCCTGCTGTTCGCACCCGGCAAGGACCCCTCCCGCGTGTACTACGGCACCGACACCCGGGCGCAGTCCCTCCTCGTCGGTGCCGCCCTCGCCGCGGCGGTGGCCTGCGGTCTACGGGTGACCACCCGCAACGGCCGGCTGGCGCTCAACACCGCGGCGGTCGCCGTCTCGGCCGTGCTCGCCTGGTTCTGGGTGCGCACGCCCGACACCGCCGAGTGGCTCTACACCGGGGGGTTCTTGTTCCTGGCCCTCGGCGTCGGGCTGATCATCTTCACCGTCACCCAGGCCGGCGACGAGCCCAACCCCGTGCGCACCGTGCTGTCGTGGACGCCGCTGCGGGCGCTCGGGCTCATCTCCTACGGGGTGTACCTGTACCACTGGCCGCTGTTCGTGGTGCTGAACCCCGAGCGCACGGGCCTCACCGGGCTGGGCCTGCTCGTGCTGCGGCTCGTGGTCACGCTGGCCGTCGCCACCGCCTCGTACTTCTTCGTCGAGAAGCCGATCCGCTACGGCCACGCCATCGAGCGCATCCACGCCTTTCGCGTCCACCCGCTGTGGCTCCCGGCCGGCGCGGCGATGCTGCTGCTCGGGCTGGTCGTGTTCACGACGAAGGACGCGCGGGCGACGTTGGCCTTCACCCAGGAGAAGGACGCCAGCCTTCGCCCCCCACCGAGCGTGACCGGTCCAGGGGACGCGGCGGCACCCGAGACGGCCAAGGTCATCCTGTTCGGTGATTCGGTGGCCTGGACCATGGGCCAGGGCTTCGACGAGGGCGCCGATGAGAACGGCGACAACGACGTCGCCGAGCGCAACGGCCTGGCCGTGTGGAACCAGGCGGTGCTGTTCTGCGAGCTGGTCCAGGGTCCCCGCACGGAGAAGGACAAGGAGCTGCCCGGCAGCGACACGTGCGCCAACTGGGAGGGCGACTGGAGCCGGGCCGTCGACCAGTTCCAGCCCGACCTCACCGTCCTGCAGGTCGGGGCTTGGGAGATCTACGACCGCAAGATCGACGGCCGATGGGTGCCCTTCGGCTCGCCCGAGTACGACGCCATCCTCGAACCGACCCTGCAGCACGTGGCCGACGTGCTGACCCGCACCGGCAAGCCGCTCGTGCTGCTCACCACCCCGCACTTCGAGCGCAACGACGGGGTCAGCCCCGAGGAGTGGACCCAGAACGACCGCTCGCGGACCGACCACTTCAACGAGGTCCTGCGCCGCGTGGCGGCCGCGAACCCCGACAAGGTCCGCATCGTCGACTTCGGCGGCTGGCTGTGCCCGCCCGACCAGCCCTGCCGGGAGACGATCGACGGCGTGGTCATGCGCTCCGACGGGCTGCACTTCGAGGCGCCCGGCGCCCAGAAGTCCGCGGAGTGGCTCGCCCCGCAGCTGCGCGCCATCGCCAACGGCGGCTGAGCACCAGCCCGCGGGCGGCTCGGGCCCGGTGCCGGCGAGGTGCCACTCGGTCCGCCTCGGGCCGGCTCAGTCGGCCTCGGGCCGCCATCGACGGCCCCGCTTCGTCTCGCCCCGCCGCCGCTTGGCCGTGAGCCGGCGCTCCACCGACGACCGGCTCGGGCGGGTGGCCCGCCGCCGGGGCGACTCGTGCAGGGCTCCGGCCAGACGCAGCCGGAGGCGGCGCCGGGCGAGGTCGCGGTTGCGCTGCTGGGAGCGCTCCTCGTCGGCGACGACGCGCACCACCGGACCGAGCCGATCGACGAGCCGCTGGCGCTGGCGGGGCGTGAGCGCGCTCGAGGCCTCGACGTCGAAGCGGAGCTCGGCCCGGGTGTGGGCGCGGTTGGCGTGCTGACCACCGGGGCCACCACTCGGCCCGAACCGCCACACCAGCTCTCGCCGAGGGATGCGGCACGTGGCGTTCACGACCAGGTCGTCGGGGTGGGCGCCACCGTCGTCGGGCTCGTCGCCGGCGGTGGCGGGCGGGTGGTCGGACACCCCCCGAGCGTAGGCGGCACCCCGCCGCCGGCGTCGGCCGAGACGAGGGCTTGCACGCCGACCGGTCGATGGCGTAGGAGCAGGTGGTGACCAACCCGGTGCTGCTCCTCCACGGCTTCGGCACGACGGCGGCCCGCACGTGGCGGGACAACGGCTGGATCGACCTGCTGGCCGACCTGGGCCGCACCGTCGTGGCGCCCGACCTGCCGGGCCACGGCCCGCCGCCCCAGCCCCACGACCCCGCGGCCTACGCCGGGCTGGCGGGCCAGGTCGCCGAGCTGCTGCCCGCTCCCCCGGTCGTCCTCGACGCCATCGGGTTCTCACAGGGGTCGCGGCTCCTGCTCGAGCTCGCCGCCGACGACCCGGCCCGCTTCGGGCGTCTCGTGGTCACCGGCGTGGGCGCCAACGTCCTGCGCCACGACGACAGCGACGCCCTGGCTCGAGCACTGGCGTCCGACGTCGTGGCGGACCACCCGCTGGCGCGGTACTTCCAGGGCCTGGCCGCCGACGGTGACCGCGACGCCCTCGTGGCCTTCCTGCGCCGACCGGGCCAGTCCGCCCTCACCCCGCAGCGGCTGGCCGGCGTCACCTGCCCCGTGCTGGTGGTGCTGGGCGAGGACGACTTCGCCGGACCGGCCGAGCCCCTCGTGGAGGCCCTGCCGAACGCCACGCTGGTCTCGGTGCCGCGCCTGGACCACTTCGCCACACCGAAGGACCTGCGGGTGCTCGACGCCGCCCTGACGTTCCTCGGAGCAGCGCCATGAGCGCCCTCCACGCCGCGCCGGCGACCGTCGGGCCCCCCTCGGGATGAGACACCGTGCCTGACCCCGCCTTCGTGCTGGGCGTCGACCTCGACGGGGTCTGCGGCGACCACACCGAGGCCTTCCGGCGGGTGGTGGCCGCCGAGCTCGGCGTCGACCCCGCGACCCTGGGCCCCCAGACCTCGTGGGACTTCGTCGAGTGGGGGCTGACGCCGGCGGAGTTCCTCCGACTCCACCGCGTCGGGGTGCTCGAGCACCGGATGTTCGCCGACATGCCGGTGGTCCCCGGCGCCGCCGAGGTCCTGTGGCGGCTGTCCGACGCCGGCGTGTGGATCCGGCTCATCACCCATCGCCTGTACGCCAACTGGGGTCATGCCGTGGCGGCGGCCGACACCGTCGCGTGGCTCGACGGCCACGGGATCCCGTACCGCGACCTGTGCTTCCTCGGTCACAAGCCCCACGTCGACGCCGACGCCTACCTCGACGACGCCCCCCACAACATCGCCGAGCTGCGCGCCACCCGGGCGGACGCCATCGTGTTCGACCAGCCCTACAACCGCGAGGTCCCAGGTCCCCGGGCCCACGGGTGGGAGGAGGTCGAGCGACTGGTGCTCGACCTCGTGGCCGCCCGGGGGCTGCCCGTGCAGGGCCGCCTCGACCTCCCCGAGGACCCCGCCGACCGACTCCGGCGGACCCCGGGCGACGCCGCCCCGTCCGAGGGCGGCTGAGGCGCGGCCTGCGGCACCGCCCGTGGTGGATCTGCGCCGGACCCGCGCGGTACGTGACCCGTGTCGGTGAGGACGGACGGCCCATCCGCACGTGACGGCATCAAGACGGACGCGGATCGGCCGATGGAGAACCGCCATGGTCGACAGGGAAGAGGAACAGGCGCGGCTGCTCGCCGACTCCATGGGCAAGGACGGCCGAGCCGGCCGCGACCTCGCCTGGATCGTGGTCGTCTGCGTGGCCGTGGCGGTGCTCGCCGTGGCCACCGACGGGATCTCCCGACTGCTGTCGTGGGCCGACGGCCTGTCGGCCTCGAACCTGAACGGCGTCCTGGCGCTGCTGGTGGTCGTGCCGGTGGCCGCCGGCGTCTACGCGGTCCGCCGGTACCGGGACGCGTCCCGGGCCCGGGAGGCGCTGCGCGAGCTGTCCAGCCGTGACCGCCTCACCGGCCTGCCCAACCGCCGGTTCCTCGGCGAGGGCTTCGACGAGATGCTGCGCCAGGTCCGCCGCTACAACGGACGCATCGGCGTCTTCTTCGTCGACCTCGACGGGTTCAAGAAGGTCAACGACACCCACGGGCACGAGGTCGGCGACGAGCTGATGATCGCCGTCACCGACCGGCTCCGCGGCACCCTGACCCCGAAGGACGAGATCGTCCGCTACGGCGGCGACGAGTTCGTGGTGCTGTGCCCGGAGATCACCAACGCCCTCTCGGCCGAGCGGATCGCTCGCAGCATCATCGAAGCCGTCGAGCGCCCGTTCACCGTGGGCGAGGACAGCCTGCGGATCTCGGCGAGCGTGGGCATCGCCATCACCGAGGAGCGCTGCACCAGGCCGGACGAGGTGCTGCGCGACGCCGACGCCGCCATGTACCGGGCCAAGGCCGCCGGACCGGGCAAGTGGGCCCTGTTCGACCGGTCGATGCGCGACCAGATCACCCCGTCCACCGCCGAGCGTCGACTGCGCGAGGCCCTCGCCGCCGGGGAGTTCCGCCTCTACTACCAGCCGATCGTGTCGCTGTGGACCAAGCGCCTGGTCGGCGTCGAGGCCCTGTTGCGCTGGGACGACCCCGACCAGGGGATGATCGGCCCCGACGAGTTCCTCCCCGCCCTCGAGGACACCGGCCTGATCGTGCCGGTCGGCGCCTGGGTCATCGACGAGGTCTGCCACCAGTCCCGACGCTGGCAGGACCAGTTCCCCGACCGACCCCCGCTCAACATCAAGACGAACGTCGCGGCCCGCCAGCTGGCCCAGGCCAACTTCGTCGAGCACCTGCGCGACTGCCTCCAGCGCAGCGGCGTCGACGCGGATCGGATCTGCCTGGAGATCAGCGAGGGAGCACTGATGTACGACGTGGCCTCGGCCTGGTCGACGCTGCGAGCGGCCAAGGCCCTCGGCATCAGCCTCGCCCTCGACGACTTCGGCACGGGCTACTCGTCGCTGTCGTACCTCCGTCAGTTCAGCCTCGACCTGCTCAAGATCGACAAGTCCTTCGTCGACGGGCTGCTGACCTCGCCCGAGGACGCCACGATCGTCGAGCACGTGATCGGCATGGCCAAGGCGCTCGGCATCGTCACCGTGGCCGAGGGCGTCGAGACCGAGGAGCAGGTCGAGCGGCTGCGGGCGATGAGCTGCGACCTGGCCCAGGGCTACTACTTCAGCCACCCCCAACCGCCCGACGTCATCGCCCACCTCCTCGACCACAACGCCAACCCCCAGGAGTGGCGGCCGCCGACCCGCGCCAACGGCGAGACCGGGACGGGGAGCGACGCGCCCGTCGTGGTGCTCGGCACCTCCATCCGGGCCCCGGGCGAGGGCGCCCGCAGCCGCTGACGACGTCCACGGCCGCCGCCGGCCCGTCGGCGCCCCGGCACGGCGCCCACCGGCACCCAGGCCGGTCTCGTCGGGGGACCGAGCGTCCTCCGTGGGCGTCGACCGCCGACTACGGTGAGCCTCCGTGAGGGGATGGCGCGTGCACGAGCCGGGGGACCCGGGCGACGCGCTCGTCCTCGAGGACGTCGACGAGCCGCGACCCGGACCGGGCGAGGTGGCGATCCGCGTGGGGGCCTGGGCGCTGAACTTCCCGGACCTGCTGATGGTGCAGGGGCGCTACCAGGTCAAGCCGCCACCGCCGTTCACTCCCGGCATCGAGGTGTGCGGCGAGGTGGTCGCCGTCGGTGACGGCGCCGGCATCGAGCCCGGCACCCGGGTGGTCGCCCACCCAGACCACGGCGGCATGGCCGAGGTGGTCGTCACCTCGGCCGAGCGTGCCTTCGCCATCCCCGACGAGATCGACGACCTCACCGGCGCCGCCCTCACCATCACCTACCAGACCGGCTGGTTCGGCCTCTATCGCCAGGCCCGCCTCCAGCCCGGCGAGACCCTGGTCGTGCACGCCGGTGCCGGCGGCGTCGGCTCGGCTGCCATCCAGCTCGGCAAGGCCGCCGGTGCCACCGTCGTCGCCACCGCTGGCGGGACCGAGAAGGTCCGCACCTGCGAGCGCTCGGCGCCGACCTCGCCATCGACTACACGGCCGACGACTTCGTGGCCCGCGTGAAGGAGGCCACGGCGGGCCGAGGCGCCGACGTGGTCTACGACCCGGTCGGCGGCGACACCTTCGACGCCAGCCGGCGGTGCCTGGCCTTCGAGGGGCGGCTCGTGACCGTCGGCTTCACCAGCGGCCGCATCCCCGAGGCCCCGGCGAACCACGTGCTGCTCAAGAACTACAGCGTGGTCGGCGTCCACCTCGACCAGTACTACGCCTGGGCGCCGAAGGCCGTGCAGGAGTGCCACGACGACCTCGTCCGCCTCCACGCCGAGGGCCGGATCGACCCGCTGGTGGCCCATCGCCACGGGTTTGACGAGGCACCCCACGCGCTGACGTCACTCGGCACCCGGGCGACGCGTGGCAAGGTCGTCCTCACGGCCTGAGGTGGCGCCGCCGACCATGCGTGCCTGGCAGGTCCACGAGCTCGGGGAGCCCGCCGAGGTGCTGCGCCTCGACGACGTCGAGCCGCTGGAGCCCGGCGAGCGCGAGGTCGTGGTGGCCGTCGAGGCGTGCGCCGTGAACTTCGCCGACTCGTTGCTGTGCCGCGGCACCTACCAGGAGTCGCCGCCGCTGCCGTTCACGCCCGGGATGGAGGTGGCCGGCACGGTGGTGGCGACCGGGCCGGGGGCCATGCACCCCATCGGGGCTCGGGTGGTCGGCACCCCGCTGCTGCCCCGCGGTGGGCTCGCCGAGCAGGCCGCGGCCCGCTCCGTGGACGTGTTCCCTCTTCCTCCCAGCCTGCCGTCGTCGGAGGCGGCCGCCATGCACGTGAGCTACCAGACCGGTTGGTTCGCCCTCCACCGCCGGGCCGGGCTGCGCGCTGGTGAGACGGTGCTGGTCCACGCCGGTGCCGGCGGGGTCGGATCGGCCGCCGTCCAGCTGGCCAAGGCGGCCGGCGCCACCGTCGTCGCCACCGCCGGTGGGCCCGACAAGGTCGCCCGCTGCCTCGAGCTCGGCGCCGACCACGCCGTCGACCACCGGGCCGACGACTTCGTCGCCTCCGTGCTCGACCTCACCGACGGCCGCGGCGCCGACGTGGTGTACGACGCCGTCGGGGGCGACACCTTCCAGCGCTCGACCCGGTGCATCGCCTGGGAGGGCCGGATCCTCGTCATCGGCGCCGCCGGCGGCGCCTACGCCGAGGCCCGCACCAACCACGCCATGGTCAAGAACTACTCGATCATGGGTGTGAACTGGGGTGGCTACCGCACCCGCCGCCCCGAGCTCGTGCACGAAGCCCACGACGACATCGTGCGGCTCTACGCCGAGGGCGCCGTGCGCCCGCTGGTCTCCGAGGTGCTGTCCCTCGACGCCCTCCCCGATGCACTCGGGCGGCTCGTCGCCGGCGCCACGACGGGCAAGATCGTCCTCACGCCGTAGCGGCGCGCCAGGGCTGGTTGCCGAACCGGTCGAGGTGGACCACCTCGCCGACCGGTCGGCGCGTCGTCGGGCCGTAGCGGCCCCGAGGCCAGCCGAGGGGCACGATGCAGCACGGCGTGACCGACAAGGGCAGGCCGAGGATGCGTCGGGCCGCCGTCACGCTCCACAGCGGCAGGGTGATCAACGAGGCGCCCAGTCCGACGGCGCGGGCGCCGAGGAGCAGGTTCTGCACGCTCGGGTAGATCGAGCCGTAGAACGACGTGTTCGCCACGTGGGGCAGCGGCACGTACGGGACCTTCCCCGAGCGCGGCCCGCCGGCCAGGCAGGCCACGACCAGGACGGGCAGCTCCTCGAAGTGGTCGACCTGCCACTGCACCGACCGCAGGATCTTGGCCATCGCCTCGTCGCCGGCGGCGACCCGCTCGCCGAGCCCGCCGTACACCACCCACGCCTGCCGGTAGCGGGCCGCCAACCGCGCCTTGACCGCGGGGTCCTTGACCACCACGAACTCCCAGTTCTGGCCGTTGGACCCGGTGGGCGCCTTCAGCGCCAGCTCGATGAGGCGCAGCACGATGGCGTCGTCGACGGGGTCGGGCAGCAGCCGGCGCACGGCCCGCTGGGTGAGCATCGCCTCCTCCAGCGGCATGCGCAGCCGATCCTCGACCTCGGCCAGGACCGGTCCGTTCGAGCGATCATCGTCCATGGTGCCTCCTTCGTCGACCCCGTTGCCGGTGCCGACCCTCATCGTGGCGTGCGCCCCACCACGGCGTCGAGCCGACCCGAGGGATCGACCAGGTAGGTGTGCAGGTTCACCATCGACGGCCGGCGGGGCGGCTCGGTGAAGCCGAAGCCGGTGGCGGGCTCGACCGGGCCGCCGGCGCCGAGGTCGCGCCCGCCGACGGCGGCGCTCGCGGACCGCATCGGTCGCCACACGTCGGCCTGGTACCACTCCTGCACCCCGGTGGGGCTCTCGCCGTAGACCCGCACCCGGAGCAGCGCGCGGGCCACCGGTCCCTCGACCCACCGGGTGAACCACCGCGGTCGGCGCATCGGGATCGGCACACCCCGGCCCGACCGCATCGTCAGCCGACGATCGCCGGCCTCCACCGCGAGCGCTCGGCCGTCCCCCTCGGTGCGGAACGGCACCACCTCGCTGCGGTCGAAGGTGTACACGGACGTGACGAAGCGCTGGACCCGGTCCGAGGGCGTGTACAGGACCCGCACACCGTCGGGCTCGGCCCACATCACGTCGGTGAAGGGACCGATCGGCGACTGCCACCAGTGGCCGACGACGACGCGGTCGCCCGAGGCGAAGCCGCTGGCCGCGATCACCCCGGCCATCACGTGGACGACCGGGCCGGCCCGGGCCGCGTCGCTCACGACCACGGCACCTCGACGGGTCGTCCGGGCGGGACGGCGACGGGCGAACCGCCGTCACCACACGAGCGGTAGACCGCGTCGACGAGCAGGTGCGGGCGCAGCGCATCGGCCAACCCGGGCGACGCCGGTCGGCCCGCCGCCACCGCGTCGATGAACGCGCCGTCGGGGTTGCGCGGCGGACCGACCTGCTCGGTGACGGCGGCGACCAGGCCCTCGCCCTCCAGGGCCCCCTCGTCGCCGTCGGGCCGGGTCCACCGCACCGGACCCCACACGTCGCCCTCGAGCACGTAGAAGGCCCGCTCGCACAGGACCTCCATCCGTCGCAGGCTGGGCCGCTCGAGCAGATCGTGCCAGACCGAGGTGAGCGAGGCCGTGGCCCCGTCGGCGAGGGCCGCCGTCGCCACGACGACGTCCTCGATGCCGTCGAGCCCGTGGAAGGCGCCGGCCCGCCCGCTGACCGAGGTCACTGCGCCGAACAGCCACTCGAGCAGATCGAGGTCGTGGATCGAGTGCTCGAGCAGCGTGCCGGCGCCGGCCCGGGCGGCGTCGCCGCGCCAGTCGCTGGCGTACATGCCCTGCACCGGGAGGTACTGATCGTCGCGGAACACCACCGCCATCACCCGGCCCGAGACCGGCGCCTGCACGAGGTGGCGCAGGAACCCGAAGGCGGGCGAGTCGCGCAGCACGAGACCGACCTGGTTGACGACGCCGGCGGCCTCGACCACCTCCACCATCGCCAGCGCGTCGGCCAGGCCGGTGGCGAGGGGCTTCTCGCAGAAGACGGCCCGGCCGGCGGCCGCCACCGCCTCCACCAGCCGACGGTGCTCGGAGGTCCAGGTGCAGACGTAGACAGCGTCGCACGCCTCGATCACCTCGTCCTCCGTCGGCAGCGCGCGGGCGCCGCTGGCCGCGGCGAAGGCCTCGGCCCGGGAGCGGTCGGGGTCGTGCACCGCCACGATGTCGTGCTCGGTGCCCGAACCGTGGAGCATCTTGCCGTGGTAGGTGGCGATGAGCCCGGCACCGAGGAACCCGACACGCACCGTCACACCGGGTCACCCTAGTGGCGCCACCGTTCCCGCCGTGGACGGCCGAGGAGGCCGGGGACCACCGTCGGCCGCCGTCGAACCGCTCCCGGCGGCGCCCGGCGTTGGCCGGAACCGGGCCACGCGGTAGAACTCGGCCGAGCGACCGAGGGAGGCACCCAGGGTGCGCGACGAGACCGGTGAGCGGGCGGGAGCGGCACCGTGCCCGTGTGAGCGCCGCCCACAAGGACGCCGTGCGGCGCCGCATCATGGACGCCGCGCTCGTGTGCCTCGAGCGCAACGGCTATCGCGCTCTGACGACCCGCGAGCTGCTGGCCGAGGCCGGGCTCTCGACCGGGACCTTCTACAACTACTTCCCGACCAAGGAGCACCTGTTCGAGGCGCTCGCCGAGGACCTGCTGCGCGCCGAGCTGCAGCGCATGGCGGCCGCCGCGCCCGACGACCAGTCGATCGGCGACGGCCTGGTGCGCTTCCTGGAGGAGACCGTGCTGCGCGACCCCGACGCCGCGGTCGCCGTCGCCGTCTTCCGCGGCCGGATGGAGGCCGGCGCCGACGCGGCCGCCGCCATCGCCCGGCTCAACCGGTTCGTCGTCGAGGAGTTCGCCCCGGTCGTCGGCCGGGCCCAGGCCGAGGGGGTGCTGCGCGACGATCTCGACACCGAGGCCCTCGTCGAGCTGCTCGACATCGTCTGGGACGGCCTGGGTCGACGTCAGGCGGCCGGCACCTTCCAGACCAGCTTCGAGCGGGTCGGGTCCCTGGTGGCGGAGCTGGTGCGGGCCCGAGCCCTCGCCCGCTGACTAGACGGGGGTGCCGGTCGGTGGGTCGGGCACGAGCACCCGGGCGATCTCACCGGCGCGCTCGGACAGCAGCCGCACGCGGTCGGCCCGGGGCAACGGGAGCACCTCGACGAAGAAGCCGTAGATCGTGCCCCGCAGCACCCGGGTGGTGACCGCCCGCTCCCCCGGGAAGTCGGCCAGCAGCTCGGCGAACCAGGCGTTGAGCGCCTCCTCGAAGATGGCGCTGAGGTCGGCGGCGGTGGTGAGCACCTGCTCGTTGCCGCGCAGGCTCTCGCCCAGCAGGAGCCGCCACATGTCGTCGTGGTCGGCCATCTCGGTGAACACGTACCGCAGCATGGCCTCGACCCGATCGACCAGCGGCGCCTCGCGGTCGATCGGCGGCAGCTCGGCGAGCAGCTCGCCGTAGGAGCGGTGGGCGATGACCTCGCCCAACAGGTCGGCCTTGGAGGGGAAGTAGTGGTACAGCGTGGCGACGTTGAGGCCGCACTCGTCGCCGAGGCGACGCATGCTCATGGCGTGCACGCCGTGCTCGGCCATGAGCCGCAGGGCGGCCTCGAGGATCCGCTCGCGCGAGCCGGGCTCGGCCGACGCGCCGGCCCTGGCCGCCGTCTCGCTGGTCGTCACAGCCATGACCGCATCGACGTCCGTGCTCGCTGCGACCGCCGGCTCAGGCCGGCTGGGGGTGAAGACGGCGGGCAGGTGCTCGATGGCGAGCACCAGCGTGTTGGGGTGGCGCTGCAGCTCGGCGTCCTCGCGCACCCGGATGTCCTGCAGGCGCTTGAACAGCTCCTGGAACACGACCTTCACCTCGAGTCGGGCCAGGTTGGCGCCGAGGCAGTAGTGGGGGCCGTAGCCGAACGCCACGTGCGGGTTCGGGTTGCGGTCGAGGCGCAGCTCGTCGGGGGCGTCGAAGACGTCCTCGTCGCGGTTCGCGGACTGGTACAGCAGCAGGACGCGATCGCCCTCCTTGAGCTCCTTGCCCTTGAAGGTGTGGGTCTCGGTGACGGTGCGGTAGAAGCTCAGCACCGGTGACACGTAGCGGATCAGCTCGTCGATCGCGAGGTCCCACAGCTCGGGGTCGGCGAGCAGCTTCTCCTTCTGCTCGGGGAACTCGCTCAGCGCGCGGAGGCCACCGGTGATGGCGTTGCGGGTGGTCTCGTTGCCGGCGATCACGATGATGACGAGGAACATGAGCAGCTCGTCGTCGGTGAGCTCGTCCTCGCCTTTCACCGCGATGGCGTCGCCGCCGTCGAGGAGCCCCTCGTCGAAGGCGCCGACGAGGATCGAGATGAGGTCCTCGCGCGGCTGGCTGCGCCGGTCCTCGATGATGGGCAGCAGGTACTCGACGTACTCGCCGAAGGCCTCGGCGGCGGGGATGAGCTCCGGGGCGTCGTCGGGGAGGTTGGCCCCGGCCATCATCTTGTCGCTCCACTCGTAGAGGCGCTTGCGACCGGCCGGGTCGAGCCCCATCAGCTCGGCGATCACGATCAGCGGCACGTGGATGGCGAAGTCCTCGACGAAGTCGATCTCGCCGCGCGCCTTCACCTCGTCGATGATCTGGTTCGACAGCTCGCGGATGTGGGGCTCGAGGCGGCGCACCTGTCGCGGCGTGAAGCCCTTGTTGATGAGCCGACGCTGCCGGGTGTGCTCGGGATCATCCATCGAGATGATCGACATCGGCACCGAGACGTCGATGACGCCGTGCTTGGAGCAGTAGCGCTCGGTGTTGCGGGAGATGGTGCAGACGTCCTCGTGCTTGGAGATGAGCCAGATGTTGTTCTTGGCGTCCCAGTGCACGGGATCGTGGTTGCGCAGCCAGCGGTAGGTCTCCCACGGGTCGTCGTAGAGGCGACCGTCGTAGATGTCGATCTCGGGTTCGGTGGGGTGCAGCGTGTCCGTCACAGGTGGTGATGCTTCCATCAAGCGTTCGTTTGGTCAAGGTCCCGAGCCGGCCCACGCCCCTCGGGCCATCCGGGAATGCGCTTGGGGCTGCAAGGGTTGTGAGGGTGTAATCCCGTAATTTCCCCTGGAGCACGCCATGGCCGATCCCCACGAGCTGACCGACACCGCCGATCGCCCCCTCCGCTCATCGCTCACCCTCCCGGTGCTGCCGCTGGCCGGCGGGGTGGTGCTGCCCCAGATGGTCGTCACCATCGCCCTCGAGACCGACGAGGCCCGCGCCGCAGCGGCCGCCGTCGGGGACGACCGCCTGCTGCTGCTCGTGCCCAACCCCGACGGTCGGTACGCCACGGTCGGGGTGATCGCCCGGGTGGAGGACGACGGCGCCCTGCCCAACGGCACCCCCGCGCTCGTCGTGCGGGCCGAGCACCGGGCCCGGCTCGGGGCCGGCGTGGTCGGCACGGGCGCCGCGCTGTGGCTGCGGGCCGAGGCCATCGACGAGCCTGCCCCGAGCGAACGAGCCCGCCAGCTGGCCGCCGAGTACAAGGCGGCGGCGCGCAGCCTGCTGGAGCACCTCGGTGGACGCCGGCTCGCCGGGATGCTGCGCGACCTCGACGATCCGGCGGCGCTGGCCGACTCGGCCGGCTGGTGGCCCGACCTCTCCCTCGAGCGCAAGGTCGAGCTGCTCGAGACCGTCGACGTCGAGGACCGGCTCGGCAAGGTGCTGGCCTGGGCCAAGGAGGCGCTGGCCGAGGCCGAGCTGTCCGAGCGGATCCGCACCGAGGTCGCCGAGGGCATGGAGCGCCAGCAACGGGAGTTCCTGCTGCGCCAGCAGCTCGCCGCCATCCGCAAGGAGCTGGGCGAGGGCGACGACGAGGCCGACGTCGCCCAGGCCTTCCGCGACAAGATCGCCGACCGCGACCTGCCCGCGTCGGTGCGCACCGCGGTCGAGCGCGAGATCGACCGCCTCGAGCGCACCAGCCCCCAGAACGTGGAGCACGGCTGGATCCGCACCTGGCTCGACACGGTCACCGACGTGCCCTGGGGCGAGCGCACCACCGACGACCTCGACCTCGTCCACGCCCGCGCCGTGCTCGACGCCGACCACACCGGCCTCGACGAGGTCAAGGACCGCATCGTCGAGGAGCTCGCCGTGCGCAAGCTGCGCGCCGAGCGGACCGGCGGGGCGCCCGCTCGCGACGAGACCGATCCCACGCCACCGGGCAGCCCCTCACCCACGGCCGGCGGGGTGCCCGCTCGCGCAGAGATCCGTCCCGTGCCGACGATCGTGGCGCTGGTGGGCCCGCCGGGCGTCGGCAAGACCTCGCTCGGCGCCTCCGTCGCCCGGGCCCTCGGGCGCCGCTTCGTCCGGGTCGCGCTCGGCGGCGTGCGCGACGAGGCCGAGATCCGCGGCCACCGCCGCACCTACGTCGGCGCCCGCGAGGGCCGCATCGCCAAGGCCCTGGTCGAGGCCGGGACCATGAACCCGGTGTTCCTGCTCGACGAGATCGACAAGGTCGGCGCCGACTGGCGGGGCGACCCGTCCGCTGCCCTGCTCGAAGTGCTCGACCCGGCCCAGAACCACACCTTCAGAGATCACTACCTCGAGGTCGACGTCGACCTGTCCGAGGTGCTGTTCATCGCCACTGCGAACGTGCTCGAGACCATCCCCGGTCCCCTGCTCGACCGCATGGAGGTCATCCGCATCGACGGCTACACCGACGCCGAGAAGGTGGCCATCGCCCGCGACCACCTGCTCCCCCGCCTACGCCAGCGCATGGGCCTGCGTGACGACGAGGTGTCGGTCACCGACGACGCGCTCGCCTCCCTGGCCTCCGAGCACACCCGCGAGGCCGGCGTGCGGAACCTCGAACGCCAGCTCGGCAAGGTGCTGCGCAAGGCCGCCACCGCGGTCGCCGCCCGCCGCGACCAGGAGGAGGGCCCGGCCACCGCTCCCGTCGTGATCGGCCCCGAGCAGCTGCGCGCCGCGCTCGGGAGGCCACGGTTCCGCCACGACGAGGCCAACCGCCACCCACAGGTCGGCGTGGTCAACGGCCTCGCCGTGACCGGCGCGGGCGGCGACGTGCTGGTGGTGGAGGCCACCGCCATGGACGGCGAGGGCGGCGAGGTCGGCAGCCTCGTGCTCACCGGCCAGCTCGGCGACGTGATGAACGAGTCGGGCCAGATCGCCCTCTCCCACATCCGAGCCGGCCGGGAGCGGCTCGGCATCGCACCCGACGCCTTCCGGCGCCGCTTCCACGTGCACTTCCCCGCCGGCGCCGTGCCCAAGGACGGCCCGTCGGCCGGCGTCACCATGACCACGGCCCTGGTGAGCCTGTTGACCGACCGGCCGGTGGTCCCGACCGTCGGCATGACGGGCGAGGTCACCCTGCAGGGCAAGGTGCTGCCGATCGGCGGCGTGAAGCAGAAGCTGCTCGCCGCCCACCGCGCCGGGCTCACCGACGTGGTGATCCCCGCGGCCAACGAGGCCGACCTCGAGGACCTCCCCGCCGACGTGCTCGCCGCCTTGCGGGTCCACCTCGTCGACCACGTCGACGAGGTGCTGGCGGTGGCCCTCGCCCCGGCGCCGGCCCGACCCGACGCAGCCGCTGCCTGACCTCCAGGCCTCCGGTCGCGCCGGCCCGCGATCGCCCCAGGCGGCGAGGCGGGTCCGGCGGGGCTGGGACGAGCCGGCGTTAGCGTGAGCACGTGGAGGAGGTCGGGCGCCTGCTGTGGACGGTCCTGCTGGTGACCGTGTCGGCCATCCCCCTGGCCATCTCGGTGTGGGCGCTGCTCGACTGCGCCCGGCGCCCCTCGTGGGCCTGGGCCCTCGCCGGTCGCAACCAGGCCGGCTGGATGGCGGCCATCCTCCTCGGCGTCCTGACGGTGATCGGCGGGCTGGTGGTGTCGTTGCTGTACCTGGCGACGATCCGCCCGCGCATCGCCGACGCCGAGGACGGCCGCTTCCCCGACGGGTTCGCCGACGGACCCTGAGGGGGAGCGCGAGGCTCGACGGCGTCCCGGCTGGTCGGGCGACCCGTGGGTCATGCGGGATCGAGCCGGTCGCCCGACCTGACGGTCCCAGCCGACCCTCGGCGCGCCCTGACCATGTGACAGGTCAGGACTGGCGTGGCGCGGCCCATGGATGCCGACGCCTCCCGCACGCTGCGCTACATGCCGGCCCTCGACGGCTTGCGCGGCCTCGCCGTGCTCGGCGTCATCGCCTTCCACGCCGGTCACCTGCGAGGCGGCTACCTCGGCGTCGACCTGTTCTTCGTCCTGTCCGGCTTCCTGATCACCAGCCTCCTGCTCGTCGAGCACGGCGTCACCGGGCGCATCGGCTTCGGCCACTTCTGGGGCCGCCGGGCCCGTCGGCTCCTGCCCGCCCTGCTCCTGGTGCTGGCCTTCGTGGCCCTCTACGCGCTGGTGTGGGCCACGCCCCCCGAGCTCGAGCGCATCCGGGGTGACGGCCTCGCCACGCTCTTCTACGTCGCCAACTGGCACGCCATCGCCGGCAACGGCAGCTACTGGGCGATGTTCAGCGAGCCTTCGCCCCTGCAGCACACCTGGAGCCTCGCCATCGAGGAGCAGTTCTACCTGCTGTGGCCGTTCGTGGTGGTCGGCGTGCTGGTGTGGCTGCGCCGCAGCCCGAAGGTCCTGTTCTGGGTCTGCGTCGGCGGGGCGGCGGCCTCGGCGCTGTCGCTCGTGGTCCGCTACGTCCCCGGGACCGACCCCAGCCGGCTCTACTACGGCACCGACACCCGCATCGCCGCCATCCTGTTGGGGGCCGCGCTCGGCGCCTCGGGCCACGTGTGGGGCCCGGTCACGAGCCGCCGCGGCCGGTGGTGGCTCGAAGGGGCCGGGCTGGTCGGCGTCGCCGTCCTCGTCTGGGCGTGGTGCACCGTCGACGGCCAGGACGCGACCTTGTACCGGGGCGGCCTCCTCGCGTGCGGTGTGGCGGCCACCGCCGTCATCGCCGCCGCCTCGCACCCCGAAGCCGGGCCGATCGCCCGGATCCTCGGCTGGGCCCCGCTCGTGGCCGCCGGCATCATCAGCTACGGGCTCTACCTGTGGCACTGGCCGATCTTCGTGCTCATCTCCCCCGACCGGACCGGATGGCCCGAGCCGATGGTGCTCACCGCCCGGCTGGCCGTCACCCTGGCCGTGGCCGTGGCGTCGTACCTGCTGGTCGAGAAGCCGATCCGTCGCGGTCGGCTCGCCACCCGACCGGCGCTGATCCTGGCGCCGACGGCCGCGGTCGTCGTCGCCGTGGCGCTGGTGCTCACCACCGTCCCCCCCTCCGGCGGACCGTCCCAGCAGGACGTCGCCGCCGCGCTGGTGGCCGGTGCCGGTGCCGGTCCGGGCGAGGCGGCACCCCCCACCACCGCGCCGACCACCACACCGGGCCCCGACACCGAAGGGTCGCCGCCATCGACCGCCCCGCCGACCACGAAGGCGGGCCGGCCGGTCGCCCGCGCCACCGCCGAGCTCGGCCACCCCCCGAAGGTGCTGGTGTTCGGCGACTCCGTGGCCTTCTCCATCGCGGCCGGCATCGTCCCGGTCGAGCAGACCCTCGGCGTCGACGTGGAGTCCAAGGCGATCATCGCCTGTGGGGTCGCCCGGGGCAACGGCCGGGTGAAGCTGCCCGATGGCACGATCTCCACCGAGATCGCCGAGTGCCACGACTGGGAGGGTCGCTGGGGGGGCGCGATCGACACCTTCCGCCCCGACCTCGTCCTGCTGGTCGTGGGATGGGCGGGCAACACCCAGCGCGACCTCGACGGCGTCTGGCGCGGGCCCTGCGACCCCGTCTTCGACCCCTGGTACGCGAACGAGGTGCGCGACGCCCTGCGCATCCTGACGTCCCGAGGCACACCCGTGGCCATGACCACCGCGCCCTACTACGAGGGGCCCAAGGCCGTCCCCGACAACGACGCCAAGATCGACTGCCTCAACCGCATCTATCGCACGGCCGTGGCCGAGACCCCGGGGGTCACCCTCGTCGACCTGGCCGCCTACATCTGCCCCGACGGCCGGTGCCGCACCGAGGAGAACGGCATCACCCTGCGACCCGACGGCCTGCACTTCGACGGCCCTGCGGGCACCCTGGTCGGCGCCTGGCTCCTCGACCGCGGCCTGGAGGCGGCCGGCTACTGATCGCCGGCGACTGGCCGGGGCTCGCCCGCCTCCTCGAACAGGTGGGCCGGCGGTGGGCCGACCCGGCCCCGGAGGTGGTCGAGGATCCCCCAGAGGCGCCCGCGAGCCGAGAAGAGCCACGCCCGCGACGACGGCTGCACCAGTCCGCGCCCGAGCTGCCACGCGGCGATGCACAGCCGGATGGCGGCGTGGTAGCGGCCGCTGTGCTCCCGCACCAGCAGCAAGGTGTTGCGGTGCATCAGGTAGTCGACCGCCGGGCTGCCCGACCGCATGGTGGGGTTGACGACCCGGATCCCCCGGCCGAGGCCCACCTGCCACCCACGTCGCTTGGCCCGCAGACCCAGATCGGCCTCCTCGCAGTAGGCGAAGAACCGCTCGTCGAACAGCCCGACCTCTTCGAGGCAGGCACGACGAGCGAGCAGCAGGGTGCCGTGGGGGTAGTCGCAGGGCTCCCAGCCCGCCCCGCGCGTCGCCGGCATCGTCATGCCGCCGAAGTACGGGTCGTACACCGGCGTCTCGCCGTCGCCGACGTCGGCGCAGGCGAGCCCGGCGCGGGGCTGGACCTCGGCCAGTGCGACGAGCCGGCCGACGGTGCCGTCGACGGGCAGGGCGTCATGGGGAACGACCACCGACCACTCCCGCGACGGTTGGCCAGCCACCACCGCCACCCGGTGTTGGCGGCCGGGCCGAACCCGGTGTTGGCGCCCTGCTCGAGCACCAGCGCGGGATCGGCGCCGCGGCGGCGACGTCGTGCAGCCGGGCGCGCCGCTGCGGTTCGGAGCCGTTGTCGACCACCACCGCCTCGATCGGCACGCCCTGGTGGGCGAGCCTGGCGAGCGTCTCGGCGCAGCGCTCCGGCTGGTTCCAGTGGACGATCACGACCGTCACGACGTCGCTCGCCGGGGCTGGCTCGGGCACGGCGGGCGAGCCTAGCGGGGCCTGGAGCGCACCGACGCCGCCCGATGGCGGCGTCGGTGGCAGCGAAGGGGTGCAGGGGCCGACGGTCAGCCGGCGGAGGCGGTGGCCCGGATGAGGGCGTGCTGCACCAGCTCGAGCAGCGCCGACTTGGTGGCCCCGCGATCGCGGGCGTCGGTGGTGATGACCGGCACGTCGGTGGGGATGGCCAGCGCCTCCCGCACGTCGTCGATCGAGTGGTACTGCTTGCCGTGGAACAGGTTGATCGCCACGATGAACGGCACGCCCTGGGTCTCCATGTAGTCGACCGCCGGGAAGCAGTCGGCCAGGCGGCTGGTGTCGACCAGCACGACCGCGCCGATGGCGCCCCGGACCAGGTCGTCCCACATGAACTTGAACCTGTCCTGGCCGGGCGTGCCGAACAGGTACAGGATCAGGTCCGAGCCGAGCGTGATGCGACCGAAGTCCATGGCCACGGTCGTCGACGTCTTGCCGGTGTTGGTGCCACCGGTCTCGTCGATGCCCTCGGCCATCTTCGTCATGGCAGCCTCGGTCGTCAGCGGGGCGATCTCCGAGATCGAACCGACGAACGTGGTCTTGCCCACTGCGAACCCGCCGGCGACGATGATCTTCACCGGGAGCGGTGCGTTGTCGTCGGGCGTGGGTTCTGCCGAGGCCGGAGCCTCAGAGCGCTTGAAGGCCATCGAGCACCCTTTCGAGGAGTTTGAGGTCGGGACGGTCGCTGCCCGCCCCGGCCTGCGCGTACTGCGGCTGGAAGTAGGAGAGGAAGCCCTCTTCGATCATGTCGCCGACGAGGACCTTGGCGACCCCGAGGGGGACGCTCAGGTGGGCCGAGACCTCGGCCACCGAGATCGGCGAGACGCACAAGGACGAGATCTTCTTGCGCTCGAGCGCCAGGCGGGGCGCAGCGGCGGTGCCCTGCGCCGTGACCTTGAGCAGCGTCTCGAGCTCGAGATCGGGAACGCTCACCTTGGTCCGGCCGCCCGTGAGCTGGTAGGGCCGGACCTTGAAGAAGCGATCCTCCTCGTCGTCGCCGATGTCGGTCATCTCGGGAGCGCCGCCTGGAGCTCGGCTCGGATCTCGGGAGTGAGGACGTTGCCGGCCTTGTCGACCAGCACCGCCATCTCGTAGCCCACCAGGCCGACGTCGCACTCGGCGGACGCCACCGTGGCGAGGCACGAGCCGTCGCTGATCCCGGTGACGAACAGGAAGGCGTTCTCCATCTCGATGATGACCTCGTTCACCGCCCCGCCGCCGAAGCGCCCGGCGGCGCCGTAGGCGAGGCCGATCAGGCCCGACGCCACCGCGGCGAACCGGTCCGCGGCATCACGGTCGAGGCCCGACGAGGTGGCGATCGGCAGGCCGTCGGAGGACACCACCACCGCCTCGTTGACGCCGGGCACCCGCTCGGCGAAGTTCTGCACGAGCCAGTTGAGGTTCCTGGCTTCGGCGCTGAGTTCCGTCATGGTTGGCTGATCCTCCGGTTCTGCGGGTGATCGGGCGCCCGGTGGGCGTACAGCATGGCAGGGATCGTTCTCACGAATCGGTGGTCTCGGACCCATCGGCCGAGCCCCGGCCGCGGTTGAGGCCCGACCGGTAGCGGGACAGCATCTTGCGCACCTCTTCGGGCGACCGCTGCGAGGCGCCCGTGGAACGGGCCGCCTGCGCTGGCATCCCACCGCCGACCGCGGCCTCGGAGCGCTTCTTCGGCGTGCGTCGCACCAGGCCGGCGGCGGTCAGCTCGGCCGACTTGGCCTCCGCCCGGGCGGCGGCGGCCACCTGCTCGGCGACGGTGATGCCCGCCGGCTCGACCTCGGGCTCCGCGTCGGCGACCGGCTCGGCGTCGGGCTCGGGGAAGGTGGCCGGTTCGGTCGGCGGGGTGCCCGGCGTGTCGGACTCGATGGGCCCCGCCGGCAGCTCGTCGCTCACCAGGGACTGCAGACCACGCTCGAACTCGTCGCCCTCGGGCACCTCGAGCGGCTCGTCGAGGACCTCGTCGAGCAGGTCGTCGCCCCCGTCGCCTGCCGACGCCCCGACCGGCTCGGCCACCGGCTCCGGCTCGGCTTCGGGCTCGGGCTCGACGTCGGGCTCGGGCGACACCTCGGCCAGCGGCTCGGCGTCGGCGAGGACGATCGGCTCCTCGACGGCCGGCGGGGCGTAGGCCTCAGCGGGCGCCTCGACCGGGGCCGCGGGTGCCTCCTCGCCCTCGTAGGTCACCAGGTCGGTCGGCAGGGTGACCAGCGCGGTCACGCCACCGGACGGGCTGGCCGTGAGCTTCACCGAGATGTCGAAGCGCTGGGCCAGACGACCGATCACGATGAAGCCGAGGGACCGGGACAGGGCCAGGCCGACGAGCGGCGGACGGGCCAGCTGCACGTTGGCCTCGGCCAGCTGGTCGGCGCTCATGCCGATGCCCTGGTCGGAGACCGACAGGATGTAGCTGCCGTCGTCGGAGCGGTGACCGACGATCTCCACCATGGTGTCCGGCGGCGAGAAGTGGGTGGCGTTCTCCATCAGCTCGGAGAGCAGGTGGGCGAGGTCGACCGCCACGTTGCCGCCCACCGTGGCCTCGTCGAGGGCCAGCAGCTGGATCCGGGCGAAGTCCTCGACCTCGCCGATGGCCACGCGGACCACGTCGGCGAGCGCCACGGGGCGTCCCCGCCGCCGGGGCGGCTCCGCCCCGGCCAGCACCAGCAGCGACTCGGCGTTGCGCCGCATCCGGGTGGCGAGGTGGTCGAGCTTGAAGAGGTTGTCGAGCTGGTCCGGATCCTCCTCGTTCGCCTCCAGCTGATCGATGAACTCGATCTGGCGGTCGAGCAGCGTCTGGTTGCGGCGGGCCAGGTTGATGAAGATGTCGCCGATGCCCTTGCGCAGCAGCTGCGCCTGCTCCTCGGCCACCTCGACCGTCACCTGCTGGATCGAGTTGAAGGCGTCGGCCAGCTGACCGATCTCGTCCTTGGTGTGGATGTCGATCGGGGTCAGGGTCGAGGCGAGCGACTCGCCCTCGGCCTCTTCGGGGTTCCGCAGCCGCTCGACCAGCGCCGGCAGCTTGTCGGTGGACAGCGAGTAGGCCGCGCTGGTCAGCTCCCGCAGCGGACGGGTCGTGGCCCGGGCGACGTAGAAGGCGATGATCAGGGCGATGAGGATGGCGCCACCGGCGAAGACCAGGTAGACGAGGGCCTCTCGCTGGGCCGTGCTCTGCAGGTTCGAGGCCTGGGTCTGGGTGGTGGCGAGCAGCTCGTCCTGGGCGCTCTTGATGGCGGCCAGGTAGGAGGTGGTCGCCTCCATCCACGGGGCGAGCTCGAGCTTGCGGGAGCCGCCCCGCAGGTCGTTGGCGTTGGCGCCGGTCGTCGTGGCGGCGTCGAAGAGCTGGCGCTTGAGCTCCTCGTACTGGTTGTTGGCCAGCTTGTCCCGCAGCAGCTGCTTCTGGGCCGCCGACGCGTTGTCGGTGTAGGAGCTGTCGGCTCGGGCGACGTCCTCACCGGCGCTCTGCAGCTTGCCGTAGACCGCGCAGCTGCTGGCGTCGAACGCGGTGCACTTGGTCGCGTCGGGCGACGACGTGGTCGGGAACTGCGTCGGGTAGAAGCCCACGGCCACGACCGCGGTGGCGTACATCGCCTCCTTGGACCGGTTGTACCCGATCGCCTGCATGTTCACGAACGACTGGAAGTCCCGGGAGAGGCTCGGCTCGGTGATGGTCCGGGCGATCTCCTGGTTGACCTTGAGGAGCGCTTCGATCGTGTTGGCGTACTGCTCGATGGCGTTGGTCGGATCGGTCTGGATGGCGTCGACCGAGTTGCGGTTGACCTGCAGCGACACGAGGCGGCCGTCGACCCGCTTCAGGGCCTCCTGCACGGCCGGGTAGCCCCGACCCGGGTCGTAGGTCTTGACCGCGTCCTCGTACTCCTTGCGGGCGGCGTCGGTCTTGGCCCGCTGGGCCTTGAGCTCGGGCTCGCCGCTCTTCTTGAGGCTCGCCATGTACTCGGCCGAGTAGAGGCCCTCGATCTCGAGCTGGTACGCGAGGTTGGCGTCGGCGGCGGCGAAGCTGGTGAGCTCGCCGACCCGGCTGGCGTTGTCGGCGGCGTCGAGTCGCTGCTTGGCGCCCACCCAGGCGAGCCCGATCAGCACGATGACCGGCGCCACCAGGATGACGATGAGCTTGGTGCCGACCTTCAGGTTCTTCAGCATGTCGAGCCTCGGCTGTCTCGCATCACGTCTCGGACCCCCTCCGGGGCGTAACCCCGACGGTGTGGCTCCGGCGCCACACCTCCCTACCTTTCGACCACCGGTCCTCGATGTTGAGGCCGTCGGCCGGCGGAACTTCGCCGACCCCGAACCCCCCGGTCCACCGGTCGTCCCCGGCGGCATCGTCCCAGGTCAGCGACGTGTCCTGGTGGATCCTCGGCACGCGGACGGCTCCGGCCGCGCAGAATGATCCGATCGACCCACACCGACTCGGGCGGCGGCTCGCCGACCGCTGCCGCCGAGCCGCCGCCGCCCACCACCGAGCGTGGTCGCAGGGGGACCGGCCGGCGGCCTCGCACCGGCGTCGACGCAGCACTAGCGTGCCGCCATGACCGTGGGATCGGCCCTGGCGGGGACCCTCGACGAGCTGAGCCTGCACGAGCTGCTCGGCTTCCTGGCCGAGACCGGCCAGTCGGGGGTGATCGAGTTCGCCGGGCGCAGCCCGGCGGTGGTGGTGGTGCACCAGGGCCGGGTCACCGTGGCCCTGTCGGAGAACGGTCCCACGCTGCAGCAGGTGTTCATCGGCTCGGGCATCACCGACGCCGATGGCTGGTGGGACGCGTCCGCCCAGGCCCGCCGCGACGGCTCCCTGTGCGACGCCGTGATCGACGCCGGCGCCGATCCGACCAGGGTCGAGCAGGTCCTGCACGACCAGACGCTGGGCACGATCTTCGAGCTCACGCTGCCGAGCAACGACCGCTTCAGCTTCTCCCCCGGCGCCACCCACCCGCTGGGCACGCGCTTCACGTTCGACCACCGCGAGCTGCTCGCCGAGGCCGAACGCCGCGTCGAGGCCTGGAAGGTGATCGCCGAGTCGGTCCCGTCGACCGCGCTCGTCATGGCGCCGGTGCGCCACCTCGCGAGCGACAGCGTCACCATCACCGCGGCGGACTGGGACGTGCTGTCGCTGCTCGACGGCCGGCGCACCGTCGCCGACATCATCCGCGAGCTCGGCATGAGCGCGTTCGGCGTGTGCGCCACCGTCCACCGGCTGCGCCAGGCCGCCCTCGTCGAGCCCGTGGCCGGGCACCACGCGAACGGCGTCTGACCGCCGGCGGAACCGTGCCGGCAGGCGCACCGCGCATCCACCGCGCCCGATCGCCGGGGGATATAGAGTGCGCGCCGACAACCCTCGTAGGTGAAGGAGTGGTGGCGTGAGCGACAGTTCGCAAGGCCCCGGTTGGTGGCAGGCCTCTGACGGCAAGTGGTACCCGCCGGAGCAGGCCCCGGGCTACCAGGCCGCGGGAGCCGGTGGTGCCGGCGGACCCGTCCAGTTCGACCTGGGCGCCGCCCTGACCTACGGCTGGAACAAGTTCGTCCAGTACATCGGCCAGGTGATCATCATCGTGCTGATCGTGGTCGGCGTGAACATCCTGTTCAACATCTTCCGCGGCATCGTGAACTCGCAGGTGTCGGGCCTCGTCGGCCTGTTCATCAGCCTGGGCATGTCGATCCTCGGCTTCGTCATCAGCCTGGTCCTGCAGATCGGTCTGATCCGCATGGCGCTGATGATCACCAACGGCGAGACACCCGACCCGGGCACCGTGTTCAAGTTCGACAACCTCGGCCCGTACGCGATCGCCTCCATCCTGGTGGGCATCCTCACGTTCCTGGGCCTGTTCGTGTTCTGCATCGGCGCCCTGATCGTGGCCTTCTTCACGGTCTTCTACGGCTTCTACTGCATCGACCAGAACCAGGGCCCGACGGACTGCATCATGTCGAGCTTCAACCTCGTGAAGGACAACATCGGTCAGGTGCTGCTGTTCGTCATCATCGTCGTCGTGCTGAACTTCATCACCTGCGGCCTCGCCTACGGCGTCACCCAGATCGCCACGGGCTACGCCTACCGGACGCTGAACGGCCAGCCCGTCGCTCCCTGACACCGGCTGTCACCGGGGCCCCGCCTGATGGCGGGGCCCCGTCGCGTGCGGCGGGCCTCGGGCCGATGCCGGCGGCTCGACGACCCGTCAGCGCAGCGGCGCGGCGTCGGGGCTGAGCGGGGCCGGCAGGTCGGTGTGACCCATCAGGTGGGCGTCGACGGCGGCCGCCGCTGAGCGGCCCTCGGCGATGGCCCACACGATGAGGCTCTGGCCCCGGCCCATGTCGCCGCACACGAACACCTCGTCGACGTTGGTGCGCCACGAGCCGTCGCGGGCCACGTTGCCCCGGCCGTCGAGCTCGACGCCGAGCTGGGCCAGCAGGCCCTCGGGCTGGGCCCCCGTGAAGCCCATGGCGAGCAGGACCAGCTCGCAGGGCAGCTCGAACTCGGACCCCTCGACCTTCTCGAACGAGGGTCGACCGTCGACCATCGTCGACTGCACCTCGTGGGCGCGGAGCGCGGCGACGCGGCCCTGGTCGTCACCGACGAACTCGATGGTCGACACGGCGTAGACGCGCTCGCCGCCCTCCTCGTGGGCCGACGACGTGCGGAACATCAGCGGCCACGTCGGCCACGGCGTGGACGGATCGCGCTCCTCGGGCGGCCGGGGCATGATCTCGAACTGGTGGACCGACACCGCGCCCTGCCGGTGCGAGGTGCCGAGGCAGTCGGCACCGGTGTCGCCCCCGCCGATGATGACCACCCGCTTGCCCTCGGCGGTGATGGTCGGCTCGTCGAGGTCGCCCTCCTGCACCCGGTTCGCGATGGGGAGGAACTCCATCGCCTGGTGGATGCCGTCGAGGTCGCGGCCCGGGATGGGCAGGTCGCGACGGACGGTGGCGCCGCCGGCGAGCACGACGGCATCGAAGTCGCGGCGCAGCTCGTCGCCGGTCACGTCGACGCCGACGTGGACGTTGCAGCGGAACTCGGTGCCCTCGGCCCGCATCTGGTCGAGGCGGCGATCGAGGTGGCGCTTCTCCATCTTGAACTCGGGGATCCCGTAGCGCAGCAGCCCGCCGGGGCGGTCGTCCCGCTCGTAGACCACGACCTCGTGCCCGGCGCGGGTGAGCTGCTGGGCGGCGGCCAGCCCCGCAGGACCAGAGCCGACGACGGCCACCTTCTTGCCGGTGAGCACCGCGGGGCGCACCGGCTTGACCCAGCCCTCGCTCCACGCCCGGTCGATGATCTCGACCTCCACCTGCTTGATGGTGACCGGCGGCTGGTTGATGCCGAGCACGCACGCGGCCTCGCACGGTGCCGGGCACAGGCGCCCGGTGAACTCGGGGAAGTTGTTGGTGGCGTGCAGCCGCTCGATGGCCTCGCGCCAGTGATCCCGGTAGACGAGGTCGTTCCACTCCGGGATCAGGTTGCCCAGTGGACAGCCGTTGTTGCAGAACGGGATCCCGCAGTCCATGCAACGGGATGCCTGCGTGCGGATCTTCTCGATGGGGAAGTCCTCGTAGACCTCCCGCCAGTCCTTCAGCCGCACCGGCACCTCGCGCCGCGTGGGCAGCTCGCGCGTGTGCCGCAAGAACCCCTGCACATCTCCCATGACGAGTTCCTCCTCAGCCCCGGGCGGCGGCCATGACGGCCGCCACCGGGTCCTCGCCGCGCTCGGCGGCCCGGCGCTCCGCGTCGAGCACCCGCTTGTAGTCCTTCGGCATCACCTTCACGAAGCGCTCGACCTCGTCGGCCCAGCCCTCGATGATGCGGCGAGCGACGGCCGAGTCGGTCTCCTCGAGGTGGCGGCGGATCCGGTCGTGGAGCCACTCACGGTCGTCGCCGTCGAGCGGGTCGAGGTCGACCATCTCGGGGTTCACGCAGGTGCCGAAGTCGCCCGCAACGTCGTACACGTAGGCGATGCCCCCGGACATGCCGGCACCGAAGTTGCGGCCGGTGCCGCCGAGCACGACGGCCCGCCCACCCGTCATGTACTCGCAGGCGTGGTCGCCCACGCCCTCGACGACCGCCACGGCCCCGGAGTTGCGCACGCAGAACCTCTCCCCCACGACGCCCCGCAGGAACATCTCGCCGCCGGTGGCGCCGTAGAGGATGACGTTGCCGGCGATGATGTTCTCCTCGGCCACGAACGGTGAGCCGGCCGGCGGTCGGATGATGACCCGGCCACCCGACAGGCCCTTGCCCGTGTAGTCGTTGGCGTCGCCGTCGAGGCGCAAGGTGATGCCGCGGGGCAGGAAGGCCCCGAGGCTCTGGCCGGCCGAGCCGGTGAACCGGATGATGATGGTGTCGTCGGGCAGACCCCCGCCACCATGACGACGGGTGAGCTCGGAGCCGAGCATCGTGCCCACCGTGCGGTTCACGTTGAAGATGGGCAGCTCGATGCGCACCGGTTCGCCGCGCTCGAGCGCCGGTTGGGCCAGGCGGATCAGCTCGTTGTCCATGGCGTGCTCGAGCCCGTGATCCTGCTCGATCACCTGGTGCAGGTTCGTGCCGTCGGGCAGCTCGGGCATGTGGAGGATCGGCCCGAGGTCGAGCCCCGACGCCTTCCAGTGGTCGACCGCGGCGCGCACGTCGAGGGCGTCGACGCGCCCGATGGCCTCCTCCAGGGTCCGGAAGCCCAGCTCGGCGAGCAGCTCGCGCACCTCCTCGGCGATGTACTCGAAGAAGGTGACGACGAAGTCGGGGCTGCCGCTGTAGCGGGCCCGCAGCTCGGGGTTCTGGGTGGCGATGCCGACCGGACAGGTGTCGAGGTGGCAGACCCGCATCATCACGCAGCCCGACACCACCAGCGGCGCCGTGGCGAAGCCGAACTCCTCAGCGCCCAGCAAGGCGGCCACCACCACGTCGCGGCCGGTCTTGAGCTGGCCGTCGACCTGCACGACGATGCGGTCGCGCAGGCCGTTCATCAGCAGCGTCTGCTGCGTCTCGGCCAGGCCCAGCTCCCACGGGGCGCCGGCGTGCTTGAGCGAGTTGAGCGGCGAGGCGCCCGTGCCGCCGTCGTGGCCCGAGATCAACACCACGTCGGCGTGGGCCTTCGACACCCCGGCCGCCACCGTGCCCACGCCCACCTCGGCCACCAGCTTCACGTGCACCCGGGCCTGCGGGTTGGAGTTCTTCAGGTCGTGGATGAGCTGGGCCAGGTCCTCGATCGAGTAGATGTCGTGATGTGGCGGCGGCGAGATGAGCCCCACGCCGGGCGTGGAGTGCCGGGTCTTGGCGATCCAGGGGTACACCTTGTGGCCGGGGAGCTGGCCGCCCTCGCCCGGCTTGGCGCCCTGGGCCATCTTGATCTGCAGGTCGTCGGCGTCGACCAGGTACTCGCTGGTGACGCCGAAGCGGCCCGACGCCACCTGCTTGATGGCGGAGCGCTTGGAGTCGCCGTTGGGCAGCGGCACGTAGCGCTCGGCGTCCTCACCGCCCTCACCGGTGTTCGAGCGGGCGCCCAGCCGGTTCATGGCGATGGCGAGCGTCTCGTGCGCCTCGGCCGAGATCGAGCCGTACGACATGGCGCCGGTGCTGAACCGCTTGACGATCTCCGACACCGGCTCGACCTCGTCGATCGGCACCGGCTGGCGGTCGCCCCCGTCGAGCACGAACAGGCCTCGCAGCGTCGCCAGCTGCGACGACTGGTCGTCGACGAGTCGGGTGTACTCCTTGAAGATCTCGTAGCGCCGGGACCGCGTGCCGTGCTGGAGCTTGAACACCGTCTGGGGGTTGAACAGGTGGTACTCGCCCTCCCGGCGCCACTGGTACTCGCCGCCGACCTCGAGCGTGCGGTGGGCGCGCTCCTCGGGCCGCGACGGGTAGGCACGACGGTGCCGGACCGCGACCTCTTCGGCGAGCTGGTCGAGCTGCACGCCGCCCAGACGGCTGACGGTGCCGGTGAAGAACTCGTCGACCAGCTCTTGCGACAGGCCGATGGCCTCGAAGATCTGGGCGCCCGAGTACGAGGCGACGGTGGAGATGCCCATCTTGGACATGACCTTGAGCACGCCCTTGCCGCACGCCTTGATGTAGTTGCGCACCGCCGCCACGGGGTCGTGGATCTCGGTCATCCCCTCGGCGATGAGGTCCTCGATGGACTCGAAGGCCAGGTAGGGGTTGATGGCGCCGGCGCCGTAGCCGAGGAGCAGGCACATGTGGTGCACGTGCCGGGCGTCGCCCGTCTCGACGACCAGCCCGACGCGCGTCCGCGTCTTCTCCCGGATGAGGTGGTGGTGCACCGCCGAGGTGAACAGCAGCGACGGGATGGGGGCCAGCGACTCGGTGGCGCCGCGGTCGCTCAGCACCAAGATGTTGTGGCCGGCCTCGATGGCGTCGGAGGCCCGCCGACGGATGTCGTCGAGGGCTCGACGCAGACCGGCACCGCCCTCGGCGACCTCGTAGAGGCAGGGGATGGTGACGCTCGAGAACGAGGCGAGCCCTTCGTACTCGTTGATGTGGATGAGCTTGGCCAGCTCGTCGTTGTTGACCACCGGACGCGGCACGTAGATCTGCCGGCAGGAGTCGGGCTGGGGGTCCAGCACGTTGCCCTCGGGGCCCAGCGTCGCCCCCAGCGCTGTGACGAGCTCCTCCCGGATGGCGTCGAGCGGCGGGTTGGTCACCTGGGCGAACAGCTGGGCGAAGTAGTCGAACAGCAGCCTCGAGCGGTCCGACAGCACCGCCACGGGGGTGTCGGTGCCCATCGAGCCGATCGGCTCCGCCCCGGTGCGGGCCATCGGCTCGAGGAGGATCTTCATCTCCTCGGTCGTGTAGCCGAACATCTGCTGGCGCTGGACCACCGACTCGTGGGGCGGCAGGGTGTGCTCCCGCTGGGGGAGCTCTTCGAGGTCGACGAGGTTCTCGCTGAGCCACGTGCCGTAGGGGTGGACGGCCGCGAGGCCCTCCTTGATCTCGTCGTCGCCGATGATGCGGCCCTGGGACGTGTCGACCAGGAACATGCGGCCCGGCTGGAGGCGGCCCTTCTGCACCACCTTCTCCGGCGGCACCTCCACCACGCCGACCTCCGACGCCATGATCACGAGGTCGTCGCTGGTGACCCAGAAGCGCGACGGGCGCAGGCCGTTGCGGTCGAGCACGGCGCCCATCACGGTGCCGTCGGTGAAGGCGATCGACGCCGGCCCGTCCCACGGCTCCATCAACGAGGCGTGGAACCGGTAGAAGTCCTTCTTCGCCGCCGGCATCGACTCGTGGTGCTCCCACGCCTCGGGGATCATCATGAGCACCGCATGGGGCAGCGAGTAGCCCCCCATGTGGAGCAGCTCGAGCACCTCGTCGAAGGTGGCCGAATCGCTCGCTCCCGGCGAGCAGATCGGGAAGATGCGCTCGAGGTCGCCCGGCAGCAGGTCGGTGTGCAGCAGCGCCTCCCGAGCCCGCATCCAGTTGCGGTTGCCCTGGACGGTGTTGATCTCCCCGTTGTGCGCCACGTAGCGGAACGGGTGGGCCAGCGGCCAGGACGGGAAGGTGTTCGTCGAGAACCGGCTGTGCACGAGGGCCAGCGCCGACTCCACCCGCTCGTCGCGCAGGTCGCTGAAGAACTCGCCGAGCTGGGGCGTGGTCAGCATGCCCTTGTAGACCATCGTGCGCGTCGACAGGCTCGGGAAGTAGACCGATCCCTCGCCGCCGGGCGATCCCACCTCGTGCTCGACCCGCTTGCGCACGACGTAGGCCCGTCGCTCGAGGGCCATGTCGCGCAGGCCGTCGCCGGCGAGGAAGATCTGACGGAACAGCGGCTGCACCGCCTTGGCCGACGAGCCGACCATCGAGTCGTCGATGGGCACCGCCCGCCAGCCGAGGACGCGCAGGCCCTCGCTGTGGGCGATCTTCTCGACGGCCTCCTTGGCCTCGGCCGCCTTCTCGAGGTCGTTGGGGAGGAAGGCGATGCCCGTGGCGTAGGACCCCTCGCGGGGCAGGTCGAAGCTCGCGACCTCGCGCAGGAACAGGTCGGGGACCTGGATGAGGATCCCGGCGCCGTCGCCGGTGTTGACCTCGGCGCCGAGGGCGCCGCGGTGCTGGAGGTTGCACAGGGCGCCGATCCCCGTCTCGACGATCTGGTGGCTGCGGAGCCCCTTCATGTGGACGATGAAGTTGACCCCGCAGGCGTCGTGCTCGAAGCGGGGGTCGTAGAGGCCCCGCGGCGCGGGAAGGTCATGAGGCTGCATGTCGTCTTCCTGGAGGCTGAACGGGTCCCCGGGTCGCGGGGACGGCTTCCGTCGCTCGGCGCTGAAGGGACGACGCTGGCCCGGCCGCAGTCGGGTGATCCTACCGGGCGCTGCACGCTTGCACGCAATCGGATCGCGGCACCGGGCCAACCACTACGCTGCCGCCCGATGGCCGACGCCGATGCCCTCGACCTGCTCGCCTTCATCGCCGCCTCGCCATCGCCGTTCCACGCCGTCGAGGAGGCGGCCCGGCGCCTCGAGGCCGCCGGCTTCCGTCGTCTCGACGACCTGGCCGCCTGGCGCTCGCTGCCCGGCGGGCACGTCGTGGTGCGGGGCGGCACGCTCGTGGCCTGGGCGACCGGCGAGATGGCGTCGCCGCAGGAGGGCTTCCGCCTCATCGGCGCCCACACCGACTCGCCGAACCTGCGGATCAAGCCCCGCCCCGACACGGGCTCGGCCGGGTGGCGCCAGCTCGGCGTGGAGGTCTACGGCGGCGCCCTGCGCAACTCGTGGCTCGACCGCGACCTCGGGCTGTCGGGCCGGGTCGCGGTGCGCACGGGCGACGCCACCGCGGAGCTGCGCCTGTTCCGCCGCGACGAACCGCTCCTGCGGGTGCCCCAGCTCGCCATCCACCTCGATCGCACCGTCAACGACGGCTTGGTGCTGAACGCCCAGCAGCACCTGACACCGGTGTGGGGCCTCGGCCCGCCCGACGAGGGGGGCTTCGCCCGCTTCCTCGCCGCCGAGGTCGGGTGCGGCCCCGGTGACGTCCTGGGCTGGGACGCCATGGCGCACGACCTCGCGCCGGGCGCGGCGCTCGGGCGCGAGCAGGAGCTGCTCAGCGTGGCCCGCCTCGACAACCTGCTGTCGTGCTGGGCGGCGGTGGGCGCGCTCGTCGAGGCGGCCGACGCCGGTGCCGCCGGCGCCGGCCCGTCCCCGGTCATCTGCTTGTTCGACCACGAGGAGGTCGGCTCGGAGTCCGCCACCGGAGCGGCCTCGTCGATGCTGCCGACGGTGCTCGAGCGGATCGCCGCCACCCTCGACGGTGGCCGGGAGGACTTCCACCGCGGGCTGGCCGCCTCGGTGTGCGTGTCCGCCGACGGGGCCCACGCCACCCACCCGAACTACCCCGAGCGCCACGAGCCGGGCCACCAGGTCGCCGTCAACGGCGGGCCGGTGCTCAAGCACAACGCCAACGTCCGGTACGCCACCGACGCCGCCACCGCCGCGGTGTTCAAGCTGGCCTGCGAGCGGGCCAACGTGCCCTTCCAGGAGTTCGTGGTCCGATCGGACCTGCCCTGCGGCTCCACCATCGGGCCCATCACCGCTGCCCGCCTCGGGATCCCGACGGTCGACGTGGGTGTCGCCCAGCTGTCGATGCACTCGGCCCGCGAGCTGTGCGGCGCCGAGGACCCGGGGCTGTTCCGCCGGGCGCTCACCGCCTTCCTGACCGCCTGAGCCCGGTCGGCGGCCGACGGGAACCGCTGCCGAACCTCATGCGATTCGTGTCGGGGGCCGACACCGGATCCATCGAGGACGACACGCGGGACGGGAGGCCCGGTGGCAGGCTCTCGGGCATGGCCCTGCATCCCCTCGATCCGCTCACCGCCGACGAGATCCAGGCCGCGGCGGCGATCGTGCGTCGCGACCTCGACCTCCCCGACCAGCTCTTCGCCCAGCTGACCCTGCACGAGCCCGACAAGCAGGAGGTCGCCGCCTTCGACGCCGACCCGGTCGGTGCCGCGATCGAACGGCGCGCCTGGGCCGTCGTGCTGCTCGGACCGAACACCATCGGCGAGGTCGTCGTCGACCTCGGCGCCGACCGCGTCGAGCGGTTCGAGGAGGTGGTCGGCGAGCGGCCCTACCTGCTGTTCACCGAGATCATCGGCGCCATGGCCGCCATCAAGGAGCACCCCGAGTGGATCGCCGCCATGGCCCTGCGAGGCCTCGAAGGCGACGACCTCGACCGGATCCAGATGGACCCGTGGCCACCCGGGACCTTCGGTGTCCCCCACGAGGAGGGTCGCCGGCTCACCAAGGTGATCTTCTACTGGCGAGAGGACCCCGAGGACAACGGGTACGCCCACCCGATCGAGGGCGTCATGGTCTACGTCGACACGGCGAGCGGTGCGGTGCTCGAGGTGGTCGACACCGGCGTGGTCCCCGTGCCCCGCGACCGCCGCTCCTACTACCCCGAGCACGTGGGGCCGATGCGCACCGATCTGAAGCCGATCGAGATCCACCAGCCCGAGGGGCCGAGCTTCACCGTCGACGGCAACCTCGTGCGCTGGCAGCGCTGGCGCCTGCGGGTCGGGATGGACCCGGTCGAGGGACTGGTCCTGCACCAGGTCGGCTACGAGGACCCGGCGCGAGACGGCGCCGTCCGCTCGATCGTCAACCGGGCCAGCCTGTCGGAGATGGTCGTCCCCTACGGCCACACCCACGAGGCCCAACGGTGGAAGAACGCCTTCGACGCCGGGGAGTGGGGCCTCGGCCGGATGGTCAACTCGCTCACGCTGGGTTGCGACTGCCTCGGGGTCATCCACTACTTCGACGCCGTCCTCGCCGACGAGCAGGGCAACCCCTACGTCGTGGAGAACGCCATCTGCATGCACGAGGAGGACTACTCGATCCTCTGGAAGCACCACGACATGCACTCGTTCCGCACCGAGGTGCGCCGCCAGCGCCGGCTGGTCGTGTCGTCGATCTACACGGTGGGCAACTACGAGTACGCCTTCTACTGGTACTTCTACCTCGACGGCTCGATGCAGCTGGAGGTGAAGCTCACCGGGATCATCCAGCCCATGGCCGTGCCGCTCGACGCCGGGCCCGCCGACATCGGCAACGCCAACCTCGTCGCGCCCGGCGTGGCCGCCCCGCACCACCAGCACCTGTTCTGCGTGCGCCTCGACATGGCCGTGGACGGCGAGGCCAACTCGGTGGTGCAGGTCGACGTCGAGCCCGACCCCGAGGGGCCCGACAACCCCGAGCACAACGGCTTCCACACCGTGCCCACCGTGTTCCGCACCGAGCTCGAGGCGCAGCAGGTCGTCGATCCCGCCCGCAGCCGCACGTGGCGGATCGTCAACCCGAACGTCACCAACGGGCTCGGCCAGCCGACCGCCTACAAGCTGATCCCGTCGTCGACGCCCACGATGCTGGCCGGCGCCGACTCCTGGGTCCGCCGGCGGGCCGGGTTCGCCACCAAGAACCTGTGGGTCACGCCCTATGACCGCGACGAGATCCACGCCGCCGGTCGCTACCCGAGCCAGAGCGCCGGCGGCGGTGGCCTCCCGGCCTGGACGGCGGCGGACCGCCCGATCGAGAACACCGACGTCGTGCTGTGGCACACGTTCGGGGTCACCCACATCGTGCGACCCGAGGACTTCCCGGTGATGCCCGTGGAGTGCACCGGCTTCCTGCTGATCCCCTACGGCTTCTTCGACCGCAACCCGGCGCTCGACGTGCCGCCGTCGACCGGCACGGGCAGCCACTGCCACACCTGATCCCGGAGGCACGCGGGCCGCCGCAGCCCGCTGCGGGTGCGACTCGGAGGGACCGGTCAGCGGTCGGCGGGCACCGGCTCGAGGTGGCCGAGCAGCCGGAGGTCCCGGTAGCCGAGGCGCTCGGCCTCGGCGGGGTCGGTGGTGACCACCTGGTCGTGCCCGTCGTCACCGGTGGCCAGGTGCAGCGGGAGGCGACCGTCACCGCCGCGCAGGTGGAGGAACCCGTCGGGCTCGCGGAGGGTGGCGCCGTCGGGGTCGGGCATGCCTCGGGTCAGCAGCCGACCGTCGTCGGCCAGCCACACGGGCACGGACCTCGGCAGCGGCACGAGCACCAGCGCGCCGAGGACGCGACCCGCAGCGCCCGTGGCCTCGCCCGGCGCGGCCACGGCGCAGCGGAACCGACCGGCCTCGCCCCACCGGACCAGCGCCACGGTCGTCGGCTCGGCCGGTCGGGACGGCGGCTGCGCCCGCGGGATCCGCCCCTCGAGGAACAGCTCGAGCAGCGCATCCGTGTCGGCGACGCCGATCGTCTGGTGGTGCAACCACCGGTCGTCGGCCGGCCGTGGACCGGCGGCGACCGTCGAGGCGCGCAGCACGTCCACCATCGCTCGCCGGAGCTCGCCGTCGTGTCCGGTGCCGGCGAGCCGTTCGGCCGTCAGCGACCACTCGACCCGGAAGTGGTAGCTGTCACGAGGGTGGACCGCCCGCACCACGGCGGGGTCGACGGCCACCGGGAACTGCGTCGCGGCACCGAGGACGCCGGCGACGTGCAGCTGGAGCATCGTGAGCACGCACTTCGGGCACTCGCCACAGTTGTCGGGCCGGTTCTGGGCGTAGCAGACCTTCAGGTGCCCGAGCAGGGCGGGCTCGTTGGCGGCGAGCCAGCCGATCTTGCCGAGACGCGTGGAGGTGATCGAGCCGTGCTCGATGGCGAGCCGCTCGGTCGAGTAGTGCGGGTCGAGCAGCGGGCTGCTGCCGCAGGCCCGGAAGGTCCGCAGGCTGTGGGTCGGCGGGATGGTGACCGAGCCGAGGCCGCCGGCGAGGGCGTGGGCCACCGACGACAGCCCGGCCCCCAGCACGTCCTCCCAGTCGAACCCGAAGCCGTCGGTGACCGACCGCACGTTCGAGCGGGCCACCACGAGCGGCGCACCGAGCTCGTCGGCGAGCGCGGCGGCTCGCTCGGCCTCGTGGGCCCGGACCTGCGGGTCGTGGCGGGGCTCGAGCCCGTCGACGAACACGAGGGTGTCGAACGGGTGCCCGAGCGCGCGCCTCGGCGACGGTGAACAGGGAGTCCAGTCCGCGGGAGAGGAAGCAGGCCCGTGGCCGTGATGACGCGGCGGACGGGCTCGGCCGCTCGACCACCGGGCGGCTCGGCCTGGATCGTGATGCGCCGCATGGGCACCACCCAGGCGTCGTAGGCGGCCTGCACCTCGTCGAGGCCGCCCAGCAGGTGCGCCGACACCGGCGCGCGGACCAGGAGGTCCTCTCCGAGGCGCATGGCGATCGGGAGCACGCCGCACACGAACGCCGCCGGATCGGGCGTCCGATCGGCGACGGGCAGAGGCGCCACGGTCTCGAGCGTGACGGCACCGCCGGCCCAGGTGCACTCGGCCGAGCGGTGCACCGAGTCGCCGTCGACGACGACCGCCACCTGCTCGAGGATCACCGTTCCCCTCCCTCAGCCCGACGCTCACCGCAGGCGGTCCGCGACCGTGCCGAGCGCGGGCGATCGTAGCGAGCCGCCGAGCCGGCGCGGCCCCCCGAGGACGCCTTCGTCCTGCGTCCTCGCGAAGCAGCGCTCCTGGCTCGCCGCACCACCCACGAACGTCCGTCGACCGGGCACTAGCGTCGACGTCATGGGACTCGCCGCCGATCTCGGGTACCGCTACCGCGCCCCCAACGTCGTGCAGCGCGGCGTGCAGGCGCTCGGCTCGTCGAAGGGTGGGGCCTGGTTCTTCTCCAAGAGCCTGCGCCACATCGACCGGGTCGTGCACCGGGACCGCGACGTTTCACCGACGTGACGACCTGGCACGGCGACGACTACCAGCGCCGCTTCGACGAGCTGTCGGCCTCCGGCGCCGACGTCCACGGCGAAGCGACGTTCGTGTGCGGCTTCTCACCCTCGTCGGTGCTCGATGCCGGCTGCGGCACGGGGCGGGTCGCCATCGAGCTGGCCCGCCGGGGCGTCGACGTCGTCGGCGTCGACCTCGACGCGTCCATGCTCGCCACGGCCCGTCGGCGGGCGCCCGACCTCGCCTGGCTCGCTGCCGACCTCACCACGCTCGACCTGGGCCGGACCTTCGACGTGGTGGTCCTGGCCGGCAACGTCCCGCTGTTCACCCCGCCCGGCTCCGTGCCGGCCCTCGTCCAGCGATGCGCGACCCACGTCGCCCCCGGTGGCCACCTCGTCGCCGGCTTCCAGCTCGGCCGAGGCGTCACCCTCGACGAGTGGGACGCGGCCGTCGCCCGGACCGGCCTCGTCGCCGCCGACCGCTTCGCCACCTGGGATGGCGACCCCTTCGTGGGCGGCGACTACGTGGTCGCCGTGCACACCCGTCCGGGCTGAGGACGCGGCGCCGACACGATGCCCACGTCACCGGAGGGTGGGCGATGCGACGCGACTCGATGGTGACAAGATGGCCTGATGTTCATCGGGATCGTGCTGTTCGCCGCCATCGCCGTGCTGTGCGTGGTGGCCTTCGTGATGGTGAAGCGCCGCGACCGCGCCTACGAGCGCGGCGAGTGGGGCAACGACTGACCGACCAGGCCGAGGCGCCGAGCGCCGCTCGGCGGTGGAGCCCGTCATCCTGCTCAGCCCTGGGCGTCTCGGAACCACGAGGGACGAGGCGTCACCGAGCCACCGTCGCTGACGAACACGGCCGAGGCATCGCCGGCGCCGAACCGGAAGAGCCAGCGGCAATCGGTCCCACCGGGCGCCGGGTCGCACACCCACGAGATGCGCACCGGCTGGCCGAGCCGGTCCGCGGTCACCACCCGACGCGCCGCCTGCTCGAGCGATCCCGGCCACGTCGGCGCCATGGCCGGCAACCGCTCACCATCCGCGAGCGGCACCTTGGTCGTGGTGTCGGCCACCACCGCGCCGTCGGCCACCGTGACGGCCCGGACCGCCACGTCACCGGCGGCCCCGCCGACCGCGCCGCCCGACTCGGCGACGTACTGGAACACCCACTGCGGTGACGGCGCGTCGAGCGTCGCCGGGGACACCGGCGGCGGCACCGCAGCACCGAGCGTCCCCGCGGTCGACACCGCGACGAGGCGGGCGCCGGGGCCGACGACGGTGGCAGCCGCCGCCTCGGCGTCGCCGAGGCCGGCCGTCACGCGGACCGGACCCGTCGGTGCGACCGTCGTGGTCGACATGAACGGCGGCAGCGACGTGACCGTGCGGATCGATGCCTGGGTCGTCGAGCTCGCGCCGGCCAGGGTCTGCCCGGCGCGGCCCACCACGCCGAGCAGGAACGCCACGACGCCGACGAGCACGACGAACGTCGCCAGTGCGTACCCGGCCCGCATCGACGGCGGGCGGCCGCGGTGCCGAGCAGCCCTGCGTGCGACGACCGTGGTGCGATCAGCGTCGACCAGACGCTCCCGGCGGGCGACGGGGAGCTCCCCGGTGGGGCGGGTGGGCCCGTGCCGGCACCGGGCGCCGCGGCGACGCCGCTCGCCGGCGACCCGCGGCCGATCGGGACGACGGGGCGCAGGGCGACCCCACCCCGCACCACGGACTGCGCCGGGCGGTTCGGCACCGGCGCGCGCCGCGGCACCGTCGCCCTCGCCGGTCGCGGTGCGGCATCGTCGCGGCGGTCCGGCGCGACGGTCCTGGCCAGCACGCCGTCGAGGTACGCGACCCAGTCCCCACCCGACGGGCGCGCCTCGGGATCGTCGCCCAGGGCGCGCTGCAAGAGCGCGAGTCCGGCGGCGTCGAGCACGGCCGCGGCCTTGTCGGGGGCGCGGTTCTGGGCGTTGACCCCCGGGGTCAGGCAGCGCAGCACGAACAACCCCAGCTTGTAGCGGTCGGTCAGCTTGGTCTGGGGACCGCCCTCCGGTGGCGACCAGCCGGGCGAGTTGAGCTGGGCGACGGCGGCACCCTGGCCCTCCCGGCGCACGGCGTCGCAGTCGAGCAGCATGATCTGGGGCGTGGGCCGCAGCGTGTACACGGCGTTCTTGTAGGAGAGGTCGCCGTACACGAACCCCTGCCGATGGAGGAACCCGAGGCCGAACGCCATCGAGCGGGCCAGCAGCAACCGCTCCACGCGGTTGGGCGCCTCACCGAGGTTGCGCACGGCGAGCGCGTCGGCGACGAACAGGTGCTGGATCTCGCGGGGGATGCGCTCGCTGCCGGTGGTCGCCTCGATGATCTGCAGGAAGCGGTCGGGGATCTCCTGCATGAGGTAGCCGATCACCCGGCCGCCGTCCTCCACCACGGCGCACGGCCACACGGTGAAGGCGTCGAGGGCGCGGTGCTCGTCGGCCGACAGCCCGGCGCGATAGCGGGCGAGCTGCTCGAGCGTGGTGCCCGACACCGGCGTCTTCGGCGCGAAGCGCTTGAAGATCAGGGGGAACCCGAAGGCGGGCAGATCGCCGGTGACGTGGTGGATCGAACCCTGCGCGCCGGCCCCCACCGACGGACCGACCTGCAGGCGTACCGCCGACAGCCGGGTCGGCGCCGCCGCTGTCGCGTCGGGTGCCGCGGCGCCGGTCACCGCGCCGGCTCGGGCCCGTCGCCCGTCACGGCCCGTGCGGCGGACCCGCCACCGGGTGCCGCGCCATCGCCGCCCGCGGGATCGGCGCCAGCCGGGGCACCGGGTGGGGCCGGGGCATCCACGGCCGCCCCCGTCCCATCGCCGGTCGCCGGCGACCCACGGTGCACCGGTGGGAGCCACACGCCGACCGCCGAGCGGTCGTCGGTGTGCGAGCGGCGACCGAAGTCGACCTGGGCGGCGAACGCCCAGCGGCTCGGCGGCGCCGCCCACCAGGCGGCGAGGGTGGCCGCGACCTCGCCGGTGCCGTCACCCAGCGGGTCGCCGACACCCTCGGTCATGAACAACAGGGCGTCACCGGGGCCGAGGACCACCGCGGCGGTGGCGACCTCGGTGGGCAGCAGCGGCAGCGCGATCGTGGCCGACGAGGCGACGGCCTCGCCGGCGTTCTTCACGGCGGTCACGGGCTCCCACGTCGTGCCGGCTCGTAGCACCCAGGCCGAGGTGTCGCCCACGGGAACGACCGTGGCCGTGCGCGCCCCGCCGGCCTCGGCCGCGGTGGGCACCACGGCCAGCGCCACCGTCGAGGCCATCACCCGGGCCGCGTCGCGCGCCTCGAGCGCCTCGTCGCCGCTCTCCCGTCGCGCCAGCAGCAGCACCTGGGCGGCGAGGGTCCCGATGATCTCGTCCCAGTCGAGCTCGGCGGGGTCGCGCCGGCATCGAGGCGGTCGCCGAGGAGGCGCAGCGCCGCGCACCACGGCCCGGGCGGCCAGGTGCGAGAGCCGGCCGGCGCTCACGCCGTCGGCGACGGCCACGACCAGCCACGAACCATCGGGTCCGGCCACCGCCACGCCGGCGTCGTCCTGGCGCACCGTCGCGTCGTAGCGGTGGCCGGCGCCGCGCACGCTGGCGAGGCGGACGACGAGGTCGCCGACCGCGCCTGCGTCGACCAGGGCATCCGGCTGGCCCCCTGCCACCAGGGCAGGCAGGCCCTCGACGTCGGCGGCCATCCCCCGGTCACCGATGCTGTAGACGCCGGCGTCGGGCTGCTCGGCCGCCGGCTCGAGCGCCGGCAGCGGGGCGGCAGCGGGAACGAGGTCCGGATCGCTCATCGGCGACCGGTCAGTCGAGCTCGACGTCGAACCCCTCGGCGTTGGCCAGCGTGTCGGCCATGGCCTTGGCCGCTGCGCCCTGGTCGGCGGTGGCGCCCGCCTGGGCCAGCGAGGAGTTCACGATCGACCGGATGAGCAACGGGATCAGCTCGGCGATGGCCTTGGCCGGGTTGCCGCCGTCGGCCATGAACAGCGCCGGCATCGCCGCCTCGCCCTCCTTGCGGTGGCGCAGCGCCTTGAGCGTCTCCCGATCGCAGTCGCCGATCCCCACGGGGATCAGGTTGGGGAACAGCCGGAAGCCCTGCCCGGTCTCGGGGTCCCACTCGGTGAGGGCGGCGAAGGCCTGCTGCCAGGCCGCGGCGTCGTCGGTCGGCGCTCCGTCGGACAGGAACACGGCGGTGGTGCGCTTGATGGTGAAGCCGTCGGCCTTGAGCTGGGCGTAGTCGGCCTCGATCTGTGCCTTCAGGGCCGTGAAGGCGGCCACGAAGGACGTGCCGCCCCGCGGCGCCAGCAGCGGCAGCACCTCCACCTGCCGGATGTCGGTGAGCGGCAGCACGACGCTGGCGTCGTCGCTGAAGTCGAGCAGCCCGAAGCGCACCATGTCACCGACGACGGGGTTGCGCACCAGCTCGTCGCGCAGCTGGGGCAGCAGGTCGTTCAGGGTGTCCATCTTGCCGTCGGCCTGCATCGACAGGCTGGCGTCGGCCACCAGGTAGAAGGGCAGGATCTGGATGCCCTCATCGCTCATCGGCGCGCTCCTCGAGTCCCCAGCGACGACATGGTCGCCACCCGCCGCGTCCGCCGCAGGCAGGCCCGAGGGTACCGCTGCCCCGTGGCGCAGGCGGCACCTTTCGCGTCGCCCACCCGACGCCCCGCCACTGGATGCACCACCTCGAGCTCCACGGGCCCGACGGGATCGACGACGAGGTGGTGGGTTGGCTGCGAGGCCTTCGACCGGGCCGGGTGAGGACATGGGGCGCGTGGGCGCCCGCCGGGCCCGGCGACGGGGCTCAGTCGTCGTCGGAGAAGAGCGAGGGCGGATCGTCGACGGCGGCGAGGGGCGCGCCCGCCGGCGGCACCAGGCCGAGGTGGTGCCAGGCGGCCGGGGTGACCACGCGGCCGCGGGGCGTGCGCATGAGCAGGCCCTGTTGGATGAGGAACGGCTCGTGGACGTCCTCGACGGTCTCGGTGGGCTCGCCCACGCTGATGGCGACCGTCGACAGCCCCACCGGCCCACCGCCGAAGCGCTCGCAGATGTTGGCGAGGATGGCCCGGTCGACCTTGTCGAGGCCGAGGTCGTCGACGCCGAACAGCGTGAGCCCCTCGCGGGCGATCGACCGGTCGATGGCGCCACCGGCCCGCACCTCGGCGAAGTCGCGCACCCGGCGCAGCAGCCGGTTGGCGATGCGCGGCGTGCCCCGGGACCGGCGCGCGATCTCGGTGGCACCGCCCTCGTCGATCCCCACCCCCAAGATGCCGGCGGCGCGGACCACGATGGCCTCGAGGTCGCCGGGTGCGTAGTAGTCGAGGCGGGCGACGAGGCCGAAGCGGTCGCGCAGCGGACCGGTGATCAGCCCGGTGCGGGTGGTGGCGCCCACCAGCGTGAAGCGGGGCAGGTCGAGGCGGATGGACCGGGCGGCGGGACCCTTGCCCAGCACGATGTCGAGCTGGAAGTCCTCCATCGCCGGGTAGAGCACCTCCTCCACCGCTCGCGACAGCCGGTGGATCTCGTCGATGAACAAGACGTCACCCTCGTCGAGGCGGGTGAGGATGGCGGCGAGGTCGCCGGCCCGGTCGAGGGCCGGGCCCGACGTGATGTGGAGCGCGACGTCGAGCTCGGCGGCCACGATGCCGGCGAGCGTGGTCTTGCCGAGTCCGGGCGGGCCGGCGAACAGCAGGTGGTCGACGGCCTGCCCCCGACGGCGGGCGGCCTCGAGGACGATCTCGAGGTGCTCCTTGAGCTCGGACTGCCCGACGAACTCGTCGAGGCGACGAGGCCGCAGGCCGCCCTCCTCACCCAACCCCACCAGCTCGGTCGGACCGGCGTCGGCGGCGAGGTCGTCGTCGGTGGCGTGCGGCTCGAGCAGCTCGTCGCGCATCACCGGCCTCCGCCGTCGGCCGGATGGTCGAGCCGCCCGATGCCGCTCGGCCCGGTCGGTTCGTCGGACCCGGTCGGCACCACGGCACCCTCGACGTGGTCGGTGGCGTGCTCGAGCGCCCGGGCCGACACGGTTGCGGGCGAGCACGGGATCGACCTCGGGCTCGGCGCGGGGCGGGAACGCGACGACCTCGCCCATCAGCCGACCGCCAGTCGCTGCAGCGCCGCCTTGAGCAGGTCGGAGGCGTCGCCGTCGTCGGGCAGGTCGCGCAGCACGCCGGCGACCTCGTCGGGGCCGTAGCCGAGGTTGGCCAGCGCGTCGCGCACGTCGGCGCGCGCCGAGGCCCCACCCGCACCCGCTGCCGACACCGCCGGCGGCGCAGCCAGCTCGGGCACCTCGAGGCGGGACTTGAGCTCGATCAGCAGCCGGGCCGCCGTCTTCTTGCCCACCCCCGGCACGAGGCACAGGGCGGCGAGGTCGTCGTCGGCGAGCACGCGGGCCAGCCCGCTCGGGTCGTGCACCGACAAGATGGCGAGGGCCAGGCCGGGGCCGACGCCGTGGGCGCCGAGGAGGGCCTCGAAGCAGACCCGCTCGTCGCTGGTGCGGAAGCCGTAGAGCGTCTGGCTGTCCTCGCGGATGTGGTGGTGGACGTGGAGGAAGACCTCGCCGCCGACGTCACCGAGCTGCACGACGGTCGCGGGCGAGACGGTGACGCGGTAGCCGACGCCGCCGACCTCGACCAGCACCTCGCCGGCGCCGGTCCGGTCGAGCAGCGTGCCTCGCAGTGAGCCGATCATCCGATGCTCCTCCTCTCGGCACGGGCAGCGGCCAGCTGCAGCGGCGCCACCGCCACGTGGCACAGCGCCACGGCGGCGGCGTCGGCGGCGTCGGCCGGCCGGGGCGGCGCGGCCAGTCCCAGCAGCGTCTGGACCATGGTCTGCACCTGCGCCTTGGTGGCCGCCCCGTCGCCCGTGACGGCCTCCTTGACCTCGTTGGGCGAGTACTGCGCGACGTCGCACCCGGCGGCGGCCGCCTCGGCCATCGCCAGGCCGCTGGCCTGGCCGACGGCCATGGCGGTGCGCACGTTGACCTGGAACAGCACCCGCTCGATCGCCAGCACGGACGGACGGTGCTCGACGAGCAGGGCGCGCAGCTCTCGCTGCAACTCGGCGAGGCGCAGGGGCAGCGGGTCCGACGGCGCGGTGGTGAGCACGCCGAGGGCCACGGCCCGCGGCCGAGCGCGCCCCGCGCCGGTCTGCAGGACGCAGTAGCCGCAGCGCGACACCCCCGGATCGATGCCCAGCACGAACACCCGTACGAAGGTAGCGGTGCACCCGGAGCCGGTGGTGGACCCTCGGGCGCGCCGGGGTGGGGCCGTCGGCAGCCGCGGCCCCGAGCAGCGGCGGACCCCCCGACCCATCGGTGGGCCGCCGGAGGCCCGTGCGCCCGGCCCGGGACCGTCTGGTCCGATCGGCCCACGCTCGGGCGCTTCACCTGGGCGCCGTCGTGCCGATGTAGAACCGGTGACGATTCCCGACGAGGCGCCCGCCGCCTGGTTCCCGCCGGTCGGCGGCGCCGCCCGTGACGACCTCGAGGCCGCCGCGGTCGCCAGCCGCACCGGTGCCACGGCGCACCGCCCCGCCCCCCGCCACGCCCCCGAGGAGGCACCACCGGCCGAGCCGGACGGCGAGCTGGTGGTCGAGCTGCGCAACGTCAGCCGCCGGTTCGGGCGCGTCCCGGCGCTGTCGGACCTCACGATCCTCGCCCCCAAGGGCCGCATCACCGTGCTGCTGGGCCCGAACGGCGCGGGCAAGACCACCGCGATCCGCGTCATCACCGGCGCCCTCGACCCCAACCACGGCCACGTCCGCACCTTCGGGATGGACCCGCAGCTGCTCGGCGAGGACGTCCGGCGGCGCTGCGGCGTCGTCTCGGCCAAGCCGGCGCTGTACGACCGGCTCACCGGCTGGGACAACCTGCAGTACTCGGCGGAGCTGTACGGGCTGGGCCGCAACGCCTCCGGCCCCATCCGTGCCGCCGCCGGCCGCTTCGGCATCCTGGAGTCGCTCGACCAACAGGTCGGTGGCTACTCGACCGGCATGAAGACGCGCCTGGCCCTGGCCCGCAGCGTCCTGCACGACCCCGAGCTGCTGCTGTTCGACGAGCCGACCTCGGGTCTCGACCCCGAGTCGTCCCACGCCGTGCTGCAGCTCATCCGCGAGATGACGGGCGAGGGTCGCACGGTCGTCATGTGCACCCACCTGCTGATCGAGGCCGAGGGACTGGCCGACCAGATCGTCGTGCTGGAGTCGGGCACCGACCTCATGGCGGGCTCCCAGGAGGAGCTGATCCGCCGCTACTGGCCCAACGACCTCGTGCGCCTCGACGCCACCGAGCCCGAGGCGCTCGACCGCGTGGCGTCGTGGGACGGCGTCCTCGCCTTCCGGCGGGACCGGCTCGCCGAGGTCGAGCTCGATGCGCTCGACCGGGTCCCCGACCTCGTCGCCCGCCTCGCCGCCGAGGGCGTGCGGGTCACCCGGGTGGAGCCCCACGAGCCCACCCTCGAAGAGCTGTACTTCGCCGTGCGCCAGGAGCGGCGGAGCCAGGGCGTCGAGACCCCGCTGTAGGAGCGCGCACCATGTTCAGGACCCAACGCATGTGGACGGTCGCCCGGACCGAGCTGCGCCAGCTGCTGCAGGCCAAGGACTTCTGGATCCCGATGGCCCTGCTCGGCGGCGTGTTCTTCGTGCTGTTCCCCCTGATCATCCTCAGCATCATCAACGGGGTCGGCAACCAGCGGGCCGTCCAGCAGGTCTCCCAGGCGCTGGACCTCCTGCCCCAGTCGGCCAAGGAGGCGGTGCCGAAGGGCATCCCACCGGAGGCCCAGGTCTCGTACACCCTCGCCGTGTTCCTCCTGGCCCCCGTCGCCGTCGTCGTGCCGCTGACGATCTCGTCGGCCGTGGGCGCGTCGACCATCGTGGGCGAGCGCGAAGCGGCACGGGCGAGTTCCTGGCCCACTCCCCGCGGACACCCGCGAGATCTACCTCGGCAAGCTCATCGCCAGCCTGGTGCCCGGCTACATCACGACGGTGCTCGGCTTCACCGCCTACTCGATCCTCGTGAACGCCATCCTGGCGGGCAAGGTCGGCTACCTGTTCTTCCCCACGCCCTCGTGGTGGTTGCTCATCGTGTGGGTGCTGCCCCCGTTCATCGCCCTGGCCCTCTCGTTGGTGTTGCGGCTGTCGGCCCGGGTGAAGTCGACCGCGGCCGCCCAGCAGGCGACCGGCCTGGTCACCTTGCCCTTGATCCTCATCGGCTACGCGCAGGCCACCGGCGCGCTCGTCGGGGCCGACACCTTGAAGCTGTCGCTGATCATCGGGGCGGTGGCGTGGGCCATCGCCGGGCTCAGCCTCGTGACGGGTGTGCGGTCCATCAAGCGGGCCGCCCTGCTGGGCGTGGCGAACGAGCAGTAGCCGGCGCGCCGCGCCAACCGCCGAGCGCCGCCAGGGTGATCCCGAGCAGGGCGACCAGCCCGGCGTTGCGCACGAGCAGCAGGGCCAGCGCCCACGCCTCGCCGTCGACCTCGGGCTTCAGGGCGGCGAAGGTCAGCGAGGTCACGACGACCACGGCCAGCGTTGCGCCTCCGACCAGGCGGTCGCCGCCGACGGTCGCCACCGCGGCGAACGGCAGCAGCCACACGACGTACTGCGGGGAGACGATGGTGGCGAAGACGAGCAGGGCCAGCACCGCCGCCAGTGGCGCGTGGCCGTAGACCAGCACCTCGGTCGCGGCGGTCGCCGCGCCGTCCGCACGGCGACGACGGGCGGCCAGCCACCAGGCGACCCCCGCCACCACCAGCCCCAGGAGGGTGAGCCCGCCGCGCAGCCCGTCGGGCACGGTCCCGGTGCGGAAGGCTCCCGACTCCTCGCGCACCGCCGCCGGGTCGACGACGTGCAGCACCGAGCCGACCAGGCTCTCGATCTGCCAGCCGGTGGCACCGCGGAACGACACCACCCCGGCGATCCCGGTGGTGGCGCCCACCCACCCCCAGGCCGCCACCCCGGCCGCCAGGGCGACGCCCCCGGCGAGCAGACCACGGCGCCGACGCTCGACCAGCAGCACCGGGGCCACCACGACCGGCCAGAGCTTCGCCAGCACGCCGGCGGCCAGCGCCACGCCACCGGCCCCGTCCCGACCGCGCCGCACGCTCGCGATGCCGAGCGCGGCCAGCAGCACCGCGAGGAGGTCGATCCGCAGGTAGATGAACGGGTTCAGCACCAGCGGGAGCCCGAGCAGGAGGTAGGCGACGGCGGTCCGACGCCCCCAGGCCCAGCCGAGCGCCGCCGCCGCGCCGAGGTCGCACGCCAGCTGGCTCAGCGCCACCCCGACGATCGACGCCGCCACCGTCGACCCCGACACGGCGCGCAGCAGCACGTACGTGAGCGGCGGGTACTCGACGGCGACGTCGCGGTAGGGGGTGCCCGTCGCGGTCACGATCTCCTGGTAGCGCACGACGTCCTGGCCGAACCAGGCGTCGGGCGACTCCTGGTGGGTGGTGGCCAGCACGACGACGGCGACCACCCGCACCGCGACGAGCGCCAGGACCAGCCAGGCCGCGGCGGCCGCGGGCCGACGCGGCGCAGCCTGGCCGGGCTCGTCGCGGGCCGCCGCCTCCCCGACCACCGGCGGGTCAGCCCGGTAGGGCGGCGACGGCCTGGACCAGCTCGTCGGTGGAGCGGAACGTCAGGCCCGCCGTGGCCCGATGGGCGTAGCGGACCCGGCCGGCGGCGTCGACGACGAACACCGACCGCCGGTAGAAGCCGACCGGCCCGAGCACGCCGTAGGCCTCCCCCACCGCCTTGTCGACGTCGGACAGCAGCGGGAACGAGAACCCGCCGTTGGCGGCGGCGAAGGCCTCGTGGTCGTCGACGGACTGGGGGCTGATGGCGAGCACCTGGGCACCGACGTCGTCGAAGCGGGCGATGTCGCCGCTGTAGGTCGACAGCTGCAGGGTGCACACCGGCGAGTGGTCGGCCGGGTAGAAGACGAGCACGACGGGCAGGCCGGCGAACTCGGTGAGCGAGTAGTCACGTCGACCCTCGGGGGTGCCGTCGGTCCCGGGCAGCGTGAACAGCGGGGCGATCCCCCCGATGTCGACCATGCCGCCTGATCTACCGCACGCAGCCGGGCCCGGTCGAACCGGGCGCCGCACCACGCCCGCACACCCGGGACGCGACCTTCGTGCGCACCTCCGGCGCCCCCGGCCGCGGGTCGCCGTCGGTGCGGTCCACGACGTCGAGCTCGTCGGCGACGTCGCCGGCGCCGACCCGGTCCGGGCGCCGGCGACACCTGGTCACGTGGCGGCGGCCTGCAGCACGTCGTCGGGGATGTCGAAGTTGGCGTAGACGTCCTGGACGTCGTCGTTGTCCTCGAGCGCGTCGATCACCCGCAGCACGGCCTTGGCGGCGTCGGCGGTCCCCAACGGCACGGTGCTGGTGGGCAGCATCGTGACGTCGGCCTCGTCGAAGGGGATGGCCGCCTCCTCCAGAGCCGCCCGCACCGCCGGGAGGTCGGTCGGCGCGGTCGTCAGCCGCCAGGTGTCGCCCTCGTGGATCAGGTCGTCGGCGCCGGCGTCGAGGGCGGCGAGCATGATGTCGTCCTCGTCGACCGACGCGGGCAGGATCACCACGCCCTTGCGCTCGAACTGCCAGGCCACCGAGCCGGGCTCGGCGATCGACCCGCCCGTCTTCTTCAGCAGGGAGCGGATGTCCGAGCCGGTGCGGTTGCGGTTGTCGGTGAGCACCTCGATGAGGATGGCGACGCCGTTGGGGGCGTAGCCCTCGTAGGTGATCTGCTCGTAGGTGACGCCCTCGAGCTCGCCCGTCCCCGCTTGATGGCCCGCTCGATGGTGTCGAGCGGCACCGAGTTGTCCCGGGCCTTCTGGTACATGGTCCGCAGCGTCGGGTTGGACTCCGGGTCGCCCCGCCCTGGCGGGCCGCCACCTCGACCTGGCGGATGAGCTTGGCGAACAGCTTGCCGCGCCTTGTCGGCGGCGCCCTTCTTGTGCTTGATGGTCGCCCACTTGGAGTGCCCGGACATGCTGCTCCTTCGTCCGTCTCGGGGAGTTCTGTTCTACCGCACCCTGCCGCCGTCGGCCGAACAGCGATCCAGGAACAACCGGTGCAGGCGCAGGTCGGGCTCCCCGTCGGGCGCCGTGGCGAGCTCGGGGTGGAAGGCCGTCACGAGGACCGGCCCCTGGCGACAGGCCACCGGGTGGCCGTCGACGGTGGCGAGCACCTCGACGCCGGGCCCGACCCGCTCGACGAAGGGCGCCCGGATGAACACGGCGTGCACGGGCGGCTCCCCGACCGCCTCGATGGTGAGGTCGGCTTCGAAGGAGTCGACCTGGCGCCCGAAGGCGTTGCGGCGCACCGCGACGTCGATGGCCGCGTAGGGCCGCTGGTCGGGGCGGCCGTCGAGGACCTCGGCGGCCAGCACGATCATGCCCGCGCAGGTGCCGAAGGCGGGCAGTCCCGCGGCGAGCCGCTCGGCCAGGGGGTCCGACAGCGCCGACGTGCGCAGCAGCCGCGAGATGGTCGTCGACTCGCCGCCGGGGATCACCAGGGCGTCGACCGCGGCGAGATCGTCGGGCGTGCGCACCTCGACCACCACGGCGCCGAGGTCGTGCAGGCGCGCCGCGTGCAGGCCCACCGCCCCCTGCAGGGCGAGGACCCCGACCCGGGTCACCAGCCGCGGTCGGCGAGCTGGTGTCGAGCGTGCCGATCTCGAGCCCCGGCATGGCGCCGCCCAGCCCCCGGCTGACCTTCACGAGGATGTCGGGGTCGGCATAGTGGGTGGTGGCCTCGACGATGGCCTTGGCCCGCGTGGTGGGATCGTCGCTCTTGAAGATGCCCGAGCCCACGAACACGGCTTCGGCCCCGAGCTGCATGACCAGCGAGGCGTCGGCCGGGGTGGCGATGCCGCCGGCGCAGAACAGCGGCACCGGGAGCTCGCCCGTTCGGGCGACCTCCTGCACCAGCGGCAGCGGCGCCTGCAGGCGCTTGGCCCAGTCGAACTGCTCGGCGGGGTCGGCGGTGGTGATCTTGCGGAGGTCGCCCCGGATCGAGCGCAGGTGGCGCACGGCTTCGACGATGTTGCCGGTGCCGGCCTCGCCCTTCGAGCGGATCATGGCCGCACCCTCGCTGATGCGCCGCAGCGCCTCGCCGAGGTTGGTGGCACCGCACACGAAGGGCACGGTGAAGGCCCACTTGTCGATGTGGTGGGCCTCGTCGGCGGGGGTGAGCACCTCGGACTCGTCGACGTAGTCGACGCCGAGGGCCTGCAGCAGCTGGGCCTCGGCGAAGTGGCCGATGCGGGCCTTGGCCATGACCGGGATGGTGACCGCGGCCTTGATGCCCTCGATCATCTCCGGATCGCTCATCCGGGCCACGCCGCCGTCGCGACGGATGTCGGCGGGCACCCGCTCGAGCGCCATGACCGCGACCGCTCCGGCGTCCTCGGCGATCCTGGCCTGGTCGGCGTCGACCACGTCCATGATCACGCCGCCCTTGAGCATCTCGGCGAGACCCCGCTTGACCAGGTCGGTCCCGGTCGTGCGCGCGCCGGTCGACGTCTTCTCGTCAGCCATGCCCCGCAGCCTAGTGCCGCCCCCCGCCCGATCCGGCAGTCGGATCGGGCGGTCGGGGCAGGTTCTCGTCCGGGCCGGGGGGAGACCACGCCCGGCCCGGACGCGCTCGTGGGCGACGGCGCCTGCGTCGGGCGCCGAGCCGGTCAGCCGCCGGACAGCAGTCCGCCGGCCGCGCCGCCGTCGAGGGGGATGACCGCCGGTCCACCGGTCTCGGGCAGCTCGACCCAGGTCCGCCCGGGCGTCAGGGCGATGGGCGCGCCGGCGGCGTCGGTGAGGGTCGTGGTGTTCAGCGGCGTCTCCCGGCTCCACCGACCGGCGATCATCTTGCCGGCGGTGAGCACCAGGGCGTCGCCCGAGCCGACGGTCTCGGCCTTCGGTGAGCGGGCGTCGACGGTGTCGGGGTTGTAGGGCACGAACTGCACGACCAGGTTCTGCGGGCAGACCTGGGCGCCGTCGCTGTCGACGAAGCTCGAGCGACCACGGGGGTGGCGCTCGTCGACCTGGTAGCGGGCCCAGCAGCCCCGGGCCGGGTCCCAGGCGTAGTCGGTGCGCACGTTCTGGCCGAAGTCGATGGTGATGCCGGGGGCGTCGGCGGCGCTGGCCGGCAGGGCGTCGCCGGCACCGCGGTAGGAGAACAGCTGCGGGGGCGGACCGGCGCCGTCGGGGGTGTGGTGCTGCAGCAGCGCCGAGACGCTCGTGTAGAGGTTGTGGGGAGCCACCCGCTGGCCGTCCCGGTAGTAGTCGGGCGTGGCGGCCTGGTGCGAGACGTCGACGAGGAAGCCGGTGGCGGCGGCGCCCTGGACGGCCTCGGTGACCCCGGGGTTGCCGCCCGACCAGGCCAGCAGCGGCCGGTTGAGGTCGGCGAGCAGGTTGAGGTCGCTGCTGCGGGCCGACCGCACGGGACCGACCGGGTCGGCGGGGGTGGAGTGGAAGATGGCGGCGAGGCGGGTGATCCCCTCGACGCGCAGCTCGTAGACCACGTCGGCCTGGTTGACGCCGGTGTGGGGCCGGGCATCGGGGCTGTTGTCGATCTTCACGGCCACCGCCGGGTGGTCGGCCGGCGCCGGATCGGCGAGGGGCATGCCGGTGAGCGGCCACACCGGTGGCTTGGGCGCCGTGGTGACGACCTGCGAGGACGAGGACGACGAAGCCGGCGCGGGCGTGGGGTCGGCCGACGCCTTGGCCGTGGCGATGCCCTCGCCGTCCTTCGGCGCGCACGCCGCCGCGGCGAGGGTCAGGGCCGACAGGGCCAGGGCCCCGAGAGCTGGGCGTCGACGCACCGTTGCGCACCTCCAAGATCGCCCGCGATCGCGGGCCTGCACGGGTCTCCGCCCGGTCCGAGACGGTAGGCAACCGCGCCCGGCCGTTGGTGGATGGTCGACCCGCACCGCGACGCGCCATCCCCGCGGGGCGCGCGACACCCACCACCCTGCGCACTGAACCCGGCCGCAGCGACGGACCGCGGCCACGTGGGCGACGACGGTCGGCTGCCGACGTCCAGGCCGCAGGCCACCTCCTCGGTGGCCTGTCGCCTGAACGTCCGGGGCCGCACCGTCCCCGTCGCGCTCAGGTGATCCGTGGCTCGGCGCCGTCGGGCAGCAGCACCACGGTGGTCCGGCCCCGGGCGAAGGCCACGGGCCGGCCGGTCGCGCCGACGAACGCGGTCGCCGCCGCCTCGTCGGGCTTGCGCCAGGTCGCGGGCACGGCCTGGCCCCCGACGAGGACGGTGGCCTCGCCCGAGCCCACCAGCTGCGCCTCGGGGACCGGCGTGCCGGCGACGTCGCGGACCCCCGTGTCGACGTAGGGCACACGCTGGACCACGAGGTTCTCGGCCGACAGCTGCACGCCGTCGGTGTCGACCTGGGGCGTGCCGGCCTGCCATCGCAGCCATGCGCCCCGCGTCGCGTCCCATCGCCACTCGATGGGCGCGCCACGGGGTCCCCAGTCGTAGGCCACCGTGGCGGCCGGGCGGCTCCGGCCACGTCGGCCGCGCCGGCGTCCCGGAAGGGCCACAGCGGCGCCGGCGGCGCGCCCCCGGGGGCCAGGGCCCACAGCGCGTCGGTGGAGCTGAACAGGTTGTCGGGCGCCTCGCGACCGGGCAGGCGCTGGTAGGCCTCCGGATGGGTGTCGGCGCCGACGTCGACGAGCGGACCGGCCCGCAGCAGCGGCAGGAAGGTGGCGTTCGCGCCCGAGAAGGCGTACAGCGGTCGGTTCAACGGCCCCACGATGGCGAGGTCGGTGGTGCGACCGGACCGGACCGGGCCGACGAGCGGTGCACCGGTCGACTGGAACACGGCGGCGAACCGGCTGTTGGGCCCCTCGATCTTCTCCTCGTAGATCACGTCGGCCTGGGCGAGGCCGGCCTGGGGGCGGGCGAGCGGTTCGACGTCGTCGACCTTGACCACCAACGCCGGCCGGGTCCGGGCCGCGGCGTCGGCGGGCCGGCCGGTGAGGGGCGCCTCCACCGGCGGGGCTGCGGTCGTCCCGGTGGTGCCCGGCGCTGCCGTCGTCGCCGGGGTGGTGGCCGTCTCGGTCCCCCGGGTCGCCAGGACGACGGCGGCCGCCACGGCGGCGACCGCGGTGACCACGCCGGCGGTGATCACGGCGACGCGGCGCCCCGGGGTGGTGGTCACAGCTCGTGCAGCGCGGCGATGCGCTCGTCGAGGGCCGGCACGCCCGCCGGCGGCGGGGACCCGTCGGGTGGCGCCACCCAGAGGTGGGCGACGGCGAACGACGAGGTGCGCAGGGCGGTGCCGTGGTCGCGCAGCTTCTCCAGGGCGGCCGCCAGCCCCGGCGGGTAGCGGGTCACCTCCACGGCGGCGAGGTCGGCGAGCTGCTCGCGGTGGGCGTCGAGCAGCCCACCGAGGAACGGCAGCGCCACCACGAGCGTGCCCACGACGGTGTCGCCGGAGCGGATGTGGGTCAGCTCCTGGGCGAGGAGGCCCTCCAGCTCGATGCGGCCGAGCACGTCGAGCAGGCCGGTGGTGACCACCACGGCGGCGTGGGCGGGGTCACGACCGACGGCGAAGGCGTTGGCCCCGGGGTCGTCGACGACGTACAGCGCCGGCTTGGGCAGGCCGGTGGCCACGCACAGGCCCTCGGTGAGGTTGTGCAGCCGGGCGTGGGTCGTCTCGTCGGCCGGGCTCGCGCCCGTCACCCGCAGCGCCAGCGGGCCGCCGGCCAGCCAGGCGTAGGCCACCACCGCGGCACCCACCACGGCGACCACCAGGGCGGCGACCAGGCCCAGCAGCACCAGCGCGACGAGCGCCACCACCACGGTGACGACCGCGATGGCGCCGACCACGGCGAGCGCTCGCCGACGGTGCTGATGGATCTGCTCGTCCAGGGTCGTGTCTGCTTCGATCGGCCGGGAGGCAGCGACCCCGCCGGGGCGCCTCACCGGGGTGGGAGAACCTGACGCCGATACTACGGCCACGCCTCGCGGCGCCTCCATCTCCGGCCGGCGACGCCCCCGGTCACCGAGCGGCCAGGACCTCGCGGTAGATGGCCAGGTAGGCCTCGGCCAGGCGGGCCATCGAGAAGTGCAGCGCCCTTTCGGTGCCCGACGCGACGAGGTCGGCGGCCAGGGCAGGCTCGTGCAGGGCCCGGCGGAGGGCCGCGGCCAGCGCCTCGGCGTCGCCCGGCGCCACCAGCAGGGCGTCGAGGCCCGCCCGGGCCACGTTGGCGTAGCCGGGCAGGTCGCTGGCCACCACGGCGGTCTCGGCCGCCATGGCCTCCAGCAGCACGATCCCGAAGGACTCGCCGCCGAGGGAGGGCGCGCAGAAGACGTCGGCCCCGCGCAGGCGGGCGGCGCGCTCCTCGTCGCTGATCCGACCCAGCCACTCCAGCCGGGGGTCGCCGGCGTAGCGGGCCTGCAGCTCGGCCGTCTCCGGCCCGTCGCTGCCGATCCACAGGTGCACGTCGGGAGGCAGGCGACGCATCGCCTGCAGCAGCACGGCCAGGCCCTTGCGGGGCTCGTGGCGACCGAGGAAGAAGATGGTCGGCCCGCTGGTGGGCCACGGCGTGGCCTTGGCGAACTGGTCGACCTCGACCCCGTTGAACAGCAGGCGGTAGTCGCCGCCGCCGAGGCCGAGGCGGGCCGCCTCCCGGGCGTCCTCGGAGACCGCGCAGCGCACGTCGAGGCGTCGGGCGGCGCGGTGCACGATGGGCCGGAACCAGCCGTAGGGCGGATCGCCGGCGGCGTGGAAGGTCGCCACCAGCGGTGCCGTCTTGAACAGGATGGCGGTCTGGGTCGGTCCGGGCACGAAGGGCTCGTGCAGGTGCACGACGTCGAACTCCTCGTCGCGCAGCGCCCGGATGGTGCGCAGCTGGGCCGAGATGTCGGGGGCGATCGGTGCCATCGAGCCGTTCGAGGCGGTCGGCAGGCTGGCCCCGAGCGGCGTCACCCCGGCGTCGGGGGGCGGGCCGTCGCAGGGGGCCAGCACCCGCACCCGCTCCCCCATCGCCCGCATCGTGCGCGCCATCCCGAGGACCTGGCCCTGCACGCCGCCGGGCACGCTGAGGCTGTAGGGGCAGACGATGCCGATGCGCACAGCCGAAGGGTAGTGCCGGGCCGGCTGGCGACCCGATGGCCGGCCCGCCCGCCGACGACGGCGTCAGCCGTGGCCGGCCCCCGGTCGGGGGTGGGGCTTGCCGATGGCCTCGAGGGCGTCGTAGTCGCTCGGCCAGTTGGGCTGCTGCAGGTGCCACTGGTCGGGCGCCCGCCGGATGAGGCGCTCGAGCTCGTGGGCGAGGTCCTGGGTGATGCGGGTGACGTCGTCGCGCAGGCGCTTGGCCTGCCGCTCGGCGGGCACGGGGGGTCGGATGAACCCCAGCACGCCCCCGGACTCCTTGAAGTAGCAGGCGGTCGGCAGGAGGGGCGCGCCGGTGCGCAGCGCCAGCGTGGCGGGGCCGGCGGGCAGCGTGGTCCGCTCGCCGAAGAACTCCACCGCCACCCCGCTGCCGTCGATGTCGCGGTCCGACAGCAGGCACACCACGTGGCCGGCCTTGATCGCCCGAAGCACGGCGGGCCCGGCGTCGGGCCCCAGGGGCACGATCTGCATGCCGAGCTGCTCGCGGAAGTCCACGAAGAAGTCGTACAGCGACTGGGGCTCCACCGGCTCGACGACGACGGTCACGGTGTACTCGGGGACCAGCGTGAGCCAGAAGCCCGCCCACTCCCAGCCACCGAGGTGGGGCAGCACCAGGATCGGCCCGGTGCCCGAGGCGACGGCCCGCTTGATGTGCTCGAGGCCGATGGTGGTCATCCCCCGGTCGATCTCGGCGACCGACATGTCCGGAAGGCGGAACGAGTCGACCCAGTAGCGGGCGTAGGAGGCGAAGTTGCGCCGCACGGCGCGCCGCAGCTGGCGCTCGTCGACGTCGGGACCGAGCGCCTGGCGCATGTGCCGCTCGACGAGCAGGCGCCGCTCCTCGACACCTCGAGCGCGAGGCGGCTGGCCCCGGTGGCCACCCGGTCGGCGGTGCCGCGTGGCAGGCCCCGCACCAGCGCCGCACCGGCCCGGTAGCCCGCGGTGACGTGGTCGATCGCCATGGCCCGGGCTGCCGGCGCGGACCCGGTCTACCGGCGGTTCGGGTTGCGGGTCCGCCAGGTGCCGCCGCGGGTGCGGGTCCCGGCCGAGCCCTGCGACCACCGCGCCCGGTTGGCCCGGCGACGGGCCTGGCGGCGCTGGGCCCGCACCGACACGGGCCGCTCGACGCTGGCCTGGCGCCACACCTTCACGAACCGCTGCACGGCGGTGACCGAGGTGAGCACCAGCATCAGGAACAGCACCGGGACCAGCAGCACCGGGAAGAGGATGCCGATGGCCAGGGCGATCAGGCGCTCGGCCCGCTCCATGAGGCCACCTCGGGCGTCGAAGCCGAGCGACTCGGCCCGGGCCCGCTCGTAGGAGATCAGCATGGACGTGGCCAGCACGGCGAGGGGGAGCAGCGGCCAGTAGCCCTCCTTGCCCGAGGCGGGCGAGGCGAGGTACCAGGCGACGCCGCCGAAGATGAGGGCGTCGGAGACCCGGTCCATCACCGAGTCGAAGAAGGCGCCGCGGGCCGAGGCGGTGCCCGAGGCCTTCGCCACGGCACCGTCGAGCACGTCGGGCACCGCGGAGAGCACGCCGAACAGGAACCCGAGCGGGAGCTGACCGAGGCCGATCGACACCCCGCAGGCGAGCGCCATGACGCCCCCGAAGGCGGTGAGGTGGTCGGCGGTGATGCCGGTGCGGCGGATGTTGCGCCCGACCGGGCGCAGACCCTTCTCGAACGTGGCCCGGAAACGGCCGTCGAGCATGAAGGCTCCTGGGTCGGCGGATGCGTCGCGTCGAGGGTAGCAGCACGTGCTCGCGAAAGGCAGCATGGCGCCTCGGACCCGCCCGGCGGCGCCGGTGCGGCGCCGGTGCGGTGCCGGCCGGGGCGGCGGCCGCGGCCCCGCCGTCCGACGCCTACGCTCGGCGCTGCAGCCAGCCGCCGACGAGGAGGGTCATCCGATGGAGCCGGTGTCGACCGACAAGATCCGCAACGTGGCGCTGGTCGGACACGGCGGCAGCGGCAAGACGACGCTCGCCGAGGCGCTGCTGTTCACCGCCGGCGCCATCCCCCGGATGGGCACGGTGGCCGACGGCTCGACGGTGTGCGACCACGACCCCGAGGAGCGACGCCGCCAGCAGTCCCTGTCGCTGGCCGTGGCCCCGCTGTCGTGGAAGGGCCACAAGATCAACCTGATCGACACCCCCGGCTACGCCGACTTCGAGGGCGAGGTGATCGCCGCCCTCCACGTGGCCGACCTGGCCGTGTTCGTGGTCAGCGCGGTCGACGGCGTCGAGGTCCAGACCGAGCGGTACTGGCGGGTGGCGGCCGAGCTGGGCCTGCCCCGGATGGTCTTCGTCAACAAGCTCGACAAGGAGCGGGCCGACTACGAGCGCACCCTCGACCAGCTGCGCGACCGCTTCGGCGCCGGCATCGCCCCGCTCGAGCTGCCGATCGGGGCCGAGGCGTCCTTCCGCGGGATCGCCGACCTGCTGACCGACACCGCCTGGATCTACGAGGACGGGCGCTCGACCACCGGACCCATCCCCGACGACATGGCCGAGCTCGAGCACCGGGTCCACGACAACCTCGTCGAGGGGATCGTGGTGGGCGACGACGAGCAGCTCGAGGCCTACCTCGAGGGCACCGTCCCGTCGGTCGAGGCCCTCGAGCACACCCTGCACCTCGGCGTCGACGACGCCACCGTCTTCCCGGTGGTGCTCGGCGCCGCCACCACCGACATCGGCGTGGACCGGCTGGCCGACTTCATCTGCGAGATCGGGCCGTCGCCGTTGGACCGCCCACCCGTCGCCGTCTCGGCCGGCGAGGCCACGGTCGAGGTCACCCCCGACGCGAGCGGCCAACCGCTCGTGCGGGTGTTCAAGACCCTGGCCGACCCCTACGTCGGACAGATCACCATCTTCAAGGTGCTGTCGGGCACGGTCCGCAACGACGACCACCTCGTCAACCCCAGAACGGGCGCCGACGAGCGCCTGCACGGCGTCTTCTCGCTGCGGGGCACCGAGCACCTCGACGTCGCCTCGGTGCCCGCCGGCGACATCGCGGCGGTGGCGAAGCTGTCGGCCACGGCCACCGGCGACACCCTCGCCCCGAAGGGCACCCCCGTCGTGCTCGACCCCATCCCCCGCCCGGCCCCGACCCTGGCCGTGGCGGTCAAGGCCCGGACCCAGGCCGACGACGACAAGCTGGCCACCGCGCTGCACCGCCTCGTCGACGAGGACCCGGCGCTCGAGATCGGCCTCGACGACGAGACCCACCAGACCATCGTGCGGGGCACCGGCGAGACCCACCTGCAGATCACCCTCGAGAAGCTCGAGCGCAAGTTCGGCGTCTCGGTCGACACCCTCGAGGTGCGGGTCCCCTACCGCGAGACGATCACCGCGCCCGCCGAGGCCGAGGGCAAGTTCAAGAAGCAGTCCGGCGGCCACGGCCAGTACGGGGTGTGCCACCTGCGGGTCGAGCCGCTGCCCCGCGGCGGCGGCTTCGAGTTCGTCGACGAGATCGTGGGCGGCGCCATCCCCCGCCAGTTCATCCCCGCCGTGCAGAAGGGCGTCGAGGAGGCCATGGCCGAAGGCGGCGCCCACGGCTTCCCCGTGGTCGACGTGCGGGTGATCTGCGACGACGGCAAGTACCACTCGGTCGACTCGTCGGAGATGAGCTTCAAGATGGCCGGACGGCTCGGGTTCCGCGAGGCGATGGCCAAGGCGTCGCCCGTGGTGCTCGAGCCGATCTCCCGCCTCGAGGTGACGGTGCCGGTCGAGCTGCAGGGCGACGTGATGGGCGATCTCAACTCGCGCCGGGCGCGGGTGCAGGGCACCGAGGCCGCCGGCGAGGGCGAGCACACCGTGGTGGCCGAGGTGCCGACCGCCGAGCTGCGCCGCTACGCCGTGGACCTGCGCTCGATGAGCCGGGGCCGGGGGTCCTTCGCCGCCGCGCACGACCACTACGACGTGCTGCCGTCCCACCTCGTGGACGCGGTCACCGCCGAGCGCGAGGACTGACCGGGCACCCGGCGATCCCACCACCATCGTCCCCCGACGACGACCTGCGAGAGCCCCGATGACCTTCGACGTCTCCAACCTGTCCAGCCAGGACGCCATCGTCGCCCTGCGCTCGTACCCGCGCCGCTACTCGTCGGTGCTGTCCCCGCTGCCCGGCGACGACGACACCGTGGACACCATCGCCCAGCGGGTCGGCCCCGACGGGGTCTGCGCGCTCGACCTGCTGACCGACGTCGTGCGCACCCTGGCCGTGATCGGCCGGGCGCTGCACCAGACCGTCTACAGCGACCGACCCGTGCTGCACGAGGCCGTGATCGACCCGGCGGCCCGCCACTGGGAGGGCCCGGTCGAGACCGTTGCCGACCTGCTGGCCCAGCTGCGCGACGAGGCCACCGAGCTGGCCGACGCCGCCGACGCGGTGCCCTACCGCGACTGGGACCGCCAGGCCACCGTCACCGGTGGCCGGACCGTCACCGCCCTGGACCTGCTGCGCGAAGCCGTGCGCACCGCCACCGACGACCTCCACGCCATCGAGCAGGCGCTGCGGGCGGCCCGGGGCTAGACACCAGCCGCCCAGGGCACTCACGACGTCTTGGGCTCGTCCCAGGTCTCGGGGTTCTCCTCGACGAACCACTCGACGACGTCGCCGTCGACGCCGTCGACGAGCACGAGTCCCCGCTGCTCTGGTGGGTCCTCGGCGGAGTACAGCAGGATCCGCCACGTGGGCCGGCTCAGGGCGCCCCGCCACCCCATCTGCGCCGACGCGTGGCCGACGGGGAAGCCGACCTTGCGCACCGCGATCACCAGCGCGTCGCGCTCGTCGACGTCGAGGTCCCAGCCGGCGGCGAAGCTGTAGGCGCCGAACACCGCCAGGGCGACACCGGCCCACAGGATGCCGGCGTTGACCAGCACCGGGCTGCTGTTGCGGGTGAGGAACCAGGCGAGCACGCACAGGGCGGCGATGACCCAGTACAAGACGGCCGGGATGCGGCGCCGGTTGTTGTTGGGGAACAGGTACGGGCCGACGAGCCCGGCGTCGAGGTCCTCGGGCAGGGCGTCGCGGATGTCGGCGTCGGAGAGCGGCGTGGTGGCCGAGCCCTCGGGGTCCTCCGCGCCGCGCGCCGCAGCACCGCCGTCGGCCTCCCCTGCCGGACCTTCGTCCGACGGGCCGCGGCGACCCTCGTCGTCGGCCGGCGCCCCGTCGGCACCGGCGTCGCCGTCGCGTCGCTCCTCGACCATCGCGGGCGACGGTACCGGCCGCTGCCGGGGCGTCCCAAACCGTCACAGGCGATCGGCGGCGGCATCGTGGGCCCGGCTCGAACGCAACCGCTCGACCGGCGCCGCACCGGGCTCAGCGGATCGCCGACTTCGTCGTCGAGGTCGTGCCCTCCACGGCCACATCGCCGTGCAGCAGGGCGGTGAGCGTCGCCGCCAGGTCCTTGCTCGACGTCCCGTAGGGCCAGACCCACACCACCTTGCCCTGGTCGTCGATGAGGTACTGGTAGCCGGTGTGGGCGACGCCGTAGCTGGTGTCACCCGGCTGGTGGTCGTCGACCTTGTAGTCGACGCCGATCCGCGACGTCGCCGACCACAGCGTCGAGTCCTCACCGGCCACGAGGGCGTGGGCCCCGCCGTCGGGGAAGAAGTGGTCGACGAAGCCGGCGACCTTCGGCCCCGTGTCGCGCTCGGGATCGATCGTCACGAAGGCGGCCTCCACCTTCGCCCGGTCCTCGGGAGCGAGGCGCTTCACCGCCGAGCTCATGTCGCTCATCGTCGTGGGGCAGATGTCCGGGCACGACAGGTAGCCGAAGTAGGTGAACAGCAGCGTGCCGGGCGCGGCGCGCAGCGGGAAGGGCGTGCCCGCCTCGCTCGTCGAGTAGTCGACGAAGGTGAAGTCGCTGGCGTTGATCGGCGGGGTGATGCGCTTGCCGGCCAGCGCGCCGGTCGACGAGGTCGTCGGCGTGGCCCCGGACCCACCGGCCACCTGGTCACCGGAGCCGCAGGCGCCCACCGCGAGCATGACGGTGAGGACGGCGGCGGCGGCGATCGGGGCCCGGAACCGGGCGAGGACGGTCATGCGCGGCCATCGTGGCACGGGCGCCTGGGGCGGGAGGCATCGCGAGGGCCCTCGGTGGGCGACGTCGACGAGATCGTGACGAAGGTCCCGCGTGCCGCCGGGTCGGTCGTCCCCATCCGGCCTTCGGGGCCAGCCGGGCCCGTCATCGCCGCTGTCCGCTCCTGCCGGCCCGGTGACGCCGTGGGCTCAGCTCGGCCAGGCGTCGCGCAGCTTGCGCCACGAGGCGCCGAGCGTCTCGGGCATGACGCGGGTCTCCGCGACCGCCGTCATGAAGTTGGTGTCGCCGCTCCAGCGGGGCAGCACGTGGACGTGGAGGTGGTCGGGCACGCCGGCCCCGCCGGCCTTGCCCAGGTTCATCCCGACGTTGATGCCGTCGCAGGCGTAGGCCGTCTTCACCGCCACGACGGTGTCCCGCACGGTCGACCACAGCTCGGCGTGCTCGTCGGCGGTGAGGTCCTCGAGCTCGGGCACGGCCCGGTTGGGCAGCACCAGCACGTGGCCGTTGGTGTACGGGTAGGCGTTGAGGATGGCGAACGTCAGCGAGCCCCGGTGGACGATGAAGGTCTCCTCGTCGGGCCGGCCACTTCGCAGGATGCCTTCGAACAACGACGCCGACGGCGGCGGCGTCGGCCCGTCGTCGGCGGCGCTGACCTGCTCGATGTAGGCGCTGCGCCAGCCCGCCCACAGGTGGTCGAGCCCCAGCCGGGGTCCGCCCTCGCTCACCGGTGCGCGGCCACGTCGGCGGCGAGGCGCTCGACGAAGTCGTCGACCGGCACGTCGCGCTCGACCTCCCCGCCCCGCGGGTTCACGCCCACGGTGCCGTGCTCCATGTCGTCGTCGCCGACGACGAGGACGAACGGCAGCTTGTCGAGCTTGGCTCGGCGGATGCGCGCCCCGAGCGGCTCGTCGGTGGTGGTGGTGTCGGCCCGGAAGCCCTCGGCCCGCAGCCGGTCGGCGAGCCGTCGCGCGTAGACGTCGTGGTCGGCCCGCACCGGCAGGATCCGGACCTGCACCGGGGCCAACCAGGCCGGGAAGGCGCCGGCGTAGTGCTCGACCAGCACGCCGAAGAACCGCTCGATGGACCCGAACAGGGCCCGGTGGATCATGATCGGGCGGTGTCGCCCGCCGTCGGCGCCGACGTACTCGAGACCGAACCGCTGCGGCAGCTGGAAGTCGACCTGGATGGTGGACATCTGCCACGTCCGGCCGATGGCGTCTTTGGCCTGCACGGAGATCTTCGGGCCGTAGAAGGCGCCGCCGCCCTCGTCCATGACCAGGTCGAGGCCCATCTCCTCGGCGGACTCCCGCAGGGCCTCGGTGGCCTCGGCCCACTCCTGCTCGGTGCCCACGGCCTTGCCCTCCGGGCGGGTCGACAGCTCGAGGTAGAAGTCGTCGAGGCCGTAGTCGCGCAGCAGGTCGAGCACGAAGTGCAGCAGCGAGACCAGCTCGGTGCCCATCTGCTCCTTGGTGGTGAAGATGTGGGCGTCGTCCTGGGTCATGCCCCGCACGCGGGTGAGGCCGTGGACCACGCCGGACTTCTCGTAGCGGTACACCGTCCCGAACTCGAACAGCCGCAGCGGCAGCTCGCGGTACGAGCGCTGCCGGCTCCGGAAGATCAGGATGTGGAACGGGCAGTTCATCGGCTTGAGGTAGTACTCGGTGCCCCCGTCGAGCTCCATCGGCGGGTACATGCCGTCGGCGAACCAGTCGAGGTGCCCGCTCGTCTCGAACAGGTTGGCCTTGGTGATGTGCGGCGAGTAGACGAACTCGTAGCCGGCCTGCTCGTGGCGCTGGCGGGAGTAGTCCTCCATGAGGCGGCGGACGAGGCCACCCTTGGGGTGGAACACGGCGAGACCCGAGCCGATCTCGTCGGGGAACGAGAAGAGGTCGAGCTCGACGCCGAGGCGGCGGTGGTCGCGCTTCTCGGCCTCCTCGAGCCGGTGCAGGTGGTCGGCCAGCGCCTGCTTGGACTCCCACGCCGTGCCGTAGATGCGCTGGAGCATCGGCCGGCTCTCGTCGCCGCGCCAGTAGGCACCGGCCACCTTCTGCAAGGCGAAGTGCCCGAGGCGCCCGGTGGACGGGACATGGGGTCCCCGGCACAGGTCGACGAACGAGTCGGTGTTGCGATAGGTGCTCACCAGCCCGTCGCCCGCCACCTCGGATGCGTCGACGCGCTCGATGATCTCGCGCTTGTAGGGCTGGTCGGCGAACAGGGCCAGCCCTTCCTCGGCCGAGCACTCGTCGCGCACGAAGGGCTGGTCGGCGGCGATGATCTCGCGCATCTTGGCCTCGATGCGCTCGAGGTCCTCGTCGCTGAACGTCTGCCCACCGGGCAGCTCGAAGTCGTAGTAGAAGCCCTCGGCGATCGCCGGCCCGATGGCGAACTTCGCCCCCGGGAACAGGTCGAGCACCGCCTGGGCCAGCACGTGGGCCGTGCTGTGGCGCAGCACCTCGCGACCCTCGTCGGAGTCGACGGTGACGATGCGCACCACGTCACCGTCGTCGAGCACCGTCGACAGGTCGCGCTCGGCGCCGTTCACCTCGGCGACCACGGCGGCCTTGGCCAGGCGGGACCCGATCGACGCAGCCAGCTCACCGGCGGTCGTCCCGGTCGGCGCCTGGCGAGAGGAGCCATCGGGGAGCGAGACGGTGATCTGGTCGGCCATGGTCGCTGAGCCTATCGGCGGCCTCGCCGGCCCCCGGAACGGGATCCGGCGGCCTCCGCCCGGGCGACGAGCGCCCGACCTCAGCGAGGCAGCGGCGCCGCCCGCAGCACCGAGGCCGAGGAGCGGCGGTCCTGGTCCTCGCCGCGGGGATCGCCGTCGCCCTCCTCGTCGGTCGCCGTCTCGGCCGCGCACGGCCGCCAGCTCGGCGGCCTCGGCGGACGGGGTCGAGGCGCCCACCGCCGGCTTCGCCGTCTCGGCCGGCAGGGTCTCGCTCTGCTTCGTGGCGTAGGTGTCCACGTACTCCTGGCCCGACAGGTCGCGGATCTCGTACATGACCTCGTCGGTGATCTGTCGCAGCACGAGGCGGTCGTCGGCCCGGTCGAGGTAGCGGGTCACGTCGACCGGGGGGCCGAAGCGGACGCGCACCTTGCGGAACACGTTGGGCACCTTGGCGTCGGGAGGCTGGACCTCCACCGAGCCCTGGACCCCGGTGGGCACGATCGGGCAGCCGGTGCGCAGTGCCAGTCGGGCCACCCCGGTGTGGCCCTTGTGCAGCTTGCGTCGCGGCTGCGGGTGCCCTCCGGGTAGATGCCGAACAGCTCGCCCCGCTCGAGCACCCGGGCGGCGGCGTTGAGCGCCCGGTCGCTGGCCGATCCGCCGGACCGGTCGATCGGGATCATCCCCATGGCCGGGAAGAGGTACTTGGTCTTCCAGCTGTCCATGTACTCGGCCTTGCCGACGTAGGTGATGCGCCGCGGCGGGGAGAAGGGCACGAAGAACGAGTCCGAGCACCGAGACGTGGTTCGGCACGCGATGATCGCCCGCCGGTGTGGGGCACGTGCTCGAGGCCCTGGACCTCGATGTCCCAGCAGAACGAGAAGATCGGCGAGAGCACCGCCCGGGCGACGGTGTACAGCTGGCCGGCTTCTCGCTTCTCCTCGCCCATGCGCTGCTCCGTCACCGTGTCGGCCGGGTGGACCCCTGTCCCGGCGTCCCAGTCTGCCGCACCCGGGCCGGCCGCGCTCGGAGGGGCGAGCCGGCCGCCCCGTCGCGGGGGCGGCCGAGCACCACCAGGCCTACAGCCGCGATCCCCAGCAGGCGGGCGCCGGCCCGCGCCCCCGCCTCCGAGGGAGGCGGCGGCGTCGACGACCGCCACGGCCCCGGGGTGTCGAGGTCGTCGTCGAGCCGGGCGCGCCACCGCCGCGAGGGACCTGCGCGCTCGGCGGTGGCGCCTGCGCCAGCCGCCGCCTGCCAGCGCTCGAGGCGGGCCGCGGCGGTGGGCATCACGGTGTCGTCCCACTCCCACGAGTCCCGGTAGTGGTGGGCGACGATGGCGGATCGCCCTCGGGTCGTAGGTCTTGAGCAGCTCGGACACGAACACGAGGTTGCCGAGGGACTTCGACATCTTCTCGCCGTCCATCCGCACCATGGCCTGGTGCATCCAGTGGCGCACGAAGGGCTGGCCGGTCGCCGCCTCGGACTGGGCCCGCTCGCACTCGTGGTGGGGGAAGATCAGGTCGGCGCCCCCACCGTGCAGATCGATGGTGGTGTCGAGCTCGCGCAGCGCCAGCGCCGAGCACTCGATGTGCCAGCCCGGCCGGCCCGGGCCCCACAGCGACTCCCAGGCCGGCTCGTCGGGCGCCGACGGCTGCCAGAGCACGAAGTCGAGCGGGTCGCGCTTGTTCGGGTCGTCGGGGTTGCCGCCCCGTTCGGCCGCGAGGCGCAGCATCTCCTCCCGGTCGTAGTGGCTGACCTCACCGAAGCCGGGGAAGGAGCCGACGTCGAAGTAGACCGCACCGCCGGCCTGGTAGGCGTGGCCCCGGTCGAGCACCATGCCGATGAAGCCGCGGATGTCGGCGATCGCCGACGTGGCCCGGGGCTCGCTCCAGCAGTCGATGACGTCGAGGGTGGCCATGTCGCCGTCGAAGCGGGCCGTCTCGGCCGCGGCCAGGTCGAGGTAGTGCACCCCGAGCTCGCGGGCCTTGCGCAGCAGGTCGTCGTCGACGTCGGTGATGTTGCGCACGCAGCGCGTGTCGTGGCCCCGGTCGCGCAGGCGGCGCTGCAGCACGTCGTAGGTGACGTAGGTAGCGGCGTGACCGAGGTGGGTGGCGTCGTAGGGCGTGATGCCACACGTGTACATGGTCACGACGGGACCCGGCTCGAACGGCACGACCGAGGCTCGGGCGGTGTCGTAGAGGCGCATCGGGCCGTCGACCGGGTCGGGGGGCGATGCCGGACGCGGGTTGCGCAGGTCGTCGTCGGGATCGCTCATCGCCGCGAGGCCACCACCGTCACGGCGCCGAGGCTACCGGCCGGTCCGGTCACCGCGACCCGACGCGGGTCCCGCCCACCCGGAGGCCGTGCGCCGGCGCCACGGCGGGTCAGAGGTCGTGGAGGCCGGTGAAGCGCACCGCCACGCGCGTCTTGTAGCGCACGTTCAGCTGGAGCAGGACGGCGGCGAAGGCCTCGATGGGGGCCGCGTTGGAGAGCTCGCCGGCGTCGAGGGGTCGCAACCCCGGGATCTTCGAGACGATGCCGATCGCCGTCTCGGTCGCCGCGGCGTAGTCCGAGCAGATGAGCACGTCGGACTCGACCGGTTCGGAGATGTGCCCCAGCTCCTTGGCGGGCACGTGGTGCATCGCGGCGGCCACGTGCGAGCGGGGGACGGCGGCCTGCACGCTGGCGGCCACCGAGCCGCGGGGCGGGACCAGCGGCTGGAACTCGTGGCCCACCCGGGCGAGGGCGTTGGCCATCGAGATCACGACCTTGCCCTCGAGCCGGGACGAGACCGACAGCGCCGTGGCGCCGGCGGCGTCCCACGGGGTGGCGATGACCACGACGTCGGCATCGGCCGCGCCCTCGTTGTCGGCCGCGGCGATCGGGAGGTCGTGGTCGGGCCAGCGATCGACGAGCTTGTCGCGGATCTCCATGGCCCGGTACTTCGACCGGGAGCCGAGGACGACGTCGAAGCCGACCGACGCGAGGCGAGCACCGAGGCCGCTGCCGGCCGGTCCGGTCGCACCGAGGATCCCGATCCGCACGTCGTCACCCTACCGGTGCACCGAACCCGACGCCCGAGGGTGCCGAGCGGATCGCGACTCCACCGCGTGGCGGTCTCCCAGCCGATCCGAGCCGGGGCCGGGCCCGATCCGGCGGCGACGTCCGGGGCTTCACTGCCGCGGGGTCGGCGCCGATGGTAGGGAGATGCCCGACGCTCCCTCCCCCGCCCTGGCCGGTGCCGCCGAGGTCGTGGGGCTGGTGCGGCGCCTGGCCGAGGGGCAGGGCCGAGACGACCTCGCCGCCCAGCTCGACGCCATCCGCGACGAGCTCGTGGTGCGACCGGTGCCCGTCCTCGTCGTCGGCGCTCCCGGCGCTGGTCGGTCGAGCGTCATCGACGCCCTGGTCGGGGCTCCGGTCGTGCCCGTCCGCCAGCCCGACGGCGCCGGTGGCACGGCGGTCGCCACCGGCGTGCAGCACGGCGCCTCCTACGCGGCCCGCGTGGTCCCGGACGGCCCGGCGGCGGGATCGACCCACGCCGTGGACTTCGGCGAGGCCGTGGCCCTCGTCGGTGGTCCGCACAACGACGCCAACCGTTGGCAGCTCCGGGGCGTCGTGCTCGAGGTGCCGGCGGCACCGCTGGCCCGGGGCCTCACCCTCGTCGAGGCCCCCGGCGTCGCCGAGCTGGGCAGCGCCGACGGGCTGCGCATGGTGCGGGCCATGGCGGGGGTGGCCGCCGTGCTGGTGGTGGCGCCGGCCGACCGGACCCTGGCGCCCCGGGTCCTCGACCTCGCCCGCACCGCACAGGCGATGAGCCGCCACGTCGTGGTCGCGCTCACCGGAGCCGACCGCGTGCCCCGGGCCACGGCCGCGACCGACGCCGCCCTGCTGGCGCTCGAGCAGCGCGGCGTCTCGGCCGCCGTCTTCGCCGTCGACTGCCGGCCGTACTGGACGCCCGACGGCGGGGTGCCGCCGGGGCACGACCCCGGGATGCGAGCCCTGGCCCGGCACCTCGCCGAGTCCGTCGTCCTCGACGGCGAGCAGCAGCGCATCGGTCGGGCCCTCACCGAGGCCTTCTGGGCGGCCGACCGCCTCCGGTTGCGCCTGTGGGCCGAGGAGGCGCTCATCGAGGAGCCCGGTGGGCTCGGACCGACCATCGCCCGACTGCGCAGCGCGGCTCGGCTCGCCGAGCGGCTCTGCGCCGAGGATGCGGCGTGGCGACGGGCGTTGGGCGAGGGCGCCCGCCGGCTCGCCGCCGACATCGGTGCCGATCGCCACCACCAGCTCGCCGAGCTCGCCGGTCGGCTCGCCGACGGCACGCCCGCCGACCGCGAGCGCGCCGTGGCCGAGGCGATCGTCCGGCTCCAGCGGGTGCGGGCCCTGGCCCTGCGGGCCTTCGCCCGCCAGGTGGCCGGGCAGTTCCGCGACGAGTGGACCGCCGTGGTGGGGTCGCTCGACCTCGGGCCCGAGGGCCACAGCCTGCTGCTGCCCCGACTCGAGCGCCCGGGACGAGCGGCCGCCGCGGCGCTGACCGAGCTCCCGCTCGCCGGCCCGGAGGACCACCGCCTCGACGTCGGGGCCCGGCTGGACCACGCCTTCGCCCGCGGCACCGACCGGCTGGTCGCCCACCTGGAGGACGACCTGGCGACGCGGTGCCGTGACCGGGCCGTCGAGCTGCACCGATCGCTCGTCGAGGTGCTCACCGCCCTCACGGTGCTGCGCGACGCCGACGCCGCCACCCGGGATGCTCGGCGCGGCACGTTGGCCTCGGGCCTCGCCGAGCTGGACGTGCTCGAGTGGCCCGGGCGACCGGTCGACGACGCCCGCTGAACCATCGGACCCGGCCGGCCGGCCGGCACCGGGCCGGTAACGTGCGCCCAGCCCGACCGGTCGGAGGAGCCATGGGTCTGCTCGACGGCAAGCGCATCCTCGTCACCGGCGTCCTCACCGACGCCTCACTCGCCTTCGGCGTGGCCCGCCTCGCCCAGACCGAGGGCGCCGAGATCCTGCTCACCAGCGCGCCCAAGACCGTGCGCCACACCGAGCGCACCGCCCGCAAGCTGGAGCGCGAGGTCGAGGTGCTCGAGCTCGACGTGAGCGACCAGGACCAGGTGGAGGCGGCCGCCGCCGCGGTGGCCGACCGCTGGGACCGGGTCGACGGCGCCCTGCACGCCATCGGCTTCGCGCCGCCGGTGTGCCTCGGGGGCACCTTCCTCGACGCCACGTGGGCCGACGTCGGCGTCGCCGTCAACATCTCCGCCTACTCGCTCAAGGCCCTCGCCGACATCGTGGCGCCCCGCATGACCGACGGCGGCAGCATCGTCGGTCTCGACTTCGACGCCACCGCCTCCTGGCCCGCCTACGACTGGATGGGCGTGGCCAAGGCCGCCCTCGAGTCGACCTCGCGCTACCTCGCCCGCTACCTCGGTCCCCAGGGCATCCGCGTCAACCTGGTGTCGGCAGGACCGATCAAGACCGTCGCAGCACGCTCCATCCCCGGCTTCCACCAGTTCGAGGACGCCTGGGACGGCCGCTCGCCGCTGGGGTGGAACGTGAAGGACTCCTCGGCCGTGGCCAGGGCCTGCGTGGCGATGCTGTCGGACTGGTTCCCGATGACCACCGGCGAGATCGTCCACGTCGACGGCGGCTACCACGCCATGGGCGCCTGAGCCCGATCCCGGCGGCGTCGCGTCGCCCGCCCGGCGCCGCGGCCGCACACCCCGGTGCCACCGGGTGCTCACGGTTCCCTCACATCGGTGTGGTCATCTGGCACCGTCGGAATCGGACCCTGCTCGTGGAGGCCCCATGCGCTCCGGCACCACCATCATCGTGCTGCGATCCATCATCGCCGGCCTGCTCGCCGCCCTCGCCGTCGCCGCCCTGCTCGACGGGCGTGTGGTGATCGGTGTGCTGCTGGGCGCGCTCGCCGTCACGAACGTGACCCTCACCGTCACGGTGCACCGCCGCCGGCGCGAGCTGCAGGCCCGCTTCCCCGGCCTGGCGACCCGACGCGGCCGCGGGGACGGGCCGGGGGCCGGCTGGCCCCGCGCCGCCTGATCGACCGGCGCGGCCGCGGTCACGACCGGAGCCCGGCGTCGGGCCGCAGCCCGGCGGCGCCCGGGTCAGGCCGACGCCGCGTCCGGATCGCCGGGCTCGTCGAGGTGGCCGGGGTTCGCGACCCGCAGCTTGTCCTCGACGGTGGCGAGCACCGCCGCCCTCACCTCCTCGTAGCGGGCGTCGAGGGCACCCGAGCGGATCGCCGACGCCAGCTCGGCCTCGGACCCCACGCCGAGCGCCCGCAGCCGCTCGGCGTGGGCGGCCGCCTGGGTGGCGCCCAGCGTCAGCTCCCGCTCGACCATGGCGAGGACCCGCGCCGCCACCTGGCCGTGGAAGCGCACGCGGCCCTCCGCGGTCGGCAGCACGTCGCGTTCGAGGTACTCACGCACCGCCTCGACCAGCTCGGCTGCGGTGGGCACGTCGTGGGGGGCGCTCACGACCGGGACCTCCCGGATCGATCGCCGGACGGCCCGCGATCGCCCCGCGGGCGCACCGCGTCGGTCACGGCAGCAGCTCCAGCAGGTCGTACTCGGTCTCGCACACCCGCCGGCCGATGGCCGCCAGCTCGACCGACCGGGACATGCCCGACCGGTGCGTCTCGGCTTGCAGGATGCAGATCACGCCCCACCGGAGGGTGCCGAGCACCATCCACCAGTGCAGCTCGGCGGGATCGACCGGCGGTCCACCGGCCGCGGCATAGGCGTCGGTCAGCTCGGCCAGCGACCCCAGCCCGGCCACCGGCGACCACCCCCCGAACCGCCACGCCTTCACGCAGAGCCAGCCGAGGTCCTCGGTCGGGTCCCCGAGGTGGGCCAGCTCCCAGTCGAGCACGGCCCGCAGGCCGTCGGGCCCGACGATGAGGTTGCCGAGCCGGAAGTCGCCGTGCACGACGGTGACCCGTCCGGCGGGCGGGCGGTGCTCGGCCAGCCATCGGAGGCCGAGCTCGAAGGCGGGATGGGGCTGCCCCAGGTGGTCGAGGAGGGTCCGCAGGTCGCCGACCGGCTCCTGCTCGCGCAGCGCCGGGACCTGGTCGATCGGGATGCGGTGGATGGCGGCCAGCGCGGCCGCGGCCTGGCCCACCAGCACGGTGCGGGCCGTCGCGTACTCGTCGTCGCGCAGGATCCGGCGAGCGATGGTCTCGCCGTCGAGCCGGCCGAGCACGACGCAGGCCGATCCGAACACCGCCGGGTCGTCGGTGGCGGCCACCACCGGTGCGACCGGCACCCCGGCGGCCGCGGCCGCCCGCAGCAACGAGGCCTCCCCGACCATGGAGAACCGCTCGTTGATCGCCCCCGTCGCAGCCGCTGCACGATCAACCGGTCCCGCTCGCCGTCGGGGCCGACGAGGGTGCACGAGAACGTCTCCCGCGAGGCGCCACCCGACAACCGCGTGACCTCGTCGACGCGCGAGCCGGGCCGGCCCAGCTCGTCGGCGAGGAACGCCGCCAGGCGCGTGGCCGACTCCTCGGTGGACGGTCCCCCCATCGCCGGGCGACGCTACCCGACCGCCCTGCGGCCCCGGCGCCCGGCCTCCCGGCGCCCGGTCCTCCCGGCGCTCATTCGTCGCGGAGGGACCCGGCCGCGGTGTCGGACTCGTCGAAGATGTCGCCGACGAGCTCCTCGAGCAGGTCCTCGAGCGTGACGATGCCGCAGGTCGTGCGGGCGTCGTCGACGACCAGCGCGAAGTGGACCCGGTTGGCCCGCATCGAGCGCAGGACCTCCTCGAGGGCCCGGTGCCGGGGCACCACCAGCATCCGGCGCACGAGCCGCAGCGGCAGCGGGCGTCGTCGGGCGTCGCCCTCGAAGGCGAGGAGGTCCTTGGCGTGGACGAACCCGACGATGTCGTCCAGTCCGCCGTCGCCGACCACGGGGAGTCGCGAGTGACCGCTCGCCATCGCGACCTGCTCGACCTCCTCGACGGTGGCGGGCCGGGGCACGACCACGACCTCGTCACGGGGCACCATCACCGCGGCCGCGTCGCGGCCACCGAAGTCGAGCACGCCGGCCAGCAGGTCGTGGGCGAAGTCGTCGACGAGGCCCTCCTCACGCGACTCGGCCAGCATCACCGCGAACTCCTCGGGCGTGTGGGCGAAGTCGAGCTCGTCGCGGGGCTCGATCCGCGCCGCCCGCACCACGAGGTTGGAGGTGGCGTTGAGGAACCGCACCACCGGCCGCACGACCCACAGGTAGGCCCGGTTGGGCACGGCCACCCACAGCAACGTCCGCTCCGGATCGGCCAGCGTGATCCCCTTCGGCACCATCTCGCCGATCACCAGGTGGAGGAAGACCACGATCCCGAGACCGATCACGAACGCGATGCCGTGGCGCACCGAGTCCGGCAGCGAGAGCGGACCGAGCACCGACTCGAGGGCGGCCACGGCAGCCGGCTCGGCGACGAAGCCCAGCGCCAGGGACGCGACGGTGATGCCGAGCTGGGCGCCGGCCAGCTGCAGGGTGAGCTCGCCGAGCGAGGCGAGCGCCGAGCGGGCCCGTCGGCTGCCACCCTCGGCGAGCGGCTCGAGTCGGGTCCGGCGCGACCCCACCAGCGCGAACTCCACGGCGACGAAGAAGCCGTTGAGCAGCAGCAGCGCGATGGCCGCGATCACGGCGACGGGGTTCACGACATCTCCTCGGCGCCGGCCTCGTCGGCGGGATCGGCCCGACCCGGTGGGGCTCCCACGCGGACACGGTCGATGCGGCGCCGGTCCATGGCGACGACCTCGAAGCGCCAGTGGTCGTGGTGGAAGGCCTCGCCCACCTCGGGGAGGTGCCCGAGACGATCGAGCACGAAGCCGGCGATGGTCTCGTAGTCCCCCTCGGGCAGCGCGAGCCCCGTCGCCTCCTCGACCTCGTCGGGGTGCAGCAGCCCCGACAGGACGAACTCGCCGGGGTGCTCCTCGCGGACCACGGGCGGGGTGAGGGGGTCGTACTCGTCGGCGATGTCGCCCACGATCTCCTCGACGAGGTCCTCGAGCGTCACGATCCCCGCCGTCCCGCCGTACTCGTCGACCACGACGGCGAAGTGGTTCCGGGTGTCGCGCATCTCCAGGAGGAGCTGGCGCACGTCGCGGCTCTCGGGCACGACGAGCGCATCGGTCATCACCTCGGCGACCGAGGTGGACGGCCGCTCGTCGGGCGGCACCCGGTGGACCTGCTTCACGAGGACCACGCCGACGATGTCGTCGATGTCGGTGCCCACCACCGGGAAGCGACTGAACCCGGTCCGCTCGGCCAGGGCCACCAGATCAGCCACGCTGTCGTCCCGGCCGCAGGTGGCCACCTCGGTGCGGGGGACCAGCACCTCGGCCGCGTCCTTCTCGGCGAAGCGGATGGAGCGGCTCAGCAGCCGCGAAGCGGCGTCGCCGATGGTGCCCTCGGCGGCCGACGCCCGGAACATCAGCGCCAGCTCCGACAGCGAGCGCACCGACGACAGCTCTTCGGTCGGCTCGATCCCCAGGCGGCGCACGGTCCAGTTGGCGGCGCCGTCGAGCAGGCGGATGAGCGGGCCGAACACCAGGCCGTACACCCGCAGGAAGGGCGACAACGCCAGCGTCGTCGACTCGGAGCGGGCGATGGCGATGGTCTTCGGCACCAGCTCGCCCAGCACCATCTCGAGGAACGTGGCGATGGTCAGGGCCAGGGCCACCGACACCCCGCGCTCGGCTCCGGGCCCGAGGAAGGGCTCGAGCAGCGGCCGGGGCAGCTCGGCGATGGTCGGCTCGGCGATGAAGCCGAGGATCAGCGACGCGACCGTGATGCCGAGCTGCGCGCCGGACAGGTGGAACGACAGGCGACGCAGCAGCGGCTGGGCGGTGCGGGCCCGTCGACTGCCCTCCTCGGCCAGCCGGGCGATCCGGGTCCGGTCGACGGCGACGAGGGCGAACTCGGCAGCCACGAAGACGGCGGTGGCGGCGACGAGGAGGCAGACGGCGAGCAGGCCGAGTGCGATGTCGATCAGGAGCTCCGTGGCCCGGCGGGTGGATCCCGGTCGCGGGGGCACGGGCCCTGGCACGACCGGCCTCCGCAGCGTACCGCTGCCTGGTGGGACCGCCGATGATCCAGCCCCCGACCGGGCCCTGGACGACAGCCGCCCGGCGAGCGCCGCGACCTCCGACCCCAGCGCCGGCGCGTGCGGCCCGACGCGTCAGGTGGCGACGAGCCGCGCCGCCCGACCGCGGCGGGCCCGCTTGTGCACGCTGTCGGCGAGCCACACGGCCGGCACCGCCAGGAGCGCCACCGCCCAGCCCACCGGCGGGGGCGGGGCCTGCCCGAGCAGATCCGCCAGCCAGGGCACGAACAGCGACGCGGCCAGCGCCGCCAGCGAGGTGACGGCGGCGATCCCGAGCAGCCGATTGGCGCCGCGCCAGCGCAGCCGCCAGACCGGCACGAACGACGACCGGCACGCCGCCATGTTGGCCAGCTGGCCGAGGACGACGGCGGAGAACGCCGCCCCCGAGGCGGCGAGCAGCACGGGCCAGTCGGTGGGCACCTCGTGCCCCGGCCGCCACCCACCGACGAGGAGGACGGCGGCGAAGGCCGCCATCTCGATCACCGCCTCGGCCGGGCCGAGGACGCCGAACACCCGCACCAGCACGCGCCGGTTCAGGAGGTGCCCGCTGTGCGGCGCCCGGTCGAGCACGCGGTCGCTCGGCGGCTCGGCACCCAGGGCCAGCGCCGGGAGCAGGTCGGTGCCGATGTCGAGGGCGAGGATCTGCAGCACACCGAGGGCGAGCGGGATCCGCCCGGCGCTGAGCGCCCACACGACGAAGGGTGTGAGCTCGGCCACGTTGTCGGTGAGGTGGTAGGTGAGGAAGCGGCGGACGTTGGTGAAGGTGGCCCGCCCCTGCTCGACGGCCGCCACGATCGTGGCGAAGTGGTCGTCGAGCAGGACGAGGTCGGCCGACTCCCGCGCCACGTCGGTGCCCGACTCGCCCATGGCCACGCCGATGTCGGCCTGTTGCAGCGCCGGCCCGTCGTTGACCCCGTCCCCGGTCATGGCGACGACGTGGCCGCGCTCCTGCAGGGCGCGGGCGATGCGCAGCTTGTCCTCGGGCGACACCCGCGCCACGACGATCCCGTCGGTGTCGAGCAGCTCGCCGAGCTCGGTGTCGTCGTCGGGCAGGTCGCTGCCGTCGAGCACCGGTGCGCCGGGCAGGGCCAGCCCCGTCTCCACGGCGATGGCATGGGCCGTCGCCGGGTGGTCGCCGGTGATCATCGCCACCTTGATGCCCGCTCGTCGGCACTCCCCCAGCGAGTCGTGCACGTCCGATCGCGGCGGATCCTCGAAGGCGAGCAGACCGAGGAGGGTCAGGTCCCGTTCGGCCCGGTCGGCGTCGTCGTCGGGGCCGATCGCCTGTGCATCACGTGTCGCCACGGCGAGCACCCGCAGGCCCTCGGCCGTCAGCTGCTCGACCACCTCGGCGGGAGCGTCGACCCCGGGTCCGGGTGGCCGGCAGCGGTCGAGCACCGTCTCGGGCGCTCCCTTCAACAGCAGGCGACCGTCGACGACCACCGACATCCGCCGTCGACGCGGGTCGAAGGGGAACCGTCGCCGCACGACGCCGTCGACGGGTTCGGTCCCGTCGGCGAGCCGTCGGCTGAGGGCGTCGATGGCCGCCTCCATCGGATCTCCCTGCGCCCGCCAGACCCCGTCGACCTCGACGGCTCGGCCCGTCGAGCACGCCCGCGCCACCTGCGCCACCTGTTGGGCACCGGCCCGCGCCACCGACCCGTCGACGAGGTCGGCAACGGGCCCGTACCCGCCGCCGGCGAGCCGGGTCGTGCCCGTCGGGGTCCACACCACCCGCACCTCCATCTCGTTGCGGGTGAGCGTGCCCGTCTTGTCGGTGCAGATGAAGGTGGTCGATCCGAGCGTCTCGACCGACTCCAACCGCCGCACGAGCGCCTTGCGGGCCGCCATCCGCTGCGCCCCGATGGCCAGCGACAGGGTGACGGTGGGCAGCAGGCCCTCGGGGACGAGCGCCACGGTCACGCCCACGGCGAAGAGGAACCCGTCGCTGGGCGCCGTGCCGAGGAGCAGCGCCAGCCCGAAGAAGGCCACGCCCACCCCGACCGCGATGCGGGCGATGGTGATCACCAAGCGGTGCAGCTCGCGGGCCAGCGGGCTCGGTGGCCGCGACCGCGACCGGGCGAGGGCGGCGATCCCGGCCAGGCGCGTGTCGGCGCCCACGGCGACGACGACGGCCCGGGCCTCCCCCTCGACCACGAAGCAGCCCGCCGACAGGCGGTCACCTGCCTCGATCGCCTCCGGGACGCTCTCGCCCGTCAGCGTCGACGTGTCCACCCGCAGGGCGTGCGCCTCCGACGCGACCAGGTCCGCCGAGATGCGGTCGCCGGCCTCGAGCAGCACCAGGTCGTCGACGACCAGGTCGTCGGCCGGCACGGTCACCGGCTCGCCGTCGCGCACCACGGTGACGTCTCGGGGCAGCAGCTCGCGCAGGCGCTCGGCCGCCCGCTCGGCTCGGTGCTCCTGGAGGAAGGCGAACACCCCGTTCACGACGATCACCACGTAGATCGCCACGCCCAGCTGGGGCAGGCCGGCGACGAAGGCCAGCACGCCGGCGATCCACAGCATCACGGCGAAGAAGTGCGTCATCTGGGCCAGCAGGCTCCGCCACCACGGCGGGGGCGGTGCGGTCGGCAGCCGGTTCGGTCCCTGGGCGGCGAGCCGCTCGGCGGCCTCGGCCGACGAGAGCCCGGTCACCTCTCGCCGGGTGCGCGGCGCATCGGGGTCCGACGCACCACCGTCCCCGGAGGTCTCGAGCTCGGCCACGGCCACAGTCTCGCCCGCCGGGACCGGACCCCCGAGGATCCGATGACCCGGGCCGCGTCACCGGGACCGCCAGGGTCGGCAGCCACGACGCCCGCGGACGACACCGGCGACGCCCGTGGGGTCCTGCCCGGCGAGAGGCCGCCGGGGAGGGGTCGCCGTGGCGAGGCGCAGGGCTAGCGTCGACGCCCGTGAACGCCGGGCGGAGCACCGTGACGTGAGCGTCGGGGTCACCGCCGTGCTGCTCGCCTCGGTCGTGGTGCTCGTGGGGGCGGCGCTGCAGGGCTCGGTCGGCTTCGGCATGAGCCTCATCGCCGCGCCGTTCCTCGTGCTCGTCGACCCCACGCTGGTGCCGGTGCCGATCAACGTGGTCTCGCTGGTCTTCAACCTGCTGGTCGTCGGCCGGGAGCGGGGCGACGCGCACTGGCAGGCCGTGTCGTGGCCGCTGGGCGGGCTCGTCCCCGGTGCCGCCGTCGGCGCGGCCGTGCTCACCGCGCTGGCGGACCGTCGCGACGCGCTCACGATCGTCCTGGCGAGCCTGGTGCTGGTGGCGGTCGCGCTCAGCGCCGCCGGACTGCACCCTCGACGGCGACCCGGCACGCTGCTCGGCGTGGGGACGCTGTCGGGGTTCATGAACACCACGGTCGGCATCGGCGGCCCGCCGATCGCCCTCGCCTTCCAGGACGCCACCGGGCCCCAGTTGCGCGGTGCGCTCAGCCGGTTCTTCCTCGTCAACCAGGTCACGTCGCTGCTGCTGCTCGCCGTCTGGGGCCAGGTGCACGCCCCGACGTCTGGGCGGGGCTGGCGCTCGTGCCGGCGGCGGCGGTCGGCTTCGTGGTCTCGGGGCGCCTCACCGGGCACGTCGACCGGGGCCGGGTCCGCGCCGCGGTGCTCGGCGTCTCGGCCGCCACCGCGGTGGTGGCCATCCTCCGGGCCGTGGCCGGCTGATCGTCACCCTGCCTGGGGACGTGTCGGCGGCGGACGGGTCGACGGCCGGCGACGAACCCGCCGATAGGGTGCGCCGGGTGCCCGCCGCCGGAACCGACCCCGATCCGCGCTGGCGCTGGACGGCGTCGGGCTGGTGCGGGACGGGCGGACGATCCTCGACGACGTCACCTGGCACGTGCGGCCCGGTGAGCGGTGGGTGGTGCTGGGGCGCAACGGGTCGGGCAAGACGTCGCTCGTGCGCATCGCGTCGCTCTACCTGCACCCGTCGGCCGGCACGGTGCGAGTGCTGGGCGAGACGCTCGGACGTACGGACGTGCGCACGCTGCGCACCCACATCGGCGTGATGAGCGCGGCGATGGCCGACCTGATGCGACCCCAGCTGCCGGCGGTCGACGTGGTGATGACCGCCCGCCACGCTGCGCTGGAGCCCTGGTGGCACCGCTACACCGACGATGACCGCCGGCGGGCCCGGGCGCTGCTCGACCAGGTCGGAGCCGGCCACGTGGCCGACCAGGCGTTCGGGACCCTCTCGTCGGGCGAGCGCCAACGGGTGCTGCTCGCCCGCACGCTCATGACCGACCCCGGCCTCCTGCTGTTCGACGAGCCGATGGCTGCGCTCGACCTCGGCGCCCGCGAAGAGCTCGTCGCCAGCCTGGCCGCCCTGGCCGCCGACGAAGGAACCCCGCCGATCGTGCTCGTCACCCACCACCTCGAGGAGGTGCCGCCCCGCTTCACCCACGCCCTGCTGCTCGCCGAGGGGCGGGTGCAGGCGGCCGGCCCGATCGAGGACGTGCTCACCGGCGAAGCGCTCTCGGGCTGCTTCGGCGTGGCGGTCTCCCTCGAACGCCGAGACGGCCGGTACCGAGCGGTCGCGGCCCCATCGACCACCGCGTTCGCCTGAGGCCCACGCCGGTCACCCCTCGGCGGCGGTCACACCTCGGCGGCGGTCACCCGCTCGAGCAGGCGGGGCCGGGAGCGCTCGATCTCGTCGTCGAGCATCCGCTCGAGCACCGAGCCCCCGAAGGAGCCGCCGTAGTGCAGGTGCATCTCGAGGCGGCTGCCCGCGCCGGTGGGGTGCACGCGAGCCTCGAGGATCCACGGCGAGTGCGCGCGGCCGTCGAGCTCGCGTCGCTCGAACCGGACGTGGGCGCCCGGCTCGTACGCGGTGCGGACCATCCGCAGCCGCTTCGACCGGGCGAGCGGGCCGAGCCGTCCGCGCAGCTCGACCGACCAGGCCGGACCGGGATCACCGTCGTCGGACTCGGCCGCCTCGGCGCGCGGCACGATCCCGAGCCACGCCGGGTAGGCGGCCAGGTCGCCCACCTCGGCGAAGAGGCGGTCCGGTGGGCACGGTGCGGCCAGGTCTGCGGTCACGTCCACGGCCCCATTCTTCCGTGCCGCCCGCCTCGAACGGCAACCGCGGGTCGGTGCGGCCGACTGGGGGTCAGCCGACGCCGAGCAGGATCAGCAGGGTCGCCGTTCCGTTGATCGTGAAGTGGGCGAGCACGCCGGCACCGCAGCGGTTCGTGGCGTAGCGCAGCAGCCCGAGGATCAGCCCGAAGATCGTGATGTGGACGATGAGGAACAGCACCGCGACACCGGAGGGTCCGCCCTGGAAGTGCAGGATCCCGAACAGGACCGTCGAGGCCACGATCGCCCACACCGAGCCGAGCCGCTTCTCGAACGCCGCGTAGGTCAGGCCGCGGAAGAACAGCTCCTCGAACACGGGAGCGCCGATGGCGACCACGATGGCCACCACCGCGTAGGCCGCGCCGCTCCCCCGGTTCTCGGTCAGCACCTGGGTGTTGGTCGCCTGCTCGACGCCGGCCGCCTGCTGCAGGGCCGCGATGATCCCGCCGAGGAGCAGGGCGAGGAGGCCCCCGCCGACACCGATGGGCACGTCGATCCATCGGAACGCGTAGCGGAAGTCCTTGATCAGGGACCGCTGCCCGCGCCAGTAGGTGACCAGGATCGGCCACCCACCGAACCCGACCCACGTGGCGATGGCGCCGGCCACGACCAGCCCGAGGTTGCTGTTGGTGGTCAGGGCCTCGGGGTCGTTGATGTTGGCGATGACGAAGGGGATGGCGACGAGGAACGACGCGGCCAGGACCACCAGCAGGCCGTAGAAGACGTCGCCGATGCCCCAGCGAACGGGCGGGTAGGCGTCGCGGCCCCGCGCCGGGCGCTCGCCGACCCAGGTGTCGATCGGCGGGCCCCCGGGCTGCCCGTACCACGCGCCGTACCCGTAGGGCGGCTGGCCGTACCCCGACGGCGGCTGGCCGTACCCCGACGGCGGTTGGCCGTACCCCGACGGCGGCTGGCCGTACCCCGACGGCGGTTGGCCGTACCCCGGCGGCGGTTGGCCGTACCCCGGCGGCGGTTGGCCGTACCCCGGCTGGGCCGGACCGCTGGTGACGGCGGCACCCTCGGACCCCCGCTGGGCAGCTCGGGCCCACGGATCGGGAGCCGGTGCCGGTGCCGACGACCAGACCGGCGGCTCGGGCGCGGGCGCCGGCGGCCCGGGCGGCGCCGCCGGCGGCGCCTCGGGCCAGGCCGTCGGTGCTTCGTCGGAGGGATCGGTCGGGTGTGGCGCGGCGGGGCCGGTGGGTTCCACGCCTGCATTCCACCACGGTCGGCATCGAATGGGTGCGTCGCGAGGCCCAGGGCTACCGTCGGCTGGATGGAGCGCACCCTGTTCGACGAGGAGCACGAGCTGTTCCGCGCCAGCTGGCGCCAGTTCGTGGACAAGGAGATCGTGCCCCACCACGAGCAGTGGGGGCGCGCCGGGATCGTCCCCCGGGAGCTGTTCGCCGCCGCCGGCGAGCACGGCTTCCTCGCCTTCGCCGCCCCCGAGGAGCACGGCGGTGGGGGCAACGGCGACTTCCGCTACAACCTCATCGTCACCGAGGAGATCCAGCGAGGCGGGGTCGCCGGCAGCGGCCTCGGCATCACGCTGCACAACGACATCTGCCTCCCCTACTTCCTGCACCTCACCAACGACGAGCAGAAGGCCCGCTGGCTGCCGGGCATCTGCTCGGGCGAGCTCATCACCGCGGTGGCCATGACCGAGCCGGGCATCGGCTCCGACCTGGCCAGCATGCGCACCACGGCCGTGCGCGACGGCGACACCTACGTGGTCAACGGGTCCAAGACGTTCATCACCAACGGCATCAACGCCGATCTCGTCATCACCGCGGTGAAGACCGATCCGACCCAGCGCCACAAGGGCATGAGCCTGGTCGTGCTCGAGCGGGGCATGGAGGGGTTCGAGCGGGGTCGCAACCTCGACAAGGTCGGCCTGCACGCCCAGGACACGGCCGAGCTGTTCTTCACCGACGTGCGGGTGCCGACGGCCAACCTGCTCGGCGGCGAGGAGGGCCAGGGGTTCGTGCACCTCGTCCAGAACCTCCCCCAGGAGCGGCTGTCGATCGCCATGGCCGGCGTCGCCGCCGCCCGTCAGGCGTTCGAGTGGACGCTCGCCTACGCCAGGGAGCGACAGGCGTTCGGCCAGCCCATCGGCTCGTTCCAGAACAGCCGCTTCGTGCTGGCCGAGATGGCCACCGAGATCGAGATCGCCCAGTCCTTCATCGACCGCTGCGTCGTGGCGCTCAGCACCGACGACCTCACGGTCGAGGAGGCGGCCATGGCCAAGTGGTGGTGCACCGAGCTGCAGAACAAGGTGGTCGACCGCTGCGTGCAGCTGCACGGCGGCTACGGCTACATGGCCGAGTACCCGATCGCCCGCGCCTACGTCGACGCCCGCATCTCGACGATCTACGGGGGCACGACCGAGATCATGAAGGAGATCATCGGCCGAGGCCTCGGCGTCTGACCGCCCGGACACGACATCCGACCCGCGCCACCCCGCTCCCCTGCGCTTTCCGTCATGGATCTGCGTGCCCCAGCCCGCAGATCCGCTGACAGTACGGCAGGGTGGGCTACCGGCGGAGCAGGTCCTTGGCGATGTGGGTGATCTGGATCTCGTCGGTGCCGGCGTAGATCTGGAGCACCTTGGCGTCGCGGGCGAGCTGCTCGACCTTGAACTCGGCCATGTAGCCGTTGCCGCCGAACAGCTGCACCGCCTCCATCGCCACCTCGGTGGCGGCCCGGGCCGAGTACAGCTTCATGGCCGACGCCTCGGCGAGCGTGAGCCCCTGGCCCGCCTGGCTCATCTCGATGTAGCGGAACACCAGGTTCTGCACGTTGAGGCGGTGCACCTCCATGCGGGCCAGCTTCTCCTGGATCAGCTGGAAGTTGCCGATGGGCTGGCCGAACTGCACGCGGTTCTTGGCGTAGTCGACGCTCAGCTCGAGGCACTGCTCGATGATCCCGAGCGACATGGCGGCCACGCCGGAGCGCTCCATGGAGAACGTGTCCTTGGCGCCCTCGCGGCCACCGGAGGGGACCTCCTCGGTCTCGCCGATGAGGCGGTCGATGCCCACCCGCACGTCGTTGAGGAACAGCTCACCGGTGGGCGACGAGTGCATGCCCATCTTGCGTAGCGGCTTGGTCTGCTCGAGGCCGGGCATCCCCGAGTCGAGCACGAACGACAGGATCTTGCGCTCCTCGGGCGGGTTGCCCTCATCGAGCTTGCAGATGAACACGATGGTGTCGGCGTAGGGACCGTTGGTGATGAAGGTCTTCGAGCCGTTGAGGAGGTACTCGTCGCCGTCGCGGCGGGCCGTGGACTTCATCGAGCCGAAGGCGTCGGACCCGGAGTTGGGCTCGGTGATGGCCCAGGCGCCGACCTTCTCGAGGGTGAGCAGCTCGGGGACCCAGCGCTCCTTCTGGGCGATCGTGCCCCGCGACGAGATGGCGGCAGCGGTGAGCCCCATCGAGACGCCCATGGCCGTGACCATGCCGGGGCAGTACCGGCACAGCTCGATGATGGGGATCATGGTGAACGACGGGTCGAGACCGCCGCTGCGCTCGGCCTTGGCCGGCGGCTCCTCACCTTTGGCCTTCGCGTCCTCGGCGAGCTTCTCGAACTCGATGCGCTTCTTGAAGCCCTCGCGGGCCATGACGTCCATGCCGAACGTGGAGAACAGCTTGCGCAGGATGTCGTAGGGCGGCAGGTCGCCGTGCTCGAGCTCGTCCTGGTGGGGGACGACCTCCTTCTCGATGAACTGGCGCACCGCGTCGGCACGGCATCTTCTGCTCGTCGGTCCACTCGAACATGGATGACCCCTGGATCGTCGGAGACGGCGACGTGGCGACGCCGACGGCGACCCGTCACGACGGCGGGTCCCGGCTCTGGACTGACATCGTAAGTGGAGCGCCGCGACGACGGCGAGCCGGCCGGTCGGGACCGGTGCTGACCTGCGCATCCACCGCCCCGTGACCTCCCCCGGCCGAAGGGTCACGGGTAGCATGCGTCGTCGCCCCCGGGGAACGGCCGGGCGATCCGCGCCCCGTCGCGACCTACCGAGGAGCCGAGCCCCGCCCGTGGCGGTCACCGAAGCCAAGCCCGACCTCTTCCAGGAGCCGCCGGTCACCCCTGCCCCCGCGCCGCGCCCGGCCGGGGCCTACCTGCCGTACTTCCCGGGGCTCGACGGCGTGCGCGGGTTGGCGGTGATCGGGGTGCTGGTGTTCCACGCCGGCTTCGGGTGGGCGGTCGGCGGCTACCTCGGCGTGTCGACCTTCTTCACCCTGTCGGGCTTCCTCATCACCTCGCTGCTGTTCGCCGAGCGGGCGGCCACCGGGTCGGTCGACCTCAAGGCCTTCTGGGTGCGCCGGTTCCGTCGGCTGATGCCGGCGGCGATGGCCGCGCTGGCCCTGGCCACGCTCTACGGCCTGATCGCGGCCGACGCCATCCAGAAGCGCAACCTCGCCGGCGACGTCATCTCGTCGCTCGCCTACGTCGCCAACTGGCGCTTCGTGCTGAGCGGCCAGTCCTACGCCCAGCTGTTCGCCGCCCCGTCGCCGGTCCAGCACTTCTGGAGCCTGGCGATCGAGGAGCAGTTCTACCTCTTCTACCCGCTGGTCGCCTACGCCCTGCTGAAGGTCGCCAACTTCTCCCGGGCCCGCTTCGGGGCGATCATCGCCGTGCTGACCGGACTTTCGGTGGCGGCACCGTTCCTGTTCGGCTTCTCGGTCGACCGGATCTACTACGGCACCGACACGCGCGCCGCCGAGCTGCTCGTCGGCGTGCTCCTGGCGGTGGTCCTCAACGACCACAAGGTCACCCACCGCATCGCCAACCGGCGGGGGCTCCAACGGGGGCTCGGCTGGGCGGGCTTCGCCGCCCTCCTCGGCTCGCTGGCCCTGTGGACGCTCACGCCCCAGGAATCGGCGTGGCTCTACAAGGGCGGGTTCTTCGGCTACGCGCTGCTGTCGGCGCTGGTGATCCTGGCCGCGCTGCTGCCCACCGGTCCCGTCCAGGCCATCTTGTCGGTGCAGCCGCTGCGCTGGCTCGGCCAGATCTCCTACGGCGTCTACCTCTACCACTGGCCGGTCTTCCTCTGGCTCGACGAGGGGCGCACCGGCCTGTCCGGCTGGGGTCTGTTCGCGGTGCGCATGGCGGCCACCCTCGCCGTCGCCCTGCTCTCCTACCGGTTCCTGGAGATGCCCATCCGGCGAGGCAGCCGCCTCTTCCGGCGGCGGCCGATCCTGCTGGCGCCCATCGCCGCCGGCGCCATCGCCGTCAGCGTCCTGGCCATCACCCTGACGGCGCCGGCACCGGCGATCGACTTCGAGTCGGCCCAGGAGCAGCTGGCCCAGATCGCCACCAACGACCCACCACCCCCGCCGCCGGCCGACCCGGCCGCCGAGAACCCACCCAAGCCCCGACTCGCCGTGTTCGGCGACTCGACCGCCCTGATGACCGGCATGGGCCTGACGTCCGAGCTCGTCGCCACCGGCAAGGCCGACGTCGTGCCGGGCGTGACCCTGCTCGGGTGCAGCGTGTCCCGCTACGGCGAACGCCGCGACGCCAAGACCCAAGGGCCGATCGACCCCGAGTGCAACAACTGGGCGGTCACCTGGAAGCAGGCGATCGACAAGGGCCAGCCCAACGTCGTCTACGTGCAGGTCGGCCCGTGGGAGGTCATCGACCGGCGCCTGCCCGGCGACAAGCAGTGGCGATCGGTGGGCGACCCCGTCTTCGACGACTACCTCCGCAAGGAGATGCTGGCCGCCGTCGACCTGCTGTCGGCCGAGGGCGCCGAGGTGATGTGGGCGACGCTGCCCCCCATCGGCGCCCTCCCGGGCCAAGACCCCTACAAGGAGCGGGGCCAGGGCGCCGACCCGGAACGAGCCAAGCGCTACAACGAGCTGGTCAACGAGCTGCCGGCGCTACGGCCCGGCAAGGTGCACGTCGTCGACCTCTCTTCGTGGCTGGTGAACTCCGGCGAGGACGGCCGGCTGCGCCCCGACGGGGTCCACTTCGGGCTCGAGACGTCCCGCGAGGTGGCCCGCCGGTGGCTCGCCGACGAGATCGTCACCGCCTTCGACGAGGACTGGCGAGCGACGCACGAGGGTGGGGTCGTCGGACAGCCGGCCTCCACCAGTCGGCCGCTGCGCGTCATGACCGTCGGCGACTCCGCCGGGCTGTCCCTCGCCTTCGGGTTCGCCGGCTTCCACGACGCCACCGGCAAGGTCACCCCGCTCAACACGGCCAGCGTCGGCTGCGGCATCGGCCGGGGCGGCGAGCGCAAGAACAAGAACCGGGTCGAGACCGTGCCGAAGGAGTGCGACGCCTGGCCCGACGAGCTGCCGAGCGCCGTGCGGCGCGACCGACCCGACGTCGTCGTCGTCACCACCGCGGCCTGGGATGTGGCCGACCGGCGCCTGCCGGGCGACGACCAGTGGCGAGCGCCCGGCGATCCCGTCTACGACGACTACCTCCGCGGCGAGTTCGCCGCCTACGCCGACGCCGCCCACAGCGGCGGCGCTCCGGTGGCGTGGCTCGCCTACCCGCCCATCGAGCTGGGCCGGACCGACCAGCCGAAGCCGTCCTCGCCCTACCCCGCCAGCGACCCCGCCAGGATGGCGCGCCAGAACGAGATCGCCCGGCAGGTCGCCGAGTCACGACCCTGGATGCACGTCGTCCCGCTCGACGACCACGCCCGCTCCTTCCCGGGCGGGGTGATGGACACGGACTACCGCGAGGACGGCGTGCACTTCACCGCCGACGGCGCCCTCCGCCTGGTCACCGACTGGCTCTACGACCGCCTCGTCGAGGTCACCCGCGGTCCGCAGCCGGCGTAGCCCCGTCGGGTGCGGCCGATCCGTCCCGTCCCTCGCCCTCGCCGCGTCCCTCACCCTCACCACCCTCGAGGCTGATCCGCGGCAGGAGGCGATCCAGCCACGACGGGAACCACCAGCAGGCCTTGCCCACCAGCTCCATCGATGCCGGCACGAGCATCATGCGCACGATGGTGGCGTCGATCAGCACCGCGGCGGCCATGCCGAAGCCGATCATCTTGACGGCCTCGGCCGGGTTCACCGCCGAGAAGCCGAACACGCTGATCATGATCAGGGCGGCGGCGGTGATGACCCGGGCGGTGTGACCCAGGCCGGCCACCACCGCCTCGCGGCTGTCACCGGAGCGGTCGTACTCCTCCCTGATGCGGGACAGGAGGAAGACCTCGTAGTCCATCGACAGGCCGAACAGCACGGCGAACATCATCACCGGCACCACGGCCACGATGGCGATCCTCTGGTTGACCCCGATGAGCGACGCGCCCCACCCGAGCTGGAACACGGCGACGAGCAGGCCGAGCGCGGCACCGATCGACAGCAGGTTCATGATCGCCGCGTTGAGCGGGACGTACAACGAGCGGAACACCATCATCAGCAGCGTGAAGGCCAGCAGCAGCACCAGACCGATGAACCACAGGATGCGGGCCTGCACCTGGGCGACGAGGTCGATCAGGATGGCGGTCTGACCGCCGACGAACACCGAGGTCGGGGCGATGGCGGTGCCGTTCAGCGCCTTCGGGATCACCGTGGCGCGCAGCGTGTTCACGAGGTCCTTCGTCGCGCCTTCGCTGGGTCCCGTGGAAGGCGTCACGGCCAGCACGAACACCTCGCCGCACACGCCGACCGGGGTCACCCGCGTGACCCCGGGCGTGTTGAGGAGCGCGCCCCCCAAGGCCAGCAGCGCCTGCTCCTGGGGCTGGGTGGGCGTCACCGCGGTGGGCGAGCCCGAGCCGCACGCCGCCGACGCGTTGGTGGCGGTGCCCGGTGTGGACGCGCTGGTGGGCACGCTCGTCGTCGGGCCGCCCGCCGCGGCGGTGGTCGGCGTCGCGGCGGCGGTCGTCGGCGTCGTGGCGCCCGGCGCCGTGGTGCCCGGCCCGGTGGTGCCGCTCGACGCCGGCGCGGTGGAGCCCCCGCCGGCGAGCTGCACGACCAGCAGCAGCGGGCCCGTCGAGCCGGGGCCGAAGGCCTCGGTCTGCTGGTCGAAGGCGATGCGCTGGGTGCTGCCGGCCGGTGCGGTGGCGTCGTCGGGCATCCCGAGATCGATGCGCAGCAGGGGGTAGGCGAGCCCGAGCAGCACGACCAGGCTGACGACGGTGAAGATCGCCGGACGCCGGGCGATGGCCCCGGCCCACCGGGCCGAGAACGACGCCCGCATCGCCTCGTCGGTCTCCTCCTCGGCCGGCTTGTGCCAGGGAAGGCGCAGCGCGTCGATCCGCCGGCCGAGCAGCCCGAGGACCGCCGGCAGCAGCGTGAGCGCCGAGCACACCGTCACCGCGACGTACAAGGCGGCGACGACGCCCAGCCAGGTGATGTAGGGGATGCCGATCACGAACAGGCCGACGAGCGCGATGCACACGGTGATGGCGGCGAACAGCACCGACGACCCCGATGTGGCGATGGCGTTGCCGACGGCCTCCTGCACCGTCATGCCCTGCCCCAGGTTCTGCCGGTAGCGGCTCACGATGAAGAGCGAGTAGTCGATGCCCACGCCGAGGCCGATGGTGGTGGCGATGACCGGCGCGATCGACCCGATCTCGAACCGCGACTCGAGGATCACCACCGCCATGGACGACACCAGCAGGCTGAACAGGGCGTTGACGAGCGGCACCGCCATGCCGGTCACCGACCCGAGCGCCACGAGCAGGATGATCACGGCCAGGGCGAGGCCGATGAGGTCGGCGTGGGCCGAGATGCCGGTGTCGTCGGTGTTGAGGGCGTCGACGACCTCGCCCCCGAAGGCGGTGCTCACCTTGGCCTGCGCGGCCGGCGTCACCGCCTGCTGCATGCGGGGCACGACATCCTTGGGGATGGCGTCGAAGTCCTCCGTGAAGACGAGGTTGGCCATGGCGTACGCGCCGTCGTCGGAGATCGGTGACGCCAGCAACCGGTCGAGCGGGATGTCCGTCCCGGGGACGGGGTCGCTGAGCGGTTGGCCGTGGTCCATCGCCAGCAGGGCGGCGTTGACCTGGAACGGGTTGGAGACCGAGCTGACCGTGGGCACCTTGGCCAGGTTCGCCAACGACGCCTCGATGGCGGCCTGGTTGGCCGGATCGGTGACCTTGCCGTCAGGCGTGTGGAACACCGCCACCGCGCCCGGCGCGGCGAGGGCCGGCGCGTTCTCCATGAACAGCTGCAGCGCCTCGTCCGACGGCGCGCCCGGGATGGAGAAGGAGTCACGGGTGGTGCCGCCCGATGCCTTGGCCGCCACGCCGACGAGCACGGCGATCACCAGCCAGGCACCGATCACCCACCAGTGATGGCGCGCCGCGCCCCGTCCCAGGCGATCGAGCACGTCGGGTCCCCCTCTGTCGGATGCGTGGCGCCACCGCCGACCGGCGCCGGTTCAGCATAGGTGCGCCCCGCGTGCGGGGCCGGGACCGCCGCGTCAGGCTCCGGCGTCTCCCCCACCGGCGTCGAGGCGGGCCTTGGCCTCGGTCCAGCCCTGGATCATGGTGGCGAACGACGCCGGGTTGTAGATGTCCTCCTCGTAGGACCACATCCCGTTGCCGGCGTACTTCAGCAGCGTGAAGTTGTAGGCCTGGTGCAGGCTGCCGTCACCCGGGTCGGCCATCCGGTTCCACACCTGGCAGACGACCCAGCCCCGGTCTTCGTCGACGAGGTGCCACTCCACGGGGAAGTGCGGCATCTCCGAGCCCGGCCACGTGCGCATCGTCTCGGTGATCCACCGCCGGATGGCCTCTCGTCCGCCGAAGGTCCCGTAGTGGTGCTCGACGTAGGTGGCGTCCTCGGTGAACAGGTCGGCCCAGCCGTTCCAGTCGCCTGTGGTCCCGGCCACCAGCGCGGCGCGCTGGTAGCGCTCGAAGGCCTCCTCGATCTCGTCGCGGCTCCAGCGACCCATGACGTCCCCCTCGTGGTCGGCGTGTGGGACCGACCCTACGGCAGCGTCGGCCGTGCGAGCACCGCCAGGACCGGAGCCGCGACCGCCGAGGGAGGCCCCGACGCCCCCTCAGGGGGTCAGCCGACCAGCCACCGGCGGGAGGTGATGAGGTCGGCCACCAGGGCGGTCCAGCCCGTCTGGTGCGACGCGCCGAGCCCCGCGCCGTCGTCGCCGTGGAAGTACTCGTGGAACGGGATCAGGTCGTGCCACGGGCCGGGACGTTGGAAGAGCTCGACGTCGCCGAACACCGGCCGGCGACCGTCGGGACCCTCCAGGAAGAGCGCCGTGAGCCGCCGGGCCAGCTCGTCGGCCACCTCGACCAGGGTCGCCTGGTGCCCCGACCCCGTCGGAAGCTCGACCGTGAAGCCGTCACCGAGCACCCGGTGGTAGCGCCGCAGGGCCTCGATCACGAGGAAGTTCACCGGGAACCACACGGGGCCCCGCCAGTTCGAGTTGCCGCCGAACAGCCCCGACCGGCTCTCGGCCGGCGCGTACTCCACGACCGCCTCGACGTCGCCGATGCGGACCACCGCCGGCTGGTCGAGGTGGCGCCGCGACAGCGACCGCAGGCCGTAGGGCGACAGGAACTCCGCCTCGTCGAGCACCGGGGCGAGCACCCGCCGCAGGCGCTCGGGTCCCACGACCGACAGCAGGGCGGCGTCCCGGCCGGGGCTGTCGACGATCCGGCCGATGGCGCCGGCGTACTCGGGCCGGTGCTGCATGAACCACAGCGTCCGCTCGGCCAGGTCGGACAGCTCTCCCAGGGCGTCGGCGTCGGCCGCCGCCATGGCGAACAACGGGATCAACCCGACCATGGACCGGACCTTCAGCGGCACGACGTCGCCGTCCCGCAACCGGACGACGTCGTAGTAGAAGCCGTCCTCCTCGTTCCACAGCCCGAGCCCGTTGATGGCCGACGCGATGAGGGCGAAGTGCTCGACGAACTTCACCGCCACGTCCTCGTAGGCGTCGTCGTGGCGGGCGAGCGTCACGGAGAGCTGGAGCATGTTCAGGCAGTACATCGCCATCCAGCCCGAGCCGTCGGACTGCTCGTAGACGCCGTCGATCGGCAGGGGCTCGGACCGGTTGAAGGGCCCGATGTTGTCGAGTCCGAGGAAGCCACCCTCGAAGACGTTGTTGCCCTCCGCGTCCTTCTGGTTGACCCACCAGGTGAAGTTGAGCAGCAGCTTGTGGAAGATCCGCTTGAGGAAGCGGTAGTCGCGTCGGCCGTCGATCTCGAACACCCGCATGGCGGCCCAGGCGTGCACCGGCGGGTTGACGTCGCCGAAGTTCCACTCGTAGGCGGGCAGCTGGCCGTTGGGGTGCATGTACCACTCGCGGCACAGCAGCAGCAGCTGCTCCTTGGCCATCTCGGCGTCGAGGTGGGCCATGGCCACGCAGTGGAAGGCGAGATCCCAGGTGGCGAACCACGGGTACTCCCAGGCGTCGGGCATGAGCAGCACGTCGGCCGTGTCGAGGTGCCGCCAGTCGGTGTTGCGCGTGCGGGCGTGGCCCGGCGGCGGCGGGGGCATGGCTGCGTCGCCGTCGAGCCAGCGGGGCACGTCGAAGCGGTAGAGCTGCTTGGTCCAGATCAGGCCGGCGAACGCCTGGCGCATGACCCGGGCCTCGTCCTCGCTGGCGTCGAGGGGGGTCAGCTCGGCGTAGAAGTCGTCGGCCTCGCGCCGTCGCACCGCGAAGCACCGCGACACCTCGTCGCCGAGCGGCGCCGGCTCGACGTCGGCAGGATCGATCGAGGGCACCCGGCGCAGCCGGACGACGACCTCGGCCTGCTCCCAAGGGCCCAGCTCGAGGCGGTACCACGCAGCGGCCTTGGTCCCGGTGCGGCCCGGGTTCACCGTGTCGGCGCCGTGCACCACGTGGTCGTCGATGCCGTCCTTCGGGTACCGGCTGGTCCCCGGCGTGCCGTACAGCAGCTCGGTGTTCGTCTCGTTGTCGCAGAACAGCAGCGGCGGGGAGGCTCCGTCGGGCGCGGGCCCGACCGTCCAGGTGTAGGGCTCGAGGCGGGGATGGTCGACCACGACCACGTCGTCGCCCACGGCGCGCAGCTCGGGCACCTCGGCATCGGTGTGCCACGACCACGTGTTGCGGCACCACAGCTGGGGCAGGACGTGGCACGTGTCGGGCTCGGGTCCGGCGTTGCGCACCGTGATCCGCATGCACAGGTCCTCCGGCGAGGCCTTCGCGTGGTCGACCGTGACCTCCCAGTACCGGTCGTCGGCGAAGACGCCCGTGTCGACCAGCTCGTACTCGGCGTCGTCGAAGCCGCGCCGGGCGTTCTCGTCGCGCAGGTCCTGGTACGGGAAGACGGTCTGCGGGTAGTGGTAGCGCCACCGCAGCCACGAGTGCGACGGGGTGGCGTCGAGGTGCCACCAGTGCTCCTTGACGTCCTCGCCGTGGTTGCCCTCGCCACCGGAGAGGCCGAACAGCCGCTCCTTGAGGATCGGGTCGCGCCCGTTCCACAGCGCCACCCCGAGGCACAGGTTCTGGCGGACGTCGCAGACGGCGCCCAGGCCGTCCTCGCCCCAGCGGTAGGCGCGGGACCGCGCCTGGTCGAAGGTGAACGAGGCCCAGGCGTCGCCGTCGTCGCTGTAGTCCTCGCGCACCGTCGCCCACTGCCGGGCGGCGACGTAGGGCCCCCACCGCCGCCAGGCGTCGGCCCGGCCCGGGTCGCCGGGCTCGAGCCGGTCGCGCTCGGCCGCCATCGGCGCTACTGCGCGGCCCGGCGGGCGTCGCGCTCGACGTGCCCGTGGTGACCGATCGACATGGGGCGGCAGCCTAGGTGAGGGCGGTCGCCGGCACGGCCGGGTCCCCGGCCGCTGCCGCCCGGATGCCTACCGTGGTCGGGTGACTTGCATCGCCCCCCTCCCAGCCGGGACCCTGGACCCGATGCGCCCGGTGCCCCCCTCCCCCGCCCGACGTCGTCGCGCGCCCCGCCGCCTTGCGGCAGCCGGGCTCGCCCTGGGCCTGCTCGCCGGCGCCTGCGCCAAGCAGGACCCCCAGGTCAGCGCCGGCGACCCGACGACCTCGGGCGGCCAGGCCGGCGGCCCCTCGTCCTCGGCCGGCGTGGAGACCTCGACGGCCCCGGCGGTCGCGGTCATCCCCGGCATGCCGGCGGTGCCGGACCCGAACAACCTCTACAGCGAGATCGGGCCGACCAACATGAGCCCGGCCACCCAGGGCGCCCGCAACCTCGTCTACGTGCCCAACGAGCGGTCGGGCAACGTGACGGTCATCGACCCCGCCACGTTCAAGGTCATCGACACCTTCCCGACCGGCTTCATCCCCCAGCACGTCGTCCCGTCGTACGACCTCTCGACCCTGTACGTGCTGAACAACAACGGCAACAGCATCACGCCCATCGACCCCAAGACGGGCAAGCCCGGCAAGACCTTCCCCGTCGACGACCCGTACAACCTGTACTGGACCCCCGACGGCAAGAGCTCGATCATCGTCGCCGAGGCCAAGCAGCGCCTCGACTTCGCCGACCCGAAGACGCTGAAGGTCTCCGAGGAGCTGCAGACCGACTGCGACGGCATCAACCACATCGACTTCTCCATCGACGGTCGCTACCTGGCCGCCACCTGCGAGTTCGACGGCTCGATCATCAAGGTCGACGTCCTGGAGCGGAAGGTGCTGGGGAAGCTCTTCCTGAGGAAGGGCGACGTGCTGTCCCAGCCCCAGGACATCCGGGTGTCGCCCGACGGCAAGACGCTCTACGTCGCCGACCTGAAGTCCGAGGGCGTCTTCACCGTCGACTTCGCCTCGTTCACCGAGACCGGCCACATCCCCACCGGCGTCGGCGCCCACGGCCTCTACCCGAGCCGTGACGGCAAGAAGCTCTACGTCATCAACCGGGGCACCCCGCTGGTCGGCGGTCCGCCGAAGGGCAAGGGCAGCGTCACCGTCCTCGACTTCGCCACCAACGCCGTCGAGGCCAACTGGCCGGTGCCCGAGGGTGGCTCGCCCGACATGGGCAACCTCAGCGCCGACGGCACCCAGCTGTGGCTCGGCGGCCGCTACGACGACGAGGTCTACGTCTTCGACACCGTCAAGGGCGAGCTGATCACCCGCATCAAGGTGGGCAAGGGCCCGCACGGCCTGACCGTGTGGCCCCAGCCGGGTCGCTACAGCCTGGGCCACACCGGCAACATGCGGTAGCCCTCGACGGCCCGGCGAGCTCAGCGCGGCTCGCGGCCGGTCCAGGCGATGAAGGCCTCGGTGGTGCTGGCGTCGGCGGGCGCCGCGACCTCGGGCCCGAAGGACCCCTTCGGGCCGCGGACCATCTCGACGGGGAACGGGTCGATGTGGTGGTGGGCGAGCTCGATCACGTCGTCGGGGATCTCCACGGTGATCCCGGCGGCCCGACCGATGTCCCAGGCGTGGACGTACAGGTCGATGGCCGGGAAGGCCAGCCGGTCCGCCACGGTCCGCTTCCCCATCGGGGTGTCCATGACCAGGTCGAGGTCGGCCCCGTCGAGCGCCGCGCGGGCCCGGTCGGCGATGGGCCGCCAGTACGCGACCGGATCGCCGTCGACGAGGTCGGCGGGCCGGTCGGCCTCGGGCCACGTCGGCTGCTCGCCCTCCAGGATGCTGATCCCGAAGTCGATCGACGTGGCCAGGTGGCCGAGCACGTCGAGGGCGGTCCACCCCTCGCACGGCGTCGGCCGGTCCCACTCGTCGGGCTGCAGCCGGGCGACGACGGCGCCGAAGGCGTCGAGGCCCCGGTCGAAGATCTGGTCAACGGGCGCGGTCATGGTGCATCCCTAGCACGATCGCCGAGCGCGTCCCAGGGCCCCTTCGCCCGTGGCGCGGCGACCTCGGCCAGGCCATCGCTGGGATCGTCGAGCACCGTTGGCCGACGGTCGGCGACCGCGTCGCTGCACCGCAGCCGAAGGCGTAGGTCCGGTGCTTCGCCTGGCGGCGTCCTGGCGTTGCCCGTCACGACCGGCCGGTCGAGGAGCGCCCTGCAGCTCCTGCGCCGACACGTGTGGACGTCAGCGCGTCGATGGATGAGAACCAAGGTTGGTGGCCTTCGACGGCTGCGCGTTGTCAGGCACGATCAGCGAACGAATCGCTTCGGCTTGATCTGGCCTCGAGGGACCTTGTGAAGGATCGAGCACGTACACGGTCTCGGCGACCACGGGTATCCGCCAGCAGGAGCTGTGAGGCCGAGGCGAGATGCGCGGTGGCTCGTGCCGCCATGCCCGGCGGGTCACCGGTCAGGTGGCGAACGAGGATGTTCGTGTCGACGAGCACGCTCACCGGCGCGTGGCAGCCCGTGTCGAGCGGGTCTTGCGGATGACGTCATCCCAGGCCACGTTCCGTCTGCGGCGGGTACGGTGCGACCCGGCGAGTGACAAGAAGTCGGGCGTCTTCGCCAGGATCGCCCGGTTGCCCTCGACGTGGAACACGACCTCGTCGCCCTCTTCGATCCCCGGGGCATCGCGCACGGCCTTGGGCACGGTCACCCTGACCCTTCGATGTCACCTTCGCAGCCGCGTCGCGAGGAAGAAATCTCCTTACTCCAGTAGTCATAGTAAGGATACCAGCAGCGCAGGGGACACCCCAGGACATCGCCTCACCGCGGCGCGGCCAACGCGCACCGCGCGGCTGATCGCCGGCCCGAGTCGTGGGTGACCTGGCAGATCGGGCGTTGCGGCTCCTCAGGAGATGACAGTGACAACGACAGAAGGTGCGCCCGGTCCTGCGCGCTCCCGGTGGCCATCGTGGCCGGCGTCCGCCGTCCGACCTCCCCGGCGACGTTGTCACACCCCTGGCGCCACACCTGGCGCCACCTCCACCACCCCCGACGACGAGCCCGCTCCCCGGCTGACCGGCGAGACGAGGACGGCGCGTTCCGCGGACGAGCGACCGACGGCGACCGTGTGACGAATTGCGGCCTGACCACCGGCGGGCCACCAGGTCGGGGGTCGCCGCAGGGGATCGCCGGTGCAGGTCGCCGCAGGAGATCCGCCGGTGCTGGTCGCAGGTGGCAGCCGGTGCCGCCGCTCAGGCGTACCAGCCGACGACGTCGGCGATGAGGTGGGCGGTGCCGCTGTTGTTGTACAGCGACACCTTGCCCCCCGCCCCCACCTTCACCATGACCAGGTTGGCGACGGTGAGCCCGGGCGACACGTTCAGGGTCGCCGCCGGGGGCATGCCCACGCCCGCGGGCCACACGGTGACGTGGCTGCCCTGGGTCGGGCCCGTGACGGTCACGTTCATCACCACTGCGGTGGCGTTGCCGGGCACGCCGTTGACCCCCGCCACCTGCAGGTCCCGCTGCTCCCCGGGACCGAAGGACGACGCCGGCCCGCCCGTGCCCGACCGGGTGTCGAGGATGCGCACCGGGCTCCGGGGAGCGAGCTTGCCCCCGCTGCCGGCCCGGAAGTAGCCGACCACGTCGGCGAGCACGTGCACCTCGCCGCTGTTGTTGCGCAGCGACACGGTGCCCCCGGAGCCGACCGGCACCACGACGAGGTTGGGCACCACCTGGCCGGGCGCCATGTTGAGGTTCGAGGCGTTCGGCACCGGCTGGCCCCCGGGGAAGACGCTGAGGTGGCTGATCGCGGTGGGGAAGACCGCCGTCACGTTCATCACCACGGCGCTCGCATCGGCGGGCACCGGGCTGCCGGCGGCCCCGGCGACCGCCAGCGTGCGCACCTCCCCGGCCCCGAGCGGTGCGTCGGCACCGCCGCCGGTCCCGCGCGTGTCGAGCAGGCGCGTCGGCGTCACGCCGGTGAACCCGTCGGCACCGGCGGCGCCGTTGCTGTCGAACCACCCGACCACGTCGAAGAGGACGTCGGTGGTCCCGGTGTTGTTGTAGAGGCGGGCCTTGCCCCCGGCGCCGACCTTGGCGACCACCAGGTTGGGCACGACCTTGCCCGCGCCGAAGTTGAGGTTCGAGGCGAACGGCACGTTGCCGAAGGCCGACTGGTCCTCGAACAACGTCCGTCTCGGCGGCTTCGGGAAGACGGTGAGGTAGCTGGCGGGCGCCGAGGCGTTCACCGCCGTCACGTTCACCAGCACCGCCGCCACCCCGGAGGCCGGCACGCCACCGACGCCGGTGACCTTCACCTCGTGGTTGGCCGCCTCGGCGGCGCGGACGTTGTAGTCGATGTCGGCGCTGGCCCCCTCGCCGGGCCGGACCGGCGACGCGGTGTGGCCGAGGCCGCTGCGGGTGTCGAGGACCCGGGCGGGGGCGACCGGGTGGAACCCACCGGTCGGTTGCACCGGCGCACCCGCCGTGTACTGGCACACGTCGAAGCCGAAGCACGGCGCATCGGCGTCCAGATCCAGTGTCATGTCGCCGTTGACGACGATCTCGGCCGAGATGCTGTTGTGCAGCAGGGTGTCCTGGACGTTGATCAGGTACTTGCCGTTGAAGATGGGACCCGTCGACCAGGCTGCGCCCTTGTTCTTGGCGACGGCGAAGCCGCCCTGCGGGTACCCGGCGGTCGTGGTGGTGAACCCGTCGGTCTGGAACACCTGCCAGTCGAAGCGCTGGTCGGCGATCGGGTTGGCGGGGTTCGAGCGGATGGCGCCGTCGATGCGACCGACGCCCGGTTGACCCCGGCGAGGCAGGCGGACCACCCCGATGTCCGGCGAGAACACGGCCCCGTAGGCGTAGGTCGACCAGGGCGAGATGTAGAAGGCGACCCCGCCGTAGTCCTGCGTGGACGGGTCCCACTGCCCGTTCGGGCCGTACGGGTAGAACTCGACGCGGGCCTTGCTCATCTTGTTGGCGAAGCCGTGCACCACGGTCTGGGACGGGTTGTCCCGCGCCGGCTCGCTGTTCGGGATGTCGATGCCGCCCGAGAAGTCCGAGCCCGTCGGCGTCCAGTGGCGCACCTCGTAGTAGGAGGGCGGAGCCTGGGCGCACGCCTGGGCCTTCGACTCACCCGGGTTGAAGCAGGGCGCGTACTCGTCGGCGCCGAGGAAGACGTCGACGCCGACGTGTCCGCTCGACGGGGTGTCGACGCCCGTGACCCGCAGGCGAGCGAGCGAGACGTTCCGCAGGTCGGGCTCCTGGGTGGAGTCCGTCGCCGCCGGGGTGCCCCCGAGCGCCGACCCCGACGGCGTCGATGCCGGCGGGGACGTCGGCGCCGGTGCCGCATCCTGCGCCACCGCGCCCGCCGGTCCCGCCGCCCAGGCCACGCCCACGACCGCCGCCAGCGTGGCCCACACGACGGCGATCACGCTGCGGCGCCGGCCGCGGCCGGTGGTCCGGTCGTGCCCGTGCGCGCCACGGACCGTCGTCGAGGTGAGAAGCCACCAGCTCACCCGTTCCTCATCGGCCGATCGCCGACCGAGGTGTAGCGGGAGCAACGCACGGGAGGTGGGCCCCGGGTCGCGGCCCGACGCCGCCCCACGCCGGCCCGGCCGGACCCGGCCCGTCAGAGGTGGGTGGCCGAGCGCACGAGGACCGGGATCTGGGAGTCGGCCACGACGTCCATCGTGATCGAGCCCGTGGTCAGCCGGTCGATCCCCGACCGCCCATGGGTCGCCATGGCCAGGATGCCCTCGGGGTGCTCCTCGCCGAGGTGCACGATGGCGTCGGGCACGTCGGAGGCGTTGACGACGGAGACCTCGGCACCTGCTCAACGGCTGGACCAGCCGGGCGATCCGATCCGCCACCTGCGCGCCGCGGCTGAGCCCGTGCTCGTCACCGGTGTCGACGTGGACGAGCGTGCAGGACACCCCCAGCTCGGCCATCCACTCGTTCACCTCGGGGAGGATCTCCTCGGATGTCCGGCTCCCGTCGATGCACACCAGCAGGCGATTCGGTGCGAAGAACTCCTGCGGTCGCAGGCGGGGCCGAACAGCAGCACCGGGACGTCGATCGTCCGCAGCACGTCTTCGGCGACGCTGCCGCCGACCACCTTGCGCAGCCGCCGCGGGCATGGGTGGCCATGCAGACCAGGCTCTCGGGGCGGTGCTCCACGGAGGCGGCCACGGCCTGGGACGGCTTCTGCTGCGCGTCGATCCACGTCGACGGCCTGCTCGCTCATGTTGACTCGCCCGGTCCTTCAGGGTGCTCGAGGCCTCGGCCGAGGACCTCGGCGCTGGTGAGGATCTGCGGCGGGCGCCGAGGACCCGGGCCAGGCCGGCGGCGTACATGGCGACGTCGCGCGAGGCGGAGGTGCCGTCGAACGGGACGATGATGCACGTAGAGCACGGCGACCTCAGCCGGATGGGGTTCCAGGTGTCGGTCGCCTTGTCATAGGCGAGCCAGGCACTGCGCTTCTGGTTGTAGACGACGTAGGTGTCTCGACGCTTGTCGTAGACCGCTCGGTGGCGGCGGTGGCCCGAGGGTGGATGGGGACGTCCTCGCCTAGCCTTCCGCAGCAGCCTCCGCGGTTTCCTGCGTGCACGGACCGCTCGCCCGCCGTCACGCCTGTCTCGGTCCGCACGATCATGCGCCCGAGGTAGAAGTGGTCGATGACGTAGGTGTTCGCCGCCATGTCGGCGGGCTGTCGATGGCCCTTGGTGGTCATCAGGAAGCCGAAGGCCGGCAAGTACCACAGGCACGAGAACCACGATCCCACCCAGTTCACCACGCCCCGCACCAGCGCCCGCCCGAGGCCGGGCGGGCGCCCGTCCCAGCTCACGACCCGCAGCCCGACCAGGAGCTTGCCCGGGGACCACCCGAGCTGGGCGACGAGGATCACCTGGGTGACGATGGCGTACGCGAAGCTCACCACGACGACCGCGGCCCAGGCCCCCGGCGAACCCTGGACCGTGGAGCCCGTCACCACCGTCTGCCCGCGGCTGTCGACCGTGGTGTCGCTCTCCACGCCGACCCCGACGAGGGTGGCGAACCCCAGCACCAGCAGGGCCCCGATGAGCTGATCGAGGAACCATGCACCGATCCGGCGCACCACGACGTTGGTCGGGTCGGTCCCGCCGAGGGGTCGGAGCAGGGGGCTGGTCACCGTCGCCGCCTCAGGACGGCACCCACCACGCCGGGCCCTTCGACAGCAGGGACCAGTCCGGCACGGGGTCGGGCGGTTGCTCGCCCTCACCGATCTCGAGACGACCGGCGACCTCCCACGGCTCGAGCAGCTCGAGCCGCTCCGGCAGGTCGGCGGCGCGGTTGTGCTTGAAGGCCCGCACGTCGCGGCTGACGATGATGGTCACGGCTTCGCACAAGATCGCCATGGCGAGCGCCCTCGCCGCCTCGGCGTCGATGTGCTCGTCGTCGCGGAACAGCGACACCAGCGCGTCGACCTCGGCTTCGTTGGGGGCGTCGTCGAAGCTCTCCAGCGCCGGGATGAAGCCGACGTTCCAGTCGGCGTCTTCACGGCGCAGCACCGCGTCCCGGGACTGCGCGGTGGTGACCAGGTACCAGCCGCAGCGGTCGCGGTCGCCGTAGAGGCGGATCCTCGCCGCCGCCACCATCGCCTCCCGGCGACCCGGATCGGACTCCACCTCTGGCGCCCACAGGCCGCTCAGGGACGCCGCGATGTCCCGCAGCACGTCAGGGGCGATGAGCACCACCTCACCGCTCGAGGTCATGTCCGCCAGGGCCGTCATCGCTTCCCCCCGTGCCGGGCTCCGGGCCGGTGCCACGGAGCGTCGCCGGTCGAAGCGTAGAGCGCGCCGGGAGCCGGTGTGGCCACCGGATAGGGTGCGCGCCCACACGCGGTGCGAGGAGGACCCGGAGATGGCGAAGATCGTGGTGGGCGTGGACGGCTCCGAAGCGTCCCTCGACGCGCTGCGCTGGGCGCTCGACGAAGGTCGGCTCCGAGCCGCGACGGTCGAGGTCGTCCTGGCCTGGTACTCGTCGGCGGTGACCGGGCTCGCGTCGGTCGGCGCCTTCCCCGCCCGGGAGCTGGTCGAGCAGTCGGCCCGCACCCAGCTCGACGAGATCGAGGCGACGGCCGGCCTCGCCGACCTGACCGATCCCGTGGTGCACACGCGCCTGGTGGAGTCGCACGCCGCGCCGGCGCTGCTCGAGGCGGCCGCCGACGCCGACCTGCTGGTGGTGGGCAGTCGGGGTCACGGCGCCTTCTCGGGCATGCTCCTCGGCTCGGTGAGCCAGCACTGCGTCACCCACGCACCCTGTCCGGTGGTGGTCGTGCCCTCACCCGGGGCCGAGTGACCACGGCGCCGGGGCAGGTCCCGAGCGGGTCGCCGGACGCGAGGATCCCACGTCACCCGGCCCTGCTGTGCAAGGCTGCCCGCACCGGAGTAGGACCCCCCTTCATGGAGGACAGATGAATCGCAGGGAACTCGTGCTCGCCCTGGCCGAGCGCACCGAGACCGACCGCAAGACGGCCGACGCCTTCCTGACGGCGTTCGTCGACGTGGTCACCGAGACGGTCGCCAAGGGCGACCCGGCGGTGGTCTCCATCCCCGGCTTCGCCAAGTTCGCGAAGGTGCAGACGAAGGCCCGCATGGGCCGCAACCCCGCCACCGGCGCCGCCATCAAGATCCCGGCTCGCAAGAAGGCCCGCATCACGCCGCTGAAGGCCTTCAAGGACGCAGCCCTCACCGGCAAGCTCCCGGCCAAGAAGGCCGCCGCCAAGAAGGCCGCGCCGGCCAAGAAGGCCGCCGCCAAGAAGGCCGCGCCGGCGAAGAAGGCCGCCGCCAAGAAGGCCCCGGCGAAGAAGGCGGTGCCCGCGAAGAAGGCCGCCAAGAAGGCGGCGCCGGCCAAGAAGGCGGCCAAGCCCGCCAAGAAGGCCGCCAAGAAGGCGGCGCCGAAGAAGGCGCCCGCCAAGAAGGCGGTCAAGAAGGCGGCGCCGAAGAAGGCGGCGACCAAGGCGCCCGCCAAGGCGGCCAAGAAGGCCCCCGCGAAGAAGGCCTCGCCCCGCAAGCCGCTGTTCGGCGCCAAGTTCCTCGAGGAGCAGCGGCGGACGCTGCTCGAGGAGCGGGCCACCTACACCCGTCAGGCCGAGCACCTGCAGGCCGAGGCCGACGAGCTGGCCACCCTGCGCGAGCCTGGTGACGTGCAGTTCGACGAGGAGTCGGGCGAGGGCGACACCCTCGCCGTGGAGCGCGAGCGCGACCTCGCCCTGTCGGCGCAGGCCCGGGCCGCGGTCGAGGAGATCGACCACGCCCTCCACAAGATCGACGCCGGCACCTACGGCATCTGCGAGGTGTCGGGCCAGCCGATCCCCAAGGAGCGCCTGGAGGCCATCCCGTGGGCCCGCGAGCGGGTCGAGTACAAGGTCGGGGGGTTCGGGCGCGCCTGAGCGCCCGGGCCGGGCACGTGCGAGCCGTGGACCCGTCGGTGACCGACGGCGAGGACGCCCCGACCCACCGGTCGAGGGCTCCCGGCCACTGGTGGCTCGTGCTGTCGGTGGCCGCCGGCGTGGTCGTCGTCGACCAGCTCACCAAGTGGTGGGCGGTGCAGACGCTGTCGTCCCGCACCATCGACGTGGTGTGGACCCTGCGCCTCAACCTCACCTACAACCCCGGCGCCGCGTTCAGCTTCTTCTCGAGCGGCCGGTGGGGGCCGTGGCTGGCGCTGGGGGCCTTCGCCATCGTGGGCTACCTCGTGTGGCAGGGCCGGACGATGACGAGCCGCCTGGGCGCGGTCGCCATCGGGCTGATCCTCGGTGGCGCGGTCGGCAACCTCACCGACCGGGTCCTGCGAGGCGACGCCGGGCTGTTCTCGGGCAAGGTCGTCGACTTCATCGACTTCCAGTGGTGGCCGGTGTTCAACGTGGCCGACATGGGGGTCGTGGTCGGCGGCATCCTCCTCGTCGCCGTGACCATCTTCGGCGGCGACGGCGACGAGCCCGCGTGAGGTCCCGGCGGGCGACGCCGTGACGGAGCGGGCGGAGGTGGTGCCCGCCGCGCTCGACGGGGAGCGCCTCGACCGGGTCGTGGCGCTGGTGACCGGGTGCAGCCGCAGCGAGGCGGCGGTGCTCGTCGCGGACGGCTGCGTCCGGCTCGACGGCGAGACCGTCACGACCCGGTCGCGGCGGGTGACCGAGGGCGACGAGGTCGCGGTGGTCTGGGAGGGCACCTCGGGTCTGGCCCCGCCCGAACCCGACCCGACGGTGGCGGTGCCCGTCGTGCACGAGGACGAGGCCGTGATCGTCGTGGACAAGCCGGCCGGGCTGGTGGTCCACCCCGGCGCCGGTCACCGCACCGGCACGCTCGTGCACGGCCTGCTCGCCCGGTACCCGGAGCTGTCCGGTGTCGGCGGCGACCCCGACCGGCCCGGCATCGTGCACCGCCTCGACAAGGACACGTCGGGGCTGCTGGTGGTGGCCCGGACCGAGGCGGCCCACGCCGACCTCGTGGCCCAGCTGCAGCAGCGGTCGGTCGAGCGTCGCTACCGCGCCCTCGTGTGGGGCCACCTCGAGGTGGCCGCCGGGCTGATCGAGGGCGGCATCGGCCGCTCGCGGCGGGACAGGACCAAGATGGCGGTCAGCGCGTCGGGCCGGGACGCCCGCACGCGCTACGAGGTGCTGGCCACCTACCACGACCCGGTCGACGTCACGCTGCTGGCGTGTCGGCTCGAGACGGGCAGGACCCACCAGATCCGCGTCCACCTGTCGTCCATCGGCCACGCCGTGGTGGGCGACGCCACCTACGGCGGCGCGCGGGACTCCTTCCCCGTGCCGCGGTTCGTGCTCCACGCCGCCGAGCTGTCCTTCGACCACCCGCGCACCGGCGAGCGGCGGTCGTTCGCGTCCCCGCTGCCCCCCGACCTCGTCGCGGTGCTCGATCGTCTGCGCTGAGGGGCCGCCGGGCGCCCGTCAGCCGCCCGGCCAGGGGGCCTCGCCCCGGGCCATCACCACGATGTCGGCCAGCGTGGTGCCGCCCAGGTAGGTGCGCATGTGCTCGCTGACGTCGGCCCAGATCGCCAGCAGCACGCACTGGCCCTCGTGGTCGCAGGCGCCGTTCTGGTGCGGCTCGCCGAAGTCGCCCACCACGATCGGCCCGTCGACCGCGGAGAGGATGTCGGTGAGGGTGATCTCCTTGGGGTCGCGGGCCAGCACGTACCCGCCGCCGACCCCCCGCTTCGAGCGCACCAGCCCGGCACCCTTGAGTGCGAGGAGGATCTGCTCGAGGTAGGGCTGGGGCAGGCCGGTCCGCTCGGCGATGTCCCGCACCGACGTGGGCCCCTCGTGGTCGGCGTGCAGGGCCAGCGACAGCAGCGCGCGGCTGGCGTAGTCGCCCCTCGTGGAGACCTTCACGCGACCCATCGTAGGTGGCGTCGGTCACGATGCCCGCCGAACGGCCGACAGGGTGGTTGGAGAACTGCCCCACCGGCCCGATAGCGTCGGTCGTCGGGGCGAAAGGACGACGGTGGACGACCAGCCGCTTCTTCCGGACTACGAGGGCGGGTGCATCACCAACGTGATGGCCGCGCTCGTCGAGCCGCCCGACCGGGCGCCGACGTGGATGCCGGCCGCGGCGCTCGACGCCGACCAGGTCGTGCTGCTCGTGCTCGACGGGCTCGGCTGGCTGCAGCTGCAGGACCGGGCCCCGCTCGCCCCCGTGCTCCACGGACTCGAGGGGGACGCCATCACCACGGTGGCGCCGTCCACCACCTCCACCGCCCTGACCTCGATCACCACCGGGCTCCCCCCCGGCCAGCACGGCGTCATCGGCTACCGGATGAACGTCGACGGCGACGTCTTGAACGTCCTGCGCTGGCAGACGAACGGCCGCGACGCCCGAGCGCACGTGCCGCCCGAGAAGGTGCAGTCCGTCGAGCCCTTCCTCGCCCAGCGACCGGTCATCCTCACCAAGGCCGAGTTCCGCCAGACCGGCTTCACGACGGCCCACCTCGACGGCACCCGCTTCACCGGCTACCGGATGCCCTCCACGCTGGTGGCCGAGCTGGAGCGGCTGACCACGTCGGGCGAGCCGTTCGTCTACGCCTACTACGACGGCATCGACAAGGTGGCCCACGAGTACGGCTTCGGGCCGGTCTACGACGCCGAGCTGCGAGCGGTCGACCACATGGTGGGTGAGATGCTGGCCGCCCTGCCGTCGGGCGCCGCGCTCGTCATCACCGCCGACCACGGTCAGGTCGAGGTCGGCGACCGGGTGCTGCGCCTCGGGTCGGACGTCCAGGCCGCCCTGTCGATGCAGTCCGGTGAGGGTCGGTTCCGCTGGTTGCACGCCCGTCCCGGGCGGGCCGCCGAGCTGCTGGCGGCGACCCGGGCGTGCCACGGCGACACCGGGTGGGTGGCCTCCCTCGAGCAGGTGCTCGACGAGCGCTGGTTCGGTCCGGTGGTCACCGACGCCGCCCGCTCCCGCCTGGGCGACGTCGCCCTCGTCGCCCGCGACGACGTCGCCTACGCCGACCCCGACGACACCGGCCCGTTCGAGCTCGTCGGTCGCCACGGCTCGCTCACCCGGGCCGAGATGCTGGTCCCGCTGATCGCCGGGCGTCGACCCTGACCGCACGGCTCGCCGCCGGCGACGGCCGCCATCCCCGAGCGCCGGCCGGCGTCGTCGCGCCCCACGGCGGTCCGGCGCCGGCCCGGCCCCGCGTTGGCGTCGCCGGCCGGCATCGGCAAGGCTGCCCGGGTGCCTGAGGACCCACCCGTCGAAGCCGTCGAGCACGGTGAGCTGATCCTGCCGAGCGCGCCCCCCGAGGGCGACGGCGACACCACCGGCCACGAGACCGTGTCGGAGCCGGCCAAGGTCATGCGGGTCGGCTCGATGATCAAGCAGCTGCTCGACGAGGTCCGGGAGTCACCGCTCGACGAGCCGTCGCGCGAGCGGCTCAAGGCCATCTACGACACCTCGGTCCAGGAGCTGGGGTCGGCCCTGTCGCCCGACCTGCAGGACGAGCTGGCCCGGCTGGCCCTGCCCTTCTCCGACGACGCGGTGCCCACCGACATGGAGCTGCGGGTCGCCCAGGCCCAGCTCGTCGGCTGGCTCGAGGGCCTCTTCCACGGCATCCAGGCCACGCTGTTCGCCCAGCAGATGGCGGCCCGCCAGCAGCTCGAGAAGATGCGCGGGCAGCTGCCCCAGGGCGACCAGGCCGGCCAGAGCGAGCGCCCCGGCACCTACCTGTAGCGGCCGACCGTCCGGGCGCGGCGCGTCCTGTGGCGCGAGGGCCGTCCCGGGCGCGGGGCGTCACCGCCGCGGGACGGGCCCCGGCGGCGGGTCAGAGGTCGAGGGTGCCGTCGATGGTCAGGGTGCCGGCCCGGGCGACCGCCTTGGCCTTGGTGCGCAGCAGGGTGTCGCGGGGCGCGACCGCGACCGCCCGGGCCACGTCCAGCGCGGTCGCCAGCACGGCGTCGGGCTCGACGACGGCCCGCACCAGCCCGCGGTCGAGCGCCTCGCCGGCGTCCATGATCCGGCCGGTGAGACACAGGTCGCGGGCCACGGCGCCGCCCACGAGGTCGGCGAGCGGGCGGTACACGACGTCGCCGAAGGCGTGCTCGGGGTGCGAGAAGGTGGTGGTGGTGGCGGCCACCCGCAGGTCGCACAGCACGGCGAGGTCGAAGCCGCCGGCCACGGCGGGCCCGTTGAGGGCGGCGACGGTCACGAGCGGGAACGACGCCATCGCCCGGTGGTAGCGATCGCTCGACGCCCACAGCGCCTCGGCGAACGCCTCGTCGTCCATCGCCTGCTCGAACTCGCGCAGGTCGAAGCCCGAGCAGAACACCGGTCCCCGACCGGTGATCACGACGACCTTGCGCTCGTCGTCGCCGGCGAGCTCGCCGAGCACCTCGACCAGCTCGTCGCGCAGGGCCACCGACAGGGCGTTGCGGCGCTCGGGGCGGTCGAGGGTGACCACGGCGATGGCGGGCTCGGGCCGTTCGACCTGCAGCAGCGACATGGCGGCAGGCTAGGCCGTCGCGGTCCGCGGCCGGGGCCGTGCGCTCGGGTAGCGTGCCGGGCGTCGCAGGACGCGACGACGGCGGAGGGGCGGCGCCGGCCGCACCACGACCGGACCGGCTCGACGTCGGTCCGCACGAGGGGGGATCCGGATGGGTGCACCGATGGAGCCAGCCAAGGCGCCGAGCTCGACCACGGCGGTGGTGCTGGGCCTGCTCGCGCTGTTGGTGTGCGGGCCGATCGCCGGCATCCCGGCGATCATCTACGGCAACCGCACCATGCGCGAGATCCACGAGTCGGGCGGCATGCTCGGCGGGGGTGGTGCCGGCCGCTTCGGCCAGATCGCCGGATGGGTGTCGGTGGCGTACTTCGTCCTCGTCCCGGTCATCGCCATCGTGGTGGTCACCACCTCGGGCAGCACCTGATCCGGCCCGGTGCCGCCGGCGGTTCGGCGGGCCGGGACCACGGCGCTACCTTGTCCGGCCGTGCTGCGCCGGGTGGGCTGGACGCTCCTGTACGCCGTCATCGGCTACCTGCTGGCGGTGATCGTCGGCTTCGTGATCGTGTCGATCGCCTACGAGACGCGGGTGAACCGGCTGAGCGTGCGCCCCGACCGTGACCGCTGGACCTTCCTGGCCGCGCTGGTGGGGCTGGTGATCGGCGCCGTCGTGGGCTGGTGGCGGTCGGGCCGGGCGACGGGAGCCGCCGACCGCGACTGACCGGCCCTCGACGCGCACGGCCGTCGCCCACGGTGCTCGACGTGCACGGTGCGCACCCACGGTGCACGCCCACGGTGCCCACCCACGGTGCGCACCCACGGTGCCCACCCACGGTGCGCACCCACGGTGCACGCCCACGGTGCACGCCCACGGCGCTCACCCACGGTCTCTGCGCCGGCCCTCGCGCCCGAGAGGCGAGCGCCCTGACCTCGTCCCTTGCGTCGGGGGAGGGGCGCCGGTACGGTGCTCGGACGCGGAGAATCACATCGGTGTAGTTCGTCCACAGCGTGGGGACAAGCCCTGTGGACGACCGGTGGACGGCCGTGGATCCCCGGCCCCCGGCCGGGCCGAGCAGCTCGCCCGGTGCCGCCGGGCCCGAACGATCGTGAGGCGAGGCGTGGCCGACTCGTTCACCCACCTGCACGTGCACACCGAGTTCTCGATGCTCGACGGTGCGGCCCGGGTGAGCGACGTGGTGGCCAAGGCGGCGGCCGACGGCCAGCCGGCCATCGGCATCACCGACCACGGCAACATGTACGGGGTCCTGGACTTCTACCAGGCGTGCCAGAAGCACGGCGTCAAGCCGGTGATCGGCTCCGAGCTGTACATGGCCTACGAGCACCGCACCGAGCGCCCCACCCGGCGCGGCCGCCAGGACGACGGTGGGGGCGACGCCGAGGGCGGCCGCAAGGCCTACTACCACCTCACCGCCCTGGCCGAGACCCAGGTCGGGTACCGCAACCTCATCCAGCTGTCGAGCCGCGCCTTCCTCGAGGGCTACTACATGAAGCCCAAGGTCGACTGGGAGATCCTCGAGGACCACAAGGAGGGGCTGATCGTCACCACCGGCTGCCTCGGCGGCCACGTGCTGCAGTCGCTCATGAACGAGTCCTACGAGGCGGCCCTCGCCAAGGCGGGGCGGCTGCGCGACATCTTCGGGCGCGACCACCTCTTCGTCGAGCTGCAGGACCACGGGATCCCCGAGCAGAAGCGCACCAACCCCGACCTGCTGCGCATCGCCAAGGACCTGCGGCTGCCGGTCATCGCCACCAACGACAGCCACTACACCCACCAGCACGACGCCGAGGCCCACGACGCCCTCCTGTGCGTGCAGACCGGGGCGCTGATGAGCGACCCGGACCGGTTCAAGTTCCACGGCGACCAGCACTACTTCAAGAACGCCGACGAGATGCGGTACCTGTTCCGCGAGGTCCCCGAGGCCTGCGACAACACGCTGTGGATCGCCGAGCGGGCGAACGTCGAGATCGAGTTCGGCCAGCCCCAGCTGCCCAACTTCCCGCTGCCCGAGGGATTCACCGACGACGCGGAGTACCTGCAGCACCTCACCTTCGAGGGGGCGCGCGAGCGGTGGGGGGCCACCGTGCCCGACCACATCGTCGAGCGCCTGGCCTACGAGCTGAAGGTCATCGCCGACATGGGCTTCAGCTCGTACTTCCTCATCGTGTGGGACCTCATCCGCCACGCCCGCGAGGCGGGCATCCGCGTGGGGCCCGGCCGGGGATCGGCGGCGGGCTGCGCCGTGGCCTACACGCTGCGGATCACCGACCTCGACCCGATCGAGTACGACCTGCTGTTCGAGCGCTTCTTGAACCCGTCGCGCATCTCGATGCCCGACATCGACATGGACTTCGACTCCCGCTACCGGGACGAGATGATCCGCTACGCCGCCGAGCGCTACGGGCGGGACCACGTCGCCCAGATCGTCACCTTCTCCACCATCAAGGCCCGGGCGGCGGTGCGCGACGCGGCGCGGGTGCTCGGCTACCCGTACGCGGTGGGCGACAAGGTGGCCAAGGCCATGCCGCCGCTCATCATGGGCCGCGACACGCCCCTGTACGCCTGCCTCGAGCCCCACGAGAAGTTCGAGGACGGCTACAAGATGGCCACCGACCTGCGCACCATGTACGACGCCGACCCCGACGCCAAGCGGGTCATCGACGTGGCCAAGGGCCTCGAGGGCATGCGCCGCCAGGACGGCATCCACGCCGCCGCGGTGGTGATCACCAAGGAGCCCCTCACCGAGTACCTGCCCATCCAGCGCAAGCCCGAGTCGGGCCAGGACCCCGACGACGCCCCCGTCGTCACCCAGTACGAGATGGGCGGCGTCGAGTCGCTCGGTCTGCTGAAGATGGACTTCCTCGGGCTGCGCAACCTCGACGTCATCACCGACACGGTCGAGATGGTGCAGGCCACCCGCGGCGTCGACCTCGACATCGACCGCATCCCGCTCGACGACCCGCCCACCTACGAGCTGCTGCAGCGGGGCGACTCCATCGGCGTGTTCCAGCTCGAGGGCGGGCCGATGCGCGCCCTCATCCGCTCCTTGGCGCCCACCTGCTTCGAGGACATCGCCGCGCTCGTCGCGCTCTACCGGCCGGGGCCGATGGGCGTGAACATGCACAACGACTACGCCGACCGCAAGAACGGCCGGAAGCCCGTCGAGTACTTCCACCCCGACGCCGAGGAGCTGCTGGCCGACACCTACGGCCTGATGATCTTCCAGGAGTCGGTGATGCGGGTCTCCCAGCGCTTCGCCGGCTACTCGCTCGCCGAGGCGGACAACCTGCGCAAGGCCTGCGGCAAGAAGAAGCGCGACCTGATGGAGAAGGAGCGGGCCAAGTTCGTCGAGGGCTGCACGGCCACCGGCTACGGCGAGGCGCTCGGCACGCACCTGTTCGACATCATCGAGAACTTCGCCGACTACGCCTTCAACAAGTCGCACTCCTACGGCTACGGCCTGGTCGCCTACCAGACCGCCTACCTGAAGGCGAACTACCCGGTCGAGTACCTCGCCTGCCTGCTCACGTCGGTCAAGACCAGCCTGGAGAAGGCGGCCGTCTACCTCAACGAGTGCCGCCAGATGGGCATCCCGGTCCTGGTGCCCGACGTCAACGTCTCCGAGTCCGACTTCGTGGCCAGGTTCGACCCCGAGACGGGACGGGGCTCGATCCCGTTCGGCCTGTCGGCGGTGCGCAACGTGGGCGAGGGCCTCGTGGAGCACATCCTGCGCGAGCGCCACGAGCACGGGCCCTTCGCCGACTTCTACGACTTCTGCGACCGCGTCGACACGGCCGTGCTCAACAAGCGCACCGTCGAGTCGCTCATCAAGGCCGGAGGGTTCGACTCCCTCGGCCACCCCCGCCAGGGGCTGCTCGCCGTGTACGAGCAGATCATCGACCGCACCATGTCCCGCCGGCGCAAGGAGGCCGAGGGCCAGTTCGAGCTGTTCGCCGTGCTCGACGAGGGTGGTGCCGACGGGGCCGCCGTCGACGAGCTGCGCACCGAGATCCCCGACCTCGAGTTCGACAAGCGCACCCGGCTCTCGTTCGAGAAGGAGATGCTCGGCCTCTACGTGTCCGACCACCCGCTCATGGGGGCCGAGGCGGCGCTGCGCCGCCGCAGCGACTGCGCCATCCACGAGCTCGAGACCGTCGACGACGGCGCGGTGCGCACGGTCGGCGGCCTCGTCACCGCGCTGCAGCGCAAGTGGACGAAGAAGGGCGACCTCATGGCGGTGTTCGTCCTCGAGGACCTGCAGTCGTCGATCGAGGTCATGGTCTTCCCCAAGACCATGCAGGCCTACGGCCACCTGCTCGAGGACGACGCCGTGGTGGTGGTGAAGGGACGGGTCGACCGGCGCGACGACCAGCCCAAGCTCATGGCGACCGAGCTCACCGTCTTCGAGGGGATCACCGACGGCGCCCCGCCCCTGCGGGTCCACCTGCACCCGGCCCGAGCCTCCGAGAAGGTGCTCACCCAGCTCAAGGCGCTCCTGTCGGAGCACCCGGGGGAGTCACAGGTGTTCCTGCACCTCGGCGACCGGCAGGTGCTGCGCCTGCCGTCCCAGTTCTGCGTCGAGGCGTCGACCGGGCTGGTGGCCGAGCTGCGGGTCCTGCTCGGCGCCGACGCCGTCCTCGTGTGACGCCGATCGGCTCGTCCCGCCGCCGACGCGCGACCATGGTCGCCATGGCACCACGTCTCCGACGCCCCCGCCGTGCGGCACGGCTGGTCCTGCCCCTGCTGGCGCTCGTGGTGGCCGCCACCGCCTGCCTGCCCCCGTTCCGAGGACCGGCGGGCGCTCCCAAGGCGGTGCTGTTCGGCGATTCGCTGCTGTTCACCGCCGACTTCAGCGGGGCCATCGACACCAGGTTCGACGCGGTGGGGTGGCAGCGGGCGGTCGTGTCGGGGATCGCCGTGGGCGTCAACGTCCATCGCAACGACATCAACCAGGTGCCGGCCAGCGGTGCCCGCGCCGCCCTGCTCGACCACGGGACCACCGAGGCCAACCGGGCGTCGTTGTCCGGGGCCGGCGCCACGGCCTCCATGGACCGGTCGGCCGCCGACCTCGTCGGGGCCGTCGACGCGCTGGCTCCGGTGCCCTGCGTCGTGCTGGTCACCGTGAACCAGCACGGTGGGACGCCCACCTTCAACTCCTGGGCCTCCCGGTACAACTGGGCGATCCTGGCCCTCGATCTCAACCGCCCCAACGTCCGCGTGCTCGACTGGAGCGGGCGGTCCTTCGGCCATCCCGAGTGGTTCTCCGACGACGGGGTGCACTTCACCGAGGCCGGCAAGGTGGCCTACAGCGAGGCCGTCGCCGGTGCGGTGGCGGCCTGCTGAGCGGCCCGGAGCGGCCCGACCGAGTTGCGCCTGACTCCCGGAGCGACTGGACTGGTGCGGTCCGTTGTCTGCTTGAGGGGGGCCGGAGAGCACATGGCGATCGAGGTCACGACCAAGGACTGCACGGCGCTCAGCGATGCCGAGCTGGCCGAGATGGCCGACATCTGCGCCGAGGGCCGCTCGCGCTTCGAGGTCGGCCTGCTCTCCAAGCAGGCCGAGGCCTGGGTGCTCGTCACCATGGCGCGGGAGGGCAACCTCCTGCGGGGCTTCTCGTTCTGCACCCTCGAGCGCATCGGCGGCACGCCGGCCGTGCTGATCGGGTGTGCCTCCGTGCGACGGACCTCGCGGCGCGACCAGGTGCTCAAGGCGATGATGACCGATCAGTACCGTCGCGCGGTGCTGGCCTTCCCCGACGAGGACGTGCTCGTCGGCACCCGCGTGGTCGACGCCGGCGGCTACGAGGCGTTCAAGAACCTCGAGGACATCGTGCCCCGGCCCGATCACAAGGCCACCGGCGAGGAGCGGGCGTGGGGCCGCCGCCTGGCCAAGCGCTTCGGCATCGAGAACGGCAGCTACGACGACCGCACCTTCATCGCCAAGGGCGACGGCACCTTCCCCCTGGCCCTCGACCACGAGAGCTTGAAGCCCGAGAAGTTCGACCCCGACGTCGAGGCCTTCTTCACGACGGTGAACGCCAAGCGGGGCGACTCGCTCATCGCCTTCGGCTGGGCGATGGCCGAGTTCCTGGCCAAGCTGGGCTGACGCCCGTCCTTCGGCGGGGCCGGCCGGAGCGCCCCGTGGAGCTGGCCGAGGTGCTGCGGCGGCGACGCATGGTGCGGTCGTTCGCGGCGCGCCCCGTCGACGACGAGGTGCTCGACGAGCTCCTGGAGGCGGCCAGGCGGTCGCCGTCGGCGGGCAACAGCCAGGGCCTCGACCTGGTGGTCCTCCGCGGCCACGAGACCGCCCGCTACTGGGACGTCACGCTGCCCGGGGCGCGGCGGGCGGCCTTCGGCTGGCCGGGCCTGCTGCGGGCGCCGGTGCTCGTCGTGGTGGTGACCGATCCTGCTGCGTACGTGGCCCGCTACGCCGAGGCCGACAAGGCGTCGACGGGGTTGGGGTCGGGTGCCGATCGGTGGCCGGTGCCGTACTGGTTCGTCGACGCCGGGGCGGCGATCGAGAACCTGCTGCTGGCGGCGGCCGACGCCGGCCTGGGCGCCTGCCTGTTCGGTCCGTTCGGCCACGAGGAGGCGGTGCGCCAGGCGCTCGGGATCCCGGGAGGCCGGCGCCTGGTGGCGACGATCGCGGTGGGTCACGCCGACGGCGGGGACGAGCGGGGCCGGTCGGCCGGGCGGCGCCGCCGGACCCTCGACGAGGTCGTGCACCGGGGAGGATGGTGACGACGATGGGTGCCGCCGTGGTCGCGTGCGAGGGCTGTCAGGTCTTCCGCGTCGCCGAGAAGCAGACGGCGATCCAGGCGGCGCTCCTCGCGTTCGGGGCGGTGTCGATCGGACTCGCCGGCTGGATGCTGGTGCGGGCGTGGCGCCGGCACGGCCGGCGTCGGCTGGGTGCGCTGCTCATGGCCGCAGGCATCCTCGCCGTGCCCGCCGCCCTGGCCCCCCTCACGTCGACCCTGGTCCTGTACGACCTCCCGCTCGTCACGACGCCTTCGGGCGTCCGCGTCCGAGCGGCGACCTTCGCCGTCTGCGGCCAGCCGATGTTCGCCTCGTTCTCCCTGCGGGGCGAGATGCCGACCGACGAGGGACGCGTCGCCCAGCAGGCGTGCCGTGACGCCGTCGCCGGCTCCCAGCGCACGAGCGAGCTGCTGCTGCTCGCCGCCGTCGGCCTGGTCGTGGCCGGCGCCGTGGTCGGGCGATCGCCGAGGCAGGGATCGAGGAGGCGAGCGCCGTCGCCCGCGCGGTCGCCGGCCCCTGATCGTTGCCGTCGCCGTTGCCGTCGTCGTCGTTTCCGTTGCCGCCGTCGTCGTCGTCGCCGCCGCTGCCATAGCCGCCGTTGCCGTTGTCCGGTCCCGATCATCTTGCTGTCACACCCTCGCCATGATGTCGGCATGGCTTCCGCCGAAGGTGCGCAGCGATCGGGTCTCGGGCACGTCGGTCGCGAGTCCGTCGTGGTGGGCGATGGCCGAAGGGTGCCGGGCCGTGTGATCGGTCGGCGGCGCTGCAGGTGTTGGAAGGCCGGCGGCGCCGGCTGCGGGTGATCGCCGGTGGCGAGGACGGGGGTGATGTCGACGACGTCGATGCCGCCGGCGGTGGCGACGTCGGCGCCGAGGCACGTGCGCTGGCATGGTTGGCGGGAGCGGGGGAGGCGTTGGGGTGGTTGACGTCGGGCCTGGATCGCACGTCGCCGGCGGTGGTGACAGATCGGTTGCGGCGCCTTGGGACGGTGGCCGAGCGCGTGCAGGCGGCGTTGGCGGTGCTGGCCGGTTCGGTGGACGGGTCGGGACAGTGGGCGGTGGAGGGGGCGACGTCGCCCTCGGCGTGGCTGATGGCCGAGACGCCGATGGTCTCGGGGGCGGCCAGGCGGACGGTGGCCTGCGGTCGGTTGGTGTCACGGTTCGCGATCACGGGCGCCGCGGTTGCCGAAGGGTCGGTCACCGCAGCACATGCGGAGGTGCTGGCCGGCGCGGTGCTGGCCAAGGGCCGGGATCGGCTCTACGGGCGGGACGAGGCGGTGCTCGTCGACGCCGCCCGCCGGCTGCCGGTGGAGGCGTTCGCTCGGGTGGTGCGCCGATGGGTGCACCTGGCCGACGACGAGCTCGACACCGGTGAGCCTGCCGCCGCGTTCGAGCGGCGGGGGCTTCGTTCGCGGACGTTGCCGTCGGGGAACCTGCGGGTCGCCGGCGAGCTGGATGCGTCGGCGGGCGCTGGTGCAGGCGGCGTTCGCCGCCCATGACCGTCCCGACCCCGCCGGCGGTGACTCCGGCGACGGCGGCGAGTGTCGGCCGCGCACGATCGCCCAGCGTCGGGCCGACGTCGTGGTGCGGGGGCCCGCCGCGTGCCTGGCGTCGGTCGCTGACGGGTGTGGAGCGACGCGCAGCGGCGAGCGATCATCGCCTGCGACGGCCACTGCACCCATCCCGGGTGCACCAGGGGTCCCGAGTGGTGCGACATCCACCACGTCCAGGGCTGGGACGACGGCGGCCCCACCGACGTCGCCAACGGCACGTTGCGCTGCCGCTGGCACCACACCTGGCACCACCTCCGGCACCGCGACCACCGCCGACGACGAACGTGGTCCTGAACCTGCCGGTGTCACCGGCTCCACCACCGACTGACGAGCGTCACGCCGTCGTGCTGCCCGGACGCGGTGCCGCCGGCGTCGTCGGCGACGGGACACATGTCACGGTCAGGTGTCGATGCGGCGACGTGGAACGGCACGCGGCGGCTGTAGGCTCGGCCGCTCCGCCGACTGGTGGGAGCGCTGTCTGATCGAGCCTCTGACCCGGCTGCAGGGCGGCGCCCGTCGAGTCACGATCCCGGAGGAGTCCCCGAGGTGCACCTGTCCCAACCGCCTGGTCCCGACGACGACCGACCAGAGGTCGGTGTCCTGGTGGAGATCTGGAGCACGTTCCCGTCGCGGTGGGTCGACGGCTTCGAGCTGGTCGGGAGCAGCGTGGACGGCTGCGTGGTGCGGCGACGCTCCGACCGGGCCGTGCTGGGACTGCCACCGCCGCCGCACCGGGTGCGAGAGGTGCGCCGCTGAGGCGCCCGTCCGGCGAGCCTCTTCTGCGGGTCAACCGCCCGTCTCGAGCTGCTCGGCCAGGGCGGCCGGGTCGCCGACGGGTGCTCGGCAGGCGTAGTCCCGGCACACGTAGGCCCGGCCCTCGTCGCCCTGCTCGTCCCGGCCCTCCCAGAGGGGGTGAGTCGTAGCGCTCGCCCCACGCCAGCACGACGTCGGGCCGGTACGCCTCGAGCACGACGCGGGCGAGGTCGGGTCGGTCGCCCGTGATCGCCACCTCGGTGATGCCGTGCACGGAGAGGTCGACGGCGGTCAGGAGGTGACCGAGCGCGGTCGGGTGCGATCCGGCCGGGCCGCCCAGCAGCCGCAGGACGTCGTGGGCCCGGCTCTCGTAGCGGGCGTCGCCGGTGAGGGCGGCCAGGCGGAGCAGGCCGACGGCGGCGAGGGAGTTGGCCGAGGGCGTGGCGTTGTCGAGCAGGTCCTTCGGGCGGGTGACCAGCGCCTCGGCGTCGCGGCCGGTGGTGAAGACGCCGCCGCGGTCGTCGTCCCAGAACAGGTCGAGCAGCGAGTCGGCGAGCGCGCGGGCCTCGGTGATCCAACGGGCCTGTCCCGAGACCTCGGCGAGCCGCGTGAAGGCGTCGAGGAGGGCGGCGTGGTCGGCCGCGTAGGCGAGGTGCTGGGCCCGCCCCAGACCGTCCTCATCGCCCTGCCAGGAGCGCAGCCAGCGGCCGTCGCTCCGTCGGAGACGGGTGCACAGGAACTCCGCGGTCTCGATGGCGTCGACCAGCCATCCGGCCGTCCCGGTGGCCCCGGCGGCCTCGGCGAGCACGGACAGCATCAGACCGTTCCACTCGGTGAGCACCTTGTCGTCGAGGCCGGGTCGGGGTCGGCCGTCGCGCTCGTCGAGCAGGAGCTTGCGGGCGCGCTCGACCGCCGGCGGACGCACCAGATCGCCGCGCGCGGGCCGGTGCAGGATCGACCGGCCCTCGAAGTTGCCGCCAGGGGTCACGCCCCACCAGCGCATCGCCTCCTCGGCGTCGTCGCCGGCGGCGGCCAGGATCTCCTCGGGCGTCCACGTGTAGAACCAGCCCTCGACGCTGTGCCCGTGGTCGTCGAGGGAGTCGGCGTCCTCGGCCGAGAAGAACCCGCCGTGGCGGTGCCGCAGGTCGCGCAGCACGTACTCGACCGTCTCGTCGACCACCTGGCGATAGGCGGGGTTGCCGGTGACCTGCCAGGCGTGCAGGTAGGCGCGGGTGAGCAGCGCCTGGTCGTACAGCATCTTCTCGAAGTGCGGCACCAGCCACCGCTCGTCGGTCGAGTAGCGGGCGAAGCCGCCGCCGAGGTGGTCGTAGATGCCGCCGGCGGCCATCGCGTCGAGCGTGGTCGTGACCATGGCGAGCGTGTCGGACGAGCCGTTGCGGTGGTGGGCCCGCAGCAGCAGGTCCAGCGTCATGGCCTGGGGGAACTTCGGGGCGTGACCGAAGCCGCCCCACTCGGGCTCGAAGGCTCGACGGGCCTGGTGGAGGGCGTTGGTGAGGGTGGCCTCGCCGGGGAGGTCGTGGGCGGCGTCGAGCGCCGAGGATCGCCCGATGGCCTCGGTGAGCTCGTCGGCCTGGGCCTCGAGGTCGTCACGGCGGGTGGTCCAGACCTCGTGGATCCGGCCGCACAGCTCGGTGAACGAGATCATCCCGCCGCGCGCCGTCCTGGGGAAGTAGGTGCCGCCGTAGAAGGGCCGGCCGTCGGGGGCGAGGAAGACGGTCATGGGCCAGCCTCCGTGGCCGGTCATCGCCTGCACCGCATCCATGTAGATGGCGTCGACGTCGGGTCGTTCCTCTCGGTCGACCTTCACGTTGACGAACAGCTCGTTCATGACCGCCGCCGTCTCGGGGTCCTCGAACGACTCGTGGGCCATCACGTGGCACCAGTGGCAGGCCGAGTACCCGACCGACAGCAGGATCGGCTTGTCCTCGGCCTGCGCCCGGGCGAAGGCCTCGTCGCCCCACGGGTACCAGTCGACGGGGTTGTCGGCGTGCTGGCGCAGGTAGGGGCTGGTCTCGTCGGCGAGGCGGTTGGGCACCGAGCCAACCTACCCACGAACTCCGGAGCGTCGCGGTCCGAGTGGCCCCTGGATCCGTCGTGCCGGCGGTCGTCCGGGAGGACGGAGGGGCGATGCGTCGACCCCGCGCTCCGAGGGACGCCGCCCGCCGGTGCGTGACGCCGGCGGTAGCCTCGCCGGCCATGGACATCCGACTGGACGGCAAGGTCGCGCTCGTCACCGGTGCCTCTCGGGGCATCGGCTTCGCCATCGCCGAGGCGCTGGCCGGCTCGGGCGCCACGGTGATGCTCTCGTCTCGCAAGCAGGACCAGGTGCGGGCCGCCGCCGACGCCATCGCCGGGCACACCGACGCCTTCGCCGCCAACGCCGGCGACCCCGACCAGGCGGCGGCCTGCGTCGAGGCGACCGTCGAGCGCTACGGCCGCGTCGACATCCTCGTCAACAACGCCGCCACCAACCCGTACATGGGTCCCACCCTCGGCATCTCCGAGAGCCAGTTCGACAAGACGGTGCAGGTGAACTGGCGGGGACCGCTGGTGTGGACCCGCCTCGCCTGGGAGGCCTCCATGCAGGCCGAGGGCGGCGCGATCCTGAACGTCGCGTCGATCGGCGGCCTGTCGGTCGAGCCGTCCATCGGGATCTACAACGGGACCAAGGCCGCCCTGTTGCACCTCACCCGAACCCTGGCCGCCGAGCTGGCGCCGGGGGTGCGGGTCAACGCCATCGCGCCCGGCCTGGTGAAGACCGACATGGCTCGGGCCCTGTGGGAGCCCAACGAGGAGGCGATGGCCCGCCACGTCCCGCTCCAGCGCCTCGGGGAGCCCGTCGACATCGCCGAGGCGGCCGTGTTCCTGTGCAGCGACGCCGCCAGCTGGATCACCGGGTCCACGCTCGTCGTCGACGGCGGCATGCTCCTGCACGCCGGCTGACCGGCGTCGCGGCCGACGCGGTCGGTGGTCAGGGGTCGGCGGACAGCTCTCGTCGGGCGACCTTGCCCAGCAGCGTCCGGGGCAGGGCGTCCACCAGCTCGAGGGCACGGGGCGCGGCGAAGGCCGGCAGGTGCTCCTTGACCAACCCTCGAAGCTCGTCGAGGGCGGGCGGCGCGTGCGGGTCGGCCGGGACCACCACGGCGACGACGCGCCGACCCCACTCCGGGTCGTCCCGCCCGACCACGGCGACGTCGGCGACCGCCGGGTGCAGCAGCACCACCCGCTCGACCTCGATGGGCCACACGTTCTCGCCGCCGGTGATGATGAGGTCGCCCCGGCGGCCGTGCACCACCAGCCGGCCGTCGACGAGCTCGCCGGCGTCGTCGGTGGCGAGCCAGCCGTCGGCGTCCTTCGGGTCGCGCCCGTCGCGGTAGGCGCGCAGGAGCATGTCGCCGCGCAGGTGGATCTCGCCGTCGACGATGCGGACCTCCACGCCGTCGAGCGGGAGACCGTCGTAGGCGACGGCGCTGCCCGTCTCGGTCATCCCGTAGCTCACCACGCAGTTGGGCGGCAGCTCCTCGGGAGGGAAGGTGCCGCCCACCACGATGCGGCGGAACAGCGACGGGTCGATCCGGGCCAGGGCGGTCGGCACCAGCGTGGTGAGCGTGGCGCCGTCACGGGCGGCGGCCTCCACCGCCTCGGCGTCGAAGCCGTCGAGGACCACCAGCGGGGTCCCCGAGGCCAGCGACCGGGTGACCACCGACAGCCCGGCGACGTGCGACAGCGGCAGCGAGCACAGCCAGCGGTCCGACCGCGGGTCGGTGCCGACGCCGGCGTTGGTGGCCCGAGCGGATGCCGCCACCGAGGCGTGGGTGTGGATCACGCCCTTGGGGACCCCGGTGGAACCGCTGGTCGGGATCACGAGCGCATCACCGTCGGCGACCGGTTCGCCGCCGGCGAGGGGTGGCGTCGGCCGTCGCCGTCGACCTCGACCGTCGGGTGCAGCGCCTCGAACAGGCGCTGCACGGCGGGCGCCGGCAGTCGCGGATCGACGGGGAGCACGGCGTCGCCGTCGTCCCAGACCCGCTGCAGTGCCGCCACGAAGGCGTGGCCACCGCGGGCCGGCAGGGCGACGAGCTCACGCATCGGCGACGGAGGCTATCGGTCGGGTGCGATGATGACGCCCGTGGCCGACCCCACCCCCGCCTCCCGCGCCGACGACCCGATCGGCGAGCCGACCGGCGAGGTCCGCGCGGCGGCGGGCGACGACGCCGGCGAGCGCGGGTGAACCACTGGCCGACCGTCGACGGTCCCGGCGGCCGCGCCGCCCCGCCACCGGCCACGAGGGCCGCCACGCCGGCGGCGCCGATCCACCACGACGGCCCCGCGTCGGACGAGAGCGCCCACGCGGTGGCCGTGGAGCGGGCCTGGGTCGAGTTCCAGGGGGCCCTCGAGCGCTCGCTGTCCGTCCTCGACGACGGGCAGTACCTGGTGCTGTGCCGCCGGGGGACGAACCGGTTCGTGCAGTTCGCCGCCGACCACGAGTCCGGGCTGCACGTCGAGGCGGTCTCGGCCGCCTACCTGGGCGACGACGCGCCCGACGAGGCGCGGTACCAGGCGCTGCTCGACGGCGGCTGGCTGGCCCCGACCCATCGGCCCGACGACGAGGGCACCGAGCAGGCCGACCCCCACGGCTCGGTCAACTGGTTCGTCGACCATCGTCCACCGGTCGGCTACGGCGAGGTGGCGGCGCAGGCCTGCGCCGTGCTCCGGGGCGTCTACGAGGTCGAGCACCCCGACGACCTCGAGTACGCCGCGGGCGAGTTCTCCGGGGCCGTGGTGCTGTTGCCCACCCTCGGGCTGCACCGGGCGGCGGCCCACGTCGTCGACGGGACCGCCCCGGTCGGCGCCCTGCGCGAGGAGGTGGAGGCGACCCTGCGCCAGGTCCTCGGCACCGAGGAGCTGGTCGTCGACGCCGACGGCGACATCCCGATCCGCGAGGGCAGCGCCATGGTGTTCGTGCGCGTCGTCGACGACCCGCCGCTCGTCCAGCTGTTCTCGCCGCTGCTCATCGGGGTGACCGAGAGCCTGGCCCTGCACCGGCGCCTGTCCGAGCTCACCCGCCAGCGGTTCCTCGTTCGCTTCCACCTGGTCGACGAGACCGTGCTCGCCGGCATCGACCTGCTGGCCGAGCCGTTCGTGCCGGCCCACCTCGGCATCGCCACCGCCCTGCTCACCGGGATCGCCGACGAGATCGACACCGACCTGCAGGCCGAGTTCGGTGGGCGCGTCTTCTTCGGTGACGAGGCCCGACCCAAGCCACCCAAGGGAACCGGCGGGTACCTGTGACCGGCGGGTACCTGTGAGCGACGACGACGGATCTCGGCCGGGCCCGGCGTCGGCGCCGCTGCCGGCCGGATGGCGCCGGTGGGTCGCCGGCGCCCGACCGCGCACCCTCCCGGCGGCCATCGTGCCGGTGCTGGTCGGCACCGCGTGTGCCGCCGGTGTGCCCCACGGGATCGACGACGGCGCGGCCGGACTCGACGGCCCGCTCAAGGGCATCGTCGTGTGGCGGTTCGTGGCCGCCGCCGTCGTGGCGCTCGCCATCCAGATCGGGACGAACTTCGCCAACGACTACAGCGACGGGACGCGGGGCACCGACGACCCGGGCCAGCGGGTCGGGCCCGTGCGCCTGGTGGGCTGGGGGCTGGCCGAACCTCGGCACGTGAAGGCCGCGGCCTTCGGCTCCTTCGGCGTCGCCGGTCTCGCCGGTCTCGCCCTGGCCGCCGCCGTCGGGTGGTGGCTGATCCTGGTGGGCCTGGTGTGCTTCGCCGCCGGGTGGTTCTACACCGGGGGCCGCCATCCCTACGGCTACTACGGCTTCGGCGAGCTGTTCGTCTTCGTGTTCTTCGGGCTGGTCGCCACGATCGGCTCCGCCTACGTGCAGACCGCCACCTTCGCCTACGGCGACTTCCACGTGAACCAGATCGCCGACGTCGGGACGCCGACCGCCGCCCAGGAGTGGGCGCTGGCGGTGCAGCGCTACCCGTGGCTCACCGTGTTCGCCGCGGTCGCCGTCGGCTGCTTCGCCACCGCGCTGCTGGTGGTCAACAACCTGCGCGACATCCCGAGCGACACGGCGTCGGGCAAGAAGACCCTCGCCGTGCGCATCGGCGACCACCGCACCCGCGTCCTGTACACGGTGCTCGTGGTCGTGCCCTTCGTGCTGGTGCCGCTCATCGCCGGCCTCGGTCGTCGTCCCCTGGCGGTGGCTGCCCTCTTCGTCGTCCTCCTCGCCCAGCGGCCGGTGCTGCACGTGCTGCGCGGCGACCGGGGGCCGGCGCTGGTGCCGGTGCTGGCCGCCACCGGCCGGGTCCAGCTCGTCTACGGCGTGCTGCTCGCCGCCGGCCTGTTCGTCTCGGCGCCCACCCCCTGATCCCACGTCCGCGACGGCTACGACGGGCAGGTGGCTGACGACCGTGGGGGTGGTCGCGCGCCTGATCGTGGAGGTCAGGTGCGCAGGAAGGGCTCGAGCGCGGCGAGGAAGCGGTCCGGCTGCTCGAGGTGGGCGGTGTGGCCGGCACCGGGGATGTGGACCACCGTGGCGTTCGGTCCGATGGCGGCCGCCATCGCATCGGCGATCTGGCCGAACTTGGCGTCGTCGCCGCCGACCACCACCAGGACGGGCATGGCGAGGGTGCCGAGGTCGTCCCAGAGGGCGCGCTGGGCGCCGGTCCCGCAGCGCCGCAGGCTCGACGCCAGACCGGCGGCGGTGTTCGCCAGGCGCTCGTCGCGGTGGGCAGCGGCGGGGGAGAGGCCCGCGAACAGCGGCTGGGCCAGCCACTCGTCGAGGAAGGCCGGCACGCCGATCGCTTCGAGGCGCCCGGCCAGGCGCTCGTCCGCCTGCCGGCGGGCGGCGCGCTCGGCGGGGTCGGCGAGGCCCGGGCTGGCCCCGACCAGCACCAGGCGGTCGACGAGGTCGGGTCGATCCACGGCGAGCGCCAGCGCCAGCCGCCCGCCCATGGAGTACCCCACGTAGGCGCCTCGTCCCCCGGCCTCGCCCACCAGCGTGGCCGCCTCCTCGAAGGGCACGTCGACCATCGCCGAGCCGCCGTGGCCGGGCGCGTCGACGAGGACGACCTCGTGCGTGGCGGCCAGGGCGGCGTCGATCGGACCCCAGCAGCGGCCGGTCTGGGTGAACCCGTGCACCAGCACGACCCGCGCCCCTCCCGGCTCGCCCACGGTCTCGGTGTGCAGCCGGGCCACCTCGCCACGGTACCGAGCCGGCCCCAACGGGGGCGCGCACGACGACGGATCACGCCCGCACGACGACCCCGGTGCCGCGGGCCCGACCGCCCCGGCGCCAGCGCACCCGGGGGGCGACCGCCCTTCGCGGGGCCGACGGCCCGATCGTCCGGGCGCCCGCCACTACGCTGCCGGCATGCCTGTCGAGCTCTCCGACGCCGCCCGCGCCCTGCTGTCCGCGCCGAACATCGCCCACCTCGCCACGGTGGCCCACGACGGCACCCCCCGCAGCCACGCGGTGTGGGTGGGCATGGAGGGCCCCAACGTGGTGGTGTGCACGGCCCGCCACACCGCCAAGTCGCGCAACGCCGAGCGCCAGCCGCACGTCGCCCTGTCGGTGGTGGGCCGGGACAACCCCTACGACACGCTCATGGTGCGCGGCACCGTGGTCGAGCAGCGCAACGACGACGACCTCGGTCTCATGGACCAGCTGGCGCAGGCCTACACCGGTGAGCCGTTCCCCTTCCGCGACGCCCGTGGTCGGGTGGCGCTGCTCATCGAGCCGACCTGGTTCGAGCACCGGACGCTGCCCTTCCACGAGGCGCCCGCGACGTGACCGCGTCCGGGGCCGGCGACCTGCCGGTCACCGCGGCCGCCACCTTCTGCGCCACCCTCGTCGACGAGTGGGTCCGCGGCGGCGTCACCGACGCCGTCGTGTGCCCCGGCAGCCGCTCCACGCCCATGGCGCTGGCGCTCGCCGACGCCGCCGCCGACGGCCGGTTGGCGCTGCACGTGCACCACGACGAGCGGGCGGCCGCCTTCGTCGCGCTCGGCCTCGGGCTGGCGACCGGACGACCGGCGCCGATCCTGGTCACCAGCGGCACCGCCGCCGTCGAGCTGCACCCGGCGGTCGTCGAGGCCCACCAGGCGAAGGTGCCCTTGCTCGCCCTCACCGCCGACCGCCCGCCCGAGCTGCACGACGTCGGCGCCCCGCAGACCATCGACCAGGTGCGGCTGTACGGCACCGCGGCCCGCTGGTTCGCCGATCCCGGGGTGCCCGACCAGTCCGACGCCGACGGCTGGCGACCGCTGGCCGCCCGCTGCCTCGCCGCCGCCACCGGCTCGCCGCCCGGGCCCGTGCAGCTCAACCTGGCCTTCCGCGAGCCGCTGCTCGGCCGTCCCGGGCCGCTGCCGTCGCCCCGGGGCGCCGGCGGGCCGTGGTTCCAGGCGGCCCCCACCGGGCCGCCGGCGACCCCCGGCCTCGAGGAGCAGACGGTCGAGGCGCTGGCCGGCGCGCTGGGGGCCGGCGGGTCGTCGTGGTCGCCGGTGCGGGCATCGACGACCCCGACGCCGTCCACGAGCTGGCCGGGGTCGCCGGCTGGCCGGTGCTGGCCGACCCGCGGCGGGACCCGCACGCCGGCGCCGGCCACGATCGCCCACGCCGACGCGCTGCTGCGCCACCGCGCCTTCGCGGCCTCGGTCCGACCCGAGGCCGTGCTGCGCCTCGGCGCGCTGCCGGCGTCCAAGGTGGTCGTCCAGTGGCTCGCGGGCCTCGGCCCCGACGTGTGGCAGGTCGGCGTCGACGTCGACGGGACGCTGCACGACCCCGACGGCTCGCTGGCCAGCGTGCTGCGGGCACCACCGGGGGCGCTGTGCGGTGCCCTCCTCGATCGGGTGAAGGCGACCTTCGAGGCCGAGGGCTGGCTCGAGCGCTGGGTGCGCGCCGATGCCGAGGCGGCCGCCGCCGTTCGGGAGGTGCTCGCCGGCCACCACGAGGCCACCGAGCCGGCGACGGCTCGTGACGTGCTGGCCGCCCTGCCCGACGGCGCGGCGCTGGTGGCGAGCTCGTCGATGCCGGTGCGCGAGCTCGAGTGGTTCGGTGTGCCCCGCGACGGCGTGCGGGTGCTGGCCAACCGCGGTGCCAACGGCATCGACGGCGTGGTGTCGACGGCGGTCGGGGTGGCCCTCGCCCAGCAGCGACGAGCGGCGCACACCGCGGTGCTCGTGGGCGACGTCGCCTTCGTGCACGACACCAACGCGCTGGTCGGCCTGGCCGCTCGCGGGGTCGACCTGGTCGTGGTGGTCGTCGACAACGACGGCGGTGGCATCTTCGAGCTCCTGCCACCGGCGCGCGCGCTCGGCCGAGACCGCTTCGAGCGGTTGTTCGCCACGCCCTACGTCGCCGACCTGGCGGGTCTGGCTGCGGCCCACGGTGTCGCCACGGTGCGGGTCGAGCGCCGCGACGAGGTCGGCCCGGCCGTGGCCCGGGCGGTTGCCCGTGGTGGCCCACAGGTGGTGCTGGTGCCCACCGACCGGCGGGCCAACGCCGCGCTGCACGACGAGCTGCACGCCGCCGTCGCCGCGGCCCTCGATCGCGCCGGGCTCTGCGGCTGATGCGTCGCTACGGCCGGATCACGGCACCGAGCACGGCCTGCAGCTTGGCCTGGGTCTCGGCCAGCTCGGCCGAGGGATCGGAGTCGGCCACCACGCCCACCCCGGCGAAGAGCCGCACCTGCGCGCCGTGGAGCTCCGCCGAGCGGATGCCGACGGCCCACTCGCCGTTGCCGGCCGCATCGACCCAGCCGACGGGCCCGGCGTAGCGGCCCCGGTCGAGGCCTTCGTGCCGGGCGATCAGGGAGAGGGCGGCGTCGCGCGGCGAGCCGCACACCGCAGGGGTGGGGTGCAGCGCGGTCATCAGCTCCACGACCGACGGCGGCGGCGACGACAGGCGGCCCTCGACGAGGGTGGCGAGGTGCTGCACGTTGGCGAGGGGCACGATGGATGGCTCGGCCTCCTCGTCGAGGTAGGAGCACCACGGCAGCAGCGTGTCGTGGACCATGTCGATGGTGATCCGGTGCTCCTCGCGGTCCTTGGTCGACGCCAGCAGGGCAGCGGCGAGGCGGGCGTCGGTGGAGGGGTCGGCGCTGCGAGGGGCGGTGCCGGCCATGGGATGGGAGCGCACGATGTCGCCGGTGCGCGACACCAGCAGCTCGGGTGTGGCGCCGACGAACCCCGGCGCGGCGAACAGCGTGCAGCCCGGATAGGTGCGGCGGAGCCGGGCCAGCAGGACGCCGGTGGGCACCGGTCGGGACGCCGACACCACGACCTCGCGGGCCAGGACCACCTTGTGCGCCCGGCCCGCCCGCAGCTCGTCGCGCGCGGCAGCCACGGCGTCGCACCACGCGCTCGCCGGCCGGCTGGCCCGCACCGAGACGTCGGCCGCGAGCACCGGCTCGGGGCCCACCGCCAGCGGTGGCTGCGGCGGCTCGGGGCCGCCGGCCATCGCCACGGTCGTGCACCACCGCGTCCCGTCGGCCGCGCGACCCACCACCACCTCGGGCACCACCAGGCGGCCGGGGCGGTCCGGCGCGAACGGCAGGGCCCCGAAGGCCACCGGCCCGCACCCGGCCAGGCCGACCTGGTCGTCGACGTCGACGGCGTCGAGGACGGCGTGCACGGCCTCGGCGGCGGCGGCCGGCGACGATCGGTCGACGTCGATCACCGCGGCGACACCCCGGCCGGCCAGGCCGACGCGGTCGCGCTCGAACAGCACGCCGTCGTCACCGGCCACCGCCACCAGGTCGGCGTCGGCGTCGAGCCGGCGGGTGCGGGCGAGAAGCCGGGGCGTCACGGGCGTCCCCGCCACCCGGCACGCTCACACATCCGGCCTGGTTCCCCACTCGGGGCGGTCACGGGTGGCGGTGAGCAGCTGGGCGATGCCGGTCGACAGCAGGTCGCGGCGGGCGCCGCAGAAGCCGGCGTCGCGCAGCTGGTCGAGCATGACGTGGGGCTCGGGCAGGTAGGCGACGGACTTGGGCAGGTAGCGGTAGGCGGCCGGGTCCGACAGGAGGCCACCGATGCGGGGCACCACCGTGCCGAAGTAGAGGCCGTGCCCCCAGCGCAGCACCGGGTTGGCCGGTTCGGCGACCTCGAGGAGGGCGATGCGCCCGCCCGGTCGCACGACGCGGGCCAGCTCGACGAAGAAGGGCGCCAGCTCGACGAGGTTGCGCAGGGCGAAGCCGCAGGTGACCCCGTCGACCGAGCCGTCCGGCAGCGGCAGGCGCAGGGCGTCGGCCTGGACGAGCGGTGCCGCGGTGCGAGCGTTGGCCAGCATCCCGAACGACAGGTCGAACCCGACGGGCCGGAGGCCGGCGGCGGCCAGCTCGCGGCAGAAGTCGCCGGTGCCGCTGGCCAGGTCGGCGACGATCGAGCCCGGACCGAGGCGCAGGTCGCGCACGGTGCGCCGGCGCCAGCTCACGTCCATGCGGAACGTCATGATCCGGTTGACCAGGTCGTAGCGAGGGGCGATGGCGTCGAACATCGACCGCACCGCGGCCACCTTCTCCTCGCCCTCGGGCAGGTGGTCGGCGTCGATGGGCACGGCGGTCGCGGACGGGTCGGCCATCGGCGGGGAGCCTACGGGCCGGACCCGTCGACGCCCCAGCCCGAGGCGGTCGGCGGTCGCGGGTGCGCCGCGGCGGGGCTCACAGCACGCCGATCACGTCGGCGACGAGCCGGGGGAACAGCACCTCGAGCAGCTCGGCGTGACGTCCGAGGGTGACGTCGTCCACCCGGTCGGCGAGGCCGATGGCCCCCCACCGGCCGAACACGAGGGCGCCGACCCAGTCGGGCGCGATGCCCACCCCGAGCTGGTCGAATGGGTCCTCGATGCCGGGGGCCGGGCGCACGGCGTGCACCGCACCGTCGGCCAGGAGCAGCTCCACCCCGGTGTCGTACAGGGACAGGTGGATCGTCGCCTCGAGGTCGGCGAAGCGGCTCGCCGCCAGCCGGCGGCTCAGCGTCGGACGGAGCTCGTCGAGGAGGCGGGCAGGGTCGGGGACTCGCACGTAGAGGCCGAGCCCGTAGGGCACCTCGGTGCCGGTGGCGACGATCCGGGCCCCGTGGGCCGTGCCGGCGACGTCGTAGGCGATCGGCCGCAGCCCGCGCCGGCCCGCCTCGTCGACGAGGCGGGCGACCAGGGCGTCGGTGACCCCGTCGTCGGCGGCCATCGACGGCACCAGCTCGAGCTCGCCCTCGGGGGCGAGCACCGACAGGCCGGCGGCTCCCACCAGCGCGCCGTCGCGCTCGGCGACGACCAGCTGCACCCACGCCTCGGGGGTGCAGGCCGCGAGGTGGTTGCGCCAGGTGACGTCGTCGCGGCGGGCCACGACGGCGTCCGCCGGGCGGAGGGCCTCGTCGAGCGCCCGCAGGGCCGCGACGTCCGCGTCGGTGGCCGCCCGCACCCGCACCGCCGGGTCGGGCGCCAAGCGGGCCCGGTCGGGCCGGTAGAGCGCGGGGTGGTCGAGGCCGTACCCGTACCCGAAGCGCCGGTAGAAGTAGGGGATGCCGCCGATGATGGTGGCCAGGGCGCCGCGGCGGGCCGCCTCGTCGTGGTGGCGCTCGATCTGGCGACGCACGAGGCCGCGGCGCCGGAAGGCGGGATCGGTCGCGACGTACTCGATCTGGCCGACGGGCACCGCCGTCCCGTCGAGCTCGAGGACGTGGTCGAGCAGCGCCGAGGAGGCCACCACCCGTCCGGACCGGTCGGCCACCACCGTCCAGTCCCCGACGGCGGCGCCGGGCCCGACGAGGTGGGCCCGCACGCCGGGCCCGTCGGAGTCGCCGAAGGCGGCGGTCTGGAGGCCCACGATGGCCTCGACGTCGGCGTCGGTGGCCCGGCGCAGCACGAGGCCGTCGCCGAGGTCCACCGCGGCGTCGGCGACGTGGTCGGGTCGGCGGCGGGCGGCCATGGGCGCAGCATGGCCCAGGCACACCGGCCCGCGCCCGCCCGAGGCCGCGGGGATCCCGCCCGCCGCCGGCATCGGCCGCGCTCGGGTCGCGTGGCGGTGCCGGCGCTGCCGAGGGGCGCACTGCGGTGCCTGGGCCCGCCGTGGTGCGGCGCCGCGCCGCGTCTGCGGCGCGGTGCGGTGCCTGCGATGCGGGCGCCCGAGCACCAGCGGGGCGAGCCGGTACCCTGCACCGCCATGGGCAAGAAGCCCCACTTCCGGCTGTTCGGGATCCCGGTGCGGGTCGAGCCGGTCTTCTTCGTGATCATCGCGGTGTTCGGCCTGAGCTTCCCGCCGCCGTTCATCGTCACCTGGGTGGCGATCGCCTTCGTCTCGGTGCTGGTGCACGAGCTCGGCCACGCCGTGGCCTTCAAGGCCTTCGGCGTGCAGCCCAGCGTGGTGCTGTACGGGATGGGCGGGCTCACGTCGGGGTCGGGCCGGCTCACGCCGTGGCGGAGCATCGTCGTGAGCCTGGCCGGTCCGCTGTCGACGCTGGTGCTGTTCGGGATCCCGGCGGTGTGGCTCGCCAACAGCGGGCTGCTGCGCTCGGCCGACGCCGACATCGTGCTCGAGCAGGTGATCTTCGTGAACGTGGGCTGGGCGGTGCTGAACCTGCTGCCGATCCTGCCGCTCGACGGGGGCAACGTCTGCGTCTCGCTGCTCGACCTCGTCACGGGCGGCCGTGGTCGGCGCCCGGCGGCGGTCGTGTCCATCGTGCTGGCCGGCCTGGTCGCCCTGTGGGGGTTCGCCACGGGGTGGTTCTTCGTCGGACTGCTGGGCGTGATGTTCGCCGGCATGAACGTCGCCCAGCTCAGCCAGGCCCAGCGCAGCGGCCTCGACGAGGACCTCGCCGAGGCGCACCGCGACCTCGTCGCCCAGCAGCCCCACCTGGCCGAGCGCCATGCGAGGGACGTGCTCGTGCGGCGGCCATCACCCGCCCAGGCCGCCTGGGCCCGCGAGCTGCTGGGATGGGCCCGGTTGTGGCAGGGCGACGTCGCCGGGGCCCACGGGGCCGTCGTGGCACCGGCCGGCGCCGCCGTGCTGCCGGGCGCGGCGGCGGGTCCCAGCCAGTCCTTCCAGGCGGCGGTCGCCATGGCCGGCGGGGCCCGGGACCACGGCCTCGCCGTGCTCACCTGGTCGCTGGCGAACGAGGCGCCCGGACCGAGCCAGCTGCTCGGGGTGATGGCTGCGGCGCGGCTGGGCCTGAGCGACGCCCTGGTCCACGAGCTGCTGCTGCTCGGCCCCGAGGCGGGACAGCGGGGAGGGCGGCTGGTGGTCCAGCTGCTGGACTACGCCGGCTTCGGTGCCGAGGCCGCCCGGGCCGCCCACCAGGTCAGCGCCGCCGTCCCCCGCCCGGGACCGCCCGGCCCGGCCGGTCCGTCCGGCTGGCAGGCACCCGGCGGAGCGGGCCCGGCCGGCTGGTGATCACCGCCCGGTGCCGGCGTCGGCGGTCGTCGGGATGGCCCGGTCGCGGAACGAAACGCTGATCCGTGGGCCAAGGACGGCCGCCACCTTCGGCACGGCGTGGTCCCAGGTGCGCTGGCAGGAGCCGCCCATCACGAGCAGGTCGCCGTGGCCCGGCCGCAACGTCGTCGACCGACCGCCGCCCTTCGGGCGCAGGGCGAAGGGTCGGGCGGCACCGAGCGTGAGGACGGCGACCGTGGCGGTGGGCAGGTCGCGCAGCACGCGGTCGCCGTGCCAGGCGACGCTGTCCCGGCCGTCGCGGTAGAGGTTCGCCCCGACCGACGAGAGGTCGACCTGGTAGCGCCGCCGCAGCGCCTCGACGGCGGCGTCGAGCAGGGCGGCCATCCCGGGCACGGCCTCGAGCGCCGGCCGCCCCCACAGGGTCCGGCGGGGCTCGTCCACCCACCGCTCGTACATCCTGACCCGACGGCCGGACCACCCGCCGTGGGTGAGCAGGGCGTCGACGAGGTCGGCACCGCCGACGAGCCAGCCGGGGGCGACGTCGATCCAGGCCCCGGCACCGAGGTGGTGGCGGCGGATCGTGGCGAAGCCGGCGTCGACCTCGGGCGGGCCGGCGTCGAACAGGCCCGGGGCATGGGGCAGGGCGAGCCGGGTGGTTGCCACAGCGGCGATCCTAGCCAGCCTGGCGAACAGGTGTACGCTCGACGGCTCGACGGCTCGACGGCTCGACGGCTCGACGGCTCGACGGCTCGCGGCTCGACGGGGCTCGGCGAGTGGCTGGCTCCCGGGCGGGCCCCGCCGGTGGATGCCGCCGCCGCTACCATCGGTCGATGCCACGCCCGCTGCTCGGTCTGCTGGTCGCCCTCGCCACCACCCTGGTCGTCGCCACCGGGTGCCGCTCGAAGACGGCGGACGAGCAGACCCTCCAGGAGCTGGGCGCGACCGCGAGCACGGCGTCGGCCACGACGGGTCCACGGGCCACGACGAGGCCCGAGAACCCGCCCACCACCCGCCGAGGCACCACGACATCGTCGCGGAAGGGCACCGCCACGACCGAGGGCAGCGAACCCGAGCTGCCGTCGGAGCTGACCGGTGACGTCGCCGCCGCCTGCGCCGCGCTGCGCAAGGTCAGCGACCTCGACCAGCAGCTGCGTCGTTCGCGCCCCACGTCCCTGGACGAGCTCAAGGCGACGCTCGGCACCTCGGGTCGGGCCACCGACGAGGCCTACGGCGAGGTCGTCGCCGCGGTGGGGGCCGACACCCCGCTCGGCCGGGAGTTCCAGACGCTGCGTGACGCCACGAACACCCTGACCGACGCCTACCTGCGGGCCGCCACGTTCGAGGAGGCCTCCGACGTCCCGCTCGACCAGGCCGAGGCGACGGGCGAGGCGCTGGGTGCGACCCTGGCCCTCAACGACCCGGTCCGCGCCTCGTGCGGCTTCCCGCTCAGCAGCCAGCTGGGCTGACGAGCGGCCGGCCGTCGTGGCTCAGCGCTCGTCGTCGTCGACCGGCAGGGTGGTCGGCGCCGTCGGGTCGGGTCGGTACGACGGCGGCGGGGCACCGGCGGCGGGCCAGGTCATGGGCGTGATCTTGATGCCGTAGGCCCCGGTGTTGTTGACCGAGGGGTGCTCCCGGCCCGCCGGACCCTTCGACAGCGCCTGCAGGACGTTGAGGACCATGCGCTGGATCTGGCACGAGGGTCCGCCGGCGGGCATCGCCTTGCAGTCGTCGTCGAGCGCGGGGATCAGCCAGAACGTGCCGGCGGCGAACACCCCGGCCCCGCTCGGCGCGGTGTACCAGGTCATGTGGGCGACGCTGCGCTTGCCCTTGCAGGTGACCGGTGACTCGCTGAGGATCTGGATCGAGTCGGGCGTCGGCACGCCGGCGGTGACCCGGTCGTACTCGTTGCCGACGGCGTCGGGCCACCGATCGCCCTTCTTCACGCCGGTGCCGGCGAACACCCAGGCGTCGGGCTCGGTGATGACGAGGTCGGCCTTGACCGGGTTGCACTCGTAGTAGTTGCCCACGATGGTGCTCTCGGGCCGGTTGACCGGTGGCGAGCGCCACTCCACCGTGGCGTCGGCCGGGTTGGCCTTGGTGGCGGGGTCCTCCGAGGCCGACCGGTAGTTCACCTGTCGCCGGGACGGGCCCAGCGGCGAGGGCTCGAGGCGGATCTTGCGGTAGATCGCGTTGGCGCCGATGAAGGCCAGGTTGACGCCCTGGTCCCGGGCCGCGGCCAGGGCGGCGGCCATCGTCGGCGTGTAGTACTCGTCGTGGCCGAGGCTGATCAGCGCCTGGTGCTGCAGCACCCGCTGCGGTCGGTCGTTGAGGTCGACGTCGGTCCACCAGGTGGCGTCGAGGCCGTGCTGCTCGACGAACCACACCATCTCGAACTCCCGGCCGAAGAACTCGCCCGACCCGTTCCCGTTGTACGGGCGGTCGAAGCTCACCACCCGGCTGCGCCCCGAGCCGCCGCCGGGCCCGGAGTACTGGTTGGCCCCGCCCCAGTCGTTGTAGGCCTGCCACGTGGTGACCGAGCTCTGGATCAGCAGCGCCGCCCGGCTGTCGTCGTCGCGCACGACCAGCGGCACGTAGGTGGAGCCGCCGTCGGCGCTCTCCAGCTTGAGCAGGTAGACGCCCGGCGGCCACGAGGCGGTGGCGACCTCGAGCGACGGCGACCACGGCGCCTCCCGCATGCCGGTCGCCTTGTCGACGACGGCCGGTGGCTGCACGAGCGGCGGCTGCTCGGGGGATCGCCACACCTCCCGGGCGCCGACGCCACCGTAGTAGCCCATGCGGAAGGCCCGCACCGTCCACGGCGCGGCGGTCGACACGAACAGCGTCACCGGCTCGCCGGTGTTCACGCTGGTGGCCGAGCCGAAGCCGCGCACCTTGTCCCACATCACCCGGTCGTCGGGCAGCTGCCAGCCCTGGGTGCCGGGCTTCAGGTTCTCGGTGACGATCCACCCGGGCTGGTGCCACGGCACGCCGTCGTCGCCGGGCCGGCCGCCGTCCCGACGGCCCGCACCGCCGGCGGCGACCCCGTCGTCGGGGACGGTCACCCCGGCCGCGGCGGGGTCGACGGGGCCCTTCGGGAGCGCGACCCAGGTGGCGCTGATGAGCGTGGCCAGGGCGATGACCGCCATCAGCAGCTGGGTGGGGCGCCAGCGGGGCGAGCGGCGGGCGGTGGGGGATCCGCCGTCCTGGGGCATACGGCTCGCCATCCTAGGGGCCGCGGCGTGCCCGGTCGGCGATCCCCGGGGCACGCCGGCCACCCCCGGTGATCGCCCGAGGGGGATGACGCCGCCCGCCCCGGCCGAGGGCGATACTGGCGCTCGGGACGGTCGGCGACCACGGCCCACCGATGGCCTGGTCGTTCAGCGAACGGAGAGCACGATGGCCGAGGACGCCGCTACGACAGGTCCGGACGCCGAGCCGTCGACGTCTGCCGACGGGGCCGCGCCCGCTGCGCCGCCCGCGTCCGGGGGCGACGGAGGTCCGGCCGAGGGCGGCCCGACCTCCGCCGGCCCGGCCGGCGCGGGGCGCACCACCGCCCGCCGCTGGGCGGTGCGCGGCCTGATGGTCGTCGTCGTGCTGGGTCTGTTCACCTCGACGCTGGCGGTCTGGAGCCATCGGGCGCTGTTCAACACCGACGTGTGGGTGGAGAACGCCGACGCGCTGGTCGCCGATCCGGCGGTCACCAGCGCGCTGGCCGACAAGCTGACCGACCAGATCGTGAACGGCCTGCAGCTGCAGTCCCGGCTCCGCAACCGCCTGCCCCAGGACCAGCAGTTCCTCGCCGTGCCCCTCACCGCCGGCATCACCCAGCTCGTCGAGCGGCTCACCACGGAGTTCCTCCAGAGCGAGACGTTCAAGGAGTACTGGTCGAAGGCGAACCGGATCGTGCACGACAAGATCGTCGCCTTCCTGCGCGGCGACACGACCCGTCTCCAGCTCGAGGAGGGTGGCGCGGTCGTGCTCGACCTGACGCCGGTGGTGGCGGCCATCTCCGCCAAGCTGCAGGGCATCGTGCCCGAGTCGGTCCAGCAGGAGGGGATCCAGATCGACAAGCTGGGCATCGACGTCCCGCCGGGCGAGGTCCGCACGCAGCTCGAGCAGGCCTTCGGCGTGCAGCTGCCCCAGGACTTCGGGCGCTTCACGGTGTTCCAGTCCGACCAGCTCGCGGTGGTGCAGCAGGCCGTCACCCTCTTCGACCGCCTGGTGGTGCTGCTGCCGCTGCTGACGCTCCTGCTGGCGGTGGTGATGGTCGTCGTCTCGGTGCACCGGCTCCGGACCCTCCTGGCGCTGGGCGTCGCGCTGGTGGTGTCGATGATCCTCACCAACGCGCTCTTCCAGGCCGTGTCCAACCAGGTCGTCGGCCTCATCACCGGCACCGGTGCCAAGAGCGCGGCGCTCACGTTGACGGCCAACCTCCTGGCCCAGCTGCGCGGCATCACCAACTGGGTCCTCGTCCTCGGTCTCCTGCTGGCGGTCGGCGCCTTCCTCGCCGGCGACAGCCGTCCTGCGAAGGCCATCCGCCACCACACCCGGGCCGCGCTCGGCAGGATGGACACCGCCGTGCGCGGCGAGCAGCCGACGGCGCCGTCGCCCGACGAGGGCGCGACCGGCCGCGTGCTGGTCTGGGTCACCGACCACGCCACCTTGTTGCGCTACGCGGGCCTCGTCGCGGCCATCGGGTGGCTCGCGCTGGTGTCGGCCACGTGGACGACCCTGATCGTCGTGCTGGTGCTGCTCGCCCTCTACGAGCTGGCGATCGAGCTGCTGGCCCCGTCGTTCCTCACCACGCGGCCCCAGCCCGCCGCCGAGTCGGGCGGTGCGCCGACCTCCGGCGGCTGACCGCGAGCGACGGCGTCCGGCGTGCGCAGGGAGGCGCGTGCGCAGCCGCCGTCCCGTGCCGCCGGTCCCTCCGCGCCGCTGGCGTCAGGCCTGGTCGTCCTCGGTGTCGGCCTCGTAGACGACGTCGGTGATCGACGCCCCCTCGGCGTCGGCGGTGAGGTCGGTGACCTCGATCTCGTCGATCTCGCCGTCGCCGTCGGCGTCGACCCCGGTGGTCTCGATGGTCTCGATGGTGTCGATGGTGCCGTCGCCGGTGGTGTCGACCCCGACCGTCTCCTCGACGTCGACGATGTCGGGGATGCCGTCGCCGTCGAGGTCGATCTCGGTCGTGGTGGTGATCGTGACGGCGTCGACGATGCCGTCACCATCCCAGTCCACGTAGTCGGTCTCGATGGTGGTCACCACGTCGGGGGTGCCGTCGCCGTCGATGTCGACGGCGGTCGACTCGATCTTCTCCACGATGTCGGGGATGCCGTCACCGTCGAGGTCGAGGGTGCGGCTGCGGGTGACGGTCACGCCGTCGGGGGTGCCGTCGCCGTCGATGTCGACGGTCTGGATGGTGAGATCCTCGGCGACCGTCTCGGTGGCGTCGCCGGCGCCCGGGGCGAGGTCGGCGTCGGTGTCGGTGGGCTCGGTGGGGGGCTCGTCGGCCACGGGGCCTCCTCGGTCGGGGCGGGTCGGCGCCACGGTAGCGGTCGCGGCCGAGGGCGTCGGTCGGGTCGGGGTCGGGGCCGGGTCCTGGGCGAGGTCCCGGTGGTCGGTCGGGTCGCGTCGCCCGGTCGGGTGCGGCCTCCGGGGTCCCGGGTCGGCGGGGCGGTCAGCCGGTGACCTGGGTCCGGGCCCAGCGGTAGTCGGCCTTGCCCGACGGGCTGCGCTGGACCTTGTCGACGAACACCACGTCCTTCGGCAGCTTGTACCGGGCGATGTGCTTCTCGCACTCGGCGATCAGCTCCTCGGCGGAGGCGCGCATGTCGTCGCGCAGCTGCACCACGGCCACCACCTCGTTGCCCCAGCGCTCGCTCGGCCGACCGGCGACCACCACGTCGTACACGGCGGGGTGGTGGGCGAGTGCCTGCTCGACCTCCTCGGCGAAGATCTTCTCGCCGCCGGAGTTGATGGTGACCGAGTCGCGGCCCCGCAGGTCGAGCAGGCCGTCGGCGGTGTAGGTCGCCCGATCGCCGGGCACCGAGTAGCGCACGCCGTCGATCACGGGGAACGTCTTGGCCGTCTTCGCCTCGTCGCCGAGGTACCCGAGGGGCACCCGACCCTCCTGGGCGAGCCAGCCCAGCTCGGTGGACCCGGGGGGCAGGACCCGGGTGAGGTCCTCGCTCACGATGCACATGCCCGGGCCGGGGTTGAACGTCCCGGTCGACGCCTCGGTGCCCGACGCCAGGACCTGGGACGCCTGCTGACCGGTCTCGGACGACCCCAGGCCGTCCATGATGGCCATCGCCGGGTTGCGCTCGAGGAACGCCGCCTTCACCGGCGCCGAGAGGGCGGCGCCGCCGCTGACGAGCATCATCATCGACGACAGGTCGTAGGTGCGCCGGTCGAGCTCGTCGAGCAGGGGCCGGGCGAACGCATCGCCGACGATCAGCACGATGTTGGCCCCCTCGCGCTCGACCGTCGTCCACACGTCGGCGGGGTCGAGGTGGCGGGTCTCGCTCGGCAGGACGATGGTGTGACCGCCCGTGAGGCCGTTGAAGGCCATCCAGTGCGCCGCGCCGTGCATGAAGGGCGGGGCGGGGAGGAACTTCACCCCTCCGGAGCGAGCCGTCTCGACGATGGTGTCGAGGTCGGGCCACTCCTGGCCGGTCCCGAGGTCGCGACCGCCGAGGGCGGCGGGGAAGATGTCGGCCTGACGCCACAGCACGCCCTTGGGCATGCCCGTCGTGCCCCCCGTGTAGAGGATGTACAGGTCGTCGGGCGACCACTCGACGTCCGGGCGATCGGCGTGGACCGACGCCAGGGCGTCCTCGTACCAGACGGCGTCGGGGAGCAGGTCGTTGCCGGACTGGTCGGGCACCTGCAGCAGCACCTGCAGCTGGGGCAGGTCGGCCCGCACCGCCTCGAGCAGCGGGGCGAAGGCGGAGTGGTACACGAGCGCCCGGGCCCCGCTGTCGGCGAAGAGGTAGCGCAGCTCCTCCTCGACGTAGCGGTAGTTCACGTTGAACGGCGCCACCCGGGCCTTGTACGCGCCGATCATCCCCTCGAGGTACTCCGGGCAGTTGTGCAGGTACAGGCCGAGGTGGGGCTGACCGGACTCCCAGCCCCGCAGGTCGCTCCGCTCGCGCTCGACGGTCAGGCCGCGGCCGAGCAGGTAGTTGGCCAGCCGCCGGGTCCGCTCGGTGAGCTTGGCGTAGCTGATCCGGCGATCGCCGTGGACGATCGCCTCGCGGTCGGGGACGGCGGCGGCGACGGCCTCGTTGACGGCGGCGAGGTTGAACTCCATGGCTTCCCCCTGCGTGGATCCCCTGCCCGGGCTCGGGCGTCGACCCCGGCGGTCGCCGATCGTACGGGGGGCCGGGTCCGGTCGAGAAACCGTACCGAAGGTCGATGCCGGAAGATCTCTTCGGATCTACCGGAGTTCCGGAGAGGCCTCAGACCCCGCCGGGGAAGCCGGGGCGCGCGCCCAGGCGGGCGATCCGGCGCACGTCGACCGACGTCGAGAACAGGAACCACAGGGCGAGCACGAAGCCGACCAGCGGCAGGAGGAACGCCAGGAGCAGCAGCCCCAGCCACAGGAGCCGGGAGTGATCGGACTCCGTCCACGCCCACGCCGGCAGGCGGAGCCAGGTGATCACCGCCCAGATCTTCACCACCGCGAAGACCACCTCCAGCACCGCGTACGCCGTCCACATGTCGCCTGCCTCCCAGGTGCCGCCGGCGGACCGTGGCCGGCGCGGACGAGCCAGCATCGCACGCGGGGCGCGACCGCCGACGACCACCGAAGCCGCAGCGCGCGTGGCTACGAGCGACAGGTCGTGCCGTCGGGTGGGACGGCGAGCTCGGTGAGGTAGTCGACGACTGCGTCCCGCACGCAGCGGCTCTGGTTGAAGCTGGTGTGGCCCTCGCCGGCGTAGGTGAGCAGGTGCCCGTCGGCGAGCCCGGCGGCGACCCGCACGGCGTTGTCGTAGGGCGTCGCCGCGTCGCCGGTGTTGCCGACGACGAGTATCGGCGGCGCCGCCTCCGCCCGCACGAGCGAGCGCGGCGACCCGCCGGGCACCGGCCAGGAGGCGCAGGGCAGCAGCTCGTTGGCCGCCGCCGCGCCGACCAGCGCCGAGCGCTGCTCGAGGCGGGCGGCGAGGTCCCGGAAGCCGTCCAGGTCGGGGTGGGGCCCGTCGGTGCAGAAGACCCCGAGGTAGGCGCCGAGGGAGCCGCTCGAGGTGTAGGCGGATGCCAAGGTGGCCAGCCCGGTGCCGGACGCCTGGTCGGCCTGGGCGAGTGCGGACAGCAGCCGGGGACCGTACGAGGGCACGTACGAGGAGGAGATGGCCGCCAGGGCCAGCTCGCTCGGCCCGACCGAACCGGCGCCTCCGGCGGGCAGCGGGTCGCGCTCGACCCGGGCGGCGACCCGGTCGTAGGTCCCACGGGGATCCGTCAGCGGGCACGACGCCGACGCCTCGCAGTCGTCGAAGATCCGGTCGAGCGACCGCTGGATGCCGTCGGTCTGGCCGGCGAGCAGCTCGGCGAGATCCTGGGACGGGTCCACGACGCCGTCGAGCACCATCGCCCGGACGCGGTCGCCGAAGCGCTCGGCGTACCGCTGGCCGATGTCGGTGCCGTAGGAGAAGCCGAGGTACGACAGCTGCTCCTCGCCGAGGGCCTGGCGGATCAGGTCGAGGTCGCGAGCCGTGTCGGCGGTGGTGAGGTGGGCGAGGAGGTCGCCGGCGCTCGCCGCGCAGGCGTCGGCCACGGCCGCGGCGGCGTCGTCGAGCTGGGCCTGCTCGGCGGCGGAGTCCGGATCGGAGTCCACGTGGCGGAACCGGTCGGCGGTGGGCCCGTCGCAGCCGAGCGGGCTGCTGGCCCCGACGCCGCGGGGGTCCCACGAGACGAGGTCGAAGCGTCGGCCCAGGTCGGCGGCCGAGAAGCCGCGCAGGAACTCGATGCCCGACGCGCCCGGCCCGCCGGGGTTGAGCACCAATGGGCCGATGCGCTGCTCGGGCTCGGTGGCCGGCTTGCGGGCGAGCGCCAGCTCGACGGTGCGCCCGTCGTCGGGACGATCGTGGTCGAGCGGCACGAGGAGGGTGGCGCACTCGACCCCGCTGCCGCACGGGCGCCACGACACGGGCTCGACGGTGACCGCCGGCCCCGACGCCGGCACGGTGGCGTCCGTCGCCGTTCCGCCTGGCGCCGCGGCGCCCGACCCGTCGGTGGGACCTCCATCGCCGACCGGGCCCGACGGCGCAGTGGAGGTACTCGACGGCGGGGAGCCGGCCGGGGTGGCCGGGCTGGCGCAGGCCGCCGCCACGAGCACCCCGACCAGCATGCCGGCGAGGCGGAGGCGGCGTCGCATGGCGGGCGATCGTACGGGGCGCGCCGGACCGGGCCGCGTCGGCCCGGCGTGACCCGTGCGGCGGCGCCGGCAGTCGCCGGCGTGACCTCGGGCGGCGGGGTCGTGGAGATCCCCGCCCGCCGGGCGGCGCCAGCCGCCGTGGACCCGTACGATCGCCGCCATGATCTTCGGGACGTTCGTGCCACAGGGCTGGAAGATGGAGCTGGCCGGGATCGACGATGCGCAGGCCAAGTGGGCCAAGGCGGTCGAGGTCGCCGTGCTGGCCGAGGAGCTCGGCTACGACTCGCTGTGGGTCTACGACCACTTCCACAACGTCCCGGTGCCCGCCCACGAGGCCATGTTCGAGTGCTGGACCACCCTGGCGGCCATCTCCCAGCGCACCAGCCGCATCCGCCTCGGCCAGATGGTCGGCTGCGCCCTGTACCGGAACCCGGGCCTGTTGGCCAAGATCACCTCGAACCTCGACGTGATGAGCGGTGGCCGCCTCGACTGGGGCATCGGGGCCGGGTGGTACGAGCACGAGTACCGCGCCTACGGCTACGGCGACGAGTTCTGGACCGGTCGCGACGAGGAGTGGGCCGCGACCGACGTCGACCCCGAGGGCCGCCTGCCGTCGGCGCGCGACCGCATCCGCATGCTGCGAGAGACCGTCGAGATCGTCACCGCGCTGTGGTCCGAGCCCGATGTCGACTACCAGGGCGAGTTCTTCACCCTGCGGGGCGCGCAGTGCGACCCGAAGCCGCTGCAGCAGCCGCGGCCGCCGATCTGGATCGGCGGTGGCGGCGAGCAGCTCACGCTGCGCGTGGTCGCCCGCTACGCCGACCGCGCGAACTTCGGCGGCAAGCCCCACGAGTTCGCCCACAAGTGCGAGGTGCTGAAGGGCCACTGCCGGGCCGTGGGGCGCGACTACGACGAGATCACCAAGACCTGGTCGCCCGAGGTGTTCATCCGCGAGGACGAGCAGGACATCGTCGACGGCGGCACCCGTTCGTTCTGGGGCGAGCCGTTCGAGTCGTGGCGCGAGGGCAACCTCGTCGGCACGCCCGAGCAGGTGGTGGAGAAGCTGCGGGCCTACGCCGAGCTCGGCTGCGGCGGCGTCGTGCCGTGGTGCTCGGACTACCCCGAGACCGAGACGCTGCGGCTCCTCGCCGAGCGGGTCATGCCCGCCTTCCGCTGAGCTACTCGGCGTAGCGGAAGATGATCTCGGCGACGCAGGAGGGCTTCGGCGCGCCCTCCACCTCGAAGGTGAAGGTCATCTGCACCTGGGCCCACCCGCCGCCGAGGTCCTCGACGGCGTCGAGCTGGGCGCCGAGGCGCAGCCTCGCGCCGACCGGCACCGGTGAGGGGAACCGCACCTTCCCGCAGCCGTAGTTCACGCCCATCTGCACGCCCTCGACCCGCAGGATCTGCGGCATGAGCATCGGTCCGAGCGACAGCGTCAGGTAGCCGTGGGCGATCGGGCCACCGAACGGGCTCTCCTTGGCCGCCCGCTCGGGGTCGACGTGGATCCACTGGTGGTCGCCGGTCGCGTCGGCGAACAGGTTGACCTGCTCCTGGGTGATCTCGACGTAGTCGGAGTAGCCCAGGTGCTGGCCGACCAGCTCCTTGAGCCCGTTGATGCCCTGCACGGTGGTGGTCATGGCCCCAGCATGCAACGGCGGCGCCGGCCCGCGGAAACCGGCGCGGCCGGGTGGCGGGGGAGCTGGGACCGTCAGGAGAACCAGATGCGGGCGTAGTCGCGGCTCTGCGGGTGGACCAGCAGGGCGAACAGGGCGACGGGGAAGACCAGGCCGATCAGGAAGGCCAGGTTGAAGATGACCCCGAGGCCACCGATGAGGGCCAGCAGCGCCGGCACCAGGCTGAGGCCGGCGACGACGACCGCGCCCCAGTAGGCGATCTTGCGCTCGTTGGCGATGCCGTAGGCGCACAGCGCCTCGAGCACGGCGAGGCCGAGCTGGATGATCGAGCCGCCGAGGAGGCCGTACAGCGCGCCCAGCGCGGCCCCGAAGTACAGCAGGAAGGTGGCCATGTAGAGCGTCTGGGGCTGCGACGGGTTGGTCCACCGGCGGGTCTCCATGGGTGACAGTCTGGCACCGATGTCCCCCGATGCCACGGCGGAGCCCCCGGTGCCCTCGCCGCCCTCCGGCGGCGCCCTCGCCGCGGTCGTCCTCGCCGCCGGCGCCGGGACCCGCCTGCGGCCCCTCACCCGCCTGCGTCCGAAGCCGCTGTGCCCGGTGGGTGGGGTGCCGTTGCTCGACCGGGCCCTCGACCGGGTGGGTGCCCTCACCCCCGCCGTCGCCGTCAACGCCCATCACCTGCGCTACCAGATCGAGGACCACCTCGCCGTCCACCGACCCGACGTGCAGGTCTCGGTCGAGGAGCCCGAGGTGCTCGGCACCGCCGGTGCCCTCGGGCAGCTGCGGTGGTGGATCGACGGCCGGGCCGTCGTCGTGGTGAACGCCGACACGTGGACGACCGCCGACCTCACGCCGCTCGTCGAGGGCTGGGACGGTGAGCGGGTGCGGGTCCTGGTGCACGGCGACGGCCGGTTCGGGCCCCGGGCCGACGTCGTGGCCTCGCTGCTGCCGTGGTCCGAGGTCCACGCGCTCGCGGCCGAGCCGTCCGGGCTCTACGAGCGGTGCTGGGCCCCGGCGTCGGCCGCCGGGCGGCTGGAGCCGGTGGCCGCCGGGGGGGTGTTCTTCGACTGCGGCACGCCGGCGTCGTACCTCGCCGCCAACCTGCACGCGGTGGACCTCGCCGCGGGCGGCGGAGGCGCCGGGGTCGGAGGTCCGGACTCGATCGTCGCCGCCGACGCCGTCATCTCCGGGACCGTCGCCCACGCCGTCGTCGGGACCGGGGCGATGGTCGCCGGCTCGGTCGTCGAGTCCGTGGTGTGGGACGGGGCCACGGTGGCGGCGGGCGAGCACCTCCGGCGGGCGATCCGCGCCGACCGCGGGCTGACGCTGCTCGTGCGCTGACCGGGTCGCCCTACGTCGCCGAACGGCGGCTGGGCGCGTCGACCCGGGCGTCGGTCCCGCCCACGGGGGCGACCCTCGTGGCCCGGGCGGCGTGGGTGGCCCGCAGCTGGCCGCAGGCCGCGTCGATGTCGGTGCCGCGGTTGCGCCGGACGGTGGCGTTGACGCCGAGGCCGGCCAGCAGGTCGCGGAAGGCGGCGACGCGGCCGGGCGGCGATCCCACGGTGGGCCACCCGGGGGTGGCGTTCAGGGGGATCAGGTTGACGTGGGCCCGCAGCGGCCGGGCGTAGCCGGCGAGGCGCCGGGCATCCTCCTCGCGGTCGTTCACCCCGTCGATGAGCGCCCACTCGAACGAGAGCCTCCGATGCTTGGCGGCCAGGTACTGCCGGCAGGCCTCGGCCAGGGCGTCGAGCGGGTAGCGCCGGTTGACGGGCACCAGCTCGTCGCGCAGCGCGTCGTCGGCGGCGTGCAGGGACACGGCGAGGTTCACCGGCAGCGGCGCGGTGGCCAGGCGGCGGATCCCGGGCACGATGCCGACCGTCGACAGGGTGAGGTGGCGGGCCGAGATGCCGAGGTCGTCGTGGAGCCGCTCGACGGCGGCCCACACCCGGTCGTAGTTGGCCAGTGGTTCGCCCATCCCCATGAACACGACGTTGGAGACCCGGCGCGGTCGCGACGCTCGCACGGCCCGGATGACCTGCTCGACGATCTCGCCCGTGGACAGGTTGCGCTCGAAGCCCGCCTGGCCCGTGGCGCAGAAGCCGCACCCCATGGCGCAGCCCGCCTGGGTCGACACGCACACCGTCGTCCGGTCGGCGTAGTGCATCAGCACGGTCTCGATCGACGCGCCGTCGGCGAGGGCCCACAGCCACTTGACCGTCTCGCCATCGTCGCTCACCGACTCGGTGACCGGCGCCAGCGCCGGCGGCAGGACCTGCTCGAGGTGGGAGCGCAACCCCTTGGGCAGGTTCGTCATCTCGGTCGGGTCGGCCGCCCGACGGTGCAACCCGTCCCACACCTGGTCGACGCGGTAGCGGGGCTGGTCGGCGAGCAGCTCGCCGAGCGCGTCCCGGTCGACGTCGTAGCGGGTGCGCGGCACGGGCATCGGGATCAGGCTAGGGCCCCCATCACCGCCGCCGTCGGGGAGCGCATCGGGCGGTCGATGGCGGCGGCCAGGGTGGACGAGCGCGTCACGTGGGGGAGCGAGCCGGGCGTGGGCGGGCGGGTCGGGAGCGTGCCGGGCGTGGGCCGGGCGTGCCGGCGGTCAGGTCACCGGCCGGGACCACCACCGGTGGCTGTCGAACACGGAGAAGCCGAGGTCGCGGTACAGGGTGCGGGCGGCGGCGTTGCTCGCCTCGACGTAGAGCATCCCGACGGTGAGGCCGCGGTCGGCCAGGTGGGTGAGACCGGCGAGGGTCAGGGCCCGGCCCAGGCCCCGCCCGTGGCGGTCGGGGTCGACGGCGATCACGAAGATCTCGCCGACGGGCGGGTCGTCGTCGGCGTGGACCTTGGTCCAGCAGAACCCGACCATCTCGTGGTCCTGCTCGAGCACCAGGAACCCGTCGAGGTCGACCCAGGGCTCGGCGAGCGTCGCCCGCAACCGCTCGGCGTCCCAGTCGCCCTGCTCGGGGTGCCAGGCGAAGGCGCGGTTGTTGAGCTCGAGCCACGCCGCGTCGTCCGAGCCGGGGCGGAACGGGCGGGTGGCGACGGCTCCTGTCTCCCCGAGGGGAAGCGACCGGCGCATCTGGAGGACCTCGCGCACCAGGGTGAACCCGGTGTCGGCCGCCAGCTCCTCGATGGCGGCGGCGGCCGGCTCGGCGTCGAGGACCAGGTGCTCGGCCCGGTAGGCGAGGGCGAGGCCCTCGGCCTCGGCGAGCAGGTCGGGGCCGTCGGCCAGCAGCCGCCCGTCGGTGGCCGCCGCCCGGAGCCGGGCCGCGACGGCGTCGAGGTCCTCGGCGTCGACCCCGGTGAGGGGCGGTTCCGTGGCGAGGCGCAGCATCGCCGCCGAGGCTATCCCCGCCCGCCGGTAGCCTCGGCCGCCATGGGACGGCCCCGCACCCCGGCCGGTCGCGCCCGCGAGACGAATCGGCGCCTCACCGAGGAGTACCCCGATGCGCACTGCGAGCTCGACCACCGCAACCCCTACGAGCTGCTCGCCGCCACCATCCTGTCCGCCCAGTGCACCGACGCCCGCGTCAACCAGGTGACCCCGGCGCTGTTCGGGCGCTACCCGACCCCCGACGACCTCGCCCACGCCGACCCGGCCGACGTCGAGGACCTGATCCGGTCGACCGGGTTCTACAAGAACAAGACCAGGAGCCTGATCGGGATGGCCGGCGCCCTCGTCGACCGGTTCGGCGGCGAGGTGCCCGGGCGGATGCAGGATCTGGTCACCGTGCCCGGGGTCGGGCGCAAGACGGCCAACGTGGTGCGCAGCGTGGCCCTGGGCCTCCCGGGCCTGCCCGTCGACACCCACGTCGGACGGCTGTCCCGCCGGCTCGGGCTCACCACCGAGACCGATCCGGTGAAGGTCGAGCACGAGCTGGGCGCCATGTTGCCCGCCCGGGAGTGGGGGACCTTCAGCCTCCGGTTGATCCTGCACGGCCGCCGGGTGTGCGTCGCCCGCCGTCCCGACTGCGCGGCGTGCGTGCTGCGCGACTTCTGCCCGTCCTCGGCCGTGTGACCGCACCGGACCCGGACCCGGTCCCGCCGCCCCGCGTCCGCCTCGACCTCCCAGGTCGACCCCCGGCCGCGGCCGGGCGTCGGCATCCGCCCGGAGCGGGCTCGGCGCCCTGGGGTGACCGATGTCGCCCCCGGATTTCCCCGGGGGTGGCGGTTCCGGTTTCGACCTCCATGCGTTATGGTGGCCTCACACCAGGTTCCCGCCGCCTGGTTGCTGGCGACACGTCTGGGATCCGCCGCCCAGTGTCGCCCCGCCGGCGCCCTTCGGGGCGCCGGCGCTCGTTGGGCGACGCGGTGCCGGCCGGCCGCCCGGCGGCGCTCGATCGGCGCCGCTCAGGACCGGCGGCGCAGCAAGGCGTGGAGCCGCCGGGCCCCGCCGCGCAGGGCGCGCCCACCTCGTAGAGGTCGGCGGCCATCGCCTCGTCGCGGGCCTGCTCGGCCCGCTCGGCGGCGGCGGCGACCCGCTCGACGAGTCCGTCGAGCTGGGAGGCCACCGACGACAGCTCGGGGATCTCGTCGGCCATCGGCCCACTCGCGCGGCGGCGGTCGCGACGCCCGAAGCTCGTTTCGGGCCCGGCACGGGCCACCGGTAGCGTTGGCCCGTCATGGGCATCCTCAACCGTCTCGACCTGCGCGGCCGGCGCGGCGACCTGCGCGACGTGCTGCCGCGGCCCGACGCGGGCGGCGACGAGCCGGTGGCCGCGGTGCAGGCCATCCTCGCCGAGGTCCGGGCCCGGGGCGACGACGCCGTGCGCGAGCTGACCGAGCGCTTCGACGGCGTGACCCTCGCCGACCTGCGGGTGCCCGACGCCGAGATCGACCGAGCCGTCCGGGAGGCCGATCCGGCCCTGGTCGACGCCCTTCGGACGGCGGCCGACGCCGTCCGGTCCTTCCACGAGGCCCAGCGCCGGCCCGACCACGACGTCGCCCGCGACGGCCTCGTCGTGCGGGGTCGCACCGTGCCCGTCGAGCGGGCCGGCGTCTACGTGCCCGGCGGCCGCGGCGCCTACCCGTCCACCGTGCTGATGACGGCGGTGCCCGCCCGCGTGGCCGGGGTCGACGAGGTGGTGCTGTGCGTCCCACCGGCGCGCGGCACCGGGCGGGTCCACCCGAGCGTCCTCGTGGCCGCCTCGATCGCCGACGTCGACGAGGTCTACGCCATCGGCGGCGCGCAGGCGATCGCCGCCATGGCCTATGGCACCGAGACCATCGCCCCGGTCGACGTCATCGTGGGGCCGGGGAACCTCTACGTCGCCATCGCCAAGCGGGAGGTCTCCGGCGTCGTCGGCATCCCGTCGGCGTTCGCCGGGCCGTCCGAGATCGTGGTGATCGCCGACGAGGCGACCCCCGTCGACTTCGCCGCCGTCGACGTCGTCGTGCAGGCCGAGCACGGCCCCGACGGGCTCGCCTGGCTGGTGACCTGGTCGCCCGAGGCCGCCGACGCCATCGACGACGCCGTCGCCCGCATCGTGGCCGACTCGCCGCGCCGCGCCGACATCGAGTCGACCTTCGCCCAGGGCGGCTACGCCGTGCTGGTCGACGGCCCCGAGCAGGCGGTGGCCGTCGCCAACGCCATCGCCCCCGAGCACCTCCAGCTCATGAACGCCGACCCCGAGGCCCTCGTACCGCTCGTGCGCCACGCCGGTGCCGTGTTCTGCGGGCCGCTCGCCCCGGCCAGCCTGGGCGACTACGCCGCCGGCCCCTCCCACGTGCTGCCCACGCACGGCTCGGCCCGGTTCGGCTCCGCGCTCACGGTCGACGACTTCACCAAGCAGGTCCACGTGGTCACCGTCGACGCGGAGGCCTTCTCCCGGCTGGCGCCCGTGGTCGCCACCATCGCCGACGCCGAGGGCTTCGCCGCCCACGCCGACTCCGTCCGCCGCCGGCTGGCGGCGCTCGACCGGGGCGAGGAGGCCGCGCCGTGATCCGGCCCCGCGACGACCTCGCCCTCATGGAGGGCTACCACTCGCCCCAGGTGGCGGTCGACGTCCGCCTCAACACCAACGAGTCGCCCGAGCCGCCGCCGTCGAGCTGGGTCGACGAGCTGGCGGTCGCCGTGCGCGACGTCGACTGGCACCGGTACCCCGACCGCTCGGCCTCCGCCCTGCGGACCGCCATCGGAGCGCTGCACGGCGTCGGGCCCGAGCAGGTCTTCGCCGCCAACGGCTCCAACGAGGTCCTCCAGACCGTGCTGCTCACCTACGGGGGCGCCGGACGCACCGCGGCCGTCTGGGAGCCCACCTATGCGCTGCACGGCCACATCGCCCGGCTCACGGGCACGGCCGTGGCCGAGGGGGAGCGGGGCCCCGACTTCGCCACCGATCTCGACGAGGTCCGGCGGGTGTTCGCCGAGGCGGCGCCGTCGGTGGCCTTCCTGTGCTCGCCCAACAACCCGACGGGGGTGGTCGACGACGAGGCGACGGTGCGCGCCGCCCTCGACCTCGCCGTCGCCCACGACGCCCTCCTGGTGGTCGACGAGGCCTACGGGCAGTTCGCCCCGTGGTCGGCGCTGTCGCTGGTGGCCGACGAGGTGCCGCTCGTCGTCACCCGGACCTACTCCAAGACGTGGTCGATGGCGGCGGCCCGCCTCGGGTACCTGGTCGGGCCCGCCGCGGTGGTGGCCGAGCTCGAGCAGGTGGTCCTGCCCTACCACCTGGATGCCCTGAAGCAGCTGGCGGGCACGCTGGCCGTCGCCCACGTGGCCGAGATGGAGGCCCGCGTCGCCCGCCTGGTCGAGGAGCGAGGTCGCCTGGTGGCCGGCCTGGCCGAGCTGCCCGTCGACGTCTGGCCCTCGGGCGCCAACTTCGTGCTGTTCCGCCCGCGCCACGCCGACGGTGCCGACGTGTGGCGGCGGCTGGTCGATCGGTCCGTGCTGGTGCGCGACTGCTCGTCGTGGCCCCGCCTGGAGGGCTGCCTCCGGGTCACGGTCGGCACCCCCGACGAGGACGACGCGTTCCTCACCGCCCTGGAGGAGATCCTGCGATGAACACCGATGTGCGCTCGGCGGGGGCCACCCGGACCACCCACGAGACCGAGATCAAGGTGATGCTGCTGCTCGACGGCTCCGGTGACACCGACTGCCTCACCGGTCTGCCGTTCTTCGACCACATGCTCGACCAGCTCGGCCGCCACGGCGGCATGGACCTGCTGGTGAGCGCCAAGGGCGACCTGCACGTCGATGCCCACCACACGGTGGAGGACACCGGCATCCTGCTCGGCGAGTCGTTCGCGTCGGCGCTCGGTGACAAGGCCGGCGTCCGCCGGTTCGGGTCGAACCGGGTCCCGCTCGACGAGGCGCTCGTCGACGTCGCCCTCGACCTGTCGGGGCGGCCCTACCTCCACTACGAGATGGACTACCCGGGCGAGAAGATCTTCGGCGACCCGCCGTTCGACCCCCAGCTCATGGAGGAGTTCTGGCGGGCCTTCGTCACCTCGGCCGGCATCACGTTGCACATCGCCCTGGTGCGGGGGCGCAACACCCACCACATCGTCGAGGCGTCGGTGAAGGCCGTCGCCCGCTCGCTGCGCGACGCCGTGCGCATCGAGGGCTCGGGCATCCCCTCCACCAAGGGCCTGCTGTGAGGCGGGCGTCGCCGTGACCCTGGTCGCGGTCCTCGACTACGGGATCGGCAACCTCCGCTCGGCCCAGAAGGCCCTCCAACGGGTCGGGGCCGACGCCCGCCTCACCGCCGACCCGGCCGTGGTGCGCGACGCCGCCGGCGTCGTGCTGCCCGGCGTCGGCAACTTCGGCCGGTGCATGGCGGCGCTGCGGGCCAGCGGGCTCGACGAGCTGGCGGTGGCGGCGGTGGAGGCGGACCGCCCCTTCCTCGGCATCTGCGTGGGCATGCAGCTGCTGTACGAGGCCTCCGAGGAGTCACCCGGGGTCGCCGGCCTCGGCCTGCTGCCGGGCACGGTCCGGTGGCTCCCCGACACGGTCAAGCGGCCCCAGATGCAGTGGAACGTGCTCGACGTCGTGCGGCCGGCGGCCATGTTCACCGGCCTCGACCACCCGACCTGGGTCTACTTCGTGCACTCGTTCGCCGGCGAGGCGACCTCCGACGTGGTCGCCACGTGTGACTACGGCGGACCGGTGACGGCCGCCGTCGAGCGGGGCCGGCTGTGGGCCACCCAGTTCCACCCGGAGAAGTCGGCGCACAACGGCCTGCGCCTGCTGGCCAACTTCGTCGCCGCCGCCGAGGCGGCCGGGCCGTGACCCACTGCGCCATCGCCCCCCGACCCGGGGCCGTGACCCACCCAGCCGTCGGCCCGGAGGCCGTCCCCTGATGGACCTGTTCCCCGCCATCGACCTGCTCGACGGCCGCTGCGTCCGCCTCTACCAGGGCGACTACCAGCGCGAGACCGTCTACGGCGAGGACCCGGTGGTCCACGCCCAGGCGTTCGCCCGGGCCGGTGCCCGCTGGATCCACGTGGTCGACCTCGGCGCGGCCCGCACCGGCGAGCCGACCAACCGGGACGCCATCGCCGCCATCACCGCGGCCGTCGACGTGCCGGTGCAGACCGGCGGCGGCGTCCGCAGCGTCGGCGCGGCCGAGGCGCTGTTCGCCGCCGGCGTCACCCGCGTCGTGCTGGGCACGGCTGCCCTCGAGAGCCCCGGCTTCGTGCGTCGTCTGGCCGACCGGCACCCGGTGGCCGTCGGCCTCGACGTGCGAGGGCGGGAGGTCGCCATCCGGGGCTGGGAGCACGGCAGCGGCACCGACGTCGTCGACCTGCTCGGAGAGTTCGAGGGCTCGGCGGTCGCGGCCTTCGTGGTGACCCAGATCAGCCGGGACGGGACCCTCGAGGGCCCGACCTGGCCGGTCTGGGCACGGTCCTCGCCCACACCGAGACGCCCATCGTCGCCTCGGGTGGCGTCGGCACGCTCGACGACCTCCGAGCCCTGGCTCGGTTGCACGACGGCACCCGACGCCTGGCGGGGGCCATCGTCGGTCGGGCGCTCTACGAGCGCCGCTTCACCGTGGAGGAGGCCTTGGCCGCCGTCGACGAGGCGCCCGCCGAGTAGGTTGCCCGCCCGTGGTCCACGATGCCGCTGCGGGCGCGCCGGCCCGGGTCCTGCTGGTCGCCGCCGACGCCGGTGACGCCGGGCTGGCCGAGGCGTTCGCCGACGCCGGGTCGATGCCGGTGCTGGCCGACCTGCGGGAGCGGGCCGCGGTCGTCGACACCCTGGCGCCCCGCGGCCTGTTCGTGGGGGCGGTCTGGCCGACGGTGATGACCGGCCGCGACGCCGATCACCACCGCTACTACACCTGGCTGGCCCTCGACGAGCACGGCTACGGCACGCACCAGACGCACCCCACCGAGATCGACGGCGAACCGTTCTGGACGGCGCTCGACGCCGCCGGCCGGCGCTGCGCGGTGTTCGACCTGCCCCACACCCTGGCGGCTCGCACGCCCCCCGGGTTCTCGGGCGCGGTGGTGTCGGAGTGGGGCTGCCACGACCGCCACGACGGTCCGGCGTCGTACCCGCCGGGGCTGCTCACCGAGCTGGAGGCGGCCGCCGGTGGCCGCCACTTCGGTGCGGGGGAGCCGCCCGGCTTCGACCAGTTCGCCCCCTGCGACTACCTCCACCGGGCCGGTCCCCACCGCCGCGACGACGAGGCCGAGGCCCTGCTGGCGGACCTGCTGACCGGCCACGCCCGCAAGCGGGCGGCCTCGCTGGCCTTGCTCGACCGGGGTGGTTGGGACCTCTTCGTGACGGTCCTGGGCGAGTCCCACTGCGTCGGTCACCAGCTGTGGGCGGTGCACGACGAGCACCATCCCCGGCACGACCCGGCCCTGCGCCACCGGCTGGGCGACCCCGTGGAGGCGGTGTACGCGGCGATCGACCGGACCCTCGGCGACCACCTCGCCCGGGCCGACCCGGACGTCGCCGTGTACGTGCTGCTGTCCCACGGCATGGGACCCCACTACGACGGCACCCACCTGCTCGACCACCTGCTGCTGCGCATCGCGCAGGGGGCCGGGGGCGCCCAGCCCACGGGCTGGCGCACCCGGCTGGCCGCCACCGCGGTCGATCACGCCCCGGCCGTGGTCGGCGACCGCCTGGGCGTCGTGGCGGCGCCCGTGCTGCGCCGACGCATCGCCGCCGCGCCGCCCGGGCCACCGGACCCGCCGGTCGACCCCGAGGGCCTGCTCGAGCTCGACCGGTCGACGCGGGCCTGGTTCGTCATCCCCAACAACACGGTGGCCGGCGCCATCCGGATCAACCTCGCCGGCCGGGAGCCGGCGGGCGTGGTCGACCCGGCCGCCTACGACGAGGTCTGCGACCTGTTGACCAGCCGCCTGGCCGAGGTCGTCGACGTCGACAGCGGCCGCCGGCTCGTGCGCCAGGTCGTGCGGGTCGACCACGCCATGCGGCGACGCGACGGTGACGGTCTGCCCGACCTGCTCGTCGAGTGGGACCGGACGTCCCTCGTCGAGCGGGTCTGGTCGCCCCACGTCGGCACGCTCGTGGTGCCCTACACCCACTGGCGCACCGGTGACCACCATCGCGGCGGGCGGCTCTACGTGGTCGGTCCCGGCATCGAGCCGGGCCGCCGCCGCGGCCCGGTGTCGCTCGCCCACCTGGCGCCCACGGTGGCGGCCGCCCTCGGGGTGCCGCTCGCCGGCGTCGACGGACGGCCCCTGCCCGACCTGGTGCCCGACCCGATCCCGCGGGCGGGGGCGATGGTGGCCTCGTGATCGATCCGGTCGAGCCGTTGCGCCGGTGGCGAGCCGCTCGCGCTCGCCGCCGAGCCCTGTGGGCCCGCTTGGAGCAGCTGCCGACCGAGGTGGACGAGCAGGCGATGGCCCAGGCCCACCAGGCCGGCGAGCTGGCGCTGCTCGGCGAGGCCCACCACGACACCCGCCTGCTGGCCGACCATGCCGCCACCGTGGCCGGTGACGCCTACGCCGCCGCCGGGGACCTGCGGCCCTGGATCGCCGCGCTCGACGAGCGCAGCAGCGGCGAAGCCCAGAAGGCGGCGGTGGTGCACGACCACGAGCTGCGCCTCGAGCGGATCGAGCGTCAGCTGGCGGTCGTGTGGTTCGGCCGGCTGCTGGCCCACACGCCGGTGCCCGAAGGTCCGCTGGTGTCGGTGATCCTGCCCACCTTCGACCGGGCCGCGCTGCTGCCCGAGGCGATCGCCTCGGTCCGGGAGCAGTCCTATGGGCGATGGGAGCTGCTCGTCGTCGACGACGGGAGCACCGACGGCACGGCGGCCCTGCTCGACGGGTACGACGACCCGCGCATCCGCCGGTTCCACAGCGACCGCCTCGGCGCGTCGGGCGCCCGCAACGTGGCCCTCGACGAGGTGCGGGTCGAGATCGTCGCGTACCTCGACTCCGACAACCGCCTCGACCGCGACTGGCTCAAGGCGGTCGTGTGGGGGTTCGACGCCCATCCCGGCGAGGACGCGCTCTACGGCGCCCGGGTGATCGACCACCCCGATCGCGTGTACGGCCCCGATGTCGGGCCGTTCCCCGGGCTGCAGTTCGAGCCCTTCGACCGCGCCGCGCTGGAGGAGGGCAACTTCGCCGACATGGGCGTGCTGGCGCACCGCGCCGGGCTCGACGTGCGCTTCGACGAGGCGCTGCGCTGGTACGGCGACTGGGACCTCTTCCTGCAGCTCACCGCCGAGCGCCCGCCGCTCGAGCTGCCGGCGGTCGCCGTCTACTACGCGACGGCCCCCGAGGACCGGCTCACGCCGCTCGCCGGGGCGGCGCAGCCCCCCGAGGTGACCCATGACTACGAGCGCGTGCGGGCCAAGCACGGCCGGTCACGCCGATAGCCTCCGGTGGTGCGCGCCGCTCGGGTCATCCCCTGCCTCGACGTCGACGCCGGCCGCGTGGTCAAGGGCGTCAACTTCGTCGACCTGCGCGACGCCGGCGACCCCGTCGAGCTGGCGGCTCGCTACGACGACGAGGGCGCCGACGAGCTGGTCTTCCTCGACATCACCGCCTCGTCGGACCGGCGGGAGACCATCGTCGAGGTCGTGCGGCGCACGGCCGAGCAGGTGTTCATCCCGTTCACGATCGGCGGGGGGATCCGCACCGTCGACGACGCCCGCCGGCTCCTGCGGGCCGGCGCCGACAAGGTGTCGGTCAACACCGCCGCCGTCGAGCGCCCCGACCTCATCGGCGAGATCGCCGAGGAGTTCGGCGCCCAGTGCTGCGTCGTCGCCATCGACGCGCGCCGCTGCCGACCCGACGACGTCCACCGGTCCACCCCGAGCGGGTTCCGGGTGTACACCCACGGCGGGCGCACGCCGATCGACCTCGACGCCGTCGCGTGGGCGGAGGAGGCCGCGCGTCGGGGCGCGGGCGAGATCCTGCTGACGTCGATGGACCGCGACGGGACGCGCGACGGCTTCGACCTGGGGCTCACCCGGGCCGTGACCGACGCGGTGGGCGTCCCCGTCATCGCCTCGGGTGGCGTCGGCACCCTCGACCACCTCGCCGACGGCGTGCTCGAGGGCCATGCCGATGCCGTGCTGGCCGCGTCGATCTTCCACTTCGGCGAGCACACCGTCGCCGAGGCCAAGGACCGCCTGACGGCGCGGGGGGTGGCCGTGCGCCCGGTCTCCGCCGGCGGCGACGCGATCTGATCGGCCCGGCGGGCGCTCCCCGCCGCTGGGTCCGCCGACCCACCCGATTGGGTCTCAAGGCCCAGCCCGGGGTGGTCGATGGTGGCGGGGAGGGATGACCGGCGTCACGGTGGCGAGGCTGCACCACACGGACAGAGACACGACCAGCGGAGACCCCTCATGCCTCCTACACGACGCCTCCTGGCGCGCCCGGACCGGGCCGGACCCCGGCCGGTGACGCTGTTCCACGTGACCGGCGAGCGGCACGTCCACATGCCGGATCGACTCGGTCGGGCCGGCTACGCCATCGACCTGCGCGACGGCACCGACGCCGCCGTCGTCGACCTGCGCCCCGACCTGCCCGACGACGCCGCCTGACGCCGGTCAGCGCAGGCCGGCGAGGAACCCGGCCAGCAGGTCGGCCAGCTGACCCGTGCGCCCGGCGAGGAAGTGGTCGGCGCCGGGCACCACGACGATCTCGGTGTGGGTCCAGGCGGCCACCTTGTCGCGGCACGCGGCCGGGGGGTTGAACTGGTCGCGCTCGGGGACGGCGAGCAGCTTGGGTCGGGGGTCCGCGCCCGCGGTGTAGTCCTCGGGCGCCAGGATCCGCAGCGGAGGTGCCACCGCGAACCATCCGTCGATCCGCTCGTCGAGCACCGACAGGGAGACGTCGGCCCCGAAGCTCCACCCGGCGACGGCCGTGGCCAGGGCCGGTGCCCGATCGGCGAGCGCGTCCAGTCCGGCGACCACGTCGAGGCGCTCGTCGCGGCCACCGCCGTGGACGCCTTCGCTGCGCTCGACGCCGCGGAAGTTGAACCGCAGCACCGTGCAGCCCCGACCCGGGAGGTCGCGGAACAGCTCGCTGGTGACCAGGGACCGCATCGAGCCGCCGTGCTCGGGATGGGGGTGGGCGAGCAGCACGGCCCGGGTGCTGTCGGCGGGCACCACGGCTTCGGCCTCGAGGGCGAGCCCGTCGCGGGTGCGCAGCGTGAGCCGCTCGACCTCGGGCGTCACGGCGCCACCCGGGGGCCGGTGAGGGATCGTGGGGCGTGGGATCGTCGCGGTCCGAGGTGTCCGGGCACGGGGCGAGACGGTACCGTCGGGGCGTGCGCGACGCCGACATCGCCGAGGAGCCCATCGCCGAGGCCACCGCCGACGTGCCCGCCGTCGACGCCGGCGAGGGGCCCGCCCCCCGCGGCTCGCTCGCCGACGAGCTCGGCATCGACAAGCTGCCGATCAAGATGCTCAACGACCGGATCCTCGTGCGGATCGGTGTCAGCGAGGGTGAGCGTCGCTCCACCGGCGGGATCCTGATCCCCGCGACCGCCCAGATGGGCAAGCGCCTCGCCTGGGCGGAGGTGGTGGCCGTCGGTCCGAACGTGCGGGCCATGGAGCCCGGTGACCGGGTGCTGTTCAACCCCGAGGACCGCTACGAGGTCGAGGTCCGGGGCGAGGACTTCATCATCCTGCGCGAGCGCGACATCCACGCCGTGGCCGCCGAGCGCCTCCAGGAGGGCTCCACCGGGCTGTACCTGTAGCGCGGGCGGCGGGCGCCGACCGGGCGCGAACCGGTTGCGAACCCCGGGGTCCGCCCTCGTAGGCTCTCGTCCCATGCCCGTCGCGACCCCGATCAGCGTCACCGCCGAGCAGCTCGCCCTGGTGCGCTACGACGCCAACGGCCTCGTGCCCGCCATCGTCCAGGAGGAGGGCACCGGCCGGATCCTGATGATGGCGTGGATGAACGCCGAGTCCCTGCAGCGCACCTTCGAGGAGGGGCGCACCGTGTTCTGGAGCCGGTCCCGCGGGGAGCTGTGGCGCAAGGGCGACACCTCCGGCGACCGCCAGTTCGTCCGGGAGGCCTACTACGACTGCGACGGCGACACGCTGCTGTTCGTGGTCGAGCAGGAGGGCCGGGGTGCCTGCCACACCGGCGAGTACTCGTGCTTCTTCCGCCGCTTCGGCGAGGGGTTCCCGACGGCGAGCCCCGACGACGCCGGGTGAGGATGACGTCCCACCGCCGGCGCCGCCCGGCCCTGCGCCCACGGCCGTGATCCGACCCAGCCGCGACGAGTTCCGGTCGCTGGCGCGCGACCACACCGTCGTGCCGGTGTGGCGCGAGCTGGTCGCCGACCTCACCACGCCGGTCGCCGCCTTCGCCCGGCTGTGCCGGGGCGACGAGCCCGGCTTCCTGCTCGAGTCGGTCGAGCACGCCGAGCGGTGGAGCCGCTGGTCCTTCGTCGGCCGTCGGGCTGCGGCCACGCTGGTGTCGGTCGACGGTCGGGTGCGCGTCGAGGGCGGCACCCTGCCCCCGGGCATCCGCACCGACGCCGGCATCCTCGCCGCCCTCGAGGACGTGCTGGCGGTGTACCGCTCCCCGGTGCTCGACGACCTGCCCCCGCTGCACGGCGGGCTCGTCGGCTACCTCGGCTACGACGTCGTGCGCGAGGTCGAGCGGCTGCCCGACGTCCCCACCGACGACCGGCACCTGCCCGACGCGGTGCTGTCGATCATCGGCGAGCTGGCGGCCTACGACCACTTCCGCCAGCGGGTGAGCCTCATCTCCAACGCCTACGTCTTCGGGTCGCCGGGCGACGACGAGCTCGACCGGATCTACGACGAGGCCGTGGCCCGACTCGATCAGCTCGCCGCCGACGGCGCCACGCCCCTCGACGAGCCGATGATGGAGCCCCCCGACCCGGCCGACCCGCTGCCCGAGGTCGTGTCGGGCATGGGCAGCGAGGCGTACCGCCGCGCCGTCGAGGTGTCCAAGGAGCACATCCTGGCCGGCGACATCTTCCAGGTCGTGCTGTCCCAGCGGTTCGACCTCGACCTGCAGGCCGACCCCTTCGACGTCTACCGGGTGCTGCGGCAGGTGAACCCGAGCCCGTACATGTACTTCGTGCGCCACCCGCAGGTGACGCTGGTGGGCTCGTCCCCCGAGCCGATGGTGCAGCTGCTGGAGGGTCGGGTGATCTCCCGGCCGATCGCCGGCACCCGCCGGCGTGGTCGCACCGAGGAGGAGGACCGCCGCCTCGGCGCCGAGCTGATCGAGCACCCGAAGGAGCTCGCCGAGCACGTCATGCTCGTCGACCTCGCGCGCAACGACGTCGGTCGGGTCGTGCGCTTCGGCACCGAGCACGTCGACGAGATGATGGTGCTCGAGCGCTACAGCCACGTGATGCACATCACGTCGCAGGTCTCGGGGGCGCTGGCCGAGGGGAAGACGCCGATCGACGTGCTCCGGGCGACGCTGCCGGCGGGCACGGTGTCGGGCGCTCCGAAGGTGCGGGCGATGGAGATCATCGACGAGCTCGAGCCGGTGAAGCGGGGTCCCTACGCCGGCGTGGTCGGCTACCTGGACTTCTCCGGCAACATCGACACGGCCATCGCCATCCGCACGATGGTGATCGGGCCCGATGGCCGGGCTGCGGTGCAGGCCGGCGCCGGGGTGGTGGCCGACTCGGTGCCCGAGCACGAGGACCTCGAGTGCCACAACAAGGCCCGGGCCCTGCTCGCCGCGGTGCCGGCGGCGCGTCGCATGCGCGCCGCCCGCACCGCTGCCGGTCCCGCCGGCGCACCGACCTCCCGGTAGGCACCGCTCGCCCCGTGGCACCGGTAGGTTGGGCGCCGTGACCGAGGTGCTCGAGCCCGAGGCCGGCTACCGGGCCCTGCGGGAGGTGGTGGCGGCGGTGCGGGTGCCCCGCGACGTGGTGCGGGTGCACGGTCCCGACGCCGTCGCCTACCTGCAGGGACAGCTGTCCCAGGACGTCGCCGGGATGCTGGTCGGGTCGTCGGCGTGGTCGTTCCTGCTCGGTCCGCAGGGCAAGGTCGACGCCTGGCTGCGCTGCTCGGTGCTCGGCGACGAGGAGGTGGTGCTCGACGTCGACGCCGGTGCCGGTGCCGCGGTGCTGGCCCGCCTCGAGCGGTTCAAGCTGCGCACGAGGGCCGACGTCGAGCTGGTGGGCGGGTGGTGGTGCCTGGCGGTGCGGGGGCCCGGCAGCGGCGAGGTGGCGGTCGACCGCACCAGCGCCGTGACCGTCGCCCCGGTCCACTGGCCGGGAGGCGTGCGGGGGGTCGACCTGGTGGGCGCCGACCCGGCGGTGCCGATCGCCGTGCCCCTGCGCCGGTCGAGGCCCTCGAGGCGCTGCGCATCGAGTGCGGCGTGCCGGTGGTGGGCCGCGAGCTGACCGGGGCCACCATCCCCGCCGAAGCGGGCGCTGGGTGGTCGACGCCTCGGTCAGCTTCACCAAGGGCTGCTACACGGGCCAGGAGCTGGTCGCGCGCATCGACGCCCGCGGCGGGCAGGTGCCCCGGCCGCTGCGCGGCGTGGTGGTGGGCGAGGGCGTGGCGCCCGACCGGTTGCCGCCGGCGGGCGCCGCCGTGGTCGCCGACGGCCACGAGGTCGGGGTGCTCACCAGCGTGGCGTGGTCGCCGGGCCACGGTGCGGCGGTGGCGTTGGCCCCGCTGGCCCGCTCCGTCGAGCCGCCGGCCGCGGTGGCGGTGGCGTGGGAGGGCACGGATCGTCCGGCCCGGGTGGTGGCGCTGCCGATCACCTGACGGCTCGGCGCGGCGCCCGCCACGACGCCGGATCCCGCGGTGCACCGGCCGTGCCGGACCCCGGTCCCACCCGGTGCTCAGCCCGGCGCCGCGGGCAGCCGCACGACCATGACCGCCCCCGTCGGGACGTTGGCGGCGGCGTGCACGGTGCCGCCCATGGCCTCCACCAGCTCGCGCACGATCGCCAGGCCGAGCCCCGAACCGGCTTCCTTGCGCGCCGGGGCCGCGTGCGCGACGTAGAGCCGCTCGAAGACGTGGGGGAGGTCCTCGGCGGCGATGCCGGGACCGTCGTCGGCCACCGACAGCCACGGGCCCTCGGCGTCGGCGCCCACCGACACCTCGATCGCCGACGCCGCGAACTTGAGGGCGTTCTCGAGCAGGTTGGCCACGACCTGTTGCACGCGTTCGGGATCGGCGAAGGCCGAGACCGGCGCCGGTGGCTGCCGCACACCGATCCGCACCCCCGACGCCTCCGCCTCACGTCGGAAGCCCTCGGCCGCGTCGTCGGCGAGGGTGCCGAGGTCGATGGCGTCGGGCGACAGCGAGAACCGGCGGGCGTCGAGCTTGGCGAGGTCGAGCAGGTCCTGCACGAGGCGCTCGAGGCGCCGCGACTCGCTCAGGATCACCCCGGCCGCGGCCGGGCCGTCGGGTGCGGCCCCGTCGGCGATGGCCTCGGCGTAGCCGCGGATGGAGGTCAGCGGGGTGCGCAGGTCGTGGGAGACCGACAGCAGGAACTGCTGCTCCAGGCCTCGTGACCGCTCGAGGGAGTCGGCCATGGCGTTGATCGAGTGGGCGAGCGTGTCGAGCTCGTCGCGGGGCGCGCCGGCCGAGGTGACGTGCTCGGGGACGCGCGAGCTGAGGTCGCCGTCGGCGATGCGGACGGTCACCGCGGTCGCCTCGCGCAGCGGCTCGGTCAGGCGGCTGCTCAGCCACCACGCCACCACCGCGCCGAGCAGGAGGGTGACGCCCGAGGCCGTGAGGAACCACGGCACGGCGCGCCGGGCGACGTTGTCGGCCGGCCCGTCGACCAGCACCACCGACAGGTCGGGCGCGTCGGGGTTCACGGCCACCGCTGCGTACACCCGGTTGCCGTCGAACCCGCCGCTCACGGTCTGACCCTCACGGAGCCGGCTCGGCTCGAGGGCGGCGGCGTCGAGCCCGGGCGGCAGCGCCGACTCGGGCACGACCCGCCCGTCGGTGCCGACGGTGACGAGCTCGATCGACTGCTTCGACAACGTCGACTGCAGGTCCTGGGAGCCCGACGTGGTGGCGGGGGTCCGTCGGCTGGCGATGCACAGGCTGCGGCGCAGCTGGTCGTAGCGTCGCTGCAGCGTCGCGCTGAGGCGCTCGGGCGCGCTCGTGCGGCAGTACGCCCCTCGCAGCGACTCGAGGTTGGCCTCGGTCGGATCCTGGCAGAAGCGGGTCCGGGACGAGGCGACCTCGGCCGGCAGCAGGGCGTCGAGGCGACCCACGCCGAGGCCGCACAGCTGGTCGTGGGCCTGGGTCAGGCCGGTGTCGCCGGCTGCCGGGGCGCAGACCATCACCCGCAGGCGCTGGAAGGCCTCCTGCGCCTGGGCCGATCCGGTGGTCGGCTCGGTCCCGTCGCAGACCGCCTGCCGCACGACGTCGCGCTCGGCCGGGCTCAGCGACAGACGCCCCTGGCCGAGGGCGATGAGGTCGGCGACCGCCTCGGCCTGCCGTCGCAGGTCGTCCTCGGCGGCCTGGCGGGCGCCCAGCCGCGTCAGGGCGAGCGTCCCCACGCCGGCGAGCAGCAGGGCGGCGGCGACGGTGGCCAGGATGGCGATGGTGATGCGGCGGTTCACGGCTCGGGTCCCGGAGGGCGAGTGTGCCCGCTCGCTGTTAGGAGACGGTGATGCCGGTCGGAGCGCCGGTGGCGCCGGACCACCACGTCAGTCCAGCCGGTAGCCGACGCCCCACACGGTGTCGAGGGGCAGGGCGTCGCCCAGCTTCTTGCGCAGCTGGCGGACGTGGACGTCGACCGTGCGCTCGTCGCCGACCCAGTCGGCTCCCCAGGCGCCGTCGAGCAGCTGGCGTCGGCTCAGCGCCAAGCCACGGTTCTCGGCGAGGAAGGCCAGCAGGTCGAACTCGCGGGCGGCGAGGGCCACGGGGTCTCCTCCGACGCGCGCCTCACGGCGGCCGAGGTCGACCTCCACGTCGCCCACCGTGATCACGGGCGGCCCCTCCCGGGCCGGACCCTCGGCGCGTCGCAGGATCGCCTTCACCCGCGCCACCAGCTCGCGGGGCGAGAACGGCTTGGTCACGTAGTCGTCGGCGCCCATCTCGAGCCCCAGGACCCGGTCGATCTCGCCCTCGCGGGCGGTCAGCATGATGATCGGGACCTGCGACGTCGCCCGCAGCTGGCGGCACACCTCGAGGCCGTCGATGCCGGGCAGCCCCACGTCGAGCACGACCAGCGCCGGGCCCCGCTCGCTGACCAGCTCCAGGCCCCGCTCGCCGCTGGCCGCCTGGTAGACGCGGTAGCCCGCCTGGCGCAGGTAGAGATCGACGAGGTCGGCGATGTTGGGGTCGTCCTCGACGACGACGATCACGGTCTCGGGCTCGGCCATCGTCGCCATCGTCGCACAGCCGCCCGTGCCGACGAGGACCGCATCGGTGCCGGGCTCGGGCGATCGTCGTCGCCGGCGACGCCTCTACCATCGGGCCCGTGACGCACTACGAGGTCCTCGGCGTGCCGCCGACGGCGTCGACCGCCGAGATCCGCAGGGCCTACGTGCGCCTGGCTCGCCGGCACCACCCCGACTACCACGCCACCGCCGACGCCTCGACCCGGGCCGCGGCCGAACGGGAGATGCGCCGGATCAACGAGGCGTGGGCCGTGCTCTCCGACGACCGGCGGCGCCGCGACTACGACCGGTTGCAGCAGGGTCTGCGCTCGAGCGGCCCCGGGGTCGCCCCCCGCCACCGCCCGCGCCCCACCGGCGGGCCGAGCCCCGACTTCCGGCCCTACGACCCCTCCGACGAGGTCGACCCCCGCGACCTGCTCGACGACACCCCCGTGCACGGTGCGGCGTCGGTGCCCCGGTGGGTGCAGGTCGCCCCGGTCGGCCTGCTGGTCGTGTCGCTGGCCTCGCTGGCCGTGTCGCTGGTGACGAGCATCCGGCCGCTGCTGGCCCTCGGCGTGCTGACCTTCGCCCTGTCCGGCGTGGCGTTCCTGCTGGCGCCGATGTTCGCCGTGATGCGCAGCGCCCAGAGCGAGCGGGACTGAGCGGGGCGCGATCGAGGCTCTCGACCGGGCGGTCGACCGGCTGGTGGACGCGTGCCGCCATGACCGCGGCGCCCACGGGCCCGGGCGCGCGGCCAGCAGGGAACGGCCCGGTGGACCGCCCGATACGATCCCCGCCCATGGCCTCCACCAAGACGTCGTCGTTCGTGAAGCTCACCTCCCACCCGGGTCGCCGTGACGAGCTGCTGGCCGCGCTGCAGAAGATGCTGCCGGTCGTGGCCGAGGAGGAGGGACCGAGGTCTACTCGTTCCACCTCGACCGCGGCGACGAGAACGCCATCTGGATCTTCGAGATGTACACCGACGACGATGCGCTCGGCGTCCACTCCGGCAGCGAGGCGATGAAGACGCTCCTCACCGATCTGGCCGGCCTGGTCGGCGACGCGCCGCTGATGGTCTTCACCACCCCCACCGACGCCAAGGGCCTCGACCTCTAGGGCGCCCCACCGGCCCGTCCGCCGGTCCGACCGTGGCGACCTACCTCGACCGCATCCTCGACGCGCACCGCGCCGCCGCCCGCGAGGACCGGCGCGCCGTCGACGCCCTCCGGGAGGAGGCGGCGGCCGCCGCACCGACCCGGGGGTTCGCCGCCGCGCTCGCCCGCCGCAGCCGTCGCGGTGGCGGCCCCGATGCCGTGGCCGTGATCGCCGAGGTCAAGCGGCGCTCACCGTCCAAGGGCGACCTGTCCGTCGACCTCGACCCGGCGGCCCTGGCCGCCGACTACGAGGCCGGGGGCGCCGCGTGCCTCTCGGTGCTCACCGACGAGGCCTTCTTCGGAGGAGCCGTCGCCGACCTGCAGGCCGCCCGAGCGGGCTGCTCGCTGCCGGTCCTGCGCAAGGACTTCACGGTGTCGGCGGCCGACGTCTGCGACGCCCGCGTCATGGGGGCCGACGCGGTGCTGCTGATCGCCGCCGCGCTCGACGACGCGGAGCTGGCCGATCTGCACGCCCTCGCGGCCGAGGTGGGGATCGACGCCCTGGTCGAGGTCCACGACGAGGCCGAGCTCGAGCGGGCGCTGGCCGTGGGCGCCACCGTGGTCGGGGTGAACCAGCGCGACCTCGTCACCTTCGAGGTCGACACCGCGCGCGCCGTGCGGCTCGCCCCCCTGATGCCCGACGGGGTCGTGCGGGTCGCCGAGTCGGGGATCGCGGGCGCCGCTGACGCCGCCGTGCTCGCCGACGCCGGCTACGACGCGGTGCTGGTGGGGGAGCACCTCGTCACCTCGGGCGATCCGGCGGCCGCCGTGCGCCGCCTGCGCGCCGCGACGACCTGACGCCCCGTCGCGTCGTGCGCCCGCCCCGGCGCGGCCGGCATGCCCGGTGGGGCATGATGGCGACCATGACGCGCTTCATCCTGCCCGAGGACCAGATCCCGACCGCGTGGTTCAACGTGCTGCCGCGGCTGCCCGAGCCGATGGACCCGCCGCTGCACCCCGGCACCCGCGAGCCCGTGGGGCCCGACGACCTGGCTCCGCTGTTCCCGATGGCGCTCATCGCCCAGGAGATGTCGCCCGAGCCGTGGATCGACATCCCCGGCGAGGTCCTCGACATCCTGCGGCTCTGGCGGCCGACGCCGCTGGTGCGCGCCACCCGGCTCGAGGAGGCGCTCGGCACGCCGGCCCGCATCTACTTCAAGGACGAGTCGGTGTCGCCCGCCGGGTCGCACAAGCCCAACACCGCCGTCCCCCAGGCCTTCTACAACAAGCAGGAGGGCGTCCGCCGGCTCACCACCGAGACCGGAGCGGGGCAGTGGGGCACCGCCTTGTCGTTCGCCACCTCGCAGTACGACATGGAGTGCAAGGTCTACATGGTGCGGGCCAGCTACGAGCAGAAGCCGTACCGCAAGATCATGATGGAGGTGTGGGGCGGCGAGGTCGTGCCCTCGCCCGTCGACGAGCCCGGCCACCCCGGCTCGCTCGGGGCGGCCATCTCCGACGCCGTGCGCGACGCGGTCGGCCGCGACGACAGCCACTACGCACTCGGCTCGGTGCTCAACCACGTGCTGCTGCACCAGACGGTGATCGGCCTCGAGGCGAGGGACCAGCTGCGGATGGCCGGCGAGGAGCTGCCCGACGTGGTGATCGCCCCCTGCGGCGGCGGCTCGAACCTCGGCGGGCTCGCCTTCCCGTTCGTGCCCGACGAGAGCGTCCGGCTCGTGGCCGTCGAGCCGGCATCGTGCCCGACGCTCACCGAGGGCCGGTTCGAGTACGACTTCGGCGACGTGGCCGGCATGACGCCGCTGCTGCCCATGTACACCCTCGGCCACGACTTCATCCCACCGTCGATCCACGCCGGGGGCCTGCGGTACCACGGCGACTCGCCGATCATCTCCAAGCTGGTGAAGGACGGCCGCATGGAGGCCGTCGCCTACCCGCAGGGCAAGGTGTTCGAGGCGGCCATCCAGTTCGCCAACACCGAGGGCAAGGTCTGCGCCCCCGAGGCCGCCCACGGCATCGCCAAGGCCATCGACGAGGCCCTGGCGGCCAAGGAGACCGGCGAGGAGCGGGTCATCCTGTTCAACTACTGCGGGCACGGCCACCTCGACCTGTCCGCCTACGACGACTACCTCAACGGGCGCCTCGTCGACGCCTGATCGGCGCCCCGGCCGGTCGTCCTGCTCACCGGCGAGGGTGCCGGCAAAGCCGCGGCGGCGAGGGACCGACCCGGTAGGTTGGCGCCGGTGTTCGTGAAGATCTGCGGCACGACGAACGAGTCCGACGCCCTGTTCTCGGTGGCGATGGGGGCCGACGCGGTCGGGTTCATCTTCGCCCCGTCGCCCCGGCAGGTCGCGCCGGCGCTGGTGCGCGACATCGTGCGTCGCATCCCTCCGGAGATCCTCACCGTCGGCGTCTTCCGCGACGAGTCGTCCCAACGCGTCGTCGAGATCACCAACCAGGTGGGCCTGTCGGCGGTCCAGCTCCACGGCCACGAGTCGCCGGCGGAGGCCCGTTGGGTGCGCGAGCGGGTGCCGTTCCTGATCAAGGCCTTCAGCGCCGACGACCACCTGCTCGACAAGGTCTACGAGTACGACGCCGCCGACGCGCTGCTCATCGACGCCGCCACCCCCGGTTCGGGCGAGACCTTCGACTGGGAGTCGCTGCCGTACCTGCCGAGCGACCGGCGGATCATCATCGCCGGGGGCCTCACCCCCCAGAACGTGGCGTCGGCCATCGAGCACTTCGCCCCGTGGGGCGTCGACGTGGTGACCGGCGTGGAGGCGTCGCCGGGCCACAAGGACGGGCGCGCCATCTACCACTTCCTCCGGCAGGCCAAGCACTACGACGCCCCCGCGTTCGAGGGCGACGAGCTGCTCATGCCCTTCGACTACGAGCTCGAGGACGTGGTCGACTACGGCGACCGCTGAGCCTCGGGCCCGGCCCTGGCGAGCCGGGCGGACCGGTCGCGGCCGGCGGCATGGCGCCCGAGGTGAGCGCCACCACGAGCGCGCCGCCGCCGGAGCGGGTAGAACTCGGAGCCTTGCCGACCCGTGACGTGACCCTTCCCACCCCGGCCGGGCCGATGCGCCTCTACGAGGCCGTGCCCGACACCGGGAGCCCCGCCGGGGCCGTCGTCGTGGTCCAGGAGGCCTTCGGGGTGAACGCCCACATCGAAGACGTCACCGGTCGCTTCGCCCGGGCCGGGTTCCACGCGGTGGCCCCGGACCTGTTCCACCGGTCGGGCGGCGGCACCGCCCCCTACGACGACTTCGGCGCCGTGCTGCCGCTGTTCGAGGGCCTCTCCGGTGACGACGACCTGCTCGTCGACGTCGACGCCGCCGTCGACCACCTCCGTGCCGCCGGGTGGTCGACGGCGCGGATCGGCGTCGTGGGGTTCTGCTTCGGTGGCCGGGTGAGCTTCCTCGTCGCCCTTCGGCGCCGGCTCGGCGCTGCCGTCGGCTTCTACGGGGGCGGCATCGTGACCGGCCGGTTCCCGCAGTTCCCGCCGCTGATCGAGGAGGCCGGTGGGCTGCAGACCCCGTGGCTCGGCCTGTTCGGCGACCTCGACGAGTCCATCCCCGTCGCCGACGTCGAGCGGCTCGCCGCCACCCTGGTCGACCGGGCGGCGGTGCCCGCCGAGGTGGTGCGCTACCCCGACGCCGGTCACGGGTTCCACTGCGACCAGCGACCCTCCTACGTCGAGGCCGACGCCCTGGACGCCTGGGATCGCACCGTGGCGTGGTTCGCGCGCTTCCTCGCCGACGGGGTCGGCTGAGGCCGGCGGCGATCGGCTGAGGAGCAGGCCGGGATGGGCTTCGAGGAGGTGGTGGAGGGCATCGTCCGGGTCGCCGAGGCGGTCGGCGCGGCCATCTTGGTGCTCGGCGCGCTGTGGGCGTTGGCCGTGTTCGTCCGCGACGTCGCCGACCACGGCCGCCGGTCCGGTGCCTACGCCGCGGTGCGGCGCAACATCGGGCGGGTGATCCTGCTCGGCCTCGAGGTCCTCATCATCGCCGACATCGTGCGCACGATCGTGGTCGATCCGACGATCGAGAGCGTCGTCGTGCTGGGCCTCATCGTGGTCATCCGGATCATCCTCAGCTTCTCGCTCGAGGTGGAGATGGACGGCTCGTGGCCGTGGCAGCGGTGGCGGCTGCGGTCGTCCGACGACGGGCGCGGCGGCGACCGGACCGCTCCGCCCTCGTCGTGACGGGTGGACGCGAGGTCGGTGCGGGGGCCCGGCCGGGCTTCGCCGAGGAGGGGTGGCCCGCCTAGGGTTCGGCGGGTCCCCGCCACCCGGCGGGAGCACGTCGCCGTCGGAGCCGAGGAGGTCCCTTCCGTGTCGTTGGCCGAGCCCAGCCCCGAGGGGCGCTTCGGGGACTTCGGGGGGCGGTTCGTCCCCGAGACGCTGGTGCCCGCGTGCCAGGAGCTGGAGCGGGCCTTCCGGGAGGCGTGGGGTGACCCGGGCTTCCGCACCGAGCTCGACGACCTCCTGCGGGACTACGGCGGCCGCCCGTCGGTGCTCACCGAGTGCCACCGGCTCGGCGCCGAGCTCGGCGGCGTGCGGGTGCTGCTGAAGCGCGAGGACCTCAACCACACGGGCTCGCACAAGATCAACAACGTCCTGGGCCAGGCGCTGCTCGCTCGTCGCATGGGCAAGCGCCGGCTCGTGGCCGAGACCGGCGCCGGCCAGCACGGCGTCGCCACCGCCACCGCCGCCGCGCTGCTCGGCATGGAGTGCGTCGTGTACATGGGCGAGGTCGACATGGCCCGCCAGGAGCTCAACGTGTTCCGCATGCGGCTGCTCGGCGCCGAGGTGCGCCCGGCGTCGTCGGGCAGCCGCACCTTGAAGGACGCGGTCAACGAGGCGATGCGCGACTGGGTCGCCACCGTCGAGTCGACCCACTACTGCCTCGGCTCGGTCATGGGACCCCACCCCTACCCGTGGCTGGTGCGGGAGCTGCAGACGGTCATCGGGCGGGAGGCCCGCGCCCAGTGCGAGGCGCTGCTCGGCGAGGGCACGGTGCCCGACGTGGTCACCGCCTGCGTCGGCGGCGGCTCGAACGCCATCGGCATCTTCGCCGGCTTCGCCGACTCCGACGCCGAGCTGGTCGGCGTCGAGCCGGCCGGGGGCGCCGCCATCGGCCGCGGGGTCCCCGGCGTCGTCCACGGGATGAAGAGCTACCTCCTGCAGGACGAGTGGGGGCAGGTCCAGGAGGCCCAGTCGATCTCGGCCGGCCTCGACTACCCGGGGGTCGGCCCGGAGCACTCCCACCTCGCCGCCGTCGGTCGGGCCCGCTACGAGCAGGTCACCGACGTCGAGGTGATCGACGCCTTCCAGCTGCTGTCGCGCACCGAGGGCATCATCCCCGCCCTCGAGCCCGCCCATGCCCTGGCCTGGGTCTCCCGCGATCGCGCCGCCCTCGCCGGACGCACCGTGCTGGTGAACCTCTCCGGACGTGGCGACAAGGACGTCGCCCAGATGATGGACATCCTGGCGTGACCCCCGACGCCGTGCCGGGCGTGGCGCCCGGCGCCCTGGAGACCACGCTGCGGGTCGCCCGCGACGCCGGCCGCAAGCTCTTCGTCCCGTACCTCACCGGCGGCCTGCCCGGTTGGCTCGACGTGCTGCGGGCCATGGCCGACGCCGGCGCCGACGCCATCGAGGTCGGCGTGCCCTTCTCCGACCCGGTGATGGACGGCACCGTGATCCAGGACTCCTCCCAGCGGGCGCTGCACCACGGGGCCACCCCGGGCTCGGTCCTCGAGGAGCTGCGGGGCCACGACGCCGGCGTGCCGCTGGCGGTGATGACCTACTACAACATCGCCTTCCGCATGGGCCACGAGCGCTTCGCCCGGTCGCTCGCCGATGCCGGTGTCGCCGCCGCCATCCTCCCCGACCTCCCGTTGGAGGAGGTCGGACCGTGGGCCGCCGCCGCCGACGCCGCCGCCGTCGAGACCGTGCTGCTCGCCGCGCCCACCGCCCCCGACGAGCGCCTGCCGCGCATCTGCGCCCGCTCGCGGGGCTTCGTGTACGCGGTGGGCCTGCTGGGGGTCACGGGCGAACGTCGGGAGCTGGCCGACAGCGCCCTCGACATCGCGGGCCGCCTCAAGGCCGTCACCGACCTGCCGGTGCTGGTCGGCGTGGGGGTCTCCACGCCCGAGCAGGCCGCCCGGTTGTGCGAGGTCGCCGACGGGGTCGTGGTCGGCTCGGCCGTCGTGCACCGGATCCTCGACGGCGGGTCCCCGCAGGAGCTCGCCGACCTGGTGGGCGAGTTCCGGACCGCGCTCGATCGCGGCTGACCGAACCGCTCGACGCCCGGGGCGGCCCGGCTCCGGCGCGGCGGGCGGCTCGGGACCGACGCGTCCGGGATCCCCCGCTCGAGGTGGTGGCGGGCGTCGGGCGCGGCACGGTCCGTAGACTGCAGGGGTGCCCAGCGAGGTCACGCGCCTGCCGGCGTTCCCACGCCATCGACTCCTCGGCCAGGAGCTGTTCGCCTGCCCCGCCAACGAGGTCGACCTGCTGACCGTGCTCGGCGAGCCCACCGCCGAGTACCAGCCGTCGCTCGGGGAGGGCACGCCCATCTTGTTCTGGGACCTCGAGTGGTCGTGTGGCCTGGTGATGGGTCTGCAGTTCGACCAGCTGGCCCAGCGCCTGAGCGGGTTCCTCGACCAGCCCGAGGTCGCCCACGCCCTGCGGCACCTCCAGCTCGACCCACCCGAGCTGTGGATCCTCGAGCGTGACGAGCCCACCCGCTTCCGTCAGGTGTGCCCCGAGCCGCCGCTGCGCACCGCCCACCTCTGGCGCGTGGTGCCCGACGATGACGACGTCGACGTGGCCGACGGGCTGACCCCGCGGGATGCGGAGTGCCTGGCCGGGGAGCTGGCGGCCGACACCGGTGAGGGCTACGAGGTGCGCGAGGGCCCGCCCCCGGCGCACCAGCCTGCTGCCCCGCCGCCGTCGGAGCCGCCGCGGATCAACGAGCCGGTCGACCTGTTCGACGAGATGGTCATCGACATCGGCGACGACGACGAGCTGGTCCTCGGCGTCACCGAGGGCGGGGCCGCCGACCACGTGCGTCGGGCGCTCATCCGGCGGGCGGCCCAGGCCACCGGGCGCGAGCCGGCCGACCCGGCCCCCGACGTCGTGGATCCGCCCGTCATCGACACCAGCGGCAAGCCGCTGCGCCGACGCGACCTGTTCAGCATGCCGCGCAAGCGCTGACCGGCCCGGGGGTCAGTACTTCCCCCAGCCCGACAGCTCGGCGATGATCCGCAGCATCACCTCGTCGGCCCCGCCGCCGATGGACAGCAGCCGCCCGTCGCGGAAGTACCGGGCCGTCCAGGTCTCCTCCATGTAGCCGATGCCGCCGTGGAACTGCAGGCAGGCGTCGGCGACCTGACGCCCGAGCCGGCCCGCCTTCAGCTTGGCGATCGAGGCCATCTTGGTGATCGTGAACGGATCGGCGCCGGTCACGATCGCCTCGGCACAGGCCTCGTTGTAGCGCCGCAGCAGGTCGACCTCGGCCACCAGCTCGGCCAGGGTGAAGGCGATGTACTGGTTGTCGAGCAGCGCCCGTCCGAAGGCCTGCCGCTGCTTCAGGTACTCGGTCGTGCGCTCCAGGGCGGTCACCATCTGGCCGGTGGCCATGTAGGCGGCGATGAGCCGCTCGTTCTGGAACTGCGCCATCTGCTGCTGGAACCCGCGGTCGATCCCGCCGATGGTGTTGGCCACCGGCACCCGCACGTCGACGAAGCTGAGCTCGGCGGTGTCCGACGACCGCTGGCCCAGCTTGTCGAGCTTGCGGCTCACCGAGAAGCCGGGGGTGTCGGTGGGCACGATGATCTGGCTCATGCCCCGGTAGCCCCCGTCGTCACCGGTGCGGGCCAGCAGGCACAGCCAGTCGGCCTGGGTGCCGTTGGTGATGTAGAGCTTGGTGCCGTTGATCACCCACTCGTCGCCGTCGCGCACGGCTCGGGTGCGGATGCCGGCCACGTCGGAGCCGGCGTCGGGCTCGGTGACGGCGATGGCGGCCACCATCTCGCCGCGGATGGCGGGAGCGAGGAAGCGCTCCTTGAGCTCGTCGGAGCCGAACCGGGCCAGCGCCGGCGTGGCCATGTCGGTCTGCACGCTGACGGCCATGGCCACCCCGCCCGTGGCGCACCGGCCGAACTCCTCGCCGTAGATGAGCGTGTAGGTGTGGTCGGCTCCCTGGCCGCCGACGGCGGGGTCGTACTCGAGTCCGAGCACGCCCAGCGCCCCCAGCTTGGGGAACAGCTCGTGGGCCGGGAAGACGCCCGCCTCCTCCCACGCGTCGGCGTGCGGGTTGATCTCGGTCTCGACGAAGTCGCGGACGGTGCGGCGGAACAGCTCGTGCTCGTCGGTGTACTGCATGGGCGCTCCAGGTGGACGGTCGGGTGGCGCCCGCCGACCCCGACGGGGGATCAGGCGGGTGCCGGCTCGATGGCGGGCAGGTCGGCGAGCAGCGCGGCGGGGACGTCGACCACCTTGGCCCGCAGGTACTCGCCGAGGCCCTTGGCCTGGGGGTCGGTCCTGGTCGAGGCGGCGACGCCGCGGCCGAGCAGCCCGACGACGATGAAGTTCATCGCCGACAGGTTGGGCAGGTCGTAGCGGTGCACGTCGAGGTCGGCGGTCTCGGGCAGCAGCTCCCGCAGCCGGTCGGCGGTCAGGTAGGTGTGCAACCACCGGTAGAGCCCCTCGGTGCGGGCCCAGACCCCGATGTTGGCGTTGCCCCCCTTGTCACCCGAGCGGGCCCCCGCCACCCGCCCGAGCGGGACCCGCTGCAGCGTCGCGGTGTCCCAGTCGGCCGCCGCGAACTGGGTGTTCGTCTCCGACATCGCCAGGATCGTCTCGTGCTCGGCGGTGATCGGCGCCGCCGGCTCGGCGCCGGTGGCCCGCTCGTCGGCCGACAGCGCGGCCACGGGCACGCGGTCGGGGCCGCCGGGGCCGTCGAGCACCACCTCGTGGTGCGGCACGTCGGCCGGCACGAGGGTCGGCCAGTACACGCCGAACGACGAGGCGTCGGTGGGAGGCGACGTCGTGAAGAACCCCGGGTACGAGGCCAGCACCATCTCGATCACGGTGTTGGAGAAGGCACGGCCGACCTTCTCCTTGTCGCGGTCCATCACCGTGACCCGCAGCTCGGCGAGCGCGTCGTCGTTGGTCGCCGGATCGGGGTGATCGGTGCGGCGAAGGTCGACCGCGACCGCCTCGAAGCCGTCGCGGCCTCCAGGGAGCAGCGACCACAGCGTGCGCTCCGCGACCGCGGCCTTCGCCTCGATGTCGAGGCCGGTGAGCACGAAGGTCATGGAGTTGCGCCAGCCGCCGAGGTAGTTGACGGCGACCTTGACGTCGCCGGGTCCGGGCAGACCCCGCACGCCCGAGATGCGGACGCGGTCGGGTCCCTCCTGGTCGAGGTGGATGGTGTCGAACCGGGTCACCACGTCGGGGTTGGCGTACTCGCGCCCCTGGATCTCGTACAGCAGCTGGGCCGTCACCGTGCCGACGGAGACGAGCCCGCCGGTGCCCGGGTGCTTGGTGATGACGCTGGAGCCGTCGGCGTGGACCTCGGCGATGGGGAAGCCGCACCGCTCGATGCCGGGCACCTCGGTGAAGAAGGCGTAGTTGCCGCCGGTGCACTGGGTGCCGCACCTCGATGACGTGACCGGCGACCACCGCGCCGGCCAGCGCGTCCCAATCGGTGCGGGCCCAGCCGTGGTGCCACGCCGCGGGCCCCACGACCACGGCGGCGTCGGTGACCCGACCGGTGATCACCACGTCGGCCCCACGACCGAGCGCCTCGGCGATGCCCCAGCCACCGAGGTAGGCGTTGGCCGTGATGGGCTCGGCGCCGACCTCGTCGAGGCGCTCGCCGGTGTCGAGGTTGGCGAGGTCGATGCCCGCGGCCCGCAGCTCGGCGAGCCGGCCCACGAGGTCGTCGCCGGTGACGTGGGCGATGGTCGGGGACAGGCCGGCGGCGTCGGCGATGGCCCGCACGGCGGCCGCGCACCCGGCGGGGTTGAGGCCGCCGGCGTTCGAGACCACCTTGATGCCCCGCTCGAGACAGGTGGCCAGCACCTCGCCCATCTGGGCCACGAAGGTCTTCGCGTAGCCCCCGTCGGCCGAGCGCAGCTTGTCCTTGGCCAGGATGAGCATGGTGAGCTCGGCCAACCAGTCGCCGGTCAGCACGTCGATGGGTCCGCCCTCGACCATCTCCCGGGCCGCCGAGCGACGGTCGCCGTAGAACCCCGAGCAGTTGGCGATGCGCAGCGGCGCGCCGAGGTCGGTGGTCATGGGGCCTCCCGGAGCCGGACGAGGAGCTGGTGGGCGTCGACATTGTCGCCCACCGCGACGAGCACCTCGTCCACGACCCCGTCGGCGGCGGCCACCACGCGGTGCTCGACCTTCATCGCCTCCAGCACGACGAGCACGTCGCCGGCGGCCACCGTGGCGCCGGGACCCACCGCCACCGCCACGACCCGGCCCGGCACCGGTGCCTGCGGGCCGCCCGCCGCCGTGTCGACGGTGTGGTCGCCGAACCGGGGCACCAGGCGGAAGGTCGACTGGCCGAGCAGGGAGTTCACGTAGGTGACGTCGCCGACGCCGTGCACCGTGCACCGGTGGCCCCGTCGGCCGAAGTGCACGACGAAGGTCTCGGCGTCGAGCGTCTCGATCTCCACCAGGGTGGTGGTGCCCCCGCCGGTGCCCTCGATCGCCACGTGGAACAGGTCGGCGTCGCGCCCGCCCGATTCGGCCCGGCGCCGCACCGCCAAGGGGTGATCCCTCGCCACCCGCGTGCACTCGACCTCCCAACGGTGCTCGCCCTCGGTGAAGGTGCGGCGTTGGGTCGCGGCGCCCACGTCGGCCTCCTGCGGTCGCCACCCCGGTCCGGACGCCTCGGGGCGCATCTCCCGGGCCCGGCGGGTGACGTTGCGCCACCCGGTCGGGGCGAAGGGCCAGGGGCCCCGGCGGGCGGCCAGCAGGGACGGGCCGAGGGCGGCGGCGGCGAGGTGGGGCCCGGTGATGGTGGTGAACCGCTGCCACTGGCGCTCGTAGGCGTGCGGGTCGTCGGGCGCACCCCGGGCCGGGTGGCGCTCGACGAAGTCGGTGTGGGTGTCGCCGGCGAGGAAGTCCTCGTCGGTGAGCACCTCCACGAGGTAGTCGCGGTTCGTCACCACGCCGTGGACGTGCATCTCGCGCAGGCCCCGGGTGAGGCGGGCTGCGGCCTCGTCCCGGGTCCGGGCATGGGCGACGACCTTGGCCAGCAGCGGGTCGTACCACGGCGTCACCACGTCGCCGGTGCGCACACCGTCGTCGTAGCGCAGCCCGGGCGTGGTGCCGTGCCGCCAGCGGTGGAGCCGACCGGTGCTCGGCAGCCAGCCGTCGGCGGGATCCTCGGCGTACAGGCGCACCTCGATGGCGTGGCCGTCGGCCACCACGTCCTCCTGGCCGAACCCGAGGGGCTGCCCGGCGGCGATCTCGAGCTGGCACCGCACGAGGTCGAGGCCGTAGACCTCCTCGGTCACGGGGTGCTCCACCTGCAGCCGGGTGTTCATCTCGAGGAACCAGAAGCGGGGCTCGTCGCCGGCGTCGTCGACGAGCATCTCGACGGTGCCGGCGCCCCGGTAGCCGATGGCGCGGCACAGGCCGACGGCGGCCTCGCCCATCCGGGCCCGCAGCGCCGGCGTGACGACGGTCGAGGGGCACTCCTCGACGATCTTCTGGTGGCGGCGCTGGATCGAGCACTCCCGCTCCCCGAGGTGCACCACCTCGCCGTGGTCGTCGGCCAGCACCTGGATCTCGACGTGGCGGGCCCGCGCCACCCAGGCCTCGGCGAACACCGTGCCGTCGCCGAAGGCGGCCTGGGCCTCCCGGCGGGCCGACTCGACGGCGTCGACGAGGTCGTCCTCGCGCTCGACGATGCGCATGCCGCGCCCGCCGCCGCCCGCGGCGGCCTTGACCAGCAGCGGGTAGCCGACCCGGGCGGCCTCGGCGCGCCAGTGGCTCGGCTCGCTGCCGCCGAGCACCGCGCCGGGCAGCACGGCGACACCGGCCTGCTCGGCGGCCAGCTTCGCCGCGATCTTGTCGCCCATCGTGCGGATGGCCTCGGGCGGCGGCCCGACCCAGATCCGCCCGTCGTCCTGGACCGCGCGGGCGAAGGCGGCGTTCTCGGACAGGAAGCCGTAGCCGGGATGGACGGCGTCGGCGCCCTGCCAGGCGGCGGCGCGCAGCACCTCGGTCTGGTCCAGGTAGGTCTCGGCGGCGGAGACCCCGCGCAGCGGCACGGCGACGTCGGCCTCGAGGACGTGGGGTGCGGACCGGTCCGCCTCGGAGTACACGGCGATGGTGCGGATCCCCATCTCGTGGGCGGTGCGCAGGATGCGACGGGCGATCTCGCCCCGGTTGGCGACGAGCAGCGAGTGGATGCGGCGGTCGGGCATGGTGCGCCTCGTCTCCTACAACCGGAGCACGCCGAACGACTCGGCGCCCTCGACCGGCGCCGAGTGCACGGCGGACAGGGCGATGCCGAGCACCGTGCGCGTGTCGCGCGGGTCGATGATGCCGTCGTCCCAGAGCCGCCCCGTGGCGTACAGGGCGGTCGACTCCGCATCGATCTGACCCTCGACCATGGCCCGCATGGCCGCGTCGGCCTCCTCGTCGTAGGGGGTGCCGCTGCGCTCGGCGGCGGTGCGCTGCACGATCGACAGCACGCCGGCGAGCTGCTTCGGGCCCATGACCGCGATCCGGTGGTTCGGCCACGAGAAGACGAAGCGGGGGTCGTAGGCCCGACCCGACATGCCGTAGTTGCCTGCGCCGTAGGACGCGCCGACCATGACCGTGAGGTGCGGCACCGTCGAGTTCGAGACGGCGTTGATCAGCATCGAGCCGTGCTTGATGATGCCGCCCTGCTCGTAGCGGGTCCCGACCATGAAGCCGGTGATGTTCTGCAGGAACACCAGGGGGACGTCGCGGCGGTTGCACAGCTGGATGAAGTGCGCGCCCTTCTGGGACTCCTCGGAGAAGAGGATGCCGTTGTTGGCGAGGATCCCGATGGGGTAGCCGCACAGCTCGGCCCAGCCGCACAGCAGCTGGGTGCCGTAGGTCGGCTTGAACTCGTCGAAGCGGGAGCCGTCGGTGATCCGCCAGATGATCTCGTGGGCGTCGACCGGCTGGCGGACGTCGGCCGGCGCGATGCCGAGCAGCTCGTCGGGATCGAGCTGCGGGGCGTCGACGGCGGCCGGCTCTCGGCGGGGCGCGGGTCCGGCCTTGCGCCACCCGAGGTCGCCCACCAGCATCCGCCCCAACCGGAGCGCGTCGAGCTCGTCGGCGGCGAGGTGGTCGGCGAGCCCCGATCGGCGGGCGTGCATCTCGGCGCCGCCGAGCTCCTCCTCGTCGGCATCCTCGTCGATGGCCATCTTCACCAGCGGCGGGCCCCCGAGGAACACCTTGGCTCCACCGCGGACGAAGACCGTGTGGTCGCTCATGCCGGGCACGTAGGCGCCCCCGGCGGTCGACGAGCCGAACACGATGGTGATGGTGGGCACCCCGGCGGCGGACAGCTGGGTGAGGTTCTTGAAGGTGGCGCCCCCCGGCACGAAGATCTCGGCCTGCTTGGGCAGGTCGGCGCCACCCGACTCGGTCAGGTTGACCAGCGGCAGGCGGTTGATCCGGGCGACCTCCTGGGCCCGCAGCGCCTTGGCGATCGAGGCGGGGGAGGAGGTCCCCCCCTTCACGGTGGGGTCGTTGGCCGACACGAGGCACTCCACGCCGCGCACCAGCCCGATGCCGGTGACCATGCCGCCGCCCAGCGCGTCCTCGGTGCCCCAGCCGGCGAGGGGAGCCAGCTCGAGAAACGGCGAGTCGCGGTCGAGCAGCAGGTCGATGCGCTCCCGCACGAGCAGCTTGCCTCGTTCGCGATGGCGGGCCACGTACCGGTCGCCGCCCCCCTCGTGGACCTTGGCCATGGCGTCGAGGACCGGCCGCAGGAGCTCCTCCATCGCCGCCCGGTTCTGCCGGTACGACGCCGACGCCGTGTCCACCGCCGTCGGTGGCGCCCCCCTCATGGCCGCACCCTAACGCGGGCGGTGTCGGCCACCGGGGCCCGCGACCGACCGGGCGACCGGACCGGTGGCGACGCGGCGCTAGCGTCGGCCGCGATGAGCGACCCAGGCGATCCCACGGCCGGGACGGTCTACGCCGCGGTCGGTGGCCAGCGGTTCTTCGACGAGCTGGTCGACCACTTCTACCGCGGGGTGCGCGACGACCCCGTGCTGCGGCCCATGTACGTCGATGACGACCTGACCGAGGCCCGTCGCCACCTCGCCGGGTTCCTCGCGCAGTACTGGGGCGGCCCGCCGGCGTACTCGGCCGAACGGGGCCACCCGCGCCTGCGCATGCGCCACGCCCCCTTCCCGATCGACCCGGCTGCTCGCGACGCCTGGCTCGCGCACATGACCGAGGCGGTGCGGGCGATGGCGCCGCCGGCCGAGATCGAGCGGGCGATGCTCGAGTACTTCGCCATGGCGGCCGATCACCTCGTCAACCAGGCGTAGCCGGGCCCCCGTCCCGCCCGGCGTCCACGGCGGGGTCGGGTCGGGGCGACGGATCGAACGCCACCACCGGCGACCCGTGGCCCCGTCGGCCGGCGACGAGCGCGACACCGACGAGCGCGAGCCCGACGATGCCCACCACCAGCCCGGCGACGCCCAGCATCTTGAGCCCGGACACCACCAGCACGGCGGCGAGGATGGGTCGCACCACGTGGTCGGGGGCTCGCGACGAGACGCGGGCGCCCAGGTACACGCCGGGCACCGCCCCGACGAGGAGCGAGGCCGTCACGTCGACCTGCACGGAGCCGAACAGCAGGTGGGCGACGGCAGCGGCGGTGACGAGCGGGATCGCCTGCACGAGGTCGGTGCCGACGAGCTGCCGGCTGGTGAGCGCGGGGTACAGGACCAGCAGCAGCACCATCATCAGCGAGCCGCTGCCCACCGACGTGAGACCCACCATCAGGCCGCCGAACACGCCGATCAGCACCGTGCGGGCCGGCCGGACCGTCACCGGTGCGGTCCCACCGGGTGGCTCGGCGCGGCGTCCCGAGAACGCCCCCTTGGCCACGAGCCCCGCCGAGGCCAGCAGCAGGGCGACGCCGACGGCCCGCTGCACGAGCTCGTTCACCGCCGCCTGGTCGCCGACGAGGTGCAGCGCCCACACGCCGGCGAACGCTGCCGGGACCGAGCCGAGCGTGAGCCACCCCACGAGCCGCAGGTCGACGTTCCCCCGCCGCAGGTGGACCCCGCCGCCGACCGGCTTCATCACCATGGCGGCCACGAGGTCCGACGACACCGCCGCGAGCGGCGGGACGCGGAACACCAGCACCAGCAGCGGCGTCATGAGGGCGCCGCCGCCCATCCCGGTGAGCCCGACGACGAAGCCGACGCCGAGCGCGGCGACGGCCAGCGCGGGGTCGAGGTGCACGGGCGAGCTCCTCCTCCGCGGCCGGCCAACCCAGTAAATCGGTGGGAAAACTAGGGAAGCGGTGGGGCGGTGTCAACCCTCGTGCGGCCCGGGGCGTCGACTCCTTCGTCGGCGGCGTCGGGGCCGGATCCCCGTTGGTAGGTTGCGGAGATGGCTGCTGCGACGCGACTCGAGCCGGGGGCCAAGGCCCCGGCGTTCTCCCTGCGGGACCAGGACGGCACGACGGTGCGACTGTCGTCGTTCAAGGGCCGCAAGGTGCTCGTGTACTTCTACCCGAAGGCCGACACCCCCGGCTGCACGACCCAGGCGTGCGGGCTGCGCGACATCGCCGGCGACGTCGGCGACACCGCGATCGTGGGCATCAGCCCCGACGAGCCCGCCAAGCAGAAGCGCTTCGACGACAAGTACGGCCTCGGGTTCCCGCTGTTGTCGGACCCCGAGCACGCCACCGCCGAGGCCTACGGCGTCTGGGGCGAGAAGTCGATGTACGGCAAGAAGTACTTCGGCATCATCCGGTCGGCGTTCCTGATCGACGAGAAGGGCAAGGTGGCCGAGGCCTGGTACAAGGTCAGCCCCAAGGACACCCCTACGAACCTGCTGAAGGCCCTCGAGGGGTGACCGCCCTGCCGGCGCCGGCCGACGTCTTGCCCCACCGGCCGCCGTTCCTGTTCCTCGACGAGGTGACCCGGGTCGACCCGGGCGCCGGCGCGACCGGGCGGTGGCACCTGCGCGGCGACGAGGACTTCTTCGCCGGCCACTTCCCCGGCCGGCCCACGCTGCCGGGCGTCCTCATGGTGGAGGCCGTCGCCCAGCTGGGGGCCTATGCCGTGCTCGTCGGTGGGAGGGTGGCGGGCAAGCTGCCCCTGTTCGGCGGGGTCGACGGGGTCCGGTTCCGCCGCCAGGTCGGGCCGGGCGACGTGCTCGACCTCGAGGTCGAGCTCGGACGCCTGTCGGCCCGGGCGGGTCGAGGGCACGGGCGGGCGTCGGTCGCCGGCGAGACGGCGTGCGAGGCCGACCTGCTGTTCGTGCTCGTCGACGCCGACGCGGCCCCCTGAGGGGTGCGTCTCGTGGTGCCACCCGTCGCCGTCGATCCGTGGTGACCGGTGGTCGCCGGGGCGGCCCTGCCGCGGCGACCTCACGCCGGAGCCCCTCCCGGCGTTCATCCACCGTGGACCTGCCCCCGTTCGACCGCCTGCTGGACGCCCACGGCGAGGACGTGCACCGCTACCTGGTGGCCGTCGTCGGGCGCGACGAGGCCGCCGACTGCTACCAGGAGACGGTGCTGGCTGCGCTGCGCGCGTACCCCGCGCTGCGCTCGGCGGCCAACCTGCGGGGGTGGCTGCTCAGCGTCGCCCACAGCAAGGCGATGGACCACCACCGGCGGGGCGGCCGGTCCCGCCTCACCGACCGCGACCTGCCCGAGCGGGCAGATCGCGTGGCCGGCGACGTCGATGCCGGCGTCCCCGACGCCTCGCTGTGGGCCGCGGTGCGCCGGCTCCCCGAGGGCCAGCGGGCCGCCGTCGTGCACCGGTTCGTCCTCGACCTGCCCTACGCCGACATCGGCGGCGTCCTCGGCTGCACCGAGGCCGCCGCCCGTCAACGCGTGCGGGCGGGCCTGGCCACCCTGCGCCGCTCCCTGGGCGAGCCGGCCCCGTCCTGCACCCGCCTCGCGGAGGACCCCCGATGACCACGTCCACCCCGCCTCCAGCCGACGTCGACGTCGTGGCCCGCCTGCGTGCCGGTCCCGCGGGTGCCGACCCCGAGGCGCATCGCCGCGCTCGGGCCGCCGCGGCCGCGGCGGCGGACCGGCTGGGGTTGGCCGACGTCGCCTGGGGCGCGGTCGACAGCCCGGTGGGCACGTTGCACGTCGCCGCCACCGACGCGGGGGTGGTGTGCATCGCCTGGGCCGGCGACGACTGGCAGGCCCGGGTGGCGGCGACGGTGTCGCCGCGGATCGTCGAGGCGCCGGCCCGCGTCGACGAGGCCCGCCGCCAGCTCGACCAGTACTTCGCGCACCAGCGCCGGGCCTTCGAGCTCACCCTCGACTGGCGGCTCTCGGGCGGCTTCCGCCGCCAGGTGCTGCAAGCCCTCGCCGAGGTGCCCTTCGGCGTGGTCGTCACCTACGGCGAGCTCGCCGAGCGGGTGGGCCGGCCCGGCGCGGCCCGCGCCGTCGGCAGTGCCATGGCCGCCAACCCGGTCCCGATCGTGGTCCCGTGCCACCGCGTGCTGCGCACCGGCGGAGGGCTCGGCGGCTACAGCGGCCGCGGCGGCCTGGGCACGAAGCGGGCGCTGCTCGCCCTGGAGGGCGTCGTGCTCGGGGTGGGCTGACCCGGGCGCTGCCGGCGTCGGTCAGACCGGCGCGAGCACCAGGCAGCCGTTGTGGCCGCCGAACCCGAAGCTGTTGGACATCGTCGGCCCCGGCTCCCACGGACGGGCTTCGCCGACGACGAGGTCGATGGGTGCGACCTCGGGATCGGGCTCGGCGTGCCCCATGGTCGGGGGCAGCAGCCGCTCCCGGAACGACAGCACCACCGACACCGCCTCGATCGAGCCGGCGGCCCCGAGGGCGTGCCCGGTCACGCCCTTGATGGAGGTGACCGGCGGCCCAGGGGCGCCGAACAGCTTGGCGATGGCCTCCGCCTCGGCAGCGTCGTTCAGCGGGGTCGAGGTGCCGTGGGCGTTGATGGCCGCCACGTCGGCGGGGGTGAGCCCGGCCTCGGCGAGGGCGAGCTCCATGCAGGCGATGGCGCCGGCGCCGCCGGGGGCGGGCGCGGTGATGTGGTGGGCATCGGCGGACGACGCCCCGCCGAGGACCTCGGCCAGGATCGCCGCGCCGCGGGTCTCGGCCACCGACCACTCCTCGAGCACCACCACACCGGCGCCCTCGGACATGACGAACCCGTCGCGGCGGGCGTCGAAGGGGCGGGAGCGGCCCGAGCTCGACAGGGCGGTCATGTTGCGGAACCCGGCGACCCCGGTCTCGGTCATCGCCGCCTCGGTGCTGCCGGCGACGACGGCGTCGCACCGACCGGAGGTGATGAGCCGGGCGGCGTTGGCGATGGCGTGGGTGCCCGTCGCGCAGGCGGTCACCACCGACTCGCAGGGCCCCTGGAAGCCGTGGCGCATGGACACGGCGGCGGCGGGCGCGTTGCCCATGACCATCGGGATGAGGAACGGCGAGACGCGCCGTGCGCCCTTCTCGTGGCGCACGATGGTCTGGTCCTCGATGGTGATGAGGCCACCGATGCCGGTGCCGAGGACGACCCCGGTGCGCAGGGGATCGGCCGTGAGCGGGCCGGCCTGGGCGAGCGCCTCGCCGGCGGCGGCCTGGGCGAACTGCTGGAAGCGGTCGGCCCGCCGCACCTCCTTCGGGTTGTGGTCGAACCAGGGCATGGGGTCGAAGTCCTCCACCCGGAGGACCTCGCCCGCGGGTGGGGGCTGGAGGAGGCCCGCCCAGAACGCGTCGACCCCCACGCCGCAGGAGGCGACGACGCCGACGCCGGTGACCGCGACCCGCCGCGTCATCAGAGCTTGGTGCGCACCAGGTCGAGGGCTTGGCCGACCGTCTCGACGCCGTCGAGCTCGGCCTCGTCGACGGTGATGTCGAACTCCTCCTCGAGCGCCATCACCAGCTCGACCAGGTCGAGGCTGTCGGCGTCGAGATCGTCACCGAACTTCGCCTCGGGCGTGATCTGGTCGGCTTGGACGTTGAGGATCTCCACGGCGCACTTGGTGAACCGCTCCTGGATGTCGTCGCTCACGGCGTTGTCTCCGTTGTCATGGTTTGCTGGACAGGACTGTACGAGGTCGGCGGACCGCGCTCGGGCACGCGGGGCGCGTCACCCGCCGCGGGCTGTCACCACACGCCCATCCCGAGCCCGCCGTCGACGGGGAGCACGGCGCCAGTGATGTAGCCGGCGTCCTCCGAGGCGAGGAACCTGGCGGCGGCGGCGACCTCCTCGGCGTGGCCGAAGCGCCCCAGCGGCACGGCGGACGTGATGGCGGCGCGACGGTCGTCGGCGACGGCCGCCATCATCTCGGTGTCGATGGGCCCGGGGGCGATCACGTTGACGGTGATGTTGCGGCTGGCGAGCTCGCGGGCGAGGGACCGGGCCAGGCCGATCAGGCCCGCCTTCGAGGAGGCGTAGTTCGCCTGGCCGGCCTGACCGGTTCCGCCCACCACCGACGACACGAAGATGATCCGGCCCCGACGGGCCCGCAGCATCTTCTGCACCGCCCGCCGGGCGACGCGGAACCCGCCGGTGAGGTTGGCGTCGATCACCTCGTCGAAGTCGTGGTCCTTCATCCGCAGGACCAGCGTGTCGCGGGTGATCCCGGCGTTGGACACCAGCACCTCGACCGGTCCGAGCTCGGCCTCGACACGGTCGAAGGCCTGCTCGACCTGGTCGGTGTCGGTGACGTCGCAGGGCACGCACAGCAGCCGGGCGGCGTCCTCGGCGGGGGGCGGCGCGGAGCGGTAGGTCACGGCCACGCGGTCGCCGGCGTCGGCGAAGGCCCGGGCGCACGCCAGGCCGATGCCACGGGCGCCGCCGGTCACCAGCACGACCCGGCCCCGGCCGGGATCGTCCGCCCTGTCGTCCGCCGAGCTCATGGTGCGCATCCTCCTCGTCCGCTCGGGTCGGCGTCGGCCGAGCCGTGCCACCGCAGCACCGCGCTCGCCCACGACATCCCGGCGCCGAAGCCTACGAGCAGGACGAGGTCGCCGGTGGCGATCCGTCCCGCCCGCAGGGCGTCGTCGAGGGCGATCGGGATGGAGGCCGCCGACGTGTTGCCGGTGCGATCGAGGACGTCGACGGTGCGCTCCCGGGGGATGGCCAGCCGGGCGCAGGCGGCGTCGATGATCCGCGTGTTGGCCTGGTGGGGGACCACCACGTCCACCTCGTCGACCTCGACACCGGCCCGAGCGAGCGCGGCGGTGGCCGAGTCCACGGTCGCCCGCACGGCGCGGCGGAACACCTCGCGCCCGTCCATCTGCAAGAACCCGCCGACCTCCGCGAACAGCAGGTGCCGGGCCGAGCCGTCCGACCCGAGGTCGTGGGCGAGCAGCTCGCCGGGCCCGTCGACGGCCTCCACCACCACGGCACCGGCGCCGTCGCCGAACAGGATGGCCGTGTTGCGGTCCTCCCAGTCGACGACCCGGCTGAGGGTCTCGGCCCCGACGAGCAGCACCCGCCGCACCGAGCCGAGGGCGAGGAGCCCGTGCACGGTGACGAGGCCGTACACGAACCCCGAGCAGGCGGCGTTGAGGTCCATGGCACCGCCGTCGACGCTCAGGCGGTGCTGGACCTCGGCCGCCGTCGACGGGACCGTCCGGTCGGGCGTGGTCGTGCACACGACGACGAGGTCGATGTCGTCGGGGCTACAGCCCGCCTCGTCGAGCGCTCGGCGACCCGCCGCCACCGCCAGGTCCGCCGTCGTCCCCCCGACGCGCCGGGCGGCGATGCCGGTGCGCTCGCGGATCCAGGTGTCGGAGGTGTCCAGCCGGGCCTCGAGCTCGGCGTTGGTCACGATCCGGTCCGGCAGGGCGGCGCCCCACCCGGTGATCACCGCCCCCATGCGCGTCCGGCGTCGGCCACGGCGGCCCCCGCCGCCTCGACGTTGGTCGGGTCGCTGACCGCCAGCCGGGCGAGGTCGCCGACGGTCCGCTTCGCCAGGCCGGTGAGCACCCCACCGGGCCCGGCCTCCACGAGCACGGACCCACCGGCGTCGGCGATGGTGCCCAGGGACTCCCGCCACCGGACCGGGCTCGTGAGCTGGTCGCGGAGCAGGCCGGGCCAGGTGGCGCCCGGTCCGTGGACCTCGGCGTCGACGTTGGCGACCACCGGGCACCGACCGTCGAGCCACTCGACGTCGCCGAGCGCGTCGGCGAGGCGGTCGGTGGCCGGCGCCATGAACGGCGTGTGGAAGGCGCCGCCGACCGGCAGGGGCACGAGCCGTCGTGCGCCCCGCGCTCGCGCCGTCGCACCGGCGGCGGTGATGGCGTCGGGGTCGCCGGCGATCACCGCCTGCCCGGGTGCGTTGTCGTTGGCCAGCCAGACCTCGCCGCCGGCGTCGGCACAGGCCTCGGCCACCGCCGGCGCGTCCAGGCCGAGGACCGCCGCCATGGTGCCCGGTCGCTCGTCGGCCGCGGCCTGCATGGCGTCGCCCCGCGCCGCCACGAGGCGGGCACCGTCGGCCGTGCTGAGCACGCCGGCGGCGACCAGGGCGGTGTACTCGCCGAGGCTGTGGCCGGCGACGAGCGTCGGCACGACGCCGACGCGAGCCAGGGCGTCGCGCACGATCAGGCTGGTGGCGAACGTCGCCAGCTGGGCGTTGCGCGTCTCGGTGAGGGTGGCGGCGTCGGTGCGCAGGAGCAGCCCGGCGACGTCGCGACCGGTCGCGGTGGCCACCTCGTCGACCACCGACCACGACGGGTGCCCGAGCCAGGGCTCGCCCATGCCTGGGGCCTGGGCCCCCTGACCGGGGAAGGTGAGGACGATCACGGGTGCCTGCGGCAGGCTCGGCGCATCGGGGGCTTCGACCCCGATGGGCCGAGCGAGGTTTCATCGCCTCGACCGGGCCACGAGGCGGGCATGGTCGTCGGCTCGACCCTGGGTCGTGGCCGAGGCGGTGGCGGGTGATTGGGTGCTCAGGTCGGCGGGTGGAGGCGGTCGAACTCGTCGCGGGCCCGGGACAGCGCCCGGGCCCGGTAGGCCGCGACGGCGCCGACGAGCGCACCGAGGGCGGCGAGCGCGAGGAGCCGACGACGGAGGCGGGGCCGGGTGCTCGTGGTCATGTGCGGCGGGTGGGATTCGAACCCACAAGCCCTTGCGGGCAGCAGGGTTTGAGCCTGCCCTGTATGCCGGTTCCAGCACCGCCGCGCGAGTCTCACCGTACCAAGCGGGCCGGCTCGCTCCGTGAGACCGGAGCGGGGCGCCGGGCACGGCGAGCGCGCCGTGCCGTCGCGGCCGGGCGCGTCCCCGACCCCGGGCCGGCACCGCCCTACACTTTTCGGCGATGAGCTCGTCCCGACTCGAGCAGCGGCTCACCGACGTCGCCGATCGCCTGAAGGCCCTGCGCGCCGAGCTGGCCATCGCCGACGAGCAGCTCGCGCACTTCACGGACGAGGCCGACGACGCCCGCCTGCGGGCACTGGTGTCGGAGACGCCGCTCGCCGAGCGCGAGCACCGCGAGGCCGCCGCGCACGCCGACGCCATGCGCCGTCATCGCGGCGAGGTGCTGCACAGCATCGAGCAGCTCGAGCGAACCCAGGACGAGCTGCTCGACCGGCTGGTGGCCGAGCGCTCCTGACCCTCCGCGACCGAGTTCGGCCGTCCCGAGCGTCGGCACTACGATGCGGCGACCCCGGCGGACCCGCCGGAGCCCGTCGCCCGAGGAGGGGACGAGACCGTGCCCACCCGAGTCGTGATCGCCGAGGACGAGGCCATCATCCGACTCGACCTCAAGGAGACCCTCGAGGAGGAGGGCTACGAGGTCGTCGGGGAGACGGGGCGGGGTGACGAGGCCGTCGAGCTGGTCAAGCAGCACGCGCCCGACGTGGCCATCCTCGACATCAAGATGCCGGGCCTCGACGGGCTGTCCGCAGCCCGCGAGATCGCCGGGGAGCGACGGGCCGCCGTGCTCATCCTCACCGCCTTCAGCCAGCGCGACCTCGTCGAGCAGGCTCGCGACGCCGGGGTGCAGGCCTACCTGGTCAAGCCGTTCCAGCGCTCGGAGCTGATCCCCGCCGTCGAGGTCGCCCTGGGCCGCTTCCAGGAGATGAAGGCGCTGGCCGACCAGACCCGCAGCCTGGAGGACCAGCTCGAGACCCGCAAGGTCGTCGACCGGGCCAAGGGCAAGCTCATGGACGAGCACCACCTGCCCGAGGCGGACGCCTTCGCCTTCATCCAGAAGACCGCCATGCGCGAGCGCCTCACCATGAAGGCCATCGCCGAGCAGGTCATCGCCGGCGAGATCTCGCCGAGCTGATCGCCCGGAGCGGGCGCCCCGCCGGCCCGCTCCTCCTCCGGCGGTGGGGCCCCGCTCGCTGCGCTCGCGCCCCACGCCGGCCGTGGGTGGTCGGGATCCGTCGTCGGCGGGTGCACGCGGGTTGATCGCCCGGAGCGGGCGCCCCGGCGGTCGGGCCTAGATTCCCCTCGTGCCCCTGCTGATGCTGATCGACGGCAACTCGCTGACCTACCGCGCCTTCTTCGCCCTGCCACCCGATCTGGCCACCGCCAGCGGCCAGGTGACCAACGCCGTCTACGGCTTCACGTCCATGCTGGTCAACCTGTTGCGCGACCATCGCCCCGACGCGGTGGCGGTGGCCTTCGACCGGCCGGAGCCGACCTTCCGCCACGAGCGGCTCGAGACCTACAAGGCGAACCGGGAGGCCGCCCCCGACATCCTCCGCCAGCAGATGGGCCTCGTGCGCCAGGTCGTCGAGGTGCTGCGGCTGCCCGTGCTCGAGGCGCCGGGCTTCGAGGCCGACGACGTGATCGCCACGGTCTCCGAGCAGGCCAAGCAGCGCGGCGACGAGGTCCTCATCGTCACGGGTGACCGCGACAGCTACCAGCTCGTCGAGGACCCGCTGGTGCGGGTCCTCTACAACAAGCGCGGCGTCTCCGACTACGCCTTGTACGACGAGGCGGGGATCGCCGAGCGCACCGGCGTCGCCCCGGCCGACTACGTCACCTACGCGGCGCTCCGGGGCGACCCCTCGGACAACCTGCCGGGAGTGCCCGGGGTGGGTGAGAAGACGGCCGCGAAGCTGGTCAACGCCTACGGCGACCTCGACGGGATCTTCGCCCACCTCGACGAGCAGACGCCGAAGCTGCGCCAGAACCTCGGCGAGCACGAGGAGCAGGTGCGCACCAACGCCGAGGTCATGGTGCTGCGCCGAGACGTGCCCCTCGACGCCGACCCCGACGACCTGCGGGTCGGCGACATCGAGCCCGACGAGGTCAAGCAGCTGTTCGACTTCCTCGAGTTCCACTCGCTCTACGAGCGCCTGGCCGACGCGTTCGGCGACGAGCTGGCGGTCGCGCCCGTCGAGGCCGACGTCGTCGAGGCGGAGGTCGCCGTGCTCGACCGGCCTGCCGACGCCGTCGCCACGCTCGGGGCGCTGGCGGCCACGACGGCGCCGATGGCGGTGGCGCCGGCCTGGTCGGCCGAGCCGGGCCGCAGCGAGCTCGAGGGCATCGCCGTGGTGACCGACGCCGCCATGGGTGAGGTCGCCTTCCTGCCCGGTGCCGTGGTCGCCGACGGCGAGGTGCAGGTGGCCCTGGCCGGGCTCGTGGCCGACGGTGGGCGACCGGTGGCCGCCCACGACGCCAAGGCCCTCATGCGGGTGCTGCTCCCGCTCGGCGTCGACGTGCGCACCCTGGTGCTCGACACCATGCTGGCCGCCTACCTCCTCGATCCCGCCGAGTCCCGCTACGTCCTCGAGGAGCTGCTCACCCGCTACGCCGGACGCCGGCTCCCCGAGGCCTCGGGGGTGGCGGAGGGACAGCTCGACCTCGGCGGCGACGCCGTCGAGCCGTCCCAGGATGCCGGCCGGCGGGCGCTGGCGGTGGCCGCGCTGGTCGAGCCGCTGGTGGACGCGCTCGACGCCCGGGGCCTGCGTCGCCTCGACGACGAGGTCGAGGTGCCGCTGGTGCGGGTGCTCGCCCGCATGGAGGTCGTCGGGGTCGGTGTGGACGTCGAGTTCCTGCGCACCCTCAACGAGGAGATGCAGGCCGAGTGCGAGCAGCTGACCCGCCAGATCTGGGCCGACGCGGGGGAGGAGTTCAACGTCAACTCCACGCCCCAGCTGCGCGAGGTGCTGTTCGACAAGCTCGGCCTGACCCCGCAGAAGAAGACCAAGACGGGCTTCTCGACCGACGCCTCGTCCCTCGAGAAGCTGGTGGGGGAGCACCCGATCATCGAGCACCTGCTGCGCTACCGGGAGGTCGAGAAGCTGCGGTCGACCTACGGCGAAGGGCTGCTCGCCGAGGTCGGGCCCGACGGCCGCATCCACGCCACCTTCAACCAGACGGTGGCCCGGACGGGCCGCCTGTCCTCTGACGCGCCCAACCTGCACAACATCCCGGTGCGCACCGAGGAGGGCCGCCGGTTCCGTCGGGCCTTCGTGCCCGCCGACGGGTTCGAGCTCCTCGTCGCCGACTACAACCAGATCGAGCTGCGCTGCATCGCCCACCTCGCCGAGGATCCCGGCCTCATCGCCGCCTTCGAGTCGGGCCAGGACATCCACACCGCGACCGCGTCGCGGGTCTTCGGCGTCGACCCGACGGCCGTCTCGATCGACCAGCGGTCGAAGGCGAAGATGGTCTCCTACGGCCTCGCCTACGGGATGGAGGCCTACGGGCTCGGCCAGCGCCTCAACATCCCGACCGCCGAGGCCCAGGAGATCCTCGACGCCTACTTCGAGGCCTTCCCGTCCGTGCGGGCCTACATGGAGCGGGTGGTGGCCGAAGCCCGCGACCGCGGCTACACCGAGACCCTGTTCGGCCGCCGCCGCCAGATCCCGGAGCTGTCGTCGTCGAACTACCGGATCCGCCAGGCCGGGGAGCGCCAGGCGATGAACGCCGGCATCCAAGGGCTGGCCGCCGACATCTTCAAGGTGGCCCTGGTGCGCCTCGACCGCGCCCTGGAGGCCGGGGGCCATCGCAGCCGCCTCATCCTGCAGGTCCACGACGAGGTGCTCGTCGAGCTGGCGCCGGCCGAGCGCGAGGAGGTGACCGAGCTGGTGCTCGAGGCCATGTCGGGCGCGTTCGACCTGCGGGTGCCGCTCGAGGTGAACCTGGCCACCGGCTCGAGCTGGGCCGCGGCCAAGGGCTGACCTCCGCCCTCGGCGGCGGATCCCACGTCGGAGCCTCGGCCCTCCCGTAGGATCGCGGGTCGCGACCCGGACCGGAGGTTGGACCATGGCCACGACGTACCGCCGCAACACCGGCTGGTTCGCCTTCCTCCTCGTGGTGTTCATGCTCGCCGGCTGGGCGGTGCTCACCTACGCGACGTCGGGGTCCGAGGCCGCCTGCAACGGCGGCCCGGGGCGCATCGAGTGGCAGTGGAGCCCGGTGCCCCGGTTCAGCTGCGTCACCGGCGTTCGGTTCTGAGCCCCGATCCCACGATGGGGGGCGACCGGGGAGCCGGGCCCGAGGGGCACTGGTTCGAACCGGTCGCCGAGCAGCTCGGCGAGGCCTACCTGCGGTACTCGTTCACGCGTGGCACGAGCAACGAGGTCGACTTCCTGGTCGGCCACCTCGGGCTGCGGCCCGGGATGCGCGTGCTCGACGTCGGGTGTGGTCCGGGCCGTCACGCCCACGAGCTGGCCCGCCGTGGCCTCGAGGTGCACGGGGTGGACATCTCGGCGCGCTTCGTCGACCTCGCCCGCCGCTCGGCGCCGCCGGGGGCCACCTTCGAGCGGGCCGACGCGCGTCGCCTGGGCTTCGACGGCGAGTTCGACGCCGCCATCTCGCTGTGCCAGGGGGCCTTCGGGCTGTGCGGCGGGCCCGGAGCGAGCGTGGCCCCGCCGGGGCCCTTCGTCGCCGACCCCGACGGGCTGGTGCTCGCCGGCATGGCCCGGGCGGTGTGCCCCGGTGGGCGGGTGGCCGTGTCCGCGTTCGCGGCGTACTTCCAGGTGCGCTACCTCGAGGCCCACGACACCTTCGACGCCGCCGCCGGCGTCAACCACGAGCGCACCACCGTGCGCGACGAGGCGGGCGCCGAGCACCCCGCGCAGCTGTGGACCACCTGCTTCACGCCCCGCGAGCTGCGGCTGCTCGCGGCGCTGGTCGGCCTGGAGGTGGCGGGCCTGTGGTCGGTGACGCCCGGGGCGTACGAGACCCGTCCCCCGATCTCGACCATCCCGAGCTGCTCCTGGTGGCCCACCGGCCGGGCTGACGCCGGGCGGACGCGGACCCGACGGCGGGTCGACGCCTGCGGGCGCAGGAGCCGACGGCGGGGTCGCCGGTCGTCCCGGACCGGCCCACCGCTGCGGTCGAGCCGGGCCTTTGGCAGCGGCGGCTCCGACGGATAGGGTGGTCGGCGGCCTCGCGCCACCTGTCGCGCGCCGTTGACCCGTCCCTCCCACCGTCCCTGCAGGAAACGATCACCTTGTCCGACCAGACCACGACGACCGCCCCGCCCGACGATCTGGGCACCTTCGCCGACGACGGCAGCTACGTCCCCCGCCAGATCACCGAGAACGATCTCGGTGGCGTGTCCATCGACGACGCGTACGACCGCACGATGGTCGACGTCGAGGACGGCCAGCTCGTCGAGGGCACGGTCGTGAAGGTCGACCGGGACGAGGTCCTGCTCGACATCGGCTACAAGTCCGAGGGCATCATCCCGGCCCGGGAGCTGTCGATCCGCAACGACGTCGATCCGGCCGAGATCGTCTCGCTGGGCGACAAGCTCGAGGCCCTCGTCCTGCAGAAGGAGGACAAGGACGGCCGGCTGATCCTGTCCAAGAAGCGGGCCCAGTACGAGCGGGCCTGGGGCACGATCGAGAAGATCAAGGACGAGGACGGGGTCGTGTCGGGCCCGGTGATCGAGGTGGTCAAGGGTGGCCTGATCCTCGACATCGGCCTGCGGGGCTTCCTGCCGGCGTCGCTGGTCGAGCTGCGCCGGGTCCGCGACCTGCAGCCCTACGTCGGCCGCTCGCTCGAGGCGAAGATCATCGAGCTCGACAAGAACCGCAACAACGTGGTGCTGTCGCGCCGCGCCTACCTGGAGGAGACCCAGAAGGAGCAGCGCGAGGACTTCCTCGCCAACCTCAAGCCGGGCGAGGTCCGCAAGGGCGTGGTGTCCTCGGTGGTCAACTTCGGCGCCTTCGTCGACCTCGGGGGCATGGACGGCCTCGTGCACGTCTCCGAGCTGTCCTGGAAGCACGTCGACCACCCCGGCTCGGTGGTCCAGGTCGGCGACGAGATCGAGGTCCAGGTGCTCGAGGTCGACCTCGACCGCGAACGGATCTCGCTGTCGCTCAAGGCCACCCAGCAGGACCCGTGGCAGGAGTTCGCCTCCAACCACCGGGTCGGCGAGCTGGTCTACGGCCGGGTCACCAAGCTGGTGCCGTTCGGGGCGTTCGTCCAGGTGGGCGACGGGATCGAGGGCCTGGTCCACATCTCGGAGATGTCGGCGCACCACGTCGACCTGCCCGAGCAGGTGGTCACCCCGGGCGAGGAGCTGGGGGTGAAGATCATCGACCTCGACCTGCAGCGCCGTCGCATCAGCCTCTCCATCAAGCAGGCTGCCGAGGGTGGCGTCGTGGCCGCCGAGTACCAGGAGCACTTCGGCGAGCACGCCTACGACGACGAGGGCAACTACATCGGTCTGCCGGGCACCGAGGAGGCCTGGGCCGAGTACTACGCCGACCAGGGCGAGGGTGAGGGCGGGGGCGCGGCCGACGCCGCCGCCCCGTCCGAGGCGCCGGCGGCACCCGAGCCCGAGGCCTGAGCACCCGCTCGATCACCGGCCGGTCACCCGACGCGGTCGGGCGACGCCGACCGAGGGCGCTCGGTCGTTGTCCCGTCCCCCGATGTCCGGACCGGCTAACGTGCGGCGAGAAATCGGCGTCGGGGGCTAAGCCCGCCAGGGTCATCGGCCGAAGGGGAAGCGAAGCTTCGGCTGACGGTCGGGCGGTTCGGTCGGCGACCACGGGGTGACCCGGGGGGGCTGGGCCCGCATCGCCGGCGGTGATCGAGGTGTTGGTGTCGGGGGCCTCCGGGGCCCACTGTGCGAGGAAGGTCCTACGTGAGCTCACGGAGAACGCTGATCCTGCTGGGTGCGATCGGTGTGGGCGTCATCGCCGCCCTGCTGCTGTTCCAGTACGTGCGAGGCATCGAGGACCGGGCGAACGAGAACGCCAAGCGGGTCGAGGTCTACGTCGCCAAGGGCGAGATCAAGCGGGGCATCCCCGGCGAGCAGGCCACCCAGAGCGGTGACATCTCGCAGGCGCAGATCCCCCAGGAGTTCCGCCCGAACACGGCCATCAGCACCACCGACGAGATCGCCAAGAAGGTGGCGCTGTTCGACATCGCTCCCGGCACGGTCATCGTGCAGGGGATGTTCGTCGACCCGGCGACCACGCAGATCAGCTTCCGGTCCCGGATCAAGAACCCCGAGCACGTGGCCATGTCGATCCAGGTCGACAGCGTGCGCGGCGTCGGCGGCTTCCTCGTCCCGGGTGACGAGGTCAACATGATGGTGTTCGAGGAGAACACCGGCCAGGCCGACCAGGCCACCGGCGACCAGGCCAACGCGAACCGCAACCAGGCGGCGCTCAAGAGCCGGGCCCGCATGCTCTACCAGAAGGTCCAGGTGATCGCGGTCGGCCAGCAGGCCCAGCTCCAGCCCGGTGAGTCGACGGCGTCCTCGTCGGGTGGCAACACCCAGACCACGACCCAGACCCAGACCCAGAGCAAGGACGCCGGCCTGATCACGCTGGTGGTCCCGCCCGAGGCGTCGCTGTGGATCGCCAGCGCCCAGCAGGGTGGTGGCCAGGTCTACCTCGCCCTCGACGCCGAGGACTACAAGGCCAAGGAAGTCAAGCAGGTGCCCCAGAACGTGACCCTGCTGCCCGGTGAGGATCCGGCGATCCTCACGCCCTACGGACCCAACGGGAACCAGGACAAGTGACGAGCCCCTTCACCGGACAGCCCGGCGAGGCCATGCCCCGCCCGGGCATGGACGGCGCCACCGGCGGCGGACGGCCGCAGGTCGCGGTGGCGGTCGTGGACGCGAACGCCGAGCACCGCGCCCACCTGGCCATGCAGCTCGGCCAGGGCGCCACCCCCTTCCCGTCCATCAACGACCTGGCGTCGCGCCTGACCGGTCAGCCGGTGGTGCTGGTCCTCGGCCCGTCCTACGCCGACCCGGCCGAGCTGGCCACGGTGGAGCAGCTGCTGGCCGCCCGCCGCGAGGTGGGGGCGATCATCGTCACCACCGAGCTGTCGACCGACGTGCTCCAGGCCGCGCTGCGGGCGGGCATCAAGGACGTGCTCTCCCAGCCGGTCGACTCCAAGCAGCTCGCCGAGACCGTCGCCCGCGTGGCCGGCACGCTGGTGGTGACGGTCCCGGCCGTCCCGGCCGCCGGTCCCGAGCTGGCCGCCGACGGTGAGCTCGGCCGGGTGATCACCGTGTTCTCCACCAAGGGCGGCGCCGGCAAGTCGGTGATCGCCACCAACCTCGCGGTGGTGCTGGCCCAGCGCTCCGACAAGCCGGTGGTGCTCATCGACGCCGACCTGCAGTTCGGTGACATCGCGGTGATGCTGAAGCTGTCGCCCCAGCACACCGTGGTCGACGCGGTGAGCGCCCTCGATCGGCTCGACGCCTCGCTGCTGCAGAGCCTGCTCGCCCAGCACGGGCCCTCCGGGCTGCTGGTGCTGCCGGCGCCGCTCGAGCCGGCCTTCGCCGACCAGATCGGGGCCAACGAGATGGTGCGGATCGTCGAGATCCTGCGCACCTTCTGCGCCTTCGTCATCGTCGACACGCCGGCGTACTTCAACGACGTCGTGCTCGGCCTCATCGAGGTCAGCGACGACGTCCTGCTCGTGGCCGGGATGGACATCCCGAACATCAAGAACGTCAAGATCGGCCTGCAGACGCTGCGCCTCCTCAACACGCCGATGGAGAAGCTGCGCCTGATCCTGAACCGGGCGAACTCGAAGGTGAAGCTCGACGTGGGCGAGGTCGAGCGGACGCTCGGCGTGGAGGCGGATGCCCTCATCCCGAGCGACGTCGTCGTGCCCCAGGCCGTCAACAAGGGTGAGGCAGTGGTGTTGAACGCGCCGAAGTCCGGCGTGGCGAAGTCGTTGGAGCAGCTGGCCGACCTGTTCAAGCCGGCCCAGGTGCGCAAGAAGCGCTAGCCGGTCGGGTCCGGCCCCGGGCCGGGCGCGAGGCGGGGACGCGCCGAGTGAGGAGTAGCCGTGTCGCTGTACAAGCGTCTGCATGACGTCGGGCAGGCCACACAGCCGGTGGGTGGGTCGAAGAAGCGCGATCCGGTCCTCGACGAGCTGCGCCAGAAGATCCACCACCAGCTCATCGACGAGCTGGGACCGATCCTCTACGACAAGCGCCTCTCCGAGGACGACCTGCGCCGCCGGGTCAACGACCAGCTGCACGCGGCCCTGGCCCAGGAGCGGGCGCCGCTGTCGGCGGCCGACAAGGCCCAGCTGATCCAAGACGTCTCCGACGACATCTTGGGCTACGGCCCCATCGACCGGCTCCTCAAGGACGACGAGGTGTCCGAGGTGATGTGCAACGGCGCCGAGTCGGTGTACGTCGAGCGCGCCGGGCGGCTCGAGAAGACCAACGTCACGTTCGTCGACGAGACCCACCTGCGGCGCATCATCGACAAGATCGTGAGCGAGGTCGGTCGCCGCATCGACGAGGCGAACCCCCTGTGCGACGCCCGCCTGCCCGACGGCTCCCGGGTCAACGCCGTCATCCACCCCCTCGCCATCGGTGGCCCGTTCCTCACCATCCGGAAGTTCACCAAGGAGAAGCTGCAGGTCGACGACCTGATCCGCTTCGGCACCCTGAACGCCCACTCGGCCCGCTTCCTGCAGGCCTGCATCGTCGGGCGCCTGAACGTGATCGTCTCCGGCGGCACGGGCACCGGCAAGACGACGACGTTGAACGTGCTGTCGTCGTTCATCCCGAGCGACGAGCGCATCATCACGGTCGAGGACGCCAAGGAGCTGCAGCTCAACCAGGATCACGTGCTGGCCCTCGAAGCCCGGCCGGCCAACATCGAGGGCAAGGGCGAGATCACCATCCGCGACCTGGTCAAGAACACCCTCCGGATGCGCCCCGACCGCATCGTGGTCGGCGAGTGCCGGTCCGGTGAGGCGCTCGACATGCTCCAGGCCATGAACACCGGCCACGACGGCTCGCTGACCACGGTGCACTCCAACAGCCCCCGTGACACGCTGGCCCGCCTCGAGACCCTGGTCCTCATGGCCGGCTTCGACCTGCCGGTGCGCGCCATCCGGGAGCAGATGTCCTCGGCGCTCGACCTCATCGTGCACATCAGCCGCCTCCGGGACGGCAGCCGGCGCATCACCCACATCACCGAGGTCCAGGGCATGGAGGGCGACGTCATCACCCTCCAGGACATCTTCCTGTTCGACTACGGCATGGGCGTCGACGAGCACGGCCGCTTCAAGGGCCACCTCAAGGCCACGGGCGTGCGACCGAAGTTCGCCGAGAAGCTGGCCGACCTGGGCATCCGCCTCGGCCAGGAGGTCTTCCAACCCGAGACCTTCGGTCGCAAGGCGGTCGGCCGATGACGACGCTGCAGCAGCGTCGGTGGCGCGGGCCGCTGCTGGGGGTCGTGGTCGCCCTGGTCGTGTCCCTGCTGGGCGTGCCCGCGGCCCTCGCGCAGGGCTCGGGCCCGAAGCTGCTGCTGCGCCAGATCGACAGCACCGACCCGGCCAAGGCCAAGGCCGACTTCATCTGGACCGGCAACGAGAGCGACCTCTCCTCGGCCAAGCTGACGGTCAACGGCACCCAGGTCCCGACCGAGCAGCCGTCCGCGATCCCGGCCGACGCTCCCGTCGGCGTCGCCCTCGTGATCGACACCGGTCCGAACATGGACCAGTCCGGCGCCCTGGTCTCGGCCAAGGAGGCGGCCAAGCAGTGGATCGACGACGCCGGCGACACCTCCTTCGCCATCTACGGCGCCGGTGACAAGGCGGCGCTCATCCAGAGCTTCACCACCGACAAGGAGCGCGCCAAGTCCGCCATCGACCGCCTCGGTCCGTCCAAGGCGTCGGCGCTGTGGTCGACCGTGCGCCAGGCGGGGTCCTCGTTCCTCAACACCGACCTCCAACCGAACGTGGTCGTCGTCGCCGGCGACGCCGACACCGTCACCCCCAACGACTACACCGCGGCGCGCGGTGCGGTGGTGGCCACCGGCGCGACGGCGTTCGGGGTCAGCTTCCTGGGCGGGGGCTACAACCCGACCCGGCTCGACGAGCTGGTGGGCGAGGCGGGTGGCTTCACCTACGCCACGGGCAACGGGAACGACGTCGGCGGGCTGGTCGACCAGGTCGGCACCACGGTGACGTCCCAGCAGTACCGCATCCCGTTCGACGCCGGCCTCCAGCCCGGGCAGGTCGCCGAGATCGGGCTGACCGTGGGCGGCGCCACCACCACGGCCTCGGTGGTGCTCGGCGGCGTGGCGCGGGGCAACCAGGCCCTGAACCCCGCCGAGGCGGGCCAGCCGCTCACCCTTCCGGTGCTCAACAGCTGGTTCGGTCTGATCCTGGTCGTCGCCCTCGTGCTGGTGGCCGTGTCGCTGCTGGCCTACGCCGTGACGCTGCTGTTCGTGAAGGACGACGACCTCACCTCGGTCCTGCAGCCCTACGCCGACGGCTACGTCCAGGACGACGAGTTCGAGGAGGAGGGGAGCACCCTCGCCAAGAGCGCCCTCATCCAGCGGGCCGTCGAGATCACCGAGCAGGTGGCCGAGAGCCAGGGCTACCTGGGGCGCACCGAGGCCGCGCTCGAGCGGGCGAACCTGCCCCTCCGGGCCGGCGAGGCGCTGTTCTTCTACGTGGCGTTCGTGGTCATCCTCACGCTGATCTTCCTGTTCCTGCTCCAGAACCTCGTCGGAGCGATCGTCGTCGGCATCCTGGCGGCGCTCATCCCGCCCGCCGTCGTGTCGTTCCTCGCCGGCCGGCGGCGCAAGCAGTTCATGGCCCAGCTGCCCGACACGCTCCAGCTGCTGTCGGGCACGCTGCGCGCCGGCTACTCCCTGATGCAGGGGGTCGAGGCCGTCTCCCAGGAGGTCGCCGAGCCCATGGGCCTCGAGCTGCGACGGGTGGTCACCGAGGCCCGCCTCGGCCGCCCGCTCGAGGAGTCGCTGGAGGGCACCGCCGAGCGGATGAACAGCCCCGACTTCGCCTGGGCCGTCATGGCCATCCGGATCCAGCGCGAGGTCGGCGGCAACCTCGCCGAGCTGCTGCTCACCGTCGCCGAGACGATGACCGCCCGGGAACGCCTGCGCCGGGACGTGGCGGCGCTCACGGCCGAGGGGCGGATGAGCGCCCTCGTGCTGGGCCTGCTGCCCATCCTGCTCGGCCTCGCCATGTACGTGATCAACCCCGACTACACCGGCACCCTGTTCAAGGACGGGCTCGGGATCGCCATGCTCATCCTGGCGGGCGTCTCCATGCTCATCGGCTTCTTCTGGATGAAGAAGATCATCACGATCGAGATCTGAACCAATGGCACCTGAACTCCTGGCCGGACTGCTCCTGATCGCCGCCGCCATCGGCTTGGCCCTGTGGGCCGTGCTGGGGCACTTCAACGAGAAGGCGGTCGTCCGCAACTCCCTGCGTCAGCTCGAGGGCTACGAGGTGGAGAACGTCCGCGACCAAGAGCTGCTGGCGCCGATCACCGACCGCGCCATCATGCCGGTGCTCGGGGGCCTCACGAACCTCGGTCGCAGGTTCACGCCGACGGGCTACACCGACAGCATCCGGCAGAAGTTCATCTGGGCGGGCAACGGCTCGGCCGACGCGGTCGACCGGTTCCTCGCCGTCCGCGTCATCACGGTGCTGCTGACGCCGTTCGCCTTCGTGCTGATCTACATCTGGAACCCGGTCGGGCTCGAGGGCCTCACCCAGTTCCTCGCCTTCGCCCTGCTGGTCTTCGCCCTGCTGGCCGGCCCCGACGCCATCCTCTCCCGTCGGGTGCAGGAGCGACAGCACGAGCTGCAGGTGACCCTGCCCGACGTGCTCGACCTGCTCACCATCTCCGTCGAGGCCGGGTTGGGCTTCGAGCAGGCCCTCGATCGCACCATCTCGGCCGTGCCCGGCGCCCTCTCGGACGAGTTCGCCCGGATGCTGGGCGAGGTTCGGGCGGGCGCGAGCCGAGCCGAGGCGATGCGGGCCATGGAGCAGCGCACCAACGTGCCCGAGGTGCGCTCGTTCGTGCTGGCCATCCTCCAGGCCGACACCTTCGGCGTGTCGATCGGTCGGGTCCTGCGGGCCCAGGCCGAGGAGATGCGCATCAAGCGGCGCCAGCTCGCGCAGGAGCGAGCCCAGAAGGCGCCCGTCAAGATGCTCATCCCGATGGTGTTCTGCATCTTCCCGGCCTTGTTCGTCATCGTGATCGGCCCGGCCGTCATCAACATCCGCAACGCCTTCTCGAGCTGAGCGGGGCGACGAAGCGGCGTCGATGAGCGATCCGGCGCCGACCGTCGGTCAGCCCGACGGCGTGCCCGTCGCAACCGACGCCACCTCGGACGTGCCGACCGACGAGAGCGTTGGTGCGCCGGGTGGGGGTCGAGCCCGGCCGAGCTCGCCGGCGCCGACGCTCGCTCGTCGGTGGCCGCCGACCCTGGCCGCCGCCTTCGCTGCCGCCTTCGCGGTCTGGGGCTTCGCGGTCGGGTCGCGACCGTTGGCCGACAACAGCTTCTTCACCCATCTGGCGACCGGCCGGCTGCTGCTGGAGCAGGGGTCGATCCCCTCGGCCGACCCGTACTCGTTCACCGCCGCGGGCACCCCGTGGATCGTCCAGAGCTGGCTGGCGTCGCTGGTGTACGGCCTCGTCGACCGCGCGGCCGGCGGCACGGGCCTGGTGCTGCTCGCCGGCGTGCTCGGCGGTCTGGTGGGCGCGCTCGTCTGGCGGCTGTCGCTGCCGGGCCGGTCGCTCCTGGCCCGGGTGGTGGCGGCCGCCTTCCCCCTGCTGGTGGGGGGGTTCATGTGGTCACCGCGGCCGCTCATGTTCGGGCTCGTGTGCCTCTGCCTGGTCCTGCTGGCGGCCGAAGGCGGCCTCGACCCCCGGTGGCTCGTCCCCGTGATGTGGGTGTGGGTGAACACCCATGGCTCGTTCCCGCTCGGCCTGGTGGCGCTGGGCCTGCTGGCGTGGGGGGCCCGGCTCGACGGGGGCGACGGCGCGACCGAGCTGCGCAGCCTGCGATGGGCGGCGCTCGGGGTGGCACTCGGGGTCGTGAACCCCCTCGGCCCCAAGCTGTTGGTGTTCCCCGTCGAGCTGCTGACCCGCGCCGACACCCTGCAGAAGATCGTCGAATGGCAGTCACCGAGCTTCGCCTCGGGCTACGCCCGGGTCTTCCTGCTGCAGGTGGTCGTGGCCATCGTCGTGGTCGTGCGGCGGCCGTCGTGGCGGGCCGCCCTGCCGCTCGTGGTCTTCACGGCCGCCGCGCTGCTCGGGGTGCGCAACATCGTGGTGGCCAGCATCGTGCTGGTGCCGGGCGCCGCCCGCGGCCTGGTGGGGTTGGGCTCGCTCACCGGCCGGGAGCGGGGGCCGGCCGCCGTCGTGGCGTGGGTCGTGGCCCTGATCGGCGGCGTCGCCGTGCTGCACGGTGCCGTCACGGGCCCGGCCTACGACCTCGCCGCCTTCCCCCGCGACGCCGTCGCCTGGATGGACCAGCGCGGCCTCGTCGCCCGCGAGGACGTCGGCACCGCCACCCAGGACACGGTCGGCAACTACCTCGAGCTGCTCTACGGCGACCGGGCCCGGGCCTTCTTCGACGACCGCGTCGACATGTACCCGCGGCCGGTGGTCGACGACTACCTCACGCTGCACACCGGGTCGCCGGGCTGGCAGGCCGTGCTCGACCGGCGGGGGGTCGACGTCGTCCTGTGGTCGCGCACGGCACCCGTCTCGCAGCTGCTGGCCGGGTCGCCCGACTGGCGGATCGGCTACCAGGACGGCGACTGGGTCGTGGCCTGTCGGCGGGGCTCGGCCGCCGCCGCCCGCTGCTGACCCGGTGGCCGCGGGCGGGGACCGGACGCGCCGGAGCCGGGCCCGAGGCCCGGCTCCGATCGAGTCGCTGTTCAGTTGTAGGAGCTAGCCGCAGTTCGGTGAAGATCCGCCGTTCCCGGCTACTCCGATGTTGCTGCATGCCGTACTGAACTTGCTGGTGGCGTTGCGACCGAAGAACGTGGCCGCACCCAACGCCACCATCATCACCAAGGCCACGAGGAGCGAGTACTCCACGAGGTTGGCCCCGGTGTCGCCGCTCAGCCTGGGGCATGCCCGATCCTCTAGCCCCACGGAGCGCATCGAGTTCATCCCCTCACCAGGCCGGTGAAGTGAAGAGGGCGGACCACCTCCGGTGGTCCGCCCTCTTCCCGAACCTGGTTCGACTGGATCAGCTGATGGCCGAGCCGACCGAGGAGAACTTGTTCGAGGCGTTCTTGCCGAGGAAGGTCACGGCGAGGATGCAGACCACGGCGATGAGCGCCACGAGGAGCGCGTACTCCACGAGCGAGGCGCCACGGTCGGTCTTGCAGCGAGCCTGGAGCCAGGCGCTGACGAATTCGTAGGAGGTGAGCATTGGGTGGTCTCCCTTGTGCTGGTGCTGACGGTGAGCCCCACAGGACCGTGAGGCCGGCTTCCTGTCCTAAGCAGTATCGGCAGTGGGCCGAGGGAACTGTATAGGGCAGGTGGATTATTCGCCGGAAAAATCGCGCTCTTGGCGGTCGAGCCACCGTGGAGGGTGAGTGGCTTGACGGCATGAGACGCCTTCTCGTGGCGTTTCTGCCCGGGGCGCGCGTCGACCCGCGGCGATCAGTCGAGGTGGACGATGCCCATCCGCACGGCCTGGAGCACGGCCTGGGTGCGGTCTCGGGCGTCGAGCTTCTGGTAGATCGAGGCGAGGTGGTTCTTCACCGTCTTCTGGCTGATGTAGAGCTGCTCGGCGACCTCGGGGGTCGAGCAGCCGTCGGCGATCAGCTGGAGGACCTCTTCCTCCCGCTTGGTGATGATCCGGTCTTCCTCGTTCGCCGGCTGGTCGAGCTTGCGGACTTCGTCGAGCATCGACGCCGCGAGCTGGGGGGACAGCGCGGTCTCGCCGCTGGCGGCCATCCGCACGGCGTTGGCGATCTCGTCGGTGGAGCAGTCCTTGACCAGGTACCCGCTGGCGCCGGCCCGGATGGCCGCGGCGAGGACCTCCTGGTCGGCGTGCATGGTCAGCATCACGATCTTGATCTCGGGGTGGCCGATCTTGATCTGCCGGGTGGCCTCCACGCCGTCGACCTCGGGCATGGTGACGTCCATCAGGATGACCTCGGGCTCGAGCTCCTCGGCGAGGCGGATCGCCTCGTCGCCGTCGCGCGCCTCGCCGACGATGTCGAACCCCTGGTCGGTCATCGACCGGCGCAGGCCCTCGCGGAGCATGCGGTGGTCGTCGGCCAGCATCAATCGGATGGTCACACGAACCCCCTCGGCCCGGGATCGGCGGATTGGCGGCGGGCCGGCCCGTGCGGGCCGAACGCACGACGGCGAAGACGGCGCCAGACTACCGGTCGCCGGGGTCGGCGTGGGCCGAACGACCTGTGCGTCACGTCGGTGAGCCGGCGACGGCGCTGCGCTGATCGCTGGCCTCAGGGGTGCGGATGAGGCTGGCCCGGACCCGGGTGCCCTTGTCGGGCTGGCTGGTGATCTCGAGGGTGGCGCCGATGCTCGACGCCCGTTCTCGCATGCCGACGATCCCGTACGAGTCGAGCCGTCCGGCCGTGCCGATCGGGAAGCCGCGGCCGTTGTCGGTGATGTCCAGCGCGGCCGACGCGCCGTTGCAGCGCCAGATCACCCGCACCTCGGAGGCGCCGGCGTGGCGTTCGACGTTGGTGATGGCCTCCTGGGCGATCCGCCACATCTCGCGCTCCTGCAGGATGGGCAGGCGCTGCTCGCGGTCGAGGAAGAGCTCGAAGTGGATGGCGGCCCGCTCGCTGACCCGCGCCGCGAACTGCTCCAGGATGGTGGGCAGGTCCTGGGAGTCGGACACGTCGGTGCGCAGGTCGTACAGCGTGTCGCGGACCTCGCGGATCACGCCCCGCACGTCGTCGCGCAGCTGTTCGAGCGAGCCCGACACGACCTCGCCCTTGGCGTCGTTGGACACGATCCGGTCGAGCTCGAAGGCGAGGTAGGCGAGGGACTGGCCGATGCGGTCGTGCAGGTCGCGGGCGATGCGGGTGCGCTCCTCGTCGGCGCCGACGGTGCGCAGGCGCCCGAACCAGCGGGCGTTGTCGATGGCGAGGGCGACCGGTTCGACGAAGCCCTTGAGCAGCTCGGCGTCGCGGGCGGTGAAGTGGTTCGGGGCCTGGTGCTCGACGGCGAGCAGGCCGATCAACGACCCCCGGGCCGGCAGGACGGCGTACATGCCCGACGACGCCTTCGGGGACAGCCCCGGATCGGCGTCGGAGAGGCTGGGCGCGTTGACCGTGGTCTGCTCGGTGATGGCCGCCCGCATCGCGCGGGGGAGCTCGTCCTGGGTGAGCTTGGTGGCCAGCCGGGTGCCCTCCCGGCGGATGACCTGCCAGCTGTTGTCGGTGTCGTCGAACACCAGGATGGCGGCGAAGTCGAAGTCGAACAGCCCGCGGAGGCGCCCGATGGTGGTGTCGAGGACGTCGTCGAGGTCGAGCGAGGCCGGCAGGGTCTGGGTGACGCGGTGCAGCGAGAACAGCAGGGCGTTGGCGTCGGCGAGCCGCCCGAGCCGATCGAGGGCGAGCGAGTGCTGGCGGTCGGCCTCACCGGAGATCCGGCGGGCGTAGCCGGCGATCAGGGCCACGAGGAGGAGCACCAGGCACCACTGGGCCGAGAAGGTGATGCTCTGCGACGTCGGGTCGGGCAGCACGTAGGGGATGGTGACGGCGAGCGCGGCGAAGATCCCCACGCGCAGCGCGAACCCGAAGCCGCGGGCGAAGCCGGCGACGATGACCGCGGTGAGCAGCGAGAAGATGAACGGCGAGTCCCATCCGCCGGTGAACACGACGATGGCGACGAACAGGCACACCTCGGCCAGCACGGCGACGAGGCTGCGGATGTCGCCGAGGTACTTGATGGGGTCGAGGGTCCGGAAGGCGGTGTAGGCGATGATCACCGCGCACCACGCCGCGATCGCCCAGTTCTGCTCCTGGAAGTACTTCGCCGACAAGGCGAGCGAGGCGATCGTGGTGCCCCACCGGATGGCGAGGATGGCGGGACCGAACGTCGCCACCCGATCGACGGGGTCGAACAGGCCGTCGTCGGCCGCGGTGCCGTCGGTGGTCTCGGCCAGCTGCTGGAACCGATCCCGCCAGGTGCGGGTTCGTCCAGGTCGGGACGGACGCGCGGCGGGCCCCGACGGCGTCGGGGTCGTCGCCGATCGCCCCGGGGTGCCCGGGGCCCGAGGGGTCAGAGGCTCGGGTCTCGTCGCGTCGCCGTCCACCGTCTCTCTCATCGGTCGCGAGGCGCTCGGATCAAGGGCGAACCGGCCGGGCTCGTCGGACTCCGCCAGCAGCCGGCGATGCTACGTTGCGGCACCGTGCTGGTGATCGGGCTCACGGGCGGGATCGGGTCGGGGAAGTCCACGGTGTCGGCCGCACTGGCGGCTCGGGGGGCCGTCGTGGTGGACGCCGACGCCATCACCAGGGAGCTGCAGGAGCCGGGCCAGCCGGTGCTCGGCGCCATGGTCGAGCGGTTCGGGCCGGCCATCCTCCGCGCCGACGGAGCGCTCGACCGGCAGGCGGTCGCCGACATCGTGTTCGGCGACCCGGAGGCGCTCGCCGACCTCAACGCCATCGTGCACCCGGCCGTCGGTGAGGAGATCGCCCGACGGCTCGCCGCGGAGTCCGCGACCGACCACGTGGTCGTGCTGGACGTCCCGCTGCTGGTGGAGTCGGGGCGGGACGACATGGCCGGCACGATCGTCGTCGACGTCGATCCCGAGGTGGCGGTGGCGCGCCTCGTCACCCAGCGCGGCTTCCGCGAGGACGACGCCCGGGCCCGCATCGCCCGCCAGGCCGGCCGGGAGGACCGCCTGGCCAAGGCCGACTTCGTGATCGACAACGGTGGCGACCGTGCCGCGCTCGCCGCCCAGGTCGATCGCTGCTGGGAGTGGATCGAGGGCCTCCGGGCGGCCGGGTAGGGCGTCGGCGTCGGTCGCGAGCGCTCAGCAGAGCCCGAGGCGCCGCCCCAGGTCGCTCTGCAGGCGGTGGTCGGGGTCGACCCGGGCCCGCACCTCCCGCCACTCGTCGAGGCGCGGGTACATCCGGGGCAGCAGGTCGGGCGACAGCCGGCTGTCCTTGGCCAGGTAGATGCGGCCGCCGGCGTCAGTGATCTGGTGGTCGAGGCCGTCGAGCAGGGCCGCCAGGTGGGGCACCCCGGCGGGAATGTCGAGGGCCAGGGTCCAGCCTTCGTCGGGGAACGACAGGGGGCCCGGGTTGGCCGGACCGAAGCGCTTCAGCACGGCGAGGAAGGACGTGCACCCGGCCGAGCTGATCGACTCGACGGTGCGCCGGAGGGTGTCGGTGGCGGCGAAGGGGATGACGTACTGCCACTGCACGAACCCGGCCGGGCCGTAGATGCGGTTCCATCCGTCGACCATGTCGAGGGGGTGGAAGAACTGGGGGATCGTCTGCAGCTCGCCGAAGCGCTGCGCCGGGGCCTTGCGGAACCACAGCTCGTTGAACGCCCGCACCGTGATCTTGTTGAGCAGCCCGCCCGGGATGCCCGGTGGGGCTGCGGCCAGCACCCCGGCTCGGTAGGCGAGGGGGTCGCGCCGCATCGGCTTGTCGAGCTCGTCGAGGTCCGCGAAGCGGCCCCGGGTCAGCACCGACCGGCCCATCGACGACCCGCGGGCCATGAGGTCGATCCAGGCGACGCTGTAGTCGTAGTCGTCGTCCCGGTCGATCATCATCTGGACGGCCTCGTCGAGGTCGCCGGCCCGCTCCGTGTCGACGAGGAGGCGGCTCGACTCGATCGGTGTGCAGCGGAAGGTGGCGTCGAGGATGACGCCCGTCAGCCCCATGCCGCCGGCCGTGGCCCAGAAGAGGTCGGGGTCGGACTCGGGGCTCACGTCGACGACCTCGCCGGTCGCCAGCGCCATCCGCATCGACTCGACGTTGGCGGTGAACGTGCCCTTGCGATGGTGGTTCTTGCCGTGGATGTCCGCGGCGATCGCGCCGCCCACCGTCACGTAGCGCGTCCCCGGGGTGACGGGCACGAACCACCCGCGCGGCACCAGCGCCCGCATGAGGTCGTCGAGGCTGGCACCGGCCGACGCGGTGACCGTGGCGGCGACGGGGTCGAGGCGGAACTCCCCGGCATCGGTGGTGACCAGCACCCGTCCGCCGGCGTTCTGGGCGGCGTCGCCGTAGCTGCGGCCGAGGCCGCGGGCGACCGCACCGCGGGCCGGGGCGCCGGCGAGCGCGTCGACCAGGTCGGCGGCGCACCCCGCCCGCACCACCTCGGCGGCCGTGGGGTTGGTGCGGCCCCACCCGGCGAGCAGCTCGCGGGACGGACCGGGGGCGAAGGCCTGCTCAGGCGGCGTAGACGCCATAGCCGTAGATGATGGCCCACGCGACGCCGGAGACCTGCAACACCCGGTCGTGCAGCACGAGCGTCTCGGGCTCACCGCCCTTGCCCTCGTCGACCAGCTGCGCGTAGCGCAAGATGGCGACCACGAAGGGGACGATGGACAGCTGGAACCAGATGGTGGAGGTGTCGCTGCTGGCGCTGTTGCGGGCGGACTCGAAGGCCCACAGGCAGTAGGCGACGAGCACGACACCCGAGGAGACCGCCAGGAGGTAGCGCAGGAAGCTGGCGGTGTACACCTCGAGCGTCTTGCGGGTGCCGGCGCCGCTGCCGAGCTCGTGCAGCTCCCCGAGGCGCTTGCCGGTGACCATCAGCAGCGCCCCGAACGAGGCCACGATGAAGAACCACTCCGAGATCGGCACGCTGGCCGCGGCCGCACCGGCCAGGGCTCGCAGCACGAACCCGGCGGCCACCGCCACGATGTCGAGGATCGCCTCGAACTTCAGCCACAGGATGTAGGTGATGGTGAGGCCGAGGTAGGCGACGATGGTGACGGCCAGGTTGCGGTTGGCCAGCAACGCCACGCCGATCGAGCTGGCGAGGAGCACGAGACCGACGACGATCGCCAGCGGCACCGGCACCACGCCCGCTGCGATCGGACGGTTCCGCTTCGTCGGGTGGGCCCGGTCGGCGTCGATGTCGCGCACGTCGTTGAGCAGGTAGGTGCCGCTGGCCGCGAGCGAGAAGGCGACGAAGGCGATGACCGTCTTGCCGGCCACGTCCGAGCTCGGGCTCAGCACGCCGGCGGCCACTGGGGCCGCGAACACCAGCACGTTCTTGGTCCACTGCTGCGGGCGCATGGCGCGCAGCACGCCGAGCGGCAGCGACGAGGCCATCTGTCAGCGGGCCGAGATGATCCGCCACGCCGGGCGGGGCAGGTGGCGCATGGCGGTGAACACCCAGCGCAGGATCCCCGGTGCCCACACCGTGTGGCTGCCGCGGGCCAGGCCCTTGACCACGGCCTCGGCGACGACGTCGGGCGTCGTGGAGAACGGCTGGGCCGCCATGCCCTCGGTCATGCGGGTGTGCACGAAGCCGGGACGCACCACCATCACGCTGGCGCCCGTGTCGACGAGCGAGTCGGCCAGGCCCTGGGCGAAGGCGTCGAGGCCGGCCTTGGACGAGCCGTAGACGAAGTTGGACCGGCGGGGTCGTTCGGCGGCGACCGAGGACAGCACGACGAGGGTGCCGTGGCCCTGTCGGCGGAGCCGCTCGGCGGTGACGAGCCCGGCGCTGACGCCACCGACGTAGTTGGTGGTGACGGCGGCGACAGCCTGCTCGGGGTCGTCCTCGAAGTCGGTCTGGTCGCCGAGGACGCCGAAGGCGAGCAGGACCAGGTCGAGGTCGCCGTGGCGGTCGAAGGCCTCGCCGATGACCTTGGCGTGGCCGGCGGTGTCGGCGGCGTCGAAGGCGACGACGTCGACGGTGGTGGCACCGGCCGCGCGGAGCTCGTCGGCCGCCGGTGCGGCCGCCTCGGGATCGCGCACGGCGAGCACGACCGTGCGGCAGCGATCGGCGATCAGCCGTCGCACGACGGCCAGCGCGATCTCCGAGGTGCCCCCGAGCACGAGGGCGGACTGCACCGCACCGAGGGCGTCCTCCATGTCGCGCAGTCTTGCACGCGGTCGGTCCGCCACCGCGAAACGGCGGCTCGCCCCCGGCACCCGCAGCGGCACGCCCGGCGGCACGGTCACACCCCGTCGGTAGCATCGGCCCATGCCCCCCTTCCGGATGGTGTCGGAGTTCGCCCCCGCCGGCGACCAGCCCAGGGCCGTCGAGCACCTGGCCTCGGGGCTCTCCCGGGGCGACCGCTACCAGACGCTGCTCGGCATCACCGGCTCGGGCAAGAGCGCCACCATCGCCTGGACCATCGAGCAGGCCCAGCGCCCGACGCTGGTGATCGCCCCCAACAAGTCCCTCGCCGCCCAGCTGGCCAACGAGTTCCGGGAGTTCTTCCCCGAGAACCGGGTCGAGTACTTCGTGTCGTACTACGACTACTACCAGCCCGAGGCCTACATGCCCTCGACCGACACCTACATCGAGAAGGACTCGTCCATCAACGACGAGATCGACCGGCTGCGGCACTCGGCCACCTCGGCGCTGCTCACCCGCCGCGACGTGATCGTGGTGGCCTCCGTGTCGTGCATCTACGGCCTGGGCGCACCCGGCGAGTACCAGGAGCAGCTGCTGGTCGTGCGCCCCGGCGAGACCCACGACCAGCGCGACATCCTGCGCAAGCTCGTCGACATGCAGTACGAGCGCAACGACATGAACCTGGTGCGGGGCAAGTTCCGGGTTCGGGGCGACACCATCGAGATCCACCCCGCCTACGACGAGCACGCGGTGCGGGTCGAGCTGTTCGGCGACGACGTCGAGGCCATCACCGTCGTCGACCCGCTGACGGGGGAGCGGGTCACCTCGCTCGACGAGCTCATCGTGTTCCCGGCCAGCCACTACGTCGCGTCCGACGAGCGCATGCGGGCGGCCGTCACCCGGATCGAGGCCGAGCTGCAGGAGCGGCTCGCCTGGTTCGAGGCCGAGGGCAAGCTGCTCGAGGCCCAGCGGCTGCGCATGCGCACCCAGTACGACCTCGAGATGATGCAGGAGGTCGGCTACTGCTCGGGCATCGAGAACTACTCGGCGCCCATCGACGGCCGGAAGCAGGGCGAGCCGCCGTTCACCCTGCTCGACTACTTCCCCGACGACTTCGTGGTGGTCATCGACGAGAGCCACGTCACCGTGCCCCAGCTCCACGGCCAGTACGAGGGTGATCGCTCCCGCAAGGCGACGCTCGTCGACCACGGGTTCCGGCTCCCCTCGGCCGCCGACAACCGCCCGCTGCGCTTCGACGAGTTCATCCAACGGGTCGGCCAGGTCGTGTTCCTCTCGGCCACGCCCGGGCCGTTCGAGCTCGAGCACTCCGCCCAGGTCGTCGAGCAGATCGTGCGCCCGACCGGCCTCGTCGATCCCGAGGTGATCGTCAAGCCCACCAAGGGCCAGATCGACGACCTCCTCGAGCAGATCCGGTCCCGCACCGAGGCCGACGCCCGGGTCCTGGTCACCACCCTCACCAAGAAGATGGCCGAGGACCTCACCGACTACCTCCTGGAGCTGGGCGTGCGGGTGCGCTACCTGCACAGCGAGGTCGACACCATCGAGCGCATCGAGATCCTGCGCGACCTGCGCCTCGGCGAGTTCGACGTCCTGGTGGGCATCAACCTGCTGCGGGAGGGCCTCGACCTGCCCGAGGTGTCGCTGGTGGCGATCCTCGACGCCGACAAGGAGGGCTTCCTGCGCAGCGAGACGTCGCTCATCCAGACGATCGGCCGGGCCGCCCGCAACGTCGACGGCCAGGTGATCATGTACGCCGACCAGGTCACCGACTCGATGCAGCGGGCGATCTCGGAGACCAACCGCCGCCGAGGGCTGCAGCAGGCCTACAACGCGGAGCACGGCATCGATCCGCAGACCATCCGCAAGGCCGTCACCGACATCCTCGCCTACCTCCGGCCGGCCGAGACGGCGCCGACGCCGGGTGAGGGCCAGCGCAGCCGCCGGCGCGACGCCCAGCGCATCGCCGAGCTGACCGAGCTGCCCCACGAGGAGCTGTCCCGGCTCATCCAGACGCTCGAGGAGGAGATGCACGACGCGGCGGCCGACCTGCGCTTCGAGTACGCCGCCCGACTGCGCGACGAGATCAAGGAGCTGCGCCGCGAGCTGCGCGAGGTGAGCTGAGCGGCCCGACGGCGGCGGCGCCGATCACCCGGCGGGACGGGCGGTCGCCACCGACCGGCGGTCGGCCGCCAGCGACCGTGCCAGGAACCAGCCGGCGGCGACGACCAGCGCCAGGTGCACGAGCCAGCCGAGCGGGCCGAGGCCCAGCGTCAGCACCGTCGGGACCACGCCGTGCTCGTCGAGCTGCTGCCGGTACCAGTCGAGGTAGGGGGCATCGGGCGGGATGAGGTGCAGCAGCACCAGGGGAAGGCTCATCGTCGCCGTCCCGACGGCGGTGAGGCCGAGGCACAGCCGGGGCCGCCTCGCCCAGAGCCACGCCAGCGGCGCAGCCAGGAACGGCAGGGCCGGCAGGAGGTGCCGGGGCGCCGGCATCTCACCGCCGAGCGGCCCGGGCCAGGCGCTGCGGCGGGTGCCCTCGAACAGCCAGAAGGCGGCGAACACCGACAGGGCGACCCAGGCGTCGGCCCGGCCGGGCCGGCGTCGCACCACCACCAGCACGGCGCCGACCAGACCGGCCAGCACGATGGGCGTGAGCACCAGGCCCCGGTCGCTCACGAGGAGCCGGAGCAGGACGTCGGGGCGTGGTGGCCCGGTGGCGAGGTCCTCGGTGGCGTAGGTCGCCGCCTTCTGCGAGTACGGCGACGACAGCGGTCCGCCGAAGGCGGCGGTGTGGTACACGGCGAGGAGGAGCGTCGGCGGGATGGCACCCAGGACGAACCAGCCGAGCCCGGCCCGGACCCCGCGCACGATCAGCCAGATGGTGACCGCCGCGGCCACGATCGCCATCGGGTACTCGGTGGCGACCGCACCTGCGGCCAGGGCGCCCGCGCCGGCGAGGCGGATCGCCGAGGGCGGACGCTCCGCCGAGACCAGGGCCCACGACCCGAAGCCGAGCAGCGCGGCCAGCGCGTGGCCGTAGAGCTCGGCGCCGAAGACGAGGAAGGGGGTGCCCAGGACGAGCGCCAGTGCCGCCGCGGCCGCGGTCGGGCGCTGGCGTCGGCGGGCGACCTGGTACATCACCACCGCCAGGGCGGCGCACGGCACCGTCGAGGACCACAGCGTCACCCACCAGAGCCCGAGGTTGCCGTCGACCCGCACGGTGGTCGCCGGCTCGGCCCCGACGGCTCGGGCGACGGCGTAGAACGGCACCGCGAGCACGGGCTGGGCAGGGGCCTTGTCGGAGTAGACGTGGCCGTCGGTGGCGTCGATCCGGTCGGTCGGCCGCGTGCCGGCGACGTAGTCGTCGATGCGCACGGTGTGCCCGTCGGCCAGTGCGGCGGTCAGCGCGAAGCGGGAGCCGGGCTGGGCGGTCCACTGCTTGACGAAGGGCCCCAGCACGGCCAGCACCACCGCGGCCAGCGCCAGTGGCACCCGCCAGCCCGCGAGCCGCGACGGGGCGTCGGGGGCGGAGCGGGGGGCGGACGGCGAGGTCATGGCGGGCGCTCGGCGCCGAGCGTAGACGCGCCGCGGCCCGCCCCCGCCGACGTACACCTGTTCGCCAGGGCCCGGTGGCGGCCCGATAGGCTGTGCGCCGATGGCCGAGTCGATCCTCATCCGCGGCGCTCGCGAGCACAACCTGCGCAACCTCTCGCTGGAGCTGCCGCGCGACAAGCTCATCGTCTTCACCGGCCTCTCGGGGTCGGGCAAGTCCTCCCTGGCCTTCGACACCATCTACGCCGAGGGCCAGCGCCGGTACGTCGAGTCGCTGTCGGCCTACGCCCGCCAGTTCCTCGGCCAGATGGACAAGCCCGACGTCGATTTCATCGAGGGGCTCTCGCCGGCGATCTCCATCGACCAGAAGACCGCCTCGCGCAACCCCCGCTCGACGGTCGGCACCATCACCGAGGTCTACGACTACCTGCGGCTGCTGTACGCCCGGATCGGGGTGGTGCACTGCCCGGACGACGGCACCGTCGTCACCCGGCAGACACCCCAGCAGATCGTCGACCGGATCCTGGAGCTGCCCGACGGGGTGCGCTTCGAGGTGCTCGCGCCGGTGGTGCGGGGTCGCAAGGGGACCTACGAGACGCTGCTGGCCGACCTGGCGTCGCAGGGCTTCGCTCGGGCCCGCATCGACGGCGAGATGCACGAGCTGACCGACTCGGTCGACCTGGCCCGCTACGAGCAGCACACCATCGAGGTGGTGGTCGACCGCCTGGTCAACCGCGACGGCATCGACCGCCGCCTCACCGACTCGCTCGAGACGGCGCTGCGGCTGGCCGACGGCGTGGCCGAGGTGCACATCGTCCCGAGGGAGCAGGACGACGTCGAGGACGAGGTGCTGACCTTCAGCCAGCACCTCGCCTGCCCGACGTGCGGCAAGAGCTACGACGAGCTGGCGCCCCGCAGCTTCTCGTTCAACTCCCCGTACGGCGCCTGCGAGTCGTGCGACGGCCTCGGCACCCGCTTCGAGGTCGACCCCGAGCTGGTGGTCCCCGACCTCGACCAATCCGTGGCGGGTGGCGCCATCGCACCATGGGCGTCGGGCCACGCCAAGTACTTCCACCGGCTGCTCGACGCCGTCTGCGAGGACAACGGCATCGACCCGCACGCCCCGTGGCGCAAGCTGGCGAAGAAGGAGCAGAAGCTCCTGCTGTACGGCGCCGGCGCCGGTCGGGTCACCGTCCGCTACCGGAACCGGTACGGGCGCAACCGCGCGTACACCGCCGGCTACGAGGGCGTCATCCCCTGGCTGCAGCGACGCCACGCCGACAGCGAGTCGGACTCCCAGCGCGAGCAGATCGAGGGGTACATGCGGGAGGTGCCCTGCCCCGACTGCGGCGGCAGCCGGCTCAAGCCGCTGTCGCTCGGGGTCACCATCGATGGGCACAGCGTCGCCGACCTGTCCGACATGTCGATCCGTGACGCCGCCGAGGTGTTGGCCGGGCTGGAGCTGAGCGAGCGGGAGCACCTCATCGCCGACCGCGTGCTCAAGGAGATCAACGCCCGGCTCGGCTTCCTGCTCGACGTCGGGCTCGACTACCTGTCGCTGTCCCGATCGGCGGCGACGCTGGCCGGTGGTGAGGCGCAGCGCATCCGCCTGGCCAGCCAGATCGGCAGCGGCCTCGTGGGCGTGCTCTACGTGCTCGATGAGCCGTCGATCGGCCTGCACCAGCGCGACAACCGCAGGCTCATCGACACGCTCGTGCGGCTGCGCGACCTCGGCAACACGGTGCTGGTGGTCGAGCACGACGAGGACACGATCCGGGTGGCCGACCACGTGGTCGACATCGGCCCCGGCGCCGGCGAGCACGGCGGCGACATCGTCTACGCGGGTGGGGTGAAGGGGCTGCTGCGCTCGAAGGCGTCGACCACCGGGCAGTACCTCGCCGGCAAGAAGTCGATCCCCGTGCCCGAGCTGCGGCGCAAGCCGAGCGACGAGTGGCTGGTGATCCGGGGCGCTCGCGAGCACAACCTGCGCGACATCGACGTCGAGATCCCGCTCGGCTGCTTCGTGGCCGTCACCGGGGTGTCGGGCTCGGGCAAGTCCACGCTCGTCAACGACATCCTCTTCCGGGCCCTGATGCAGCGCATCTACTCGTCGAAGACCCCGCCTGGACTGCACACCCGCATCGAGGGCATCGAGCTCCTCGACAAGGTGATCAACATCGACCAGTCGCCCATCGGGCGCACGCCCCGGTCCAACCCCGCCACCTACACGGGCGTGTTCGACCACGTCCGCAAGCTGTTCGCCCAGACCCACGAGGCCAAGGTGCGCGGCTACCTGCCGGGCCGGTTCTCCTTCAACGTCAGCGGCGGCCGGTGCGAGGCCTGTGCCGGCGACGGCACGATCAAGATCGAGATGCACTTCCTTCCCGACGTGTACGTGCCGTGCGAGGTGTGCAAGGGCGCTCGCTACAACCGCGACACCCTCGACATCACCTTCAAGGACAAGAACATCTCCGACGTGCTCGACCTGTCGTGCGAGGACGCCCTGGAGTTCTTCGCCAACCAACCCGCCATCGCCCGGCACATGCAGACCATCGTCGACGTTGGTCTCGGCTACGTGCGGCTCGGCCAGCCGGCACCCACGCTCTCGGGCGGCGAGGCCCAGCGGGTCAAGCTGGCCAGCGAGCTCGCCAAGCGCTCCACCGGCCACACCATCTACATCCTCGACGAGCCCACCACCGGCCTGCACTTCGAGGACATCCGCAAGCTCCTCGCCGTGCTCTCCCGGCTCGTCGACCAGGGGAACACCGTCCTGGTGATCGAGCACAACCTCGACGTCATCAAGACGGCCGACTGGATCATCGACCTCGGCCCCGAGGGCGGCAGCGGTGGAGGTGCCGTGGTGGTCGAGGGTCCCCCCGAGCTCGTCGCCAAGACGCCCGAGAGCCACACCGGTCGCTTCCTCGCCCCGTTGCTGGGCATCGAGTGAGCGGCCGGCTCGGCCGGCCCCGGGACCTCAGGTGATGTCGAGCATGCGTTGGAGGGCGACGCGGGCCCATTCGGCGGTCTGGTCGTCGACGGTGATCCGGTTCACCACGGTGCCGTCGACGAGCCGCTCGAGCACCCACGCCAGGTGGGGGGCGTCGATGCGGAACATCGTCGAGCACGGGCACACCAGCGGGTCGAGCGACACCACGGTCTTGTCGGGGGTCTCCTCGTTCAGCCGGTTCACCAGGTGGACCTCGGTGCCCACACCGATCACCGAGCCCGCCGGCGCCGCCTCGACGGCCTTGATGATGTAGTCGGTGGAGCCGACCTGGTCGGCCAGCTCGCACACCTCGTGGGCGCACTCGGGATGCACGACCACGATCCCGTCGGGGTGCTGGGCCCGGAAGTCGTGCACGTGCTCGGGGCGGAACCGCTGGTGCACCGAGCACCAGCCCCGCCACAGCAGGAAGGTGGCGTCCTTGACGTCGGCCTCGGTGAGGCCGCCCAGCTCGAGGCGCGGGTTCCACAGGCGCATGTCGGCCTCGGTGAAGCCGAGCTGGTGGCCGGTGTTGCGGCCGAGGTGCTGGTCGGGGAAGAACAGCACCTGCTTGCCGTGGGCGCCCCTGCCCTGCCAGTCGCCGAGGTCGAGGGCCCACTCGAGCACGGCCCGGGCGTTGGTCGAGGTGCACACGGCGCCGCCGTGCTCACCGACGAACGCCTTGAGGGCGGCCGACGAGTTCATGTAGGTGATCGGCACCACGCGATCGAGGTCGGTGACGTTGCCGATGGCCTCCCACGCCTCCTCGACCTCGTCGAGGTCGGCCATGTCGGCCATCGAGCAGCCGGCGTTGAGGTCGGGCAGGATCACCTGCTGGTGGTCGCCGGTGAGGATGTCGGCCGACTCGGCCATGAAGTGCACGCCGCAGAACACGATGTAGTCGGCCTCGGGGTGCTCCTGGGCCTGCACGGAGAGCCGGAACGAGTCGCCCCGGGCGTCGGCCCAGCGCATCACCTCGTCGCGCTGGTAGTGGTGGCCGAGGATGAACAGGCGGTCGCCGAGGGCCGCCTTGGCGTCGCCGATCCATCGGGCGAGCTCGTCCTCGGATGCCGTCGTGTACCGCTCGGGGAGCGGACGTTGCAGCCGCAGCATGATGTGCAGAGCCTCCGGTGAGGTGGGGCTCCGATTCGCAGCCGGTGGGGACAGCCTGGTCGCCTCGCCACGGGGATGTCGGCCTCGGAGCCGGATATGTCGCCGGATACCAGGCCGGCGTGAGCACCAGTGTAGAGCCTGGGTGCCGAGGTCGGACGGGTATGGGTCGGCCGCCCGCCTCCCGACGGGTTCGTGAGCCGTCCGGGCTGCGCTCAGCCTCCGGTTCGGAGGCGCTCGGCGAGCTCGGCGGCCGGGACGAGCCGGGGCGGTGGCGGCCCCTCCCCGGTCGGTGCGCCCTCGACGAGGGTCGTGACCCGCCGGCAGAGCTCGACCCCGGCGTCGCCGTCGCCGCACACCCCGACGACGTAGACCGGCTCGTCGGGCCGCTGGGCGGCGAGGGCGTCGAGGTCCGCAGCCATGGTCAGGGCTTCGGCGGTGCGGCCCAGCTCGTACACCACCATCGGGTCGGGACGATCCTTCTCGCCCACGTAGTGGATGACCCGCTGCTCGGCGGGGACACCGGTGCGCAGCAGCTCGACCGCCTGGTGCCCGCCGCTGATCCAGCCCGCCGCCTTGCCGGGCCGGGCCAGGTCGAAGGCGCCGACCAGCACGACGGCGACGACGACGCCCACCACCGGGGCCACGGTGCCGCCGCGCCGGGCGCGGACGTCGCGCTCGAGCCGGGACAGGCCCCATCCCGACCCGATGGCGACCGGCAGCAGCACCCAGTAGCACCAGTACTGGTGGCCGGCCGCGGCCTCGCGGAACAGCAGCGCGTAGCCGAACGCCGTCGCCAGGGTGAGGGCGGCCGCCGGTCGGACTGGTCGGTCCCAGAGCGCGACGACCGACCCCACGAGACCCAGGGTGCCCAGGCCGAGCAGCTCGGCGAGCCACGGCACCTGGAAGGACACGACATCGGCGAGCCCCACGGTCGACGACGAGCCCGTTCGACGACCGAGCTTGTCGCTCAGGGCCCCGAGGTCGCCGTAGGTCCACCACGACCACCCGATCGACAGGGCCACCCCGGCGGTGGCGCCGCCGAGGTACGGCGCGGCGGCCAGGAGCGCCCTCCCCGGGTCGCGGCGGTGGCGCACGGCCAGCGCAGCGCCGGCGAGCCCGGCCAGCAGGGCGCACTGCCAGCTCGCCAGGCAGGCGGCCAGGGTGACGGTGGCCGTGAGCCAGGGCGAGGGCGGGTCGTCCCCCTGCCAGTCGCGGGTCCACAGGAGGGTCACGCCGACGGCGAAGGGGAAGGCGGTGACCGGCGTGTCGAGCATCGGCCCGTAGGTCACGAACATGCCGGTCGTCCCCGCCACGGCCGCACCGCCCGCTGCGGAGACGGGCGAGAACCCCAGACGTCGGCCCAGTCGATACAGGAGGAACAGCGCGACGATGGACCCGACCCAGGCGGCCGCCCGGCTGCTGGCGCCGTGCTCGCCGGCGATGGTCTCCGCCAGCGCGGTCTCGGACACGATCAGCGGGGGATGGGTGGCGTAGCGCGAGCCGTTGAGGTGTCGGCCGCCGAGGGCCGACTCGACGGGCCCGAGGTCGCGCATCGAGCGGCTGGCGTAGGCCCAGACCGCGCCGTTGATGCCCTCGTCGGAGTCGCCGAACGGCCCGGTGAGGCGTCCCCACGAGACGAGCAGGAAGGCCATCGCCGTCACCGCCAGCAGCCCCCAGGCCACCAGCCGGGTCGCCGCGTCGCCCGGGGCTCGGCGGTCGGTCGTGGTGGCCACGGGACCGAGCCTAGAAGCGGACCCGCGGCCCGGCCCGACCACCCGCCCCGCTCCCCGTCAACCGGTGACGCTTCCGTGTCCCAGGCGCAGAAAACCGTCACCGGTTGCAGCGGCCGGTTGACGAGGCGGGTTGCGGCGGCAGGGGGCGTGGAGGTCCGCTCGTAGCATGTGCTCGTGGTGCAGCGACCGCCCGCCGGTTCGATCCCCGACACGCCGGGCTCCTACCAGTTCAAGGACGCGCGGGGCCGGGTGGTCTACGTGGGCAAGGCCCGCTCGCTGCGCTCGCGCCTGTCCAACTACTTCCAGAACCCGGCCAACCTGCCGCCGCGGACGGCCCAGATGGTCGCGGCCGCCGAGACCGTCGAGTGGATCGAGGTGCGCAACGAGGTCGAGGCGCTGCTGCTCGAGTACGCGCTCATCCAACGCCACCAGCCCCGCTTCAACGTCCGCTATCGCGACGACAAGAGCTATCCGTTCCTCGCCGTGACCACCTCGGACGAGTGGCCCCGGGCGATGGTGCTGCGCGGCCGCAAGCGCAAGGGCACCCGCTACTTCGGCCCCTACGGCCACGCCTACGCCATCCGCGAGACCCTCGACCTGCTGCTGCGCACCTTCCCCATCCGCACCTGCTCGGACAACAAGCTGCAGCGCCACGAGCGGCTCGGCCGGCCCTGCCTGCTGTTCCACATCGAGAAGTGCTCCGGGCCGTGCGTGGGCGAGATCGACCACGAGGACTACGACCGACTCGTCGACGACCTGCTGCGCTTCCTCGACGGCGACACCGACGAGGTCGTCCGCCGCCTCGAAGCGGAGATGGCCGAGGCCGCCGAGCACCTGGAGTTCGAGCGGGCGGCCCGTCTCCGCGACCGCTTGGTGAGCGTCCGCAAGGCGATCGAGAAGCAGCAGATGGTCCTCGACCGCCCCGAGGACCTCGACGTGGTCGGTGTGGCCGACGACGAGCTCGAAGCCGCGGTGCAGACGTTCTTCGTCCGCAAGGGCCGGGTCGTGGGTCGCAGCGGCTTCGTGATCGACAAGGCCGAGGACCTCACGCCCGGCGAGCTCGTCGACCGCGTGCTCGAGCGCCTCTACTCCGAGGACCCGCCGCTCGGCGTGCCCAAGCAGGTGCTGGTGCCCACCGAGTCGGCCGACCCGGCGCTGTACGAGCGGTGGCTGAGCGGGTCCCGGGGGTCCGCCGTCGCCGTGAAGGTGCCCCAGCGCGGCGACAAGCGGGCGCTGATGGAGACGGTGAGCCAGAACGCCCGCGAGGAGCTGCAGCGCCACCGCCTGCGCCGCGCCGCCGACCACAACAGCCGCGCTCGGGCGCTCAACGAGCTGCAGGACCGCCTCGACCTGCCCGAGGCGCCGCTGCGCATCGAGTGCTACGACATGAGCCACATCCAGGGCACCGACTACGTGGGGTCGATGGTGGTGCTCACCGACGGCCTGCCCGACAAGCGCGAGTACCGCCGCTTCAAGGTGCGGGAGGTGCCGGGCAACGACGACTTCGCCGCCATGGAGGAGGTCCTGACCCGTCGCCTCAACGCGTACCTCGCCGACCGCGACAAGCCGGTGGCCGAGCGGGGCAAGTTCTCGTACCCGCCCCAGCTGCTGCTCGTCGACGGTGGCAAGGGCCAGCTCGGGGTGGCGGTGCGCGTCCTCGAAGAGCTCGGCCTCGACGACGAGATCCCGGTGGCGGCCCTGGCCAAGCGCTTCGAGGAGGTGTTCCTCCCGGGCGATCCGGAGCCGGTGCGGATCCCCCGCCAGAGCGAGGCGCTGTACCTGCTCCAGCGGATCCGCGACGAGGCGCACCGCTTCGCCATCTCGTACCACCGCGAGCTGCGCGGCAAGCGGATGACGACGTCGGTCCTCGACGGCATCCCCGGTCTCGGCCCCACCCGCAAGAAGCGGCTGGTGAAGGAGCTCGGTGGCGTGCGGGCCGTGCAGCGGGCCTCGCTCGAGGAGCTGCAGGCGCTGTCGTGGCTGCCCGACGCCGTCGCCCGGGCCGTCCACGACAAGACCCACGCCCCGGGTTGACGGGCGGCCGCTCCCGGACCTGCCCCTCCTGGATCGTTCCCGCCGACTCGGTCGCGACCGACGACGAGGTGGTGCCGTCGAGCGGGAGGATCGAGCGGGACGTCGGGAGGAGGAGGGAGCCCCGGGGAGTGGCGTCAGTGCTTGCGGGCCTCGAGCAGCAGGAGGCGGGGGATGGTGGCGGCCTCGAGGTACTCCGGGGCGCGGGCCAGGAAGCCCGGCGGCGGGGCCGGCTCCTCCATGTGCGCGACCAGCAGGCCGTGGTCGGCCATGGCGTTGACGTAGCGGCTCAGCGGTCGGTGCACGAAGCGGATCTGCACGCCCTTCTCCACCGACTCGATGGTCGCCTGCTCGGTGAGGTACGGCCCCACCCGCCAGTACTGCTCGGGGGGATCCAGGATCTGGTCGTCGATCCAGCCGCTGCCCGGCGTCTGCAGCAGCGGGTGGTTCAAGAAGAAGGCGAAGCGGCCGCCCGGGGCGAGCACCCGGGCGATCTCGGCGATCCCGGCGTCGAGGTCGTCGACGTGCTCGAACACGAGGCAGGCGACGACGCCGTCGAAGGCGCCATCGGGGAAGGGGAGGCCGGCGGCCCCGGCGCGGACGTAGGTGGGCCCACCGGCCCGACGGGCTGCTTCGCCGATCTGACCCTCGGTCGGATCGATGCCCACCACGCGGACGTCGCCGGCGCCGTGCACCGCCCGGGCCACCTGTCCCTCGCCGGCGCCCACCTCCAGCACCCGAGCGCAGCCGCGCAGCGCTCGGACGGCGAGGGGGAGGATCTGCTCGGTGTACTCGGGGTCGACGCCACCGGTGAAGTGCTCCTGCCACCAGGCCGCGTGGCGCTCCCAGCGCTCGTCGGTCATCTGCCCATCATGGACCGGTCGACCGCTGGCGTTGCCCGCCGGGTCGGCGGGACAGCGCGGCGGCGAGCACGAGCAGCGCGACGCCGGCCAGCCCGAGCGCGAACCCCAGTGGCGCGACCCGGGACCCGCCCGGCTGGTCCGCCTGGATGAGCAGGTTGCCGACCACGAGCCCTGCCGCCGATGCCGCCAGCGCAGCGAGCGGCGCCGCGGGTCCCGGTCGGTCCCGACCGTCGACCTCGGCCCGGTCGTCGCCCGACTGCCGGTCGGCCAGCCGCCGACCGCGCCGGCCGGCCACGGCGACGAGCACCACGACGGCGACGATGGCCACCAGCACCACGAGCGTGAGCGGGTCGAGCCCCGACCAGCCCGAGAGCACCAGGTCGCCGCCGGTCTCGGCGGAACGTCCCTGGATCCACGGCGCGGCGAGCGATCCGAGCACCAGGGCGGCGCCCGCGAGCGAGGTGACGAGGGCCGCGGTGGGCAGGCGCCCGGCCGCGAGACCGCCGTTGACGGCAGCCACCGAGAGCCAGGCGATGACGCCCAGACCGACGGCGAAGCCGAGCCAGACGAGGATCGTGCCCGCGCCCGCCATGGGGCCATCGTGGCACGTGCGCCGCCGGCGGACGCCGCTCTGCGCGACCGGCGACGCGGCGGGGACGAGCGACGCCTCGTCCGTGGTGCGTCGGTCGGTCGGCGTGAGGACGGTCGCCCGTAGACTCACGGCATGAGCGAGTTCGTCGTCGTCACCGGGCTGTCCGGGGCGGGGCGCTCGCAGGTCGGCGACATCCTCGAGGACCTGGGCTGGTTCGTCATCGACAACCTGCCCCCGGCCCTCATCGGCAAGGTGGCCGAGCTGGCGGCGCCCGGCAGCGACGTCCACCGCGTCGTGCTCGTGGTCGGGACCGGCCCGTACCACGAGGAGGTCCTTCCCGCCCTGCGCTCGTTGCGGGCCCAGGGAGCCAGGGTGCGGATCGTGTTCCTGGAGGCCTCCACCGACGTCCTCGTCCGTCGCTACGAGAGCACTCGCCGACGGCACCCACTGGCCGGTGGCTCGAGCCTCGCCGAGGCCATCGAGGCCGAGCGGCTGCTGCTCGAGCCGGCCAAGGCCGAGGCTGACGTCGTCGTCGACACCTCCGACTACAACGTGCACCAGCTGCGCGACCGCATCGTCGACCTCTTCGGCGACGAGTCGCCCGAGGTCGGCATGCAGACCACGGTGCTGTCCTTCGGCTTCAAGCACGGCCTCCCGCTCGACACCGACCTCGTCATCGACTGCCGGTTCCTGCCCAACCCGCACTGGATCGAGGACCTGCGCCCGCTCACGGGCAAGGACGAGGCGGTGGCCGCCTACCTGCGCGACCAGGAGGTGACCGAGCGGTTCCTCGACGAGCTGACCTCGTTGCTCGAGCTGCTGCTGCCGCACTACGTCACCGAGGGCAAGAGCTACCTGACCATCGCCTTCGGCTGCACCGGAGGCCGGCACCGCTCGGTGTACATCGCGGAGCGGGTCGCCGAGGCGCTGCGCGCCCAGGGGATCGACCCCAAGGTCTCCCACCGCGACCTCGACCGCTGAGGCCCACCGCGCTCGTGGCGGTCGGCGCTCCTCGACGTCCAGGTCGGGGACCACCCGGGCGGTGGTCGTGTGCATGACGGTCGGTGGCGCGGTGGCTGGTCGAGCGGGTGAACGGGACCTTGCGTGCCAGGGCCGGAGGTCCCGGACCGCCGGGACGGTGCCAACTGGCACGTCCGGGCCCGATCTGATCGGATGAGGGCACCTTGGACCACCCTGGGAGGCAACGGGTCATGACCATCCGCGTCGGCATCAACGGGTTCGGCCGCATCGGGCGCAACTTCTACCGGGCAGTACGCCAGCAGGGGGTCGACGTCGAGATCGTCGCCGCCAACGACCTCGGCGACGTCGGGCAGATGGCCCACCTCCTCAAGTACGACTCGGTGATGGGCGTCCTCGACGCCGACGTGTCGGCCACCGACGAGGGCATCGTGGTCGACGGCAAGCTGCTGAAGATCACCGCCGTGCGCGACCCGAAGGAGCTCCCGTGGGGCGAGCTGGGCGTCGACCTGGTGGTCGAGTCCACCGGCATCTTCACGGCCCGGGACAAGGCCGCCGCCCACCTCGACGCCGGCGCCCCGTTCGTCATCGTGTCGGCGCCCGCCTCCGGCGCCGACAACACCATCGTGGTCGGCGTCAACGACGACACGTTCGACCCGGCCACCCAGAAGGTCATCTCGAACGCCTCGTGCACGACCAACTGCTTCGTGCCGATGATCAAGGTGCTCGACGACAACTTCGGCGTCCAGCAGGGCCTGATGACCACCGTGCACGCCTACACGGGTGACCAGAACCTGGTGGACGGCCCTCACAAGGACCTGCGCCGGGCCCGTGCCTCGGCCGTGAACATCGTGCCGGCTTCCACGGGCGCCGCCCGGGCCACCGGCCTGGTGCTGCAGTCGATGCAGGGCAAGCTCGACGGCACCGCCCTGCGGGTGCCGATCCCCGACGGCTCCATCACCGACTTCGTGGGCATCCTCGAGAAGGAAGCCACCGTCGACGAGATCAACGCCGCCTTCAAGGCTGCCGCCAGCGAGGGCCCGCTGTCGAAGGTGCTCGTCTACACCGACGAGCCCATCGTCTCGAGCGACATCGTCGGCTCGTCGGCGTCGTGCACGTTCGACTCGAAGCTCACCATGAGCCAGGGCAACCTCGTGAAGGTGCTCGGCTGGTACGACAACGAGTGGGGCTACTCGAACCGCCTCGTCGACCTCGTGCAGATCGTCGCCAACGCGGCCAAGTGAGCCGCGGGCGATGAGCGTCCCCAGCCTCGAGGACCTCGGCGACGTCAGCGGGAAGCGGGTGCTGCTGCGCGCCGACTTCAACGTCCCGCTGAAGGACGGCGAGATCGTCGACGACCTGCGGATCCGCGCCGCCCTGCCCACCATCCACGAGCTGCAGGAGGCGGGCGCCCACGTCACCGCCTGCTCGCACCTCGGTCGGCCCAAGGGCGAGCCCGACCCGAAGTACTCGATGGCCCCGGTGCGCGAGCGCCTCGCCGAGCTGGCGCCCGGGTGCGACCTGCTCGAGAACCTGCGCTTCAACGCCGGGGAGACGAAGAACGATCCGGCCTTCGTGCAGGAGCTGATCGAGGGCCGTGACCTGTACGTCAACGATGCCTTCGGGGCCTCGCACCGGGCCCACGCCTCCATCGTGGGTCCGCCGCAGTTCCTGCCCTCGGCAGCGGGGCGGCTCCTCCAGCGCGAGGTCGAGGTGCTCCTGCCGATGCGCAACGACCCGTCGCGGCCGTTCGTGTGCATCCTCGGCGGCGCCAAGGTGTCCGACAAGCTCGGCGTGATCGAGGCCCTGTCGACGGTGGCCGACGCCCTCGTCATCGGCGGCGGCATGGCCTTCACCTTCTTGAAGGCCCAGGGTCACTCGGTCGGCGGATCGCTGCTCGAAGACGACCAGGTCGACACCTGCCGGGCGCTGCTGGCGTCGGGCATCACCATCCACATCCCGTCCGACATCACCGCCCTCGGGCCGGGCGGCAAGATCGGCGACCCCTCCGCCGGCGGCGAGGTCCGCCAGGTCGGCGCCGACGTGCCCGACGGCTGGATGGGTCTCGACATCGGGCCGGGCAGCGCCGCGGAGTTCGGGGACGTGATCGCCGAGGCCCGCACCATCTTCTGGAACGGGCCGATGGGGGTGTTCGAGGACCCGCGCTTCGAAGCGGGGACCAAGGCCGTCGCCACCGCCGTCGCCGAGGCCAACGGGTTCACGGTCGTGGGTGGCGGCGACTCGGCCGCGGCCGTCGCCCAGTTCGGGCTCGCCGACCAGATCGACCACATCTCCACCGGTGGCGGGGCCTCGCTCGAGCTGCTCGAGCAGGGCGACCTGCCCGGCCTCGAGGCCCTGCGCAACGCCAGCAACGCCCCGCGCTGACCACTCGGGCCGGCGCGACCACCGCCGGCAGACCGAGCCGACGTCCCCCGACCACATCCGAACGGAGCCCGTCATGGCCGCCAGCCGCAAGCCGCTCATCAGCGGCAACTGGAAGATGCACCACAACCACTTCGAGGCGATCCAGGTGGTGCAGAAGCTGGCCTACCTGCTCACCAAGGACGACTACCAGGCGGTCGACGTGTCGGTGCACCCGCCGTTCACCGACATCCGCTCCGTGCAGACGACGATCTTCGACCAGAAGGACTGCGAGCTCGCGGTCGGCGCCCAGAACTGCCACTGGGAGGACAAGGGCGCCTTCACCGGGGAGGTGTCACCGGCGTTCCTGCCCAAGCTCGACGTGCAGTACGTGATCGTGGGCCACTCCGAGCGGCGCGAGCTGTTCGGCGAGACCGACGAGCACGTGAACAGCAAGGTCAAGGCCGTGCTCACGCACGGGATGACGCCGATCATGTGCTGCGGCGAGACCCTCGACGAGCGGGAGGCCGGCGTCACCCACGACAAGGTCGCCCTGCAGGTGCGCGAGGGGTTGAAGGGCCTGAAGGCCGAGCAGGTGGGCGGGCTGGTCATCGCCTACGAGCCGATCTGGGCGATCGGGACGGGCAAGACGGCCACGGCCGACGACGCCCAGGCCGTGTGCGCCATGATCCGGGGCACGGTGGCGGAGAGCTTCGGGGCCGACACCGCCGACTCGGTGCGCATCCAGTACGGCGGCTCGGTGAAGCCGGGCAACGCCGCCGAGCTGATGGCCGAGGCCGACATCGACGGTGCCCTGGTGGGTGGGGCCAGCCTCGACGCCGACGACTTCGCCAAGATCGTCCAGTACCGCCTCGCCGGCTGAGGCCCGAACGACCCACGACCTCACCCACGAACCCACCCACGAACCGGCCCACGAACCCACCCACGAACCCACCCACGAACCCACCCACGAACCCACCCACGAACCGGTGACGGTTGCTTGCCCTGTGGCGCAGCACGTGTCACCGGTTGGCGACCCGGGGGGTCGGGCGGGGCCGGTGTGACCTGGGATCGGTGGGGGCCCTCTGGTAGGTTGGCCGCCGTGCTGACCGGCATCTTGCTCGCCATCCAGGTCGCCGTGAGCGTGGCCCTCGTGTTCCTCGTCCTGCTGCACAGCGGGCGCGGCGGCGGCCTGTCGGACATGTTCGGCGGCGGCCTCGGCCAGGTCGCGTCGGGCTCGACGATGGTCGAGAAGAACCTCGATCGCATGACCGTCGTGTGCGGGCTGATCTTCGCCTTCACCACGATCGCGCTGTCCCTGCGGCTGTCGACCTGACGCCGCTGCCCGTCGTGCCGGTCACGCCGTCCCGCCGCGCCTCGCGACGAGCACGCCGGGCCGCGGTCGCCCTGGCGGTCGCCTCGTCGCTGGTCCTCGCCGCGGTCGGATGCTCCGACGACGAGCAGCCCGCCGCCGAGGCGCCGGCGGTCACCTCACCGGTGTCGACGGAGGCGCCCTCCCGCGGCTCGGGGGTGTGCTGCGCCTCGGCCTCGTCGGCCCCGACACCATCGACCCGGCCGTGATCGTCCCGACCGACCCGCCCGAGCTGGTCACCGTCGACGTGCTCTTCGACGGGCTCACCAGCATCGATCCCGCGTCGCAGACGGCGGTGCCCGCGCTGGCCGAGCGGTGGAGCGCCGACGACTCCCTCCGGGAGTGGACCTTCACCCTGCGGGAGGGAGCGACCTTCTCGGACGGTTCGCCCATCACCGCCACCGACGTGAAGTTCTCCCTGGACCGCATCGCCCGCAAGGGGCGGTCGTCGATCGCCGGGGTCCGCCTCGACGTGATCGACGGCTACGGCGACGTCCTCGCCGGCACCACGATCGAGCTCCGCGGCGTCCAGGTGGTCGACCCCCGCACGGTGCGCATCGTGACGGCCGAGCCCTTCGCCCAGCTGCCCGAGCTGCTCGCCGCGCCCAGCTACGGGGTCGTGTCCCGCGAGGCCTTCGAGGGCGAGGTCCCCAAGGTGGCGCTGTCGGGATCGTTCAACCTCGCCTCGAGGGACGCCACCACGGTCAAGCTCGAGAAGCGTCCCGGATCGTCGGCCAAGCTCGACGGCGTCGAGCTGGTGCGGTTCCCGTCGGACGCCGCGGCCTTCGACGCCTTCAAGGCCGGCCAGATCGACTGGGTGATCGTGCCGCCCGACCAGGTGACGGCAGCCGCCGCCACCTATGGCGACCAGGCCGTGAAGCCCTTCGCCGCCGAGGTGTTCTTCGGCATCAACACCGCCAACCCGGCCCTGGCCGACGTGCGCTTCCGCCAGGCCATCGTCCAGGCGGTCGACCGCGACGCCGTGGTGAAGGCGGCGCTCCCCGGTCGGCTGGCGCTGCAGACGGTCGTCCCCGCCGGCGTGCCCGGCGCCCTCGGCGCCGACGGGTGCGGCGAACCGTGCCGCTACGACCCGGCGACGGCCAAGGCCCTGGTGGCCCAGGCCTTCCCGGACGGCAACGTGCCCACCGTCGAGCTCCTCGTGGCCCAGGACCCCGCCGAGGCCCCCATGGTGCTGGCGGTCCAGCAGCAGCTGCTGGCGGCGGGCATCCCGTCGACCGTCACCGCGGTGCCGTTCGACCAGTTCCGCACCCAGTCCGTCGGTGGCGCCCAGCAGGTGTTCCGCCGGGGGTGGATGGGCATCTACCCCGATCCCGACGCCTACCTCGCGCCGCTGTTCCTCTCCTCGTCCCAGGACAACACCACCGGGGTGAACGACCCGACCATCGACGGCTCGATCCGCCAGGCCCGCGCCACCAAGGACCGCGACGCCCGCCTCGCCGCCTACGGCCAGGTCGAGAAGCAGGTGCTGGCGCTGGCGCCGGTGCTGCCCATCGCCCAGTACCAGACCGATGTCGTCGTCGGCACCGGCGTGCAGGACCTGGCGATGCGGATGGACGGCACCTTCGTCGTCGACCGCGTCTGGGTCGAGCGCTGAGGTCCCCGCCGAGCGGCCTCCCCTCCTTGCGTTCCTGTCATCCAGATGCGGGTCGGGACGCCCGGATCCATGACGAGAACACGCTCGCGGGGGGAAGGTGGGGCCCGAGAGACCGGTGGGCTCAGCTGACCTTGCGGCGGTAGGCCCGCACCGCCAGCGGCGCGAAGGCGGCGACGATGGCCGTCGTCCAGGCCAGCGCCAGGATCACGTAGGTGCTCGTCGCCGTCGTGTACAGCGCCGACGCCTGATCACCGAGGCACAGGGCACGGGCGGCGTTGATCACCACCGACACCGGCTGCCACGTGGCGAAGCCCTGCAGCCACGACGGCATCGACGAGACCGGCACGAACGCCGACGAGGCGAAGGTGAGCGGGAACAGCAGCGGGAAGGTGGCCGCCTGGGCCGCCTCGGCGTTGGAGGCCTTCAGCCCCACCAGCGCGGTCACCCAGGACAGGGCGTAGGCGAACACCAGGATGATGAGCAGGGCGAGCACGAACTCGGCCCAGCTGCCGTGGATGCGGAAGCCCACGGCGAAGCCCACCAGCGCCATGAGCACGATCACGAAGGTGTTGCGGGCGAGGTCGGCGAAGGTGCGCCCCAGCAGCACGGCCGACCGGGCCATCGGCAGCGACCGGAAGCGTTCGATGAGGCCCTTGCCGGCGTCCTCGGCCAGGCCGATGCCCGTCGACGCCGCGCCGAAGACCGTCGACTGCACGAAGATCCCCGGCATCAGGTAGTCGACGTAGGGGATCCCGCCGGGGACCGCGATCGCACCGCCGAACACGTACCGGAACAGCAGCACGAACATGATCGGCTGGATCGTGGAGAAGACGAGCAGCTGGGGGAGCCGCTTGTAGGCGATGAGGTAGCGGCTGGCGACCGCCATCGAGTCGCTGAGGGTGTGGCGCAGCGCGCCCTTGCCGTCGGTGCGGGTGGATGGTCCGGGGAGGACCTCGTCGACGGTGGTGGCGGTCATGGGGTTCCTCCGCGTCGGCGTCGGCGGTGGCGGCCGGGTGAGCCGCCGAGGGCGGGAGCGGCGACCACGCCCTCGTCGTCGTAGGCGTCGCCGTCCTCGGGGGTGTCGGCGGGGGTCACCTCGGCCTTGTGGCCGGTCAGGGACAAGAACACGTCGTCGAGGCTCGGCTCGCGCACGGCCAGCGTCGCCGGGGCGATGCCGTCGGCGTCGAGGGCCCGCAGCACGTGGATCACGGTGCGGGCGCCCTCTTCGACGGCGATCTCCACCATCGAGCCGTCGAGCCGCGGGTCGCCGACCGTCTCGGGCAGGTGCTCGGATCGGGCGAGGGTGGCGGCCGCGGCCTCGGCGTCGGCGGCGGAGGCGAAGCCGAGGTCGATCATGGTGGCGCCGAGGCGGGCCTTGAGCTCGGCGGGGGTGCCCTCGGCGATGACCTTGCCCTTGTCGATGACGGCGATGCGCTCGGCCAGGCGGTCGGCCTCCTCGAGGTACTGGGTGGTGAGCAGCACCGTGGTGCCGTCGGCGACCAGCTCCTCGATGACGGTCCACAGGTCCTTGCGGGAGGCGGGGTCGAGGCCGGTGGTGGGCTCGTCGAGGAACAGCACCGGCGGCTTGTGGACCAGGGCGGCGGCCAGATCGAGCCGGCGGCGCATGCCCCCCGAGTAGGTCATGGCGGGGCGATCGGCGGCGTGCATCAGGCCGAAGCGGTCGAGGAGCTCGTCGGCGCGGTCGCGCACCACCACCGGCGGCAGGTGGGTGAGCTTGCCGATCAGGCGAAGGTTCTCCCGGCCGGTGAGGTTCTCGTCGACCGCCGCGTACTGCCCGGCCAGGCCGATGCGCTCGCGCACCGCTTGCGGATGTCGGGCGACGTCGATGCCGAGGACCTCGGCGGTGCCGGCGTCGGGCTGCAGGATGGTGGTGAGCACCCGCACGGTGGTGGTCTTGCCGGCGCCGTTGGGGCCGAGCAGGCCGTAGACCTTGCCGGGCCGCACCTCGAGGTCGATGCCGTCGACGGCCTTGACCTCGCCGAACCACTTCACCAGGCCCTTGACCGAGATGGCGGGGGTGGACATGCGGGCACGCTATCGCCGGGTGCTCCGTCCTCCGCGGGTCGTTCGCGCAGCGGTTCTGGGCGCTCCCGGGCATGAGAACCTGACGCCGGTGTCAGGTGTTGGTAGGTTCCGCGGCCGGGAGGCAGCGTGCACATGGGGCCCGGGGCCGTCGACGTCGACATCGATCCGGAACGGCCGGGGCTGTTCACCCGGCCCGACTACTACGACGTGCTGCGCCGCCTGCGCCAGGAGTCGCCGGTCCACGCCTACGCGCCGCACCGGTGGGCGGTCGCCCGCTACGAGGACGTGCGGGCGGTCAGCCGCGATCCGGCGAGGTTCTGCTCGGGGCAGGGCGTGCTGATGCACGACCCCAAGCGGGACGGGAACGAGCTGCCGGGCTCGATCCTGCACATGGACCCACCCCGGCACGCCGAGTGGCGCAAGGTGGCGTCGCGCTGGTTCACGCCGCGGGCGGTGGCCCGACTCGAGGAGCGGGCGCGGGAGATCGTGCGCTCCGCGCTCGACCGCGTCGATCCCTCGGTGCGGATCGACCTCGTCGACGCCGTCACCGCTCCGATCCCCGTGGCGGTGATCGCCGAGCTGCTGGGCATCGGTGATGCGTCGGACGCTGACCTGCGGCGGTGGTCCGACGCCTGCATCGAGAGCCCCGATGACGACCCGTCCGGCGACGACGTGCTGGCGAACATGGCGGCGGTGGGCGAGCTGCTCGAGCACCTCAACGCACACGTGGTCGCCCGGCGGGCGGAGCCTCGCGACGACCTGCTCTCCGTCCTCGTCGAGGCGTCGGTCGAGGGGCGCCCCATGCGTGACGAGGAGATCGTCATGTACTGCATGTCCGTGCTCGTGGCGGGCAACGAGACCACCCGGCACCTGCTGTCGGGCACGGTCGAGGCGCTGGCGCGGCATCCCGACCAGCGAGCCGCGCTGGTGGCCGACGCCGACCCCGCCGTGCGGTCCACGGCGGTGGAGGAGTGCCTGCGGTGGGTGAC